>NZ_DF967965.1:0-1772 GCF_001050195.2 Anaerolinea thermolimosa
ATCGCTTACTGCCGCCGACCGTCAAAACCTTCTTTGGGCTTGGACAATTGCCTGCCCTTGCCCGCCTAACCCGAACTCACGTTAACGCTAGGGACACCCGCTTGGCGTTTCCTCCGCGATACGCCCAAACGCGCCAGCCGCATCCAGATAGGGAGGGTCATTGTCCCTAGAGTCACGCCCCCGCTGGTAGAGCGTGAAATCACCTCGCCGGAGTTGCACCGGCTTTCGCACTACGCAAGGTGGTATTGTCAAGAGGCGCGGGCGGGTAGCCCGCGCACGTGTCAGGCGCATTTCAGATAGCACTTTTCGCAGTAGGTTTTGTCGCCCACGATAAAGACGGCGGGAGCGCGGAATGGGTTGCGCAAGCGGCGGTATTTGTCCCAAAGGTCTTTGCCGCATTGCACACAGCGATAGTGCGGGTTGGGAGCCGTGGGAATGTGCGAACCAACCGGGCTTTCATGGATCACAATGGTGATAACACCCTTTTTTCGCCGCTCAACGTGAAAGCCGTTTTGTAAGGCTTTCTCTCGCAAGCGATAGCACTCCCAACCGTCTTTGCACTCCTGCATTGACCCGCCGTAGTATTGAGATTCTTGCATAGCCATCGTTACCTCCTTTTGCCCCTGTCCGTGACCAAGGGCGAATCTTGTGGATACGCCCCGTCACGGCGGGGAAAGGGGAAAGAGAAGTGCGCCTGATATTCACCTGGTAAGGTACTGGACTAAACGATCCTGCTCTTGACAACCCTTTCAAATTCGGGTATCATGTGTGTACATTATACACACAAATAACAGAGAAATGGAGAAATGATGAACAAAACTCGCAAAGATTTTCGCCTTTCCGCTTCCTCGCTCCAACGACTCCAGTGGCTTGTCGAACATACCGGAAAGAACGCCACCGACATCATCGAACTGGGCATTGAGCGGCTTTTTGCCGATGAATGGAGCACACTGCGTGCTCGGCTCATTCCGCGACAGGATGGACGATTTGATTTCGTCATCGGCGGCTTACCGCTGCTCACCATTGAGGAAAAAGCCCTGCCTCGACTGGGGAATCATCTTGCCGAGCTCCTTTCCCCTGAAGGCGGCGCAGAAAACCTGTTCGGTGTCGTTGTTCTCGCGGCTAGCGCTGCGGAGAGCCGTCTTGAAGTCCACTACGACAACATTCAGCGCCTTTTCGGCCCGTTCCTCGATACTCCAACTTTTGAAGCGGAAAGCAATATGCTTGCGGCAGAGGGGCGCGGGTAGCGCCCCTCTTTTGGCAGGTTACTTGCGGAGCATCATGACGACACTGACAGCCACCATGTAAAGGACATCGCGGGTGCGAGCAGAGAGGGTTTTTCGCTTTCCACTGAGAAAATCCTCAATCTCGGCAATGACGTCCGGATCCTTGACCCGTTGACGCACCTCTCTGACCAAAGCCGCTGTTTCGTCCTCATCAAACACCTGGCTGCCAATACGAATGCCCCGCTCCTGCCAGTCACGGTTTTTTGCCATCGCACACCTCCTGCGGATGGCTGAGGGACGATGGCAAGCCGCCCCCAGCCGTAGTTTCAGCCGGGGAAGCGGCACCGCGACGAGAAGGTCGGGTGACCTTCCCCCGTCTTTTCGAAATGGGACGGCGGAAAGTCACGCTTCCGAAAACCTTTGCTGGTTGTTAAGGTGCGTTCCAGGTTTATCCGCCTGGGCGGGCAATTTGCATGGCGGGCAGGATGGGTGTCCTGCCCGGCGGGGGTGGAGAACTAGGCGAAAAGCAGCGGCACGGGCTGAGGC
>NZ_DF967965.1:4012-11330 GCF_001050195.2 Anaerolinea thermolimosa
CGGACATTTACCAGTCCGGCGGGTAGCCTGCCTGTCGCAATCGTGGATGACCGGGTAGGTCATCTCTACGTTTTATTGTAGTCAGATTTTCATTTTTTGCAAGTGCCTTTCAGGTTTGAGACAGGGCTGTCTAAAAGCAGGTAATGAGGTTTAAGGCTTCGACAGGGTAAGTAGTGAAGTAATGTCTAGCGCGAAAAAGGTAACGAAACTTCAGCTTGTACAAGCACCAGATGGTTGATCAAAGCCATTGCTTGTCCCATTCTTTCTTTTCAGTTATTCGACCAACATCTCTGTGCAATGATTTGTTCATTGAGCAGTCCCGGTGGAATGATTTCATCCGCAAATCTTTGCCAGTACGATCATCAGTAACGTCAGTGTCAGGGGATACTACACCCCCTTGGGTTTTATTGTCTCCTGTAGGCTTTGGAAATGAGCATGCAGGTTCCCAACATCAAATATTTGTTTCTTGTTTCTACGGCACACTTCGGGACTCCCTCGGTATGGTGTTTGATCCGCTCAAAGCAGAACCGAAGGAAGTCTTTTTTTCATCTAAATACCTGCTTTAAGAAAGCCATATTCTCCCAATGAATTATTAGCACAATATGGTCACTCATGATAATATAAAAAATCTAACAATGAAATGAAATGCAATAAATGTTAATCAATCGGAAACAAATTTCAAGTTTTTTGAAGAATCCATAAATGGAGAAACCCATTTTGGTGAAATCTTCACATAATATGTTATTGTTGTGGGACTTAGGATAAAAATTGTCCCCCTAGTAAAAACTTTATTAGAAAAAGCATTCCGTTTCATTGATGTAACCAAAGGGAGGAACAAGTTGATTAAATCCATAACCTCATATTTTTGTCTTCTCGTTATATTATCCGTATTTTTATCAAGCTGTAATGGTTTACCTCCAACTCCAGATCCAATAATTGAAAATCATCAACATCCTGAACCAATTGAACAAATTTCCAAAACAGAAATTGAGGCTATGGCTGAATGTTGGCTTTTAGCCAACAATACTGGTTCTGGTAAGTGGGTAGGGGATGGCCAGTGCACTTCGTTGGCTCGTTTATTAACGAATGCACCTGGTTATGGCGAAGGTAATGGTGGAATCGATTATTTAAAGTTACAAAAGAATAAAGGAGTGATATATCCAAAGTTAGTAGATTATCGAGACAAAGTAAAACCATGTGACAATCTTATCCTGGTCGGGGCAGAATATTTACCCGCAGGACATACTGTGGTTGTTTTCTATCCTGATCTAATAAATGGAATGATGTATTACTTGGATCAAAATTATAATGGCGAACCCGTTAGACTCAGGCCAGTGAAATTCAGTGAAATTGAGAATAATGCCTATGTAATATCTTCGGATTGTAGAAAGCCCATTAATACAACATGCTTTTCAGTTTCAGCCTCACCAAATAGCACTCCTCTTTCAGTGCAATCTTTAGACATTGTTCCGACTCAGGATCTTCCTAAAGATGACAGATCAATTATTGAAACGCAAGGTCCTGTTTTACAAGAGATAATAATTGGGAGTTGGCCAATACTTTATAATTCCAATAATTGGCTGCTACTGAAAAAAAATCTAGGTTACTCGACGGAAAATATTTTAGAAAACAGAAATATACCTGGCTGTATTCTTGAACCCATCGGTGAAGGGCATGGCCTTCCAATGCATTGGGAGAAGGATGAATTTCTTCAAAATTTTGGGGGTGAGGTAGTCAATGTAACTAAATGGACTGATCCAAAAATTAATAAGCCCGCATTAATAATTTATGATTACCCACCCTACAATGGCAATGATATGAGGTATAGATTAAGCGTTTTACTTTACCACGAAATACTAAAAGTTGGTTTGGATATCGAGTCCTGCATTAAGGAAGTTGATAATGTGATAACACAGTCGGTAAATCGCTAGGGAATAATATAACCCAAAAGTCCTCCTTGGATGCTTCGTAATCCATAGAAAGTAACTAAAATACTGGAGAATGGACTCCATAACATGAGCGGGATGCTGGATAACATTGTCTATATAAATTGGAGAGAATTGAAGCAATACACAAATAAACGCAAGGCGCATTCTAAGGCAAACCGACAACGTGAGAAATAGCGGGAGGAGCGTGCTAAACGAGGCAGGTAGTGGCGTAGTTCCGCATGATCCCCTTCCACAGAGTAGGTTTCTCTCTTCCCTTCAGAGACTGCGTATCGTCCGCCATGGTACCATAGCCGGTCATAGGCGTCAAAGGCATCACTGAAGTGTTGTTTGGCTTTTGGCACCTAATCTACCATCTCTTAAATTCGGGCAGCGTAGGCTTGGATCCACAACAACACGGTGTGATGGTGAACCTCCAAATTACAGGCTATCCGTCGCAAGTTCATCCTATCTACATATATCTGTAAGGCTTTGCGACTCATTTTCTCAGGATTAGCCCATGTTATTATATTGAGCATGTATTCCTATCGAAAAAACCCACAGCGATAGCACTGGCTGCCGCTATTGTTTTTTCCAGCCTGATGTTGACGTTTCACTCGGTGACATTTGGGACATTCTATCATGCCCCTGTTTACCCAAACCTTTAGACACCTCAATAATAGAATAGAAAAAATGGTCCAAATAAATACTTGGGCACCTCTTTTCTGTTTATGTGTTTTTGAGTTAAGGTTTATAGACCGCTATTAATTTCTTAACGAGTCTCA
This sequence comes from Anaerolinea thermolimosa, assembly GCF_001050195.2. Taxonomy (GTDB): domain Bacteria; phylum Chloroflexota; class Anaerolineae; order Anaerolineales; family Anaerolineaceae; genus Anaerolinea; species Anaerolinea thermolimosa. The sequence continues at coordinate 6,723 of NZ_DF967965.1, forward strand.
ATTAGGAGTGCCATTATGGACGCCAGCGTCCTTGACCGGCATACGAAGTATTATCCGTTATTCTTGTCTGTTGGCTACCATCGGCATTCATCCAATAAACCTGCGTTTTGCCATCTCTGTTTGCTTCAAAAAGAATTTTCTTTCCATCGGGTGACCAATCTGGAGCCCATTCGTCTGTTGTGTACGTCGTTAACCTCGTAAGAGATGAACCATCAAGGTTGACTGTGTAGACATCATAATTGTTGTACCTCCAGGAAACAAAAACAATTTTCTTCCCATCTGGCGACATTTTTGGAAATGCATTCCAATAAGAATCATTCAGAATTTGCTGCTTGTTTGACCCATCAGCATTCATTATCCATATTTGGTCATAACCCACATAACAGTAATAGAGTATTTTTTTACTATCGGGTGACCAACCTGATGACCAGCAACCATGGGTAAAGCTATCTGTTTTACCAGAAGTGGTGGTTAACCGATTCACATTGCTACCATCTGAATTCATCACAAAGACCTCTGCCCGTACTCCATTTCCATCGTAGTCTGCATAACGGGTAAACGCAATTTTAGTTCCGTCAGGAGACCATTCAGGAACTCCATCATCATATGTATCAGCAAGGAGCCGCGTCTGTTGGCTACCATTGGCTAACATGGTATAAATTTGTTCTTTGCCAGTCCGTTTTGATGAGAATACAATCTTGCTTCCATCTGGCGAATAGTTCGGATAAACATCTTCCGAACTATTATTTGTAAGTCTGGATAAGCCTGTCCCATCAGTGTTGATTAAGTAGATCTCGCTGTTTCCATTAGCTCTTGAGACGAATACAATCTGCTCTTGATTAACAGCCGAAGCACTACCATTTGTGATCACTGGGAGGTATATGTACTTTTGGGGATTTCCTAAAGTAATCGCATATACACCTGCACTGCCCATGTTGCCTGCAACATCATAAACGGACACATAAATATCAACCACTTTTCCATCAGGAAGGGAAGCAGCATTCCAATTCAGTCCCCAACCATCAGAGCCATTTGTATCTGTTCCAATTTCATGCCAATAACCATTTGTTCCGTCATCGTAACCAGCAAAAAACCTAACCCTTGCAATGCCAGAGCCATTATCTGAGGCAGTAGTGATGATACTAATCTGTTTATCTGCATCAATAGTTCCACCTGAAGGGGATGATATGGAAATACTCGGGGCAGTTTTATCTAAATTGATTGTTACTTCCCCACCTGCACCACTCCTTGACTTGCCTGTTTTGTCGTAAAGATCTATGGCAAGTTTTATTTGTTGCCCATCCAAAGATGACCAATCCCAATCAGATAACTGATAAGGTGGGGTATTAGAGGTCCCAATATTTCGCCATTGACAGCCACCAACACAATGGTATACCCGATAATTGACATGATCTACACCACTTTTATCATCCGACACATCAGACCAAATGGTAAGTGGGTTTTGGGTTACATACGTGTTGTTTGAGGGAGATGTGATTCGACCATCTGGTGCATCAAGTTCTGGACGAGGGTACTCTTCGCCCCATAAATAAAGCTTTATATAGGCATTACCAGTATTTTCGTAGTAATTTACTTCCACAGGATGATAACCAGGCGAAAGCCAATGGTCTGTCTCTAAACATCCACCTCTATCCCACCACTCGTTAATCTTCATCTGGTTATCAACGATTAACTTCACGCCATCATCACTGCATACACGGAAGAAGTAGTGGCCACCATTGAAATGAACATCGCTATAAATTTTGAACGAGAAGCCGTCAGAGGGGAAACCCGAGTAAGGAGCACCTGTTCCCCAATCCTTTTCAAAACCTTCAAAAGGATATGTGATATTTGAAACTCCGCCTGGCCAGTACTCACTCTTATTTACATAGCCAGCCATATATTTATTCATCCATGCTTCGGCATGCCATTGACCGGGGGATGGAAGTCCATTTTCGGTACAATCATAATTGAATGTAATGTGTGGATTGGGATTGTGCTGGCTATAAACGTATAAATTACCAGCATTATCCAAAACCTGCATTCCAAGTTCAACATCAGTATTTTTAGGTACTCCATAATTGCATAAATTCCAGTTGATCGAATAAGGTGATGAACTGATGGACCCGATTCCGTACCAAATACCTCCCCATTTGGCGCTAAAATCAACTTGGCGCACTCCGCTTCCGCCAGTATTATCAGATGCATTTACAGAAATATTTACACTATTCGAATTTACAGTTGAACCATTAGAAGGAGCAGTAAAGTATCCGGTAGGTGGTACTGTATCATCAGGGCCTGGTTCGCAACCTGTATATTCGTTAGGAGCAGCATTGGAAGTGTCCAAATAGGTATTCGCTAGTAATTCATTAGTTCCAGAAGTGGGCGGAATACAGGCTAGCAATTGACTTGATTCCAATAAACTATTGGGGGTTATGGATGCAAATAATGTATTTGTGTAATTACTCTCTGTGTTGTATGGAAATCCATATTCAACCACAGCGCTTAATATACCTTTGTTAGTCGTAATCTGTTTATTTATTGTGCCGACGCCTGTATGTACAGCAGAACCATAATATGCAACAGCTTGGCCACTGGAATTCATTTCCGAGTAAAACCGCCAACCATCAATTTCAAGACCATAAACCGAATGTGGAGTTCCTATATCATTAATATTTAAATATGAATCAGCAGGATCATAATTCCTAAATTCAAGGTGATAATGTGGTGGACAGGGGGGAGACCAGGTCCGACAACCCGTATCTCCAAAATTTCCTAAATAAGTCCCTTGTCTCACCCTGATTGGTGTGCTACTAATTTTGTTATTCCATAAATTAAACAAGTAACTAGAATAGCTTGATAAATGCCAATACATCGAAACGATACCATTATCATGTTTTATTGCAACCCATAAACCGCCATCTGAATCTATCTGGCTTAAAGGTTTCATAGCAATCACTTCGCCATCAGCAATTGCAACTACAGATTCAAATGGTCCTGAGCCAAAATCTATACCACTCATATCAAACGCACTTCCTGGTGATCCATTCCCTGAACCATTTGCGTGGGGACCACCTGAATAAGAATGTACACCAATGAATGGAAACTTGTAAGTCACTTCGCTCGATGTACTATAAGAAGTATCTTGTCTGGTAATAATTTCTTCAATTGAAGAGAATGTAAAGTTGTTGAATAGGATATTGGAATTAAAAATTGTGGAAAAAATAAAAATTAATAGAACCAGTTTTTTTAGTAACATAATCCTTCCCCCTATTTTTTTTGAGTTTTTCTAGTTTACTTATTGATTTATTATTACATCCTATAGGTTTAAAAACTAATGTTATTTGTCACTTAAAGTTATTGATAGTGTAAAATCTTATTTTTAGATATCAAATATACAAAAAACATGCTACCTTGAAACAGATATTTACGAATAAATAGTCCCCATAACTTGGAAACCCACTTCAATTTTCAGGCAAAGTAAAAATGACAAAACACAGTTTTTGGGCTATAAAGTTATTTTGAGTGATCTAGGAAGCCTACCATCATCTATCATCTTCAGGATCTATTTTATAAATTCAGGTTCTAAATAAATTGTTGAGTTCTATGAACGTATTTATTAGGTATCGTTTACTCTAACATGCCCAAGTTATCCGAAACTCCCTGCCGAGCAAGATTACGCCACCGGAAGGAAAATGGACGCCTCTGGGTAAACTATGCGACCTGATCTTACTCTTATCGCACAATTGCAACGCTATATGGCTTTCTATGTTGATGTGGGCATTCCCTGGACCAATAATCACATGGAACAGAGGATTGGCAGGTTTAAGAGCCGAGCCCAGCGAGCCAAGGGATACAAAACCACCGCCGGGTTATCCGCGGAAACACAGTTGCCTATCGGTTCTGGACATTAGCTCTCCAAAAAAACCCTTCTTCTCTCCCCTGTTTCCACTTTAAATTCTTTTTTTGAAAATTCATCCACCAATTTTGTTACAATGTCTCAGGTTTGTTGGTTCAGCAGGCGCTCAAGGTCTTGCAGGCGCAGAAGTACCAGGTCGTCGGCATGGTGCTTGCCCGCTCCATGCACCGCCTGTGCAAGAGCATCTTTCAGCCACTCCGGTAATGCCTTGCGTTGCTTGACTTCCACCGCCAGACGGTCGGTGATTACGTCCGGCGTTGCTCCGCCGGTCGCTCCAAGACGCCTGCCGTTCAGCCTTTTGGCAATTGCCCTCTCGGTGTGTTTCCAGGTCATACGCCCTCCACCGCATCCTGCATCCGTTCAGCGGTCGGGTGCAGGTAACGCCCGGTGGTCTCAATTCGGGAGTGTCCCAAAATCGCCGCAAGGGTGGCCACGTCCACCCCTCTCTCAACTGCACGGGTGGCAAAGGTGTGGCGCAGGGGTGCGGTGTGGCTTCCACCCCGGCAATGCGCGCATACTCCGCCACCATGCGCTGAACGTCCCGCGCGCTCAACGGGTTTCCGGTGCGCGAGAGAAACAGCCAATCACCTGCGCCGTGCGGTCGTTCGTCCAGCCACGCTTTGAGGGCCTGGCGGGCTTCGGAGTTCAGCGGCACCCGGCGGGTCTTGTTGCCCTTGCCGCCTCTGACC
>NZ_DF967965.1:11728-35639 GCF_001050195.2 Anaerolinea thermolimosa
CCGTTTGCAGGTAAGCCAGGTAGTCCTTGACTTCAACAGGGGTGAGCAGAGTCCAGTCAGGCGGTTGTCCGATCGTTTGGGCGTACCACGCAGTGAATTCGTCCAGTACCGCTTGGTAGCGTGTCACCGTGCGTGGGCTGGTAAGGGTGGCAAGGAAGTCATTTACAGGGTTCATCGCCGGTTTTCCTTTCCTCAAAAAACATTGTGCGACACGGTTTACACCCGTTTTCAGCCCTCAAAACCGGGCTTTTGGCGGGTTTTTCGGGTGTTTTTTGTCGTACAATGGCTATTGTACGATTATATTGTGCGACATACAAAGACCCCCTCTGAAGAGGTCAAACATTCTAATTCAGTATAAAACCTAGCCGGGCATGGCTTGATGATCGCCAAAGTCAGGGTGGCTTTGACCAAAGATGTTGCCTAGGGGAGTTTTCTGCTGGCCCCCTTTTCCCTTTTTAAGGCCCGTTTGCAGGTAAGCCAGGTAGTCCTTGACTTCAACAGGGGTGAGCAGAGTCCAGTCAGGCGGTTGTCCGATCGTTTGGGCGTACCACGCAGTGAATTCGTCCAGTACCGCTTGGTAGCGTGTCACCGTGCGTGGGCTGGTAAGGGTGGCAAGGAAGTCATTTACAGGGTTCATCGCCGGTTTTCCTTTCCTCAAAAAACATTGTGCGACACGGTTTACACCCGTTTTCAGCCCTCAAAACCGGGCTTTTGGCGGGTTTTTCGGGTGTTTTTTGTCGTACAATGGCTATTGTACGATTATATTGTGCGACATACAAAGACCCCCTCTGAAGAGGTCAAACATTCTAATTCAGTATAAAACCTAGCCGGGCATGGCTTGATGATCGCCAAAGTCAGGGTGGCTTTGACCAAAGATGTTGCCTAGGGGAGTTTTCTGCTGGCCCCCTTTTCCCTTTTTAAGGCCACCGTTCTTAGGATAAATACCATGGTTTTTCTGCTTGTTTCAATACACACAAAATATCATTCTTAAGGTGGTTGGTAAAAGCTTGATCTTTGAGATAACGCCAGAATCGTTCGATGGGATTGAGATTGGAACAGTAATTTTGCACTTTGATCACCATTATCCGATGCTCAAATAATAAACTGAACGGCGTAAGCAACTGCACTTTTATACTACGAGACATTATCCATCACCAGGCTACTTGTCCGGTTGGGCACTGTATCACCAGCAGTTCTTTCAAGAACAAAACGAGGGTAGCTATGTTTTTAATCAACGCGCAGTCGTGGCTCACACAAGACAATGCCGGTCTATTTTCTAAATGTAAGCGTAAGTGATCAACCGTCCAAATATAAACTCAAACCTCAATTCTTTCAGTTTCTGCTCCAAGACACGCTCTAATACTTGGCTGTATGCCTCATTGGCTTTGGCCAGTCGTCCTCTTTGCGTTTATTAGCTAACCCATCAGCGTAGTCCTATTGCCAGAGATTCAACCACCCATAAACGGTGGAATGCTGATTGCTTGCATCTTAGTGATTTCATCGGGTTTGTCGTTATCGGTTCTCAGTTCGCTTATTAAGGTTGATCACTTTCTCAATTCCCGCCAACTGGCCCCATTAGAATGGTAATCACGGGCTTTTCGCATACTCTCAGTGTTTGCTAAGTTTGATATAGTTCTTTCGATAAACTACTCTGTAGCCTTTATATCTGCCGACTAATTCTTCCGTTTAAGTTGATTTGCCGGAATGCTTCAGATTTGGTAAACTGAAACCAGTTATCTCAGCAAAGAACGCGGGATGTCAATCTTTTTAGATATCAATACAACTTGCAGGTACAACCAAGATTTCCTTTTATACCCTTGAACACCCAATTAACATCCTTCATCTGGAGCCACAATCTACGCCTTCGATTGATGTCACCGAGGAACTCTTAATTATCTCTAAGGAAATACCTCATGTTCTACTACCAGATTTTAAATTCCAGAGCAGATCCAGTTTTTCTGGATTCGGCCGTTGATTTACTTCAAACTACCACCCGACGTCTGATTTATCTTATCTGCGCGGCAGTTTATCTATGGCAAGTTTGCAGTGGACTTATATGGGAAGGAGGGTTTCCAATTCGGTTCCTCCCCGCGAGCCTGATCATTGCTATAACGGCCATACTGGCTTTACGAATTCTTGACCAACATATGCTCGTTGCTCGCGTGGTTATCTTGATTGGGTTTTTTGTTGGCCTTATGCTATATACCCTAACCCTTCGCCAAGTTGAACTTGTCTACACTTTCGCTATGTTACCACTATTAGCTGCCTTGATGATCGGCTGGCCTGCAGGTGTTATCGCCGAAGGGATCATTGCACTAGCTATGCTCGCCCTGGCCCATACAACACCCAGCTTAGGCTTAAATTTCTGGTTAATGTTGGTAACCATCATCAGCGGATTGATCAGTTGTGTTGCGGGGGTGCTAGTCGTTTCGTCGCTTCTAACAGTGACTCAATGGGCTGTTTTCAGTTATCAGGATGCCAACCAAAAAATGGAACTGGCCCGCAACCGTCAAATGGAATTGCTTCATATACAGGATGACCTGATTCAGGCTAATAACGAACTGGCACGGTTGAGTGAACGGCTGAAGGTTATGACTCTGGTCGCCGAAGAAGCCCGCCGAGTCAAGGAGGAATTCGTTGCTAATGTGAGCCACGAATTACGCACCCCTTTGAACATGATCATTGGGTTTGCCGAGACAATCATCCAGGCACCGGGAATGTACCAAACTCGCTTGCCCGCCAAACTCATGGCTGATATCGCTGCCATTCACCGAAATAGTCAACAGTTGGTAGGGCTGATCAACGATGTTCTGGATTTGAGCCAGATTGAAGCCGGTCGCATGACTCTTACGAAAAGCTGGAACTTTCTTGATGTATTAATTCATGAAGCCATTCAATCGGTTGAAGCTTTTTTCGCATCTCGAGGTCTTTATCTAAACGTAGAGCCCGGGCCAGAAAAAGTGGAAGTTTATTGCGATGGTACCCGCATTCGAGAAGTGATGCTGAACCTTCTCAGCAACGCTGGACGCTTTACAGAAAATGGAGGAGTTCACGTGCGCTGGTGGGTAGAATCAGAAAAAGTCATTGTTGCCGTAAGAGATACTGGCCCTGGTATTGCCCCTGAAGATCGCGAACGGCTCTTTCAACCTTTCCAGCAACTGGATACCCGTCTCAACCGCCGTGAAGGCGGGAGTGGCCTTGGTTTAAGCATCAGTCGGAAATTCATAGAAATGCATAGCGGACAAATGTGGGTAGACAGCCAGCCTGGTCAGGGATCAACATTCTATTTCTCACTCCCTCTGGAAATTTCCCCCCAAACCCGCTCAGCAGCCCGTGGTGCGCTACGCTGGGTGAATGAATATGTAGTACACGAAAAACGCGAGCGCCCTTTCAAAGCACCTTTACCAATCGTATGTCCTCGTTATGTGGTACTGGAAACAGGAAACTCTTTACAACGTATTTTCCATCATCATGTCACTAAAGTGGAAATCCATGGAACAAATACCGTTCAAGAAGCGGTCGGAGAATTACGACGATCACCTTCCCAGGGATTAATTGTCAACCGATCTTCTGGGCAAGACATAAATCTCCAGGAAGTTACCCTCCCGTTTGATACCCCTTTGATTTACTGTTCCATACCAGATGCCAGTGAAGTCTCTCAGCAGATGGGTATACATAGTTATCTCATCAAACCAGTGACCCGACAACAGGTGCTGGAAACTGTAAAAAAAGCTATCGGTCATGGGAAAAAGATTTTAGTTATCAACGATAACACCGAGGAACTACAACTTTTTGTGCGAATTCTTGAATCGGCAGGAGAAAATTATCAGGTTTTGCGAGCTACCAGCGGAACACAGGGGTTACTCCTGATGCGTCAGCGCCACCCCAGCTTGGTGCTGCTGGACTTACGCATGCAATATACTAATAACTATGATCTCCTCAATGAGAGAAAGAAAGATAAGCACATTCGAGATATCCCTATTGTAGTCATCTCTTCTCAAGATCCCTTAGGTTCAGGGATGATCGCGGAATCTATTCAGATCATGCGCCAAGGGGGGATTTCTCCTTTAGACTTGGTTAGGAGCATCCTGGCAGTTACTGAAGTGCTTTCGCCAATTTCTCCTCCACCCGCTCCAACGCTTGAAGAAGAACCTCCCGATGCACTGGTTTCTGGATGAAGTCTTCTGCTCCCAAGGCCATCGCAAGTTCTTTTTGAGCCAGAATAGTACAAATGATCACTGGGATGTGCGCAGTTTGAGGATTACGCCTCAATTTACCCAATAGTTCCCAACCATCTACTTCTGGAATCATGACGTCCAATAAAATGATTTGAGGAGCTTCATGTACCACAGCCTCCAGAACCGCCTCGGCGCGATGGACCCCTCGGATTGTAAATCTCGTTCCTTCAGTAAAGCGCCTCATTAGCTCCACGATATCCCGGTTATCATCAACCACCAGCACTTTAATTTGTTCCACAGCTGGAAGGAAGAGTTGGATCACACCTGTCGAATTGGAAGGTACAACAAGAAGACGCCCTTTCATAAAAGCCGTAATCTGGTGTGCGTCTCGAATCCCTTGGCTTTCTAAATTTACTAAACAGGGTACATCAGTTCTCAGATTCCCGATGTTGATGATAACTTCGGCTCCAGACCGGCTCAAGGAAATCACCAGTTCACAACCGCTGGCCACACGAATTAGGTCCCCAAGTAGGCTAAGAAGAACCTGACGCAAAGCCACGGGTTGTACCGCTAAGTGAGGCAGCCCCTCCAACGCCCGGTATCCCAGTGTCACATGATGACGGCTGGCAAGCGGTTGAAGCAAGTCCACCACATTCCGCACAATCTCAATTGGATCTGCTGGTGAAGCAACAGGCGCATCTTTAAGCCAAGCAAAATCATCCAGAGCTTTCTCCTGACCAGAGAATTTCTGATAGTGAGATTCCGGGTTGGCACTAGCCGCATTAGGGCAATGCTTCCAAAGCCTTGTAGCCAGCATCTCAAGCGCAACAGCCTGGATGCGTCGAAGTTGTCTGTCACTCACTCCAAGTTGATGAGCAACTTCTCTCTGACTGGACTGTTGAATATATCGATAAAGTAAGACATCATAATTCTGTTGCTCTATCGGTGATGTAACTCCCTGAGGGTCAGGTCTCATATCTTCTATAGCATTCATGAGGATTCGTTGTATAGCAAGAGGAGTATCGTATCGCTCAGAGACTCCAAACCAAGCGGCCAGTGGACTGCGCCGCAAGTAGTCTGGGTCATAAAGATGGTTGAGTACCCCTCTTAATTGCAATAAGAATTGCTCAAATTCCATCGGAATACCTGAAAGTTACCCCCAATTATATCTTGAAAAAAGAGACCTCTCTGGCCGTTTTCTGTCCGCTTTCAGACCATTTCTTTGCCATCTTTTTCCCTAAAGGGTATCTCCAATTTTTATAATGTACTTATCAAGTCTTTCTCAGATTCACTTGTTCTTTGGAGGAGTTGAAATGAAACGTATTACCCGACGATCTTTTATAAAGGGAGCAGGTCTGACGCTTGCCGGAGCAACCCTGGTTGCATGCTCACCCTCTTCTTCTGCTCCCACCTCTCAGGCCACCGATGTACCGGCCTCCCAGGCTACCGAGTCTCCGTCTGGCGCTGAATCCGGAAAAATTGTTCTCCGGTTTGCTTCATGGGATAGTTCTTCAGGGCAAGATGTATATAACAGCATTACCAACGAATTCAATAAGACAGCCCCAAACATCGAAGTTAAGGTGGAATTCACTCCCGACTCTTACGATGATAAAATCCTGACTGGACTGGCTGGCGGGAATGCTCCTGATATATTCATGTGGTGGAATTATCCCGGACTGATCGCCCGAAAAGGCATTCTCGACCTGACCGAGTATGCAACTTTACCCGGAGATAAAGGCCTAGATCTAAACCAATATTATCCTGAGGTACTTGCTTACGCCAAAATCGGTAATATCCTTGTGGGCACACCCAATGCCTTTACTCCACGGGCGATTTTCTATAATAAAAAGCTTTTCGCTGAGGCGGGGCTTCCTGAACCCACATCCGATTGGACTCTGGATGAATTTACCGAAATAGCACAAAAACTTACCAAAGGGGAAGGTGCCGATAAAGTATACGGGATGTTCATGTCCCCAGGAACTTATCACCTACAGGGATATATCTGGTCAAACGGCGGTGACTGGATCAGTCCGGATGGTACTAGAGCCAGCGGTTTTTGTGATAGTCCTGAAACTATTGAAGTCATTAAGTGGGCATCAGAACTTGTAACCAAACTGGGTGTAGCCCCCACTGATGACACCGGAACAACCCTTGGCGGGGCTACCCAGATGTTTATTAATGGCAAACTCGCCATGATGGACAATGGACGCTGGCCACAAACCGACCTGATGAAAGCCGAGAATCTGGATTTCGGTTTGGTCTTGCATCCTATTAATCCCAACACTAAGAAACGCGTTACTGTCCTGCATACTTCGGCCTTCTGTGTTAATCCGGCAACCAAGTATAAGGATGAAGCCTGGCAGTTTGCCAAATTTATTGGTGGCCCTGTTGGGAACAAGTTGTTTGGCCAGGCAGGATGGGCAGTCCCTGCCGTACCTTCCGCCGTTAAGGAACTGGGCTGGGAAACCGACCCCATTGAGAAAGTATGGATTGAAGCTATTCCTTATGCTACAGTACAGCCCTGTTTCATGCGTACAACCGCCTGGGATAAAGCAGATTCCGAGTTCTATAACGCTCTCCAGGCCGTTTGGCTAGGACAGGCCACCCCTGAAGAGGCCATGAAGAAGGTTGCACCCATTGTGGATGACATTCTGGCCAATGCACCAAAAATCTCGTAATTCTGGAGAAACTGAAAAATTGGCTTCGTTTATTTATAGTTGTTCTCCAAGATTTCCCTGGTAAAACAATCCTGGCACTATACGTTAGCTTGTACGTATAGTGCCAGGATTTGTCAGCATGCTCCTGATAATTAATGAGTCTCTTTAAAAGGAGGGCAAAAATGACGCCCCCAACTAGATCACCCGTTTTTAGATTGACATTGAGACAACGTGAAACCATCAGTGGTTATCTAACAATTCTGCCTTGGTTTGTAGGTTTCTTGGTTTTCACCGCCGGGCCAATGATGGCTTCGCTATATTACAGTTTGACTGACTGGGGATTGGTCGACCAGCCCAAATTTATCGGCCTTATGAATTACCAAAAGATGCTCTCCGATCCTTTAGTCTGGCAATCACTCTGGGTAACTGTTAAATTCACTATCACCAGCGTCCCTGCACGACTGATTCTCGCCCTGATTGTAGCCCTTTTACTGGTAAGGCCCATCAAGGGAACCAATCTGATGCGAACGATTTATTTTATCCCCTCGGTAGTTGGAGGAGTGCCAGTAGCTTTGTTATGGATGTGGATGCTAAATGCGGATTATGGTATTGTCAACTATTTTCTTAAACTTTTGGGAATTAATGGACCAGGATGGATTGCAGATCCAAAATGGGCTCTATGGTCTTTAGTGCTAATGAGCTGTTGGAACATTGGCAGCCCCATGGTCATCCTTGTGGCTGGGCTACAGAACATTGCGCCTCATCTCTACGAGGCTGCCGAATTGGATGGAGCAAATGGCTGGGATAAATTCCGTTTTGTTACTATTCCCATGCTTTCACCTACGTTGTTTTTCCTCCTTGTGAGTTCGGTAATTGGGGCATTTCAGGTATTCGATGCCGCTTATGTCATGACCAGCGGCGGTCCTTTGCGGGCGACTTATTTTTACCTGCTATATTTTTATCAGACTGGCTTCCGCTACCTGAATATGGGATATGCCTCAGCCCTTGTTTGGCTGCTCTTTGTCTTAATCATTATCATGACAGCACTCATTTTCCGCTCCTCAAGCCTGTGGGTCTTCTATGAGTCAGAGGTGAAGAAATGAATAACGCAACCATTGTCAGGCCATCTTTACCCAGAAGGGTACATATGGGACGACGTGCCCAGAGCCGCATTGCAAACCTTTTAACTTACTTCCTTTTAGGGGTTGGGATGCTTTTCACACTTATTCCTTTTGTCTGGTTACTTTCTTCAGCCTTCAAGACCCCGGAAAAAATTATGGCATTCCCGCCACAATTCATCCCCTCCCCTATTACTTTTGAGAACTTTAGATACATTTTTGAGAAAACCCATTTTGAGGTATTTTTCTATAATAGCTTCACCGTCACCGCAGTTTCTCTTACCTCACAACTCTTCTTTTCAAGCCTCGCAGCATATGGTTTTGCCCGCTTGCGTTTTGCTGGGCGCAACCAGCTCTTTATGGTATTACTGGGTACGATGATGATCCCTTTTCAGGCCTATATGATTCCGCGATTCATGATTATGCGTACGCTTGGAATCCTTGATACATTGGCTGCCGTCTTTCTACCTTATCTCTTCGGTGGAGCATTTTATATCTTCCTTCTGCGTCAGTACTACCTCAGCCTACCGCGCGAATTGGATGAAGCCGCAATTATGGATGGTTGTAATTTTTTTCAAGTTTTCTGGTACATCCTGCTCCCATTGACGAAACCAGCACTCTATACAATTGCAGTTTTAGAGTTTTTGGCTTCCTGGAATAGCTTCCTTGAGCCTTTGATTTACTTGAATACCCAATCTAAATTTACGGTTGCCTTGGGGCTTTCACTTTTCCGTTACAGTTTTGGCAGCCGAATCGAATGGGGTCCGTTAATGGCCGCGACTCTCCTCGTAGCTCTCCCCTGTCTGATCGTGTGCTTTGCTGCCCAAAAAGAACTCATCGGCGGAATAGCTACTACGGGGATCAAAGGATAAATTGACCATGAGCACTTCCCTTTCTCATACCGATCGATGGAAATTGGAGCCAGGTTTCGGAATCGCCTGGGAAATCCACACAGATAACCTCCCACATACTGATGAGATCGAAATGAGCGGCAAACGCGTTTCACTGATTGTCCGGTACGGCGTAGATGCCAGCGGGCATCTCATCATTCAACGGCGAATTATCTGGCCTCAATTGCGCACAATCCCCAATAATACCCATGCCAGCCTTCGAATACGCTATGAAATGACCGAAACTATGCCTAGAATCTCTATCAATGGAAAACCACTCTCGCCTGAGATTCCCCGGCATATTCGTCTTGACGGGCTTTTAACCATTACCTCAAAAACCTCTGAAGGTTTACAAGTACAACGTGTGATCTTTCCCAGTCCTCACTTACCGGTAGCACTAGAACGTTGGATTTTGACCAATCTTAATCAACAAACTCTCCAGGTTAAAATAGACCCAGTATATCGACAAGACATTGCCCGTGGTACCAAAGGAATATACCTTCTTGAGGTTACTTGTGACGCTCCTACGAATTTAAAGCTCCTGCCAGGAGAAAGTTTTAGCTTTGGCATTTTCTTTACTGGTAAACGATTACACGAAACACTTCCACCTATATCCATTGTTGAAGAAGAAAATGATCGCCGGGCATTAGTAAATCGATTGATTGAGCCCTTGCAATTCGAATGTCCCGAGCCTCTACTCTCACGAGCCTTTGATTTTGCAAAACTGCGTGCCGCTGAGAGTATCTTTGAAACCCTCAGTGGCCTTATGCACTGTCCCGGCGGTGATGCTTACTACGCTGCAGTCTGGTGTAATGATCAATGCGAGTACGCCAGTCCGTTTTTCCCATACCTTGGAGATTCTTCTGCCAACGAGGCTGCTCTCAACAGTTATCGATTGTATATGCCCTTCATGGGACCAAACTACGATCCTATTCCTTCTTCTATAATAGCTGAAGGGATGGATATATGGGAAGGAGCAGGCGATCGCGGAGACGCAGCTATGTACGCTTACGGAGCCGCACGCTTTGCCCTAGCGCTCGGAGACCGGAAAATCGCTGAGGAGCTCTGGCCTGCGATTGAGTGGTGCTTGGAGTATTGCCGCCGAAAAACCACTCCCAATGGAGTAATAGCTTCCGATAGTGATGAGTTGGAAGGCCGATTCTCGCACGGAAAAACCAACCTGGCAACGTCAACATTAACATTTGGAGGATTGCAGTCCGCAGCCCATTTGGCTCATGAGCTTGGGAAAGAAAAAACATCCCGAGAATATCAACTCCGCGCTAAAGCCCTAGAAGAAGCTATTGAACGCGTCTTCGGAGCCTTTGTACAGGGCTATGCCACATATCGATATCACGAAGGTCTTCAACGCCTGCGTTCGTGGATATGCTTGCCCTTGGTGATGGGTATTCAAGAACGAAAAAAAGGTACGATTGACGCCCTCTTTTCATCTAAACTTTGGTCCCCTGACGGATTGCGAACCGAAGAGGGAAACGATACTTTTTGGGATCGTTCGACCCTATACGGTTTTCGAGGAGTATTCTTTGCAGGTGAGATTGAAAAAGCATTGGAGTATTTTCGTGCCTATTCTCGTCGTCGTTTACTTGGCGACCACGTACCCTACCCGGTAGAGGCATATCCTGAAGGCAATCAACGCCATCTCTCAGCTGAGAGCGCCTTGTACTGTCGAGTTGTCATTGAAGGGATTTTTGGGATCACCCCTACTGGATTGTCTACATTTCAATGCACTCCACACCTACCATTGAAGTGGAATGCCATGGCACTCCGGTCTTTGCGGGCTTTTGGGCGGGAATTCGACCTAGTGGTTGAGCGGTCAAGGCAGGTTGTGGAAGCAAGCGTATTGATAGAAGGGCGAACAATCCTGACAACCAGAGTATTTGAGGGAGAAAGCTTCACAGTCACACTTCCCTGATATGCACCCCTCCTCTACCTTTGTCTTCCGGGAACTTCAAGGAAGTATGTCCTCAGTCTTCCGGGAGGTAAGAATGTGAAAAAGGTATCCAGTTGGGGCCCAAAGAATGCGAAACGGCGTTAGGCGAAGCCTAGCAGGACACGATGGATGAAGTCCGTCAGATCATCCGCAACTTGCCCGACAACGGACCCTATTGGTTGCATTTGCTTTAGAAACGGATTGTCCTACCCTCCAGCCCACGCACCCCGGAGGGTGATGCCATAGCCAGACACCGCCTATGGGTCTTGAAAATGAGTGAAAATTGGCAACAGTATGCCCTCATCTTGCAAGAACAAGGGGTTCTAACCACGAATAATGTCACCGAGCGAGCGATTGGACGGTGGCGCATGTGTTCCAGGACCATGCGAGGCTTTACGTCCTTATCCGGTTTATTCACCGCATTCCAGGATCTGGGAGAACCAGGCCGGGCTATTTTTTACATTTTCGCCAACTGTTCAGGTGACAATATTCTTCTTCCCAATCGTAAACCATTTTATTTTTTTTGGTTTTATAATAATTTTTGTGAACCATTTGAAGCAATTCATACCTTCTATTCCCACATCAAAAAACGATTCGATTGTGGAACAACTTCGCGAGGACTCTGCTACGCCCCTGTTACTTGGCACGGTGGGATTTGGAATTGTGCTGATCTTGTTTGGGGATGAAATTTATCAAAGCGCGTGGTGCGGTTCAGTGATCGGATTATTCTTGATGTGCTTGGCTCTGCTGGGTATATGGATCAGGGGAAAGAGCGTCATAGCAAGTATCTGGTTGATGCTGGTAAGCTGGATCGTTTCCATAGGTCTGTCAATCTTTTGGCAGCCTGCTCTTCCAATAATGATTTTTTTCACCCTTCCAGCTCTGGCGGGAATTCTAACCCTGGGTTGGATGAGCGGGATGGGTCTTACATTGGGAATCATTATTGGCATCAGCATTTTTGTGATCAAAGGCTGGGGGAACCTGGATAGTGAGGATCTGTGGTTTGCAGTATTCCTGTTCGTCCCTATGCTTACTATCGTTGCGATTATTTTTCGATCTTATCAGCAGGTTTTTTATTGGCTCGTTAAAAATTATCACGATAGCCGTGTTGAATTAGAAGTGGCGCGAGATCGACAAGGTGAACTAGGACAGGCACTGCATGATCTCGCGGAAGCTAATGCCCAAATGTTGCGTCTAAACCAACTATTAAACACTGCACGACAACAAGCCTCGGAGGCAGAAAGAGTGAAGGCGGAATTTGTGGCGAACGTAAGTCATGAATTGCGCACACCTCTTAACATGGTGCTCGGCTATTGTGAAATGATCATGAATGTGCCGGCAGCATATGAAAAGAGACTCCCGCCCAAACTTATGGCCGACATCGCCGCAATCCAGCGCAACAGCCAGCATTTGACTGGATTGATCAACGATGTATTGGATATCAGCCAGATTGAAGCCCACAAGATGATTTTGAACAAAGAGTGGCTGGAATTGCCCGAACTTCTTCGCGAAGCGCTCTTGGCGGTCCAGCCGCTGCTCGAGTCGCGAGATTTATACCTGAAGATTGAGATTCAAGACGATCTTCCCCAAGTTTATTGTGACCGGACGCGCATCCGCCAAGTGTTGTTGAACCTTCTGAGTAATGCCGCTCGCTTCACAGAAGTTGGAGGTATTACAGTCAGCGCCGAAGCGAAGGATGGCAATATTAAGGTCATCGTTTCGGATACTGGCCCTGGTATCGCGGAAGTCGATATTCCAAAACTGTTTCAACCATTCCGGCAATTGGATGGCAGTACCCGTCGGAAACAAAACGGCAGCGGATTGGGCTTAAATATCAGTAAAAACTTTATTGAGCTTCATGGCGGGCGGATGGGGGTAGAGAGCGAGATTGGTGTCGGAAGCAGTTTCTGGTTTTCCATTCCCATCATTACACCAGTAAAACCCGAAAGTGGATTTAACCGCTGGCTCAGTTCAGAATATGATCAGATTCGTCATCCGACTACCTCAATCCGGCAGCGTATCTTACCACGAATCTTGATATTGGAAAAAGACGAATATCTGGCTGGATATGCGCGGCAGTATGAGAAAGATATTGATGTAGTTTGGGTTTCCGATCCTGATGAAGCTAGGCAGGTAATTGATGAGAACCCCGTTTCTGCCGTATTAATCAGGTGTGATACGGATCAACAAATGAGCACTTGGTCTCAGACGATAAGCCAGAGCAATTCTTTAGCGCCCGTAATTGAGTGCCTTAGCCCAAAAAGAATACCCGGCGAATCGTTGGGTGTGAATAATTATCTGGTTAAGCCAGTGCATTATCAACAATTGCTTGAAACCATTCGTTCGGTCGAACGTCCAATCAATTCTATTCTATTGGTGGATGACGACCCTGAGACGCTACAGTTATTTTCCCGCTTACTTTCGGCCAAACCTCATCGATATCGTATTCTTCAGGCTGATAATGGATTAGAGGCCTTGCATTGTATGACCACTCGTAATGTGGATCTAGTAATTCTAGATCTGATCATGCCTGGTATGGATGGTTATACTGTACTGCGCGAGAAACAAAGTTCGCCGGCGATCAAGGATATCCCAGTGATAATTCTGACGGCCGACGATCCAGAAGAAAGATTGCCTAGCTCGGTACCAACGATTAAGATTACACACAGAAAGGGTTTCTCATTTCACGAACTCTACCAGATTTCGGTAGAGGTGAGTGATGTCTTGAGCAACCCTTCATGAGACTTTACCAAGTGCACTCAGTAATTGGTGGCGGCTGGTTGGTTTAGCCAGAAATTCGATTGCACCTAAAGCCAGCGCCAGTTCTCTTTCAGGTAGAACCGAACAGACAACCACGGGAATCTGACTGGTGAGTGGATGTTGCCTTAGTCTGCCAAGCAATTCCCACCCATCAACACCGGGGATCATTATGTCCAGAATGATGATGTCTGGATTGACTTCTTCCACAGCTTTAAATAACATGTCAGGTTTGGCAATATGTTCAATCCTATAAGGCGAGCCAAAGGTATACCGTTTGAATAAATCTGCGACGTCTGAATTATCATCAACCATCAGAACTCGAGTAAACGGATGCGTCGGGATGGATATACTGATCACACAACCGCTGGGACTGTCACTCAAGTGGAGAGATTTAGATTGCTCACCCAGAAGCAAGTGGATGGCATGCAGGATGGCTTTGGTATCTTCAGTTTCACCTGTCAGGATGCCGGTGGATGAAACCGATACAAGAATGGAATCATTTTTCTTTTGCTGTTCGGCTTTGATTACTACCCTTCCTGTAGAGATTCTTCTTATTGCATAGCTAATCATGCTGATTAACGCCTGCCGCAGGGCTGCTGGAACAAACAAGGCGGATGGGAGTTCGGGTAGCGGTTGAAGTGACAAGTCTACACTACGCGCCGTTGCCAAGGGTTTCACCAGATCAAAAGCTTGGCTAAGAAGCAGTACTACATCAATAGGAATTGCCTGATCCGGTTCTTTGAGCCAAGAGAGTTCACCTTCGATTACTCTATCCAGTGACTCAGGAACCAGTTGTCCCAGTTTGACAGTTCTTGAAACGTTTTGGTAAATTGAGTCTGCCAAGGTTCGAATGGCGACTTGTTGCTCCCTGCGCAGGTGCCTGACGCCAACGCCAAGTTGATGAGCAGTTTGTTCTTGATCGACTTGCTGGATATACCTAAGTTGCAGGACTTTGTATACCCGCCATACCCGGCTGTCTATTGGCACAGAAGGTTCTGGTTTCAGTTTTTCAATTTCAAGGATTAACCGCTCCCGTAACAAGCTTGGATTGAAAGACTGCTGGGGCAGACCAAAATATTCTTTCAATGGATGTTGGCGAAGGGCATCTGGATCATATAAATGGTTTAAAGCATGAGCAATCGATTTAACAAAATCGTCCGGTGGTTGCATGTCCTGAATTTGTCCTGTTTATAGCCCGTGAATGGTCAAAATTATCCCCATTCCAGATTCGCAATTGCTATAGTAATTCTATCCCAGTGTAAAAAATTGTGTCAGATAATTGAATAGGAGGATTAACATGCCCGCAAGTCAAATTTCTCGGCGTAGTTTTCTTAGGAATACTGTCCTTGTTACTGGCGCCGCTGCCATGGTTGCTTGCGCGCCACAAGCGACTACGGCATCACAAGAAGCTCCTACAGCGAGGTCCGAAGTGACTGGACCTGTGAAGATCACCTTCATGAGTTGGGGTGGCGTTGAACGCTTCCAGAAATGGATCGATGCATGGAATGGAACTTGGCCGGATGCAGCCAAGAAGATCGTTCCGGAGGCGGTCACTGGTGGTAGCGGTTCATCAGACATGTTCACTATGTTGCGAACCGCGATGGCAGCAGGTGGCGAAAATATTCCTGATTTCTATGAATCAAACGCCACCGATATCCCTGAATTTGCCGAGCGTGGCTTGATGCTTCCGATCGACGATTACCTCACCCCCTATACAGATGATTTGATTCCGGCAGCCAAGAAAGTTGCTAGTTATAATGGGCATTTCTATGGTGTGCCCATGCAGGTCAAATCCAAGGTATGGTGGTATCGCAAAGATATGTTTGAAAAAGCCGGCATTGTCCCGGACCAAGTAAAAACTCTAGACGACCTAATAAATGCAGGGAAAGCGCTCAAAGGGGCCTATCCAGACGCCTTTTTATTCAACCTCGCACCAAAATCGAGCGGTGGTTGGTTAAGTATGTTGCTCTCTTATTATGACGATTTGAAATTTGCTGAGCGTGGCGGCACTTGGAATGTGACCACAGATGAGCGTTTTGCCCAGATGTTTGACATTGTCAAGAAAATTTACAAAGCCGATATAGCCTCTCCAGTAGGCGATTGGAGTTCAGACTGGTCACCTGCCATGACAGACAGTAAAATCGCTAGCATCATTGGTCCATCTGGTGCTTCCTGGATGGCTGAATTCCTGCCCCAATTCGATACCGTACATGCCGGATTATGGGGTGCAGCGCTGTGGCCCGAGTTCAGCCGTGAAGGAAGTGAGGCGGGTGGTTCGATCTGGGCTATCACCAAATACTCTAAGAATCCAGGGGCAGCCTTCGAATATCTGAAGAATTTTCACCTCACGAAGGAAGGCGCGTTGACGCTATACAAATTGATCGGTTTCCTGCCCATGATCAAAAGCGCTCAGGAAATCGTCAAGGCGGAAGCAGCGAAGAACGAAAGACCGGAAGGCACGACCGAGGAGCAATGGAAACTCGCTCCGGTGAATTACTTCGGGCTGGATTACTTGGATGTGCTCTTCCAGGCACAGGACCATGTCAAAATTTTCCAGTACGACATGGCTTTTAACAACGAGATAAACATTTTGGGCCAATACTGCAATGAATACGTGGAAGACAAAATGACTCTGCTTGAAGCATTAAGATCTGCTGAAGATGAGATGAAGACCCAGATCGTTGATCCTTATAAATTGGGCTAAATAAATAGTTCACGGGTTGTCAGGCGACCTAACTGATCTCCTTTTGAAGGAACAACAGGTTAACTTCTCTTATTGATCAGCACAAACGGCTGGGCTTGGTCGACCCTTCTCGGCGTAGTTTTCTTAGGAATACTGTCCTTGTTACTGGCGCCGCTGCCATGGTTGCTTGCGCGCCACAAGCGACTACGGCATCACAAGAAGCTCCTACAGCGAGGTCCGAAGTGACTGGACCTGTGAAGATCACCTTCATGAGTTGGGGTGGCGTTGAACGCTTCCAGAAATGGATCGATGCATGGAATGGAACTTGGCCGGATGCAGCCAAGAAGATCGTTCCGGAGGCGGTCACTGGTGGTAGCGGTTCATCAGACATGTTCACTATGTTGCGAACCGCGATGGCAGCAGGTGGCGAAAATATTCCTGATTTCTATGAATCAAACGCCACCGATATCCCTGAATTTGCCGAGCGTGGCTTGATGCTTCCGATCGACGATTACCTCACCCCCTATACAGATGATTTGATTCCGGCAGCCAAGAAAGTTGCTAGTTATAATGGGCATTTCTATGGTGTGCCCATGCAGGTCAAATCCAAGGTATGGTGGTATCGCAAAGATATGTTTGAAAAAGCCGGCATTGTCCCGGACCAAGTAAAAACTCTAGACGACCTAATAAATGCAGGGAAAGCGCTCAAAGGGGCCTATCCAGACGCCTTTTTATTCAACCTCGCACCAAAATCGAGCGGTGGTTGGTTAAGTATGTTGCTCTCTTATTATGACGATTTGAAATTTGCTGAGCGTGGCGGCACTTGGAATGTGACCACAGATGAGCGTTTTGCCCAGATGTTTGACATTGTCAAGAAAATTTACAAAGCCGATATAGCCTCTCCAGTAGGCGATTGGAGTTCAGACTGGTCACCTGCCATGACAGACAGTAAAATCGCTAGCATCATTGGTCCATCTGGTGCTTCCTGGATGGCTGAATTCCTGCCCCAATTCGATACCGTACATGCCGGATTATGGGGTGCAGCGCTGTGGCCCGAGTTCAGCCGTGAAGGAAGTGAGGCGGGTGGTTCGATCTGGGCTATCACCAAATACTCTAAGAATCCAGGGGCAGCCTTCGAATATCTGAAGAATTTTCACCTCACGAAGGAAGGCGCGTTGACGCTATACAAATTGATCGGTTTCCTGCCCATGATCAAAAGCGCTCAGGAAATCGTCAAGGCGGAAGCAGCGAAGAACGAAAGACCGGAAGGCACGACCGAGGAGCAATGGAAACTCGCTCCGGTGAATTACTTCGGGCTGGATTACTTGGATGTGCTCTTCCAGGCACAGGACCATGTCAAAATTTTCCAGTACGACATGGCTTTTAACAACGAGATAAACATTTTGGGCCAATACTGCAATGAATACGTGGAAGACAAAATGACTCTGCTTGAAGCATTAAGATCTGCTGAAGATGAGATGAAGACCCAGATCGTTGATCCTTATAAATTGGGCTAAATAAATAGTTCACGGGTTGTCAGGCGACCTAACTGATCTCCTTTTGAAGGAACAACAGGT
The DNA here is from genome assembly GCF_001050195.2 of Anaerolinea thermolimosa. GTDB lineage: Bacteria > Chloroflexota > Anaerolineae > Anaerolineales > Anaerolineaceae > Anaerolinea > Anaerolinea thermolimosa. Next base: position 29,540 of record NZ_DF967965.1, read on the forward strand.
TAACTTCTCTTATTGATCAGCACAAACGGCTGGGCTTGGTCGACCCAGGTCCGGCCGTTCAATTAAGGAGGTTATTGAGGATGTCAATGGCAATCTCCGCCAAAAGAGTTCCCAAAAATGATCGCTCCAGTAATACCAGAGCTCGTTGGAAGAGTGATCAAATTGCCGCAATTTTGTTCGTATCTCCATTCATTCTGGCATTTCTCGTTCTATTTTTGGGACCGGCAATCTATGCGTTGGTGGTCAGCTTCTTCCGATACGCCGGCTACGGTTCCATGACTTGGGTGGGTGTGTATAACTACTTCGCCACCCTTCAGTACCGTTTATTTTGGATCGGCCTCCGTAATACTATATTTTATTGGATCGCACACGATATTCCAATGATGGTTTTTGCCTTTGGACTGGCATTGATTGTTTCGAATCGGTACATACAATTCAAGCGTTTCTTCAAACCAATGCTTTACCTGCCGCAACTAGTTACCTCAGTCGCATCAGCCTTGATTTTCTCGAGTTTCTTTGGGCTGGAATATGGGGTGTTAAACACGATCCTTGGAACGAAAATCCCCTGGCTGCAGGATGTGAATTACACTCGTTGGGCAGTTGTGATTCTACTAATCTGGCGTGGAGTGGGTTATTGGTTTATCGTGTATCTGGCTGGGCTAACATCAATCAATCCAGAAATCATTGAAGCCTCCATTGTGGATGGCGCCAATTCGTGGAAACGACTGATCTATGTGATCCTCCCCTTGATGACCAGCACCCTGCTTTTCGCTTTTGTGGTGGATGCGATCGGGAGCCTGCGCCTGTTTACTGAACCAAATGTATTAATGGCCCAGCGTGGGGGGTTGGCGCCTTATGAAGTTGCACCAGTCGTAAATGTGCTGTTTAGCTCCATGGGAGCAGCCCGTTTTGGACAGGCAGCGGCGGTAGGCTGGCTTCTCTTCCTAGTTACCGCACTAATTTCCTGGCTCCAGTTTCGGATCTTTCGCAACATTAATAAGGAATAATGATTATGACTGCGATACCTCCTTCAATTGCCAGACGCTCGCTGTTATTGGATCGCTTTATCGTAAAATTCACAGGATACCTGATCCTTTCATTCGCCACGATAGCTTCTCTTTATCCGGTCGTGATGATGGTGATCAATTCATTCAAAATCCGTTCGGAAATCTTCAACAATCCGGCAGGGTTTCCCCGAGATTGGACATTGTATAACTACAATAACATCGCTAATTTTCACTCCGGTCTGATGCAAAACTTTCTCAATTCTGTAGTTATCTCTGTAACCAGCTCATTCATTGCGGTGTTTCTATGCTCACTGGGAGCTTACGCCTTTTCGAAGTACCAATTCAAAGGCCGCGATCTGCTGTTTGCTCTTCTTCTGGGTACCATGATGATCCCCAGCGAAATCCTGATCCCAGGACAATATATCATGTTTGCCAAAATCGGCTGGTTGAATACCTTACGGGTACAAATATTACCAGGCGCAATCTCGGTATTTGGCTTGTTTTTCATCCGCCAGTATATGCTATCAATACCAAATGAGATGATCGAAGCTGCTTGGGTGGATGGGGCTGGGCATTTCACGACCTTCTGGAATATTATGCTACCGGCTTCGGCACCAGCCCTGGGTGCTTTTGCCATTATGCACTTCATGGGTATGTGGAATAACTACCTTTGGCCAATGATGGTAGCAACAAAAAAGGAGTTCCAGCCGATTGTGGTAGTTCTTCCTCAACTTGTCGACACCCAGATTGGATTTGTTCCCGAATGGGGATTGATCATGGCAGGAGCCGTGTTGAGTACCCTGCCAATCATTGTTATTTTCTTAATTTTCCAGGACACATTTTTAAAAAGCGTCGTGATCGGCGCAGTGAAAGGATGACCATGGATCGCGAAACCTATTTGAAAAACGTTAAGCCTACCAGCGCTGGTTGGATCAAGTATTCCGGCAACCCGGTGATGGGTGGTGACCTGGGAACTTGCTTCGATATTTCCATGATGGAACAGGATGGTCGTTACCGGATGTGGTTCTCTTGGAGGCCGAAGAAATCTTTAGCCTACACTGAAAGTACAGATGGCATTCATTGGGATGCGCCTGTGATTGTGCTCAGCCCTCGTGAAACATCCGAAGGCTGGGAGCAGGATTTGAATAGGCCAGCAGTGGTATTATGCGAGGGCGTTTATCATATGTGGTACACCGGCCAACTTCCCGGAAAACTGCCCCGGGCTGTGGATGGACGTTCATGGCTATTTTATGCAACCAGTATAGATGGTCTCAACTGGCAGCGGGCCAGTTTGAAGCCGGTCCTATCTGCGGAGGAGCCTTGGGAAAAAGTAGCTCTAATGAGCCCACACGTGATATGGGATGATAAAGAGCGGTTGTTTAAAATGTGGTATTCGGGAGGAGAGCAATATGAACCCAACGCGATCGGGTATGCAACCAGCCGAGATGGTTTACATTGGGATAAGTATCCGGCCAATCCAATCTTTACTGCTGATCCCAGTCATCAATGGGAACAACATAAAGTTGCTGCCTGCCAGATCTACCAAAAAAACGATTGGTTTTTGATGTTTTATATCGGCTATTTCGATGAAGATACCGCTCAGATTGGGATTGCCCGCTCGCGGGATGGAATCACCGGGTGGGAACGTCACCCACAAAATCCGATCATCGCCCCATCCGTGGGAGAATGGGATGGAGAAGCGTGCTATAAACCCTTTGCCCTCTTTGATGGCGCTATGTGGCGGCTGTGGTATAACGGCCGAAATGGCACACTAGAACAGATCGGCCTAGCCACACATGAAGGTGAGGATTTGGGATTTCCGGAACAATAAAATAATTGAAAGGAGCATCAATGCAAGAAGATCACCCTTGGGTGCTGGAATCTAAGCATTTCAAGCATTACATCGATCGCTTTAACACGCTGGACGAAGAACTATATGCTCAACATTTCCCAAATAGCTGTGCATGGGATTTTCTAAGTAAAAATATCCCATGGTTTGAATGCCCTGACGAGGATCTGGAACGAATATATTACTTCCGCTGGTGGACCTATCGAAAACATATTAAACACACAATGGATGGCTTTGTTGTTTCGGAATTTTTACCGAATGTCCCATGGGCGGGAAAACACAATACCATCAACCTATCAGCGGCTATGCATATTTATGAAGGTCGGTGGCTTCGAACACCGGTTTATTTAGATGATTATACTCGGTTCTGGTTCCGCAAGGGTGGGGCACTGCGAAGTTACACTACTTGGTTGGGGGATGCAATCTGGGCGAGAGCATGCGTCACAGGTGATTTCCGGTTGGGAGTGGATCTGTTGGGCGATCTTGTAACGAATTTTTTAGCTTGGCAACGCGGCTGGACCACCCAATACTGCGGAACCCAATACCATATTGGTCAACACGAAAACGGGTTGTTTTATCAATTAGACGACCGAGAAGGAACCGAAATGTCGATTTCCGGCCACGGCTTCCGACCATTGACCAACAGCGCCATGTTCGGCGAGGCAACTGCGATCAGACGGCTCGCGGAACTGGCTGGAAACTCAGCCATCGTAAACTATTTCAGCAATATTGCCAGTAGAATTCGAGATGTGGTGCTGGAGAAACTTTGGAATCCGCAAATGCAGTTTTTCCTCACGCTAAGTGCAGATGGTCGGACCTTTGCCAAGGTTCGAGAGTTAAACGGCTACACTCCTTGGTATTTCCTGCTGGCGGACCCTGGGAAAGAGCAGGCTTGGACTCACTTGTTGGATCCGCAAGGCTTTTATGCCCCATTTGGGCTGACTTTTGCAGAACAGCGTCACCCAAAATTCATTCTTTCCTATGAAGGCCACGAATGCCAATGGAATGGACCCAGTTGGCCTATGGCTACTTCCTTGACGCTGACCGCTTTGGGAAATCTACTGAACCAATATCCACAGAATGTGATAACCCAAAGGGACTATCTCAACCTGCTCAAGATTTATGCGGCAAGTCACCGTCGCGAACGCGAGGATGGTCAGGTGGTTCCATGGATCGACGAGAACCTGAATCCATACACAGGAGATTGGATTTCGCGGACCCGGCTCAAAACCTGGGAAAATGGTACCTGGTCTGAAGAGAAAGGTGGACGTGAGCGCGGCAAAGATTACAACCATTCAACCTTTTGTGATCTTATCATTACCGGTCTGGTCGGACTTCGTCCACGACAGGATGAGATCATTGAGGTCCATCCATTGGCACCGGAAACGTGGGATTACTTCTGTCTGGATCATGTGCCCTATCACAGGCAGTCACTCACTATCCTTTGGGACAAGCACGGCGACCGGTATGGATGGGGAAAGGGCCTAAAAGTTCTGGATGGAGGTAGGATTATCGCAGAACGGCCAGATTTGGGAGAGGTGACCTTCACGCCAATGGTCGGTCTAGATAAAACTACTTGAAAAGCGGTGCAAGTGGTGGATCAATACTGCTCGAAAGTTATGCCTGTGGTGTTCATAAAGTTACTAGCCGCCTATATGACGAGCGCCCCAAACAAATCGGATCTCTATTGGTATGTTTTGATCCTAATGCTCATAGCATATGAAAACAACATCAATGTCGAAGGGGGCAGACAGAACGATTTAGCCCAGAACATGAACAACATTGAAAATGCTTCTAATGCCTGATACTGACACAGGAGATCCTGACACAGGACATCATTGAAATTGTCCCTGTACACGCAAACCCCACCCGCGAGAGGCTGGTGGCGGGTGGGGTTTCGGCACATTCATCGGCGGGTGACCTGCTCCAGCCGCCGATCTACCGGGTAGCGGACAACGGTATAGATCACTGTCCAGACCCCCCAGCCGAGGAAGGCCAGAGCCAGTGCTCCAGCGATCCCGATAAGCACGGTATCCCCGTTCAGGTGCAGGATTTTCTCGAAATCCACGCCCGACAGGTACAGCCCTGCTCCGATCAGCGCAAACAGAATCATCTTTTTCATGGCTTTCTCTCCTTTTTTTTTGAGTTTTAGGGCTGACTGCCCTCTGACCGCCCACCCTTACGGATGAGCGGACAGAGAAGGCAGCCAGCCACCACCCACACCGGCGCGCTACGGGTAAGCGCACCGGGAGAGAGAAAGCCATGCCCACGATGTTAACGTGCCGCCCGGAGACTAGGATCGGGCTGATCCCCAGGCGGGGAAGGAAGAGGGTCGCTCTTCCACCCCCGCCTGATTACCACCGTTCCACCCACAGATCGCTTTCCGGGTGTCTGGCAAGGGTGGCAAGGTCGGTGGCCATGCCGGGCAAGCGTGGCCGCAGGTAAGCCACGATCCCCGCCCATCTTTTGGGCGTCAGGGTGCACACCGCCACCCGCTTCTGAAACTCCCACTGGTTGCGCCACTTGCGCACCCAGGTGTTATCCGCCCCGTCTTTGCGTTTGCGGGGATTTCTCAGAACCTCAACCTCCACGTACCAGTGCTCCCTGTCTTTCTCCACCAGCATATCCGGCTCAACCAGCGGATTGTCCACCTCCGGGCACAGGGTTACCTTCCAGCCCCGCCTGCGGGCATGGTAGGCAAACAGCAGAATGGCAAAGGCGTGATTGGTGTATTCTTCGGCATTGTGGTGTTGGGCGAGAATGTCCCACTCGGACGGACGGACGGAACAGCCCAGCCTGGCAGCAAGGGTTGCTCCGTATTCTGTCAGGTGCAGGATGGCGTATTTTGTCTGCCCGCTCCCGAAAAAGCGTTGCTCGATCAGGCCTTGCTCAATCAGCGCGTCCAGCAATCGCTGGATTGCTCCGCCGTAAATCCCCATGTGGTATTGCAGTTCTGCTCGCAGACAAACCCCCTCTGCAAGGATTTTCACGGCGGTTTCCACCCGTTGCCACAACTCGATCCGAATGTCTCTTGTTCTGCCCATGAAGGTTATCTTAAAACTTATGCGTAATATTCTACCCGGCGTTATGCGTAATATTCTTGTGCAACCCCCCCACTTTTTCCGCGCTATTTTTTCGCGCCCGCAAGGTTTTTCCCGCGCTCCCGAAAAGCGATCCTCACCTCACGACCTGCCCGAAGAGGCGGTAGCCGCGCCGAATCTTGCGCCGGGCAATCCGCTCCGCC
>NZ_DF967965.1:35660-37827 GCF_001050195.2 Anaerolinea thermolimosa
CGATCCGTAGCAAATCCCCATCATACAGTCCCACCCGGCGGCGGATGGAGCCCGGCAGAGTAATACGCCCATTGCTTGCTAACTGCACAACCTCATTTCCGCTCATTTTGCACCTCCGTTACGCAGAGGATACAACCGATTTGTCTAATTGTCAATATGGATTAATGGATAATTAACACTGCGGTTCAGCGGTCATTCTCCAGCATGGATTTTCATCCATCTCTATCAGGATTTGAAATACCTTGCTTCACCCCTCACGGTTCCACCTTGCGAATTTCCTCGTCGAACAGCAAGTAGAGCAGGATATCCACGCTCAGCTGGAGCAGAATACCCGGCTCTTCGTCCACCACTGCCCCCGGCGGGAGCAGTTCCATCGCCACCGCGTCCCTGCCCGGCATGGAGAGCAGATCCGCCACATACCAGCCTGTGACCTCTTCCAGCGTCAGTTCCATCGGTTCAGGGGGGCGCACCCGGACGGCCTGCTCCACAGGGAGCATGAAGCCGTTATCCAGAATCAGCGCGGGCAGATCGTACTCCCCAGTCTCCCGCAGGATGACATCCCGCACCGTGCGATTGCCCGCCCTCTCTGCCAGCCACTCGATCAGGCACACCGGCTCCACGTTGCGCGCCACCTGCATCATCACACAGCCGTGCGTTTCACAACGGTCAAACTCGTCCAGATCGAAATTGTGTTTGCGAAAGGCAATGCTCATCCTTCACCTCGTCAACGCAGACTTTCCAGCCATTCCGAAAACTGCTCCCGTGCTTCCAGCGCAAAGCGGCACTTGCGCATCACGAAATACGCCGCCTTGCGGTCAGCCACCCCCAGGTATTCCACCACACCGCCAATAGCAGAGTCATCAGGTTTTGCAAAAAAACTTTCATGCTCAATCCTCCGCATCAGGCATCGCCAGGGCGCCAACCCACACGCCTGCAATTCCCACCGCAATCAGCGGAATTGTCTGATTACTCATTCCCCAGAAGAACAGCCCAATCCCAACAAGCCATCCAGCCGCACTGACCCACCGCCGTCCCGTCCAGGTGCGCAGGGCATGACGAACGCCGAAAAACAATCCCGCCAGCACTGCAAGGCCCACTATCCCGTAAACGGTGTACCTGACCACCTGCGCAATCACTTCAGCAGTCCGAACAACCACATCCGGCGGGTGAATCTGCCACTGTAATTTGTGAGCAATAATTCCACATCCGGCGATGGTGATCGCCATTGCCCCGCCTAAAGTCATCACTTTTTCGTCAACCATCTCGCGCCTCCCAGAACAAATGTTTTACGGGAAAACCCGTATTCGCAGAAAATCCAGCGGGCGGTTACGCCCGCCCAGGCACGCCTGCGCCGAAGCGCCCCCCGAACGCCGGTCGCTAGACCAGGAGCGATCCTGCCGTTAGGCAGGGAGCGGTGACGGGGCGCAAGGCGCTTTGTGCCGCACGCCCGGCCATTAGGCCGTCCCCGCCGGTCGCTAGACCGGCGCGCCGCTGATCTCCACATCCGCCAGCACCTCACGCACATTCACCTGCCAGCCGTTCACGGCCACCACCGCAGGCAATCCCTCGCCTTTGCGCAGCTGCCGCATGACACTCACCGCCTGCTCCCGCAGAAGCGGCGGGACGTGAAAGACCACCTCACGCGCCACCACGTGCGCACGCTCATCCGCAGACCACAGCCAGCCGTGGATGGTGGCGTACACGGCCTCACTGTGCGCCCGACCGGTGATGACGAACCCCAGCGTCTCCAGCGCCAGGTCGTTTTCGCACACCACCCGATGATCACCCCCCAGTACAGCCAGGTCGGTGGTGAGGATCGCTTCCACCGCCAGCACGCCCCGGATGGTGTATATCCGCCTCAGGCTCATCTGCCCGTCCAGAATCACCTGATTGTAGCGTTTCATGCCGCCTCCCAGATTCAAGTTTTTGTCCGCTCTTCCAGCCATACCCGCCGGAACTCCAGGCGTTCCCCGCCAAAGCCCAGCAGCAAGCCCACCGCCTCGCGTCCGTACGCCCGCAGGTAACGGCGCACCTGGTCAAAGTCTGCCTGCTCAAAATCATTCGCCGCTTTGCACTCGATCACCACCACCGCATCGCCTTTCTGCACCAGCAAGTCCGGTACCACCTCCCCAACCACCTGCCCGTTGTAGCGCACCTTCAGCCGCGG
>NZ_DF967965.1:37837-39457 GCF_001050195.2 Anaerolinea thermolimosa
CGATCCGTAGCAAATCCCCATCATACAGTCCCACCCGGCGGCGGATGGAGCCCGGCAGAGTAATACGCCCATTGCTTGCTAACTGTACAACCTCATTTGCGCTCATTTTGCACCTCTGTTACGCAGAGGATACAACCGATTTGTCTAATTGTCAATATGGATTAATGGATAATTAACACCGCGGTTCAGCGGTCATTCTCCAGCATGGATTTTCATCCATCTCTATCAGGATTCGAAATACCTTGCTTTACCCCTCACGGTTCCACCTTGCGAATTTCCTCGTCGAACAGCAGGTAGAGCAGGATATCCACGCTCAGCTGGAGCAGAATACCCGGCTCTTCGTCCACCACTGCCCCCGGCGGGAGCAGTTCCATCGCCACCGCGTCCCTGCCCGGCATGGAGAGCAGATCCGCCACATACCAGCCTGTGACCTCTTCCAGCGTCAGTTCCATCGGTTCAGGGGGACGCACCCGGACGGCCTGCTCCACAGGGAGCATGAAGCCGTTATCCAGAATCAGCGCGGGCAGATCGTACTCCCCTGACTCCCGCAGGATGACGTCCCGCACCGTGCGATTGCCCGCCCTCTCTGCCAGCCACTCGATCAGGCACACCGGCTCCACGTTGCGCGCCACCTGCATCATCACACAGCCGTGCGTTTCACAGCGCTCAAACTCGTCCAGATCGAAATTGTGTTTGCTGAAGGCAATGCTCATGTTATTCCCCTTGTTTTTCCAACCAGAATTGTAAGAATTCCGCCGGTGAAAGTACTGGCAAAGGATGAACAAACGAAAAATGCCCCGGATTTCCTGTCACCAGAGCATCGGCATTCCCACTCACAGCCACCTCCGCAAAGGGTAAATCATCGGCGTCAGGGGCATCATCTACGGTCATTGGAGAGGCATTAATACCTTCGCCGGTAAAGATCAGGTATTCCATCAATCGCTGCACCTGCCGTTTCTCGAACCCAAAGCGGGGGCGTGAGAGCACATCCCGGTACTCCGAGAGAATGCGATCATCGTATACGATCCGCACCGATCCCGCCAGGATCAAATCCAGCACCCGCCCTGGAGAACCGAAAGGGTTGAGCAGCGCGGACACCAGCACGTTGGTATCGAACACGATGCGCACGTCCTACTTCCGCTCCTTCCGTACGGCCTGGATTTCAGCCTCGATGTCCGCCTCACTCAGCCGATCCAACCCACGTTCCTGGGCACTTTCCCGCATACGACGCACCGCCTGCTGGGCTCGTAGCCTTAGGATGGTCTCCAGCACCTGCTCCACTTCTCCAGGCTCAACCGAGAGCATCACCGCAAAGGGCTCGCCATCCCCGGTTACCACCAGGTGTCCGGCTTCCTTTAGCCTTCTCCGCAGTTCTCCCGGCGTATTGCGCAAGACGCGATAGGGTACAAAAGTCATTTCAACCTCCAGCGTAGTAATATTAGCTACAATTACTCTACCAAATTTCCGCCCCTGCGTCAATCCGGTTTTCTGTCACCCCAATCAGGCACCGCCAGGGCGCCAACCCACACGCTTATAATTCCCACCGCAATCAGCGGAATTGTCTGATTACTCATTCCCCAGAAGAACAGCCCAATCCCAACAAGCCATCCAGCCGCACTG
>NZ_DF967965.1:40323-46174 GCF_001050195.2 Anaerolinea thermolimosa
CCACCACCGCATCGCCTTTCTGCACCAGCAAGTCCGGTACCACCTCCCCAACCACCTGCCCGTTGTAGCGCACCTTCAGCCGCGGGCAGTAGCGCGCCACCTCCCCGCTCTCCCGCAGTTCGTTCAGCAGCGCCCGGTGGTACACCAGTTCCGGATACCCCGGTCCCAATTCCCGCTGCACCCGCCGCGCATGGCGGATGATCTTGCCCAACACCGGCAGATATTTCTCAGTGACCATCTTGCTAATGCTCGATAAACTCGGCGTACTTGCCGGACGTGTATGACCGGCGTCTGCGTTCTTCGCGCTCCACTTCGGTCACAGGCGGGAGTATGCCTGAGCGCAGTCCAGTCAGGAAACGTGCCGCTGCATGTTCCGGTGGTTGCTTCTTCGCCCAATCCAGCCAGGCTTTGAAAGCATGGCGGTCATGCTGGTAATGCTCGGCAAGTTCGTCCATCCCGCCATTCCAGCCAATCTCCCGCAGGGCTTCCAGGACGCCTTTGGGCAGTTTGGGCTTGGATGGTTTGGGCTTATCCTGCTTTTGCGCTTGCATCTCGAGCCGTTCTTGCAAGTCGGCTTGCTCAACGTCCAAATTCCAGTTGGGATCGCTCACCGCCTTGACCAGCCAGCCGGGACCGTCCGCTCGTCCGACTTTGACCGCCAGCGGGTACAGCGACAGGCATTTTACAACCCGTTCCAGCGGGAAATTATCCAGCAGGAATCTTGCAGTTTTTGAATAAATTCCGATTTTGCGCAATTGCACAAAAAGCGCGTTTTTTGCGTCATTTTCAGGCGTTTTTTGCGAAAAATTTGTGCTCGCGCTTAAGTTAAGCAAAGTTAAGTTTGTTGTTGAATCTGAATCATTAACAACATCTTTACTTTGCTTTGCTTTAATAGGCGTAATCGGTAAAAATTTTTTACCGATAAAATCTTTACCGATTGAACCGTTCGAACTGTCAATCGGTAAATTTTTTTCACCGATAAAACGGGGTTTGAGTTCGTAAACGTGCATGGTGTGACCGCGATAGCCGGTCATCTCAAAGCGGGTCAGCAGTCCCCGTTTCATCGCCCGCTCAATGCCGTCCAGCACAGCAGGGCGCGATAAACCGGTCATCGTCTCAAACTCCGAGAGGGTAATCGGCTCGGCACCCCCAACCTGCATCAGGCGGGCAATCGCGGCAACCGTGACCTTCAACTCCGCGAGGTTCATCCACGGTAAAAGCGGGACGATTTCCGGCGGCAGGATGATGGTCTCCGGCAGGGTAATCCCGTCAAGAACGGGTCCAAAGCTCTCGTTTTTGCTCACTTCTGCACCTCCTCAAATTGCCCGAATTTTCGCCTAAAAACAGGGCTTTTTTTTCAAAAGGTCTTATCCTAGCCATACCCTCAAATCAGAGGGCTTGCAGGGCTTCTACGTGGCGCAAGGGCTGTCCCTTCTCTTTTTTAGGGCTGTCCCTTTGGGACGTCCCTTGAAAATTCAAGGGCTGTCCTTCAGGGTCGTCCCTTGAAAACTCTAGGGCTGTCCCTTGAAATCCTCGCTCACCACGATTTTTTATTTTTCCGCGACTCAAGCTTTTCCATCCTTTCCACATCCTTCGGATGAACCAGAATCCAGTCGTAGCGCGGCGATTCCGAGGGGTACTTGAAACCCCAAAAGCCAATCTCTTTCTTTTCATACCTCTCCACCGCTTCAAACAGGAAGAAGGTAATCACCTGCGAAACCGTGACGCTTTCTTTCCCTGCAATCCTTTCCAGGGCTTCCCGCAGTTCAGCCGGTATATCCACGGTGACTTTGTTGGGCTTCCTTCCTCGGGCTTTTTCTTTCTCCCGGCGCTTCTTCTCCTCTTCTTTCCGCCGCCACTCTGCCAACCGCTTCCTTTCCGCCGGTGACAGCCGCTGCTCTTCCGCCCGCCGTTCGCTCTCTTCCAGCAGCAGACGCACACCTTCATCAAACCCTGCAAAGGCCGATAACACCTGCTCTTCCCTGTTCTTCCTGCTCATGCTCCCTCCAGCAGTCCTTTCATCCGCCGCAAGGCTTCTTCATATCCCCCCACCCGCTTTCCACCGGTCTCAAGCCCCCGGATGGCTTTCGTCTCGGCGGCGTACTCCCACAAGGTCTTTCCCCGCCCAGGTGATTCCATCACCCGCGGATCGTTGGGGATCGGCGGCCATACCATCCCTCCAAAGGTGTCTACCAGTTCTTTCAACCGCATGCCGCTTTCCCGCCACACCCGCACGTACATGGTCGGCAGGACGATGAACCGCTGCCAGCTTTTCCCTTTGCTGTAACTCAACTCCGCCATCGTGCTGGTGACCTCTGCCACTCCGTCCATGTCCAGAAATCGCGGGGAGACCGGGATCACCACGTAATCCGCTGCCATCATCGCCGCTGTCTGCAGGTGATCCAGCCCGGGTCCCAGATCAATCATGCCTACCTGCATGCCCAGTTCCTCCGCTTCCTGGCGAATCCGCCTCACGAACAACGGCATGGCCAGCGGTTCATCCCTCAGTTTTCCAATCACCAGGTTCGTGCTCTTATCCCCCGGCAGCACCCACAAATTTGGCCGCGCTTCCACGAGGTGTTTTTCCATCGGCTCTTCTTCGTAAAACCATCTTCGAAATCCTGGTGCCTTGGGAATGCTCAGGTGCTTTTCCACATGCCCCTGTTTGTCTCCGTCTATCAACAGCACTTTGTATCCCTCCATGGCTAGCCCATGCCCCAGGGTAATCGCGGAAGTGGTTTTCCCAACCCCACCTTTCTGGTTCACAAAGGCAAATATCTTCATCCCTGCCTCTCCGCTTCCCTCAAAACCCACATTGCCAGATTGTGGTACTCCGCCACTACCCGCGTAACCCGCGGCGGCTCAAAAACCGCGCGCTTTTGCCGTGCCCGTGTGTTCCAGGTCAGCAGAAATACCCCGTCCGCTGACTTACCCGTCTCCAATGCCCGCTCCCCATCCGCCGCTGTCTCCACAATGCCGATGACAAAGCAAGCACCCATCCAGCCCTCCTCCCGCAGGTTGCGGCACATCTCGAGAGTGTTCGTTGTGCTTCCTCGCGGCGTCCCGGGATCGTGAGGTACCAGTACCAGATCGGTCCCTCTCAACAGTTCCTTTTCAACTTCCCACTCATACCGGTACCCATCCACCACAACCCAATCCGTTTCCAGCGCTTCAAAGCGCTCGCGCTTCATTTCCTCTGCCTTCAGAGACATTTCTTTTCCATCCAGCAGTTCTTCGGGGCTCGGCCAGTAGCCCGGCAGAACGCTTACCCCCGCGCGCGTCATGTGGGGGACAACCGCTTCCCCCTGCATCCAGCGCAGCGCCAAACCGTCCGCTGACAAACCAAACCACCCATGGCAGTACGGCGGGTTGGCTAAATCGACCAGACTCACCGACTTTCCCAGGCGTGACAATCCGTGTGCCAGATTCACCGCCAGTGTGGTCTTGCCTACCCCGCCTTTCTGGTTGTAGATCGTGACTACCCTGGTCATTTTCTTGCCTCCTCAAACAAACGCATCTGCGCCTCGACCTTACGCTCCTGTCTCTCATGTGTCAGCCAGAGATCCAGCGGCAGCAGATTCGCCGCCCGTTCAATCTCCAACCCATCCACTTCCTGCACGAGAGCTGCCAGCCACTCCGGGGCTCTCTCGCTCATCCGCGCGTAGCGCGCCCTGGTTCCCCTGCGCAGTTCGTACAATTTCAGCGCCGACATCAGGTCGCCTTTGTCCTCGATCCGGTACACCCGCCATTCGGTCTTGTCCATGTCCGTTGCCTCCGTCCAGCCACTCGATATAACTTGCTCCGCCGTGGCCATGCACAGCGACTAAATCCTCGATTTTCAGGTACACATTCAAACCATACGGCTCTCGCTTCCAGCGCAGGACGGCCATCCCATCCGAAAACTCCACCCCTTCCGCCACCTCTCCCGTTCCGCTCACCCCGGAGGGGTCGCACTCCCGCACCAATACGAAGCGCCGCATGGCTCAACGTCCCCCTTCCAGCACCCGCAGCTTGCTCTCTCCCGCCGGGGTCACCTGATACACCCCGTACTGCTCCACGATCAGCCCCAGCCGCGCCAGTTTGCGGTACACCAGCGGGTAGCTCTCCAGCAACTGCGCTTCTGTCGGAGTACACCGCGCCACAAACACCAGACACCGCCCCTCCAGGGCGCTCAATCCCACCGCCCGACAGCGGTAGGGGTTCATCCGTTCATCCATGTCACTTCCTCCGGCTGAAAAGGGGGTGGTTGGTCACCTCGATACCTCGTTCCCCTTCCTGCGGGCGGCGCTCCACCTGTACAAAGAGCGTGGTCTCCGACTTCTCCCGGTGTACCCGCTCCGGCACGTGTCCACCCCGCCCCTCCTTCAGATCCGCCACCGTCCCGGCCAGGTTGGCCAGCCGCGCGTAATCATGGGGCATTTCAGAGCGCGCCTGCTCAAAGGCTTTCTTCGCGTACTCCTCCTGCAACCAGCGGTAGTGCACGCTGGATGGCTCGGAGACAAAGGGTCGGGATTGGGGCTGAGCGGCCTGTCTCTCCGCCGCCGCGCGCATGCGCTCCTCCTTGTCCCGCAGATGGGACATCAGGTAACTGCCCCCTTTGCGGCGCTTCGGCGGGTGCAAAGCTTTCCAGAAAAGCACCAGGATAAAAAGCATGAATGCTCCCGCGCATACAAGTGACGTGTAAGCGTCCTGGTTCTCCATGTATATTCTTCCTCCTGTTCTTCGCTGTTCTGTATTGTTCTGTTCCGTTCTGTTCTGTTCGCTGTTCTGTGCGGCGATCTCTCATGCCCGCTCCAGCGGGGCAGGGGAGAGGGTCACCCGCCGCTCCCCCACCGCGTAGTACAACTCTTGCAGGCTCTCGTACTCCCCCACCAGGTAAGTGCCTTTCCCCGGCTGGGTCTCAACGTAGCGTGAGAGCAGCCGTACCGCCTGCGTCCAGCTCTCCGCACTCCACCCCAGTTCCCGCCAGCCGGGAATGCGGTTTGAGTGTGCCCCCGCCGCCTGTATGCTCTCCCGCAGTAGCCGCAGGGCCACCCGCCGTGCGCCTTCTTCCGCATTCCTCGCCTGCCGTGGGATGAACCCCACCAGCGTGCCGTTCACGGCGTAGGGAATGGGTTCGGTCTCTGTTTCCAGTTCCAGGTGGTTTGCCGCAGGCAGTGGGGTGGGCAGGGCAGGCTGGATCACCTCCACCCGCACCGGTGGAGCGTTCTCCGCCACCAGCAGCAGCGTCCCGGCGCGGCTCTCCACCAGCTGTCTGCGCCGGGACTGCCAGGTGATCCAGGCGCTCCCCGCCTTCCACGCCAGCCCCACCATCACCCCTGCCAGTCCCAGCAGGGTCAGCCCCAGCAGGGCGATCCCTCCGTTCTGCACCAGTGCTTCCCGCTCCGCTTCCCGCGCCACTGCCTCTGCCGTAGCCGTCAGGCGGAAGGTCTGCGCTTCCACCTCCAGCACCTGGCGCGTCCCCTCTACCCGCAGGGCCTGCCGGGTGGCTTCCATGGCTACCGCCTGCGCCGTTTGCTCCATCCTCATGGCCTGCTCCTGCCGTGCGGCCTCTGCCTGCTGTTCCAGTTGCCCGGCCAGCGCCTCCGCCGCCTGCGCTGTGGCGCGCAGCGCCGCCGGGTCTGCTCCCGCCGGTGCGCTCATGCACCCCGCCAGCAGCAGCCCAACCAGCAGGATTAGCAGAGGTTTACCCCTCATCTCCCCTCCCTCTGAGGGACGGCCTTCCCCTGCTTGATCACCACCCGCTCCCCGGTCTTGACGTTTTCGAACACCGTGCCGTGCGGCCAGGGGCAGGGGATGTCTTCCCTCTGCCGCCCGAATGATGGCGGCAGTTCTATGTCGCTCCAGCGGA
>NZ_DF967965.1:48448-158400 GCF_001050195.2 Anaerolinea thermolimosa
AACGCCCCGGTCGGGCGCACAACGCCCTCACGCCGGGGCGTTGTGTTTGAGGCATTCAGTTGGATGTAGGTTTGGGAAGGTGCTACGGGGAGTATAGCACAAGGTATTACATGTTGTCAATACTTGTAATACCATAAAGTAAAAAAAAGAGCCTTTAGGCTCTTTTAAATTTGCGGTCGTAACAGTCCTGTTTTTGGTTTATATGGAAGGCCTTTACTATCAAACAACCATTTCCCTTGTCCCTTCCGTTGTTTATATATCTCAGCACAATAAGCCACGTCTTGCTCATTGAGGAATATTTTTTCACCACCAGATACTACTGCTCGCCTTATTTCTGTAATAATACCCTTCTTGTACCAGCGAAATAAAGTGACTTGTGGAATATTGTATTTAGTTGCCGCCTCTGATAAGCCTATTTCAACATTATTCAGGTATGCGTACTTTTTCCACTCCGGCAAATCCTCTTTGCGGAGGCCTTTTTCCTGGATAGCTTCACCTCGCACTTCATCTTCGTTCACGACCATTTCTCCCGCGATCACTCCCGCCCTGATTTTACCTTTCTCAATCAGGGCCCGCAAGCGAGCCTCGTCCAGCCCGTACTTGCGGGCGGCTTCGGAAACCGGGAGAAACGTGGGGAGTGTAACCATAACCTGCCTCCATTAACAGGACACGGACGAGTGGGCCCGGCAGGGTTCGAACCTGCGACCAAGCGGTTATGAGCCGCGCGCTCTGCCACTGAGCTACGGGCCCTGGAAGGGCGATCATCTGATAAAGAACCGCGCGCTCAGCTCCCTGAGGGGATTCTCTTTACAAATTATAACATCAGATCACTCTCTGTAGCCCCGAAAATTTCAGACGCTTCTCTCGGAGTGCGTAGTATAATACCGCCCATGCCTCTCAACTTGCTTACATGGCTGCTGGCATTTTCGCCGGTGATTATTGTGCTTGTGCTCATGCTCGGTCTTCGTTGGGGGGGGAGTAAGGCGGGGGCCATTGCCTGGTTTGTTGCCGTTCTGGTGGCGTTTTTCTTTTTCGGCGCGAATCTACGCCTGATCGCGTACACGCAGGCCAAAGCCATTCTGCTCAGCCTGGATGTCCTCTATATTATCTGGACGGCTCTTCTGCTTTATCATATTGCCGATGAATCGGGCACGGTGCGCATGATCGGTACCATGCTCCCGGCCCTCACCCCCGACCGCACCATGCAGGGTCTGTTGCTCGGATGGTTGTTTGCTTCCTTTCTGCAGGGCATGGGAGGGTTCGGCGTACCAGTGGCGGTCTCTGCACCGTTGCTGGTAGGGCTGGGGTTCTCGCCGGTGCAGGCAGTGTTAATGTCCTGTATCGGGCATGGCTGGGCGGTTAATTTTGGATCGCTGGCCACTTCTTTTCAAACCCTGCTGGCCGTAACCAATCTGCCGGGTACATTGCTCGGGCCGCCTTCAGCTGTGTTGCTGGGCATCTCTGCCCTGCCCTGCGGCCTGATTGTGGCTTTCATCGGCGGGGGATGGCAGGGGGTCAGGCGTACTTTCCCGGCGGTGTTGTTGCTGAGTGTGGTGATGGGCCTGACGCAATATGGGCTGGTGGTGGCCCGGGTGTGGACGCTGGGGGCAACCGGGGCTGCGCTGGTCGGGCTGGTGGTGGGTTTTGCGCTCACCCGCCTGCCAGCTTATCGCCAGACCAACGGGCAAAGCCTGACTTCCCAGGTAGATGAAAATGGTCGGCGGAGATCGTTGCCCGTAGCCTTCTCGGCATACGCCATTCTGGTCGTCCTGGCTTTTGGCATTAACCTGATTGAACCTTTACGGGCATTTCTGGACCGCTTTCAATTTACCCTGCAATTCCCCGAACTGCGCACCGCACTCGGCTGGGTTAACCCGGCGGAAGCCGGACGAAAAATTGACCTTCTGGGGCACCCGGGAGCGGTCTTGTTTTATTCATCCTTGCTGGCAGCGCTTATTTACCAGCGGGCGGGGTATTTCCGCCCTGGGGCATGGAAGCGTATTCTCACCCCGGTGTTGCGTGGAGCGGTCAATTCCAGTCTGGGAATCGTCGCCATGGTGGGAATGGCGGTGATCATGTCGAACACGGGAATGACCAACTTGCTGGCTGAAGGGTTGAGCCGGAATTTTGGGGCGGAGTTTTATCCCCTGGTGGCACCATTCCTGGGGGCACTGGGGGCATTTATCACAGGGAGTAATAACAACTCGAATGTGTTATTTGCACTGTTGCAGATGCGCACCGCTGAACTGCTCAAATTGAGTGTGCCACTGATCCTGGCGGCACAGACGGCGGGAGGGTCGCTCGGCTCTATCATGGCACCGGCCAAGGTGATCGTTGGATGCTCTACGGTGGGGCTGGGAGACAACGAGAGTGTGGTAATGCGCCCAATTTTATTCTACGGCCTGTTACCTGTGGCCGGAGTAGCCCTGCTCACGGTCCTTTTTCTCTGGCTTGGGGTGTGGTCATGAACGGAGTTCCGCCCAATTCCAATTCTTCGTGGCGTAAGAAATACCGGCTTCAGGTGCAATTGGTGGCATTGATCCTGGCAGTAACAGCGAGTTTTGGGCTCTATACCGCGGCCCAGAACGGGGATTCATTCTGGAGCGGGGCGTGGTTGGCAACGCTCGCTCTCAGTATGTTGCTTACTGGCCTGGTGGGATAAGTAAGATACCATGCTCTATATAATTCAGAAAGCGGGTGCCAGAGGGGCACCCGCTTTGAGATTAGTATTGTTCCCAGTGCACTCTGTCTTCGCGGTATTGGGTACGCGGAGGCTTCTCTTCTGCGGGGTAGCCCACGAGAATGACCCCCAGGGGAATCACCCCCTCGGGCAGGCCAAGGACTTTCTGCACTGCCTGGACACGTTCAGTCACGGGATACACACCCGTCCAAACGGTTCCAAGCCCCAGGCCGGTAGCGGCGATGAGCAGGTTTTCGGTGGCGGCGGAACAATCCTGCACCCAGTAACTGCCGGTTGGTTCATTCTGCGCGCGTTCGGGCACCCCGCAAACCACAATCGCGGCGGGGGCGTTGTATCGCGCGTAGGGTAGCACGGCCTGGAGTTCAGCCATACGTTCGGGGCGGGTGACGACTACAAACTCCCAGGGCTGCTTGTCGACGGCAGAGGGCGCTGCCATGGCGGCGCGTAACAGGTCTATGAGAAGTTCGCGGGGCACGGGGCGCGGTTGATACTGGCGAATGCTGCGCCGGGAAAAGATAAGCTGCAAAACGTCTTTCATGGTTCCCTCCCTTGTGATGAATGATTAACCTGGCCGTTGAGCAGGGCAGGTAATTCTTCCAGATGATGAATTTCGAACCTGGCCGGATACAGAGGCTGAGGTGGCAGGTAGCGCGGGTTGTACCAGCAGGCATCCAGACTGTACTGCAAAGCTCCCTGAATATCGGAAGTCAGGCCATCCCCGATGACCAGGGCTTGCTCCCGGGGGGGATTTCCCAGCTGAGCGAAGAGCGCATCGAAGAAGGCCGGATCGGGTTTGGCCGCACCAATTTCTTCAGAGATGGCGATAACTTCAAAAAAACGAGCCATTCCGGCGCGTTGCAGGCGCGGGCGCTGTACATCTTTGAGGCCGTTGGTGATGAGTGCCAGCCGGTAGACTGGCTTGAGAGCCTGCAAAGTTTCAACGGCGCCGGGCATCAGATCGGTGCCGTGAGAAAGGTTGAGGAGATAGCATGTAGAAAATTCGAGCGCGTCGGCGTGAACCTCGATGGCCTCCAGAAGGCGCGCGAAACGTTCGACGCGGAGGCGTTCAGCAGAAATTTTCCCGGCCTCGAATGCTTCCCATACCTCCGCGTTGAAGCGGCGGTAGAGAGACCCGTAGGCCGGCTGGTATGGGATATTTAATTGCCGAAAGGTGGCCAGGAGGGCCTTTTCTTCGGCCCTGTCGTAATCAAAAAGCGTGCCGTCGGCATCGAAAAGTAACCAGGTATAGGGCATGAGGTAATTATAACCAGAAGCGCCCCTCCCTGGAGATGGAAATCATCCCGGCGAAACGGTCTGGTGAGTGACGTTCCTTCTGACCGGATCGATTTGCCGGGTGGCCAGAAGGAATCCGGTAAACATCACTGCGGCACCGATTAATTCAGAAAGATACAGCGCATCTACCAGCCCGGCTTTGACCAGTGACCCTGCCATGGCCGGAGAGAGTGCTCCCGCGGCGATGAGGATATTTCCGAGCACGCGGTTGAAGAGCACCTGCTTTCTCCAGAAAAGAAATGCCGAGTAAATGGCGCCGCCGACCATGGCCAGTGTGCCATAAATATTCAACAGGATGGTCAGAGCGGTGATGATTCCACTGCGCACCAGAATCTCTTTATATTGACTGGATACAGGCAGGGCGGGTTGAAACGACCCTGCTGCCGAGGTGATGGGCGCCGCGGCCAGGAAAAGCACCGCTGCCAGTGAAACTACTCCCAGGGCCAGAGTCAGCCCGCGGGCGATTCCCGCACGGCGCACGAGCAGGTGGATGGTGCCCTGCCCGAGCCAGGCTGCGGTCAGCATGGCACCCGAAAGGTACCACAATTTAAGCACCAGAGGGTTGAAACTGATGGAGAGGAGCACTTCCGAGAGCGTGCCGAGGCCATACAGGAATAACCCGATGGACCAGAGTAAAAGATGGAGGCCACGTCGATTCAGATAGCGGAGAAAAACGGCGACGGTGAAGGCGAAAGTAACTGCAGTTGAGGCGAGGGGTAAGGGGTTCATGCAACCTCCATGGGTTAAGGATTGGGGGTGAGACCGGTAACCGAACCTATCACGATGGCGAGGGTGAGAAGTAACCCCAGGGTAAGAATCCCCAGGAAGACGGGTATGAGCCAGCGGCTCACGCCTGAGGCTTTAAAGCGATGAGAGCGGCGCGGGGGTTCAGGGAACATGTCGTTCGCGTTGGTCATAATGATCCAGAATGGCAATCAATACCTGATCCGAAAAATGAGAAAACCTTTGCAGTAAAGCATTCCAGGCGACCGGCGAGGTGATACAGGCAGATTGATAGGCCTTTCCCAGGGCTTCGAGCA
This sequence comes from Anaerolinea thermolimosa, assembly GCF_001050195.2. GTDB lineage: Bacteria > Chloroflexota > Anaerolineae > Anaerolineales > Anaerolineaceae > Anaerolinea > Anaerolinea thermolimosa. The sequence continues at coordinate 53,483 of NZ_DF967965.1, forward strand.
CCTGTTGCCGGAAAAAGAGAAAGACCTGGGCGGCTTCTTTGACCGTCAGACCCAGCCTGCGGCAGTGTACCGCATATTCAAACCCAAGTGCACCCGCCTGAGCTACTGATTCTTCCCCTTCTACCGTCAGGTAAGCTACCAGCGTGCGTGCCAGGTTCCGGCCACTTTCCCGAAAGTACGCCCGGGTACCGGTGTCCATGCGAAGGAACCAGGTTTCCTTCTCCAGCGAGAGTTCCTGAATCTGCAATCGCACTGAACGGAGAATTTCTTGCAGGAGGTAAGAGGTATCTATGGCCTCAGCACTGATGCGCGACTTTTGCCACAGTTCGATTTCGCTCAGCAGATAGCGGCGATGACCTCCACTGGTCAGGTGGACGGGGAGTTTCCCTTCATTGGACCACTTTCGCACCGTACTGGTGTGCACCCCCAGCAGGGCTGCGGCATCACTGAGGCTTAACCATCGTTGATCTGACATTGTCATCCAGGTCAGGCAAATTGACCCTCATTGTATCGCTGATAAATCAGAGTTCAATGTAGATTTCTACAGATTTGGATGAGAAGTTATTAATAAAAAGCACGCCCGGTGGTGCATTACCGGGCGTGCGGTTTCTATCTACTGGAAGCCCTGAAGATTACGGTTTCTTGTTGGGTTTGGGCTTCTGAGTGGGCTTCTCACGAGGCGGTTGGGCGGTGGATTGGGCTTCAAGGGCCTTTTTAATGTTGCCCCAGCCCATGCCTGAAGCGCGCATGGCGAACACTTCGGTGACGGGTTTGCCGCTCTGAATGGCCAGCTCGTAGGCCAGATCAATTTCGCCAAAACCATAGCCCTGGCAGAACCAGCTCATGATCTCATTGTAAGAGACGCCCCAGCGGGCTGCGAGTTTCAAGCCTTCTGGATGTTGCCATGTTCCATTCTCACAACCGGCGCGGTTACTTTCCAGGGTGGGTTCGGGGGTCAGGGTGGGTGTGGCTTCAGGAGTTTCGGTGATTTCAGGTGTGGGAGCCTCAGAACCTTCGGGAGTGGGAGTTTCGGACTCTTCGGGGGTGGGGCTTTCTTCTGCCGTGGAGGTTGGGGTAGGTGTGGGGTGCTCTTCGTTTTCCAGCGCCTCAATTTCCTTAGCCAGCCATGAGCCATCGGGCTGGATGAGGTAGTTCACGCTAACCACGTCCCCAACTGAAAGATCGCCATCGATTTCTGTTTCGTGGTTGACCAGCACGGTCTTGCCGCCGATGATCCAGCTGGAATCGCCGATGGACTCAATGACCCCTGTGAACCGCAGTTTCACCTGCTCGTTCTTGGCGTAAGTGACTCGGTCGGCCAGGTAGGTTCCATCCGGGAGAATGCGGCCGCGAATGACAACCCAGTCGCCCGGCTGGAAGCCAGTGGTCAGGGACGAAGCTACAGTAACAGGGGTGCCGCCCACCACCCAGCTTTCGCCCTCCATGGATTCGATCGGCCCTTGAATGTAGAAGGCGTAGGAGGGATCTTCGGGAGTGCTCTGAGGCTCTACCAGTGTGGCCTGCCCGGCGGTCAGGAAGACCGTCGCTCCCTGCTGGGAGACTGCCACTTTACCGTGATCCACGCTGTAATAGACACCATCTGTGGGATCGACATCTACCCCAAAGACGGTACCATGCACCTCAGCCATACCTGCAGGTGTTTCCACCCGGTAGAAGGCATTTTTGTTTTGGAAGGGAACGACCCGGTGATCGGTCTGGCCGTAAAGCTGACGCAGTTGTACTTTGAGAACCTTTCCCCAACTACCGGAAAGGGCCTCGATGAGCACAGCAGAGTCCGCCTCAAGCAGGGTCTGGCTGCCTTCAAAGTAGACCAGCCGGGCGCTTGAATCGGGCCGGGTGCGTACCACTTCACCCTGATGGATGGATTGACCCTCGGTGGCAATCGTCCAATCTCCGGCTTCTGGCGACGAGGCTACCTCAACCACACCTTGAACATCGGTGAGGGTGGCGGCGCGGGCACTGGCAGGCGCACGGAAGACCAGCACCGCCAGCAGGGCGAGAAGCGCCACCCCTGCCAGTCCCAGAGAAGTGGCCATGCGGGGCCATTTCAGTGAGCGATGGGTGGCCTGCCCTTTTTTCGCGGTATTCAGCACACGTTGTCGTTGTGCGTGGGCTGATGCCGGTTGTAACCGGGGGTGATCGAGGTTGCGGATGGCGGCAGCGGTTTGCACCAGAGACGCCAGTTCGTGGTTATCCGGGGGAAGAGATGCCAGCACCTGATCCAGGGGCTGGCCCGAGTCCAGTTGACGCAGGGCTTCTTCGAGCAAGCTATCGGTTTGATCCATGGTTTTCCTCCATCGATTCGAGGAGCGTGCGCAGATTGATGAGTGCCCGCCGCTGGAGGCCTTTGATGGCATCTTCGCTTCGATGCAGGGCGGCGGCTACTTCGGCGAGGGGCATTCCTTCCACAAAGCGCATGAGCACCACATCGCGCTGATCATCAGGCAGGCGAGAGAGAGCCTGGCGCAGCAGTTCGCCGGTGAGCTGGCGCTGAGCAACATCTTCGGGGTGCTCACCGTCTGCAGGGAAAACCTCTTCCAGGGGTTGGACGGGGCGGTTGCGATTGCGCCGGTAATGGTCAATGGCCAGGTTGCGGGCGATCTGGAATAACCAGGTGCGAAACGAAGCCGTACCCACCCTGAAGTTCGGAAGTGCCTCCAGCATTTTGAGGAAGACATCGCCGGTGAGGTCTTCGGCTGCCCGCAAGTCTCCGGTGCGATAAGCCAGGTAGCGAAAAATGCTCTGGTAATGGCGCTCGTAAAGCTGGCCGGTGGCTTCGGTGCTGCCACGTTGTGCCCGGGTGACGAGGTCGGGAAGGGTTCTGGTCTCGATCAAGGTGCGCGAATCCTCAAGGTTTCTTATAGATTCAAACGCAGGACGGAGGAAAAAGAGTCGTGTGTGAACAAATTTCAGCGGGTGTGCGGTGGGTTCGTTGAAAAAGACCGAAAAAACAGGTATCGAATCGGTCAAAAATGGGTTATGATCATATCATCATTTTTCGCAATGTTCATTGTAAACCCAGATTCGCCCGTTCAGGGAAGACCTCATCCTATCTCTCAAGAGGTGAAAATATGAGCCCCATTAAGCGCGTCCATAATTTCAATGCTGGACCATCGATCCTTCCGCTGCCCGTTCTGGAAAGGGCCCAGGCCGAACTGCTGGATTATGCGGGTACGGGTATGTCGGTCATGGAAATGAGTCATCGCTCCAAAGAATTCGAGGCCATTATTCAAACGGCCGAGGCCGATCTGCGCGAGCTGATGGGTATCCCGGCAAATTATAAAGTGATGTTCCTGCAGGGTGGCGCGAGCCTGCAATTTGCCATGGTGCCGATGAATTTGCGCCCTGCGGGTGCCTCGGCTGATTATATTGTCACGGGTTCGTGGAGCCGCACTGCCATGAAAGAAGCCGCCAAGCTCGGTGCGGTACGCACAGCTTTCAATGGAGAAGGGGAAAATTACACCCGTCTTCCGGCTGAAGGGGAGCTCTCTTTTGATCCGAAGGCGGCGTATGTGCATTTTTGCCATAACGAGACGATCCACGGCGTGGAGTTTAAGAGCGAACCGGCGGTTCCCGAGGGCGTGCCGCTGGTGTGTGATATGTCTTCCGATTTTTTAAGCCAGCCGGTGGATGTTTCTAAGTATGGGCTGATTTACGCCGGCGCGCAGAAAAACGCCGGCCCCGCAGGGGTGACGATTGTCATCATTCGTGAGGATTTGCTGGCGCGCGTGCCCGGCAACCTGCCCGCTCTTCTCAACTACCAGGTGATGGCCGAGAGTGGTTCTCTGCACAATACACCGCCCTGCTTTGCTATTTATATGGTGGGGCTGGTGTTGAAGTGGTTGAAAGACCTGGGCGGTTTAAACGCCATGTATGAGATCAACCGGGAAAAAGCCGAGATGATTTACAAAGCCATTGATGGGAGCGGCGGCTATTACCGCGGCCATGCCGTGCCAGAGGCGCGCTCGATCATGAATATTCCTTTCCGTATGCCCAGCGAAGAACTTGAAGACCTCTTTGTCAAGGAAGCCAAGAAGGCAGACCTGGTGGGGCTTAAGGGGCATCGCTCGGTAGGCGGTTTGCGCGCTTCGATCTACAACGCGCTACCGGTGGAGTCGGCCCGTGCTCTGGTCGAGTTCATGGCTGATTTTCAGCAGAAGCACGGATAAACTGATCTGTGAAATGTGAAAACGGGGTTTGCGCCATTGAAACGCAAACCCCGTTTGATTTAAGCAGGTGAGACGATCAGTTCCATCGACTGCGGCTGGTTTTACCGACCGGGCGGTGGTTGTAGGGCTGTCTGCCGCTGGGCGGTGTGCTCCGGCGCGTGGCCGATGGCCCTTTGTCCTCACGGCGCGGGGCGGGTGGGTTGAGGGGCTGCGGCTCGAATCCGTCCAGCGTGCGCCTTTCGAGAGGACGACCGATCAGGCGTTCTATGGAGCGCACCATGGGGGTGTCTTCAGGGGTGACGAGGGAATACGCTGTACCATGGTGAGCCATGCGGCCGGTACGGCCAATGCGGTGGGTGTAAGCGTCAGTAGTATCGGGAAGATCAAAGTTGATAACATATGCGATCTGCGATATGTCGATCCCGCGGGCGGCAATATCGGTGGCTACCAGCACACGCACTTTCCCGTTGCGGAACCCTTCCATGGCTTCCTGCCGGCGGCTCTGCGATAGATTGCCCTGTAACGAGGCGGTAGCGAACCCTTCGCGGGCGAGTACTTCGGCCAGTTTACTGGCGCGATGTTTGGTGCGGGTGAAGACCAGCACCTGCCCATCGCCCGACTGGTGTAATAAAGCTTTGAGTAATTCCACCTTATGGGCCTGCTCTACCGGATAAATGGCATGGCTGACCGATTCTACCGGGCGAGAAGCGCCGATCTCCACGGTTACCGGCTGTTTGAGGATGTCTCTGGCAAGCGAACGGATTTCGTCGGGCATGGTGGCAGAGAAGAGCAACGTCTGATGGTTGGCGGGCAGCGCGGCGAGGATGCGCCGGATATCGGGCAGGAAGCCCATATCAAACATCATATCGGCTTCGTCGATCACCAGTACCTCGACCGTGCTGAGGTTGACCACTTTCTGGTTCATCAAATCCAGTAAACGCCCGGGACAGGCTACGGCAATCTCAATTCCACCCCGCAGGGCTCGAATCTGAGGGACAGGGCTGACCCCGCCGTAGATTGTCTGACTGCGCAGGCGGGTCTGTTGCCCCAGGGTGTGGATGGCGGTGTGGGTTTGCTGGGCCAGTTCACGGGTGGGAGAAAGAATGAGCGCGCGGAGCTGTCGGCGCGGGCCGTGCATCAGGCGTTCGAGAATTGGAAGCACGAAGGCGGCCGTTTTGCCGGTGCCGGTTTGAGCCAGGCCCAGCACATCACGCCCCTCCAGAATGGGAGGTATACTGCGCATTTGGATTGAGGTGGGAGTGGAGTAACCAACAGCACGGATGCCCGCGTGAATCTGCGGGTGAAAAGCAAAAGTATCGAAGTTCAAAAGAGGTCCTTTAGGCAAAATTGAGCCAAGGCGAACCTCAGCCCATCCCCGTCGAAAGAGATAAAAACTATCTGATTTCGCGCGGATGAGTCAGTATATCATAGAAATTTCGATTTGGGGAAAGATTGTGCTAGAATGATGTGCATGGCCTCCCGTCGAATCCTGATAGATACGGACCCGGGTATTGATGATGCACTGGCGATTTTGCTGGCGCTGGCATCCCCTGAGGTGCAGGTAGAAGGCCTGACGGTGGTGCATGGGAATTGCTCCAGCTGGCAGGGGGCGCAAAATGCCCTCGCTGTGCTTGAACTGGCGCATGCGGCTGAAATTCCGGTGGCAGTTGGCTGTGATCGCCCTCTGGTGCAGCCCTCTTTGCTTGCCCCCGAAACGCACGGTGAAAGTGGGCTGGGATATGCCCGCCTGCTCGCTCCGGCTACCCCGCTCCATCCCATGCACGCGGTTGATTTCTTAATCGAACGGTTGCTGGCCGCCCCCGGGGAGATTACCCTGGTGTGTATTGGGCCGCTGACCAACCTGGCGCTGGCGATGCGCCGCGAACCACGTATCATTCCGGCCATTGCCGAATTGATCATCATGGGTGGGGCGATTCGTCATCAGGGGAATACCACCCCTCTGGCGGAGTTCAATGTGTACGTCGATCCTCACGCGGCACACATTGTTTATCACAGTGGCGTGCCCCTGACTCTGGTTCCCCTGGATGTCACCTATCAGTGTATCCTTACCCCGGGTGACGTGGCGCGCCTGCTCAAAATTGCTTCTCCCATTCCGCGATTTATCGCCGATGCCACTCGCTTTTATATGGAGTTCCACGACGCCTACCAGAAGATCGAGGGCTGTGTCATCAACGATCCACTGGCGCTGGCGCTCCTTTTTGCGCCGGAGCTGTGTGTGTACGAAGAACACTTCGTGGATGTGGATATTCAGGGGGGCGTTTCCATGGGGAAGACGTTTGCCGACTTTTACCGCATGACCGGAAACCCACCCAACATGAAGGTGGCACTTGGTGTGCGTGGAAGGGATTTCATCGAGCTTTTCATCGAGCGCATGGAACAGTTGAGCAGAAAAATCGCCGACTGAGTGGCGTGACTCTGGGGTGATTTACGGGTTTTTTTCCATAACCGGTCTGTTCTTCCGTTTTTTTTCCTTTTTTCAGGAGGGCCTCATGAAATTGCTCGAGTCGATTAAAAAGGACTTCAATACGATGACCTGGGTGCTCATCCCGGTGGCGATTGCCATCAATGTGGTCATCGGGCAAATTGTGGTTTTGCTTAAATTGCCAGTGTTCCTGGATTCCATCGGCACCATGCTGGTGGCGGTGGTTTGCGGGCCGTGGGCGGGTGCACTTACGGGAACCCTTTCCAACATTATCTGGGGTCTGGCGATTGATCCCAGTGCGTTTCCGTGGTTCCCGGTGGCACTTTTCATCGGTTTTGTCACCGGATGGTGCGCACAGGGCGGTCTGTTCCGCAACACCTGGAAGGTGGCCATTACCGGTTTCATCGTGGCGCTCACTGCGGCCGCGGTTTCGACGCCGATCAGCGTATACCTCTACGGAGGAATCACGGCCAGCGGTTCCAGCATCATTACAGCGTATCTGCTGCAGACCGGGCGCGATTTACTCACCTCGGTGCTCAGCACCAACTTCCTGGTAGAGCCGGTGGATAAAATTTCCACGGCTTTCCTGGCTTTTGCCATCCTCCGCGGGCTATCAGCGCGGTATCTTGCCCGCTTCCCACGTGCCGGGAATGCCACCCCTGAGAAGGATGATCGGCGCGCGCTGTTCATCGGTGTGGGCATCTTCGTTGTCCTGGCTATTCTGGTTGCCAATCTGATTAACCCGGCTTTCCTCTGGATCGGTCTGGGGGTGGCCGTGGTGGTGATTGGGGTGGGTCTCCTCTCTTCTCGCATTCGGTAGGGAAAGGTCTGCGTTGCGGGGGGCTGACTCCTTTTAAAGCCCCCCGCAGAGGTTTCTCATGCGCGAACGGCTCTCGTTCTATATTCAACGCCACAGCCCTATCCATCGCCTGAACCCGTTCACAAAGCTCACACTGGCCTTCGCGCTGGTGTTGATTTCTTTTTTCAGCCCGTGGTACTGGACGGCCCTTTGCCTGATTCTGCTGGTGATTTTCCCACTGGCGATCATCGGGCGGGTGGGGCGGGAATTTTTTGCCGCGGCGCTTCGTCTGCTTGTGCCAGTGACCGGTTTTATCTTCCTCATGCAGAGCCTTTTCTTGCCCGGCGGAGAAACGGTGCTTTTCCGGTTCTGGTTCCTCAGGGTGACGCTGGAAAGCGTTGCCAGAGCTTTTTTAATTTCCATGCGCATTTTTGGAATGGTCTCGTCTTTCATCTTGTTTTTACTCACCACGCATCCCAGTGAATTAATGACCGACCTCACCCGCCGGGGCTTACCGGGAACGGTCGCTTATGTGATTATTTCCACGCTGCAGATTCTTCCGCAGATGCAGGCCAAAGCACAGACGATCATCGCCGCCCAACGTTCGCGCGGTTTGGCGGTGGAAGGGTCGTTCATCCGCAGGGTGCGGGCGCTGGTGCCGCTGGTAGGGCCGCTGGTTTTTGGTTCGCTGGTGGAGGTGGAGGAACGTGCCATTGCCATTGAAGCGCGGGCTTTTTCTGCAACCGGGCCGAAAACTTCTTATCGTGAGATTGACGACACCCCCTTTGACCGTACTGTACGCTGGTTAATGGTGGCGCTGGTGGTGCTTTCTCTGGCGGCACGGTTCTTTGGCTGAGGGAGGACAGTTCTTGGTTATTGTCGATTTGCAGCACGTCACCTATCGGTATCCGATGACCGAACAATCGGCACTGGAGGATGTTTCTCTGCATATAGAAGAAGGGGAGTTCGTGGCCGTTATTGGCCCCAATGGTGCGGGAAAATCAACCCTGTGTTATACCGTGGCCGGTTTCATTCCCCACTTTTTTAAGGGGGAACTGGAAGGCACGGTGGAGGTGGCGGGTGTAGAAAGCCGCCAGGCCAGCCTGGAACAGCGGGTGCGCAGTGTGGGGCTGGTTTTCCAGAATCCGTTCAATCAGATTTCGGGCGCAAAATATACGGTTTTTGAAGAAATTGCCTTTGGTCTGGAGAATCTGGGGGTGAGTCGAGCGGAGATGCCCGCGCGGGTGGAGCAGGTCATGGCTCTGACTGGCATCACCGATCTGGCGGAACGATCGCCTTATGCTCTTTCGGGTGGTCAACAGCAACGGGTGGCGCTGGCTTCAATCCTGGTGATGGAGCCGAAAGTGCTGGTGCTGGATGAGCCGACCTCTCAACTCGACCCGGTTGGTACGCGCGAGGTCTTCGGGGTGATCCGAAACATGGCTCTGAGGGGGATGACGGTATTAATGGTGGAGCATAAACTGGAATGGGTGGCCGCCTTTGCCGACCGGGTCATCGCCCTCGAAAACGGGCGTATTCTTGCCGAAGGCACCCCCGCCGAAGTGCTTACCGACGAACGTTTGCTGGAGCACCATTTTGGCTTCTCGCGTTATACCCTGGCTGCCCGTGAAGGCAGAAAAGAGGCCCTTTGGCCGCCTGACCGGCGCCTTCCGGTGACGCTGGATGAGGCAGAGACGGGCTTTCGCGAAGGACTGAGAAGGCCATGAACATTGAAGTCGAAGATCTTCACTTCAGTTATCCCGGTGGGGTAGAGGCGCTCCGCGGCATCACCCTGCGCATAGAGGGTGGCGAGCTGGTGGCGATGGTGGGGCAGAACGGATCGGGGAAAACCACCCTGGTGAAGCATTTCAACGGGCTATTACAGCCATCTCGTGGTTGTGTGCGGGTGGGCGACTGGGATACCCGTACGGTTTCGGTGGCTCGCCTGGCCTCAAGGGTGGGTTATGTATTTCAGAACCCGGATGATCAGCTTTTCTGCAAAACCGTGGCTGAAGAAGTGGCCTTTGGGCCGCGTAACCTGGGGTATGCCCCGGAGAAGGTGGAACAACTTGTTCGCCGTGCCCTTGCATGGACCGGACTCACCGGGCGAGAAGGTACCAACCCCTATGATCTTTCTCCCACCTGGCGAAAAATGGTTGCCCTGGCGGCGGTGCTTTCGATGGATACCCCGGTTGTGATCTTTGACGAACCCACTACCGGCCAGGACTGGCAAAGTGTGGCGCGCATGGCCAGGGTCATCGCGATGCTGAGAGAAGAGGGGAAGACGGTGATCACCATCACCCACGACATGGATTTTTGCGCCGAGAACTTCACGCGGGTCATTGCACTGGGGGGCGGGCAGGTGCTGCTGGATGGCCCCGCGGATGAGGTGCTGGGAGAAGCCGAAATCCTGGCGCAGACGTTTGTGGAGCCTCCACAACTGGTGCGGCTGGCCAGACGGTTGGGATGGAAAGAGACCCCTCTCACCATCCCGGTTTTTCTGGATGCCTGCCGCCGCTCTGTGCGAAAAGAGGACGGCGCGGATGGAGCGGAGAGAAGGTTCGATACCTGAATAGGCTCTTTCCTTTTTAAGCCTGTAGTACACTTTAAACGGGAAAAGTTCACATTCCTGAATCACCGACATCACTGTGTTAAGGTTGTACTTCACAGGAGTTAACCCCATGGAACAGATTCGTAAAGATTTCTTGACCCCTCCTGCTACCTTTCGAGGGGCGCCTTTCTGGTCGTGGAATGATCGCCTGCAGGTGGATGAGCTGGTACGGCAGGTGCAGGATATGAAAGCCCATGGTATGGGCGGGTTCTTCATGCATTCACGAGAAGGGTTGGAGACCCCTTACATGGGCCCGGAATGGATGGAGTGCATTCGCCAGACGGTGCAGGCGGCTCGGCAGGCCGGGATGTATGCCTGGTTGTACGATGAAGACCGCTGGCCTTCGGGCTTTGCGGGGGGGCTGGTGCCGGCGCGCGGCGGCGATGCCTTCCGGGCAAAGATTCTCTCGGTGGAAGAATGCTCCAGCCTTCCCCCCGATGCGGATGAGGCGCTGGCGCTTTTTGCGGCAGTGATTGATGGAAGTGAAATCAGAGCCGCCCGCAGGTTGACTTCAGCGCAGGAACAGCTTCAGCCGGGTGAGGTGGCTTTGATCTTCCGGCGCGAGATTTCGGGCCCGAGTGAGTGGTTCAACGACGATGCCTATGCCGATAACCTCAACCCCGATTCGGTGGCGGCATTTCTGGACATCACCTACGAGGCTTATCGGAAAGAGGTCGGTGAGGAATTTGGCCGGGCGGTGCCGGGGATTTTCACCGATGAGCCGAATATTTTCAGCCACCATTCACCGGCCGGGCGGCGGGCGCTTCCCTGGACAGATGGTCTGGTGGAGATGTTCCGTGAGCGCCGCGGCTGGGACCTGCTGGATGGTCTCCCCTGGCTTTTTTACGATGGTGAACCGGCCGCCAGGGTTCGGCATGACTTCTGGTATACGATCAGCCAGCGTTTTACCGAAGCCTATTCCAGACAACTGGGGGAGTGGTGCGAGGCCAACGGGCTGGCATTTACCGGTCATTACCTCAACGAGGCCGAAATGGGGCACGGTATTTTGCGGGGCGGGGCGATCATGCCGCATTACCGTTACCAGCAGGTGCCCGGGATTGACATGCTCACCGAGCAAAACCACGAGTTCATCACCATTAAGCAATGCAGCAGTGTGGCCAATCAATTTGGGCGGCGCCGGGTGCTCTCTGAAACGTATGGCTGTTCGGGCTGGGAGTTCACCTTTGAAGGGCAGAAGTGGAATGGTGACTGGCAATACGTGCTGGGGGTGAACCTGCGCTGTCAGCACCTGGCGCTGTACTCCCTGCGCGGCTGTCGCAAGCGGGATTACCCCCCGTCCTTCAACTACAACACCACCTGGTGGGAATACAACGGGGTGGTTGAAGATTACTTTGCCCGCCTGGGGAGTATTTTAAGCAGGGGCCACGCCGTGCGCGATGTGCTGATGATCCATCCGGTATCGACGGGTTGGATGATGCTGGGCGAGGGGGAAGAACGGGTGCAACAGGTGAACGCCTTTGGTGAACGGTTGAATACCTTTGTTCAGGCTCAGCTTGCCACGCATTACGATTTTGACTTCGGCGATGAGCAGATCATGGCTACCGATGGGATCGTGGAAGGGAACCAGATTGGCGTGGGCCGGGCTCGTTATCGGGTGGTTGTCATCCCCCCCGAAACCAGAACTCTGCTGCCTTCCACGGTGGCATTGCTCACCCGCTTCCTGGATGCTGGCGGTGCAGTGCTGGGTTTTGAACCCCTGCCCGATTGTGTGGGTGCTGTTTCTGACCCACACCTTGCAAAATTATGGCAAAAGCCCGGGGTGACCGTGCTGAAAACCCCTGCTCAACTCAACCGTGCTCTCGAGGCGCTCCTTCCGCGGCGGATTTTGCTGGTGACCCCTCAGGGCCAGCAGGCCGCCCGCCTGCTCACCATGCAACGTAAAATGGAAGAGGGAATGGCTTTCTTTGTGGTCAATAATGACCGCCACCAGAGCTACCGGGTGAGTGTGGCGCTGGAAGCGGGAGAGTTTGTTGAGGGGTGCCTGGAAGAGTGGGACGCTCTCACCGGTGAAACGCGCCCTGTGGAGGCGACTCTGCGTGATGGGATGTTCCACTTTGAAGCCGAATTTGCCCCGGCGGGTTCGCGGTTGTATATGATCTCGCGCTCTCCAGCCGGAGCGACCCGGCCCGGTGAGGGAGCGCGTCGGGGTGATGTACGGCAGGTGCAAACACCGGCGCGTGTGTGCTATGCCGGGCCATCGTTTGAGTTCAGCCGCACCGATCCCAACCTGCTCACTCTCGATTTCTGCCAGTGGCGGGTGAAGGGTGAAGCATGGTCTGAACTGATGCAGGTGTGGCAGGCGCAGGACGAGTTGCGCCGCAGACTGGGTATGCGTTCAATTTATTACAACGGCCTTCCTCAGCGTTACCGCTGGGCGCTGAACCCTCACCCTGGTGATGGAACGCCCATGGAGATGCGGTTCACTTTCAAGGTTGAGGTTGTACCGCAAAAGCCGGTGTATTTGCTTCTGGAGAGGGCCGAACTCTTTGAGATCATGCTGAACGGCCAGCCTGTCTCTGCCAGCTCTGTGGGATGGTACCTGGATCGTGCCTTCAAGAAAGTGCTTCTTCCGGCACTGCAAAAGGGAGACAATGAGCTGGTGATCTCCTGCAGTTACACTCAATCCATGGAGCTGGAAGACTGTTACCTGCTGGGCGATTTTGGTGTTTCACTCGACCGGGTGATGGTTGCTGAACCGGAACGGCTGCACACCGGGGATTGGACTGCCCAGGGGTACCCGCACTACGCCGGCGGGATGATTTACCATGCCCGCGTGGAATTTTCTCCCGGAGAGCGCGTATTTCTCCACCTTGGACCCTTCAGCGGGGTGCATGTGGTGGTGCACGTCAATGATCAGAAGGTGGGGCATATTCCGTGGCGGGCGGCGAACGGACTGGAACTCACCCGCTTCCTTCAGCCCGGAGAAAACCGGGTTGGGATCGAGGTGGTCAGCAGCCCGCGCAACATGCTGGGCCCACTGCACCGTGCCCCTGAACATGAACCCTGGACGGACTGGCGATCCTTCCGGCGCACGGATGAAAGCTTCACTCCGGATTACGTGTTCTGGCCGTGGGGATTGACCGGGCAGGTGCGTTTTATTGTTCAAAGATCATAAGTTCCGCAGGATGGGTGATGGCGGGGAGAAATTCCTGAACGAAGCCATCATCCATCCCGGGCAGGAACAAGATCAATATCGAGGGGCTTCTCTGACCGGTACGCTTTGCGAGCCGCCCCGTTGAGACGGGTTTTTCTTCTGCACTGGCGCTTTGCCTGTGGATGAAAAAGGTAGCGCTGGTATGGGCATATCTGCGCGAGCAGATCAAGATGGGTGACCTTTATGCCATGCTGTTCACCAGTGCCATCGCCGAAGGAAAACGCAGAAGCGGAGACCGCAAAAGTAGTTGGAGAAATAGAAGCCTTTGTTGCTATACTTTGCTTATGATTGAGGTGAGTCCTTCGATAAAACTGGACGAGAGCGAATTGCAGTTCGACTATATCCGCGCCCCTGGCCCCGGCGGGCAAAATGTGAATAAAGTTTCCAGCGCGGTACAGCTTCGGTTTCATGTAATTCGTTCTCCCTCTCTGCCGCCTGAAGTAAAGGAACGGTTAGCGCGCCTGGCAGGACGAAAGATGAATGATGCGGGGGTGTTGATCATCGAGGCTCATGCCTATCGCACCCAGGAGCAGAATCGCGCCGATGCCATCCGGCGGCTGGTAGCGCTGATTCGAAAAGCCAGCCAGGTTCCCCGGGTTCGGAAACCCACGCGGCCGTCAGGCGCCGGGAGAGCCCGCGAAAAAGCCCATCGCAGTCGGATCAAAGCCATGCGCCGGCTTGATCTCCATGACTGGGAAGAATGAACCGGGAGGTGATGAGGAGATGAGGCAGAGATTGGAAAGAGTGTTTCTCTGCGCGGCACAAAAACTCCGCCGTCTGGTGAGGGAACATCCCGATCAATTTCCTATGTACACCACCGGCGGGAAGTGGGACTTCAGCGGTGAGGTGTGGACCAACTGGTGCGAGGGGTTCCCTGGAGGGCAGTTCTGGCTGCTCTACCAGCATACCAGTGAGCCTGAATGGCGCAGGCTTGCTGAACATTATGCGCGGCTCATCGAAGGACGAAAAACCGACCGGAACGTACACGATCTGGGCTTTCTGTTCTGGCCAACCTGGAAACCCTGGTATGACCTGACCGGAGACCCGGAACATCAGGCGGTGCTCATCGAAGCCGGACAGACGATGGGGTTGCGCTATCGCGAGAAGGGACAGTATTTGCATTCTTTCCTGGCTGAAAACAGCCTGTTTATCGATATCATGATGAACGTTGGGATCGTGTTTTACGCCGCCCGGCAGACAGGGGATACGGCGCTGGAAGAGAAGGCGCTCCGTCACTGCCTGACCACCCGCCGAACCCTGGTGCGCGGTGACGGCTCTACTGCCCATGAGGGTATCTTTGACCCGGAGACGGGAGAATTCCTGCGGCAGTCAACCCAGCAGGGATGGCGGAGTGACTCGAGCTGGGCAAGGGGGCTTGCGTGGGCGCTGTATGGTTTTGGCACCGTTTACGGCCTTACGGGTGATCCCCGTTTTTTAGACACAGCTGAAGCCTGTGCTCGTTATTATATGGAGCGAACCCCCGCGCATGGCGTCCCGCCGAATGACTGGGATGAACCCGATCCGCTCTATCCTTATGAAAGTTCGGCGGCGGCCATTGCGGCGAGTGGTCTGCTTCAACTGGCCGGGCTGAGCCCTGCGCGACGGCCTGCCAGCGTCTACCGGGAATATGCCTTGCAAATTCTTGATACATTGTGCGAGCCCGAATTTCTGGCCCTTGAGGAACGTGAATGGGACGGGGTGCTCAAACACGGCATTTACCATCTTCGCAAAGGGCTGGGCGTGGATGAATCGGTCATGTGGGGAGATTATTTCTTCCTTGAAGCCTGTTTCAGGGTGCTGCATGGAGATTAAATCGGCACTGGTAACCGGTGGAAGCCGTGGTATTGGCCGCGCAATTGTTCTGGCGCTGGCTGCCCGTGGCTGGCAGGTGGTGTTCAGTTACCTTGCGCATGCAGAGGCCGCTGAAGAGACGCGCCGCGCCGCCGTAAATGGAGGAGGGCGGGCGCTGCCGGTGCAGGCGGATGTCTCCGAAGAGACCGGGCGAGAGCACCTCATCCAGACGGTGCTGGATTCTTTCGGAAGGGTGGATTTGCTGGTCAACAACGCCGGAATAGCCCCGCGTGTACGCACCGACCTGCTGGAGGTGAGTGAAACCAGTTATGATGAGGTGATGACCACCAATCTCAAAGGGCCGTTCTTCCTCACCTGCCGGGTGGCGCGCGTGATGATGGCTCAGGCAGACCGGGAAGATGGCCTCACCCCGGCGATCATCAATATCGGCTCGATCTCGGCGTATACCTCCAGTGTGAACCGGGCCGAGTATTGCCTCTCGAAGGCCGGAATGGCCATGATGACCCGTCTTTTTGCCGACCGCCTGGCGGAGGAGGGCATCAGAGTCTATGAGGTGCGCCCCGGCATCATTGCTACCGAGATGACCGCCGGGGTGCGGGAAAAATATGATCGGTTAATCGACGGAGGGCTGCTCCCCTTGCGCCGCTGGGGACAACCCGATGATGTGGCGCGGGCGGTGGTCATGCTGGCCGAAGGTGCCTTACCCTACTCCACCGGTGAAGTCATTAATGTGGATGGTGGTTTTCATCTGCGGCGTCTGTAATTACTGTCATGCGTGGAGATGAAAATATGCCCTATCCGAAGATTGCATCTTTGCGTAAACCGGCGGCTTTTCTGGCGCGGCTGGAGGAACTCGGATTGGAACTGCCCTTTGACGAGGTGATCGAGCCGGCGCCGGCTTCACCCCTGGCCCGGCCTCTTCAGGTAGATGGCCTGGAGGTAGGCAATCGGTTTTGTGTGCTGCCCATGGAAGGGTGGGACGGTACCCCGGAGGGGCGACCCACGCAGCTCACGCTGCGCCGCTGGCGCCGCTTTGGTCAAAGCGGGGCAAAGCTGATCTGGGGTGGTGAGGCGGTTGCCATTCGCGCAGATGGGCGTGCCAACCCCAACCAGCTGATGATTCATCGGGAGACCCTGGCCGATTTAGAAAATCTGCGTAAAGAACTGGTAACCGCGCATGAGGAAGCATACGGTTCACGGGCCGGGCTGGTGGTGGGTTTGCAGCTGACTCACTCCGGGCGTTATGCCCGCCCTCAAGGCAAACCCGCGCCGCGCCTTGCTTACGATCATCCTCTGCTCAATGAACGGGTTGGGTTGCCTTTCCCATCACGGAATGTGATGAGCGATGATGAGGTGGATGAGATCATTGAAGATTTTATTCGGGCGGCCGTGCTGGCTGAAGAAGCAGGCTTTGATTTTGTGGACATCAAGCACTGCCACGGGTATTTACTGCATGAATTTCTGAGCGCAGTTGACCGTCCCGGGCGGTATGGGGGCAGTCTGGAAAACCGCACCCGCCCGGCGCGTGAAATCATCCGCGGAATCAGACAACGGGCGCCCGGTCTGCGGGTGGGGGTACGGCTGAGTGCGTTTGATTTTTTACCCTTCCAGCCCGGGCCTGAGGGGACGGGTACGCCCATGCCATGGCAGGGGGTTTACCCTTATGCTTTCGGGGGAGATGGCACAGGGCTTGGTATTGACCTGCGGGAACCGGCGGCCTTTCTTTCCATGTTGCAGGCGTGGGGGGTCAGACTGATCTGTATCACTGCTGGCAGTCCGTATACCAACCCGCACATCCAGCGTCCGGCGTATTTTCCGCCCTCCGATGGCTATCAGCTTTTCGAGGACCCGCTGGTGGGCGTTGCCCGTCAGATACAAGTCACAGCGGCCCTCAAGGCGAGTTTTCCCGGATTAACCATGGTGGGGTCGGCTTATTCGTACCTGCAGGAATATATACCCCATGTGGCGCAGGCCGTGGTGCGCCGTGGCATGGCCGACCTGGTGGGGCTGGGCAGGTCAATGCTGGCGTATCCACAGCTCCCGGCAGACGTGCTTTCGGGTCGGGGAGTACAGCGCAAATATCTCTGCCGCACGTTCAGTGATTGCACCACCGCCCCACGGCACGGGCTGGTCTCTGGCTGTTACCCGCTGGATGATTTTTATAAGTCGCGCCCGGAGAATGAGCTTCTCAATCAGATCAAGTATCCTCAGGGATGATCTCAGCGGTGGCAGGCAGCCGTTCTGACCCTGAAAGCCTTTGGAGCGGCGTGGGGCGAAAGGATGATACGGCATTTTCGTGAACGTTATCGCTCTGTTTGGGGCGTTTTATCATATAATCATGATCAGAATCCCAACTCGAGGTAAACCCATGGAACATAAAGCAATCCTTACCCTGCATGAAGAGTTCGCCATCGGCGAGGTTGACCCGCGCCTGTACGGCTCGTTTATTGAGCATCTGGGGCGGGCGGTGTATGGCGGTATTTATGAGCCGGGGCATCCTGCGGCCGACGAGCAGGGCTTTCGTGGCGACGTGCTGGAACTGGTGCGTGGCCTGAATACACCCATCGTGCGTTATCCTGGCGGAAACTTCGTTTCGGGCTATAACTGGGAAGACGGTATTGGCCCGAAAGAAAAACGACCGCGCCGCCTGGAGTTGGCCTGGCGAAGTGTAGAAACCAACCAGGTGGGAGTGGATGAGTTTGTAGACTGGTGCCGTAAAGCGGGGACGCAGGTGATGATGGCGGTGAACCTGGGTACGCGCGGGCCAGAAGAGGCTCGAAACCTAGTAGAGTATTGCAATCATCCGGGCGGCACGGCCTGGAGCGACCTGCGCCGCGCCAATGGTCATGCTGACCCGCATAACATCAAGGTGTGGTGCCTGGGAAACGAAATGGATGGCCCGTGGCAGATCTGTCATAAAACGGCGGAAGAATACGGACGGGTGGCCTGCGAAACGGCCAAGGTGATGAAATGGACCGATCCAAACCTCGAGCTGGTAGCCTGTGGCAGTTCAGGCAGTGGTATGCCGACCTTCCCGGCCTGGGAAGCCACTGTTCTCGATCACACTTATGAGCATGTGGATTACATTTCTCTGCATACTTACTACGGTAATCAAAAGAACGATACCCCAAACTTCCTGGCTAAATCGCTGGACATGGATCACTTCATCCGCAGTGTGGTTGCCACCTGTGATTATGTGAAGGCCAAGAAACGCAGTAAGAAAACCCTTTACCTGAGTTTCGACGAATGGAATGTATGGTTCCATTCCCATGAAGCGGACAGGAAAATGGAACCCTGGCAGGTAGCCCCGCCGCTCCTGGAAGATGTGTACACCTTCGAGGATGCGCTTCTGGTAGGCTGTATGCTGATCACCCTGATTAAACATGCCGATCGGGTGAAGATGGCCTGCCTGGCGCAGCTAGTCAATGTGATTGCCCCCATCATGACCGTCAATGGTGGCGGCGCCTGGCGGCAAACGATTTATTATCCCTTCCAGCACGCTTCCCTGTTTGGGCGCGGCACGGCGTTGAATTTAAACGTGCGCAGTCCGCACTACATCGATGCTGAATTCGGCGAAGTGCCCACGCTGGAAGCCGTGGGGGTGTTCAACCCGCAGAATGATGAGATTACCCTCTTTGCCGTCAACCGTGACCTGGAGAAATCCCTCCCGCTGGAGAGCGCCGGGCAAGATCTCAGCGGTTATCGGGTCAAAGAGCACCTGGTCATGGTTCACCCGGATCTCAAGGCCGTGAACACACTGGAGAATCCCAACAATGTGGTTCCCACGCGGCGTGAAGGCGCCCATATTGCCGGTGGGAAGCTTTCGGCAGAACTGCCAGCTGCCTCCTGGAATGTCATCCGGCTGGCAAAGATTTAATCCATAGTATGTACAGGCGAGGCCTTTGACCGGGCCTCGCCTGTGTGGAAAGCAGGTGCTGAGAAGATGAAAGCGGTACGGCTGGTAGAGGTGGGAAAGCCTCTTGAATTACACCAGGTGCCCATCCCATCGGTAGGGGAGCATGATGTGCTGGTGCGGGTGCGCGCTGCCGGAATTTGCCATTCGGATGTGCATTATCGCGCCGGGAAATCTCCCGTGTACCCGTTGCCCATGACGCTGGGGCATGAGGTGGCCGGTGTGGTAGAAGCCGTGGGGCGGGAGGTCAGGCGCGTCAGGCCGGGAGACAGGGTGTGTCTTCATTACATGGTGACCTGCGGGAATTGCTTTTACTGCAGTGCCGGCAGTGAGCAGTTCTGTGAAAGCGGGCGGATGATCGGCCATTACACCGATGGTGGTTACGCTGAGTTCATTGCCGTGCCTGAACGCAATGCAGTGCTCCTGCCGGAGGAAATTTCGTTTGAGCAGGGAGCCACACTGATGTGCGCCTCGGCCACTGCCCTGCATGCTTTGCGAAAATCGCGCCTGCGGGGTGGTGAGACGCTGGCAGTTTTTGGTGTGGGCGGACTGGGCTACTCGGCGATTCAGCTGGGACGGGCGTTCGGCGCGCGTGAAGTCTTTGCAGTGGATATCTCGGAGCACAAACTGAGCCTGGCTGAAAAAGTGGGCGCCACGCCGGTGAATGCGGCCCGCACCGACCCCGTCGAAGAGATTCGTCGGCTCACCGGCGGGTATGGGGTGGATGTGGCGCTGGAATTGATTGGCTTGCCCATCACCATGGAGCAGGCATTACGTTCACTGGCGGTTTTCGGGCGGGCGGTGATCGTTGGGATCAGTGACCGTCCCATTTCTGTGGATACATACCGCGAGTTGCTTGGCCCTGAGCGTGAGTTGATTGGCTCAAACGATCATTTGCTTCAGGAACTCCCGTTGTTGATCGAACTGGCACGGCGAGGGGCACTCGACCTTTCGGAGGTGGTGTCGCGCACAATCCCGCTGGAAGCCGGGGCCATCAATGCGGCACTGGATGATCTGGAGCATTTCAGTGAGCATGTACGCACCGTTATCGTCCCTTAAAATCGGCGGTCTCTTCTTTTTCTTAGAACAGGAGGTTTGCCATGATTGATCTGAAGCAATATGAAATCTGGTTTGTCACGGGCAGCCAGAGCCTTTATGGGCCGAAAACCCTTGAACAGGTGGATGCCCATTCGCAGACGATTGCACGTGCTCTGGATCAGGCACCACAAATTCCGGTGCGGGTGGTAGCCAAACCCGTCCTGACGACTCCGGAGTCGATTTATCATCTCTGCCAGGAGGCGAACGCCGCGCCGCTGTGCGTGGGCCTGGTGACCTGGATGCACACATTTTCGCCTGCCAAGATGTGGATCGCCGGGCTGAATGCCCTGCGTAAACCCTTCGCGCACCTGCACACGCAGTTCAACCGCGATATTCCCTGGGATGAGATTGATATGGATTTTATGAATCTCAACCAGTCGGCGCACGGGGACCGCGAGTTTGGGTTCATTGGTTCGCGCCTGCGGCTGGAGCGCAAGGTGATTGTGGGCCACTGGCAGGATGAAGAAGTGCGTGATCGCCTGGGAGCCTGGGCGCGTGCAGCCTGCGGCTGGCATGAGATGCAGGGAATGAAGGTGGCCCGATTTGGTGACAATATGCGCGAGGTGGCCGTTACCGAGGGTGACAAAGTAGAAGCGCAAATTCGCCTCGGTTATTCGGTCAACGGGTATGGCGTAGGCGAGCTGGTGAACTACATTAACCAGGTGAGCGATGCCGAAATTGACCGCCAGCTGAAGGTGTACGAGGAAAGTTATGTGCTGGCTGAGGCGCTGAGAAAGGACGGCAGTCAGCGGGCATCGCTGCGTGAATCGGCGCGCATTGAGCTGGGAATGCGGGCTTTCCTGGAGCAGGGTGGGTTTAAGGCTTTTACCACCACCTTCGAGGATCTCTATGGAATGGCTCAACTACCCGGCCTTGCGGTACAGCGATTGATGGCCGATGGCTACGGCTTTGGGGCAGAAGGCGACTGGAAAACTGCCGCGCTGGTACGGGCGATGAAGGTGATGGCCGCAGGCCTGCCCGGTGGAACTTCCTTTATGGAAGACTACACCTATCATTTCAACCCGGCGGGGATGAAGGTGCTCGGTGCACACATGCTGGAGGTGTGCGCCTCGATTGCCGAGGGGAAGCCCTCTCTGGAGGTTCACCCGCTGTCAATTGGCGGCAAGGCCGACCCCGCACGGCTGGTATTTAACGTAAAGCCAGGTCCGGCAATCAATGCCTCACTGATTGATCTGGGTAATCGTTTCCGCATGATCGTCAACGATGTGGAGGTGGTGCCGCCCGATGCTCCTTTGCCGAAACTGCCCGTGGCGCGGGTGGTGTGGGCGCCAAAACCAAACCTTAAAGTGGCCGCCGCGGCCTGGATTTTAGCGGGTGGTGCACATCATACCAGCTTCAGCCAGGTTTAAGGCTTTTACCACCACCTTCGAGGATCTCTATGGAATGGCTCAACTACCCGGCCTTGCGGTACAGCGATTGATGGCCGATGGCTACGGCTTTGGGGCAGAAGGCGACTGGAAAACTGCCGCGCTGGTACGGGCGATGAAGGTGATGGCCGCAGGCCTGCCCGGTGGAACTTCCTTTATGGAAGACTACACCTATCATTTCAACCCGGCGGGGATGAAGGTGCTCGGTGCACACATGCTGGAGGTGTGCGCCTCGATTGCCGAGGGGAAGCCCTCTCTGGAGGTTCACCCGCTGTCAATTGGCGGCAAGGCCGACCCCGCACGGCTGGTATTTAACGTAAAGCCAGGTCCGGCAATCAATGCCTCACTGATTGATCTGGGTAATCGTTTCCGCATGATCGTCAACGATGTGGAGGTGGTGCCGCCCGATGCTCCTTTGCCGAAACTGCCCGTGGCGCGGGTGGTGTGGGCGCCAAAACCAAACCTTAAAGTGGCCGCCGCGGCCTGGATTTTAGCGGGTGGTGCACATCATACCAGCTTCAGCCAGGCACTTACTGCTGAGCATATCGAAGATTTTACGGCTATGGCAGGGATTGAGTTCCTGCGCATCGGCGAAGATACCCGGCTTGAGGAGTTCAAGAAAGAATTGCGCTGGAATGAGGTGTATTATCACCTCGCCAGAGGGTTTTAAGCGTATCGGGGGCGGGCCTTCCCGCCCCTTTTGCGTCAGCCTGGGGCTGATGGGAGGCTTTTTAAGGAGGGTATTTATGGATCTCCCAACCTATCAGGATGATGATTACCCGCGAAAATTCCTGCAGGGAAAAACGATTTTCCCTGAAGACAGTCGGATTTTTCATCGTGTGGGGTACACCTATGACCACGCGGTACGGATCGCAACAGCCACCATTGAAGAGGGGCGCTTTTTTGCGGGGTTAACCCTTGCTTCGGGGGCACAGGCGGGTTTTTCGGTGGAAGGGATCACTCCGCAGGTACTGCGGCTGCGGTTCTGGCAGGGGCAGCCAGCTTTTGCGGATGCCAGCCCCATGCTGGTGCCGCGAGAAGCCCCGCCCCCACCCCTGCAGGTGAGAGAAGATGAGAAGGCGTGGGAGATTGGCCTGGGAGATTACCGCCTGTGGGTGGCAAAAGCTCCCTTCAGCCTGCTGTTGCTTTCGCCGACAGGAGAACGGATCTTTGAGAGTGAAACCGAGACCCTGGTAGGGCTGCTTACGGCTCCGCCTTTTGGTTTTCGCCGGAGAGAAGGAGAAGATTGGGCCTTCTTGAGCTGGCGGATGAGAAACCAGGATCGCTTTTATGGCCTGGGCGAAAAATTCACCCGTTTTGAGAAGACGGCTACCCGTGCAACGATCTGGGAAGCCGATACCTGCGGTTCTAACACCACAGATCTGAGCTATAAGGCCGTCCCGGTGCTCTTTTCGACCGCTGGCTGGGGGTTGATGCTGCACAGTGCCTATCGTTCTTTCTGGGAGGTGGGGTCCTTTTCCTACGCTACGGGGGCGCTGATGGTGGAGGAGCCGCAATTGGACCTTTACCTGATGCTTGCCCCCACCCTCAAAGAGCTCACGCGCCTCTACACTGACCTGACCGGGAAACCCGCTCTGTTGCCCAGGTGGGCGCTGGGGGTCTGGATGAGCCGCGCGGCTTACCCGAACCGCAAGGTCATGACCGCAGTGGCCGAGCGTTTGCGCGCCGAATCTATTCCCTGCGACGTGTTCTCGGTAGACCCCACCTGGATGAAAAAGGGGTATTACAACGAAATCGGCGTGGAAGTGTGTGACTTTTCGTGGAATACAGCCGGATGGGGTGAGCCGGAAGACTTCTTCTCTGACTTCGCCGCCCGGGGTTTCAACATTTGCCTGTGGATTAACCCCTACCTGCCTCACGACAGCCCACGATTTGCTGAAGCCCGTGACCGGGGATTCCTTGTTAAAGATTCTCACGGGGGAATTTCGGGGCTGGAACTGGGATTGCAGGCGGGGATTGTGGACTTTACCAACCCCGAGGCGAAAGCCTGGTGGCAGGGGTGGCTCAAAGACCTGCTCCGCCGGGGAGCCTCGGCCTTCAAAGTGGATTTCGGAGATCGTATCCCTGAGGATGCGGTATTTTTCAACGGGAAGAGCGGGCGAGAGATGCATAATCTCTATGTCCATCTTTATGCCGAGACGGTTTTTGAGGCAGTGAGAGCGGTAAAGGGGCAGGGAGTGATCTGGCGCAGGCCGGGGTACATTGGCAGTCAGCGTTACCCGGGATCGTGGGCCGGTGATACTCAGGTAACCTGGGAAGGAATGCGTGGCGCACTGCGGGGAGGGCTTTCAGCGGCGTTCACCGGTGAGGCTTTCTGGAGTCATGATACAGGCGGTTTTGTGGGGGCGCGACCCTCTGAAGAACTGTATATCCGCTGGGCACAGTTTGGACTGCTTTCGCCGCTGGCTCGGTTCCATGGCACGACGCCGCGTGAACCATGGGAATTTGGCCCCACTGCCCTGAAAGTAGTGCGTGATTATGCCCGTCTGCGGTATTCCCTTATGCCTTATCTGCTGGCACAGGCATGGGAAGCCGCTTCAGATGGAATGCCCATCTTGCGCCCGATGGTCTTTGAGTTTCAGGGAGAACCCGGCGTAGATTCCATCGATGATCAGTACTTGCTGGGCTCTGATTTGCTGGTGGCACCGGTCTTTCAGGAAGGCGCACGAGAACGGGTGGTGTACTTTCCGCGGGGGGTCTGGAGGCAGTTTGAAGATCCGGGGGTGTGCTTTGAGGGACCGGGGTACCACCGTGTGCCCGCCCCCCTCGAACGGGTGCCGCTCTTTGTGCGCCAGGGGGCGTTGATTCCACGCTATGCCGAAGTTCCTCAACACCTCAAGGGCACGCCGCCTTCACGCTGGGAGGTTGATCTTTACCCCGGTGACGAAACACGTACGCTGGTGATTCCGGAGGATGGGGGTGAGGTGAGGTTGCGTTCGGTCACCGGCGCGGGGCAGATTCATTTTCAGGTAAGCCCTGCTCCGCTTTCAATCATGCTGCGCCTGCCCGGAAGGAAGCTTGCTGCCCGCTCAGGCTGGGAGGAAACGCCAGAGGGGGTGCCAGTTTTACGACTCGATGCTTCGGCCGGGGTTGATCTTTGGATCGAGATCAACGATTGAGGTCAGTAATCGAAATGAGGGGATTTAAGAGTCTACAACATCCAGAAGAGGTTGTCTGACCAGGTCCTATAAGCAGGAGGCAAAAATGGTTGAGCTCACGAAGAAGGAACGATTGATGCGACAGGTGCGGGGGTTAGAAGTCGATCGTGTGCCTACCATTGGAGGCTGGATCGGCGGTGGCCGGGTGCTGGCGCGGATTGCGGGGATGGATGAAAGGGAGTATCTGGCTGACCCGGAGCGCGCTGTCATTGCGGCCCACCAGGCCCTGGATGTGGACGGTATGGTACAGCCGGTCATTCCGCTGGGGTTGGATCAGATCCGCACCGGGCTGGTACAGGAGGAAAGCTTCAGGGGGGTGGAACCGGAAGAAGTGCTGGAGCTGGCAGAGATGTACCCGGATTCGGAGAAGGAAATCCTTGCCACGTTCGATGCTGTCGCTGCCGAAGAACGCTACCGCGATTATTTTGAACGTGCCTTTCAGAATTGGGGAGGCATCCAGCCGGTGCCGAACTTCTGGGAAATGGGGGGGCATTTTCCTTTGTATACCGAAGTGGGCTATACGGCCTTCTGGACGGCCTGTGCGCTTTACCCGGAAGCTGTAGGAAAGATTTACTGGGCGCGGGCGGTACAATCACGTGAACGGGCGAAAATTCTGGTTAAACTCTACCGGGAATATGATCTGGTTCCGATCATGTTCTGTGGAGAAGATCTGTGCAACAACAGCGGGCCGATGGTTTCACCGACTTTTCTGCGACGCTATTACTTCCCAACGGTCAGGATGATTGTCGAGCCGCTGGTGGATGCCGGTGTGCGCCTGGTGCATCATTGCGATGGCGATGTGCGCCCACTGCTCTCAGATTTTATAGAGATTGGATTTAGCGGATTGCAGGGATTTCAGTACGAACTTGGGATTGATCTGTGCGAGCTGCGTGGTTTACGCAGCCGCATGGGAGAAGAATTGCTCTTATTCACGGGGTTGAGCGTTTCACGTACGCTGCCGTTTGGAACGCTGGAAGATGTGCGGGAGGAGATTGATTACTTCCTGGATTGCACGGATGGCGGCAGGGGAATGTTTCTTTTTACCAGTAATGTGACCGGTGTTGAGACGCCTCCCGAAAACCTGGTGGAAGCTTACCGCTATGTGCGCACCCGTAAGCCAGGTGTGCTGGGGAACCCCCCCAGGCGGGAGTGGCCGTGGAGGGTGAAACACGGGGAGTGACCGGTCAGGAGAGAGAGGAAAATGGTATTCGAAGGATTTGCATCGTTGAACCCTGTTTTACAGGCCCTGCTGGGCACCCTTTTTACCTGGGGTGTGACGGCCCTGGGGGCGGCAGGTGTGTTTTTCTTCAAGAGTATTCGCCAGCGGGTGCTCAATTCCATGCTCGGTTTTGCCGCCGGGGTAATGATTGCCGCAAGTTTCTGGTCGTTGCTGGCCCCGGCGATACAGATGGCCGAAGAGAGCGGTGGGCCAGCCTGGATGCCAGCGGTGGTCGGGTTCTTACTCGGCGGGGTGTTTTTGTGGGTGGTGGATCGGCTTCTGCCGCACCTGCATATCGGGATGGCACTTGACCAGGCTGAAGGGATCAAGACGCGCTGGCAACGCAGTGTTTTACTGGTGCTGGCTATCACGCTCCATAACATTCCAGAGGGGCTGGCGGTGGGTGTGGCCTTCGGGGCAGTGGCCGCCGGTTTGCCTGCGGCCACCCTGGCCGGAGCTTTGGCGCTGGCACTCGGAATTGGTATTCAAAACTTCCCGGAAGGGGCGGCGGTATCGATCCCGTTACGCCGCGAAGGCATGAGCCGCTGGAAGAGCTTCCTCTACGGGCAGGCTTCGGGCATGGTGGAGCCGGTGGCGGGGGTGCTGGGAGCGGCGCTGGTGTTGCTCATCCGCCCGATTCTTCCCTATGCCCTGGCATTTGCGGCGGGAGCGATGATCTATGTGGTGGTGGAGGAGATCATCCCTGAGGCACAGCAGGAGAAGGATACTCATGCGGCTACCTTCGGGGCTATGCTCGGGTTTGCCCTGATGATGCTTCTGGACGTTGCGCTGGGTTAACAACCCGCCCGTGTATTTACTGGAAGAAAGCGCGAAACACCCCGGAAGAGGCCGTACAGTAGTACACATAGTGTGGGTTATTGGGGTCAACCACGATGGCTTTGATTCCCAGCCATTCCAACCCGGCCGGGCCGGGGTTCCAGGTGTTGCCGCCATCGGTAGAGAAGTAGGCCCCGCTGTTGGAACCGGCAAAGATCCACCCTGGCCGTGAGGGGTGGGGAGTGATTGCCGTGACCACTACACCGCTCAGACCGCGTAAGCTCCATTCACCGTTGCCAGTTTTGCTGAAGACCCCTTTGCTGGTAGCTGCGAAGAGAGTGCCCGGGTCATCGGGGGAGAAGGCCAGCGTGTAAGGGATAGCCCCTGGCAGGCTGGTATCTACCCAGGAGGCCCCGGCATTTTCGCTTAACTTAACCGTTCCGCTGACGCTGGTAGCCGCGAAGACCCGGCTGGGATTGGCTGGGTCTACCGCCAGCCCCCACACTGTTTGCCCTCCAAGCCCTGCCGCTGACCATGTGCTCCCGCCATCGGTACTGCGGTACACGCCGTTCCCGCCACTGCCAAGGTAAGCGATGTTGCTGCTGGAGGGGGCAAATGCCATCGAGAGCAGCGCACCGCCGGGTACAGCCTGGGGCTGGAGGAGCAGATCGGTTTCGTCGGGCGGGAGAAGTTCCTGAATCTCGTTCCTTGGGCTGAGCGGATGGGCGGCTATTTCACCTGCGGGGGTGGGCGGTACTTCCTGCAATTTGGACCAGGTCGTTTCGGTGTTCAGATTGATGCGATATAGTCCGCTGGCCTGAGTGAGAGCAAAGAGCAGGCGTGGGTTCTGGGGATGTTGCAGCAGAAGATTCACAGTATCTGCCGGGAGGCTGCTACCCACCGGTGCCCACGAAGCGCCCAGGTTGGTGGTGCGTAATACACCCTGGGCGCCGATGATCAGGCTGGCCGGGTCGCCGGGAAAGCCCACCAGCGAAGAGACGCCGATCTGCGAAAGCCCCTGGTAGCTGGCGGCCCAGGAATTACCTCCATCGGTGCTACGGTATAACCCGTTGCTGACAAGCCCGGCATAGATCAGGTTGCTGTTGGCCGGGTTGACCGCTACGCTGTAAACCCACTGGTTCCCGAACCCGACGGAGCTCCAGCTTTCTCCGCTGTTGGTCGAGCGCAAGACCCCTCCAGAAAAAGTGGCGGCAAACAGACGGTTGGGGTTGTTTGGATCGATCGCCAGCCCCATGCTGTAAATTTTGCTGTCGATGATGCCATCGGTAATCAGTCGCCACAGGTTGGCATCGGTCGTGGTTTTGAACAGCCCGCTGCGATGCCAGACGCCGTAAAATGCGGTGCTCGGGTTGCGGTAGCGCGGATCAAACACCACTGCCCGGCCAGAAAAGTCGGTGATGCCATTGTTTGCAGCGCTCCAGCTATCGCCGTAATTCAGGCTACGGTAGACTCCGTATTCGTGGGCTGCGGCAAGGATGAAGTTGGGATCTCGTGGGAGGACAGCCAGTGAATAAACCCAATCCTGCTGGTTTGCTCCGCCAATGTTCTGCAAGACCGCGCGCCAGCTGGCCCCGCCATTTTCACTTTTATAGACGATACCGCTCCATGGCGGGTTGCCACGGCTCATGGCACGCGTGGCTGCGTAAAGGCGGTTTGGGTTTTCGGGGTCGATGGCAATAGCGTACACGATGGCTCCACCCTGCAGCCCGTTGCTGGCCTGAACCCAGGATGCCCCGCCATCGGTGGATTTGAAGATCCCATCTCCATAGGTGCCCGCATAGACGTTAAGCCCGTTGCGAGGGTCAACGGCCATCGAATTGATATAAAGGTTCCATAAACCGCTCCGTGCGGGTGACCAGCTGACCCCGGCATCGGTGCTTTTGTAGACCCCTGCTCCCCAGGTGCCAGCATAGATGACCGACCCGTTGGTTGGGTCCGGGGTAATGACCACAACACTGCCGCCGAAAGGTCCCATCCAGAGGGGTGGCTCACTGCGCATGATCACTGGCAGGTAAGCCTGGAAGGGTGGTGGATCGGCCTGAGTGGAGGTCGGGGGAGCACTCAGCAGGAGAAGAAGCAGGAGAAAACCAGTGGAAAAGCGGAATCGGAGCATAGGCAGGGTTGACCCGGGTAGTAAAATAAGGATAGAAGGAATGATGCAAGGAGTGTACCAGAATTCCGGGCTTAAATTGGGGAGAGGACGCAAAACCTATGGAAATTGAACTGCGAGGGGCAGAGATCAATGACAAGCCGGTGTTACGTAATCTGTTCGAACTTTATCAGTATGATTTCAGCGAATATGAGAACAGCGATGTAGACGAACATGGTCTGTATGGCTACCGTTATCTGGATCATTACTGGACAGAACCAGGGCGTTACCCGTTTTTAATCCGGGTAGATGGCCGCCTGGCGGGGTTTGTTCTGGTGCGCGAGCTTCATGAGGGGCATGGCAGCCCCACTCATTCGATTGCTGAGTTCTTTGTGATGCGTAAATACCGCCGCAGGGGGGTGGGGCGAGAGGTAGCGCGAAGGATCTTTGATCAGTTTCCGGGGCGGTGGCGGGTGGCGATCGAAAAGAACAACCTGCCAGCTCAGTCGTTCTGGCACAGGGTGATCGAGGAATATACCGGGGGAGATTTTGAGGAAATGCGCCTGGAGGGGGAAGAATGGAGCGGGGTGGTATATGTCTTCCGTACCGAAGGCGGTGCGGGCAGGTTTGAGTAAGGGGTCCGTCCCTTCTTTTTTTTACATTATGCCCCGATAAATTGGTCACAAAAGTACTTGAATCGGGTTGATGAAATCGATACAATGTAATCGTTACCGTTTAATCCTTTTCATAAAAGGGTGAACGGGTTTTCAGATCTACCTTATTCAAATTCACCAGAGGGTTACAGTTTGAATATGCCGGATAAAAACCCGGAAGATTATCTGGTGCTCATGCAGGGCATTGACAAGCATTTTCCAGGTGTGCATGCCCTGAATCAGTGCCGCTTCGACCTGAAGCGTGGAGAGGTACATGCTCTCGTGGGCGAGAACGGCGCGGGAAAATCTACGCTGATGAAAGTCCTGGCGGGGGTTTACAAAAAGGATGCTGGCAGGATATTCGTCCGGGGGCAAGAAGTGGAGATTCCCAATCCGCGGGCCGCGATAGACCTGGGGATCAGCACCATTCATCAGGAACTCAACCTTATTCCCCACCTGACGGTGGCGCAAAACATTTTTATTGGGCGTGAGCCGAGGCAAAAGATTCGCTTCTTGCTGGATGATAAAGCGATCAATGAGAAGGCCCAGCAGGTATTCGATATGATGCATTTGAAGCTTGAGCCAGGCACCCTGGTGGCGAATCTGACGGTGGCCAAGCAACAAATGGTAGAAATTGCCAAGGCGCTTTCTCTGAATGCTGAAGTGCTCATTATGGATGAGCCTACTGCGGCCCTTACCGAGGCAGAAATTGAAGAGCTCTTCCGAATCATCCGCAAACTGCGAGAGCAGGGAGTTGGGGTGATCTACATCTCTCATCGCCTGGAGGAGCTCAAGCAGATCTCCGACCGGGTCACGGTGATGCGGGATGGACATACCATTGATACGGTGAATACACAGGATGCCACCATTGATCAGATTATCAGTATGATGGTGGGCCGCACCATTTATGAAGCTGCTCCTGATGTGCCGGAACATCAGGAGGAAGAAGTGGTGCTTGAAGTGAGGAATCTTAGCCGCGGGAATGTGATTAAAGATGTCAGCTTTAAGCTAAAGAAAGGTGAAATCCTGGGGTTTGCCGGTCTGATGGGTGCGGGGCGTACCGAAGTGGCGAGGGCCATTTTTGGAGCTGACCCGGTGGATTCAGGGGAGATTTATGTGCATGGGCGGAAGGCGGTCATTCGAAGCCCCAAGGACGCCGTGAAGTATGGCATTGGATATCTTTCGGAAGACCGGAAACGCTTTGGCCTTACCCTGGACCTGGATGTGGAAAATAACATGGTGCTGGCCACTTTCCGAAAGTTTATGGGAGCCCTGGGCTGGGTGAACGACTCAAAGATCCATCAAACGGCCAACCATTATGTGCAGGCCCTTTCCATTAAAACCCCCAGTGTGCAGCAGAAGGCGCGCTATCTCTCCGGAGGGAACCAGCAAAAAGTGGTTATCGGAAAGTGGCTCACCTGCGATACCGATATTTTGATCTTCGACGAACCCACCCGCGGGATTGACGTGGGGGCGAAGAGTGAAATTTACCGACTGCTCAACGAACTGGCTCACCAGGGCAAGTCGATCATCATGATTTCTTCGGAATTGCCGGAAATTTTAAGAATGAGTCACCGTATTGTGGTCATGTGTGAAGGCCGGATCACCGGCGAGTTGAGCAGTGCTGAAGCCACACAGGAGAAAATCATGAAACTGGCCACTCAGCGCGGTGTCGTCATGCGAGACAATGGCGTGGCCTTACCCCAGAACAATGGAGTTGTCTAATCCATGATCCACAGTTTGCTGGCACGCGGGAGTTCTATTTTTCGTTCGTCTGCGATGCAGAGAGTGTTAGCCTTTGGAGGGTTGATTGTCCTGTTTGTGGGGTTCTCTCTGGCATCGCCCAACTTCTTCAATTTTGAGAATATCAAAGGTATTCTTCTGGCAACTGCAGTGAATGGTGTCCTGGCGCTTGGTTCAACCTTTGTGATCATCACCGCAGGGATTGACCTTTCCGTGGGTACGGTGATGACGTTTTCGGCAGTGATGACCGGCGTCTTTATTACTTTCTGGCATTTACCTGTACCGCTGGGGGTGCTGGCGGGGCTTTCGGCGGGAGCTCTGTGCGGATTTCTCAATGGCACCATGGTTTCACGCATGCGGTTGCCGCCTTTCGTGGCTACACTGGGGATGCTTTATGCTACCAAGGGGCTTTCGCTGGTTATTTCGGGGCTGAAACCCATTTACTTCACTGACACCCCCGAATTTGCCACGATTTCGATGGGATCGATTCTTGGGATGATTATTCCGGGGTTTGATATCCCTAACGCCGTCCTGATTCTCTTCGGTGCCGCCATTCTGGCGAATTTGATTCTCACCAAAACGGTCATTGGCCGTTATACCTTTGCCATTGGCAGCAATGAAGAGGCCACGCGGCTTTCGGGTGTGAATGTTAATGCCTGGAAAACCGTGATTTATACCATGTGTGGCATCTTTGCCGGTTTAGGGGGAGTGTTGATGGGGGCGCGTCTGAATTCGGCCCAGCCAGCGCTCGGGGCCGGGTATGAACTGGATGCTATTGCCGCGGCAGTGATCGGTGGCACATCGTTGAAAGGTGGCGAGGGGACCATTGTGGGAACCATCATCGGGGCTTTTGTGATCAGCACGTTGGCTAACGGGTTACGTATTCTCTCGGTTCCCCAGGAGTGGCAGATTGTAGTCACAGGGGCGATTCTGGTCATGGCGGTGTACATGGATAATCTGCGCCGCCGCAAGGAGTGAAGCTTCCTGTTCTTCGGTTAAGCGCTCTTTTCGGAGCTTAACAGCCAACCAACTATTTTGTTGAGAGGAGGATTGTTATGAACAGATCGAAGTGGGTTTATGTTTTGATCGCCCTGCTGGTGGGTGCACTGGTGGTGAGCGCCTGTGCTCCTGCCGCGACCCCAACACAGTCTGCGGCGAAAAAGCCGTATATCGCGATCATCTCCAAGGGGTTCCAGCATCAGTTCTGGCAGGCGGTCAAGGCGGGCGCTGAGAAGGCTGCAGCAGAATTCAACGTGGAAATCACGTTTGAAGGACCGGAAAGCGAAGCCATGGTTGATAAGCAGATGGAAATGCTTCAAACTGCCATCGATAAAAAACCGGCTGCCATTTGTCTGGCAGCGGTTGATAGCAAAGCGGCTATCCCTCTGCTGGAGAAGGCCAAGGCAGCCAATATTCCTATCATTGGCTTTGACTCCGGTGTGGATAGCGACATTCCTCTGACCACCGCGGCCACCGACAACATTGCCGCCGCTGCTCTGGCCGCCGATAAAATGGCTGAGCTCATTGGTGGTGAGGGCGAAGTGGCTGTGATTGCTCACGACCAGACCAGCCGAACCGGGATTGATCGGGTGAAGGGCTTTACCGATCAGATCAAAGCGAAATATCCCAAGATCACCATTGTGGATATTCAATACGGCGGTGGTGATCAGCTGAAATCCACTGATATTGCCAAAGCCATCATTCAGGCACACCCGAACCTCAAAGGGTTCTTTGGGGCGAATGAGGGTTCGATCATTGGTGTTCTGAACGCCGTGAAAGAGTTGAAGAAGGAAGGCCAGATTGTGGTGATCGGGTATGACTCCGGTCAGCAGCAGATCGATGCCATCCGCAGTGGTGTTGAGGCGGGGGCGATCACCCAGGATCCCATCGGGATCGGGTATAAATGCGTCGAAGCCGCAGTCAAGGCGATAAAAGGCGAGACCCTCCCCAAGACCATTGATACCGGCTTCCACTGGTACGACAAGAACAACATCGACTCCGAACAGATTAAACCGTTGCTCTACAAGTAGCCTGTTGTCCCTGATTTGACGTTTCTTCGGTGGGGGCTGCCTTTCTGGTGCAGGGCAGCCCCCTTTATAAAAATCATGGTTACGATTCACGATGTTGCACAGAGAGCGGGCGTTTCTCCGGTGACGGTGTCACGGGTGATTAACGGCGTGGCCAATGTCAACCCTGAAACGCGCGCGCGGGTTGAAAGGGCGATCCGCGAGCTGGGTTACCTGCCCAACCGTGCCGCCCGCAGCCTGCGCGTGCGTCAGACGCACACCCTGGCCCTGCTGGTGCCCGATATTACCAATGCTTTCTGGACGACGGTAGCGCGTGGGGTAGAAGACGCGGCGCAAACACGAGGGTATTCCGTGCTTCTCTGCAATACCGATGAAAACCCGGTAAAGCAAAGCAGTTACCTGGAGGCTGTGCTTCAGCAACGGGTAGACGGAGTGGTTCTGGCCCCCTGTGATACTGACCCATCGCGCCTGGCTGCGTTGCAAATTCACCAGACACCGGCAGTTTTAATCGATCGGCGGGTAACCGGCTGGGATGGCGACTGGGTCATCAGTGATTCACTTGGGGCGGCGCGGGCGCTGGTGGATCATCTTGTGCGCCTGGGTCGCAGAGCGATTGCCATGGTCACCGGGCCGCGGGGAGCTTCCACAGCTGAAGACCGGGTTGCGGGGTACAGGCTGGCTCTGCTCTCAGCCGGTTTAGCGTTTGATCCGCGCCTGGTGCGATATGGCGAGTTCCGCGCTCCCTCAGGGCGAGAGCAAACCCACCGGATGCTCGATGAGGGGTTGCGCCCGGATGCCATCCTGGCGGCCAATAACGTGCTGGCGATGGGGGTGTTGGAGGCCTTGAATGAACGGGGCTTGCATGTTCCCCAGGACATTGCGCTGGTTTGTTTTGATGAATTGCCTGACCTGGCAAAGTTCTTCCCGTTTTTAACCGTGGCGGCTCAACCGGCTTACGATATGGGGCTCAATGCTGCTCAACTGTTGCTGAGCCGTATTGATGCCGCCGGGCCGTTGCAACCACGGCAGGTTGTTTTACCGGTTCGGCTGGTATTACGTTATTCCTGCGGGCGCCTCCTTCAGCAAGAAGAAGTGAGCCCCAAAATTCTGGAGAATCGGAGTGAATCGGTCATAGCGCGCCCGCTTTTACGGAACGAAGTCAGCCTTCTGGAATCAGAGGGGGGCGAAGGTCTTCTGGCTTCGGTGCGTTCCTTCCGGCAGGCGGGGCGCTCGCTCCTCTCTCGCGTTCTCTATGGCGAAGCTGTAGAACGGATTCCCTACCTGGAACTGGATTTCCCCGGCCAGGCAACCCTGGAATATGTACTTGAACGTGCCCTGGCTGAAGAAGTGGACGCTCAAAATGTCTCACCGGAGGACTGGCTGGGGTTTGCTTTACGTGCGGGGGTAGATGCCATTCCGTGTCTTTTGTTCTCGCATCGTACCGGAGCGTTACCTCCCGTTTTTGAATGGTTATATCGAATCGAGAAATATATGCGGGCGGCTCAGAACAGCGGGGTGGAGGTGTATCTCAGTCTGCTCGTGCCGGAACAATGCGTGGCACAGCCTTCCGGCAGAGGAGAGGAATGTACGCCGCACCTGGTGACCGCCCTGCGGACAATCTGTGATCGCTTTGCTGAGGATCTTCCGCTGGTCATGCTGCGCGGGCTACCCGGGCATGCTCTGCAGGCAGAGGTACTTGCCGGGTTGATTGCCCCGATGAAAGAACATGCCATTCCGACAGCAGTGGAACTCCCTGTCCAATCGGCGGGTTCTCTCGCCTCTCTGGTGCGGGCGGGTGTCACGGCGGTTGTTGCGGCGGGTTATCCACTGGAAGAGCTGGCGGCTCTCAAACGTGCATGTGGGGAGCAGCTGGTTGTGGTGGGCGGCCCCCTGGCGGTATGGATGCGGGGCTCACGCCGGGAAGTCGAGCAAGTGGTGAAGGATTATTGCACAGCGCTTTCTCCGGGTGGGAGATGTGTATTTTCAATCAGGCAAAGTATCTCCGGGGAGATTGCCCCTGAGCCTTACAGCTGGATGTTGCGAACATTACGGGCTTTTCATGGAGAAAATTCATTTTAACAGGAGGTTCTGATGGCTGTCTTTGACACAACCAACCGATGGGTGGGTAGCCTGCCAAAGATTGGCATTCGCCCCACCATTGATGGACGTTTGAATGGGGTGCGCGAGTCGCTGGAAGAGCAAACGATGAACATGGCGCGGGCCGTGGCACGCCTGCTCAGTGAAAACCTGCGTTACCCCAACGGTGAACCAGTTTCGTGCGTGATCGCGGATAGTACGATTGGGGGGGTGGTCGAAGCCGCGCGTTGCGCCGAAAAATTTGCCCGTGAAGGGGTGGGGGTTTCGATTACGGTGACCCCGTGCTGGTGTTATGGTTCTGAGACGATGGATATGGACCCTCTTACTCCAAAAGCGGTGTGGGGGTTCAACGGCACCGAGCGCCCCGGTGCGGTGTACCTGGCGGCGGTGCTTGCAGCGCATAACCAGAAGGGCCTGCCGGCCTTCAGTATCTATGGGCGCGATGTGCAGGATGCCGGTGATCCCACCATTCCCCCGGACGTGCGAGAAAAACTGCTGCGGTTTGCCCGCGCGGGCCTGGCCGCGGCCATCATGCGTGGGAAGAGCTACCTCTCGCTGGGCGGGGTTTCGATGGGTATTGCCGGTTCCATCGTTGATCAGAGTTTCTTTGAGAGTTACCTCGGGATGCGGGTAGAAGTGGTGGATATGACCGAGTTCGTCCGCCGCATTGAAGAGGGGATTTACGACCCTGTGGAATATGATAAAGCTCTGGCCTGGACAAAAGCCAAATGTAAAGAGGGACGTGACCATAACCCGCCCGACAAACAGCGTACACGGGCGCAGAAAGATCGGGACTGGGAAATGGTGGTGAAGATGGCACTCATCGGGCGAGATTTAATGGTGGGAAACCCCCGTCTGGCCGAGCTGGGGTTCGGCGAAGAGGCGCTGGGGCACAATGCCATCGTGGCCGGGTTCCAGGGGCAGCGCCAGTGGACGGATCACTTCCCCAACGGGGATTTCATGGAGGCTATCCTGAATTCCTCTTTTGACTGGAACGGCATTCGTCAGCCATTTGTGTTCGCCACCGAAAACGACAGCCTGAACGGCGCGGCGATGCTCTTTGGCCACTTGCTGACCAATGCGGCTTCGATCTTTGCCGACGTGCGAACCTACTGGAGCCCCGAGGCCGTGAAACGGGTGACGGGGTATCAGCTCACAGGCCTGGCAGAGGGGGGCGTGATTCATCTGATCAACTCCGGGGCAGCCACGCTGGATGCCACCGGGGCCTTCAAACGTGATGGCCAGCCGGTGATGAAGCCCTTCTGGGAGATCACTCCCGCTGAGGTAGAAGCCGCCCTGGCGGCTACCACCTGGTACCCGGCCAATACGGGGTACTTCCGGGGCGGAGGGTTCTCATCGGGCTTCCTCACGCGGGGGAGCATGCCGGTGACGATGCTGCGGATTAACCTGGTCAAAGGGCTGGGGCCGGTTCTCCAGCTTGCTGAAGGCTGGACGGTAGATTTACCGGAGGAAGTGCACCGGGTGCTCAATGAGCGCACCGATCCCACCTGGCCGACCCACTGGTTTGCACCGCGCATCACCGGGGCGGGGGCCTTCCGTGATGTTTACTCGGTGATGGCCAACTGGGGGGCGAACCATGGTGCTGTAAGCTACGGGCATATCGGGGCCGATCTGATCGCTCTGGCGTCTATCCTGCGCATCCCGGTGTGTATGCATAATGTGCCCGTAGAACGCATCTTCAGGCCCAGCGCCTGGAGCGCTTTTGGCACGGCTGACCCGGAAGGAGCCGACTATCGGGCCTGCGCGACCTTTGGCCCGCTCTACGGGTAATTTGAGTTGAGGCTATAATGGATGGCAGTGGCTTTGGAGAATGAGCCGCTGCCATCCTTTTTGTCAACCACGGAGGGATGAATGACGACTTCATTGCGCTATCTGGCGTTTGATCTGGGGGCGGAGAGCGGGCGCGCCATGGGGGCTTCGTTTGATGGTGTACACCTCGCTGTGGAGGAAGTGCATCGTTTTGCCACCGGGCCGGTGCGCGTGCTCGATAGCCTGCACTGGGATGTACTTCGCTTCTGGAGCGAAATGCAAAGCGCGCTTGGAAAGGCCAGTCGGCTGGAAGGGGCAGACCTGGCCAGCCTGGGGGTAGATACCTGGGGGGTCGATTTTGCCCTGCTGGCCGCGGATGATACCCTGCTGGGAAATCCCTATCATTACCGTGATAGCCGCACCAATGGGATGATGGAAGAAGCTTTCCGAAGAGTCCCGCGGGCCGAAATTTACCGGCAGACGGGGATTCAGTTCATGCAGTTGAATACCCTGTATCAGCTTCTGGCCATGGTGAAAGCCGAATCGCCGGTTCTCAGGGCGGCCAGCACATTGTTAACCATGCCCGATCTGTTTAACTTCTGGCTCAGTGGAGTCAAGACGAACGAGTTTACCAATGCTACCACCACCCAGTGCTTTAATACACTTCAGAATGCCTGGGCGACCGATCTGCTGGAGCGACTCGGTATTCCCACCGGGCTTTTTCAGAAGGTCACCCAGCCCTGCACGGTGCTGGGGATGCTTCGCCGTGCCGTGGTAGAGGATGTGGGTTGCCAGCCGATACCGGTGGTGGCCGTGGGCAGTCACGATACTGCCTCGGCGGTGGCGGCGGTTCCGGCAGAAGGGCGTGACTTTATCTACATCAGTTCGGGCACCTGGTCTCTGATGGGGGTGGAGAACCCGGCGCCGTTGATCAATGAGCAAACACTGGCGTATGATTTCACGAATGAAGGCGGCCTCAACCATACTTTTCGCTTTTTGAAGAACATTATGGGCATGTGGTTGTTACAGGAGTGCCGCCGCGAATGGGCGCGCGAAGGGCAAAGTTATTCCTACGATGAGCTGACCGAGCTGGCCCGCCAGGCTCGTCCACTGCAGGGGCTGGTTGTTCCTTCAGACGGACGCTTCCTGCCGCCAGGGCCGATGGCGGAACGCATCCGCGCCTTTTGCCGCGAGACGGGCCAGCCTGTGCCGGAGACTCACGGAGAGGTGGCGCGTTGTATTCTGGAGAGCCTGGCGCTCGAATATCGCTGGGTGGCTGAAAAACTGGAGCTTCTCAACGGGCGGCGCTTCCCTGTGATTCATATCTTCGGGGGTGGCTCTCGCAACCGATTGCTGAATCAGTTTACGGCGGATGCCGTAGGCTGCCCGGTGGTAGCCGGGCCAGTGGAGGCTACGGCTGTGGGGAATGTGCTGGCACAGATGATCGCGCTGGGGCATATTGCCTCGCTGGAAGAAGGACGCGCCATCGTTCGTCGTTCCTTCGAGGTGAGTGTTTTTGAACCCCGGGAGAAGGCTTCCTGGGATGATGCCTACGAACGGTATCTTCGTTTGAAGAAGGCCGATTAAGCCCCTGAGAGGAGGGAAATATGTATTTCGGCGTGCAGTATTATCCGGAACAGTGGCCAGAGTCGCGCTGGCCTATCGACGCCGCCATGATGCAACGTGCCGGAGTGAATACAGTGCGCATGGGTGAGTTCGCCTGGAGCGCGTATGAACCGCGTGAAGGGCAGGTCGATTTTCGCTGGATGGATCGCGCCATTCAACTGCTCAACGAGCATGGCATTCGGGTGATCATGTGCACCTGTTCGCGCACGCCGCCGCCCTGGGTGTTTAAGAAATATCCCGGCGTGGCCAATACGCGTTTTGATGGTCATGTTAACCGGTATGGCCAGCGATATACCGTGGGACTGGCGCATCCTGAGTTCATCGCGCTGGCCGAGCGGATTGACCGGGCAGTCATCGAGCATTTCGCCGGTCATTCGGGAATCATTGGCTGGCAGGTAGATAACGAAGTGGGAGGGTTCAACGACTGCTACTGCGAGCGTTGTCTGCGGACATTTCAGGATTATCTGCGGGATAAGTATGGTACGGTTGAGCGGCTTAACCAGAGCTGGGGAGAGCATTTCTGGTCGTTCCATTTCAGCGATTTCGATGAAGTGCCTCTGCCAGCCAACAACCCCCAGCTGGCGCTGGAGTATCGCCGATTTATGTCTCACCTGAATGTGGCGTTTACCCGCTGGCGGAGTGAGCTGATTCACCAGCTTGACCCGGGGAAATTCGTGACGACCAACTTTCAGTCGTTTACGATCAAGCATACCGATTACTTCAAGATGGCCGAAGTGATCGATCTGCCGGGGATGAACCATTACCCGCCGCGTTCCCCGGAATTGATCCTGGACTATTACCGCGGCGCCAGGGGGAAGATGATTGTGCTGGAGCAGTTAAGCCGCCTGGCCTTCTGTGACACTGGCGAAGGCTGGATGCGCCTGTGGGCATACCGTGCTCTGGCTCATGGGGCTTGCGGCACCATTTTCTTCCGCTGGCGAACTGCCCGCTACGGCCAGGAACAACACGCCGATGGTATTCTGCCCCACGCCGGGCAGGAAAACCGCCGTTACCGCGAGCTGGCACGCATGGGGGCAGAATTGAAAACGATGGGTGAACGTATCGATGCCACCCATGTTGAGGCCAGGGTGGCCCTGTTGATGGGGTATGAGAGCCGCTGGGCCATGGAAGCCGGCCTTGACCTGCCGGATATGCAGGGACATCTGGATGTGATCCGTTTCCATGAAGATTTACTGCGTAAAAACGTCACAACTGATGCGCTTGACCCGCATGGCGATCTTTCCCGTTATCAACTGGTCATTGCACCTCGTCTCTGGCTGGTGGATGAAGGTATTGCGGCCAATTTGCGCGCTTTTGTGGAGCGGGGCGGGGTGCTTTGTCTTACAGCGGCCTCGGGCGTGGTGGATGAATTTAACAAGAGCTTCGATACCCCTCGCCCAGGGCCACTCGCCGAAATCGCGGGGGTGGAGATCAGTGATCTCTCGCCTCTGGAAAAGCCGGTGAGGTTGAGCAGTGCAGTGCTCCCCGCACTGGAAGGGGCGCAGGCCACGGTGATGGCTGATGAAATGCACCCCACCACGGCGAAGGTGCTTGCACGTTATGCCTCGGGGTGGCGCAAGGGATTACCCGTGTTGACCGAAAACCGCTGGCATGGGGGGCGGGTGTTCTACCTGGGGACAGTGCTCGAAGGTGCAGCATTGAGCGCGCTGGTGGGGTACCTTCTGCGCGTGGCAGGGGTTCAGCCTGTGCTTGAGACACCCCCCGGCGTGAGGGCATACCAGAGGGTGGGAGAGGCTGAACGGCTCCTGTTCCTGATCAATGAAAATGAGGAGCCACGCTCCCTCGTACTGCCTGAAGGCTGGCGGGATGCATTCACCGGAATGCCGGTGGAGGTGGTTGAGATCGGCGGAGTGGATGTGCGGATTCTTTCCCAATCTGACTTTCAGGTACAATAAAAGCAACTCAGATCACGTACATCTGTTCTTCTCATCCTGTTTTCTCCCTGGAGCTGGTCTATGACACAATCTTCTCAACCGGTGACGGCAGTGGTGGTGGGCGCCGGTGGGCGCGGCATCACTTACAGCCTTTTTGCCCTGCAACACCCGGAGCGTCTGCGTATTGTGGGGGTGGCTGAACCGCGGGAATGGAACCGAAACCACATGGTGGCGCTCCATCACCTGAAACCAGAAAACGTCTTTACCGACTGGCGCGACCTGGCTGCCCGCCCACGGATGGCGGACGCGGTGATCATCGCCACTCAGGATCGGATGCACGCCGATCCGGCGGAGGCGTTTGCGGCGCTGGGTTATGCCATTCTTCTCGAAAAGCCCATGGCTCCTAACGAAGCCGATTGTGTACGCATTGTGAACGCGGTGAAGCGCCATGGTGTGCTCTTTGCCGTCTGCCATGTACTGCGCTATACCGGCTACACGCGCGCATTAAAAAAGCTCCTGGATGACGGCGCGGTGGGAGAGGTGATCAGTATTCAGCATCTTGAACCGGTGGGTTACTGGCACCAGGCGCATTCCTTTGTGCGCGGTAACTGGCGCAATTCTCAGGAATCTTCACCCATGCTGTTGTCCAAGTCGTGTCATGATCTGGATTGGATGCGGTACATTATGGGGAGGTCTTGCCGCTCGGTCTCTTCTTTTGGTGAGCTGACCCATTTTAAAAAAGACCAGAAACCCCCCCAGGCCGGAAATGCCATCCGCTGCCTGGAATGCGATTATGAACCGCAATGCCCTTACTCTGCAAAAAAGATTTACCTGGGGCGGCTGGCTCGCGGCGAGACGGGCTGGCCGGTGGATGTGGTGGTGCCCGAACCCACGGTAGAGAGCCTCACCGAGGCTCTGCGTACCGGTCCTTACGGGCGGTGTGTTTACGAATGCGATAATGATGTGGTGGATCACCAGGTTGTCAACCTGTTGTTTGAGGGCGGGAAGACAGGGGTATTCACCATGACGGCCTTCAACCGGTCGGCGCACCGAAAAACTCGCATCTTTGGCACCCGCGGAGAAATTTTCGGTGATGGCGAACGTATTGAGCTGTTCGATTTCCTTACCGATCAGACGCAGATCATTGAAACCGAGAGCCCCGATGGCAGCATCCTCGGTGGGCATGGGGGCGGCGACTACGGTCTGATGGATGCATTTGTTTCGGCAGTGGCCACCGGAGACCAGAGCCTGATCCTTTCCGGGGCGGACGAGTCCCTCGAGACGCATCGGATGGTCTTTGCCGCCGAACGGGCGCGGGAAGAACACCGGGTGGTTGATCTGTGAAAGCCGCCGGGTGGTCAGGGATGACTGACGCTCTCCATTCTGCTCTGGCTGAGGTTGGGGCGCACTTCCAGGTGGAGGGTGAATTCAAAGAAGCGCGCCCTTACGGGAATGGGCACATTAACGACACCTACCTGGCGCTTTATGATTCGCCTTATGGGATGCGCCGGTATGTGCATCAGCGGATTAATACCCACGTGTTCCGCGAACCCGAAAAGGTGATGGAGAATATCCGGCGGGTGACGGAGCACATTCGCCACCTGGTGATTGCGGACGGGGGTGATCCTGCCCGTGAGGTTCTCACCCTCATTCCGGCGCATGATGGATCCTTCACCTGCCGGGATGCATTCGGTCAGGTCTGGCGCACGTATGCCTATATTGACCGCACCCAGACCTTTGATGTGCCGCCCGATTTGCACACGGTGTATCAGGCGGCGTATGCGTTTGGGCATTTTCAACGTCAGCTTGCCAGCCTGCCTGGCCCATCTCTGCACGAGACCATCCCGGGTTTCCATCATACGCCATCCCGCTTTGAGGCTTTTGTGCGCGCCGTCGAGGCCGATCCCCTCAACCGCGCCGCCCGGGTGAAAGGAGAGATTGCTTTCCTGTTGAGGCGCGAGGCCGATGCCCCCGTTATTGTGGATTTGCTTGAACAGGGACGCCTGCCTGAGCGTGCCACGCACAATGACACCAAAA
Organism: Anaerolinea thermolimosa; assembly: GCF_001050195.2. Classification (GTDB taxonomy): domain Bacteria; phylum Chloroflexota; class Anaerolineae; order Anaerolineales; family Anaerolineaceae; genus Anaerolinea; species Anaerolinea thermolimosa. The sequence goes on from NZ_DF967965.1 coordinate 96,045, forward strand.
TTAACAACGTCCTCTTCGATGAGTTGACCGGCCAGGGAATTTGTGTCATTGATCTGGATACGGTGATGCCCGGCTCGGCGCTTTATGACTTTGGGGATATGGTGCGTGCGGCTGCCTCTCGCAGTGCTGAAGATGAACCTGACGCATCACGTGCCGGTTTTGACCTGGCGCTCTTCACCCAGCTGGCGCGTGGTTATGTGCATGCCACGCGAGATTTTCTCACTTCTGCCGAGTTTGAATTGCTGGCTTTTTCGGCCCGGTTAATCACATATGAGCAGGCCCTGAGGTTCCTGACGGATTACCTCAACGGCGATGTTTATTACAAAGTGGCGCATCCGTCTCAGAACCTCGACCGTGCCCGCACACAAATAGCCATGCTCGCTGAGATGGAAGACCAGGCCGGACTGATGGAAGCCATAGTGGAGCGTTGCCGCAACGAGAAGGAGTAGAAAAATGCCCGCATATCCCCCGATTTTACCCCGCCCCCGCCACCTGACTCCCCGCGAGGGACAGTTCACCTTCACTGCCCAGACTGCCCTGCTGGCGGATGAGGCGGCAGAAGGCGTGGCGGCTTTTTTACGAGATAACCTGGCGCGTGTTGCCGGTATCAGGCTTATGCCGGGCAATTCCAGCGGTAACCGGGTTGAGTTCCGGCTGGATGAAGGCCTGGCTGCGCTTGGTGAGGAAGGTTACCGGCTGGAGGTATCTCCACAGCGCATCCTGGCGCGCGCACCTGCCCCCCGTGGACTGTTCTATGCGCTTCAAACCCTGCGACAGTTGCTCCCGGTGGAGATTTACAGCCCCACCCTTCAGCCGGGCATTGAATGGTGTGTGCCATGTGTGGAAATCGAAGACCGGCCACGCTTTTCATGGCGCGGAGCGATGCTGGATGTGGCGCGACATTTTATGCCCCTGGAGTTCATTTTTCAATGGATCGATTTGCTTGCTCTGCATAAGATGAATCGCTTCCACTGGCATTTGACTGACGATCAGGGCTGGCGTATCGAGATAAAGAAGTATCCGCGCCTTACAGAGGTGGGTGCCTGGCGAAAGCAGACCATGGTGGGACATTTTGATGGCCAGCTTGAGGGCCTGGTATTTGACGGCATTCCTCATGGAGGTTTCTATACTCAGGAGGAAATACGCAGGGTGGTTGAGTATGCACGGGCGCGCTTCGTGCAGGTGGTGCCTGAGATTGAGATGCCCGGCCACAGCCAGGCGGCGATTGCCGCCTACCCGTATCTGGGCAACACCGGAGAAGCGGTAGAGGTGAGCCAGGTATGGGGGATCCATGAGCACGTGTTCAATGTGGAGGAGCGTACTTTCCAGTTCCTCACGGATGTGCTGGAAGAGGTGCTCGATCTGTTCCCCGGTGCGTTTATTCACGTCGGGGGAGACGAATGCCCCAAAAAGGAATGGCGTGAAAGCCCCTCAGCGCAGGCGCGCATGCGGGAACTGGGCCTGAAAAATGAGGATGAACTGCAGAGCTGGTTCATCCGCCGCATTGACCGCTTTCTGACGGAGCAGGGCCGTCGGCTCATCGGCTGGGATGAGATTCTGGAAGGTGGGCTGGCCGAAAATGCCGCGGTCATGTCGTGGCGTGGAGAAGAAGGCGGCATTGCCGCTGCCAATGCCGGGCACGATGTGGTTATGGCGCCCTATACCTTTACCTACCTGGATTACTACCAGTCTGAAGACCGTGCCAGAGAACCGCTGGCCATCGGGGGCTACCTGCCGCTGGAAAAGGTGTATCTCTACGATCCTCTCCCGGCGGCCATCGCCCCCGATCAAGCGCACCACGTTCTCGGTACTCAGGCGCAGTTATGGACGGAGTATATTGCCACCCCACAGCATTGCCAGTACATGGCTTTCCCTCGCCTTTGTGCGCTTGCCGAAACTGCCTGGTTGCCGCCCGAACAAAAAGACCTGGCGGATTTTAAACGGCGGTTGCGCACGCATCTCCGGCGGTTGGATGTGCTGGGGGTGGCTTACCGCAGGCCAGATGACCCGGACTGATTAATCCTCCTCCCTGGAGTTGTAGACTGCCTCGCGCAACCCTTTGATGTAGCCGATGGCAAACAGGCGCCCGATGGAAGAATAAGCCGGGTTGTCGTTGCTGTCTCCTTCCATGGTCGGCACGTGGTCGGGGCGCAGTACTCCTTCAAAGCCGATGTCTTTGTAGGCTTTCATGCACTCCAGCATGTTCGTCTTGCCTTCATCGTGGAAGGTCTCGACGAAATTTTCTGCCGTCCCGCGTACATCACGGAAGTGGGCGAAGAAGATCTTCCCCTGCTTTCCAAAATGACGGATCACACCCGGCAGGTCATCGGTCATCAGGGTGAAGTTCCCCTGGCAGAGGGCGATGCCGTTCACCGGGCTGGGGTAAAGATCGAGCAGGCGCTGGAAGTTTTCGACACTGCGCATGATGCGCCCCAGACCGCGGATGGGCGAGAGGGGCGGATCATCGGGGTGCATGGCCAGCAAGACCCCGGCTTTCTCGGCTTCCGGCACCACGGCGCGGAGGAAGTACTCCAGATTCTTCCACAGTGTTTCTTCGCTTACCTCACCATACTCGGTCAGGGGGGCATTTTTCATCAAATTGTGATCGTAGGCGGTAGCCAGTGCACCGCCCCGTGCGGGAGCCGTGGTAGATGTGCGCAACCAGTTGAACACGGGCATCCATTCATAACAATAGACGGGCACGCCAAGCCTTCCAAGGTTGCGGATGAGGGTGATGGTGTATTCGATCTCTTCGTCCCGTCCGGGCAATCCCAGCTTGGCTTTGTTCGTGGGGGGGCGGCTTTCGAGCACCGCCAGTTTGAAACCATAATCCTCATAGGCCGTTTTGACATGAAGCAGGGGCATGTAGGCCCAGGGCAGTTCCTCTTTGGGAACATTCAATCCGCGGCTGAAATCCATGCCGCCCACCACGTATTTGATGCCCACCTGTTTGACCATTCTCCACAGGGGAGAAGGGCGCGGCGGCAATACCTCGGCGATTTTAATCATAGGGAACCCCTCCAAAAATAAGAATAAAGCGCTCCAGATTTACCGGAGTTACGCAACCAGTGCCTGATAAACAGCATTCTTAAAATCTTCCGTCACCGGAAGCACGAAACCGGGCATGTACTGGGTCATTAAAATTCCGAGCAGATCTTCCCGGGGGTCAACCCAGAACCAGGTGTTGGCGGCTCCCCCCCAGCCCCAGTTGCCTGCTGAACCATAACCCTGGCTGCCGGCCACATCCAGCAGTACTGAACCTCCCAGTCCAAACCCGTTGAAGGGTTCATCGGGTTTACGGCCATTGCCCGGCAAATGATTCATCATCATCAATTCCACCGTTTTTGGCGCCAGCAAACGGGTGCCATCCAGAATGCCGCGGTTGAGAATCATTTGGGCAAAGCGCAGATAATCTGCTGTGGTGGAGACCAACCCTCCGCCCCCTGAGGCCACTTTGGGCTTCCGCAGGTAACTGGAGTCGGTAGCCGAATCGATGACTTTCAGACCTCCGCCTTCTGCCGGGCCATAGACGGCCGTCAGGCGGCTGGCTTTTTCTTCGGGGACGTAAAAGCCGGTATCTTTCATTCCCAGAGGGGCGAAGATGCGCTCTTCCAGGAACACTTCAAAGGGTTTTCCGGATACCACCTGCACCAGATACCCCAGCACGTCGGTGGCCATGCTGTATCGCCAGGCTTCACCGGGGTGATGGGCCAGGGGAAGACTGGCAATGGTCTCGATCATGGTTTCCAGTTTCACATCGGGGTCGGTATCCATGCGCTTCCACACTTTTTCACGGTAAAGCTCGTCTACCGGGGAGCGCTCATCGAACCCGTAACTGAGGCCCGCCGTATGGGTGAGCAGGTCGCGGATGGTGATCTCGCGCCGGGCGGGCACCAGGTCGTAGTCAGCATTACCGCGCGGCTGGTACACTTTCATGTCCTTGAAAGCTGGAATGTAGCGCGAAACCGGGTCTCCCAGCCTGAAGTGGCCTTCCTCGAAAAGCATCATCACTGCAGTGCTGGTGATGGGCTTGCTCATGGAATAAATGCGGAAGATGGCATCCAGGCTCATTTCTTTGTTATTCTCGCGATCCATCCAGCCAACCTTTTCCAGGTGAACCACCTGCCCGTGACGGGCGACGAGGGTGATGATTCCGGCCATGAGGTTGCGGTCGACGTAGCGCTGCATGGCTTCCTTCACCCGCTGTAAACGGCGAGGGTCAAAGCCAACGGATGCGGGGTCTGTTGTGTGCATGAGTTATTCTCCTTGGTTTTTCCAACCCCTATCTGAGGGTTGGAGCGATGAACTCGAATCATTGTACTCCCGATTCTCCATAATCTCTCCGGGTGCAGACCACTTTTTGAGGTTGTGTTGAGGGTGAGGGTTATCTCTCTAACGGAGGGTGGAGGATGATACAATTAATGATATTGTTCCTCTTTTAACTCCAAATAAGGAGCATCTATGGTCCAGACCCGTATTACCCTGGCATATGGCGATGGCATTGGGCCGGAAATTATGCGCGCGGTGCGGCGGATTCTCGAGGCCGCAGGCGCGCCACTGGTTTATGACGTGGTTGAGATGGGTGAAACTGTGTATCGGCGAGGGGTGCTTTCAGGCATTCCACCTGAAGCCTGGGAGGTCATCCGTGCGAACCGTGTGCTCCTCAAAGCTCCCATGACTACCCCGCAAGGGGGTGGTTACAAAAGCATCAACGTGACCCTGCGGATTTCACTGGGACTGTTTGCCAATGTGCGACCGTGCAAGGCGTATGCCCCCTTTGTCACTTCTTTGCACCCGGGCATGGATGTGGTGATTATCCGTGAAAACGAGGAAGATCTCTACGGGGGAATTGAACACCGCCAGACACGTGAAGTGACCCAGGTGCTCAAATTGATCTCTTACCCCGGCACCCATTCTATCGTCCGCTATGCTTTTGAATATGCCCGGGCTTATGGACGCCGCAAGGTGACCTGTATGACCAAAGATAACATCATGAAGATCACCGATGGGCTTTTCCATCGCGTCTTTCGTGAAATTTCTCAGGAATACCCTGATATTCAGGCTGAACATCAGATCATCGATATTGGCGCGGCGCGGCTGGCGGCTGCCCCCGAAACACTGGATGTTATTGTTACCCCCAATCTCTATGGAGACATTCTCTCTGATGTGGCGGCACAACTTACCGGCTCGGTGGGGCTGGCTGGCTCATCCAACATCGGACGCGAAGCCGCCATGTTCGAGGCGATTCACGGCTCTGCCCCCGACATCGCCGGGAAGGGCATTGCCAACCCGTCCGGGCTGCTTCAGGCGGCGGTGCAGATGCTGGTGCACGTGGGGCAGGGTGAAACTGCCGCGCTGATCAACAACGCCTGGTTGTGCACGCTGGAAGATGGCATTCACACTGCAGATATCTACCGGGAGGGGCTGAGCCGCAGGCGGGTAAACACCGATGCCTTTGCCGATGCTGTCATCGAGCGACTGGGCCGCGAGCCTGAACGGCTGCGCCCGGCACGTTTTCAGCAGGCCAGCATTAGCATTGGGGGAGCGCCTGAACGCACTGCGCGCAAGGCATTGTGCGGGGTAGACGTTTTCCTTGACTGGAGCGAAGGAGAACGCGACCCCGCCCGGCTGGGGCGCCAGGTGGAGGGCCTGGTTTCATCTCCGTTGAAACTGCAGATGATCACCAACCGGGGGGTGAAGGTCTACCCGGAAGGCCTGCCTGAAACTTTCCGCACCGACCACTGGCGCTGCCGTTTTGTTGCTGAAGATGGCGGCGAGATCGATTTTTCGCGAGTGATAGACCTGCTCTGGCGCCTGCACCAGGCGGGGCTGGAGGTGATCCAGACTGAAAACCTCTACACTTTCGATGGAGAAAGGGGCTATTCGCCGGGGCAGGGGGAATAGCTCTGTGCCACCTCAGGGGGTGTAGAGCTGAAGCACCCCAACGTCGACGGTCTGGTTGGGAATGACCCGAACCGGCACGGTCACCCCGCTGACCCCGGGAAGCTCCACCACCACCCGCCGGGTTCCGGCAGGTACCTGCGGCAGGGTAAATTCACCCGAAGGCCCGGTGAAGGTCTGCACGCCATCCAGTCCTTCAACGCGCACCACCACGTTCATGATGGAAATACCCGCGAAGTTGGTCACCCGTCCAGTGACTGTGCCGGGCGGGCCGACGGGGCGGGATTCGAGGGATTGCACCATGCCCAGGATGAGCAAAACAGTGACAAGCACACTGCCCACTGCCGCCCCGCTCAGCCGCAGGGCATGAAAGAGCCGCCTGCGTTGATAGGGTGAAAGCCTGCGCCGCTCGGGTGGAGTGCTGGCCGAGGTCTCTACCTGTTCGCGGGCGGCCTCACGCAGGGCGCGCAGGTCGTTTTCGTCTGGAATATCAACAGAGGGAGGTTTTTCGGTGCTCATGGGTTCGGCTCAATTCGGACGTTATCGATGGCTCCGGCAGAGCCGTTGTTCACTGCCCCCGCCCCGCCGGAGGGAATGGGGCTGGGGTCGTTATAGCGGATGACCAGGGTGCCATTGAGGCTGACTTCAATCTGGCTGCCGCTCACCTTTACCTGCAGGGCGTTCATCTTTTCGGGGTTAACCCCAACACTGGCCACGGCCAGTGACGGATACCATACGCCGTTTTGCATTTTGGCCAGCTCAATGATCCCGTTGGTATTGGGGATAATGGCGTAGTAATTCTTTTCATCCTGAAAGCGCACCACTGCCTGGGTAACCTGACTGGCTGACTTCTTCCCACTTTTGAGGGTGATCAAATCAACCGAGTAGGTATAGTCGGGCAGGGGAACCTTGACCCAGGCAAGGGAACCCTGCCCGGCGCTCTGGAACAGGCCGTCTTTTACCAGCCAGTTGCCATTGGCGATGTTCCAGTCCAGCCCGGCTTTATCAAGGAAATCATCCACCAGGGCAATGAAGAAATCACCCGGGGAATCCATGGGGGAGGGGGTTTCTTCCACAATCGGGTTGGGTTCCTCTCCACCAGAGGTGGGTTGTTGGAACAGGCGCGCCAGGGCGTCACGCACGCCGCCGCCCAGGAACCATAAAGCCAGAATGGTCAGCCCTGCCATTAATAGAATAATCAGGGCATACTCCAGGACCGATTGGCCTCTTTCGGAGTTCCGAAAATACCTTTGATTCAATTCCGCTTCCTTCCCAGCCGCATGTTTTTGTTTCTCATTTTAAAACAAACAACGGGGGTGTCAACTTACAAATAAGTCAGGAGGTAAAACAACAGGCCGCACCGGCGGCCTGTTCTGATATGAGACAGCGTCCAGAAACCTTCTCAATCATCCATGTGCCGGATGATGGCCTGCCCGAACTCTGAGCATTTCAACAGGGTGGCGCCTTCCATAAGGCGGTGGAAATCATAGGTAACGGTTTTTGCCGCAATGGCGCCTTCCATACCGCGAAGGATCAGGTCAGCGGCTTCTGCCCAGCCGAGGTAACGGAGCATCATCTCTCCTGAAAGGATGACCGAACCAGGGTTGACCATGTCTTTGTCGGCATACTTGGGCGCGGTGCCGTGGGTGGCTTCGAAGACAGCGTGGCCGGTATCGTAGTTGATGTTGCCACCCGGGGCAATGCCAATTCCCCCCACCTGGGCGGCCAGCGCATCCGAAAGATAGTCGCCGTTCAGATTCATGGTGGCCAACACGTCGAAGTCACGGGCACGGGTGATGGTTTGCTGGAAGACGATATCGGCAATCACATCCTTGATGAGGAGTTTTCCTTCTTTCAGGGCAGCTTCCTGTTCGGCGTTGGCGGCTTCTTCGCCTTTTTCGGCGCGGGTGCGCTCCCACTGCGCCCAGGTATAGACCTGCTGGGCAAATTCGGTCTCAGCCAGTTCATAGCCCCAGTTGCGGAAGGCGCCCTCGGTATATTTCATGATGTTGCCTTTGTGCACCAGGGTGACGCTCCGGCGTTTGTTTTCCAGTGCATACCGGATGGCCGCCCGCACCAGCCGGAAGGTGCCCTCTCTGGAAATCGGCTTGACTCCGAACCCGGCGGTATCGGGGAAACGGATTTTGGCGTATTCCTTGGGAAAATGCTCCTGCAACAGGCGTTTGAAGGCAGCATTGGCCTCGGTGCCAAATTCAAACTCGATGCCGGTGTAGATATCCTCAGTGTTCTCGCGGAAGATGACCATGTCCACATGTTCGGGGTGCTTTACCGGTGAGGGCACCCCCGCAAAGTACCGCACCGGGCGGAGACACACGTACAGGTCGAGTTCTTTCCGCAGGGCTACATTCAACGAGCGAAAGCCGCCCCCGATGGGCGTGGTGAGCGGGCCTTTGATGCCGACCAGGTAGGTACGGAAGGCCTGCACGGTTTCTTCGGGCAGCCATGTGCCCAGCTGGGTAAACGCTTTTTCACCGGCCAGCACTTCCATCCAGGCGATGCGCCGCGCCCCATGGTAGGCTTTCTCCACCGCGGCATCGAACACCGCCACCGCCGCCCGCCAGATATCCGGGCCGGTGCCGTCGCCCATGATGAAGGGGATAATCGGGTTGGATGGCACCTTCAAGGCGCCATTGACCATTTGGATGGGTTCTCCGTTTGGTGTACTCATGATTCCTCCTTGGTGGGGTAATTTTATCCCATTTTCTCTTTCCTTTAAGAGGATGGGCTGGTTATAGTTTTTGCCCCTGGGGAGGCGGGTTTCCATGGGTTTTACAGGCTGGCCTGGCTCTTCAGGGGTTTTGCACCTTGCAGATGTGTTAACTGCATTCTGTGCGGGGGAGATTAAAATAAGAACCATCTGGACAATGGATTATGCCTGACTCTTCCCGTGTTTTTTTGCCTGCCTGGCAAAAAGTGATGCTCCTTTTCAGCGGGGCGTATCTTTTTGCCAGTGTGGGTATGGTATGGTTTGTTTCACAGCCCGACCTCAAACGCCTTTTTTCTGATATTCTTGCCCCGCTGGGTGGTCTGGCCTCAGCGGGGGTTCTCTTCTGGGTAGCCTGGAGGCTGAAGCGGCGTTCGCGCCGCCTGGGACTGGCCTGGGCGGTTTTTGCGGCCGGGGTGCTGATGAGCGGGCTGGGCGAAGTGGCCTGGTCTGTGCTGGAAATGACTTCCGGTGAAATCCCGTTCCCATCGATTGCGGACGCCCTCTACCTGTGTAATTATCCTCTCTTCCTTCTGGGGGTGCTCCTCTATCCGCGAAAACCGCTGCGCCTGGCGGAAGCCATTCAGGGAATTCTGGATGCCGGGGTGGTGATCCTGGGCGGGGTGGTCAGCATTGTGATGTTTGTGCTCACCCCTCTTCAGCAATCGCTCGCCGGGCAATCGTGGTTTGAACGGGTGGTTTCTCTGACCTACCCGATGGGGGATATTCTGATTTTCTCGGTGGTTATTGTGCTGCTCTACATGCAACCAGCCGATCACCGGCGGCTTTCGCTCTCCCTTTTTGCTTTTGGCTTGCTCTTGTATCTGGCGGCTGACCTTGCCTTTGTTTTTCAATCCACGGCAGGGGTGTATCAGACGGGCGATTTCCTCGATCTTTTATGGAACGTGGCTTACCTGTGCTTTGCGTGGAGCGGACTGCATCTGCTGCTCCCATACAAGGAAAAGCAGGCAGGGTTGGAGGTAAACTCATTCCTGGGGCGTGGGCTTCAGCACATCGCTTTGCACTGGGACAACTACTTGCCCTATCTCTGGCTGTTCGGGGGGTTCGCCCTGCTCATTCCCAGCCATAAAGAACGCATCCCGGTGCAATTTGAGACACTGGTGGCCATGATCGGAGGGATGATTTTCCTGGTCATGATCCGGCAGATTCTCTCTCTCAAGGACAATATTGACCTCAACCGCCGGCTCAACCACGCGATGGAGATGCTGAGCAGACAGTCGATGGAACTGGTGAAGGCCAACCGTGAGCTGGAAAAGCAGATCCAGGTGGAGATGGAAACCAAGCAACAGCTCAGTTATGCCGCCACGCACGACCACCTCACCGGGTTGCCCAACCGCACCTTTCTCATGGATTATCTGAACATTGTCCTGCGGCAGATTTCTTCAGGCTCTGGTGAGACGAGTGCGTTGATGTTTCTGGATTGTGACCGGTTTAAACTGGTCAATGACAGCCTGGGGCACATTGCCGGAGACGAATTGCTGGTGGCAGTGAGCCAGCGCATTCAGAAATGTCTGCGCAGTTCTGACCTGGTGGCGCGCCTGGGGGGCGATGAATTTGTCATCCTGCTAATGAATACCAACGGCCTTTCGGGAATCGAAACCGCCGCCCGCCGGATTGTGGAAGCGCTCAGTAAACCTTTCACGTTGAAAGGGCAAGAGGTTTTCATCGGGGCCAGCATTGGGATCGTCTGGAATTTGAGCCTGTATCAAAACCCTGAGGATGTTCTGCGCGATGCGGATCTGGCCATGTATCGGGCCAAGGAACGGGGCAGGTCGTGTTACGTCTTCTTTGATCCGGCTCTGCGCGATCGGGCGATTGATCACATCACGCTGGAGGCTGACCTGCGCTATGCGTTGAGCCGCCAGCAGTTTGAGCTGTATTACCAGCCGATCGTTGAACTGTGCAGTGAGCGCATCGTGGGGCTTGAGGCCCTCCTGCGCTGGAACCATCCCCGGCGCGGGTTGATTTCACCGGCCAGCTTTATCCCCCTGGCCGAGCAAAGCGGGCAAATTCTCTCCATTGGCGAGTGGGCGCTCGATGAAGCCTGCCGACAATTCTCGTCCTGGTTGCAGGCGGGGTTGGCTCCCGATGAAAGTTTCGTCAGTGTCAATATTTCCACAGCCCAGTTCCTTGATGTGCGTTTTCATGAAATTGTGCGTCAAACCCTCCTCAAGTATGGCCTGCAGAGCCATCATCTAAAGCTGGAAGTCACCGAGTCGGTCTTTCTCAATAATGTAGACGCGGTGGTGCATGTGTTCAACCGGCTGGAAGAGATGGGGGTGGAATGCATGCTGGATGATTTTGGCACCGGCTATTCCTCGCTGGGGTATTTACAGCATTTTTCCATCAAGACGCTCAAGATCGATCAAAGCTTCATCTGGGCCATTGACCATGCCAGCCGCAACAATCTCATCAGCGCTATCATGGCAGTGGCGAGAGAATTGAAGATGCAGACCATTGCTGAGGGCATCGAGACCACCACCCAGCGTGATTTTCTGCAACGCCTGGGATGCACCCTTGCTCAGGGGTATCTTTTCTATCATCCGCTCAAAGCCGGGCAGGTTGAAGGATTGCTGACCCAGACTCAGCGAACTTTTCCACTTTCCCCTTACGCCGATCCGGCCGGGTGGGCTGAACCCGTGGATTAATTTCCCATCCTGGCGTTTCTCGCAGAAGGCTGGCTGTGTTATCATAGGTCAGTCTTTCTATTTTTTTCTTTCCGGAGAACGCCCATGCCTTCTTCCCTGCAGCCTGTCCTCGACTTTATCACCGAGACGGCCTATCTGGCCGGCAGACTCACCCTGGCCTACTTTCAGACGGGTGTTCAGGCCGATTACAAGGCCGACCGAACCCCGGTGACCCTGGCCGATCGCGCCGCTGAGACTCTCATCCGCAGGCGGATCGAGGAACGCTTTCCGGCAGATACCATCCTGGGCGAAGAATTTGGCCAGTCGGAGCGACCTTCGGCCAGCCGATGCTGGTTTATTGACCCGATTGACGGGACGAAATCGTTCCTGCGGGGCATTCCCCTGTACGCAGTGCTGATTGGGCTGGAGGTCGAAGGGCGGGTGGTAGCCGGGGCGGCTTACTTCCCCGCCATGGATGAAATGCTGGCCGCCGCGGATGGCCTGGGTTGCTGGTGGAATGGCCGCCCGGCGCGGGTTTCTCAGGTGAACCGCCTGGAGGGCGCCTGGGTAACCAGCACTGACCCACTGAGTTTTGATAAAACCGGCAAGCGCGCCGCCTGGGAGCGGCTGAAACAGGCCGCTTACCACCGTGGGGGGTGGGGAGATGCCTACGGCTACCTGCTGGTGGCCACCGGGCGCGCCGAGGTCATGCTTGACCCGATCATGGAAAGCTGGGATTGCGCCCCATTCCCGCCCATTTTCCGTGAGGCGGGCGGGTATTTTGGAGACTGGAAAGGTCAGGAGACCATTTACGCCCGCGAGGCGCTGGCCACCAGCCAGGCTCTTCTACCCGAGGTGCTCGCTCTGCTCAATGCTGAGGCTGACTGATGCTGGCGCCGGGTTCTCTTACCTGTGACAGGGCCAGGTTCGAGAGGAGGAATAATGCTCCCAGAATCGCCAGGAGCAGGGTATAGCCGAACTGATCGGCAATAGGGCCGCCCAGGTATGCTCCCACGGCCCCTGCCCCGGCCCCGGCCAGGTTGGAAAGCCCCAGTAAAGCCCCTGTCCGGGCGGGTGAAACAAGCCGGGTGCCCAGCGCCCAGCTGGCGGCATAAAACAAACCTACGGCGGCTCCGAACATTCCCCCGCTGGCATACACCCAGCCGGGAGCAGGCGCCAGGATCACCCCCGCCGTTCCAAGAGCACCCAGCAGGCTGCTCCAGACCACGAGCGGCTTTTTGGCCATGTGGTCGGCCAGCCAGCCGCCGATCAGCGCCGTGCTGAGGGTAAATATCCCGGCGATGAAAAGAACCCCTGCCACCGGGGCGGCGGCGTGTTCTCCGCGCCACTGGGGAAATTTTTCCTGAAAGTAAAACAACAGAAACCCCCCGATATTGTTGGAAGCCGTCAGCCACGCCAGGCGGTTAATCACCCACCAGGTGAAGGAGTGATTTCCGTCCGAATGAAAGGCTCCGCCCAGGGCCACGCGCAATCCCAGCCAGACGCCTGCTCCCACACTGAGGGCCATCGCCGCCAGCCCGATCCCGCCACCCGCGATGAACCTGGAGGCACTTCCCGGCCCCTGGATCAGGGAAAGGAGAGCTTTTACCCCGGCTCCGGCTCCCAGAATAACCCCGGCGAAGACTGCCGTCATGCCCACCAGGCGGGCCAGGGGCTTCCAGAATGCCCGGGATTCATCCGCTACCCAGGGTTCTTCCGGCACGGTCATGGTTATCATCATGCAGACCAGCATACATCCCACCAGAACGATCAGCGCCGTCATCATCTGACCCTGAGCGATGAGTCTGCCGGTGACGAGTGCAACGAACAGAAGTGGCAGGGGAACCTCAAACCATACCTTCACCCCCGAGGCCAATCCGCGATGCTCTTCAGGCACAAGATCGGGGATGAAGCTGAGAGTGGCCACATTGGAGGCATTTGAGGCAACCATGGAGAGCACATACAGTGTCAGGAGCAGGCTTACCCCTTCTCTGCCCTGTATGCCGGCTAACATCCCCATGCCCAGTAAAACGATGCCTTCGAGAATCGTACCGGCGGCGATATAAATCCGCCGCCGACCCCAGCGTGAACGGGTGCGGTCTGAAATCATTCCGAAGAATGCCTGAGCCAGCAGTCCGGCCAGAAGTGCCCACAGGCGAATCGTCCCATACGTGGCCCCTTTGATGTCTTCTCCCACAAATTGTTGCACAAGCAGAGGCACCACCAGCGGCGCCAGGGTTTGCGAACGGGCACTTAAGGCAAAGAAATGGATATTGATCCTGACGTAATCCAATCCTTTTAATGAATGCGGCACGCTTCCCTCGAATGCAATAACCCCGAACCGGGCTCATCGATGGTTGTAAATTTTGGCGGGTTGTCTGGATGCCTGCTTGCGCCGGGTTTCAGCCGGTGAGCAGGAAATATACCGTTCGGATGGGAGGAATGAGCAGGGTGCCGAACACATCGATTCCCAGCATGGGCAGGCCAAAAAGAAGAACGAGAAGGATGAGCGGCCCATAAGGGCGGATACGCTCCAGGGTTTGTGCCCAGGAGGGGGGAAAGAAATACTCGGCCACTTTATCGCCGTCCAGCGGGGCCAGAGGAATAAGATTGAAAAACGCCAGGATCAGGTTGAGAAAAATGAACTGGCTGAGAAAGCTGTAAAGGGTGCCTTCAAACCCGCTGCCGAACAGTGGATTGAGCAGGCCCAAACGCAGAGGGATGGCCGCCAGTGCCGCGAGTAAAAAGTTCGAGAGCGGACCGGCCAGTGAAACCAGCATGTAGGCCGCCGGAGAACGCTTCCCGAGTGCATAAGGATTAACTGGCACCGGCCTGGCCCAGCCGAACCCGGCAAACACCATCATCAGCGAACCGAGGGGGTCGAGATGGGCCAGAGGGTTGAGAGTAAGCCGTCCGTGCATCCGCGGAGTGGGGTCGCCGAGGGCATCGGCGGTTTTGGCGTGGGCAAATTCATGAAAGGTCAGAGCAATCACCAGGGTGATGAGACGCGAAAGGAGGGTCAGAGGGTCGAGGTTAAGCATGGGAAATCTCTTTTCAGAGGAGCGCCAGTAAAAGGTAAAGAGATTATACCATCTCGAATGGTATAATCAGTTCGTGCTACCCGACCTGAAACTGGAAGACGTGGTAACCCTGAGGAAACCCCACCCCTGCGGCGGGTATCAATGGAAGGTTGTGCGGCTGGGGGCAGATATTGGTCTGGAGTGTCTTAAGTGCGGGCGGGTTGTTTTACTCACCCGGCGTGAACTGGCGCGGCGGGCTAAGAAGATCGAACGAGGAGGTGAGCATGAGCCAGCCCGGAGCTGAGCCGCGGCGCATCCTCTTTTTGTTTTCCGATACAGGCGGAGGGCACCGCAGTGCCGCCGAAGCGATCATTGAGGCGCTCAATCTGGAATTCCCGCGCAAAATCACCTGTGAAATGGTGGATATTTTCAAAGAATATGCGCCGCCTCCGTTCAACCTGGCTCCGCGCATTTACCCTCCCCTTTCACGGCTTCCGCGCGTCTGGGGGATGGGCTATCGATTAAGCGATGGCCCGCGCCGGACGCGTTTTTTTTATAACGTCATCTGGCCGTATATCCGACGAAACCTGCGCACCCTGCTGGAGGAGCACCCGGCCGATCTGGTGGTTTCAGTGCACCAGCTGATCAATGTCCCTGTGGCACGGCTGGTTTCGATGCACAGGTTGCCTTTTATTACCGTGGTGACCGATATGGTGACCACCCACGCCGCCTGGTATGCCACGCGGGCCACGCACGTCATCGTCCCGACTGAAGAGGCTTTCAGGAATGGGTTGAAGGTCGGGATGAAGCCAGAACAGATGACCGTCATCGGGATGCCGGTGGCGGATCGGTTCTGCCAGCTCCAGGATGCCCGGCCAGTACTGCGCGCCCGACTGGGTTGGCCAGAAGACCTGCCCGTCATCCTGATGATGGGAGGCGGAGAAGGAATGGGCCCGCTGGAAGAAATGGCAGAGGCGATCGATGATTCGGGGGTGAAAGCGGCCCTGGTGGTGGTTACGGGGCGCAACCGGGTGTTACGGGCTCGATTGGAACAGCGGCGCTGGAAGATTCCGGCTTTCATTTATGGTTTTGTGCATGAAATGCCGGCCTTCATGCATGCGTCTGATATGCTGGTGACCAAAGCCGGGCCGGGGACGATCAGCGAAGCATTCATTGCGGGACTGCCGATGATCCTCTACAGCAAGATGCCCGGGCAGGAGGACGGGAACGTCACCTTTGTGGTGGAAAGTGGAGCCGGGGTGTGGGCTCCGGAACCTGCCGAGGTGGTGGCGACGGTACGCTGCTGGCTGGAGCGCCCCGAAGAACGCTGGCGGGCGGCGCATGTTTGCAGGACGCTGGCCCGTCCGCAGGCCGCCCGGGAGATCGCCCGTCTGCTGGCCAGGCAGGTGGATGTGAAGTAATCCCCGCCCCCGGGCAGGGCGGACATGCTCAGTCATTTCTGTCTTATAATGGGTTTATGCCGATCCTGGATGCCCATACCTTTGAATTTCTGAGCCGCAGTGCCGAGCAAACCCGCCGGCTGGGAACGCGGCTGGGTTCGTTGTTGCAGCCGGGTGATCTGATCTGTCTGTCGGGTGATCTGGGCAGTGGAAAGACCACTCTGGTGCAGGGAATTGCCCAGGGTTGGGGCTCGCTGGATGCTGTTTCCAGCCCCAGTTTTGTACTGATTAATGAATACCGGCGGCCGGGCGGGCAGATTCTCTACCACATGGATGCCTATCGCCTGCGGGATGCGCTGGAAGCCGAAGATCTGGATTTGATTTCGATTATGGAGCATGGGGCACTGGTGCTGGAATGGGCGGATCGGATTCGCTCGATTTTACCCCCTGAGCGGATGTGGGTGGAACTGCGCTGGGTGGCTGAAGAACAGCGCGGAATGGTGTTCCGCGTTTTCGGCCCGCGGTACGAGGCGTTGTTGAACGGCTTCAGGCAGAAAGCTTTTGGAGGATGATGTGCTGCTGGCTGTAGATACATCCACGCAATGGATCGGGCTGGCGCTTTACGATGGCGACCGGGTTCTGGGAGAAGCCGGGTGGATGACCCGCGGGCACCACACAGTGGAGCTGGCCCCGGCTGTGGCGCGCCTGCTGGAACAGGTGGGGGTCTCTGCCGGGCAGATTGAATGCCTGGGGGTGGCTCTGGGGCCGGGGTCGTTCACGGGGTTACGCATCGGGCTGGCGCTGGTCAAGGGAATGGCGCTGGCATTACACGTGCCGGTGGTGGGGGTGCCCACGCTGGACTTCCTGGCCGCGGCCCAACCTCTGCGTGAGCTTCCGATGGCCGCGGTGTTGCAGGCCGGGCGCGGGCGGCTGGCTCTGGTGTGGTATCGGGTGGATCGGGGACGCTGGAAGGCACAGTCCGAACCGGTTATTGTCACGGCTGAGGAACTCGCGGCGCAGATCGAAAACCCCACCCTGGTCGTGGGTGAGTTGAGCGCGGCTGAGCGGCAGGTCTTTGCGCGGGTACGCCGGGTGGCGTTGCTGGCCTCGCCAGCACAGTGTGTACGCCGCCCGTCCTTTCTGGCCGAACTGGCCTGGCGGCGCTGGAAGGAGGGCCAGGTAGATGAAGTGAACAGCCTGGCGCCGATCTATCTTCATGTGGCGGAGGCCATTCCCTCGTGATCCCTATCAGCCCTGCCCGGAACATGATCGTGCGCCCGATGACCCTGGAAGATGTGCCGCGTGTGCGAGAGATCGATGTGCTATCCTTCAGCCTTCCCTGGTCAGAGCGCAGTTATCGCTTTGAGGTGGCCGAAAACCCGCACGCTTCTTGCTGGGTGGCCGAGTGGGTGCACCCTGATGGCCGCACCGAGGTGGTAGGGATGATGGTCAACTGGGTGATTCTGGATGAACTGCACATTGCCACCCTGGCCGTGCACCCGGATTACCGGCGGATGGGGATTGCTCGCCGCTTACTGGCAAAGGGCCTGCAGGCCGGGCTGGAACGCGGCGCGCGGCTGGCTTTTCTCGAGGTGCGCCGGAGTAACCTGGCGGCTCAGAGTCTCTATCGCGCATTTGGGTTTGAGTTGAGCGGGGTGCGCCCCCGTTATTACAAAGATAATTTTGAAGACGCTCTGTTGATGACGCTGGACCCGCTTACCCCTGAAACGATCACGGTTGGGGAGAGAGAAAGCGGCTCTTTTACAGAACAGGGCGGGGAGGGTTCTATTGGATGCGCAAAGTGTGCTCAATGAAGTAGCCAGACAGGCTGCGGTTTGCACCCGCTGTCAGCTCCATTTTGCCCGCAAAAAGGCTGTGCCCGGCGAAGGCCCGGCCAGCGCTGAGGTGATGCTCATCGGGGAAGGGCCGGGCTTTTACGAAAACGAACAGGGGCGGCCATTCGTTGGGGCCGCCGGGAAGTTCCTTGATGAGTTGCTGGCCGCCGGTGGGGTGAAACGTGAAGAGGTGTTCATCACCAATGTGGTGAAATGCCGCCCACCCGGCAACCGTGACCCTCTGCCCGAAGAGCTGGCTGCCTGCAGTGAGTACCTTGACCGCCAGATTGAGGCGCTTAACCCACGGGTGATCGTGACTCTGGGGCGCTTCTCGATGGCTAAGTTCCTTCCGGGGGTGCGCATCAGTGATGTACATGGCCAGCCTTTCTGGAAAGGCGGACGGCTGGTGGTGCCCATGTATCATCCGGCGGCTGCGTTGCATCAGCCTTCACTTAAAACCCAGGTGGAGCGGGATTTTTCCCGGCTTTCTGAGTTCATCCGGCAGGCGAGAACTTCTGTGCCCAAAGCGGTCGAAAGCCAACGTTCCGACCCCGAAACTCCGGCGCCTCAAAAAGATGAACCCACCCAGTTATCTTTGTTTTAATCGATCTTTCCGTTCGAATCATCCATCCAATTCTATTTGAGGGAGATGTGAGTTCCTATAAGGATGCCTTAATTCAGAAGTTTCAGAACCGTACGGCTACTGTGGCCGTACTGGGCCTTGGGTATGTGGGCCTGCCACTGGCGGTGGTGTTTGCCGAGGCGGGTTTCAATGTGATAGGGGTTGACCTGGTGCAGGAAAAGGTAGAGCGGGTCAACCGCGGTGAGAGTTATGTTCTGGATGTTCCATCTGAGGCCTTGAAGAGGCTCGTCGAGGCGGGGCGGCTTTCAGCAACCACCGATTTTTCCGTCTGCCGGGGGGTTGACGCGGTTTCGATCTGCGTTCCCACGCCGCTGCGAAAAACGGGCGACCCTGATCTTTCCTTTATTGCCTCGGCCACTGAGGGGCTGGCGGCGTATGTGCACCCCGGCATGGTGGTGGTGCTGGAGTCTTCCACCTACCCGGGTACCACCCGTGAGATGGTGCTCCCACGCCTGACGGGTCATTCAGGGTTGAATGCCGGGCAGGAAATCTTTATTGCCTTTTCTCCCGAAAGGGTGGACCCTGGCCGCACCGATTGGACAACCAAGAATACCCCCAAAGTGGTGGGCGGCATCACTGAGGATTGCTCGGATGTGGCCACCGCCTGGTATGCCCAGGCCCTGGATACAGTGGTGCGCGTTTCTTCCGCCGAAGTGGCTGAAATGGCCAAGTTGCTGGAGAATACCTTCCGCATGATTAACCTGGGGCTGGTCAACGAGCTGGCCATCATGTGTGATCGTCTGGGGGTTGATGTGTGGGAGGTGATTGACGCAGCTGCCACCAAGCCCTTTGGCTTCATGAAGTTTACCCCGGGGCCGGGCATCGGCGGGCACTGCATCCCCATTGACCCGTTGTATCTTTCCTGGAAGATGAAATCGCTCAACTACAATGCGCGTTTCATCGAGCTGGCCTCAGAAATCAATACCAACATGCCGCGGTTCGCGGTCAGCAAGGTGCAGGATGCCCTCAATGACCGTGGTAAGCCCGTAAAAGGCAGCCGCATTCTGGTGCTGGGTGTGGCTTACAAGCCCGATGTGGATGACATTCGGGAAAGTCCCGCGCTGGACGTCATCCATCTGTTGCAGTCCAAAGGGGCACAGGTCGTTTACCACGATCCATATATCCCGCGGTTTGACCACGATGGCTGGCAGATGGAGTCGATTGCTGACGGCGCTTTGCTGGATGAAGCCCGCTCTGCCGATGCGGTGGTCATTGTGACGAATCATCGCTGGTACGACTACCCGGCCATTCATGAGGTGGCGAACCTCGTCATTGACACACGCAATGCTCTGGGAGCCCTGGGAAAGCGGTCGCCCAAGGTGGTGAGGTTGTGATGGCGCGCTATCTGGTCACCGGTGCCGCCGGTTTCATTGCTTCGCGGGTGTGTGAATTGCTCCTGGATGAGGGGCATGAGGTGGTTGGAGCAGATAACCTCTGTGACTCTTACGATGTGCGCCTTAAACATTACCGTCTGCGCCGCCTGCTGGAGCGGCCGGGTTTTCGCTTCAGCGCGCTGGATATTTCCGAGCGGGGAGCAGTGGATGCATTGTTCAGCACGGGTGAGCCGTTCGCCGGGGTGATCAATCTCGCGGCGCGTGCCGGGGTGCGTGCCTCGGTGGAGAATCCCTGGGTGTTCGTGAGCACCAACATGACCGGAACGCTCAATCTGCTGGAGGCATGCCGACGTCAGGGGGTGAAGAAGTTTATCCTGGCTTCCACGTCGAGCATTTATGGCAACGACGCTCCCCTGCCCACGCCAGAAAGCGCCTCCAGTGACCGCCCCCTTCAGCCTTACTCGGCGAGTAAAAAGGGCGCAGAAGCCATGTGTCATGCGTACCATTATCTGTATGATATCGATGTGACCATTTTCCGTTATTTCACCGTGTACGGGCCAGCCGGGCGCCCGGATATGGTGATGTTCCGCTTCACGCAGTGGATTAAAGAGCACCGCCCGGTGCGGCTGAACGGCGATGGCACACAGACACGGGGATTTACCTATGTGGATGACATCGCCCGCGGTACCATTGCCGGCCTCAAACCGTTAGGGTATGAAATTATCAACCTCGGCGGGCATGAGGTCATTTCGATGAATGAGATGATTGCCCGGCTGGAACGTTTGCTGGGCGAAAAAGCCATTATCGAACGCCAGCCTGCCCATAAAGCCGATATGCTCGCCAACCAGGCCGATATCACCAAAGCGCGTCAATTGCTTGGCTGGGAACCCCAGGTGACCCTGGATGAGGGAATGAAGCGACTGGTGGACTGGTATCTGGCTGAGCGCAGTTGGGCCAGCCAGGTGATTACGGCATGAGTTCGCTTTCTGAACGGGTGCGCACTTTTACCGGTGACCGTCTGTTGCGGCGGGTGGTGCGCAATTCTACCTATCTGTTTGCGAGTAATGTCATCGCGGCAGTGCTGGGGATCGTCACTGCCAACCTGCTGGGGGTGGCGGTTTTTGGGACGCTTGGGATCATCACCGGATTTGTCACCAACATCAATCGATTGCTCTCCTTTCGCATGAACGATGTGGTGGTGCGCTACGTGGGTGATGCTCTGGCGCGGAAGGAAAAAGAACGCGCTGCAGCAGTGGTAAAAGCTGCAGCATTGACCGAGGCGCTCACTTCCTTGGCGGCGTTTGGCGTGCTGGCCGCCCTTGCTCCGCTGGGCGCTCGTTATTTTGCTAAAGATGTTCAGCTGACGCCGCTCTTCCTCCTCTACGGGGTTTCGATCCTGGCGAACCTGATTTGCGAGACGGCCACGGGGGTGCTTCAGGTGACCGGGCACTTCCGCACTCAGGCGTTGATCAACCTGGCGCAAAGTGTGCTGGTGGCGGGGTTGATCATCCGGGCTGCACTGCAGGGCGGCGGGTTGATGGATGTGCTCTGGGCTTACCTGATTGGCAAAGTGATTCTGGGAATGGGGCCAGTATTTGCCGCTTTGTACTGGATGCCGCGGGCGGTCAGGCGAGGGTGGTGGCGGGTTTCATTTTCCTTTTTACCTCCCTGGCGCGAGCTGGTGCGGTTTGCCCTTTCAACCAACTTCAGCGCGACGATTAATCTGATCGCCCGTGACAGCGAAGTGCCCTGGGTGGGGCTGTTCTTCGGGCCGGTGGTGGCGGGGTACTACAAAACAGCGCTTCAACTGATTAACCTGGTGGTGATGCCGATCAATCCTTTCATCAGCACCACCTTCCCGGAAATTACGCGCGCCGTGGCCGAACAAGCCTGGCGGCGTTTGCGCGGTCTGTTGCGCCAGGTGAGTCTGATTGCTGGCGGCTGGACGGCGATGGTGATGCTGGGCATACTCCTTGCAGGCCGGCAGGTGCTCTTTTCTCGATTTGAATTGCTGGGGCGCTCTTTTCACATCTACGATAGCCAGTATCTCCCGGCTTACCCGGTGCTGTTGGTCTTGATGATCGGTTATGGGCTGGCCAATACCCTCTTCTGGAGTCGTCCGCTCTTACTGGCGCAGGGATGGGCTGATTTCGCTCTGAAGGTAAGCTTCTGGGCGATGCTGGGAAAACTGGCGCTGGGGGTGGTTTTTCTCCCCGGGGCAGGCTACGTGGCCGAGGCGGGGTTTCTTTCGCTTTATTTTGCCACTTCGGTAGGCGTGATGGTGTGGCGTGGAATGCGCGGGGTGGGAATGGGTGCAGAAGCAGAATCCTTGATGGAGGTGGTGGAAAAGAAAGTATGATCCGGGTGATGACATTTAACCTGCGCACCGCTGAAGCCAGGGATGGAGAAAATGCCTGGGCTAACCGCCGTGACCTGGCGCTGGAGCGGATTCACTCCTTTGCTCCAGACCTGCTTGGGCTGGAAGAAGTGCACGATGCAGAACAATCGGCAGACGTACGGGCCGCTTTACCGGGGTATACCTGGTACGGGGTGCGGCGTGGTGGGAACGGCCCGGCGCCACTGGAAATGACCCCGGCCCTGGTGCGGAGCGAGGCTTTTGAGGTTCTGGAAGATCGGGTTTTCTGGCTCAGCCCTACGCCCGATGTTCCCGGTTCAACGGGCTGGGGAGCGGCCTATGCCCGCACGGCAGTGCAACTCCGCTTGCGCCATCGCGTCAGTGGGCAGGAACTTTACTGGATTCACACCCATCTTGATTATCTCCCCCTGGCGGTGAGGGGAATGTCTCACCTGCTGCGCGAGGTGATTGACGACCTGCCGTTGCCAATTCCCCTGATGTTGACGGGTGACTTCAATGCCGGTAAACGCAGTCTGGTATATCGGACGCTCCTGGGCCGGGCAACACCACGCCGGTTATGGGATGCCCTGCGCCTGGCTCAACCGGATGGGCGAGGGGAAGGAACCTTTCATGCGTTCGGCAGGTTGCCCCGCGCTCAGGCCATCGACTGGATTCTTGTATCGGAGGGATTGAGGGTGCTGGAGGCTGGCATTGACCGCACCGCACGAGATGGACGATTCCCGTCTGATCATTTCCCGGTGTGGGCTATTCTGGAAACCCCATGAAGATCGCTGCTATTTCTACCGCGCAGGTGCCCTCTCAAACGGCAAACAGCATCCAGGTGATGAAAGTTTGCAACGCCCTTACCCGGCTGGGGCATGAGGTGCACCTGTACCTTCCGGGCGAGGGCGAAGTAAACCGCGAGGAACTGGCTGAGCTTTATGGCATCACCGTGGCCTTCGAGATTAAAAAGCTCCCCGCCAGCCCGCGCCTGAAGCGGAATGACTTTGCCTGGCGGGCGGTACGCCTGGCCAGTTTGCAGAAGGCTGACCTGGTTTACTCCTGGGCCATTCAGGCGGCGGTATTTGCACTGGCGGGAGGCAAAACGGCGCTCTTTGAAGCCCACGACCTGTCCACCGGGCGGTTCGGGCCGTTGTGGATGCGCGCTTTTCTACGCCTGCCAGGGAAGAAACGCCTGGTAATGATCACCCGTGCATTGCAGTCGGCTCTGGAGCGGCGCCTGGGGCGGCTGTTGCCGTCAGAGGATCAGGTGATTGCGCCCAACGGGGTTGACCTGGAGCGGTATCTTGGACTTCCCTCGCCGATCAAGGCGCGGCGCTGGCTTGGTCTCCCCGAAGGGCTGACGGTAGGCTGCACCGGGCATTTGTACGCCGGGCGCGGGGGCGATCTGTTCCTGGGGCTGGCGCGGCGCTTCCCGGGTTTGCAATTTTTATGGGTGGGGGGCCGCCCGGAGGATGTGGAGACCTATCGAAAACTGGCCGCCGGTATGGAGAATGTGACCTTCACCGGCTTTATTCCCAATGCGCGTTTGCCGTTGTATCAGGCGGCGGCAGATATTTTATTGATGCCTTACGGGCGTTCGATTGCCGGGAGCAGCGGGGGGAACTCGGCGGAAATTTGCAGCCCGATGAAGCTGTTTGACTATCTGGGAGCGGGACGCGCTATTTTAACCAGCGATTTGCCCGTGATCCGTGAGGTGCTGGACGAAGAGCATGCGCTGTTTGCCCCGCCTGAAGACTTGCCGGCGTGGGTTTCAGCGCTGGAACGCCTGGCCGGTGATGAAGAATTGCGTGCGCTCCTGGCACTGCGTACACGAAGGCTGGCCGAACGTTATACCTGGCTGGAACGCGAACGCAAATGTTTGGAGGGATTGTGAAGGAAAGCTGGAAGGATTCGACTGGCTGGAGAGTTGTGATCAGCCTGGGGACGGGGGCCGTTCTGGGATGGCCGCTGGCCTGGCTCTATGAGGGGGTGGTGTGGCGTGGCTGGCTGGCAGGCGGGTTTCTGCTGGCGTTGAGCACCTTTGTTCTCCTCAGTGCCTGGCGATGGGCTGGTGGGGGGAGAACCCTGGCGTGGATGATGATTCTGGCCTTTGGCCTGCGCCTTGGGTTGGGAGTGGGGTTGAGCCTGGCACTTCCGGTATGGGGTTATCCTGAAGAACCTCAGCAGGCCGGGTACCTTTTCCCGGATGCTTACCACCGTGACCGTGAGGCGTTTGCGCTGGCGCAGTCGGGAGAACGCCTGCTCTTTAATCCGGAGCTTTCACTGGCATCCGATCAATACGGTGGGCTGGGGCTCACCAGTGCGGTGATTTACCGCTTTCTCAGCCCCGATGTGCACCGCCCATTCCTGATTCTCATCCTGGGGAGCTTCTTTTTTACCCTGGGTGTTCCCTTTCTGTGGCGGGCATTGCACCTGCGCCTGAGTTCCCGGGCGGCGCTGGTAGCAACCTGGATTTTTATCCTCTATCCTGATGGCCTCTTTTTTTCGGCGTCGCAAATGCGCGAGCCGTTTTTACTCGGACTGGGGGCAGTGGCCCTGTGGGGGGTGCTGGCGCAGCGAGAGAATCGGTATGGCGCTCTGCTGGCGTTGAGTTTTTCGCTGCCCGCCATGCTCTTTTTCGCCACCCGTTCGGCACTGTTTGTGGCGGGTGCACTGGCGTTGCTTTTCTGGCTGGAATATACTGCCGGGCAAAGTGGGAAAGCCTGGAAGTGGCTGGGTCTGGCCGGGCTGGGAGTGGGGGCGCTGGCTGCTGTGTGGCTAACCTGGGGATGGTTCCGCGAGGCTTCAGTGTGGGATCAGGTTTTAACCCTGCGAGGATCAGGAAGGCTGTCGGCGCTGATGGATGAACTTGGGGATCGGTTCAGGATCCCTGTAATTCTGGTCTACGGGCTGGCACAGCCGGTGCTTCCGGCAGCCATTGCCGACCCGGCTTTACCCCTCTGGAAGGGCATTGTGCTGATGCGTTCTCTGGGGTGGTATGCGCTTGCCCCAATGGTGGTTTATGCCGCTTTTTCGGCCTGGAAGGAAAGCGCCGCCGGACGAAAGCGCCTGGTGCTCTGGGCGGTGGTGATGGTGGTGGCCTGGATGGGCGTGGCGGCATTACGCGCCGGAGGCGATATGACCGATAATCCCCGTTACCGAACGCTTTTCCTGCCGCAGATGGCGCTGGTGGCGGGCTGGGCGCTGGATTGGGCCCTGGTGCAGCGCGACCGCTGGCTGGGCCGCTGGTTGCTGATAGAAGCGATTTTTCTTGGCTTTTTCACCCAGTGGTATTTCAGCCGGTATTTTCACCTGGGTGGCCGGTTACCCCTGACGATGATGATGGGTATCATTCTGATTCTCAGTGCGGGGGTGCTGGCGGGTGGGTGGATCCTGGATCGCCTGCGCCGATCGGCATGATGGGCGCAGAGGGCACAGGCTTTGCGATATAATAAACCCGCTGTAAGGGCTTTGACTATCTACAAACGGACCAGGTATGGACCTTTCGATCGTTGTCCCCGTCTATAACGAAGAAGAAAATATTCCCTTGCTTTATCAGGCGATCACCACGGCAGTGGCACCGCTGGGGCTGGAATGGGAGGTGCTTCTGGTGGATGATGGCAGCAAGGATGGCAGCCTGAAGGCTCTGGAGGCCCTGGCCGGGAAAGATGCAGAACATGTGCGCATCATTGCCCTGCGCCGGAATTTCGGACAGACGGCGGCCATTGCCGCGGGCATTGATCATGCATCGGGCGACGTGGTGGTGTTGATGGATGCCGATCTGCAGAATGACCCGGCAGATATTCCCCGGATGCTGGAGAAGATTGCCGAAGGGTATGATGTGGTCAGTGGCTGGCGTAAAGACCGCAAGGACGATTTTGCCACCCGAACGCTCCCTTCGCGCCTGGCCAACGGGCTGATTTCTGCCGTTACGGGGGTGCATCTCCATGATTATGGCTGTACCTTGAAAGCCTACCGCCGTGAAGTGCTGACCGGTTTTAAGCTGTATGGTGAAATGCACCGGTTTATTCCGGTATATGCCAGCTCGGTGGGCGCACGAATCATTGAATTGCCTGTTCGTCATCATCCCCGGCGTTTTGGTAAGGCCAAGTACGGTCTGGAGCGCACGGCCAAGGTGATCCTTGACCTCTTTACAGTTAAGTTTCTCAGCAGTTATGCGAATAAACCGATTTATCTTTTCGGCGGCACGGGCATCGGGTTGATGACCCTCTCCGGGATCGGCCTGCTCTACCTCTTTATCCGGCGGGTGTTTTTTGGGGTTTCAGTGCTGGGCTCGCCGCTCTTTCAAATGAGCACAATGATCTTCATCCTGGGCTTTCAGTCGATTCTGATGGGATTGATCGCTGAATTGCTGGTGCGTACCTACCACGAATCGCAGGGAAAACCCACCTATACCATTCGAAAGCTGGTCAATCTTTCCCCCAATGGTCACTCCCAAGACGATTAATCTGGAACAACCTGAACGAGGGGTTCCCCCGGCGCTTTGGGTGGAGCGGTTTTTTTGCCTGTTTCTGGTCATTCTGGCCGTTCCGGCCATTCGTCAGCTTTTTGAAATTGGAAGCATGTCGGGGCGAGCGGTTGGCTTTTATTCCTGGCAATGGGTGGGGTTGCTGGCGGTAGCGATCTTGCTTGCGCTGGCGCAGGTTCTGGTGGCGGTCTCCCTTTTTACCCCGCTATCCGGGCGGTTATGCTCGCTGGTGGCTCGCCTGAGCACATGGGCTGGACGATGGGCCTGGGTGGGGCTGGCTGGCTTTGGGCTGACGTGGGTGGTGTACGTGGGGGTGGTGCTGTGGCGCTTCGATCAGCATTTCGCCGCACCCTACCCGCGTCTGTGGCTCTTCGGGTTGACGACAGGCGTTGGGGCTTTCTTCCTGACGGCACGCTGGAGAAAGTTGCCGGTCTTCTGGGCGGTGCTGGTCTCGGCCCTGGTCTATGGGTTTGGCCTCAAGGCACTCAGCTTCCTGCCGGATGTATCCACATATCCTTTCAGCCTGTCGTGGTCAGAGGCAAGCCGGTATTATTATGCTTCTTTGCCGTATGCCAGGCGGCTCTACGGGTTCTCGATTCCCCTTTCGGCGTTACATCCCAGCCGTTATCTGCTCCTGGGGCTGCCTTTTCTGCTGGGGGGGACGCCGCTCTGGTTGCACCGGTTGTGGCAGGTGTTCCTCTGGCTGGGAATGAGCCTGGCGGCCGGTTGGGCGCTGATGCGCACCCTGCGCCCACCAAACCGCTGGGTATCTCTGATCGGGGTGATCTGGGCGGCACTGTTTTTGTTGCAGGGGCCGGTTTACTACCACTTGCTGGTGTGTGTGGTGCTGGTCCTGGTGGGGTTCGATCGTCAACGTTACGGGAAGACGTTGTTCTTCGTTGTGCTCGCCTCGCTCTGGGCGGGGATCAGTCGGGTCAACTGGTTCCCTGTTCCGGCTATGCTGGCCGCGGTGCTTTATTTTCTTGAAACGCCAGTGCAGACGAGCCGTAGCTGGTGGCAGTATCTCCTCAGGCCTCTGGGCTGGGGTGTGGCAGGCCTGGCCGCAGCGCTGGCGGCGCAGGCGGCCTACGTTCTGGTCTCGGGGCATGAGGATACCAGTGGATTTGCCTCTACGTTCACCTCGGCCCTGCTCTGGTATCGTCTCTTGCCCAATCCCACCTATCCTATGGGTGTTCTTCCGGCTATTTTGCTCATTACGGCACCTGCGCTGACCTT
Source organism: Anaerolinea thermolimosa (assembly GCF_001050195.2). Lineage (GTDB taxonomy): Bacteria > Chloroflexota > Anaerolineae > Anaerolineales > Anaerolineaceae > Anaerolinea > Anaerolinea thermolimosa. The sequence continues at coordinate 123,635 of NZ_DF967965.1, forward strand.
TCTGGGAGTTTCCGTTGGGCAAAACCGGAAGGCATGGCACCCGTTGCGATTGCTGGGGCTGGGAGCAATCCTGGCCGCGCTGTTTGCTGGCGGGCTGGTTGTGAGCACAAAAATTGGCGGGGGGAGCAACATTCACAACCTGGATGCCTATCTGGTGCTGGTGATGGTTATGGTGGGGGGGCTGTGGTTCGGGCGGGGCGTCTCAGAGGAAGGCGGGGCAGCCTTTGCCTGGCGTCACTGGGTGCTGGCAGTTTTCCTGCTGGTGATCCCGGTTGCGTGGAATTTCAACGTTGGCCATCCCTTTGCTCAGCGTGATGCCCGCCAGGCTGAGGCAGATTTGAAATGGCTGCGTGAGTTTGTGACCTTTCACGGGCAGGATGGCGAGGTTTTGTTTATCACCCAGCGGCAATTGCTTCTGTTCGGTAAAATCCCCGGGATAAAGCTGGTGCCAGATTATGAGTTGCTTACCCTCTCAGAAATGGCCATCTCGAACCATCAGGGGTATCTTGAACGGTTTCGGGAAGACCTGCGCAATCATCGTTTTCGGGTGATTGTAACCAGTATGGAGAACGAGGTGGTGAAAGACCCCGAACAATCTTCGTTTGCAGAAGAAAACAATGCCTGGGTTGAAAATATCACGGTTTATATTCGCAAATACTATCAGACGGCCTTCACTCTACCCGTGCCCAATGTGGAAATCTTTCTCCCGAAGTAGCCATAACGAGGGGTGCTATTCATGAATGGAGATGATGCTTTGCAATCCACGCGCGGCAGACGGATTTCGTTCTGGCGGGTGGGTGGAACCCTGCTTTCCCTGGGCCTGCTGGGATACCTGATTTCTCGCCAGGGTTGGGGTGAATTTGCCGGAGTGGTACGCGGCATTCCGGCGGCATCTCTGGCGCTTGCGCTGGGAATCGTCCTGTGCTCACGCGTGTTCGTCACCCTGCGCTGGTATGTGCTGTTACGTTCAGCAAAGGCGCGGATTTCGCTCTGGCAGACCTTTCAGCTGGTGTTTACCGGCCTGTTTTCCTCGAATTTTCTTCCCTCCACTGTGGGGGGCGATGTAGTTCGTCTGGCGGGGGGCGTTTTCCTGCGTATGGATGCCGGGGTGGTGGCCGCGTCACTGGTGGTGGATCGACTGGTGGGCATGGCGGGCATGGCGTTGCTTCTGCCGGTGGGGCTGGCGGTGGTGCTCGCTTCCCCAGGGGGGGTGAACCCTTCCGGGCAGGTATGGAACCTGAGCTGGGCGGGGATGATCCCGTGGGTGCAGGGATTGCGGGAACGCGGGCTGAGGTTTTTACGCAGCATGCTGCAGAGCCTGGTGACCTGGTTGAGGCATCCGGCGGGGCTGGTGGGGGCGTTTGCCTGTACTTTTGGGCACATGCTGGCCACCTACCTCACCGTAGGGGTGCTGTTGCAGGGAATGGGGTATGGTATACCGCTCTGGCAAATTGGCGGGTTGTGGAGCTTCAGCTATTTCTTTTCTCTGGCGCCCCTGACCATTAACGGGCTGGGGCTGCAGGAAGTTTCGATCGCGTATCTATATTCGCACTTTGGGGGAGTGCCCATGCAAACCAGTCTGGCGCTGGCAGTGCTGTTACGTTTGCTGTTCATGCTCGCCAGCCTGCCGGGGGCGATCTTCCTGCCGATGCTGGGGGGTGAGCCCCGGAACGGCGGCGAACCTGCCCCTTGACCGGCCTGCCTGCCGGGTTTATAATTCAACAACTGAATATTGAAAGGTACCATGAGCCTTCACTCAGAAACTGACCGTGACCTGGTCATCCTTGAGACCATTGAGCAAGACCCAGACGCCACCCAGGCCAGTCTGGCGTCAGTGCTGGGGGTGGCTGTGGGCACCATCAACTGGCATCTCAAACGTCTGGTAGAGAAGGGATATGTCAAGGTGCGCCGTGTGGAACGGCGCAAATTGCGTTATATCATCACCCCGGAGGGCCTTGCGTTGCGCGCCCGTCTGACGGTGGATTATATTCAGAATTCCTTCCGGCTCTACCGGCTGGTGCGTGAGCGGATGCTGGCGGTGATCGATGAGGTGCAGGCTGCCGGTACACACCGCGCGCGCCTGGTCGGTGAAGGGGATGTGGCAGAGGTTTGCCGCCTTACCTGCCTGGAGCGGGGATTTGAGCTGGATGATACCTGTCAGGCACCGGTTTTACACATCGATGGGTTGAAAATTCTGGTCGACTGGGATGGCTCCATACCCTCCCGTTCAGCGGGTAACTTACCTGCGGAGTTGCAACATGAATGATTTCTGGAAAGGGAAACGAGTCTGTGTCACCGGGGGCGCAGGGTTCCTGGGGCGGTTTGTCACCCGCAGGCTGGAAGAGCGGGGAGCAGGGGAAATTTTTGTCCCACGTTATGAGGAATATGATCTGGTGAAGCCAGAAGATGTGAAACGCGCCCTGGCCGATAGCCGGCCACATCTGATCATCCATCTGGCGGCTCATGTGGGGGGCATCGGTGCCAACCGCGAACGCCCGGCGGAGTTTTTCTATGACAATTTGATGATGGGTGTGCAGCTCATGCACGAAGCCTGGAAGATGGGCGTGGAAAAATTCGTGGCCATCGGCACGGTGTGCGCGTATCCCAAATTCACCCCGGTGCCCTTCAGAGAAGAAGACCTGTGGAATGGCTACCCCGAAGAAACCAATGCCCCTTACGGGCTGGCGAAGAAGATGCTTCTGGTGATGGCTCAGGCGTACCGTCAGCAGTACGGGTTTAACGCAATCTTCCTTTTACCGGTTAATCTTTATGGCCCGGGAGATAACTTTGACCTGCAAACCTCGCATGTCATTCCGGCAATGATACGCAAATTCCTTGAGGCAAAAGAAACCGGGCAGGATGAGGTGGTATTGTGGGGCGACGGTTCGCCCACCCGCGAATTCCTCTATGTGGAAGATGCCGCAGAGGGAATTGTGCGCGCTGCCGAAGCGTATAACTCGCCGGAGCCGGTCAACCTGGGTTCTGGTTATGAGATACGCATCCGCGATCTGGCGTCGCTCATCGCTTCATTAACTGGTTTTACCGGTCGGATCGTCTGGGATACCAGTAAGCCTAACGGTCAGCCGCGCCGCGCATTGGATACCAGCCGGGCCAGAAAAGCGTTTGGTTTTGAAGCCCGCACAGGCTTTGAGGAAGGCTTAAAAAAGACGATCGAGTGGTACCGCGCCACCAGGCGCTGAGGTGATGGTGACAACGCGAAGCGAACACGCCCCCCTGATTTATCTGCGCCCTGCCCGAGGTTGGATTCCCCTGAACCTTTCGGCCCTCTGGGCTTACCGTGAGCTGATTTACTTTCTCACCTGGCGAGATATTAAGGTGAGGTACAAACAGGCCGTGCTGGGCATTGGCTGGGCGGTGCTTCAACCGGTATTCCACATGGTGATCTTCACGATTATCTTTGGCCGCCTGGCAGGGTTGAAACCCGATGCGGGTATTCCGGCGAATCTCTACCCGGTATTTAGCTTTGCGGCGTTGCTCCCCATGCAGTTATTCCAGGGTGCTTTGCAACGCGCCAGCATTAGCCTGGTGCAGAATGCCAATTTGCTTACCAAAGTCTATTTCCCGCGATTAATCATTCCGTTATCGGCGGCGGCGGCGGGGCTGGTGGATTTTTTCTTTGCCTTCCTGGTGCTGGTAGGGCTCATGCTGTATTACCGGGTACCCTTTTCCTGGAACCTGCTCTGGTTACTGCCGTTAGTGTTACTGGCATTGCTGGCGGCGCTGGCGGTGGGGCTGTGGCTTTCGGCGCTCAACGTGCAATATCGCGACGTACAGCAAATGGTGCCTTTCCTGGTTCAGGCCTGGATGTACGTTTCGCCGGTGGCCTATTCCATTGACGTGATCCCCGCACAGGGCCCCTGGCGGATGATTTATGCGCTCAACCCGATGGCAGGGGTTATTCAGGGCTTTCGCTGGGCGCTTTTCGGGGCCAACCCGCCGGATCGCATTCTGTGGGTTTCGGTGGGAGTGGTCGCCGTATTGTTGGTCAGTGGACTGTATTATTTCCGGCACATGGAGCGCACTTTTGCGGATATGGTATGAGTAGCCTGGCGATTCGGGTCGAGAAACTGGGAAAGCAATATCGCATTGGGACGCTGGCCAGCCAGCGCTATCAGACTCTGCGCGATACCCTTACCTCAGTGTTTGACCGCACCCGCCGCGGGGCGAACGGCACGATCTGGGCGCTTAAGGACATTTCTTTTGAGGTGGAGCAGGGGCAGGTGCTCGGTATCGTTGGGCGCAACGGTGCTGGCAAGAGCACGCTGCTCAAAATCCTTTCGCGGGTTACTGACCCGACGGAAGGTTATGGTGAAATTCGTGGGCGGGTGGGTTCTTTACTTGAAGTGGGTACCGGTTTCCACCCTGAACTGACCGGACGGGAAAATATTTATCTCAATGGGGCGATTCTGGGAATGCGCCGCAGTGAGATTCAACGAAAATTCGATGAAATTGTGGCTTTTTCTGAGGTTGGCCCCTTCATCGATACCCCTGTGAAGCGGTACTCAAGCGGGATGTATCTGCGCCTGGCTTTTGCAGTGGCGGCACATCTTGAACCGGAAATTTTAGTGGTAGATGAAGTTCTGGCGGTGGGTGATGCAGAATTTCAGCGTAAGTGCCTGGGAAAAATGAGCGATGTTGCTCAGCAGGGCCGAACGGTGCTATTCGTCAGCCACAATATGAGCGCCATTCTCCGCCTGACCCAGGAGACGCTGGTGATTGAAAAAGGACGCCTGAAGATGCGCGCGCCGACACCTCAGGCGGTGGATTATTACCTCTCCCAGGGATTCTCTCAGGAAGGGCAGCGCATCTGGGAGGAGGATGAAGTGCCGCCGGAAGCCGCGCCCTTCAAGCCGATCGCCGTGCGCCTGAAAGATGCTCAGGGGCGGGTGAGTAATGCGGTGCGTTCCACGGAGCCGTTTACGATTGAGGTCGAGTACGCCTTGAGTTCGCCCGTGACCGGCCTGCGAGTTGGGTTGTATTTAATGAGTACCCGCGGCGAATTCATCTTCACGTCCTTTGATACCGATGACCCGTCCCGTTACGAGCGTTACCCGGTACGCCCGGCGGGCCGGTATGTCAGCCGGTGTACGATCCCGGCTGACTGGCTCAACGAGGGTCGTTACGCGGTGGGGATCAACGCCAGTTCTTTTCGGGTGCGGCGGTATTTCCACGATGAGCAGACCCTGAATTTTACGGTGGACGCGACCGGTGCGCCGGGGATGCAATGGGCCGAACCGCGCCTGGGGCCGCTGCGTCCACGCCTGGACTGGCAAATTGAGGTGATGGATTGATGAAAGTGGCTGGAAAACAGGTTGTCAAGAGTCTTCTGGGTCAGATCCCGTTCACGGCCGAGCTTTACTGGCTGCTGCGGCAAAATGGTCGGCCGATCCAGACCCGATTTTCCCTGAAACATCTCCAGGCTGAACTGCCGGAAATTGTGTCGCAGGCGGTGGCACTGCGACAGAATGCGGCTCCAGGAAAGAAAGTGTTCCTGTTTGCCACGCTGCATTACTGGATTGAACATGCGGCGCTGGTAGGTATGGCGCTGGCGGCCCAGGGACACGAGGTAACGCTGGGATATTTACCGTATGCTGAATGGCGTGAGCCCATTAACCGCTTTGATTTGCGGCGGCAAAATGTGTACGCTCGCAAGGTGCTTGAACAGGCCCGTCCCTTGCTTACCCCGGTTTCTTTCCTGGGGATGCGCGGTGTGCCCATGCGCCTTCCGGAGTCATTGATGGACATGGTGCGGCTGGTAACCACGTATGATACGCAGTACACCCTTCAGGTGGAGGAGATAGACCCCGACAGTGAGGTTTACCGGCTGAGGCTTGAGCGGAATACCGAAGCCGCCCGTGCCGCGTATGCGTGGTTCAGAGCTAATCGGCCGGATGTGGTCATCGTGCCGAACGGGACGATCCAGGAACTGGGGATTGTTTATCGTGTGGCGCGTGAAATGCGCATTCCTGTGGTAACCTACGAATTCGGTGACCAGCGGCAGCGCATCTGGCTGGCACAAAATGCCGAGGTGATGCGTCAGGAAACCGACTCGATGTGGGCGGCACGTAACGGCAAGGCGCTTTCAGAAGAACAGCTGGAGCGGATGCGCAACCTGTTCGTTGCCCGCCAGCGAGGCGCCCTGTGGGAGAACTTCGCCCGGGCGTGGCAGGGCACCCCTGCCAGGGGCGGAAGCCAGATTCGCCAGGAGCTTGGCCTGGATGATCGTCCTCTGGTTCTGCTGGCTACCAATGTATTGGGAGACAGCCTGACGCTTGGACGGCAGGTTTTCTCTCAAAGTATGGCCGAATGGATTGCCCGCACAGTGCAGTATTTTGCCGGGCTGGAACCGGCCAGGGCTCAGCTGGTGGTACGGGTTCACCCCGGTGAGGTGCTCACCCACGGGCTTTCCATGATGGATGTGGTACGCGAGGTTTTACCTCGCCTGCCGGAAAACATTCGCCTGATCGGTCCGAAAGATAAAGTGAACACCTACGATCTGGTAGAAGTGGCAGACCTGGGCCTGGTGTACACCACCACGGTGGGTATGGAAATGGCCATGTATGGTGTGCCAGTTATTGTGGCCGGGCAAACCCATTACCGCGGGCGGGGCTTCACCTACGATCCGGATTCATGGGTGAGTTACTTTAAGCTTCTCGGTCAGATGCTCGCCAACCCTGTGGCCTTCCGGCTTACCCGCCCTCAGGTAGAAAGCGCCTGGGAATATGCCTACCGCTTTTTCTTTGAATATCCGCGCCCCTTCCCATGGCACCTGGTGCGTCTCTGGGAAGATTACCATGCCCGTCCATTGAAGGCAGTTTTGAGTGACGAAGGTCGTCAGCAATACGGAGACACTTTCCGTTACTTGCTCGGTGAGCCGATAGATTGGAAATCCATTCTGCAGGCAGGCGCATGAGCGGCGAACAGGTTAAACAGGAAGTACGCTCGTTTTACGATCAGGTCGGCTGGCAAAAAGTGGCCGAGGGTCTGTATCAGAATGCCCGTTATGAAGACCTGCGGCCGGTTTCTGCCGAGTATATTCATCGCTGTCATTTGCGGGTGGGGCGGCATCTTGCGTCGACGGGGCGCTTTCTCCTGGATGCTGGCTCTGGGCCGGTGCAATATCCTGAGTACGAGGCTTATTCACGGGGGTACCGGTATCGGGTGTGTGCGGATCTGTCGATCGTGGCCCTGAAAGAAGCCCGCCGACGGCTGGGGAACCACGCTCTGTGTGTGGTGGCCGATGTAGCCAATTTGCCTTTTGCCAGGGGGGTTTTCGATGGTGCGGTATCATTGCATACGCTTCATCATTTGCCCCTTATTGAACAGGGCAGGGCTTACGATGAGCTTTACCGCACTCTGGCAGAGGGGCGTACAGCGGTGGTGGTCAATGGCTGGACGGACTCTCCCCTCATGCAGAAGACCGCCTGGATGGTTCGCCTGGCAGAGCGTGTGGGCAAGCTGTTTTCGCCTCAGCAGAAAAAGGCCGACAGCGTGGTCGAAAAGCCTACACGGAATGCGCCGACGGGCACTTTTGTTCAAAAGCTGAATGCCGCCTGGCTGCGACAGCTGTTAGATGGAAAGATGCATTTTGAAATTCTGGTCTGGCGCAGTGTCAGTGTGCGCTGGATGCGGGCGTTGATTCATACCGCAACCGGCGGAAAGTTCTGGCTGCGCCTGTTGTTCTGGCTGGAAGAACGCGCTCCGCGCTGGTTTGGAGAAAACGGTCAGTACCCGCTGGTGGTGATTACCAAAGAACCGAAAGTCTGATTTTCCCCGCCTGGCAGGGGCGGCCTGCGGGTGGAGTTTCCTCTCAGGAGGCAATTGTGGACTGGTCAGAAAAGGTTGTGTTGATTACCGGAGGCACCGGTTCGTTCGGGAAAAAATTTGTTGAGATTATGCTGGCGGAATATCATCCGGCCAAGCTGATCATCTTCAGCCGCGATGAACTCAAGCAGCATGAAATGCGTCAGGCAGGCTATGATCATCCCAGCCTGCGCTACTTCATCGGCGATGTACGCGATCGCGAACGCCTCAAACGTGCCTTTGAGGGGGTGGATGTGGTGGTGCACGCGGCAGCGCTTAAGCAGGTGCCTGCATGTGAATACAACCCGATGGAGGCGATCAAAACCAACATTCTGGGAAGCAGTAATGTGGTAGACGCTGCGCTCGATTGCGGGGTAGAAAAGGTGCTGGCGCTGAGCACCGATAAGGCGGTCAACCCGGTTAATCTTTATGGGGCAACCAAGCTGGCGGCTGAAAAACTGATTGTTCAGAGCAATGCCTACGCTGGTTGGGGCGGCAAACGGGGAAAACCCACCCGTCTGAGCTGTGTGCGATATGGCAACGTGGTTGGGAGCCGCGGCAGTGTGGTGCCGGTTTTCCTCAAGCAGCGCCAGAACGGCAAAGTCACCGTGACCGACGAACGTATGACGCGCTTCTGGCTGACGCTGGAGCAGGGGGTGCGCTTTGTCATCCGTTGCATTGAGCAAATGCGCGGGGGTGAGGTTTTTGTGCCGAAAATTCCCAGTATGGCGGTGATGGACCTGGCGCGGGCGGTGGCCCCGGAAAATGACATTGAAATTATTGGAATTCGGCCGGGCGAGAAATTGCATGAGGTGCTCATCTCGGAAGACGAAGCCCGGCACACGGTGGAGCTGGAGGATCTATTCGTCGTGATGCCACCGGAACGTATCTGGGCCAAGCCGTTCGGCTGGGACTGGGAAGACCAGGGAAAACCTCTACCGGATGGATATCGATACGCCAGTAATAACAATCCACAGTGGCTGACGATCGAACAGATTCGCGAGATGATCCGACCGATTGAAGCTGAACACGAGAAGGGCACGCTGGGGTGAAGAAACTGCTGGTAACCGGGGCGAGCGGTCTGCTCGGGCTGAATCTTTGCCTGGATGCGGCCGGTTCTTACGAGGTGACGGGGCTGGTCAACCGCCACGGGTTGCGCGGCGCGCCGTTCCGCACCGTTCAGGCCGATTTATCCCTGCCGGGTGAGGCAGCCCGGATCATTGAGGCGCTTCGCCCTGATTTTGTGGTGCATACGGCGGCTCTGGCTAACCTGGATGCCTGCGAGCAAAACCCCCTTCTTTCGGCGCGATTAAATGCGGAACTGCCCGGCGAGGTAGCAGAGGTATGCCGCCGTTTGAGGGTGCGCTGGGTGCATATTTCGACGGATGCGGTATTTGATGGCGCGCGTGGGGGGTATTCAGAGGTGGACGAGCCAAACCCACTGGGGGTCTATGCGCGTGATAAGCTGGCGGGTGAAAAAGCGGCGGCCAGCGACCCCCTGGCATTGATTGCCCGGGTGAACTTCTTCGGTTGGAGCCTGACAGGCACGCGCAGCCTGGCCGAATTTTTCTATTACAACCTGGTGGCTGGCAAGCCGGTGAAGGGGTTTACAGACGTTTACTTTTGCCCGTTGCTGGCCAATCATCTGGGGAGCATGCTTCTGGAGATGCTGGAACAGGGGATGAGCGGGCTGTACCACGTTCTCAGCAGAGAATGCCTCAGCAAGTATCAGTTTGGGGTCAACCTGGCGAGGCGGTTTGGCCTGGATGAAGGTCTGATTACCCCCACCTCGGTACGCGAGTCGGGGCTGGCGGCCCGGCGTTCACCCAACCTGACCTTGCGTGTAGATAAACTGGAAGCTGCCCTCGGGCGGGCGATGCCCGGGCAGGCTGAAGAGATGGATGCCTTTGCAAAGTTATGGGAAACAGGGCGTCCACAGCAATTGAGAGCCCTGTTGGAAGGATGACTTTGGAAGAAAGAGAGGGAGTTATGGAGATCAAAATCGGCAGTCATATCGTCGGGGAGAATCATCCCACTTATTTCATCGCCGACATCGCCGCCAACCATGATGGCGACCTGGAGCGCGCCAAGATGCTCATCCGGCTGGCCAAAGCCGCCGGGGCTGATGCAGCGAAATTCCAGAACTTCCGCGCGCCGAAGATCGTCTCCGATTACGGCTTTAAGGCCCTGGGGGGGCAAAAATCGCACCAGGCCAGCTGGAATAAATCGGTTTATGAGGTGTATGAAGGGGCATCCATTCCTTTTGAATGGACCCCTGAACTGAAAGCTGTGTGTGACGAGGTGGGCATTGATTACTTCTCCTCACCTTACGATTTTGAAGCTACCGATTATCTTGTGCCTTATGTCCCGGCGATTAAGGTGGGGTCGGGGGAGATCACCTGGCCTGAAGCGCTGGAATGGATTGCCCGCAAAGGGTTGCCGGTGATTTTAGCAACGGGGGCTTCAGATATCGGCGAGGTGGCGGCCGCGGTGCGATTGATCACGGCGATCAATCCGCAGCTGGTGCTCATGCAGTGCAATACAAATTACACTGGTGACCTGGAGAATTTCAACCATCTTCACCTGAACGTGCTCAAAACCTACGGGGTGATGTTCCCGAATGTAGTGCTGGGGCTTTCTGATCATACTCCTGGCCACGCTGCCGTGCTGGGGGCGGTGGCACTGGGCGCGCGCGTGGTAGAGAAGCACTTCACCGATGACAACAACCGCGTAGGCCCCGACCACCGCTTCGCGTTGAATCCGCATGACTGGGAAGAGATGGTGATCAATACCCGTCGTTTGGAACGTGCTCTGGGTTCAGCCGATAAGTTCGTGGCGGGTAACGAACAGGAAACGGTGGTGTTGCAGCGACGGTGTTTGCGGGCGGCACGCGATATGAAGGCCGGCGAGGTGCTGACTCGCGCTGATATTGATGTGCTGCGCCCCGCCCCGCGTGATGCCATCATGCCCTACGAACTAGACAGGGTGATCGGGAAACGCCTGCTGGTGGACAAACCGTTTGGCCAGGAGTTCCGCTGGACGGACCTGGGAGCATGATCTTCTCGATGTTTTGCCCGGCAGGCTGAGGTATGCGCGTTCTTTACTTCACTCGCGATTACACCCCTCACGATTATCGCTTCCTCACTTCGCTGGTTGAAAGCGGGCAAGAGGTCTTTTTCCTGCGCCTGGAACGGCAGAAACGGCAGGTAGAAGACCGCCCTCTCCCATCTGAGGTTGAACAGATCGTCTGGCGAGGCGGGCAGAGGCCTTTTTCGTGGCGTTCATTACCTGCCATGGTGCTGGGGTTGCGCAGGGTGCTCGCCCGGTACCAGCCAGACGTTATCCATGCCGGGCCAGTGCAGAGCTGTGCATTTCTTGCCGCGCTGGCGGGGAGCAGGCCGCTGGTGACCATGTCCTGGGGGTCGGACCTGCTGGTAGATGCTTATCAAAACCCGTGGATGAGGGGAATCACGCGGTTCACCCTGCGGCGAAGCGATATGCTGGTTGGCGACTGCCAGGCAGTGCAACGGGCGGCAGAAGGCTTTGGCTTCTCTGGAGAACGGGTGGTTTTGTTCCCCTGGGGCGTGGATGTGGAGAAGTTCTCTCTGGCAGGGAGTGACGATGGCCTTCGGGAACGTTTGGGATGGAAGGATGCGTTTGTGATTTTATCTCTGCGTTCCTGGGAGCCGATCTATGGGGTTGACTGCGTGGTGCGAGCATTTGCCCAGGCCGCTGAAGCAGAACCGCGTTTGCGCCTGCTCCTGCTGGGAAATGGTTCACTCGCGGGGAAAATACAGGCCATGATTTACGAACACAACCTGCACGAGCGGGTTTATCTGGGCGGGCAGGTGAGTCAGCGCGAACTCCCGCGGTACTACCGGGCGGCTGACCTGTATGTGAGCGCCTCGCATAGCGATGGCTCTTCGGTCTCGCTGTTAGAAGCTCTGGCAAGCGGCCTGCCGGTGCTGGTTTCAGATATCCCGGGCAACCGTGAATGGATAGAAGAGGGTGTGGCTGGCTGGCTTTTTCCGGATGGAGATAGTGAAGCACTGGCCGCAGGAATGTTGAGAGCGGTTTCAACTGGATCAGAGCTGAGCGAAATAGGTCGGCGAGGGCGAAGGCTGGCAGAGGAACGTGCTGATTGGCGGAAGAACTTCCCAAAATTGCTGTCAGCCTATCAACAGGCGAGTGAATTTGTGAAGAATAAAAGGTCAAACCATGGGCATTAAGAAATATTTCCACGGAGTTTCCTTTCGCGGCCTGGATTGGATTTATATTGTGCTTATATTGGTAGGGCTGGCATCGATGGTTCAGGTAATGCCCACGGTCAACCGCACGCCAGATATCGACTCGGGGATCTTCCTGTATTTTGGTTCGCGAATTTTGCACGGCGAGCTTCCCTACCGGGATTTGTGGGATAGTAAGCCACCGGGGATTTTTTACATCAATGCACTGGGCCTCTTCGTTAGCGGAGGCAGCCGGTGGGGAGTCTGGCTACTAGAGTTTGTGGGCATTACTGTGGCTCTGCTGGCTGGGTACGCGTTTTTAAAACGGTCGTTTGGGAAGATGGCGGCGTTTTTCAGTCTGATCTTGATGGCGGCTCATCTGGCTTTGGTTCTGGAAGGCGGAAATCTAACGGAAGAATATGGCTTACCTTTCCAGTTTTTAATCTGGCTTATTTGGTTGAAGATCATGCAAGACCCGAAGCATTTCTGGCCCGGGTTCTGGATGGGGGTAGTTGCAGGGGTATCATCAACAATGAAACAGACCAATGGAGGGGCTCTGGTGGCTCCGGCTCTTCTTATCGGTCTCTGGATTGTCATTACAAGAAACTGGCGTGGAGTCCGATCCTTGCTGGGAATGGCCATCGGTGTTGCTGTGGTCTGGGCAGTCTGGCTGGGATATTTCCTGGCCAGTGGAGTCTTTGAGGACTTCTGGCAGGCAGTCTTTGCATTTAATGCGTATTTTATTGGAAGTGACTTGATTACCCGACTTCGGGCTTTATTATTTGCGGTTACTTTCCTTCCCTCTAAATCACCTTATTTTCTTATCGGTGTGCTGGCATGGCTCATTGGGGGGCTCTGGATGGTGATGAGCAGCCCTGCGGTGCGGCGGGTTTTGTTTCATCCGGTGGTGGCGTGGTTATTTATTCTTGGTTCACTCGTGTTGTTATACAAGGTTTTTTTTCGCGTTGGTTTTTCACCTTACACCCTCAAAGAGATTGGCCCATACAGGTGGGGAGCAGTTGCTATCGGGGCGACCCTGATTATTCTGGGCGTGGTCTGGGTACAGCCATCTTTTCTGAAATGGGGAAAGCATGCTCTGGATAATTTGCCTGCACCAACTCCCCGTGTTCCTGTGGCTGTGATGGGGCTAGGTTTGCTAGATTTTGTTATTCAGGCTGGACTGGTCAGCGCTACTGGTGCTCAATACAGGCATTATCTTCTCTCGATGTTCCCTGCTTTTTCGTTACTGGTGGCATTTGCGTTTTGCTTTCTGACCGATCGCCCTATTGGAAAGGCCTGGCTGCTTTTGATGGTAATTCCCCTGGCAATGGGTGGAGTCAGTCAAACGGTAGCCTTGTCGAAAGGAAAAGAGGACGCCGATGTACAGGAAGTAGTCGAATTTTTGCAGTCGCACCTTCCTGGAGACGCGCACATTCTTTCGTGGGGATGGAATGCCCGCTTACATTACCTGACCGGTTTCCCGGCGGTGTCACGGTATGTTCATCAAAATCCGCTTTTTGTAAGTGGATTTGCCCGGGACGAAGACGCCTCACAATTTCTACATGACCTTCAGACACATCCCCCGGATGCTATTGTGTACGGCCCACCGAAGATCATCCCACTATTAATCCCGGAGGCAGGAACTTCCTGCGAAAAACTGGAAGATCCCGATTATATTGATTGGCTTCTACATCAGAATTCATACCAACGTTACTATAAGCAAATGACGATTACTTCAGAAATGCGCCATGCGTTTCGGTGGATTTGTGAACATTATATTTTAGAGCCTCTACCTAATTTGCCCGAGTGGCAAATATACCTTCGGAAACAGGTGCCTTAATATGAAACTTCGTTCATTTGCAATCCAATTCGTTCTGGCTGCATCATTACTGGGGCTAGCTCTCTTGGCGTTAGCCTACGCTATGCCACACCTGATGCGCATCCCCGATGTGGATTCGTCTATCTTTCAGTATTTTGGCGAACGCATGCGCGAGGGGCAATTGCCCTACCGTGATGTCTATGACCACAAACCCCCGCTCATTTTTTACCTCAATTACTGGGGGTTGATGCTGGGCGGGGGTAGCCGCTGGGGAATCTGGGCGCTGGAACTGATAGCCGTAGGGTCATCGGCGCTGATTGGTTTTACGGCTTTGAAGAGGTTTTATGGTGTGCTCCCCGCCTGGGTAGCCTCGGCGGGTTTTCTCATGAATCTGGTTTTTGTACACGAGGGCGGAAACCTCACCGAAGAATATGCCCTTCCTTTCCAGTTTGCGGCCATAGGTTTGCTTTTAGAAATGGAACGCCGCAGGCAGGGAGGCTGGTGGGCATTTTGTATCGGGGTGTGTATTGCCATGGCTTCTACCCTCAAACAACCGCTGGCCGGGCCGCTGGTGGCAACAGGCATACTCATGCTTTGGACGCGCTTGGCTCGCAAACAGTGGCGGGGCCTGATCGATTTTATATGGCTGGGGCTGGGTTTCCTGGCGGTTTGGGGTGGGTGGTTTGCATTCTTTGCGCTCCGGGGAATTTTCCCGGAATTCTGGGAGGCGGCTTTTGCCTATAATTTTGCTCTTTCGGGCATTTCGACCAGTCAGCGCCTGGATGCTCTCCTGGAAGCTTTGTATTTTCTACAGGGGGTATCGCCTTTTTATGTTCTTGGTTTTACGGCCTGGATGGCGGGGATCGTTTATCTGTTGTTTCATGAGGATGCGCTTCTGCGGGTGTTCACCTCTCGCGCGGTGGGGTGGCTGGCCGGGTTGGCGGGCCTGGTGCTGGTTTATCGGGGGATGCTTCGTTCGGGGTTGACCTTTTCCCGCATTGGGGAGATGAGCCTGTACCGCCGGGGCCTCCTGGTTGTGGGGGTTATTCTCCTGGTGGGTGGGCTGGCCTATGCATTTCGCCGGCTCGACCGGTCCTTCTACCGATGGTTATTGCGCTGGCAGGAGGGCCACTCGACCCCTCTATTCCTTCCGCTGGCGTTTGCGGTGATCGATTTACCAGTGGAATTGGGGTTAAGCTCGCTTTCCGGGAATAATTTTCGCCATTATTTCATGGCACTTCTACCCGCATTGACTTTATTAACAGGATTCCTGGTATGGTGGCTTGCCAGACCCTCAAAAGGAGAGAATAGTAACCTGATTAGGAAGACCTGGGTGGTGGTTTTTATGATCCCGTTGTTGCTGACGGGAGTGCTCAATAACATTGATAAGATCACAGTGCAACAGGATAAAACGCTGACCGAAGTTATTGAGTATGTCAAACAGCACACCGACCCCGAAGATTATGTGCTCCAGTGGGGCAATCTGCCGATGATCAACGTGGTTAGCGGACGAAAAGCGCCCAGCCGTTTCTTTTTCATTGATCCGCTTTTTTTGCCCAATTACACCAATGAATTTCACACGGGTACATTCCTTGCCGAACTGCAGGCTCACCCACCCCAGCTGATCATCGACAGTCGCCCATTGATTCAGCCGTTGTTTTATGAATACAATGCCGCCGATTGCTCGAAGCTTTCGGATCGGGATTACCTGGAGGAACTGGCCAGGGCAATTCGACCCAAAAGGCCTATTAGTCGTTCGATATCCGATTATCGAGACCGTTATTTCAAACCGCCGCAAATTCCACCTGGAATGCCTGAAGTGTATCGGTGGATTTGCGAAAATTATGACGAAGAAACCGTGCTTGGCGAATGGATTGTCTTTCGCTATATGCCGGGCAGGAAATGAAAAGGTGAAACCGCTTTCTGGCTTTAATGTTGTGACCATTGTTCAGGCACGGATGGCCTCCAGCCGTTTGCCAGGCAAAGTACTGCGAGAATTGGGCGGCGAACCAATGCTGGCCTGGGTGGTCGAACGTTGCCGCCGGGCATCTACGGTGAACTCGGTGCTGGTGGCAACTACCACAGACTCTGCCGACGACCCTGTGGTTGCATTGTGTGCTGAACGCGGTTGGCCGGTTTTCCGCGGGAGCCAGTTTGACGTGCTCGATCGTTTTTATCAGGCGGCGCGCTGGGCAAAGGCCGATGTAGTGGTGCGTGTGACCGCCGACTGCCCGTTGATCGATCCAAAGGTGGTTGACCAGGTGGTGAGGGAATTTTTTGAGCGCGAGGTCGATTTTGCCGCCAACCGCCTGCCTCCGCCGTGGAAACGTACCTTCCCAATTGGGCTGGATACGGAAGTGTGCACTTTTAGCGCACTGGAACGCGCCTGGAGAGAAGCTACTCAAAAATATGAACGGGAACATGTGATGCCTTATCTCTACGACGAGCCAGGGCGCTTTAAGATCTTTATTCTTCAGCATGAGCCTGATCTTGGGCATCTGCGCTGGACGGTGGATACGCCCGAAGATCTTGATCTTTTAAGGGCAATCGTCTCCCGGCTCAAGGGGCGCATGGATTTTTCGTGGGAAGAGGTGCTGGCCATCTTTGAACGTGAGCCTCAACTGGCAGAAATTAATGCTTCGGTCAATCATAAATCGGGTTTTGACGTGGATGATCGGGCGAAATGAGAGGAACCATGCCTGAAATAACCATCTTCTCAGCCCCCAAACCCTTTGTCGACCCGCACATAGCCTTGATCCAGCATAATGCTATCCGTTCCTGGCTGGCGCTGGGTGAGCATGTGGAGGTCATCCTGCTGGGTGAGGAAGAGGGGCTGGCAGAAGCGGCAGCGCATAACGGAGTGAAGCATTTTCCGCAGGTTCAGCGTACCGCCGCGGGTACGCCCCTGGTCTCGTCTATGTTTGCGCTGGCGCGGGAGTATTCCACCAGTCCTCTGCTGTGCTGTGTGAACGCCGATATTTTACTTACTCCTGACCTGCTGACAGCCGGTCGAGCCTTGCTGGAAAAGCACCCCCGCTTTTTAGCGGTCGGACAGCGCTGGGATCTCGACGTGCGCGAACCGCTGGAGTTCTCTGAAGGCTGGGCCGAACGTTTGCGCCAGCGTGCTCAGCAGGAGGGTCAACTCCATAAGGCTACCGGCTCCGATTACTTCCTCTTCCCGCGGGATTGCTTTATGGATATGCCTCCTTTTGCCATTGGCAGGGCCGGATGGGATAACTGGATGATTTACTCCGGGCGATCTCAGGGCTTTCCGGTTATCGATGCCACTTATGATGTGTTCATTGTTCATCAGAATCATGATTACCGCCATCTTCCCGGCGGCCAGCCGCATTATCGGCACCCTGAAACCTTTGAGAATATCCGGCTGGCAGGAGGGCGGCGGGCAATTTTCGAACTGCCCGATGCCAGTCATCGACTGGTGAATGGCCGGCTGGTTCGTCCGCGGTTTACCTGGCGGCGTTTCTGGCGTGAGGTGGAAATTTACCCGCTGGTGCGGTGGCATTCTTATCGGTTGGCGCAGGTCACTTATGCGTTGTTTCACCCGTTAAGGGCCTACCGCGAGTTCCGGCAGGGGTTGCTTTAGGAGAACAAAGAATGCGGATTGGTCAGAACCCGGCAAAATTTGTGAAAGAGGTAGCCCGGCCTGCGCGTGTGACCGTGGCGGTGCTCAATTACATCCCATTTCTCAGCGGTTTTTATGCTGAAGCACTGGATGTGCTGAAAGCCTGCCTGGAAAGTGCTCGCACCGATCCCGGAATGGAGATGGATCTGCTGGTCTTTGATAACGCATCTTGCGAAGAAGTACGCCAGTATCTTCTGGATGAGCATCAGGCTGGACGAATTCAGTATCTTATCCTGTCGGAGAAAAACCTCGGCAAAGGCGGGGCCTGGAATATTATTTTGTCTGGTGCGCCTGGTGAGATCATCTCTTATGCGGATAGTGATGTGCTGTTCTCTCCGGGCTGGTTGAAGCGTTCTGTAGAAATTCTTGAAACCTATCCCAACGTGGGTATGGTCACGGCGCGTCCCTTCCGCACGCGGGAAGAGGTGTATTCTGCCACGGTGGACTGGGCGAGGAGCCAGCCTGAGGTGAAGCTGGAAATGGGGCAGTTTATCCCCTGGGAGACCTTCCTTGAATTTGACCTCAGCCTTGGGCAGAGTGAAGAAGAGATCCGCCAGCGTTACGAGACTACCCGTGATGTACGTCTGACCTACCGGGGTGTCATGGCTTTTGCAGGGGCTTCTCACTGGCAGTTCACCGCCTGGAAGAGCGCTCTTCAGGGCTTTTTACCTTTCAGTATGGATCGCCCGATGGGACAGGTGAAACAATTGGATGAGCGGGTCAATGCGGCGGGGTTATTACGCCTGATGACCGCTGAACCGCTGGCGATGAATATGAGTAACACCCTGCGCGGAGTAAAAAATCGGGGTGGAGAGCGTCGGCCGGTAAAGGCTGGCGAGAAAAAGCACCCCCTGCTGGATTTTCCACCCGTACGCAAGATGCTCCTCGGGTGGTATGATCGAATTTTCCGCTGGTACTATGACCGATAACATAGACCTTTTGATAGAAAAGCGATACCTTTTTCATGACGAAACCAAAGACAATTTTTATCAGCGCTGATCATGGCCTTTCGGTGGTGTACTTTCTGCAGACGGATGTGCTCCCAACCTTGCTGGAGGGTGGTCTGCGGGTGGTTCTGCTCACGGATGACGGCCTGAAGGAGCAGATCGAGCGGCGATTTGGACAGCCCGGGTTGATCGTCGAAGGGCTACGCTTCCGCCAGTGCCGCGAGTACTTTGAGAAGCATGATCACTCGATTCAATACTGGACGCACTTTCTGCGTTGGATGGGCGGCTCGAAGCGCGTCAATACCAATGCTATGGATGGCCACTTGCGTCAGATGGGGTACGAAGCCTCTCCGCGCGGGAAGCGCATCATGCCGCTGATTCGCACGCTTACCTGGGTTTTACGCCGTTCTCGCCTGGCGCGCCGGGCTCTGATGCAGGTCCAGCGGCGGTACACCCCCTCCATTTATTCAGATTTGTTCGAGAAGTACCAGCCCGATCTGGTGGTGGCTTCAACCCCGGGTTGGCGCTGGGATCGCTATCTTTTGCGCGAAGCTGCCTCCCGAGGGATCGACACGGCAGCGGTGATCGTTGGCTGGGATAATCCTTCCAGTTATCGCCTGCCCGGTGCGCCGGTGAAATGGATTAATTGCTGGTCAGAGATTCAAAAGGAAGAGCTGGTGTTGGGTTCAGACTGGTCTCCTGAGCAGGTGTTTGTTGGTGGAATCCCATCTTATGATGGATACTTCCGGCGCACCTGGCAGATGTCCCGGGATGAATACTTTGCCCTGCATGGGTTAGATCCGCACCGAAAACTGCTGGCGTATGCCTGTTCGTTTGTCACTTTTTCTCCCAATTTCGCCAATGTTCAGGCTCTGGCTGAACTGGTGAATGCCGAGGCTTTTCGTGAGCCCACTCAGTTGTTGATCCGTTTACACCCCAATCATTTTATGCCGGGGTCTCTCTATGAGGGAGAAGCCAACCGGATACGTGCACTGATTCGGGATATGCCGCATGTTCACCTGGTGGAGCCAGTGCCGCTGGGGGGTGAACTGGGATATTACTCAGGCGAAGACATGCCCGAAAAAGCCTCGATGATGGCCTATGCGGATGTATTTTTAACCGTCTATTCCACGATGGTGGTGGAAACCGCCATTCACGACCGCCCCATCGTGAGTGTGTGCATTGATGTTCCGGGTGGGTGGAATACACCGGGGAAGTTTTCGCTCTCGCTGCGAGAGATCGGTGAGTGGCCAACCCACCTGCGTTTTCGCGCTGCGGGTGCCGGGCGGGTCACTTATGATGTGCAAAGCTTGAAAGAAGCTGTGAACAGTTATCTTGCTGATCCATCTACAGATCAACCTCAGCGCCAGAAGTTCATCCGGGAAGAATGCACCTATACAGATGGCTCTGCCGGAAGACGCACGGGCGCCTTTTTACGAGAGCTGGTAGAAAAAGCGGGAAGGAAAACCCCATGAAGTTTCTGATTGCCGGTTACGGTTCTATTGGGAGACGCCATTTACGCAACCTGCTCGCCCTGGGTGAGCACGATATTCTTCTCTATCGCACCCGCCACAGCACGCTGCCTGAGGAGGAGATCGCTGGTTTGCCGGTAGAAACGGATCTCGAAGCCGCTCTGGCGCACCAGCCCGATGCGGTCATTATTTCTAATCCAACCGCGCTCCACATGGATGTAGCTATCCCCGCTGCAGAAAAGGGCTGTGCCATCTTACTCGAAAAACCCATTGCCCACGATCTTTCACGGGTTCCGCAGTTGCAGTCAGCCATGGAACGGAGTGGGGCAAGGGTACTGGTGGGGTTTCAATTTCGTTTTCACCCCACCCTCCGCCGGGCGGCTTCTTTGCTGGCCGAGGGGGCAATTGGGCGCGTGACCTCGGTGAGAGCACACTGGGGAGAGTATCTCCCGGGCTGGCATCCCTGGGAAGACTACCGACAGGGATACGCCGCTCGCGCCGACCTGGGGGGAGGGGTGCTTCTGACTCTCTGCCATCCCTTTGACTATTTGCGCTGGCTCCTGGGAGAGTATTCGGTAGACTGGGCGGAAGGTGGTTCCTTGGGGTTTGGCCTGGAGGTGGAAGATAGTGCAGAGATTGGTGTGCGGTTTGCCCGGGGAGCCATTGGCACCCTGCACCTGGATTATCTGCAAAGGCCACCCACCCACACCCTGGAGATCATTGGCACAGAAGGAACCCTGCGCTGGAACAATGCCGACGCCAGCCTGGGATTCTTCAGAGTGGATGCCAGCGAATGGCAGGTGTTCCATGCGCCGGAAGGCTTTGAGCGTAACTGGCTTTTTCTTGACGAGATGCGCCATTTTTTGGCGGTAGCCCGCGGAGAAGAAGAGCCTGTTTGTACTCTGGAAGACGGCGCGCGCGCCCTGGCGCTGGCCCTTTCGGCGCGCGAGAAAATAAAAGGGATATAATTGGCGTTTGCCCGCTACGTCATGGGGCTGATGGCTCACGTAACGGGAATGTGATAATGTGGATGGTGATGATGAAAAGAACAGGAACGGTTTTTTCAGGCTGGTTGATCGGGGGGATTACTTTGATTTTACTTACTGCCTGCGCGCCGGCTCTCCCCTCACCCACCCCGACGCCTGTGCCCAATGAAACGCCTTTACCAACCGCCACCGCCACGGTGACGCAAACCCCTTCGCTTACTCCGACGGTGACCTCAACCTCCACGCCAACCCTTACGCTTACCCCTTCTTTAACTCCCACACCCGAAACGGCCTTTGATCAGGCCAGGCCGATCGAACTTACCAGTGGCGTGGGGGGATGGCGTTTGACGTTTGCTATCCCTCATCTGAACCGTGCTGTTAATGTCATTGCCGCGGGAATTCGCTTCAGCTGTGCTTTCGACGCGCAGTATCCTGACCGGCTTTTTTGTTACGGATTAAGCAAGCCCCCACTGGATCAGAAGATCACACTGGCTTTTCTGGATGCTGACACCGGCAAGGTGCTTTATCAATCAGAGACGGTCTTTGCCTCAGCTGCTTTGCCCACCCCGGTGCCAAAGGGTTACAGCAATACCAACTGCGCGGAACGCGGCCAGAAGGTGACCTGCGAGACGGAATGCCGGGTTGATCCCTCTACGGGTATTCCGTGTATTGTTTCTTCGTGTTTTGATGCCTGTGGGCCGTATTACTCGGTGGATTCATGCCCGGCAGGGGTGAGCGTCTGGAATATTTGCTCTGCTGAGCAATGGGAAGAAATGAAGGCAAAGTTCAATATTCCGTGAGAGTTTCCATGAAGAACTTCAAAATTTTGTGGGTGATTCTTTCAGGCTTTCTGGTAGCCTGCGCGGGGAGTGTGCAGGATGCTACAGCCTTGCCGACAGCATCCCTGACACCCTCTGTAGAAGCTACAGCCACGTGGACTGTGACTCCCACAGAACGGCCGACATCGACGCCGTCTCCGACGGCTTCGCCAAGCCCCGAACCTTCCCTCTCTCCCACGCCGACGGCAGACTTTGATCAGGCTGAGGTCATTAATTTGTTGAATGGTGTTGGCGGAATCAGTGTGGTGGTGAAAATTCCGCACCTTTCGGCGGCTTACAACATGATTCTCGGTGGCATCCGGTATGATTGCCATCTCGAAGAGGCTTACCCTGACTGGCTGCTTTGCTGGGGGCTTGCCCGCCCGCCGCTGGATACGCCCATTACGCAGGCATTTCTGGATAAAGAAACCGGTAATGTTGTGATGGAGCGGAAAGTGGTGTTGAGTTCGGCAGTGCTTCCAACAGCGCTACCGGAGGGGTATGCTCAAACAAATTGCCCTGACCGGGGAAAAAATATCAGCTGTGAGACGGAATGCCGCGTTGATGCAGATGGTACCCCCTGTATTGTGGCGACCTGCACCGATGCCTGTGGGCTATATCGTTCGGTGCATTCCTGCCCGGCGGATATGAAATTGCCAGCCGTGGTATGCAGTCCTGAACAATGGAAGGAAGCCAAGGCAAAGTATGGCATTCCATAAATGGTTTTGGGGAGTGTGTGTGATTATCCTGGCGGCCTGCCAGCCGGTGCGGCCTGAAACTCCGGCACCTGTTCTGCCGACAGGCACTGCGACGAGACAGGTGCTTCTCACGCCATCGGTTACTTCTACGCTCCCTCTGGAGCCAACGTTTACGCTGTCGCCTACTCTGACGGCTACGGCTGAAGTTTCTCCCTCTCCGGTGGCTTCGGCCACGCCGGGGGTGCAGTTCGATCAGTTGAAAGTTCTGGCCATCGATAACCGGGTGGGAGGATGGACGATTACCCTCGCTTTACCGGGGGCGCAGGGGGGCATGCGGCTGCTGCTCGGCGGTCAAACCTACGATTGCTTGAGTGACCCGGCTTACCCTGACCGGCTCTTCTGCCAGGGGCTGGCCCGGCCGGCGTATGACACCCCTCTGAAGCTTGTTTTCCAGAATCAGGATTCCAACGAGATCCTTTACGAGACCACGCTCACCATTGCCTCGGCATTACTGTTGCCGCCTACCCCGGCGGGTTGGGGGTACAACACCTGTGCTGACCGGGGGAAGAATGTGAGCTGTGAGACCGAGTGCCGCATCGCGCCGGATGGCAACCCCTGTATTGTGGCCACCTGTACGGATGCCTGCGGACCTTACTTTTCGGTCCATACCTGCCCGGACATGCCGATGGATTTCCGATCCTGCTCGCCTGAACAGTGGGCGGCATTGAAGAAGAAGTATCAGATCCCTTAGGGAGGAAGCATCCATGAGTGATGTGTTTGAGAAATTTAATCTGAAAGGACGGGCCGCCATCGTAACCGGTGGTGCCGGTTTGCTGGGGGTAGAGTTTTGCCGCACTCTGGCGCAGGCCGGAGCCGGGGTGGTGGTGGCTGACCTGAACGCCAGTGCCGCGTCGGCAGTGGCCGCCGACCTGCGGGCTCTGGGCTATCCGGTGATCCATGCCGCCCTGGATGTGACCCAGCCAGAATCGGTGCAGGCTGTGGTGGAGGCATGTGTGGATGATTTTGGCAGTCTGGATGTCATTGTCAACAGTGCGGCGATGGACCCCAAGTTCGATGCCTCGCAGGCTGGTCAGCATGGTAATACCTTCGAGGATTTTCCCCTGGAACAGTGGCGCCAGGCGCTGGAGGTTAACCTGACGGGGGTCTTTCTGTGCTGTCAGGCGGCTGCCCGGCAGATGAAGGCGCAGGGAGGGAAAGGTTCAATCATTAATATCTGTTCCACGTACGGGCTGGTGCCGCCGGATCAGCGCATTTACGAAAGGCCCGGCCAGCCGCGGCAGTATAAACCGGCTTATTACACCACCAGCAAGGCAGGGGTGCTTGGCCTTACCAAATATATCGCAGCTTATTATGCTGGAACGCAAATTCGTGCCAATTGCCTCACCCCGGGCGGTGTTTATAACCAGCATGACGAAGTGTTTACCCGGAATTACTCTTATCGCACCATTATGGGGCGGATGGCCGAGCGAGATGAGATGAATGGTGCGTTATTATTCCTTGCCTCTGATGCTTCTTCGTATATGACGGGCGGCAACCTGATTGTGGATGGAGGCTGGACGGTATGGTGAAGCGTGAAGTGCTGGCCATTATTCCGGCGCGTGGCGGTTCAAAGGGGATCCCCCGGAAAAATGTCAGGCTCTTTGCCGGTCATCCGCTGATTGCTTATAGCATCGCCGCTGCGCGACAGTCGGAACTGGTGACGCGGGTGATTGTCTCGACCGATGACGAAGAAATTGCCAGAGTGGCACGAGACTATGGCGCGGAGACGCCCTTCTTACGTCCGGCGGAACTGGCACAGGATCAGACGCTTGATCTGCCCGTGTTTCAACATGCGCTGCGCTGGCTGGAAGAGCAGGAAGGATACCAGCCTGAACTGGTAGTGCAACTGCGCCCCACTTCACCGGTACGCCCACCGGCTCTCGTGGATGAAGCTGTTCAGATTTTACTGGCTCACCCTGAGGCGCATTCGGTGCGCGGGGTGGTGCCCGCCGGGCAAAACCCCCACAAGATGTGGCGCATCGACCCGCAAAATGGGCAAATGATTCCTCTGTTACAGGTGCCAGGGCTGGAAGAGCCGTATAATGCCCCCCGTCAGGTGCTCCCACCGGTTTACTGGCAGACCGGGCATATCGATGTTATTCGACCTGAAGTCATTCGGAAAGGCTCGATGAGCGGGCAGGTGATTTTACCGGTGATGGTAGACCCGGCCTATACCGTGGATATTGATACCCCGCGCGATTGGGCCCGCTCGGAGTGGCTCGTCTGGTACAGCGAATTAGAGATTGTCTACCCGGGGCACCGCCGCCGTCCTCTGCCTGAGAAGGTCGACCTGGTGGTTTTTGACTTCGATGGGGTGCTCACCGATAACCGGGTGTGGGTGGATGAAGAAGGTCATGAAATGGTGGCGGCGAACCGGTCAGATAGCCTGGGAGTCGCTTACCTGCGTCGGAGTGGGCTGAAAATGGTGGTGCTCTCTACAGAGACCAATCCAGTGGTGGCCGCACGCTGCCGTAAGATGCAGATCCCTGTGGTTCAGGGCGTCTGGGATAAGGCAGGCGAACTGCCCAGGATTATGGCAGAGTTTAATGCTGCTCCCGAACGGACGATTTATGTTGGGAATGATGTGAACGATGTGCCGTGTTTTTCGCTGGTAGGTTGTGCAGTGGCTGTGGCCGATGCGCAACCGGCGGCCCGTCGGGCGGCGGATATTGTCCTGAGCCGGAATGGCGGGCACGGTGCAGTGCGTGAATTGCTGGACATTTTGATGCAGCGAATGAAATGAAAGGATAAGGAACCATGGCACGTGAAGTGAAAATTGGAAATCGATGGATTGGGGATGGCCACCCAACTTATATCACTGCTGAGATTGGCATTAACCACAACGGAGACCTGGAGATTGCCAAACGCATGATCCTGGAGGCCTTTCGAACCGGTGTGGATTCGGTCAAATTCCAGAAACGAACTCCCGAAATCTGCGTTCCGCGCGATCAGTGGGATTTAATGCGCGAAACTCCCTGGGGGTATATCAGTTACATTGAGTATCGCCGAAAAATGGAGTTCAACCAGGAGCAGTACGCCGAAATTGACCGTTACTGCAAAGAATTGGGCATTGACTGGTTTGCCTCGGTGTGGGATGAGCCTTCGGTAGACTTTATGGAACAGTTTGATCCGGTGGCGTATAAAATCCCTTCGGCGGCTTTAACTGACCATGGGTTGTTACGCCATTTACGTTCGACGGGCCGCCCCCTCATCCTTTCGACGGGCATGTCGACTATGGAACAAATTCGGGCGGCGGTGAACGTAGTGGGCACCGATAACCTGATTATCACTCATGCTACCAGCACGTATCCCTGCGATCCCAGCGAATTGAATTTGAAGGTCATCCAGAAGCTTCGCGAAGAGTTTCCCTGCCCGATCGGTTATTCCGGGCACGAAGTCGGGCTGATCCCTTCGGTGGTGGCGGTGGCGCTGGGCGCCTGCGTGGTAGAGCGACACATCACGCTTGACCGCGCCATGTGGGGATCAGACCAGGCGGCCTCGGTGGAGCCACAGGGGTTCGAGCGCCTGGTGAAGTATATCCGGGTGACCGAACAGGCCCTGGGCGACGGGGTGAAGCGCGTGTATGAGAGTGAGCTTTCTTCGATCAAGAAGTTGAGGAGATATCCATAGAGAATTCCAAATTTTTGGACCGTATGATTCGGGTGCGGCGTGGGCTTGAGCGCCGCCTGAAGCACGCCCGTGCCAACCAGCGTCTGATGCGCCTGGCGGAAGAAGTGGCCCGGAGCGCGCCTGTACCTGTTTCGGCACAGCCGGTGGTGTTCTTCAATGCCTCTACGCGCCTGCTTGGAATGAGCCTGAATGCGGCTTATCAGCTGGCGGCTAGCTGGTCTGTGCGTCTGGCCGGTGCGCCGGTGGTGCATTTTGCCTGCCAGGGAGGTTTGAGCCGTTGTGTGCTGGGAACCAACTCCGCCGACCCGGCGGTCCTTCCACCATGCCCCGGGTGTATCGCTCAGTCGAGGGTGGTACACCAGCACCATGAAACACACTGGTTTACTTTTAAGGCCGATGGCGGCCTTGAAGAAGCGCTCAAGCCACTCGATCTTCAGAGCCTGATGGCTTTTGAATGGCAGGGCGTTCCGCTGGGGGCCCTGTGCCTGCCCGGGCTGCGTTGGGCACTGCGCAGGCATCACCTGGCTGAAGATGACTCAACCCGCTTTCTTTATCGCCAGTATCTGATTTCGGCCTGGAGGGTGGTGGAAGAGTTTCGCCGGTTGCTGGACGCTACCAATCCCCGGGCGGTGGTTGTTTTTAATGGAATGTTTTACCCTGAGGCAGCGGCACGCTGGGTTGCCCGCCAGCGCGGACTGCGGGTAATCACTCACGAAGTGGGTTTACGGCCCTTTACTGCCTTCTTTACCACCGGTGAGGCAACGGCTTACCCGATAGACATTCCAGAAACGTTTGCGCTTTCGCCTGAGCAGGAGGTACGCCTTGATGCCTACCTGGAACAGCGCTGGCAGGGGAATTTCAGCATGGCGGGAATTCGCTTCTGGCCTGAGATGCGCCGCCTGGATGAGGCTTTTCTTGAACGGCTGAGCCATTTTCGGCAGGTGGTGCCGGTCTTTACGAATGTTATCTTCGATACCAGCCAGCCGCATTCCAATGTGGTCTTCCCTCACATGTTCGCCTGGCTTGACCTGGTGCTGGAAATCGCCCGGGCCCACCCTGAAACCCTGTTTGTCATCCGGGCGCATCCCGACGAATCGCGCCCGGGGAAGGAGTCGCGCGAAAGTGTGGCGGCATGGGCCGAAAGGCGAGGCGTACGTTCTTTGCCAAATGTCCTTTATGTGGACTCGCGTGAGTATTTCAGCTCGTATGAGTTGATTCAGCGTTCCAAGTTTGTCATGGTCTATAATTCCACCATTGGCCTGGAGGCTTCATTGATGGGCGCACCGGTGCTGTGCGGTGGAAAAGCGCGGTTTACCCAGCTTCCAACGGTTTTCTTTCCGCAATCGGTGGAGGAGTATCGCCAACAGGCAGAGGTCTTTCTGACGGCAGACCAGGTTACTGCTCCCCCTGAGTTCCGGGCAAATGCACGGCGGTTTCTGTATTATCAGCTGTATCGAACCTCTTTGCCTTTTGACGACCTGCTGGAGGAAGACGGCGTTTGGCCAGGGTATGTCCGTTTTAAAGACCATGTAAAGGCCGCGTCGTTTGACCCCCGGAATTCGCGTGTTCTGCGGGTGATCACAGAGGGCATTCTCAATGGTGGAAACTTCCTTCTGGAGGATTAAAATCAACCATGGGTGATGAACATTCTTTTGATCGAATCGCGGCGCTTGTGCCCATGCGGCATACCTCAGAGCGGGTGCCCGGGAAGAATTACCGCCTGCTGGCCGGGAAGCCCCTTTACGCGCATATCATCGAAACACTTCTGGCTGTGCCCGAAGTGAACCGGGTGGTGGTGGATACCGATAGCCCGGTAATCATGGAGGGATTGCACCGCGATTACCCGCAGGTGATCGTTCTGGAGCGCCCCCAGCATCTGCGGGCGGGGACGATCCCCATGAATGAGATTCTTCTCTATGATACGGAGCGGGTGCAGGCCGATCTTTACCTGCAGACTCACAGCACCAACCCCTTACTCAAAGCCGAAACAATTTCTGCCGCGGTGCGCACGTTGCGGGAGAATTACCCCACTTACGATTCACTCTTCGGAGTGACTCGTTTACAGGTGCGCCTGTGGGATGGACTGGCCCGACCGATCAACCATAACCCGGCGATTCTCCTGCGGACGCAGGATTTACCACCCGTGTACATGGAGAATTCCTGTATCTATCTTTTTACCCGTGAAATCCTCCTGCGGCGGCGTAATCGTATTGGTGATCGTCCCTGGATGTTCGAGATCAGTCCGGCTGAGGCCTGGGATATTGATGAGGAAACCACCTTTCAAATGGTGGAAATGCTCATGCGTGCAAGGACACAGTGAACTGAATCACCCCAATTTGGAGATGGTATGCCAACTGTTCTCATTTCTGCCCCTTATTTGATTCCATCGATCGAACGTTTTTTGCCCGTGCTGCGGCATTATGGCCTGGAAGTGCTGGTTGCCGAGGTACATGAGCGCCTCTCTGAAGAGGAACTGTTACGTTATGCTGGCCAGTTTGACGGTGCGCTGTGCGGCGATGACCGTTTCACCGAGCGGGTGATGCAGGCCTGCCTCCCGCGCCTGAAGGTGATATCGAAATGGGGTACAGGTATTGATTCCATCGATCGGGCGGCGGCCCAGCGCCTGGGAATCCGCGTCTGTAACACCCCCAATGCGTTCACCCTTCCGGTTTCGGACAGTGTGCTGGGGTATATTCTCGCGTTTGCCCGCCAGATCCCCTGGATGGACCACGCGGTGAAGGGCGGGGTGTGGGCCAAATTGCCGGGGAGGTCGCTCAGCGAATGTACCCTGGGGGTGATCGGGGTAGGCAATATTGGCAAGGCTGTGTTGCGGCGCGCGCGCGCCTTTGGAATGAAATTGCTGGGGAATGATATTGTTCCGATTGCCCCCGATTTTATCGCTGAGAATGGGGTAGAGATGACCTCACTGGAAGATTTACTGCGGCGGTCCGATTTCGTGAGTGTGAATTGCGATCTCAACCCGACCAGTTACCATATCATGAATGCGAAAACACTGGGCTGGATGAAACCTTCAGCGGTGTTGATTAACACTGCCCGGGGACCACTGGTCGATGAACCCGCTCTGGTGGCGGCGTTGCAGGAAGGGAAAATTGCCGGGGCGGCGCTGGATGTGTTTGAAGTAGAACCGCTCCCTGAAAATTCACCCCTGCGGAAGATGGATAACGTTCTGCTGGCGGCGCATAACTCCAATGCCAGCCCGGCGGCGTGGGAGCGGGTGCACTGGAATACCATTCGCAACCTGCTGGACGGATTGGGTATTCCCCCTTCTGATCTGGAGCGGTGGATGCGGTAGCGTGGAATGAGCAAACGCCTTGCGAACGCCCTCTTTGCCCTGATTGTGCTGGCCTACCTCGTCTATGGGGTGGTGTTCCTGCTTAAAATGGTCGTGACCATCAATGGGCAGGTCTATTTTCTGCTGTTTGATGATGCAACCATCTCCATGACGTATGCCCGTAACCTGGCCCAGGGATACGGGTTGGTGTGGAACCCTGGTGGGGAGCGGGTGGAGGGGTTCACCAACCTGCTCTGGGTTTTGTACATGGCATTATTTCACCGGTTGCCCATTCCGGAAAGCTGGATGGCCCTTCCCATTCAAATCACCGGCCTGGTACTGATGCTGGCCAACCTTTTTGTGGTGCGGAAGATGGCGCTGCGGCTGGCGCCCAACCACCCGGTGGTGATGATTCTGGGGGTTCTGCTCACAGCTTTTTATTATCCGTTGACCAACTGGTCACTCATTGGCACCGAGGTGGGAGCCATGCTGCTGGGGGTGAGTGTTTCGGTATGGCTGGCGCTGGACACACTGGAAGATGGGCGTTTTCGACCGGGATTGTACCTGTGGATGGGTCTTCTGACGCTGGTGCGCCCGGATGCTGTGGTGGGATACCTGGCTGTGTGGGGATTCCTCGTCCTGTTTGATGCCAG
Organism: Anaerolinea thermolimosa; assembly: GCF_001050195.2. Classification (GTDB taxonomy): domain Bacteria; phylum Chloroflexota; class Anaerolineae; order Anaerolineales; family Anaerolineaceae; genus Anaerolinea; species Anaerolinea thermolimosa. The sequence goes on from NZ_DF967965.1 coordinate 153,703, forward strand.
AAATCGCCGCGCTCACGGATTGTGGGGGGGCGGCATGCTGGTGCTTTTCGCTGGCGGACAGACGCTCTGGCGGCACTGGTATTATGGTGAGTGGGTGCCGAACACCTATATTCTCAAAATGGAGGGACTCCCGGCCTGGGCGCGCATTCGCCGGGGGGCGATTGCGTTTTATCATTTCGTCCGGGGGTTCTTCTGGCCGTTGATGGTTTTTCCGCTTTCGCTGGTGCTCTTTCGGCGTGACCGGCGAGTGCTCTTGCTGGGACTGGTTTTTCTGGCGCATGGGGTTTACAGCATCTATGTCGGTGGAGACGCCTGGGAGCATCGCGGGGGGGCCAATCGCTTTATTGCCCCGGCCATGCCGGAGTTCTTCCTGCTTTTTGCACTGACCAGCTGGCACTGGGTCGATTGGGCCCTTAAGCAACTGGAAAAACGCTTTTCAGGGGGGCGTGGAGCTATCCGGGTACTGGCCGGAACGGGGCTGGCTGGTTTTGTGGTTTTTTCGGTGCTGATGATGAACCGGCTGGTAGACAACGGCTCGGTCATTTCGAACCTGCGCAACCCCGCTGAAGGCGCCCTGCGGTTCTTTTTGCTCTACGAACGCTCGATTTACGTGCCGGGCAGTTTACGATATGCCCGTGATGGATTGTTAATCCGTGAGGTAACCCGCCCTGAGGCACGGGTGGCCATGGTAACAGCCGGAAATATCTGTTATTTTGTTCATCGCACCTGTATCGATCTGCTGGGAAAGTCGGACAGGGTGGTGGCTCGTTCGCCCATTCAGGTCAGTCCGGAGGACGACTGGGAGGTGTTGCGCCCGGGGCACATTAAGTTCAACTATGCCTATTCCATCGGGAAGCTACGACCAGATGTGGTGGTGGAATTGCTCGTCAGTACCTACGACGTGGGTGAAAAATACCTGACCGATTATGAAAAAGTCAGGCTCAACGGCCATTGGGTTTATTTCAGGAAGGATTCCAGTGCTATCAATTGGGAGAAACTCTATGCAATCCGTGAAGACCAATGAAAACCGTATTATGTTAATCACTGGCGCGGCCGGCGGCATCGGGCGTGCAACGGTGAAGGTATTCGCCGAAGCCGGATGGGCGGTGATCGGTGTGGACCGGCGCCCCTTCGGCGAGGCCTTTCCCTCCAGGGGGTTGTTTATTCAGGCCGATATTGCCGACCCGGAGCAGCTGGAGCGGATTTTCGAGCAGGCGGAGGCCTTCAGCCCTACCCTTGACGCGCTGATCAATAATGCCGCCATTCAGATTGCCAAACCCCTGCTGGAAACCAGCGCCGAAGAATGGGATCAGGTGATGGCACATAACCTGCGCTCGGTTTTTCTGGGGGTCAAACTGGCGCATCCGTTGCTTAAAGCTCAGGGGGGAGGGGCGATTGTAAATGTTTCTTCAGTCCATGCCATCTGTACTTCGGCCAATATCGCCTCTTATGCGGCGAGCAAGGGGGGCCTGCTGGCGCTGACCCGCGCGATGGCGATTGAGTTTGCGCCCGATAATATCCGTGTGAACGCCATTTTGCCCGGTGCGGTGGATACCCCCATGTTGCGGGCGAGCATGGAACGCGGCAGTTTGAGTGGAGGAACCGTGCTTGACCGCCTGGAGAACCTTGCGCGGAAGACGGTTAATGGGCGGGTAGCCCAACCTGAAGAGATCGCGCGGGCGATTTACTTCCTGGCAGACAACAACCAGTCTTCCTTCATGACCGGGCAGGCGCTGGTGGTAGATGGTGGAGCAACGGCGAGGTTGAGTACCGAATGAGCCAGTGGCGTGAGTCGATCAAGAATGCATTACCATTCGGGGTGAAACGGGCAATCGGTGAGACGCTCGACGCGTTCGACCGTGCCCGTCAGTGGCCTGCAGCTACTTTCCATCCCTGGCGACGGGATAGCATCCGTCGGTTGAGGGCGTTGAAAGATATTCACCGTGGACAGCGGGTGTTCATCATCGGGAACGGCCCCAGCCTGCGCCAGACGGATATGAGCAAGCTGCGCAACGAGTACACCATTGGGATGAATCGCATCTTCCTGATGTTCCCTGAGCTGGGGTTTCAGACCACGTACCTCTGCTCGGTGAATGACCTGGTCATTGAGCAGAGCGCGGCTGAACTTCAGGCGTTGAACCTGCCGCGCTTTGTCTCGTGGCGGGCGCGCCGCTGGCTGAAGCCCGATGATAACCTCTACTTCCTGTATACCACCTATACCGGTCCGAAGTTTTCCACCGACCTGACGGGGCGTCTCTGGGAAGGAGCCACGGTGACCAATATTGCACTGCAGGTGGCCTTCTACCTGGGCTTTCAGGAAGCGATTTTGATCGGGGTGGATCATAACTTCGTGACGCAGGGGAAACCCAACACCACGGTTACTTCTCAGGGAGATGATCCCAACCATTTCTCTCCGTTCTACTTTGGCAAGGGGTTTCGCTGGCAGTTGCCAGACCTGGAAACTTCAGAACGTGGGTACCGTATGGCGCGCGAGGCCTATGAAGCTGCGGGCAGACGGGTGGTAGATGCGACCGTCGGTGGAAAATTAACCATTTTTCCCAAGGTGGATTACGACAGCCTCTTTTGAGGGTTGAAGGAAGATGTCCACGCGCACCCCCCTTGTTTCCATTATCACCCCTTCTTACAATCAGGTGGCTTACCTGGAGGCTACCCTGCGCTCGGTGCTGGAGCAGGACTATCCAGAAGTCGAATATCTGGTGGTGGATGGGGCTTCGAGCGATGGCAGCGTGGACGTGATTCGAAAGGTTGAAAGCCGTCTGGCGTGGTGGGTTTCAGAGCCTGATCGTGGGCAGGCTGAGGCGATTAACAAGGGATTCGCAAGGGCACGCGGTGAGATTGTGGCCTGGCTCAACTCGGATGACATCTATTTGCCAGGGACACTGAGGGCAGTGGTGAGGGCTTTTGAAGAACACCCGGAGGCGGGCCTGGTCTTTGGGGATGTGCTTTCCATTGATGCCGCCGGAGAACCTTTCAACCGTATGACCTTTGGCCCGTATGGGCTGGAAGACCTGATGTGTTTTCGGATCATCAGTCAGCCGGGGGTGTTCTTGCGGCGGTCGGTGCTGGAAGCGTGCGGTTATCTGGATCCTGCCTACCATTACCTGCTTGATCATCATCTCTGGTTGCGCGTGGCGCAACGGGCAGAGATGGTGTATCTGCCGCAAGTCCTTGCGGCGGCGCGTTTTCATCCGCAGGCAAAGAATGTGGCCCAGGGCACGGGTTTTGGGCGTGAGGTATTCCGCATCATCGCGTGGATGCAAACCCAGCCAGGCCTGCAGGAGACGTACCGGCGCTTGAAACGGCGCATTCATGCGGGGGCTTATCGCTTTGACGCCCATTATTTACTGGATGGCGGTCAACCCCGTGCGGCACTGGCGGCTTACCTGCGCTGTCTGAGCCTGCACCCGCCCACAGCGCTTGCCGTCTGGAGGCGGATTCTCTACGCGGCGGTCAGCCTGGTGGGAGATCCTTCGAGATGGCGCTCTCGTTTTATGGAAAGGCGAAAGGAACGGCTGCGACTGCCATGAGTGCCCGGGGGTTTTTCGTGAATGCGCTGGCAGAGGATGCCCTGCAGCTTGGGCAGACCGTCAAGGAAAACCTGGCCCGGGGGGGATTCTGGCGGTGGCTTGTGCTGTTGACCCTGCTGGCGGGGACGGTGCGCCTGGTGTTGTTGCCCCTCCCTCTGGGACATGACGAAGCCTATACGTTTGTGGGGTTTGCTTCGCGTTCTCTGCCTGCCCTGCTCTCAGATTACAGCCTGCCCAACAACCATATTTTCCATTCCCTGCTGGTGCACCTTTCCACGGAGCTTTTTGGGGTGCATCCATGGAGTGTGCGTCTGCCGGCATTTGTGGCCGGGGTGCTTACGGTGCCAGTGGCGGCGCTCCTGGGGATGCGGTTGTACGGTAAAACGAGTGGACTCCTGGCAGCCGCGATGCTCGCAGGGCTGCCTTCCAGCGCCATGTATGCCGGTAATGCGCGTGGATACAGCCTGTATATGCTGTTTTCTCTGGTGCTTTTTTGCCTGGCGCCTGTACTCGTCCGGCGGCGTAACCGGGCAGGCTGGTTGCTCCTGGTGATCACGGGGTCTCTTGGCTTCTGGACGGTGCCGTTCATGCTCTACCCGTTTGGCGGGGTGCTGCTCTGGATGTTTCTACTGGCACTCACCGGAGAAGTCCGTGAGGCATACGGCAGCGCAGGGAAGTTTATCCTCTATCTGGTGGGGGCAGGGCTGGCGACTGCAGGCCTGGCGGCGCTCTTTTACGCTCCGGTTGTGATCTGGGGGACGGGCTGGCATTCGCTGATCGGCAATTCTTTTGTTCAACGTCTGACGTGGGAAGATTTTCTCCCTACATTGCTGGTTCGTTTGCAGGAGACTGCCCGGGAGTGGAGCATCGATCTGCCGCAATGGCTGGGTTGGATGATCACTGCCTGCGGATTCATCCCGCTGATCTGGCATGCCCGCCTGAGTCGGGAACGGGTTTCGCCCTGGGGGGCGGCGCTTCTCTGGCTGGTGCTGGTGTTACCGGTTCAACGCACCAATCCACTGGCGCGGTTGTGGACGTATCTCATTCCCCTGTGGGTGTTGAGCGGGGCGGCCGGGGGGGTGGCTCTCTGGAGATGGCTCACTCGCCGGTGGCCACAGCAACGCTCAACGGGGGTGGGGGTGGTGCTCAG
>NZ_DF967965.1:158497-276244 GCF_001050195.2 Anaerolinea thermolimosa
CCACAGCAACGCTCAACGGGGGTGGGGGTGGTGCTCAGTGTGTTGCTTGTGGGGGGGCTGGTGCTGGCCACCTGGCTGGAATATGGTCGGCCTGGGCGGACCGGGGTGGGGCAGGTGGAGCGCGCGGCCATGATTTTACTGGAAGCCATGCAACCCGGAGATGTGGTGCTGGCGGTTGAACCAGACGATGCTCCATTATGGTTTTACCTGCTGGAAAAGGGGGCAGGGCGGGAATATTTTGAACTGAAGCGCGTTCCTGAATTGCGCCAATTCTATCTGGTGCTTGATCCATCGAAAGGGCAAACAGTGGAGGGCGTGCTCCGTGAGCGTGGGCTTGACCCGGCGCTGTGTCCATCTGCCAGTGTGCAGGCGTGGCGCACGGTGGGTACCCTTGAGATTAAACGCTGCAGGCTGGTGCCATGATGAAACGCGGTTGGAGCTGGAACCGGATGCACTGGGGGCTGGTAGTGTTGTTGCTGCTGGCAGGGTTGGCGGTGCGCCTGTACGATCTGGAAGACCCGCCGCTTGATTTTCATCCCACCCGGCAGCTTCATTCGCTGATCATGGCAAGGGGCATGTACTATCAACATGCGACGAATGTGCCTGAATGGCAGCGAGAGCGGGCAGTGCAACAGTGGCGCGCAGAGGGGGTCATTGAACCGCCGATCCTGGAGCGGGTGGTGTCCCTTATATATCAGCTGGCCGGGCGTGAAATCCCCTATGCGGCGCGGGTGGTTTCGAGCCTGTTCTGGTTAATGGGGGGGGTTGGCCTCTATGCTCTGTGCCGACAGTTCTTTTCGGTGCCAGCCAGCCTGGTGGGACTTGGCTTCTTTATCGTTTTACCGTATGCCATCTTTGCCAGTCGGGCTTTCCAGCCTGATCCGTTGATGACAGCTTTGATCGTCTGGAGCTGGTGGGCGTTTGCTCGCTGGTTATCTCAACCGGGGTGGAAGCAGACATGGCTGGCCGGTTTGCTGGGTGGAGGTGCCCTGCTGGTGAAGGGAACGGCGCTGTTCTGGGTGGTGCCTCCGTTGATCGGCGGGGTTGTGGCGCGGGGAGGCATCTGCCGATCCCTGCGCGATGCCCGGTTCTGGGTGCTGGGGGGGCTGGTGCTTCTGCCCTACGGCCTGTATACCCTCTGGGGTGTATGGGGAAACGGCTTTTTGCAGGATCAGTTCAGCCTGCGCTTCTTTCCACAATACTGGAGCGACCCGGCTTTTTACCTGCGCTGGTTTAATTTGCTCGATGCCGCCTTTGGCCTGCCCTGGCTGGGCCTGGGATTGCTTGGGATGCTCTTTTTGCCTGGCCGCCTCTCGCGCGGGCTGGGGTGGGGCGCCTGGCTGGGCTACCTGCTGCTGGGCCTGGCGCTCTCGCACCATATCGGTACGCATGATTACTACAGTCTGCCTCTGGTACCGCTGCTGGGATGGGGGCTGGCAGCGCTGGCGGAAATTATCCGCTCTGGCCTTGGCGAGGGAAGGTGGAAACTGTATCTGGCGGCAGGGGTATTGCTGGGCATGGCGGGAATGAGCCTCTGGCAGGCGCGCACGGTGCTCAAACGGGCCGATTACCGCAATGAACCGGCTTTTTGGGCCGAACTGGCCGATCGTATGGGGCGAGACGCCGGGGTGGTAGGTATCACTCAGGATTACGGGGCGCGCCTGGTATACTGGGGATGGATTACTCCGTCCAACTGGTTGACGGCTGCCGAATTTGACCTTCGGCGCAGTGCGGGGCAGACCTTTGACCTGCAGGCATGGTTTACCGAGCTGACCGCCGGAAAGCAGTTTTTCCTGGTGACCATGCCCGAAGAGCTGGACCGTCAACCTGAATTGAAAGAGCTTCTTCAACAGCATTACCCTCTCTTTGCACAGGGACCGGGCTATCTCATTTATGATCTTCGTTCCCCGAAGTCCGGTGGAGGTAAATAATGGCATTCTCTTCCCGAAAGTCCATGTCGGTAGATCTGGCGGCGGCGATGATGGGAGTGCTGGTGTTTGCCGCGGGAATCGCCTGGTTTGCTTATACAGGGACGTTTGCGCGCTACTGGGCGGATGATTACTGTTACAGCGCTGTGGCCCAGGATCATGGATTGCTGGGAAGTGTCTGGTTCTGGTATCTGGGATCGGGCAACCGATTTTCGACCATCACGCTGGTGGCGCTCAGTGAATGGTTGGGCAGCCGCGCGATTACGTTTATCCCGGCACTGGTTCTGGGGGTCTGGGTGGTGGGCTGGTGGTATTTTCTTTCGGGCCTGCTTCGCCATGCAGGCTGGGTGGGTCGGAAGCGCTGGTGGATGTTGATTGGTCTGCTGGAGGTGTATTTTTCTGCACTTCTGGCCCCTGACCGTTTGCAATCGCTCTACTGGCGGATGGGTACGCTCCATTACACCTTTCCACTGGGGTTGCTGCTCATCCATTTGGGGCTGATGCTTCGCCGGATAGAGCGCCCGCTGCCCCCCTGGTTTTTTCTGGGAAGCGGCTTCCTGGCATTTTATGCAGCAGGTTTTTCAGAGACGTTTGCTGCCCTGCAAACGGGCTTGCTTGGGTTGGGGCTGATCTGGGGCTGGCTGGAAGGCCGAAAGAGGCCTACCCTGCACCTGGCTCGCCTGATGGTAGCCGCCTGGATAGGATCGGTGCTGGCGATGGTGGTCATGTTCCTTTCTCCCTCCAACGTCTGGAGGCAGGCTGAGATGCCCCCACCGGCCAGCCTGTGGGATCTGGCGGTGTATACGGTACGCTACACGCTGGATTTTATGCGTTACTCGGTTCGCGGGCAACCTTTGCCTTTGCTGGTATTCGGAATGATGATGGGCATCATTGGCTTTCTGATGGCCAGTGAATGGAAACCCTCGATTTCTGCCAGAAAGGCTTTGCTGGGCAGCGGGCTTTCACTGGTGATCGGGTTGATTCTTCTTCTTTGCTGTGTGGCCCCCAGCGTGTATGCGGGTCTGCTCTATCCGGCTGGCCGGGCGCTCATGCCTGCCCGTTTTGTCTTTCTGGCCGGGGTGAGCGGCGCCATGATGGGGTTAGGGCTGGCTGTCTGGACTCTGGTACAGAAACCATCGTGGGGCTGGGTGCGGGGTGTGGCCGTGCTTTTTCTGCTGGCGGGATGTCTGTATCCGTTCAAAGCGTTGCCGGTGTTGCAACAGGAGACTTCGAGAATGGCCCTGAAAGCCGGGCTCTGGGATCAACGGGATGCTGAGATTCGGGCGGCGCGGGCTGCAGGAGATATGGAGGTGGTAGTGCGAGAGACGGATGTGGTGCAAAGCCTGCAGGAACTCGGCCCTGACCCGGAATTCTGGGTCAACCGCTGCGCTGCGTTGTATTATGATATAGATTCCATTACGGCGGTACGGTAGGGACGAGATGCTGGTAACCATTGTGACCCCTTCTTTCAACCAGGCGCGATTTTTAGAAGCGACCATGCGCTCGGTGCTGGAACAGGACTACCCTCAGATTGAATATATGGTGGTCGACGGTGGTTCGACGGATGGATCGGTGGAGGTCATTCAGAAATATGCCCACCGGTTGGCCTGGTGGGTCTCGGAGCCAGATCGTGGTCAGACGGATGCCATCAATAAGGGGTTTGCCCGGGCCCGGGGTGAGGTGCTGGCCTGGCTCAATTCGGATGACACCTATGAACCTGGCGCGGTACGGCGGGCAGTGGAGGCCCTGCAGGCCCATCCTCAGGCGGTGATGGTTTATGGAGAGGCCAATTATATTGATGAGGCTGGCCGGGTCATCGGTCGTTTCCCGGCGGCACAGACCGATTATCGTCGTTTGCGCCGCGGGTACGTGCATATTCCTCAGCAGGCGGCCTTCTGGCGCGCGGAAGCCTGGCGTGCGGTTGGGCCGCTAGACCCCACCTTTTATTTTGCGATGGATTATGATCTGTGGGTGCGGTTATCCATGCTGGGGGCGCTGGTTTTCGTTCCGGGGCAGGTATGGGCGAACTTCCGCCTGCACCGCGATGCCAAAACGATCGCAGCGGATGATCGTTGCTGGCCGGAAATGTTGCGTGTGCATCGCCGCCTGGGCGGGGGTGGGCTGGCGCCCATTGTGTTGAAGTATTATTTGCGCCGGCTGGTTGCGCCCTATATCCGATGGAAGCGGAGCCGGCTCTTTGAGCGCTGATGGGATGGGTTTGCCGTAGGATGTCCCCTGGACATGACCGCATGCAACATTTGCTCCCGTAGATTCGTATACCAGGATAGGATGAAAGAGGCCTGGAGAAAGGAAAAATCGAGAGTGACCCGTTCTTCGCGTCAGATCACGTCGCCGGGATTCTTTCAGGGGCTGGGAAACCGCCTGCGCCTGATCGCCCGGCTCATGGCAGACCGGCGAGTCAGCCCGCTGTTGAAATTAATTCCGGTGGCTTCGCTGGTGTATCTGGTCGTTCCGACCGACCTTTTACCGATTATCCCCCTGGACGATGCGGCGGTTCTCTGGCTGGGTTCGTATCTTTTCGTGGAATTGTGTCCGCAGGAAGTGGTGAAAGAACACTGGGATAAGATCCTGGCCGCGAGTAATGTGTTGGATCCATCCTCTGAAGCGCCTGAGACCCCACCCGCCAGCCCGGAAATCATCGATGCAGAGTTTACCGAGATCGATTCGCCGCATTCGTCCGAATGATGCTCCATTCTTTTGACAAAACTCCGCTTATACGGTAAAACAGACCGGAAAAGTACTGTTTTTAACCGTGAGTGTTTTCTCTGGAGTAAAGCGAATGCAATGGAAAATCATGCGATGGTTCCCGGTTTGGCTGGCTGGAGTGATGCTCTTCGTGGCGGCATGTTCGCCACAGCTGAAGCCGCCTGCCGACGGCGGTGTTCCTGCTTCCACATCCGGCACGGCTTATCCGGCTGCGAGCGTGCCCGGTTCGACGGCTTACCCCGTGGCCAGTGAGGCTTTTCCCACCGCCACACAAGGGCTTCCCACTGCCACACAATCTCCCACTGCCTCACCACTTGCGCCTGTGTCAGAAAATGTGACTGCCTTCCCTGATCCCCGTGCGTTCACCTGGCAGACAGTGGCTTCGGGCCTGGAGCGCCCAACCGACCTGGCGGGCGCCGGAGAAGGACGGTTACTCGTTCTGGAACAACCCGGACGGGTGCGTTTAATCGTAAATGGGGGATTACAGGCAGCCCCCTTCCTGGATATTACCGACCGGGTGGGGTCTCAGGGAAATGAGCAGGGATTGCTCGGAATTGCGCTGCACCCCCAATTTGCAGAAAATGGCTTTTTCTACCTGGACTATACCAATCGGGCCGGAGCAACGGTGATCTCACGCTTTCAGACTCTGGCGGATGGTACCCGCGCCGACCCGGCCAGCGAGAAAATTCTGCTCACCATTGATCAGCCTTACGCCAACCACAATGGAGGGTCGCTGGCGTTTGGGCCAGATGGTATGCTCTACATTGGCACAGGAGACGGCGGTTCGGCCGGAGACCCACAGGGTAACGGACAGAAGTTGACCACCCTGCTGGGGAAGCTGTTGCGCATCGATGTGAATGGAGGCGACCCCTACGCCATTCCAGCCGATAACCCCTTTGCGGATGGGCAGCAGGGAAGGAAGGAGATTTGGGCGTACGGGTTGAGAAATCCGTGGCGTTTCTCCTTCGATCGGCTGACGGGTGATTTATGGATTGCGGATGTGGGGCAGAACGCCTGGGAGGAGATCAATTTTCAGTCAGCCGGAGCGCCCGGCGGGGTGAATTACGGCTGGAATTTCCGTGAAGGGGCGCATCCATACCGCGGCGAGCCTCCCGCGGGGTTATCCTTGACCGACCCGGTGGCAGAGTATCCTCACCCGGAAGGTTGCTCGGTGACGGGTGGTTTTGTCTACCGGGGAGAGAAGCTCCCTGAGTTCTTCGGCATTTATCTGTACGGTGATTACTGCAATGGACGGGTATGGGGGTTGTTACGCCAGCCGGATGGCAGCTGGCAGAGTCAACTGCTCTTTGAGACGGGCACGTATTTGAGTTCCTTTGGAGAAGATGTTTCGGGAGAACTGTATCTGCTTGATCAGCGCAGCGGGTCGGTATTGACGCTGACGAGAAAATAGATGATTTTTGTCGTGAATGTCCGTGACCTTCGGGTCTGGTGTTTCAGAGCTGGTTTGGAGATATAATACGGTTACAGGGTGTTTCCTGAAATGTGGAGGTTGAAGGATGGCGAAGCGAGTCTGGCAGGAGATTAAGGTGTTGCATTGCGCCCATGCGGGCGGTGAGGTTGCGCTTGAAGCTGAGGTGCTGTATCCGGACGAGCATCTTCCCGATACACCACCGCGCGTGGTGGCACACCGTTGTTCGCGCGGGTTGGAATGTGGCCTGATGAAAGAGGCTTCGTGCGTATGGGCGGGAACAAACCCGAACTACGACCCGTTTGCAGAGAAACCAGCCTAGAATGGGTTTTTAGAAGATAAAAGGAGCCCCCGCCAGCTTGAGCCAGCGGGGGTTCTTTGATCCAGAGAAGCTTTTCAGGCGATGACCCCCAGTTTACGCCCAACCCGGGCGAATACCTCTAACCCCCGGTCAAGGTCGTCATGGCTGTGAGCGGCTGAGATCATAACCCGAATGCGCGCCTTGCCGCGTGGTACCGTCGGAAAGCCGATAGCCATGGCAAACACGCCTTCTTCGAATAATTCACGGCTGAACTGCTGGGCCAGGGGAGCTTCACCGAGCATGATGGGGGTGATGGGGGTGACGCTGACCCCGGTATCAAATCCGAGGGATTTCATTTCTTTCTTGAAGTATTCTGCGTTGGCCCAGAGTTGATCCACCAGCCGGGTTGATTCTTCGAGCAGGTCGATGGCGGCCAGGCAGGCGGCAGTATCGGCGGCGGTGACGGCAGAGGAGAACAGGAAAGGCCGTCCGCGCTGGCGAAGCCATTCCACCACCGGCGCGCTACCGGCCACAGCTCCGCCGACGACGCCAAAGGCTTTGGAGAAGGTACCCACTTCCACATCCACCTTCCCGTGCAGGTGGAAATGATCCACAATGCCGCGTCCCCCGTGCCCCAGCACCCCCTCGCCATGGGCGTCATCGACCATAAGCATGACGCCGTAAGCGGAGGTGATGTCGTAGATGCGGTCGAGGGGGGCTATATCTCCGTCCATGCTGAAAACCCCATCGGTGATCGCCAGGGCACGCCGGTAAGTGCCCTCGTTCTCGCGGATACGTGCTTCCAGGTCGGCGAGATCGCAATGGGCATAACGGACAATGCGCGCCCCTGAAAGACGGCATCCATCGATGATGCTGGCGTGGTTAAGTTCATCGGAGAAAATAACATCTTCCTTGCCGACCAGCGCGCTAATGGCCGCCAGGTTGGCGGTGAAACCGGATTGAAAAGTAATGGCGGCTTCGACCCCTTTGAAGGCGGCCAGCCGCTGTTCTAACTCCAGATGCAGATCGAGTGTTCCGGCGATGGTGCGCACTGCCGCCGGCCCACACCCGTATTTTTCGAGAGCTTCGCGGGCTCTGGCCACCAGCCCCGGGTGGTTGGCCATGCCGAGGTAGTTGTTGGAGCAGAAGTTGAGCACTCGCTTTCCGTCTACCGTCAGCCAGGCCCCCTGGGGTGAGCTGATGGTGCGAATGCGGTTATAAAGCCCGGCTTCTTTGAGGGCGTCAATCTCCTGGGTAATCCATGCGAGTCGATCGGTCATCATTTCCTCCATTAGGTTGAGTCTGACAGATGCATACGGATTATTTCACAGAAACTGGATTTTTACATCGGTCAAAAAGCCGCTTTCCTGCAGGGCATTCCTCACCTGCTATTTCCTGTATTCATGGTCTCTCTGATGAACAGGGCTCAGGGGAGGATGAAATCAAGGTAGTTCTCGCGTGTGATGCCCTGAAATTCTGCTTCCGGATAAGCCTTTCGCCAGACTTCGGGGGGGGTGATAGGTTTTTTGAACACCCACTTAAATTCATATCCGAAGAGTCTACCATCGCGTTCCTCGATGAGGTCAATTTCTTGCTGGTTGTATGTACGCCAGAAGAACAGATTGGCATGGATGGAGTGGTAGGTGAGGTATTTTAATCGTTCCATGAAGATAAAGTTTTCCCAGAGCAGGCCAACATCGTTCCGCTGGTCCAATCCATTAAATTGTGCGATGAGGGCATTTCGAATTCCGTTGTCTACAAAGTAAAACTTCGATTTACGGGTTATTTCCTGCCTGAGATTTCGGCTAAAGCCCGGAAGCCGGATGATCACAAATACTTTTTCAAGTAAATCCAGGTAGCGTTGAACAGTTTTCACGTCTACACCCGTCTGGGTTGCCAGTTCGGTCATGGATACTTCACTCCCTACCTGGAACGCGAGCAGTTTGAGCAGGTTCAATAAAGTGCGCGAACTTTTAATCCGATCAAATGCCAGAATGTCTTTGAGCAGATAGGAATTGGTAATTTCCATGAGGATGTCAATACGTTCCTGGCGCCGAGTGGTTAACCACACCTCAGGATAACATCCAAAAATTAAAAAATCGGAGAGATTTTCGCGTAATTCAAAGCGATTATATGCAGAGAGGAATTCTTCCTGAGAAAGGGGATAAAGAAGTAAAGTTCTTTTTCGTCCGGTGAGGGGTTCGCCAATTTGCCCCGATAGCTCAAAGGAAGAAGAGCCTGTGGCAATGACCTGGATCCCGGGCACCTGGTCTACAATAATTTTGAGAGCCTTACCAATTTGCGGAATACTTTGAGCTTCATCGATGGCGAGTAGTTCGTATCCTTCGACGTAAGCCAGAATTTCGCGAAAATCCAGAGATCCGAGAACTTGCTGGGTTCTCAGGTTGTCACCGGAGTCCAGTTTATATTTCAGCCTGATATTCTGGAGGGTTTTCTGTAACAGAGTGGTTTTCCCAACTCTACGGGGGCCATAAAGCACCAGTACTTTACCGGGCCGAAGATGTGCTTCCAATGGTTCATAAACGCGGGTGAACATGATTCTATGATATACCAGATCTTTAAATTTGCATTAATTTGTGGAGTTAGAATCCATAAATTAATGCAAATTTCGGGAGCGTGCTTCCTCGATGTGAGTATCAGTTAGAAAGCCGCTTTCCTGCAGGGCATTCCTCACCTGTTCCTGTGAACCCGGGCGTAAAAGTACGACGGTGGGTGAGAGCTCTTCGAGGATGAAACGTGAAGCGCGGGATTTTCGGAGAACCTCGAGTACCGCGGGAGAACTCACCCTGAGAATCAGGGCCGATTCAATGGCGGCCTGGGTGCCAGAAGTTTCCCAGCGTTCCAGAGCCTGCACCAGCGACGGGGGTATGGCCTGTGGCTCAAGGTAGCGGCGCAGAAGGGCAAGGAATTGCCGGGGGTGTAAGCCCTGTGCGCTGGCACGTTGAAGCCCCTCAGGGGCAACCCGATACCGGTATTCGCCGGATTTTTCTTCTCCCCACAGGCAAAAGCGGGCAAGCTGGTAACGCAAGGTGCGCGGAGCCAGGCGTGGTACAGTGATCTGGCCGGAGGAGGTTAACCGCACCCGTTCGGTTTCTTCGGGCAGGCCCTTGGGAGCCTTTCCCTGCAGAAGGGCCTCGGCCCATGAGGTGAAGCGGAAAGCGGCCGGGGGGGCATCCGGTGCAGGAGAAGCCAGATCGAGAATGCCCAGCCAGTGGAGGGGGCCGGTAATGATAAAGCGCACCAGAGCCCCGTCTACTTCGTCCCAATGCTCGAAGCCGCGCAGGTATTCCCCGCTTGTTTCGTGACGAATGAACCATGAATCGTAGTCGCCAGCCGGGCGTTGAAAATCGGGGTCCTGTTCTTGAATGGTGCGCACCAGAGAGGAGAGATTCCACCATCCATTTCCAGGATCGGGGACGCGGTTAAGCCAGTCGAGGATGGCCCGACGCGCGCGCAGCGGATCATTTTGCCAGTCACCTTCAAACTTGAGGCCTGGCAGGAGGCGCAACTCATTAAAGAGAGGAGATTCCATCCAGGAACGGGTGAGATGGGCCAGCGCTTCAGCCCGTGGAGCTTCTAAAAAAGCGCGGGTAGCATCAGCGCGGGGCAGGCCATTTTCGTCGATCAGCCCTGCCGCATTGAGTAATTGGGCCAGAATCGATGGAGAAATGGGCCAGTTCCGATTGCTCAGGTTTTCAAGGGAGAGGCCCATGCGCAAAGCGGCCAGCAGGGTCGTTGCGTGGTCAAGGATCCAGTCGCCAGTCAGAATGGGATGGGCGCACTCCAGAGGGGTAGCGGGCCGACCGGGGGGAGCTTCGCGGGTAGATGCCAGGGGGCGAATCACTTCCAGCAGGTCATCGGGAATGTAAGCGTATTCCAGCGGTTCGGGATCTTCCGGGCTGTTGAGAAAGGCGCGGCCGATGAGGGCGCGATACCAGAGCACTTCAGCTGGAGACGCCGGATGAAGATCGGGGCGCTCTTTTTCTCGGCGCGCCGGGCCAAGTTGCCGCACGGTTCCAAAACGGCGGGTGAAAAGTGCCCAGCTCATCCGCCCCTCATGTTCCAGAACGGCCTGCAGGGCCATTTGAGCCTCAGACGGCAAAGCCGAAAGAACCTCTTCTCGCCATGGGGCCTGCAGAATGCCCCGCACGAGCTGAGGCAGGGCGGTGGCCACGTCGGGGGCGGTGAGTTCAATTCCCCAGGCGGCGGCTACCATGCGCAGAAAACCAAAATCGCGCCCGCGCAGTGCATCGGATAGGGTCGGCATACCCTGATTATATGCAAAAAGGTCAGGATTTAAATCCCGGGGCGACCGCCCGAATGGCAGAAGGGAGACATTCGATTTTGAGATGGTTGACGGTGGAATGCATACCGGCGTAGATCTCTCCATCGGAATGAATGTAGAGGGGGCGGTCGGAGTTGATTTCAAGGGTGCGGAAAGACAGAGAATGCACGTAGGAGAGCTTCTCGTGGGTTCCGTTCATGAAGTAAGGCACGGTGAGCAACATGCGCCGCCGTCGAATGACGGGTACGCGCACCGAATTAAGCAGACCATCTTGCTGGCTGGCCTGCGGGGCAATATGAAAGCCACCCCCCTCACGTTTGCCGTTGCAGATCACCATCATGAGCAAAGATTCATCCCACTCTTGATGGTCGGTTCGCAGGTGGGCTTTGTAGGGGGTGTAATCGAGGATAAGTGCCTGCATCATGGCCAGGAAATACACGGCGAATCCCTGAAAGAGAGCCACCCGGCGCGATCGGATGTTGATGAGGGCGTCGAAGCCAATGCCCAGGGTGTTTGTCCAGTACTCGCTGTGCCCGCGGTTGTCTTCCACGTGAGCCACATCAATCTCGTGTACCGGCCCCTGGAATGCCTGCCGCAGGGCTTCTTCAGGAATCGATGAAATTCCCAGGCTGTAGGCAAAATCATTCCCGGTGCCCACCGGGACGATCCCTAAAATGGGGCGTTTTTCGGGGGGTAGCTGCATCAGGCCGTTGACGACCTCGTGGACGGTGCCGTCGCCGCCCATGGCGATGACCTTTTCATAACCCTCTTCTCCAGCCTGACGCGCAAGCTCAGCGGCGTGGGTAGGGTAGACGGTTCCCGTCCAATCCGCGCCGCCCAGCTCGGTGAGCAGGGGGCGCAGAGAAGAAGCGATCGGCCATGAGCGGCCAAGGTTGGCAATGGGATTGAAAATGAGTTTAACTTTTTTCCTGAGCATGGGTTATTCACAGAGTGGGGAATGGCTGTTATTATAACCCGTTCAGGAGATGATCGTCGCGGAAATTCATAGGTGATGTTAATATTCCTCGGTTACAATGCAATGCATTGGATGGTTAGATTTGGGGTCTATGGATGAGAACCTTGTATCGTCTAAACGGGTGACTCGACAAGCCCCTATAAAATGGTAGAATCAAAATGAGGTTTTTACCATGATGAGAATTTCGGGAAGCGCCCGAGCTGGAGCTATTTTCCCAGCACCTTCTGGAAGTCAAACCTGTAGAAGCGTGGGTTCCAGACGGCTTCCCTGTTCATGCCAACCCTTCAGGATCGAGCGATCTGTAGCCTGGGGGGAAAGCGTGTTGAGCGTTTAGAGGAGATTGTATTATGTCCGGAATGGAACGTTTCACTCAGCGAGCGCGTCGGGTGCTCAGCCTGGCTCACCAGGAAGCCGAGCGCCTGCGCCAGAATGCTATTGGTACCGAACATCTTTTACTGGGGCTGGTTCAGGAAGATGGTGGGATTGCCGGACGTGTGCTGCGTGAGCTGGGCCTGGAACCTGATCGAGTGCGAGAGATGGTTGAGAAGTTGAGCGGTTACGGGCAGTATCGCGGAGGCAAAATTGATTTATCACCTGGCACCCAGCAGGTACTGGAATATGCCATTGAGGAAGCCCGGCGCATGGGGCATCATTACATCGGCACCGAGCACCTTTTACTCGGGCTGGTGCGTTCAACCGATGGCCTGGGGATGGAAGTATTGCGAAAGCTGGGCGTCACTGCCGAGCAGATTCGGCGACAGACACGGCGAATTTTGCAGGAAAGTAGTACAACGCCGGGCGGCACAGGCACGGCTACCGGAACGGCTTCGCCGGGCCGTACCGCGTCTTCACGGTCGACTCAGGAAAAGCCCAAGACCCCGCTTGTAGATCAGCTTGCGGTTGATTTGACGGCCAAAGCCGAAGAAGGCAAACTTGACCCCGTCATCGGACGGCAGATGGAAATTGAACGGGTGATCCAGATCCTGGCACGTCGCTCGAAGAACAACCCTGCGCTGATCGGTGAGCCCGGGGTGGGCAAGACGGCCATTGTGGAAGGCCTGGCTCAACGCATCGTGGAAGGAGAAGTGCCCGCCCTGCTGCTGGGTAAACGCGTGCTGCAGCTGGATGTGGGTTCTCTGGTGGCCGGAACGATGTACCGCGGGCAGTTCGAGGAGCGCCTCAAGCGGGTGATTGATGAGCTGAAAAGCTCCGGGGCGATCCTCTTCATCGATGAGGTGCACATGCTGGTGGGGGCCGGGGCGGCTGGCTCTTCGGTGGATGCGGCGAACATTCTCAAACCGGCGCTCTCGCGCGGCGAATTGCAGGTGATCGGCGCGACCACGCTGGATGAGTACCGCAAGCACATTGAGTCCGATGCCGCTCTCGAACGGCGCTTCCAGCCGATTATCGTCAACGAACCCTCGATTGAGGAAACCATTGAAATTCTGCGCGGGATCAAATCGGCTTATGAGGAGCATCACCGTCTGATCATCACTGAAGAAGCGTTAGAGGCCGCGGCGCGCCTTTCGGCGCGGTATGTGAACGACCGCTTCCTGCCAGACAAGGCGATTGATCTGGTGGATGAGGCGGCATCGCGGGTGCGGATGTATAAGAGCCCTGCGGCCACCACCGCGCGTGACCTGATGCGGAAATTACGCGAAGTGCGGCAAAACCGCTCGCTGGCGGTAGAGGACGGGCGGAATGATGACGCCCAGGAACTGCTGGAGCTGGAAGCCGAGCTGGAAGAACAGCTTGAACGCCTGCGCACCGGGTGGGATCGGTCGAGCAGCCCGGTGGTGACCCCGGATGACATTGCTGAGGTGGTCAATATGTGGACGGGCGTTCCCGTGATGCAGATGGCAACCGAGGAATCGGAGCGCCTGTTGCACATGGAAGAGGAATTACGCAAGCATATCATCGGGCAGGACGAAGCCATCGAGGCGATTGCCAAAGCGGTGCGCCGCGCGCGGGCCGGGTTGAAAGACCCGCGCCGCCCGATCGGTTCATTCATCTTCCTTGGCCCCACAGGGGTAGGAAAGACGGAGCTCACCAAGGCGCTGGCACGCTTTATGTTCGGCAGTGAAGAGGCGCTGATCCAGCTGGATATGTCGGAATTCATGGAGCGTCACACGGTCAGCCGTCTGGTGGGTGCGCCCCCCGGGTACGTGGGTTATGAAGAGGCTGGTCAGCTCACGGAAGCTATCCGCCGCCGACCGTACTCGATTGTCGTCTTTGATGAGATCGAAAAGGCGCATCCTGAGGCCCACAACATGCTCCTGCAGATTATGGAAGAAGGCCATCTCTCGGATGCCAAGGGGCATAAGGTGGATTTCCGCAATGCCATCATTATCATGACTTCCAACATCGGCGCGGATATGATCAAACGGCAGACCTCCCTGGGGTTCCAGCTGGTGCGCGATGAAGAGCGTGAAGAAAAGATGGCCTATGAAGAGATGCGCAAGAAGTTGCTGGATTCATTGAAACGCGTCTTCCGGCCTGAATTTATCAACCGGCTCGATTCGGTGATCGTCTTCCGCTCCCTGGGCCGCGAGGATATCCGGCAGATTGTAAGCATTGAGTTGAACAAGGTAGCTGAACGCCTGGCCGATACACAGATCCGCCTGAGCGCTACCGATGCGGCGCTGGACCAGCTGGCCGAAGAAGGGTACGACCCCGAAATGGGCGCCCGTCCGCTGCGCCGGGTGATTCAATATAAGATTGAAGACCGCCTTTCGGATGCCGTGCTGGCGAAAGAGTTCAACACAGGCGACGAGGTGGTGGTGGATGTAGACCCGGAGACCGGAGAGCTGGTCTTGAGGAAGAAAGAAGAAGCCCCACTTGAGGCTGAACCGGAAAAAACGTTCTAAAAGAGGGCGGGGAAACCCGCCCTCTTTCTTTGCAGGTGAAGTAAAATGAAAGTATGGAAGAAATCAAGGATTCTGGATACGAGCCCGAAGAGATGAATGAGGCAGCCCGCGAGCCCAGAGGGGGAGGAACGCCATCCCTGTTGCCTCTTCCATTCACCGGAGAATCCTCCCTTGAAAAAACGGGGCCGTTATCTGCGTGGCTGGATCAGATTATTTGTGGCGACTGCCTGGAGGTATTAAAGCAAATCCCGGATGAAAGTATTGATTTAATCGTAACTTCTCCTCCCTATGCTGATCAAAGGGCTTCCACTTACGGAGGAATTAAGCCAGATGCGTATGTGGCGTGGTTTTTACCCCGTTCGGCGGAGTTTCTCCGTATTCTAAAACCCAGCGGTTCGTTCGTTCTGAACATCAAAGAAAGGGTGGTGAATGGCGAGCGGCATACCTATGTGTTGGAATTGATCCTGGAGATGCGGCGGCAGGGTTGGCTCTGGACGGAAGAGTATATGTGGCACAAAAAAAATTCCCACCCGGGCAAGTGGCCAAATCGCTTCAGAGATAACTGGGAGCGATTGTTGCACTTCACCCGCACCAGACGGTTCTATATGAATCAAGAGGCGGTGATGGTGCCCGTGGGTGACTGGGCTCAGACCCGGTTGAAAAACCTTTCAGAAACCGACATGCGCCGGGATAATTCGCGGGTAGGGAGTGGATTCGGAAAAAGAATCGCAAACTGGGTGGGTCGAGAGATGGTCTACCCATCGAATGTATTGTATATGCCCACCGAATGTTATAACCGAAAACACAGCGCCACTTTCCCGGTTGCTCTACCGGAGTGGTTCATCAAGCTTTTTACCCGCCCCGGAGATGTAGTTCTTGATCCCTTCAATGGCAGCGGAACGACCTGTGTGGCGGCCCAACGATTGGATCGTCATTATATTGGGATCGATATTAATCAGGAATATTGTGAGGTCGCACTCGAAAGACTCGCCCTTGAGAAAAAGAAAAATGGAAAGAATGGCAGCCGATGACCACGCCGAAAGATACCCCTTCCCTTGATCTTCATTTACTCAATGAGTTTGTCAATGAACATATCCAGAGCTTTCATGTTCGCAGGCTCGAACGATTGTCTCAGCTCACATTGAAGGACTTAATTCAGAAAAACCCTTATTTATTTCGGGCTAAAAATGTGAACAGGGCATCTGAGCTGATCGAGCAGACTATGGCGGCTTTTTTAAGTTCAAGTGAGGAAAAGATCTTTGGCGATTTTTTAGAGAGCCTGGCGCTCTTTGTTGCTCAACAGAGCAGTATTGATGCTCATAAATCGGCGACCTCTGGTTTGGATCTCGAATTCTCAAAAAATGGGGTTTATTACGTGGTTTCTATAAAATCTGGCCCCAATTGGGGGAACTCCAGTCAACATAGTAAACTGGAAGATGATTTTAGAAAAGCGCAGATTCGCTTGCGTCAGGCAAGCGTTAAACTTAATGTGGTACCTGTGCTGGGCATTTGTTATGGAAAATCGAGGTCAGTGTGGACAAAAGGCGGGTACTTAAAGCTTGTTGGGCAGAATTTTTGGGCGCTGATCAGCGGCGAAAAAGATTTTTACATCCAAATTGTCGAACCGGTAGGGTATCGAGCGAAAGAACATAATGAAAGGTACCTGCTTGAAAAAGACCGAATTGCGAACAAACTGACGAAGGATTTTATTGAACATTTCTGTGACGAGCGCGGCCAGATTGACTGGGTGAAACTGGTGCAGGCCAACAGCGGTGGTTACGATCTGGAGCAGATTCTTTCGGGGTGAGGCGT
This sequence comes from Anaerolinea thermolimosa, assembly GCF_001050195.2. GTDB lineage: Bacteria > Chloroflexota > Anaerolineae > Anaerolineales > Anaerolineaceae > Anaerolinea > Anaerolinea thermolimosa. The sequence goes on from NZ_DF967965.1 coordinate 174,844, forward strand.
GGCAAAACTACAGACCCGTTACGTATGCCAGAATTGCGGCAAGGTTGCTCCCAGGGCGATGGGTCGCTGCCCGCAGTGTGGCAGCTGGAACAGCATGGTTGAAGAGGTTGTGGCGCCTCCTCCCACGGGGACGCGCCTGGCAGAACCCGGCGGTCGGCCAGGGCTGGGTGGAGGTAATTTACCGCGGCGGATGCGTGAAATTGAGGGAGATAGCGAAAGCCGCCTCGCCGTGCCGATGGGCGAGTTTGCCCGGGTGCTGGGGGGAGGAATCGTTCCTGGCTCGATGGTGCTGGTGGGAGGCGACCCGGGGATCGGCAAATCGACCTTGATGTTGCAGATCGCGCTGGAGATGGCCCTCCACAGCCGGGTGCTTTATGTTTCGGGGGAGGAATCGGAACGGCAGATCAAAATGCGTGCCCTGCGCTTGCGCGATGAATCCGGCCTGCCAGATGAGCTGTTCCTGGTCACGGAAACGAATCTGGAGACCATTCTTGAGCACACCCGGGCAGTTCAGCCTGCATTGCTGGTTGTGGATTCCATTCAGACGGTGTACCTGCCAGGGATGGACTCTGCGGCGGGGTCTGTCTCACAGGTGCGTGAATGCTCCAGCCGCCTGCGCGACCTGGCCAAGGCTTCGGGTATTTCGGTCTTTGTCATCGGGCATGTGACCAAAGAAGGGATCATTGCCGGGCCGCGGGTGCTGGAGCATATTGTAGATACAGTGCTTTACCTGGAGGGAGATCGTTTTCAATCCTACCGGTTGCTGCGGTCGGTCAAGAACCGTTTTGGGGCCACCAGCGAGGTGGGGGTTTTTGAAATGCGCGAGCAGGGAATGATCGAGGTGACCAATCCTTCTGAGGCTTTCCTGGCTGAGCGCATGGTGAATGTGGCAGGCTCGGCGATTGCTGTGACCATGGAAGGTACGCGTCCGCTTCTGGTGGAAGTTCAGGGGCTGACCAGCCCTACCAGCCTGGGCAACCCCCGCCGCACGCCGAATGGTATTGATATTAACCGTCTGTTGATCATCACGGCTGTGCTTACCCGGCGGGTAGGGGTACGCCTTTCGGAGCAGGATGTTTTCGTGAATGTGGTGGGTGGCCTGCGCATTACGGAACCTGCGGCTGACCTGGCGGTGGCGGCGGCGATCGCTTCATCGATGAAAGATGCTCCCGTGCGAGCTGACACAGTGTTGATCGGTGAGGTGGGGCTTTCGGGAGAATTGCGCATGGTGGGGCAGATGGGGGCGCGTTTGAATGAGGCGCAAAAACTGGGTTTCAGGCAGGCCATTGTCCCGCGGCGGGTGCGGCGTGGAGCCGAACCCTGGCCAGATGGATTGCAGATCAGCGAGGCGCGTTCGCTACGTGAAGCACTGGCGCTGGCACTTTTACAGGAATAAGCGAGGGAATGACCCTGGCCTGGTGTCGGGGAGAGCGATTCGGGTTTTCTACTTTGCACAGGAGGTGATCTCATGAAAGGAAATGAAGCAATACTTGAAACTCTCAACGCGTTGCTGGCCGATGAATTAACCGCCATCAACCAGTACATTCTGCATTCTGAAATGTGTGCCAACTGGGGTTACGAACGCCTGCACCAGGCCATCGAGAAGCGTGCTATTGACGAGATGAAGCACGCCGAGAAGCTCATCGGGCGCATTCTCTTCCTGGAGGGACGCCCGGTGGTCAACCAGCTTAAAGCGATGCACATCGGGGGAGACGTGGCAGAGCAATTCCAGAAGGATGTAGAATCGGAATATGGGGCGATTCGGGCCTACAACGAGGGTATCCGTCAGGCGGTGGCCCTGGGCGATAACGGCACACGTGACCTGCTGGAAGAGATTCTTGAAGATGAAGAAGCCCACACTGACTGGCTGGAAGCCCAGCTTGATCAGGTGAAACAGATGAGCCTGCAGCATTACCTGGCACAGCAAATCAAGAGCTGAGCAATCGTGAGACGATAATCCCGTTTTGAGCTGCACCCCGGAGAGAAAACCTGCTCCGGGGTGCAGTGTAATTCTCTACAATTTTGTTAACGCGGGCCTCACCGGTCAACCGGTATAATGGAAATAATCCAGGCGAGAGGAGAGGTTCTGCTTTTGTATGGCGTTGATCCAGGAAATCGGGCAGAGGAAGGGGTAACCACAAACCGGTATGGCGCTGAATGCAAACACCCCTGGTGACCTCTCCAGAGAATTGCAGGTATTGCATGGCATTGCCAGGGCGGCTTATGAATCACAGAGCGAAGATGAGCTTTTCGAGCGGGTTACTGCGTTAATCGCTGAAACCCTCTACCCGCACCAGTTCGGGGTCTTGCTCCTTAACCCTGAAACCCGGCATCTTGTCTTTCACCCTTCCTACCGCGGCCTTTCGGAGAAATTCCTCAGCATGCAAATTCCCCTGGGCCAGGGAGTGACCGGAACGGTGGCCCTCACGGGGGAACCCATGAACGTGCCGGACGTCTCACGTTCGGAGATCTTTTTAGAGTATGAGCCCAATACCGGTTCGGAGTTGTGTGTGCCCCTGAAGGTGCGTGGAGAAGTAGTGGGGGTCATTGATGCCGAGAGTGCTCTTCGGGCGGCGTTTCGGGAAGAAGACGAGAGGTTGATGGTGACCCTGGCGCATCAGCTGGGGATGGCGCTGGAACGGCTGCGCTCTGAGCGGGACCTGCGTCGGCGGGTGGCCCAGCTGAATGCACTGCAGGAAGCCAGCCGGCAAATTGCCATGGCCAGCCTGGACGCCGAGACCGTTTACGCCACCATCCATCGGGTGATTGCCAGTCTGATGCCTTTTGATGCGCTCGCCATCACCCTCTGGCGGCCAGAGCAAAAGGAGATCGAGGCCGTTTATCTCTTTGATGATGGGCAGCGCTTCCCGCCCGTTCGGCATAGCGATGAAACAGGCTGGTCGGCTTACGTGTTGCGGACGGGAGTGTCTTTGCGGATCGGGGATTTTTTCAGGGAGCAAAAGATTGCTCCAGCCCCGGTCCATTTTGGCAGTCAACGGCGTACCCGTTCGGTGCTGGCGGTTCCCCTCAGGCGCAGCAGCCGGCCGATGGGTGTGCTTCTGGTGCAAAGTTACACCCCGAACCGTTATACCCAGGAAGACCTGGAAATGCTGGAAATGGTTTCCGGTTACGTTGGGGTGGCGGTAGAGAACAGCCTGCTCTATGAAGAGGCCGCCCGTCAGGCGCTTACTTTTGCCAACAGTTTCGATGCCATCATTCTTACGGACGGCCAGTCGCGAATTATCGATTGGAACCCCGCCGCTGAGCGCATGTTTGGTTACAGGCGGCACGAAGTCCTCGGAAAGCCAGTCTGGGAGGTGACCCAGCCCCCGGAAGAACAGCAACCGGTGCAAAATCGTATTTTCCGGGCGATGGAAGAGAACGGCCGGTGGGATGGCGAAGTGCCTATTTGCCGAAAAGATGGTTCCAGGGGTGTGGTAGACCTGGTAGTTCTGCCCGTCTACGGGGCGAATGGAGAATTAATCGCTACCATTGGGGTAAACCGAGATGTGACCCATCTCCGGCAAACGGAGCGCGCGTTACGCAGTATCGAGGTGCGGCTGGGGGCCATCGTTGAACAGGCGGCTGAATCGATCATCCTCGCCGACACCCGGGGGCGGGTGGTCTATGTGAACCCCTGTTTTGAGGAGACGACCGGGTTCCCTAAAGCGGAAGTGCTTGGAAAGAGTGTGCGCCATCTGATGAGCGACTATCATGACTGGAGCTTCTATAAAGAGCTTCTGCGCACGGTAGCGGGTGGGCATTCCTGGTCGGGGATGCTGGTGAGCCAGCGCAAGGATGGTACCTACCTCTACGAGAATGTGACGGTCTTCCCCATTAAAGATGAACGGGGGGTAGCTGTCAATTATGCTGCCTTGAAGCGCGATATTACGGCGGAGATCCAGCGCGAGCGAGAGATGCAGGCCATTCAGACGGTTTCAACGGCCCTGCGGAAGGCCGTCAACCGGAGTGAAATGCTCCCCATCATCCTCGATCAGCTGATGGCTCTGCTCAATGCCCGGGGAGCCCTGATTGCCATGCTGGACGGGGAAACCAATTCTCTCAGAGTAGAGATAGGGCGGGGGGTTTTCAGCATCTCTGAAGAATCTTATGTGCCGCCGGGCAAAGGGGTTACGGGGTTGATTTTTACCCGCTCGGCCCCTTTTCAGACAGATGATATTGAAAAAGAAGCGGATTATCGCCCTCTGGATGAACGTTTGCCGGAGAAGGGTATTCGGGCAGTCATCGGGGCACCCCTGGTGGCACAGGGAGAGACGATGGGGGTGCTGTGGGTGGGGCGCGAGCGCCCGTTTTTGAGCGAAGAGTTCCGGGTGCTGCAGGCTGTAGCCGATATGAGCGCCAATGCGATGCACCGTGCCAGCCTGCATGAACGTACACTGCGGTATGCTGAACAAACCGTGGCCATTACCGCGGCCGGCCGGGTGATGAGCGAGACCCTGGATCGCACGGAAATTTATTCTCACCTTTCCCGTTCGATCCAGGCCCTGTTGGGTGGGATGAATGCGCTGGCCATATACCGCCTGGAAAACGATTCCGAATACTGTTCCTGTGTGTATATTTGTTGTAATGGCGAGGTGATAGAAGCTGAGAAGCTCTCGAGCCTGTCGCTGGTGGATGTTCACACCCCGCCGCTGGATGAGCTTTTCCGGGAGCATCGCCCGTACATTTTGCGTGAGCCATGGCCCGTGTTTGCCGAGATTGAAGCGCTGGTATGCAGTGCGCCGGAAAAAACTTCCAACGTGCTTGTTCCGATGGTAGCCCGCGGCAGGGTGATAGGCTTCCTGTATATCTTAAGCCTGGTCACAGAACGCTTCAGCACCGAAGAAATGGATTTGCTTTCTCTGGTGGGGAGCACAGCCGCCACTGCCATTGAAAATGCCGAACTTTACCACGGCCTGCAGCGCACCAATCGTGAGCTTCTTGAGGCGTACGACAGCACCATCGAGGGATGGTCACGCGCACTTGATCTGCGCGACCGTGAGACAGAATCGCATACACAACGGGTGACCGAACTGACCCTGCGTGTGGCGCGGAGATTTGGGTTTTCGGAAGAACAGCTGGGGCATATCCGCCGCGGCGCTTTGTTACACGATATCGGTAAAATGGGCGTTCCTGATCGCATCCTTCATAAGCCCGAACCGCTGACCCCTGAGGAATGGATGGTGATGCGCATGCATCCGGTGTATGCCTATGAAATGCTCTCGCCGATTGCCTATCTGCGTCCGGCATTGAGTATTCCATACTGCCACCATGAATGGTGGAACGGCGCGGGTTACCCGCGCGGGTTGAAGGGAGAGGAGATACCGCTGGAGGCGCGCATCTTTGCTGTGGTGGATGTGTATGATGCGCTGACCTCTTCCCGACCCTACCGCCCTGCCTGGCCGCGCACTCAGGCATTGCGGCACATTCTGGCCGAAACCGGCACACATTTCGATCCGCGCGTGGTGGAAGAGTTCATGCGGGTTGTCCCCTCCACTTTCCCGCTTGACCAGATGCAGCTTACCGGAGAAAAATCCCATGGATCAGATGCCTGAAGATGACTACAACGAACGACCACTCACAGCCTGCCCGGTTTGTTCTGCCGAGGTTGATTTAAGCTGGGCGGAGGTCGGAGAGAGGGTAGTGTGTACGGTGTGTGGGGCAGGGATGCTGGTGGTCTCTCTTGAGCCGCCCGAGGTTGAAGCCGAAGAAGAATAAGCTCAGGGCTGAAAGATCTGCCCGCAATCGAGCTCACGGTGGGCCTGTGAGAGGGCTTCCTGACGACCGGCGGAGGGGGGAATTTCGTCGCGAATACGGCGCCAGGTGGTGCAGAGATAATCGTGCATCACATAGGTGGGGTAATAGGCGCGGTCTGAGAGCTGGAGTGCGGTCTCCCACTGGCCAGTGTGCGCAGCTGCCAGAATGAAGGGTACCAGTTCGGGCTCACTGCGCGGGCGAAAACCCTCTGCCTGGGCCTGTTCCCAGAGCCGCATCATCTGTTCCCAGTCTCCCATTTGTTCGGCCAGACGGGCTTTTTGGTAGTAAAAGCACCAGGTATGAGGCGGCTCCGGGCCAAAGATGGCCCCGGGGGGCGGGCTGGATTCGATGGGGAGAATACGCGATAGATCCGAAAGGGGCAGGGCAGTGAGAATGGCTTTCTCCAGATAGGGGTTGTGTCGATCTGCCTCTGAAACGATCCACAAGCACTGATCCATTTCGGGCTGGTCTACCATCACCACACTCTGGGTAGCAGGGGCGCTGAAGGTAAGGAAGTTCTTCTCGTCGGCTACCTGGCCGTGTTGTTCAACGACCGCTTCCACATTGTAGCGATAAACATCAAAGTACCAGTAATAGGCCGGGCTGGGAAGGAGATTGGGAGAGTAGAGAAGGTTGATCGCCGAGATATTGGCCCAGGAGCCCATATAGGCTACCAGGGCGCCGTTGCCATAGAGCGCGGTGTAGGGTTCGAGGCCGGGAGCACGCCACTTCAATTGCCAGAAGAGGCGGCGTTGTTCTTCCCACGACCAGCGGTAGAGCGTGGCGTTACGCGCGTGCTGGCCTGTTGCCAGCCCCACCAGCAGACAAAGCACCAGCAACTGGGGCCTGCCGGGGCGGATGAGCCAGTCAATGAAGGCGCTTAACAGGATGGCCCCTCCGAACATGGCGGCCAGGCCAAAACGATCGTTATAGAGGAAGGTGGTATCGGTGATAAAGCGGCCAATGGACCAGCCGGGTGCGAAACCTGCCAGCAAGGCCACCCCGCCCAAAACCAGGGCTTCTCGCCGCCAGCGGTTTGCCGGAGACGCTTGCGGGGGGGAAACCCGTCGAAGGGCAACCCAGGCCATGATCAACGCGGCCAGGGCAATGAGCCAGGCCAGCCCGTTGGAGAGCGGTTGGAGAGAGAAGGCCGAGGGTTCCAGGGTGTATGCCCAGACGCCTACCATTCCATCCACCACATCCTGCATCATGCGGGTGATGAGGTCGGGCAGGGTTTGCAGGGGGGAATGAAGCAAATTAAGCAGAAGAACCGGGGTGTTGCGGTCTGTGCCGGGAGTGGGCATGAAGCGCAGCCGCCAGAGTAAAAATCCCGCCAGAAGCCCCAGATAGGGCAGCCAGTGAAGGAAGACGCGCCTGATCTTTTGAGCCAGGGGGGTGGCATGATCAAGAGCGATGAAAAGAATCAGCGGGCGCAGCAGCTCCAGCCCGACGTAAAATTCCTGCGAGAAAAGCTGAGCGGCGTCGGCCAGGATGGCCAGCACAGACCAGCCCGGGTAACGGGCGGGGTTGCGTGCAGCGTGGATCATGGCGATAAGAGAGAGAAAGTACAGGAAGAAACAGATCCAGTGAAAGCTGAAGGTGAGGGCGGAGGGCTGTTGCATGAAGAGCGGGTAGATGGCAAAGAGAAGCACCGCTCCAAGGTTTCGGCGCGGATGTTCGGGCCAGAGCATGGCCAGGGTTTTCCAGGCGGCCAGAATGGTAAGCCAGCGCCAGAATAATGCCCACAACTGCCAGCCCAGGGGAGCCTCCCCGAGGATGCGAAAACCCAGCCACCATGTCCAGAAGATCAGCGGGCGGTTCCCCCGCCAGGCATATTCCAGCAGACGAAGCGCCCCCCCGGAATGGTCCGCGGCAAGGATGATCCAGTCATCCAGGTAGAAACCCAACCACGGGGCTTGCAACCCGAACGCCAGGACACAGATCGCCAGAAGGAGTGCCGGGATGGCCAGAGGACGAAGCCGGGATGTGTTCATCAGCAGGTGTTGATTCAAATCTTACCATAAAACGCGCCCTCCCCCCGAACTGGCGGGGGGAGGGACTCTGGGGAGTGAAGCGGAAGTCAACCGACGGTTCTTAACCGTCAGTATTTGTCAGTTAAAAAGGCTGATGAACACCTGTACCACCTGAGGATCGAACTGCGTGCCCGCACAGCGGAGCAGTTCTTCGATGGCTTCCTCGTGGGAGAGGGGAGGGCGGTAGACACGTCCATCCACCATGGCCGAATACGCATCGGCGACGGTGAGAATGCGCGCTCCGAGAGGGATGCGTGTGCCGCTCAACCCGAAGGGATAACCACTGCCATCGTATTTTTCGTGGTGGGCAAGAACAAGCATGGCCACATGTTCCAGATTGGAAACCATGAGGATGATCTCTGCGCCTTTCTGGGGATGGGAACGGATGACTTCCCATTCCTGGGAGCTGAGCGGAGCAGGTTTATGGAGGACTTCGTCCGAAATGCCGATTTTGCCGATGTCATGGAGAAGGGAGGCCCAGCGAATGGCCTGAATTTCTTCCTGCGAGCAGTTCATGGCAACCGCAGTGCGCACAGCCAGTTCGGTCATTCTATCGCTGTGGTTGCCGGTGTAGTTATCACGAGCTTCGATCGCTTTAGCCAGAGCGAGCACGGTTTCGAGCTGGCTTTCTTTGAGGCGGCTGCTCAAACGCGCGCGGTAAATAGCGCTTGCGGCCTGGTCGGCCATCAGGGTTACCAGGCGCAGGCGTTCTCCGTCCTCCGGGGTCCAGCGGTCGCCCAGGGTGAGCAACCCAACGGGTTCGCCATCCACACACAATGGGGCGAGGCAAACGTTGTCAACCAGATGCAAGCCCAGGCGGCGGCGCACTGGCAGCGGAAAGGCGGAATCCTCCGCGCTTATGATCAAAGGCTGGGTGCAGGTCAAATAACCCTCCGGGATATAAAGATCGGGCCGCAGGTGGCGTACCTGTTCCTGCAGTGCTGGCGGAAAAGCCGGGTGGAAGTGAAGCGCCTGCGTATATAGCGTGCGATCAGTTTCCAGAGTGTAAATTCGGCAGAACTGCACCTGAAAAATATCTACCGCGTTACTGGCGATGTAATCCAGCAGAGTTTCAAGCCGGTTGGTCGCTACCAGCTGCCGGCTGAGGTTAAAAAAGTGATTTAACCGCTCGCGCGAAAAAACGTCCGCGCGTGGGGCGGTTCGCCGATAAAGATGGGTTAACTGTAAACTGCTACCAGTAGCCATAGGTGGGGTCCTTATCCGGACAGGGAGGAGCTTCCACTGCCAGAACCGGGAGGTGAAGACCCGGAGCCATTAATCGGCGGCGGCAGGAGCACTGCTTTGCCGTGAAGAATCGAGGTTGTGCAACTGCGAGGCAAATTCGGCCAGGCTGGTGGCATGAATAGAGGCCAGGCGTTTTCTTTCTTCTCTGGGAAGCTGAAAGCTTTCACCACCATAGCCGGCGGCGATAGCCTTATCGGGGTTGGTGAGGAGCATTTTTCGGAATTGAGAACTGATCACCGCCGCGGTAAGCAGGCGGCTGAGCTCCTGCTGGGGATAGGTTTCGGAAGGTCCGGTGAGATTACTTTCATGAAATTGGGTAACCATGGTCGTTTCCCTTCTTTCATTGCGAAATCGATAAACTCTGGTTGGGCCCGGTTGCCAGGGGATGTGTGGCGGGGGCGCTGAGGGCCCAGAGCGCGAGGATAATCCCGCAGGAAACCAGGGCGTCTCCCAGGCTGAAGGCTACGTAATGACCGGCGCCATAAGGGATGAGAAAGCGATCGGAGAGGAACCCCAGGCGGGTCTGCTCGGTGGGGAGCAGGATGTCTTTTCCGGTGCCGAGGCGTTCTCCGAGGGGCAGGCTGGCGGCGGTTTGGGGGAAGATCACAGCTACCGTCTCGGGGCTGATCGGCATCAGACCGCCGTTAAGGAGGATGACGGTCAGATTGAGGATCAGCCCCAGAGAGAGTAGCCAGAACCCCGGTTTGGAAAAGTTCAGGAGAGCGAAGATCAGCAGGGCGATTTGTGAAGTCACGAGTGCAGCGGGGGCCCAGTGATCGGGGAAGGTTGCCCGGGTGGGCAGAACGAAGGCGAAGAGTTGCGGCAGGAAGGCAACGAAGACCAGCCAGCTACCGCGGACCTCATAGGAGCGCAGGGGACGCCGAAAGATCGCCGCGCGGATCAGCGTGGCAGTCAATCCCAGGAGGACCGCTGATAGGAGAAACATGCCGGTTTAGTGATAGAAACCGCCGGTATCTTCGGGGGCGCCAGCGCCCAGGATGAAAAGAACAAGGGTGAGGATCAACAGCGCCAGGCGAACTTTCTGGCCATCCATGCGGGTGATGAAGAGTTGAAAAGCGGTTTTCATGGTCTCCCTCCGAAAAAACTGGAATTTGATGTTTTTATCCTAGCAGGGGGGAGGCTACAAAACAGGCTACAAAACGGGCCCGATGGGGGCCGAATCTCAAACTCTCATCCAACTCTTAACTTATTTTAATGTTTTCGGGGTGTTAAAACAGGAAGGAAAGCATGGTGCTCAGCGTGGGTTGGGCCGCAAGGAACGCGCCGCCCATAAGCAGGCCGAGGATGGCTCCGGCGGCAATGTCGGAGAGGTAATGCACGCCGGTGGCCACGCGTGCCAGTGAAACGAGGGGTGCCCAGAAGGCAAGCACCAGGCTCAGCCAGGTGGGGCCGTTCCCGGCTGCCAGAACAGCCAGCAAGAAGGCGCGGGTAGCATGCCCGGAAGGGAAGGAGTGAGGATCAAAATTACGGTACAGGGTACCCCATTCACCGGGTGGGCGCTGGCGTCGGATGGTTTGTTTGAGGGCAAAGATGCTCAGGGCCTGAATGCCCACCGCTACGGCAAAGAACACCGCCCAACGGCGTAAGGGTGGGTTGCCCACCAGCCAGAGCAGGAGGAACCCGCTCATCCAGAGCCAGGAATCGCCGGAATGGGCCAGAAAGACAGCCGGTGCCCACCACCGGCTGTGCTCTGAAGGGAGGCGGAGGCGGGCGGTCAGGCGGGCATCGAGTGAGAGAAGGGTCTGGAGCATGAGGTCGTGGGGTTCAGGGATGAGAAAGATCAGCGCGTAACAGATCCAGCTGGAAGGGTTTGTCCACGTCCATGCCAATTTCAGCATAGGGGCAGGGCAGGGCGCGGCCATTCATGCCCAGTCGGTGGCTGACGCGCGCCTCAGCCTGAGAGAGGTCAAGCTGCCCCAGAAGCAGAAGAATGAGGGTATCGAACCCCACCAGGGCGGCCTGACGCAGGGGGTTCTTGCGGGCTTCGATCAGCCTGCGGGTGAACGGATGTTCGCCCAGGGCAAGCGTCAGGCTGACGGCGTTCAGATCTCCTCCACAGAACTCTCCCCCTTTCAGGCGGACGTAGGTACGGCGAGATTGCGGAAACCGGGCTTCCATCACCTGCCGCTGAACGACGGTGTAATAGAGATCAGCCCTGGATTGCTGTACGTGCTCGATCAACCAGTCTACCATTTCACCGCGCAGGGCGGGGATATCGGATGAACACACCAGGAAATGGGTGGAGGTTGGGTCAAGCCGGGCAAGGTGATGCGCCCCGGCCTGAATGTTGGCCAGCATCTCGCCCTGATCGGGGAGAATTTCCAGCGGGCGGCGGCTGAAGAGCTCAGTCCGGGGGGGAAGCCCAACGAGGATAATTCGTTCTACTGCCTGCGCTTCGTTAAGCGCGTCGAGCACCCATTGCACCATGGGTTTCCCGGCAATCTCCAGCAGAGCCTTGGGTTCTCCATGAGTCAACGGGTAGAGAGGGTCGCCAGGAGAGGGGCGTCCACCGGCAGTAACGACGACGTTCATGCCTGTAACTCCTGCACTTTTGGGGTGAAAGGAAGTTGATCAAGCAGGTTGTTAAGCCAGGTGAAGTAATCGCCGGGGTGGGCATAATCTACGGGGGTTTTCCGGCCAGAGGCAGCCAGGATGGCGGCTTCCATCATGTTGGTGCCAAAAGAACGTCCTTCAAGCACGGGGGTGGTGGTGATCAGGTAGCGCACGCCGCTTTCTCTGAAGACGGCCACGTCTTCAGGGGTGGTGGTGTTGGTGATGATGACTTTCCCCTGCATGTTTTCAGGCATGTAGCGGTAGATGTAGTGGCAGTCTCCCAGGATGACATCGGCCTGGTCAAAAAAACGGGTATGGGTGGGGTGACGCTTTCCCTGAGATTCACCGACGGGATAAACCCAGTGGAAGGGCAGACGGCTGACCAGCGGGAGAAGCACCGCTGCCAGAACGCGAATGCCACGGGTGGTGCGGATGGGAAGGGGAATGCCGAGGGAGTAAATCAGGTCACCGAAGGTACAGTGTAAACCGGCCTCCTCAGCGGCGCGTGCCAGCCCCCAGCGATCTACGGCAGTGGTTACGAGAGCGGTTTTCCGGGGAAGAGCTTCGGCTACCTGCCGGAGTGCGTGCAGGGCGCGGGGTTCAAGGGTGGCCTTCAGGCCGTTACCGTCTACCACCGGGGTGTGGCGTACGAAGCGGGTGATCTGCCGGATAGAATGGAGAGGATACCAGCGGTTACCGACGAGAAAGCCCAGGTCGGTACCGCCCACTCCAAAGGCATCCACCTGACCATCGAGCTCTCGATAAAGTTGAGCGGCCTTTTCCAGGTCGCCGTCGGTGCCGATGCGTTCGATGCGAACAGTTTCGCCAAGCAGGGAAATTTCAACCGTTTTATTGCGTTTGGATGAGCCAATGCTGATGCTGACGGCGTGTTTCATCCTCTTTACCTCCGGGGTGTTCACGAGTATACCCCGATCGGGACGATTTTACCATTCCCGGCTGCGTTCGGGCAGGACGCGATTGGGAAGCACCAGAGTGACCTGACCCTGACCCTTGTTTCATGTCTCGAACCGGGCAGATGTTTTTAACCTGTGAGAGGCTCGATCTATCCGGGGATGGGGTGCTTTACTTTTCATCTTTTAGGTGTTTAATAGGAAAATGAGTTTGACCGATGTGCAGGCAGTGTTGTATCTGAGTCTTTCGGAATGACCCTGTGAAAACAACTTTCCATTCCCGCCGTTTAGAAGTGATCCTTCGCCGCATGTTGACCCTCAACCTGCTGTTACCGGTGTTGCTGGCTACCCTGCTCACCGGCCTGGCGGCGGGTGCTCTAGCGGCCAGGGCGTTGGAGATGCGCCAACAGGTGCTGCTCCGGTATCTGGAGGAGCGGGTGACCCTGGAGCTGGGATTAATCCAGCAGGGGGTGCTGGCGGTTGCCCGGACAGGCGGGGGTGATGAGGCGCTTAACCTTTTCCATGCGGCGGCGCCCCGGGTGGATGTGCTCTACCGTCTTGATGGGCGGGGGCAACTGGTGGCCATTCAACCCCCGGAATGGCAGAGGTACGTGGGGATGGATTTTTCGAACCAGGTATTTGCCGGGCAGGAAGGTGAATGGGAGAAGGTGAGCATTTCAACCCCGGCCACATCACCTCTTACCGGGAAGCGGGTGGTGTACCTGACCACGCCATTGGCTGATGGAGGCCGTCTGGCGGCTGAGGTAAGCCTGGAAACCCTGCGGCAATGGCTGGTGGAGAGTGTGAAGCAAAACGATGAGCTCAGGGGGGTAAGCCTGTTTGATGCATCCGGGGCGCTCCTGGCGTATAGCGGTGAGGTTTTAGCGATGGATGGCGGGAGCGGCCTTCAGCGAAGAGGAAGCACGTGGGTGCTGGTGGAGACGGCCCGCCTTGCCAACGGGTGGGTGATGCGCACTGCGGCCAATGTATCCGGGGGATGGGTGGGATTTGTTCCGGCGCTGGTGGGTTTGCTGCTGTTTGTCCCGTGGCTGTGCATCTGGCTGATTTTACGGTTTGGGCGGCAGGTGAGCCAGCTTGTTTTACGCCCGTTGAAGCTGCTTAACGAACGCACTGCTCAGATTGCCCGGGGAGATTTCTCTCGCTGGGTGTCTTTCGATACGGTGGTTTCCAGTTTTCAGGAAGTGGCCGAGCTTGCGGCCAGCTTTCAGCGAATGCAGCAGGAGGTGCAACAGCGCCAGGCGGCCCTGCAGGTGAGCGAGGCGCGCTTTCGTGAGATGGCCGACTTGCTACCGGACATGGTTTTCGAGCTGGATGCCATGCGCCGTATTCGCTATGCTAACCGGGCGGCAGTGGCTCTGCTGGGCGAGCAGGAGACGGGCAACCATCAGCTCTTCGATCGTCTGCTTGAGCCTGACGAATTGCGCGGCTTACAGGAAATCTTCCGGCAGGCGGCTGCCGGGAAGCTACCTCATCATTCGGTGATGCGTTTCCGCCGCCCGGATGGTTCCACCTTCCCGGGCGAAATGGCGGTGAGTGCTCAGCGTGGAGCAGATGGTAATCTGCTGGGTTTTCGCGGGGTTGTGCGTGACATCACCGAGCGGCTTTCTTTTGAGGAGACCCTGCGGCGTTCGTATCAGTTATTTACTGAGGGGCCAGTGGTGGTTTTTCGGGTTCAGGGAGGAAAAGAACGCCGGCTGGAATATGTGTCGCCTAATGTGAGCCAGTACGGCTACTCGCCGCACGATTTCACCGGCCAGGAAGACTTTTTCCGGCAGGTAATCCATCCTGAGGATCGGGAACAGGTGGCGGAGAAAATGCGAAAGCAGCTGGAAGGGAAGGAGCGCTTTTTTGATCAGGAATACCGGCTGGTGCGAGCCGATGGTGCGGTGCGCTGGGTCTACGATTTTACCAGTATCAGCCGTGATTCTTCCGGGCAGGCCACCCATATTGATTGGTATCTGCTGGATATTACAGAGCGGAAGCTTGCCGAGGAGCGGATTAATACCCAGCTCCGGCAGATGGCCGCCCTGCAACTGGTGGATGCTTCCATTTCGGCCAACGCCGACCTGAAAATTACCCTTGATTTACTCAACGCTCAATTACTTGAGCTGCTTGGGGTAGATGCGGCGATGGTGTTGCGTTACAATCCGAAAACGCAGCTGCTGGAAGGGGTTACCGGACGGGGGCTGGGGAGTTTAAACCCGGCGGATGTGCGTTTACGGATGGGAGAGAGTTACGCAGGCCGGGCCGCTCGCCAGCGTCGGGCGATTACCCTGACCATGCCCGATGGACAGCTGGCCCGGGGGTTTAAAATGGCTCAGCTTGCCGCGGAGCACTTTGTATCTTATGCGGCACTGCCGTTAATGGCTAAAGACCAGGTAATGGGGGTGCTGGAGATTTTCAGCCGTGCTCCCCTGACTTTTGAACCCGCATGGATGGATTTTCTGGAGATGATGGCGGCGCAGGCGGCGATTGCCATTGACAACGCTAACTTGCTGGAAGACCTGCAACACTCCAACGAAGAACTGCGAGAAGCCTACGAGGCCACCATCCGCGGGCTTTCGCGGGCGCTGGAATTGCGGGATAAAGAAACCGAGGGCCACAGCCAGCGCGTCAGTGATCTCACGGTACGGCTGGCGCGGAAGGCCGGTGTGGAAGAGGAGGCCATTGAATTTATTCGCATTGGTGCTCTCTTGCACGATATCGGCAAGTTAGGCGTACCTGACACTATCCTGCATAAGGAGGGTCAGCTAACCGAAGCCGAGTGGGAGATCATGCGCCGCCATCCTGAGCTGGCCCGGCAAATGCTTGCCACGATTGAATACCTGCGTCCGGCGCTGGTGATTCCGCAGTATCACCATGAACGCTGGGATGGAAGCGGGTATCCCTACGGGCTGGTCGGTGAAGATATTCCTCTGGCGGCACGGGTGTTCGCGGTGGTGGATGTGTGGGATGCGCTCAGTTTCGATCGTCCCTATCGATCGGCGTGGCCGATGGAAAAAGTGATTGAATATCTGGTAAACGAGGCTGGCAGGCAGTTCGACCCCCGCCTGGTGGCTTTGTTCCTGGAAGTGCTGGTGGAAGAGGCAGAGGCTAACCTGGAAGGGCAAGCGAAGAGCGAGCTAAAAGCTTGACACGTTTTCACCTTACGGGTAAAATCACACACGCAAGCCGAGGTAGCTCAGTTGGTAGAGCACGCGACTGAAAATTGCGGTGTCGACAGTTCGATCCTGTCCCTCGGCACAGACCACCCGGAAACCCCGGGTGGTTTTTTTCCTGGAGAGCGCATTCGGGTATAATGCGCAGAGAAATGGGTCCGGGCGTTTCCGGGCTTGATAGATGGAATGAACACAACTCATCGCGTTCTTTTACCGGTCGGTCTGATCTTGCTGGGATTGCTTTTATGGGGGGGATATTTCACCCAGCCGGTGACCCTGGTGGTTGACGGTGAAGTGCTGCAGGTACGCGGCCTGTTCCTTACCGTGCAGGATGTGCTTCGTTATACCGGGCAACCGGTGCGCCCGGTTGATCGGCTCGATCCCTCTCTCGCGGCCTGGATTCCTGCCGATGGAAGGGTGGTGCTGGAGCACGCCCGACCGGTTTCGGTCTGGACGGGGGGGCTTCCACTGACTTTCGAAAGCCCGGAGCGTATTCCGGCAAATTTGCTGGCGGCTTTGAACCTGAAGCTTTTCCCGGAAGATGAGGTTTGGGTGAATGGCCTTCGCATCGATCCTTCGCGCCCCTTGCCCAGGGCTGACCGGCTTTACCTGCAGTTTCGTCCGGCGACAAGGGTGGAGATTCAACAGGATGGAAACCGGCAGGTGATCTATGCTGCCGGTGACACACTGGGGCAGGCTTTGTGGCGTGCCGGGCTGCCGTTGAAGGCGGGAGATCGGCTCTCTTTACCGCTGGAGACGCCATTGCGTGAGCCAGTGGCAGTGGAGATGCGCCGCGCCCGGCAGGTAACCGTGCGGTGGCAGGACCAGGAAGTAACCTCGCGTACCGCGGCAGTTACGGTAGGTGAAGCTCTGGCAGAACTGGGTCTCTCGCTGCAGGGTTTGGATTTCAGCCAGCCGCCGGAAGACGCGCCCCTGCCCGCTGATGGGAAAATCCGCGTGGTGCGGGTGCGTGAAGAGGTACTCCTCCAGCAGACGAATGTACCCTATGGTAAACAACTGGTGGCCGATCCCACCCTGGAACTCGACCAGCGGCGGGTGATCACCCCGGGGAAGTTTGGGGTGAAGGTGAGCCGCCAGCGGGTGCGATACGAGGACGGACGCGAGGTAAGCCGCCAGACCGAAGCCGAATGGGTGGCCGCCGAGCCGCAGGATCAGGTACTGGGGTACGGCACGCAGGCAGTGGTCAAAACGCTCAACACCCCGGAGGGCACTTTTGAATATTATCGGGCTGTGCCGGTATATGCCACCTCCTACTCACCCTGCCAGCAGGGAACAGGGCGGTGTAGCCGCAGTACCTCCAGTGGAATGCTTTTACAGAAAGGCGTGGTGGCGGTGACCCTGCCGTGGTATCGCCTCTTCCGAGGGGCACGTGTGTATATTCCCGGTTACGGGGTGGGAGTGATCGGCGACGTGGGTGGAGGGATCGCCGGAGTGTACTGGATAGATTTAGGGTACAGTGATGAGGACTATGTTCCATGGGCACAAACAGTGACGGTTTACTTCCTGACGCCGGTTCCAGCGAACGTCCCGCCGATTTTACCCTGAGCCTGCCGCCACTGGAGATTGGCGCGCTCCTTCGGGCGCATGGGCTCAGGCCACAGCGAGACCTCGGGCAGAATTTCCTGGCCGATTCTTCCATTTTACGGCGCATCGTGCAGGCGGCAGAATTGCCACCCGGCGCAGCGGTTCTGGAGGTGGGGCCGGGACTGGGCTCTTTAACGCGCTGGCTGGCGGTAGTTGCCCGGCGGGTCGTGGCGGTGGAGCTGGATGCCCATCTTTTACCGGTGCTCGAAGATGTACTTGGCGGGCTGGGAAACGTGGAAATCGTCCAGGGTGATATCCTGCAGCTCGACCCGGCAACACTGATGAATGAAGATGGTTATTTCGTTACCGCGAATATCCCTTATTACATCACCTCGGCGTTAATTCGGCATTTGCTTGAGGCACGGGTGAAGCCCAGGCGCATTGTGTTGACTGTGCAGCGTGAGGTGGCGGAGCGCATTTGTGCCGTGCCGGGGGAGATGAGCCTGCTGGCTCTGAGTGTGCAGATGTATGGCCGCCCCAGGGTAGTGTTACGTATTCCCGCAGGAGCGTTCATTCCGCCGCCGAAGGTGGATTCGGCGGTGGTGCGCATTGACCTTTACGAAACGCTCCCCTATTCGGAAAGTACGCGCGAGGGGATCTTCCGGATGGCAAAAGCAGGCTTCAGCCAGAAGCGAAAGACCCTGCGCAACGCTCTGGCAGGCGGGTTGCAGATTTCCACGGCAGAAAGTAGTGCTCTGCTGGAAAGGGCCGGGATTGACCCGCAACGTCGGGCTGAAACCCTCACTCTGGAAGAGTGGGCTGCGCTGGCACAGGCTCGGGGTTTGGATTAACGGGGGGTTATTGCTTCTGCAGGTCGTGGTACATGCCCAGAAGCTGCCAGGTGCGTATAGCGGCTTCTACCTGGATGCGGAAATTCATTTTCGATTGTCCCCATCGCCGATCGGCAAAGTAGATGGGAATCTCGCAGGCGTGAAACCCCAGACGGGAGGCCACGTAGTTCATTTCTACCTGGAAGACATATCCGTTGGATTTAATCCGCTCAAGGGGCATGGCGCGCAGGGTGGAAGCTTTCCAGAGCTTGAAGCCACCCGTGACGTCTCGAATTGGGAGCCCCAGAATGGTGCGGGCGTAGAAGTTTCCCCAGCCCGAGAGCGCCTTGCGCCAGAAAGGCCAGCGTTCATCCAGACTGCCCCCGGGTACATAACGCGAGCCAATGGCGTAATCGCAGGTCTGGAGGGCGTCGATCAACGCGGGCACTTTTTCTACGGGGTGGGAGAAATCGGCATCCATCTGGCCGATGGCGTCTGCTCCCTGCTGCATGGCGCGTTGAAACCCCTGGATATAGGCTGAACCCAGCCCCAGTTTGCCAGAGCGGTGAAGCACATCAACCCGCCCTGAGGTTTGCACGGCCAGTTCATCGGCAATACGCCCGGTGCCATCGGGGCTGTTGTCGTCTACGACCAGCAGGGATAATTCTGGCAGAGGAAGATCGAATAAAGCGGAGACCAATCTGGGCAGGTTCTCCGCTTCGTTATAAGTGGGGATCACAAAAGTGACTTTCACGTTGGTTTACAGTAGCGCTCCAGTTCCGATTTTACCGCAGACAGGCTGTTTAATGGGGAGTTCAGAAGGGAGAGCTCGCCGATTTGAACAGCCAGCTTCTGCCCCTGGAACGAGTTGCTATCGCGGTGCCTGTCGCTGTAAAAAAAGTCGAAGGAGCGCTCTAACTGTTTTCGGACACGTTCTTTCAGCCCGGGAGCGTTCTCTGGCAGGGTGATGATGAGAAAGTCGGTGGGGGAGAGTTGCCCCAGAAAATCGCTGGCAGAACCATAATCGCGCACCACATCGCGCAGCAAAAGCGCCACCGCACGGAGCATATCATCGGCGGCAACAAACCCATACACCTCGCGGAAGGGTTCAATGTGTTGCAGAGAGACCACCAGCAGTATGTTGCGGCGATGGGCGATGGCGTTGATCAGGGCTTCATCCAGCAGCGTGCCTTCGGGCAGGCCGGTGATGGGGCTGGTGAGCGGACGCTGGCTGGCACGCTGAAGGGTGTTGCGCACCCGCAGGCGTAGCTCCTGAATATCAAATGGTTTGGTGATGTAATCGTCTGCCTGCAGTTCCAGGCCTTTAAGCCGGTCATCGCGGGCGCGCTTTTCGGTGAGAAAAATAATGGGGATGGTGCGTGTTTTGCGGTTCGTGCGCAAACGCCGGGCCACTTCGAAGCCGTCGATGTCGGGCAGGCGAATATCCAGGATGATCAGGTCGGGGGTGTTGCTCTGAGCGGCGCGAATACCATCTTCACCCCAGTTGACCGTCAGCACTTCATAATCCTGGACGCGGAAGTATGCGGTGAGCATATCGGCAATGTCCAGGTCGTCCTCGACGATCAAGATGGTCGGTTTGGTTTCGGTCATGCACAACCCCCCTTCCCACACGGAGAAGGTCAGGCGATGGGCTCTTTGTAAATCACGAAATCGCAGGTAGAGTCACCCGCGGCGATGCAATGGGTTTCAACGACTTTGAATTCTCGCCCGCCGGAGACCCACTTCAGACCTTCCTGGAGTAAGCCTGTGGCCATGTGACAGCAGGGCTTATCGGTATGGCGCCCGTAACACACCGGACAACGATGGATGGTGTAGACGAAGTGGTCTTCCTTCTCTTCGACGGTGGAGAGCTGGTCGCTGGTGGTGGAGAAGATCTTTGCCATGGCGGGGAGGCCGATGCGTAACTTGGTAGGCAAAGGGAGAATTTTAAAGGCCAGGTCTCCTGCGCCAGCCAGGGCACCGAAGTTGCGCAGTCCTTCCATGAAAACGGCCCGCCCGGCGCGTTGAGCCAGCCCGCGCCCACCGCGTGGGCCGTACATTTCTTCAAGCGCGCCGTTAAGCGAGGAGAAATCGGCAAAGTCAAAAGCCCGTTCGAGGTTATCAGCGGGCAGATTGTCGATGAGATGAGAAAGCCCCGCCAGGTTGAGGATGGCATTGAGGCCATTTTTCCCCATGACCTCTTCGAGGGCTCCCAGGGCAAGACGGGCAATTTTATTCGGGTAATACAGGCCGCTCTTGGGAATTGGCTCCATGAATGGTTTCCTCTCAGATGAGTTTGGTCAGGTCTTCGGCGGCCCGGCGCATATCCAGGAAGATCAGGCCGAGTTTGGCCTGTTCGCGGGCCAGCGCGGTGAGCACGGCTTCTTCGCCGACCGACATGAGGACGACGTAGCCCTTTTCGCCTTTGATATAAACCTGATCGAGAGAGCCGCGCCCCAGTTCGGTGGCAATGCGCTCACCCAGGGAAAGCATGGCGGCAGACATGGCCGAAACCCGATCTTCTTCCACGCCTTGCGGGAGGGCAGAGGCAATTGTCAGACCGTCCACGCTCACCACCGCCGAAGCTTCGATATCGGGAGAGGAAGCCTGCAGCTCGCGCAGCCGGTCAACCATCATTTGCGTGCGTGATCTAGTCAAGGTGGCGCTCCTTACTGGGATTCTGAGGCAAAAGCGGATTCCTTAAAGAAACCCTTTACAACTTTAACACAGCCGTTGGGTCGTGTCAAGTTGAGGGAGTAGCCCAGGCGTGGTTAAAAAATGGATTGTAAAGCAACTGTTAGGTGTGTTATCATCCAGGGTTGCGGCAAGGCGGTTCTCTTTCTGAAAGACGTGCATGTTTCATGCCAGCCGCAGAGATGATTACTCTTATCGGAGGAGTCTCAATGAAGCGAGTTCTTTTGTCGTTCCTGGTAGTTTCTCTCTGGCTGGGGATGCTTTCGGGCTGTGCCCCGACCTCTTCTCAGGCTACCCCGGCGCCGGTGACGTTGAAAATTGTCGCCCTTCCTATTCTGGATACGTTGCCTATCCTGGTGGCGCAAAATCAGGGGCTGTTTGAGAAGAACGGGGTGAAGGTGGAGTTTATCCCTGCCGCTTCGGCGCCGGAGCGTGATCAACTCATTGCCTCAGGGCAGGCTGACGGGATGATCAATGAATTGCTCTCGGCGATGTTCTTCAATAAAGAGAGTGTGCGCGTGCAGGTGGTGCGTTATGCCCGCTCGGCTTCCAGTGGCTCGGCTCTGTTCACATTGCTGGCATACCCCGGCGCCGGCATTGCGACCCCTGCCGATCTGAAAGGGAAGGCCATTGGGATTTCGGAGGGAACGATCATTGCTTACCTCACCGAGCGAATGTTAAGCGCCGAGGGGGTCAATCCTTCGGAGGTTAAATTTATTTCGACCCCGAAGATCGATGGCCGTCTGGCGTTGTTGCAGAGTGGTGAGCTGGATGCCGCAGTGTTACCCGAACCCCTGGCCAGCGTGGCGGCCAAAGGCGGCTCGGTGGTGGTGCTTGCGGATACCCGCCATCCTGAATTCAGTTTCAGTACATTGAGTTTCCGCAAGGAAGTGCTGGAGGCCAACCCCGAGGCGGTAAAAGGCTTTCTACGGGGCATCGAGGCTGCCACCGATTTGATCAACAAAGAGCCGGCAAAATGGAAGCAGATTCTGGTGGAGCAGAAGATTCTGCCACCGGCGCTGGTGGATACCTTCCAGGTACCGCAATTTGTTAAGGCCGGAGTACCCACCGAAGCCCAGTACAATGATGCCCTGGCCTGGGCCAAAGAAAAGGGTTATCTGGATAAGGACATTCCCTACGCTGATTGTGTCAACGGGAATTTCTTGCCCGGCAAGTAGCAAGGAAAGCGCCCCCGGATGATCACCCTGGAATCGGTCACTTTTCGATACGGGACGGGAACGCCGATCTTCGACCATTTCAGTTGGACGGCGGCGCGGGGTGAGGTCTGGGCGGTGCTGGGGCCTTCAGGGTGTGGAAAGAGCACCCTGCTCCATCTGCTGGCCGGGTTGCTCCAGCCAACAGGGGGGAGGGTGATCATCGATGGGCAGCCCCTCACACGCCCACGTCCCTACACCGGGTTGATCATCCAGGATTATGGCCTGTTACCCTGGGCCACCGTGCGTGAGAATGCCGCCCTCGGTTTACGCATCCGTAATTTTTATGGGCCGGATGGCACTCACGCCCCGCGCGATTACCGCCCTACCCTGGAGGTCACCCCGTGGCTGGAGCGGCTGGGGCTGCTGGAGGTGGCTGATCATTTCCCGGGGCAAATCTCAGGAGGACAGCGCCAGCGCACCGCCATCGCACGGACGCTGGCGCTGCACCCGGATGTGTTGTTGATGGACGAACCTTTTTCCTCTCTGGACGCCCCCACCCGCGAAAGTCTGCAGGGGTTGGTGCTTGACCTGTGGAGAGAACAGGCCCTCACGCTGGTGATGGTGACCCATGCGATTGAGGAGGCCGCGTTTGTGGGGCAAAAAATCCTTTTGCTGGGTCAGCCGCCCAACCGGGAAGCAGTCGTTCTGGATAATCCCGGTGCTGGAAGCCCATCTTACCGGGAATCGGAGCCGTATCAGGGGATGTGCCGGGAACTGCGGGCAAGACTGGGGGGGCGATGAAAAGGCGCGATCTGTTTCTGGCTACGGCGACACTCCTGGTCTTGTGGCAGATTTTTGCCTGGATCGTCCGGTTACCCATTCTGCCAGCGCCGCTGGTGGTGGCCAAAACTCTTGTGGTGGAACTGGTGAAGGGGGATCTCTGGCGGCATTTCCTGGCGAGTCTCTGGCGGGTGGTGGCCTCTACTGCGCTTTCCATCGGGCTGGCGGCTCCAGCAGGGCTGGCGCTGGGGCAAAGCCGAAAACTGAGCAAGGTTTTCTTACCGGTAATCTACATCCTTTATCCCATTCCCAAGGTGGTTTTTGTCCCGGTGCTGTTACTTTTCTTTGGTATCGGGGATCTTTCCAAAATTCTGGTGATCTTCCTGGTGCTCTTCTTCCAAATTCTGGTGCTGGTGCGGGATCAGGCCGCGGCCCTGCGCCCTGAGCTGATCCTCTCGGTGCGCAGCCTGGGAGCTGGAAGGCGGGCGCTCTTTCGCTTTGTGTATTTACCGGCCAGCCTGCCAGCGATTCTGACCGCCCTGCGCCAGTCGATTGGCACGGCGGTGGCAGTGTTGTATGTGGTGGAGTTCTTTGCTACCAATCTGGGTCTGGGATATTACATCGCCTTTCAGGGGAGTACGCTGCTCAATTATCCGGCCATGTACGCCGGGATTGTGATGATGAGCCTGCTCGGGTTATCGCTGTATTTTCTTGTAGATCGGTTGGAGAAGACCCTCTGCCGGTGGCAGGGTCAGTAAACGGGTTAAGTTAAGAACAAGGGGTCAGAAAATCTTACCCATGATCAGCCCGATGGAGAAGAGCAGGCAAAACAGCAGTTCAAGCTGACCGCTGCCAGCCAGAGAGGCGTTCAGCGCGCGTCCCGAATCGCGCCAGACGGCCCGGGCCAGCCGCACGGCCACCGGCAGTGAGCCCCAGCTCAGAAATACCCATGGGGTGAATAGCCCGGAAAGGGCCAGAATGCCTGTGCTGAGGTAAGCCAGTACCAGAATGACCAGGTATTCGCGGCGCGCCCAGGCTTCGCCGAAACGGGCGGCCAGGGTATGCTTCCCGGAGGCCCGGTCGGTGGGAATATCGCGCAGGTTATTCACAACCAGGATGTTCACCACCAGAAAACCCACCGGAAAGGAAGCGGCCAATGCGGCCAGGTTGATCTGGCGGGCCTGGACGTAGTACGACCCGGCCACTGCCGCCAGACCGAAGAAAAGAAAAACGAAAACTTCCCCCCATCCACTGTAACCGTAGGGCCGTGGCCCCCCGGTGTAGGCAAGAGCTGCCAGGATAGAAGCCAGCCCGATAACGGCGACCGGCCAACCGGCCACAAAAATCAGGTATACGCCGCAGAGGGAAGCCAGGGCAAAAACGACCCCCGTACCGCGCATCATTTCACCTTCGCTGAGCAAACCCGCCTGGGTAACGCGCAGTGGCCCGAGGCGATGGGCGTTATCGACACCTTTCTGGTAGTCGAAGAGGTCGTTAGCGTAGTTCGCGCCGATTTGAATAAGCAGTGCCCCCATCATGGCAGCCAGGGCGGGGAGGAGCGCAAATAGACCATCACTCCAGGCCAGGGCGCTACCAACGATGACCGGTGCGAGGGCCGCGGGTAGAGTACGCGGGCGGGCGGCAAGCCACCAGGCGTGAAGTTTTGAGTTTTGCCTCTGCATCGCCCGGAGTATATCACAATCACCGCCCGATGAAGGCGGCTGGAACCAGCAAAAGCCAGAAGAATCGGGCGGTATCAGAGTGGATCAGGGCCAGAGCGATGGAAAGCAGGAAGACCCCGGGGATGATCAGGGAGCGCAACCCTTCCCGGCGAACCTCAGCCGGTGGAAGAGAAGGATCGATCAGAGAAGCGCGGGAGGAAGCATACCACCACAGACCTGCGGAGAGCAATCCGGTGCAGGTCATCGACAGAGCATAAAAGATGGTGGCGGTGCGGTTGGTTGAGTCGCTGATGAGGGTGGTAGGGAATGGAATGAAGGCCACACTCATCAGCAGGAGCAGGTTTAGAAGGATAAGCCGGCGGTCGTACTGCCGGATGTGTCGAAATTTCCGGTGATGGCCGATCCAGAAGGTGCCAATGACGAGAAAACTGAGTGCATACGCCAGATACCGAGGCCAGATCTCCAGTAAGGCAGTGAAAAGCCGGGCGTCATCTGGGGCCGTTTCACCTGCGGGGAGGTGGATTTCAAGCGCGAGGAGGGTGATGGCGATGGCAAAGACCGCGTCGCTGAAGAAAACCAGCCGTTCGAAGCCAAGGGTATCTTCCCTGCGGCCGGGTGGCACCTCAGGATGGGAGGAAGGGTTTCCGGTTGCTCTTTGCTTTTCTGGCCTCACAGGGCGGGGGTTTCGGGTGTGGGTTTCCATGTTCGAAGGAGATAAATTCCAAAGAGCATCAACAGGGTAACCTGGAGAACATCCAGAGGAATGGCCGGAAACCGGGTATATTTCAGGGCCAGGTCGTGCAGACCATGGAGAATGACCGGAATCCAGATAGTATTGGTGCGGAGACGGATGGCGCCGAGGCCGATCCCGTGCACAAATGCCCCTACCATCTGGGCCAGAACAATAAACGGGTTGCGATAAAGCAGGTTACCCACATGGATTAAGGCAAACAGGAGGGCGGAAAGTACTACACTCCGTGTTACCCCGGTAGGTTTGAGCACCCGCATCACGATGCCGCGCATCAGGCCTTCTTCCATGAAACCGGTCAGTGCATACGCTACGACCAGATAGAGAAAGCTCTTCCATTCGACCGGCTGAATGCCCCCAAGGAAAGGCAAGACCAGTACTACGATTGCCGGAAAGATCATCAGCCGCACGTCGCGCCAGGCAGATGGGGGGTTAAACCCGGCTTCGTGCCATAAGTGCCAGACCGAAAGGGCAATGGCCACGACGATGGACATGGCGACCAGGGCGATAAACTCGGGCTGGAATTGGGGAAAAAGGGCTTTGGCCGCGAGGCCAGCCAGGGTTGCCAGAACCAGATAAGCCAGGAACAAAAGCCAGGCAGAGCGAACGGGATGTTTTTGAAAGGAGTCGGGCAGGGTGGAAATAGATGGATCGCCAGGCGATCGGAGAACGGGTGAGGTGGTGTCGAGGTTCATGCAAAATCCTTCTTAATAAGGTAAATATTATCCTGTAAGCAAATTATAATAGCTCTGCGGTTGTTTGTCCAAAAAATGGAATGGACGGAGGTTTTACCGCTCAGGATGGATTTTCCTTGAGGGAAGGAGTGTATGCAGTTTCCCGGCAAGTCGGCGCCGCACAGCAGGGAGGCGCAGCCCAAGTAAAAGGAGCACTACCAGCCCGGCCAGTAAGGGCCGGAAGACATCGCCCTGCAGGCGGAGGAAATCACCTTTAACCGCCCAACCGAAATGAAGGACAATCAGCAGGTTGATGAGGTAAGTCAGGCGGTGCAGGCGCTTCCAGTTTTTCCCGAGGCGCACCTTCCAGGTGTTGAAGGAAGTCAGGGCCAGCGCCGAAAGCAGGAGAAATCCAGCCAGACCCACGAGGATGAAGGGCTTTTCTGTGAGGGCCTGGAGTAGCAAACGAGCGTTAAAGCCGTAGTCGAGGCCGATGAATAGGAGAAAATGGAGGAAGGCGTAAAAATAGGCGTACAACCCCAGGGGACGACGTGCTTTGAGCACGCTTGGCCAGCGCAGGAGGGTGTTGAGGGGAGTACATGCCAGCGAAAGGATGAGCAGGGTGATGGCAATATCACCGGTGCGTTGTTCCGCGGCCTGAATGGGGTTTACCGTCAACCTGCCGGTGAAGGCATCGAAAGCCAGGAGCAGTAGCGGCAGCCACGCGCCAATGTTCACCACCCAGAGCAGTATGGTGCCGTGTGACCGCCTTGCGGAAGTGCCACGGTTTGACTGCGGGTTGACCGGATCAGGCCGGGGTGGTGAGGAGAAAGGGCAGGGCATGGGATGATCTGCAAATACCGAGCAATCCTTTGGGGTATTGTACTCTCAGGAAGGCAGGTTGTGGAAAAGTTTGTATGACCCCTAAAAGGTGAGAGAATGACGGTAGAATAAAGCTTTTAAATGGTATTGTAGAGCTAAAAGGAGGATCGGTAAATGGTTCAATCATCGCAAGAACAAGGTGCATCCACGGGAGCTCATCTGGAGGTGGCTACCCTGGCAGGGGGGTGTTTCTGGTGTCTGGAGGCTGTGTTCGACGACCTGAAGGGAGTGGTGGATGTTGTTTCGGGTTATACGGGGGGGCATGTTCGTCATCCATCTTACCGGCAGGTGTGCACCGGGACGACCGGCCATGCCGAGGCAGTGCAGATCACTTTCGACCCGTCGCAGATCACATATCGTGAGCTGCTGGAGGTCTTTTTTTCTATCCACGACCCCACCACGCTCAACCGGCAGGGCGCTGATGTGGGAACGCAATATCGTTCGGCTATTTTTTACCATACGGCTGAACAGAAAACGATCGCTGAAACGGTGATGGCAGAATTGCAGGCCGAAAACCCGTGGGGCAGGCCCATCGTAACCGAGCTGGCTCCGATGGAAGTGTTCTTCCCTGCTGAGGATTACCATCAGGAATACTTTGCAAGGAACCCGGAGCAAGGGTACTGCAGGGTAGTGATCGCTCCCAAGCTGGAGAAATTCCGGCACACATTTATGAATCGTCTTAAGGGATAGGAATTCCGGCGATTTCTGGCGGGGTAACGGGCATTTCATTGTAGAATCAGGGTATTCAGGCTGTTTTCGGGAGGTGGTCATGCCAGAGGCGGTCATCATCGATGCAGTACGTACCCCGATCGGTGCACTGGGAGGGGTGCTGGCGCATGTACGCCCCGATGACCTGGCGGCGCATATTCTGCGAGCTATCCTGGAGCGCACCGGAGTAGACCCGGCGCTGGTGGAGGAAGTTTATCTGGGGTGCGCCAACCAGGCTGGAGAGGACAACCGCAATGTGGCGCGCATGGCTTCCCTGCTGGCCGGGCTGCCGGTGGAGGTGGCCGGGGTGACGGTTAATCGACTCTGTGCCTCTGGCCTGACGGCGGTTAACATGGCGGCGCGCGCCATTCGCTGTGGTGAGGGAGAAGTGTTTCTTGCCGGGGGGGTAGAGAGCATGTCGCGTGCGCCCTATTCTTTACCCAAAGCCGAAAGTGCCTTTGCCTTTGGCAACCTTACCGCTTACGATACCGCGCTGGGATGGCGGTATCCCAACCCGCGTATGGCCGAAAAATACGGGCTGGAGTCGATGGGTGAGACGGCTGAAAACATTGCCGAGCAGACGGGTATCAGCCGGGAGGCGCAGGATCGATTTGCGCTGGAGAGTCACCGCCGGGCCATTGCGGCGATCGATTCGGGCAAATTTGCGCAGGAGATCGCTCCGGTGATTGTTCCGCAGAAAAAAGGAGACCCACTTCTTGTGGATACTGATGAGCGTCCGCGACGGGATACTTCGCTGGAGGCGCTTGCGCGGTTGAAACCGGCCTTTCGTAAAGACGGAACGGTAACCGCAGGCAATGCTTCGGGGATGAACGACGGCGCGGCGGCTTTACTGTTGATGAGCGATCGTCGGGCATCGGAACTGGGCCTCCGCCCCCTGGCGCGCATTGTGGCGTCGGCGGCGGCAGGGGTGGAGCCGCGTGTGATGGGGCTGGGGCCGGTGCCGGCCACCCAAAAGGTCCTTTCCCGCGCCGGGCTGAAGCTGGATCAGGTGGGGCTGGTAGAGATTAATGAGGCCTTTGCGGTGCAAACACTGGCCGTGATGGATGCCCTGGGCCTGACGCATGAGCGAGTCAATGTAAATGGCGGGGCGATTGCTCTGGGGCATCCTCTGGGGTGTTCAGGGGCACGCATTCTAACGACCCTGCTTCATGAAATGAAACGGCGCGCACCGGCAGAGAAGCGTCCTTACTATGGGCTGGCAACCCTGTGTGTGGGGGTGGGGCAGGGAGAAGCCACCCTGGTGGAGTGGCTGGCATGAGAGCGTTGGTCACGGGGGCCTCTGGCTTTATTGGTTCTCAGCTTTGTCGGGCATTGCTTGCCCGGGGGTTTCAGGTGCGGGCCTTTCATCGCCCAACCAGTCCATTGCGGTTGCTGGAAGGGTTGGAGGTGGAACATGCCGTAGGCGATCTGACCCGCCCCGAAACGCTGACCGCGGCGATGCAGGATGTGGAAGTGGTGTTTCATGCTGCCGCCTGGATGGGCGGAAATGATCCCGGACGGTTCTACGCAGTGACGGTAGAGGGAACCCGCGCAGTGCTGGCTGCGGCGCTTCAGCATGGGGTGCGCCGGGTGGTACATACCAGCTCGGCGGCGGCGCTTGGGGTGCCAGAGGTCAAAGGTGACTGCCTGATGAACGAGAACCACACCTGGAATCTGCGCCCGGATGTGTATCCCTACGGTTATGCCAAATACCTGGCTGAGATGGAGGTGCAAAAGGCCGTGGCGCAGGGGTTGGATGTGGTGATCGTCAATCCGACGATGGTTTTCGGCGCGGGAGACCTGTACCGGCAATCCCGCTCCATCCTGATGCAGGTAGCGGCGGGTAAGGTGGGGGTGACGATTGAAGGGGGGATCAACGTGGTTCACATTGCGGATGTGGTTGACGGGCACCTGGCCGCCTTTGAAAAAGGGCGTACCGGCGAGCGTTATCTTCTGGGGGGAGAAAATCTCTCTTATCTTTCCATGCTCCAGAAGATGGCCGCAGTTACCGGAGGGCCAGCTCCCAGTCTGGTGATACCCGCCTGGCTGGCACGGACTCTGGGCAGGGTAGCGAGGGTTTTCCGTAACGTTCTCGATCTGCCCGTTGAGCCTGATCTGCTTCAGCTGGCGGGGTATTCTTTTTACTATGATACGCGTAAGGCCGAGGTGGAGCTGGGTGTTCGCGCTTCACGCCCGGCTGAAGAGGCTTTTGCTGAAGCCTACGCGTGGTTTACTTCACAGGGAAAATAACTGCCTTCATCACGCCCTGTTCCACTTCGCACACTGTGCGGTAAATGGCAGGGAGCTCTTCCAGTGAACCGCGATGGGTGACCAGCACATGCGGGTCGATCTGCCGGGTGCGCATCAGTTCCATCACCTGGCGGCCCTGGTGCATGCCTGAGTACCAGCTTCCCTGAATGCGCAGGGTACGGCGGATGATTTGATCGCTGGGGCGTAGGGTGATTTGCGCTCCCTCACCCACCGAAACGAGCGTGCCCCCAACGCGCAGAGAGGATAAAGCCAGCGGGTAGGCGGAGCTCTTTCCGGAACATTCCAGGGCCACACGCACCCCCAGCCCTGAAGTTAAATCTCGAACGGCGTCAGGTAGCTGTTCATCGGGCGGAAGAGCGGCATCGGCCCCCAGGCGGAGGGCAAAGTCTCGGCGATAGGGGAGGGGGTCGGCGGCAATCACGTAAGCTCCGCGCAGTTTGGCGAGGATGACCGCCGCCATGCCGATCGGCCCCAGGCCGGTGATGAGCACATCGTCGCCATGGCGTACCTCGCCACGCTCCAGGGCCCCATACGGGGTGCCGAAATTATCGAAGATGAGACAGGCCGCTTCGTCATCCAGGTCGTCGGGAACGGGCAGGCAGTTTCGTTCCCAGGCGGCTACCAGTTCGGCATACCCGCCATTGATATCTAGGCTGCCATCCCATTGCGGGCAGAGAATAAAGTCACCGGCGCGGCATGCCGGGCAGTGACCACAGCCACCCACATTATTAACAGCCACACGTTGACCAACCCGCAGGCGCGTTACCCCCGGGCCGAGGGCAATCACACGCCCGGCCACTTCATGACCGATGATCCAGGTCACCGGCTCGGGGTGGCGCCACATCCATTTATCTGAACCGCAGATACCGGTGGCGGTGATTTGAATGAGCACCTGGCCCTCTGAAGGGGCCGGGTCGGGAACAGTCACAAGGCGTACATCACCCGCTCCAAAAGAATGAATGGCTTTCATGCTCTTCTCCCTCTTGAACCAGGAAAGGTGTATTTCACTGGATGCTTCTGAATATTATGGCCCAGGGTGATGAAAGCGCAAGAGGAGACCGGCTTAAAAAATGCCCCTGGCAGACACCAGGGGCATGGTAAAGAGAAGGAAGAATTTCAGGAGGAGCCGCAGCCACAGGGGGTTGAGGCAGGCTCTCCGGTTGGACGGCGGGCGGAGATGCCCGCACTGTAGATCGCTACATCCCCGGCCTGCCCCAGCGTTGGGCTGCGCCGTACGATGATGTCAGTAAAACCGGCCTGAGCCATGAGGTCGATGTATTCTTTCTCGGGCAGGGCACCGGTGATGCACCCGGCCCAGCCTGCGGAGTCGATTTGAAGCTCGAAGGGAAGAGGGCCACTGGCGACCACGTCACTCACTTCGAGACGGCCCCCGGGTTTCAACACCCTGAAGGCCTCGCGGAAAACCTGTCCTTTATCTTCGGTGAGGTTGATGACGCAGTTGGAGAGGATAACATCGACAGACTGGTCAGCTACAGGCAGAGCTTCGGCCTCACCCTGGCGGAACTCCACATTGGTCAGGCCGTTGCGCGCGGCAGTAGCACGGGCGCGTTCGAGCATGGCGGGGGTCATGTCCACACCGATCACCCGCCCCGCTGGGCCTACCTTTTGCGCTGCCAGAAAGGCGTCCAGACCGCCCCCGCTGCCAATGTCGAGCACCACTTCGCCGGGCTTCAGGCTGGCAAAAGCAAAAGGATTCCCGCACCCCAGAGAAAATTCGGCGGCTTCAGCGGGTGCACCGGTCAGCTCGTTGGGAGAGTAACCTGCCGCAAAGTTGACCTCATTCTCCCCCGGTGCGCAACAGCAGGGGATATTTCCTTCAGGGGCTGTGCTGCAGCAGGAAGCAGACTCAGGCGATGGCGTGCAATGGCATGAAGCCGGACTCGCAGCGAGGGCGGCATAATTCTCCTGAACGGCCGCCCGCATGGGCAGTCGCCGCGTACCGGTGGCGACGAATACGCTGATGACTGCTTCTCGCCCGGCAGGATCGGAAATGGCCGGGCTGGCAGACCGGGCACAGCACGATTGCCCTGTGCAATCGACGATGATGTTGACCAGCCCGGCTTCTCTGAACCAGTTTCGCACAGACTGGCGATCAAAACCCTGCCAGACGTCCGCCATTTCTTCCTTAAGCCAGGCGTACGGGTGTTCATCCATGTCGGTGATCACCAGCCGTCCGCCCGGGCGCAGGACGCGCACCATTTCGCGAATGGCAGCCTGAGGGTCGGGGGTGTGATGAAGATACATGTTGGCGAACACGGCATCCAGGCTTTCGTCAGGGAAGGGCAGAGAAAGGCCATCGGAATGGTGAAATTCAACGTTGCTCAGGTGGCTCAGGTTCTTCCGGGCTACTTCAAGCATTTCTTCTGAGGCGTCGACGAGGTAAACGCGCCGTACCAGCGCGGCAAGGGCCTCGGTGAGGAAGCCTGTGCCGCCCCCCACATCTGCAACGGCCATTTCGGGGCGGAGGTAGGCTTTAGCGATGGCTGATTGACGCACCTCAGGGCCAAAATAACCGGCGCGTATCTGGTCCCACTGCCCGGCTACCTGACGGAAATAACGGGATGAAGCTTCGGTCATGGACATGCTTGATTCCTTTCGTGAAAGATGCTTGATCGCAAAAATACGATAAAAGAAGGATAAAAAAAGAACCTGCTTCTAGCAGCAATCGACGGGCGGGCGTTCGGCTTCTGAGGAGCAGCAATCGGGCAGCCAGCGGGCAATTTGCTCTTTCAAAAAACGAATGCCTTCTGGATGGATGCAGTAGCAGGTGGCGGGGCCTTCGATCTCCCCTTCGATCAGCCCGGCTTCACGCAATACCTTGAGGTGCTGGCTGACGGTAGACTGAGCCAGGGTGGTGAATTCTACGATGTCTCCGGTGATGCAGGCCTGCCGGTGTGCCAGAAATTGCATGATGCGAAAACGCACCGGGTTGCCAAGTGCCTTAAGCATGCGGGCGAGGCGCTGCTCTTCGGCGGTCATCTCGTGGATCAACGGTACTTCTTTCATGTTCCGGCTCCTTTATCGTAATTTTACGATAAAAGGGGACGCTGTCAAGGGTTTTGGGGAGGAATTTCTGGCAGATGTCGCAGGATGTGGTAAAATCGGGCTGGCGATGAGGCTCGCCCGAATTGTCTTCTCCAGACTGATGGCCTCTACGAAAGATGCTTTCGTAGAGGTTTTTTGTTGGATATTTTTGGAGACAGAATGCGTTTTTATCGGAGCAGATCCTTGGAAACCTTTCTTCTTATCTCTCTTGGGGCAGTGCTTGGGGCCAATCTGCGTTACTGGGTGGGCGGCTGGGTGGCCGAACGACTGGGAGCTCAGTTCCCTTTTGGCACCCTGATGATTAATCTGACCGGGAGCCTGGTGCTGGGTTTTTTTCTTACCCTGGCTACCCAGCGGTTTCTGATTGACCCGCGTTTGCGGGTGTTCTTTACCATCGGGTTTTTAGGCTCGTACACCACGTTTTCGACGTACACTTATGAAAGCGTGGTGCTCATGACGACGGGTCACTGGGTGATGGGGTCACTCAACCTGCTGGGCAGTGCACTGCTGGGGGGGGTGGCGGCAGGGTTGGGCGTCTGGCTGGGACGCCTGGTGTAAAAAAGGAGGCGGATTATGACATTCTCTCCCCTTGCGCGGAATGCCAAACGCTTGCGGATTTATTTTGGAGAAAGTGATCAATGGCGCGGCAGGCCGCTTTACCTGGCTCTGCTCGATGCATTAAAGAAACAGGGGCTGGCCGGGGCGACGGTAGTGCGGGGTGTGGCTGGTTTTGGGGCGCATTCGCACATTCATACGGCGTCTATCCTTCGCCTGTCGGAAGATCTGCCTCTGGTCCTGGAGGTGATTGATACTCCCGAAAAGGTAGAACAGGCGCTGGAGGTCGTCTCGGCGATGGTGCGAGAGGGGCTGGTCACTCTGGAGGATGTGGAGGTGGTGTCTTATACGCACCGTTATCTTCACCCGTTACCCGCCGACCGCCCTGTGCGTGAAGTGATGACCCGCGACCCGGTTTCGGTGCAGGCAGAGGGAGCGGCGCTGGACGCCTGGAAGAGTATGCTGGCGCATGGTGTGAAGGCTCTGCCAGTGGTGGATGAACAGGGGCTGGTGGTGGGCCTGCTCACCAGCGAAGACCTGGTGGAACGTGCCGGTTTAAGCGCCCGGCTGGCGGTAGCACAGCGCCTGGATGAGGAAACGCTTCAGGCAGAAATGGAGCTGTTGCGCCGTTCAGGGTTACGGGTGAAAGAGGTGATGTCGCAGCCGCCCATTACGGTGCGGGCCGAAGACTCGCTTGGCCTGGCCGCTGCCCGCATGGTGCGTTATGCGGTGACGCGCCTGCCGGTGGTGGATGAGCAGGGGCGGCTGGTGGGGGTGATCTCGCGCCTGGATGTGCTGCGCCAGGTGATGGAAATGCCGCGGCGCCCGTTGCGGCAGGCGCCCCCTCATGAGGCCGCACGGCTGGTGGGTGAGGTGATGACCGGCGATGTGCCCAGGGTGCATGAAGACGCCGATTTATCAGAGGTGATTGGGGCGTTCCTTGCCAGCGGGGAGCACCGCTTGATCGTGGTGGACGGAGAAGGCCGACCGGTGGGGCTGATCAGCGACAGCGATGTGATCGGGCGCATTCAGCCGCAGGAACGACGGGGGGTGCTGGGGGCGTTGCGCGGGCGCAATGTGGCCGTAAGCTTAAAAGTGCAGGCGCGTGAGCTGATGTCTCCGGGAGTGGAGACGATCCCGGCAGATACCACGATTGTGGAGGCTGTGCACCGGATGCTCTCTCTTGGCCGCAAATGGCTGGTGGTAGTTGATGAGAAGGGCAGGCCCCTCGGGCTTATTGATCGTGAGATTGCGCTGGAATCGCTGATTCGCTAGAAGGGGAGCCTTTCAGGGCTGCTTTCGGGTGCAACCGGGGGTTGGGGCGGGGCATGATTGCCCCGGGGGTGTGTCATGCCCCAGAAGTTCAGGCCCGGAATTGCCAGAAAAGAGTGTTTACATTTCTTTAAGATCGTTGTACAATCACCCTGGTATGGACGAGAACCTGTCAACCGATGCCAGTTCTGATTCAGTGCCCCTAGCGGGTGCGGCTGAAGTTTTGGCTTATCTGAACGATGGCTGACGCATAAAGCAGAACATCGCTGGATGGTCTCTGCCCTGCGTCATGCCTGCGCAGGGCATTTTCTTTTCAGGAGAGCAGCGCGATGAAATGGATGATGCGTCTCTTCAATGCCGGGTTAGAAGATGAAAAGGCGTTCGACTGGGGAGATGTGTTTGTTCTCCTTCTGCTGGTGGCCCTGCTTTATGGCGGGGCCCGGTTGGCCTTCCAGGCGCCGGAGGTCATCCAGGGGCCAACGATTTCGCTTTCTCCTTCCATGTTGCCCTATTACACCCTGCGGTCGGTGGGGCGCATGGCCGGCGCGTACCTGCTTTCCATGATTTTTACCCTTTTTTACGGGCGGACGGCCGCCTACAACCGCACCGCCGAAAAGGTATTGATGCCCCTGCTGGACGTGCTCCAGAGTGTGCCGATCCTCTCTTTTTTGCCGGTAGTTTTGCTGGGGTTGAGCGCCCTGCTCCCCGTGAGCCTGGCGGCTGAGCTGGCTTCGGTGGTGCTCATCTTTACGAGCCAGGTGTGGAATTTGACCTTTGCCTGGTATCAATCTCTGACCACCATTCCCAGAGAATTGCGAGAGGCGAGCGCGATTTTCCGCCTGAATACCTGGTTTCAGTTTAAAACGCTGGAGCTGCCTTTTGCAGCGATTAGCCTGGTGTGGAACAGCATGATGAGCTGGGCGGGGGGCTGGTTCTTCCTGATGGCGGCAGAAATCTTTACGGTGGGCCAGCGCGATTTCCGCCTGCCGGGGCTGGGAGCTTACCTGCACGAGGCGGCCAATCAGCAAAATATGCAGGCCATCGGCTGGGGGGTGGGCGCCCTGGTGCTCACGGTGGTGTTACTCGATCAGTTCGTCTGGCGGCCATTAATGGCCTGGACGGAACGCTTTAAAGTGGAAATGGTGGAAAGCGATACCCCGCCCACCTCCTGGTTTTACGATCTTTTAAACGGCTCGCGCATCCTGCGCTGGTTTGGTCAGCGGGTGATGCACCCGTTCATGGAGGCCATCGATCGCTTCATGCTGCGTATCGAGCCGCCCGGCCCCCCGCAGGAGAAACCCGCGCGGCTTTCCTGGCCGTTGAGGCTGGGGCCGGTGGCGGTTGGAGGGGCGGGGTTGTATTTTGCTTACCGCGCTGTGCTCATGCTCCTCACGATGGCGCCGGAGCACTGGGCACAGGTTGCCCTGGGGGTGGCGGCAACCCTGGCGCGGGTGCTGATTGCCCTGCTGGTTGCGCTGGCCTGGACGATCCCTGTGGGGGTGATCATCGGTACCAACCAGCGCCTGGCAACGCTGTTACAGCCGCTGGTGCAGGTGATTGCCTCGGTACCGGCTACGGCGATCTTCCCGGTGTTTGTACTGTTGCTGGTGCGCCTTCCGGGTGGGCTGAACCTGGCGGCGGTGTTACTCATGCTGATGGGTACACAATGGTACCTGCTCTTCAATATTATTGCCGGAGCCAGCGCGATCCCGCAGGACCTCAAATATACTGCCCGGCTTATCCATCTCAGCCGCTGGGAGCGCTGGCGCACGCTCATTCTGCCGGGGCTGTTCCCCTACCTGGTCACCGGGGCGATTACGGCCTCGGGCGGGGCGTGGAACGCGAGCATTGTTTCGGAGTACATTACCTTCGGGGGCAAAGCCTTGCATACGGTGGGCATCGGCTCGCTGATTGCCCAGGCCACGGCGGCGGGTGATTACCCCCTTCTGCTGGCTGCCACGTTGAGTATGATCCTGGCGGTGGTGCTCATCAACCGCCTCTTCTGGCGCAGGCTGTATCAGACGGCTGAAGAACGTTATCGAATGGAGTGACCCTATGCTGCAACAGAATCCGCTGGTGGAATTGAAACATGTGGAGCAAATTTACGGCAGTGGCGCGCGGCGTTTTACCGCGGTGCAGGATGTCAACCTGACCATTCAGGAAGGGGAATTTGTGGCCCTGCTGGGGCCTTCGGGTTGCGGCAAAAGTACGCTTCTGCGCATCATCACCGGCCTGCAAAAGCCCGATTCCGGGGTGGTGCTCTATCGCGGTCAGCCTTTACAGGGGGTCAACCCGCATGCTACGATCGTTTTCCAGACCTTTGCGCTCTTTCCCTGGTTAACAGTTCTGGAGAACGTGGAGCTGGCCCTGAAGGCACGGGGTGTGCCCGAAAAGGAACGGGTGCGGATTGCGATAGACCTGCTTGACCGGGTGGGTCTGGACGGCTTTGAAAATGCGTATCCGCGCGAGCTTTCGGGGGGGATGCGCCAGAAGGTGGGTTTTGCGCGTGCCATGGCCGTGGAACCGGAACTGCTCTGTCTGGATGAACCTTTCTCGGCACTCGACCCGCTTTCGGCGGAGTCGCTGCGTGGCGAGTTGATGGAGTTGTGGACCTCCAACGCCATTCCCACCCGGGCCATCCTCATGGTGAGCCATAATATTGAAGAGGCAATTTTCATGGCTGACCGCATTGTGGTGATGGATAAAGATCCCGGGCGGATCATTTCGGTGCTGGAGGTGGGTTTGCCGCATCCGCGCCAGACGCGTTCACCGCAATTTCAGGCCAAGGTTGACCTGGTCTACTCCATTCTGGCCGGGCAGACTCAGCCCGAAGCCGTGGAATTTGGTTCGGCGCCTGGTGAGCCGGGGCGCACGCGTGCCCTGCCGCAGGTTCAGATCAACGACCTGACCGGTTTACTCGAACACCTGGACGAAATTCCCGGTGATCGCACCGATATTTACCGCCTGGTCGATGAGCTGGGGATGGACTCGGATCACTTGCTGCTGTTGATCGAAACTGCCGAGCTGCTGGGTTTTGCGCGCATTGACAAGGGCGATATCATGCTCACCGCGCTGGGTGAGACCTTTGCCGAGGCGAGCATTCTGGCGCGCAAGGAGATCTTCGCCACGCGCATTCGCCGTCTGCCGCTCTTCCGCTGGCTGCTGGGGATGCTGCAGGCCAGCGAACGACAGAGCCTGCGCGGTGAAGTGGTTCGAATGGCGCTGGAGCTGGAGTTCCCTCCCGAAGAGGCCGAGCGGCAGTTGAACACCATCATTCACTGGGGCCGGTATGCCGAGTTGCTCTCGTATGACGATGACACGGAAACGATCTACCTGGAAAGCGCCGTTCCGGTAGCGGCATAAAAGCAGCGAAACCGCTATACAATGGTAGAAAGGATGGTTTGAATCGCAGAGGTTACGAGTATGCCCAAAGAGACCCTTTCTCCGCGCGAACGCTGGCTGGCGGTACTGCGCCATGAGCTCCCGGACCGCGTGCCCATGGATTACTGGGCCACGCCTGAGTTTTCGGCCAGACTGATCCGCCACCTGGGATTGAGTGACCGCCCTGAAACTGAGCTGGCCGCTGAACTGCGCGGCCCGGCGTATGATAACACCCTCAAACCGGTGGAGAGTCATGCACTGCTTTTGCAGGCCCTGGCACTGCTCCATGTTGATTTTGTCATCAGTGTGGGGCCGCGCTACGCTGGGCCGCCCCTGCCGCCGGATACAGACGTCTTCGGGGTGCGTTATCGCCCGGTAGATTACGGCTCCGGCATCTACGACGAGGCGGTCTCGCACCCGCTGGCGGGGTTTGAGTCGGTGGAGGAGATCGAGGCGTGTTACCGCTGGCCCGACCCCGACTGGTGGGATTACTCCCAGATTCCCGCACAGATTGCCCCGTGGGAAGGGCGCTACCCAATCCGTGGAGGTGGCTCGGAGCCATTCCTCACCTACAAGAACCTGCGGGGAGATGAGCAGGCAATGATGGACCTTGTGCTTCACCCGGAGATCGTGGAGTATTGCCTGAGTAAGCTCTTCGACCTGGCCTATACCAACACCCTGCGCATCTTTGAGGCCATCCCCGGTAAGGTAGACCTCACCTACGTGGCGGAGGATATGGGCGGGCAGGAATCCTTGATGTTTTCCAGGAAGCACATCCGGCGCTTTTTGTTGCCGGGTATGAAGCGCATGGCCGAACTGGCGCACCAGGCAGGGGCGTATGTGTTTCATCATAACGACGGCAACTGCCGGGCAATTTTGCCGGAGATGATCGATGAGGTGGGGATTGACGTGCTCAACCCCATTCAGTGGCGTTCGAAAGGCATGGAACGTGAAGGCCTCAAGGCCGATTTCGGTGGACGGCTGGTGTTCCATGGGGCGATGGATAATCAGTACACCCTGCCTTTTGGGAGTGTCGCCGAAGTGGAACAGGAAGTGCTGGATAACCTGCGCATCCTGGGGGCGGGCGGGGGATATGTGCTGGCGCCCTGCCACAACATTCAACCGGTAAGCCCGGTGGAGAACGTGCTGGCCATGTACCGGGCGGGTTTCGAGCACGGCTGGTATTGAGCGGTATTTCTGGCGTGGCTTTCGAGCGCCGGGCTTCTCAGAGTGAAGCCCGGTTTTTTTTGAATTGGTCTCGCCGTGGTGGTGGGTGAAACCCTCTTGAATTTTCAGAATGATTATTGTATGATGAAAGCGTTCTGATAACGTTCACGGTCATCGATCCCTGACTTATCGTTCCTTACCTGTATCGGGTGGTTTCTCCGCAGTTCGTGTGGTTTGAACGAAAGGAGGTGAGACCCTGTCCGCCCGACCGGTCCCATCGAATGATTTCATCCTGTTTTTCTTAACCGGCAGAGGGGGTGCCTGACGTCCCGGTTGGGCCCGGCTGATGTGTTATGTGTCTCCGTTGGTAGGTGCAAACTGACTTGCATCTGTTCTATTCCACTGGCTCAGTTGTGAATTCTATTTTTCTCTAAGGAGGGGAAAATGAAACCCGGTGTATCACCTGTTCGGTTCTTCCTGACCTTCCTGTTCATTCTCGCCACGCTGGCGCTGGTAGCCTGCCAGGGCGCTTCAACTGCCACACCTACCCCGGCCCAGGCTGGCGCCGAGGCCGCTCCGAGCGGCAAATGGTGCAGTAACGTGCGTATCGTCTTCTTCCCCGGCGGCCCGCAGGGTGGGGTCTTCGCGGTGAACGTTTATAACGGGGCGCGGCAGGCGGAGGCCGACCTGGGCCCCAAGGTGGATTACGTCTGGTCGGACTGGGATCCGCAGAAGATGATCCAGCAATTCACCGAGGCGGCCGCCACCAAGCCGGATGGTATCGCGGTGATGGGGCACCCCGGCGATGAAGCCTTCGACCCGCTCATCGAGGATGCCATCTCCAAGGGCATTATCGTGACCAGCCAGAACACCATGCTGCCCAAGATGGAAGCCAAATACGCCTCGAAGGGGTTTGGCTATGTGGGGCAAGACCTGTACGGCGCCGGGCATGCGCTGGGGGCAGAAGCGGTGAAGCGCTTTGGCCTCAAGGCGGGCGACCGGGCGATGGTCTGGGGTCTGCTTTCTCAGCCGGCGCGCGGTGAACGCACCAAGGGCGTGATCGATGCGCTTAAGGAAGCCGGGCTGACGGTGGACTATCTGGAGATTGACGCCGCCACCAACAAAGACCCGGCGGCAGGCACCCCCACCTTCACCGGTTATGTTTCTTCGCACCCCGATGTCAAACTGGTGGTGACCGATCACGGCGGCCTGACGGCCACCATGGAAACCTACCTTAAAGCGGCGGGGAAAGGCCCCGATGACATCATCGGCATCGGGTTTGACCTCTCACCGGCTACGGTGACGGCCATCCGTGGGGGTTGGACCGACCTGGTGATTGACCAGCAACCCTGGCTGCAGGGGTATCTGCCGATCCTGCAGATCTGCCTGACCAAGGTGTACGGCTTCTCGGGCCTGCACATCGATACGGGCGGCGGCTTTGCCTCGAAGGATAACGTGGAACTGCTGGCCCCGCTGGCCGAGAAGAACATCCGCTAATCTTTGATCCGCCCACCGGCGGCGCATCTCTGCGGCGTGGGTGAGTGACGGGCTGGCCTCCCCACGCCGCAGCCGATCAGGTGGGGGCGCTGCTTCAGAAGGCCGAGGAGTGGAGCGTATGGACTATTTTTTACAGATGAGGAATATCTCCAAAACGTTTGGTGAGGTGAAGGCCCTGCGCAACGTGAACTTTGAGGTGGGCACGAATGAGATCGTCGGCCTGCTGGGAGATAACGGGGCGGGAAAATCGACCCTGATCAAAATCATCATGGGCTATCACCGCCCTGACCCCGGCGGCGAGATCATCCTCAAAGGGAAGAAGGTGGAAGACTGGAGCGTGGAGAAGGCGCGCAGTTACGGCATTGAGGCGGTGTATCAGGAACGCGCTCTGGCCGACCTGCAGCCCCTCTGGCGCAACATCTTCATGGGGCGCGAGATCACCAACCGCTTTGGCGTTTTAGACGTGAAGAAGATGCGCGAAGAAACCGACCGGCTGATGCGCACCACCATGGGGTTCACTTCGGCGGCCATCTCAGCCGATTCGCTGGTGCGCAATATGTCTGGCGGGGAGCGACAGGGAGTGGCCATTACCCGTGCGCTTTACTTCCAGGCCGAGATGATCATCCTCGACGAGCCGACCATGGGGCTCTCCCTCTCAGAGACTAAAAAATGCCTGGAGTTTGTAGAGGATATTAAGAAAGCCGGTAAGTGTTGTATTTTCATTGACCACAACATTTACCACGTGTATCCGGTGGCAGACCGTATTGTGGTGATCGACCGCGGCATGGTAGCCGGTCAGTTCTACAAAAACCAGGTGAGCCTGGAAGAATTGACGGCGCGCCTGTACCTCGTCGCCCAGACCGGCAGGCTCAACAGCAATGGCGAGGCAGGGGCCGGAGAAGAGCCGCGCGGGGAACTCTGAATGTGTCCATTATGGGAGAAGGTGCGATGAATTCCAATTCCGTCAAGGCAGAGCTTCCTTCAAGAACGACCCTCTGGAGCGCCGTCACCCGGCTGTTGCGGCGTTACGGGTTGCAGATCGGGATTGTCTTTGTGGGGATTTTCGTCTGGCTGTTGTTTCTGATCGGCTCCCCCAGGACGTTCCTTTCCTTCCCCATTTATTCTTCCTTCATGTCCACCACGCCGTTCTTCGCCCTCATGGCTCTGCCCCTCACCCTGGTGATCATTGCGGCAGAGATTGACCTTTCGTTCCCGTCGATTATGGCCTTTGGGATGACCGCCTTCGCGCTGGTGCTCACCCGTACGGGCAATGTGGCGCTGGCGTTTGTGGCCTGCCTGCTGGCGGGGTTGTTCGCTGGCTGGCTGAACGGCATCATCGTGGTGCGGGTGGGCATTCCATCGCTGGTGGCCACGCTGGGCACCCAGTTCTTCTGGCGCGGGGTGGTGCTGGTGGTGACGGCAGGCAACGGCATTGGCCTCACGTCAACGATTGGTACGGTTTTCCATGAGGGGGTGGCCGGGCGCATCGGCGGGCTGGTGCCGGCGCAGATGATCTGGACGGTGGCGGCGGCGGTGGTGCTCTGGTTTGTGCTCAACCGGCACCGCTTTGGAGCGCACGTTTACCTGGTGGGCGACAACGTGGAAAGCGCCCGACTGATGGGGGTGAACGTGGAGCGGACGAAGATCACCGTTTTTGCGCTCATGGGGCTGTTTGCGGCCTTTGCCGGGTTTGTGGTGAGTGAAGAAGTGCTCTACTTCTGGCCGACGCTGGGGGAGGGGTATTTGTTGAATACGCTGGCCTCGGTGTTCCTGGGGGGCACCTCGGTGTTTGGCGGCACGGGCACCATTTTTGGCACGTTTGTGGCCTCGTTTATCATCGGGGCGATCAATGCCGGTATTGTGGCCGCCGGGCTGACGGGCTTCTGGACGAATGTGATTTACGGTTTGATTGTGGTGGTTTCGGTTTCACTGCAGGCGGTGTTGAGCCGTAAACTGGCGCACTCCTAGGCGGTGCCTGTTCGCGCACCCCCCCTCTGAAAAGGTTCATTTTGGGCGATTTTTTCAGGGGGGGTGCGCGAAAAATGAGAAGGTGGGGCCAGCATGGATAAAAAAAGCAGAAAGAGAGGAAGAAGTGGAAAGGCCCCTGCTTTTTTCGGCGCGAGAGACCTCTTTACAAAGCCAGATGGGCATGTTATACTGGGGTCAGTGGATGGGGTGATTGTACAGTCAGAATCCATAAATGCCCGTCAGGGCATTAAGACCGAGACCGACCCGCCAGGAACGCAAATCTGGCTGGAGCGTCAGAATCCATAAATGCCCGTCAGGGCATTAAGACTTTGTTGGCCGGATTGGCCTTGCTGGCCGGATTGGGTCAGAATCCATAAATGCCCGTCAGGGCATTAAGACTGAGCGGGTGAGAAAAGTTGATAATCACGGTAGTCCTCCGTCAGAATCCATAAATGCCCGTCAGGGCATTAAGACCAAGCCGCGTCATCATTGGGGAATGGCCCCCCTATCAGGGGTCAGAATCCATAAATGCCCGTCAGGGCATTAAGACGGATTTGTGCTTTCATTGACGCCGAGCACGCTCTTGGTCAGAATCCATAAATGCCCGTCAGGGCATTAAGACGCGGCCTGAGTTGCCGACGGGTCAAATCGATCACGAATGTCAGAATCCATAAATGCCCGTCAGGGCATTAAGACTTACAGGCAGGACATTCAAACTCAGCATAGAAAAAATTGTAGGTCAGAATCCATAAATGCCCGTCAGGGCATTAAGACTCACGGCATGCTAATGTTATTGCATCACGATTCATCACGTCAGAATCCATAAATGCCCGTCAGGGCATTAAGACGTTCTATATCCAAGGAGCTCGCCCCCATCGAGCTCCTTCAGTCAGAATCCATAAATGCCCGTCAGGGCATTAAGACCGGTCAGACCGGGCAATGGAGGATGACATGGTATTCAAAAGTCAGAATCCATAAATGCCCGTCAGGGCATTAAGACTAGTACAGGGATGAAAGTGTCCTTGTTTTCAACAATCCGTCAGAATCCATAAATGCCCGTCAGGGCATTAAGACACCTTGACCGCATACTGGTTGTACGCGGTCACATGCCCAAGTCAGAATCCATAAATGCCCGTCAGGGCATTAAGACGGGGCCGGTTCTCGTGCCCCTCCAGAAAGGCCGTCTCTCTCTGTCAGAATCCATGCGATAGCCAGGAGAACTTACCCCGGGGGTGATGTTCATCCCGCGGGGGAGTTTTTTCACCCACCGGGAGGATCAAAATTCTGGACAGCCCCGTTGTGCCGGGGTATGATTAACGCATCTCACCCTGCAGAGAGAGACCAGCCCATGCCTTCTTCTCGTGAGCTTGTTTCCCGGGCGCTGAACTTCCAGCCGGTAGAGCGTATTCCCAAAGACCTGGGGGGCATGCGTTCTACTTCCATCAGCGCGTTTGCCTACCCCGGCCTGGTGCGTGCACTTGGCCTGCCGCCGCGCCCCCCGCGGGTGGAAGATACCTGGCAGATGCTCGCTCTGCCCGATCTGGACGTGCTCGATGCGCTGGGGGTAGACGTGGTGAGCATCCTCGATGGCGTGACCAATGCCCTGCCGCCCGAGGCCCAGGCTGATCTCTGGCACGATTACGATTTCGGCGGGCGTCTGCAGGCGCAGGTGC
Organism: Anaerolinea thermolimosa; assembly: GCF_001050195.2. Lineage (GTDB taxonomy): Bacteria > Chloroflexota > Anaerolineae > Anaerolineales > Anaerolineaceae > Anaerolinea > Anaerolinea thermolimosa. The sequence goes on from NZ_DF967965.1 coordinate 219,093, forward strand.
GCCACCCGGAGGCCTTCGCGGCTCTGCCGGATGGCACGCTGGTACAGAACGGCAAATTGCGCATGCCGCCGGGGGCGTTTGTCTTCGATGAGGAGCACGCCGGCCAGGCGTTGGACCTTTCGGCGGAATTGCCAAAGCTCGACCTGAAGCGCTTCAGGCAGGAGGTGGAAGCCGGCCTGTTGCGCGATGATGAGGTGCGCGCCATTCGTGCGCTCTGCGCGCGGGTGCGGGATGCTACCGACCGCGCGGTGTTCTTTAACGATGCGTCTCTGCAGGCCATGCTGGGGATCGGCGCCTTTCAGGGTGTGGCGATCTTCCCCATGCTTTGCCTCACCGAGCCCGATTACGTGCACGAACTGCATGAGATCGTCACCCGGCGGGCAGAGGTGAACATTGCCAGGCTGATGCCCGAGATTGCCCCGTATATCGACGTGGCCATGCTGGCGGCCGACGACTGGGGTACCCAGCAGGGGTTGTTTGCCTCGCCGCGCGTCTTCCGGGAGCTGTTCCTGCCCTATTACCGACGGATCAATGAGGCGATGCGCCGCCATGCCCCCGGGGTGAAGCGCTTTTTGCACTCGTGCGGGGCGATCTACGACCTCATCGATCTCATCGTGGAGGCCGGGTTTGAGGTGCTTAACCCGGTGCAGTGGACGGCGGGAGGGCATTCATTTAGAGAGTGGAAGGCAAAGACCCACGGGCGCATTGCGCTGTGGGGCGGTGGGGTTGATGCCCAGCGCACTCTGCCCCTGGGCACGGTGGAGGATGTGGCGCGTGAGGTGCGTGAGGTGGCGGCCTGTTTTGCGCGGGGGAGTGGGTATGTCTTCTGCAACATTCACAACATTCTGGCTGAGATTCCCCCCGAGAAGGTGCTTGCCCTCTATCGGGCAGTGGACGAAGTAACCCCCGTGATGGAGGAGACGACCTTCCCTGACCGAGGTGAGAAAACGTGGCTCCATTGAAGATGAAACCAAAGAACGGCAACAACGGCGCCCTGCCGGAAAGGGTGGCCATTGTATACAGCGATGCCCGGCGCGAGTACTTCCCGACCGAGGAGCAATACCTGACTGAAAAGGACGCCGACCGCGATGCCGCGCAGATCGGTCGCTATCTGGAGTCGCTGGGCATTGAGGTGTTTCTCTACCCCGGTGATGCCACCCTGCCCGAACGGTTGAGTGCAGACCGCCCGGTGGTGGTGATCAATCTGGTGGATTCATTCAAAGGAGAAGAAAACCTGGCGGCTACCATCCCGGGTGTGCTGGAGCTGTTAGAGTTCCCCTACACAGGGGCGGGCATTCTGGGGCTTTCGCTGGATACCAACAAATTCCTGGTGAAGAAGCTTCTTCAACAGCACGGCATTCCGGTGCCGCATTACCAGCTTTTCAACTCGCCGCGCGGGCACCTCGACCCTACCCTGCGCTTTCCGCTGATCTCCAAGCTGAACGCCGTCCACGGCTCGGTAGAGATCACCGCCGACGCCGTCTCTGAAACCGAAAAGCATCTGCGCGAACGCCTCCGCTACCTGATCGGCACGTACCATCAGCCGGTGCTGGTGGAAGAATTCATTGTGGGGCGTGAGATTTCGGCCATTTTGCTGGAGGGAAAGAACAAGAAGGTCTACCTGGCCGAAAGGGTGTTCACGCGTGAAGAGGGGAAGTACACTTTCGTCACCTTTGAAGACCAGTGGCTTTCGGCGCTGGGGACAGCCTTTCATTATGAACGTTTTGATGATCCCATCCTGAAGGAGTATGTGAAGCGCGCTTTCGATGTGACGAACATGCGCGATTATGGCAAGTTCGATATCCGGCTGGATCAATCGGGGCGCTACTTTTTTATCGATACCAATTGCAACCCGGCTTTTGGCGCCAAAGAGATGGATGTGGCGCTGGGGGCGATCCTTGACCTGTACGGGGTTTCTTTCTATGATGTGCTGAAGCGCCTGTTGCAGAAAACGGCGCGCCAGACTCAGGTGCAGGTGGCGGCATACGGGGGGAACGGAAAGGTTGGTGGGGTGAAATGAACGCTGACTTTGCATCGATTAAAGACCTTTTTGAACTGCTTTCGTATGTGGCCATTTTGCTGGGCATTCCAACGGGGTTATACCAGTATTACCGCTCGGTGAAGAAGGAACAGCAAGACCGCGAGTACGGCACGTATAACGCGCTGGATGAGAAGTATCTCCAGTTTTTAAAACTGTGTTTTGAGAACCCTGAGCTGGATGTGTTCGAAGTTCCCGACGCCGCGCCCCAGCCATTGAATGAAACGCAAAAGAAACAGGAATTGATTGCCCTGACGATGCTTCTTTCGATCTGTGAACGGGCGTATCTGATGTACAGCGATCAATCGACGGCGGTGAAACGGCGGCAGTGGTCAGGCTGGGATGGTTTCATCCGCGATTACTGCCGGCGGGAGAACTTCAGGCGGGCGCTGGCGCGGGCGGGTGAGGGGTTTGACCTGGGCTTTCAGGCGTACATCCGGCGGGTGCTGGCTGAAGTAGAAACGGACGCGCTTAATCCTGGCGGGTAGGCGGGGCAGGGGGCCGTTGGAAAACCGGGTATACCAAATAGAGAGAAGAATCGAGGATCATGCAGATGCATCACTCCACGGTGCTGATCGCCACTCTGGGGAGCGAGCCCCAGGTGGTGACAGCCACCTTCGACTTGTTGCGCGCGCGGGGTGAAGAACCCGGGCAGGTGCAGGTTATTCATACCCTGGCAGATTCTGAGCCGATGGCTCAGGCTGTTGAGGTGTTACGTAAAGAAGCCGCGGCGGGCCTGCCGCTGGTGCTGGTGCCGCTGAAGCGACCCGATGGCCGCCCCTTTGTCGATGTGGAGACGCAATCGGCGGCAGAGGCGGTCTTCCGGGCACTCTACCGGGCGGTGTGGCAGACCAAGCGCGCGGGTGCGCGGGTGCATCTTTCGATTGCCGGGGGGCGCAAGACGATGGCCGTGTTCGGCATGGTGACGGCGCAGCTGCTTTTCGAGGAGGGAGATCACCTGTGGCATCTGTTCTCTGAGGGTGATTTTTTGAGGAGCCGCCGTCTGCACCCTCAACCGGGAGACGAGGTGCACCTGATGGAGATCCCTGTCATTCGCTAGAGTGAGCTTTCGCCAGTGGCGCAGTCGCTGGCGCAGGTGGAAGACCCCTACCTGGCGCTGGAGGAAGTGCGGCGCCTGCAGTTGAATGAAAAGCTCAAACAGGCGCGGGTGTTTGTGCAGCAGATTCTCAGCCCGGCTGAGGCGCGGGTGGTGGCCCTGCTGGTGCGTGAGGGGTTGAGCGATGCCGAGCTGGCTTCACGGCTTTCGCTCTCAGCCCGCACGGTGGAGCAGCATTTGCGTTCAGCGTATGCCAAGGCCGCTCAGCACTGGGAGATGGAGGCGGTCAATCGCACGCAATTGATGGCGCTTCTCACCCTTTATTTTCAGACCGAAATTACGGGAAAACCCGCATGACAGGCAGGGAAAGCGGGGCTATACTGAGGACGTAATGATTGCCGGGTGGCAGGCTCTGCAAGGGGGAGGCAAAAGGGGTTTGCCCCCGGCAATCATGCTCTAGAGGACAGGAGGGTTCATGGAGGATAGGGTTATCTTTGCCGCGCTGGCAGGGTTACTGCACGATGTGGGGAAGATCGAACAACGTGCCCAGGATGCTCCCTGGAATCCACCGGAGGGATACAACCCGGAAGGCCAGCCGGTTCATGCCGGATGGACGGAGTATTTTATTCAACATTCGGTGCCTGCGGCTTATCATCGCCCGGCTTTGCAGGGCGTTTACCATCACCGACCCGAAGATTCTCCTGCTGAAGATCGGCGGCTGGGGTGGGTGGTCTCGCTGGCCGATAAATTGAGCGCCGGTGAGCGCGCCGATGATGAGCCAGCGGGGCCGGGGAACCGCCCCCCGCAACAGATGCTTTCGATCTTTGACCGCGTGGGAGCTTACCGTGACCGGCCCGGGCTTGCGCATCATTACCTGCCGCTTTCTGAATTAAGGCTGGCGAGGGAGGCGCTCTTCCCGGTCGGGCAGTCCAGCCCGGATGACACGCGCCGGTTGTACGAAGCCCTGCGGGACCGGCTCCGTGAGGAGGCGCGGAACGACCCCGGCGATGCCGAAACGTACCTTGAAAACCTGCTTGGGGCTTTCCAGCGCAATGCCTGGAGCATCCCTTCGGCCTATTATCACTCCATGCCGGATGTCTCGCTTTACGATCATGCGCGCATGACGGCGGCTCTGGCGGTGTGTGTGGACGAGCTCCCTGATCAGCAAATCATCCGGCTGGTAGAGGCCCTGCGCGCCGATTTCGCTCACGCGGCGACGCCCGAGCAGAAGACCATGCTGGATGCGCCTGTGGCGCTGCTGGTGGGGGGCGATATTTCGGGCATTCAGAGTTTCATTTACACCCTTTCTGCCCGCCGGGCCGCGCAGACCCTTCGTGGACGCTCCTTTTATCTGCAATTGTTGAATGAGGCAATTTTGCGCTATGTTCTCCGCGAACTGGGCATCCCGCTGACAAACGTGATCTACGCAGGGGGCGGGCATTTTTATCTGCTGGCTCCCCTGAGCGCTGCCAAAAAACTCCCCGACCTGCAGCGCCAGATAACCCGCACCCTCCTCAAACACCATGGAACCGGGCTGTACATGGCGCTCGGCTGGGCTGAAGTGCCCGCCAGCGGGTTCAGCATTGGCCGTTTTTCCCGGACCTGGGATCGAATGCACGCGGCGTTGAGACGGGTGAAACAGCAGAAGTACCGGGAGCTGGGAGAAGACTTGAGGGAGGTTTTCAGGGTTCAGCCGCACGGGGGGAATCAGGAGAAGCTCTGTTCGGTGTGCGGTGAAGAGAAAGAAGACTGCCAGCCGCTGGAAGACGAACCCGGAGAAGAACTCGGGCGTATTTGCGGGCTGTGCGCTTCGTTCTTCCGGGCGTTTGGCCGGCGTCTGCCCGAGGCTTCTTATGCACTGTTGACGCTGGGGGCGCCCCAACCGCGCGAAGCCGGAAGCGCCCTGGATGTGCTGGCAGAATTCGGCCTGGGGATTCAGTTTTACGATGCCAACCGGCGGCTCTTGCCCGATGGAGCGGAACTCCCCGGGGCTGAGCGCGGGGTGCTCTGGGCGCTGGATGACCCCCGTGGCTGGCCGGAGGTCTCTCTTCCGGCGGCGCGCGGGTTGCGCTACACGGTCAACCGTGTGCCGCACGAGACGTTTGATAAGCTCCAGGAGCGGAGCCACGGGATGAAGCGCCTGGGGGTATTGCGCATGGATGTGGATGACCTGGGCGCGCTGTTCAGAGCGGGCTTTGGGGAGGGTGAGAAAAGCATTGCCACGGTGGCGCGCCTTTCGACCTTGAGCTTTCAGCTCTCGGTATTTTTCGAGGGCTGGGTGAAACGCATCTGTGAGGAGGTTTCGGGGGATCGGATCTACGCGGTTTATTCCGGTGGAGATGACCTGTTCCTCATCGCGCCGTGGCACCTGGTGCCGGGGCTGGCGCGAAGGATCGCCGAAGACTTTAGCCAGTACGCCTCGGCTAACCCCGATGTGCACATCAGCGGCGGAATGGCCTTCATTCACGGGAAGTATCCCGTGTATCAGGCGGCAGAAGATGCGCACGATGCCCTGGAGCAGGCCAAACAGCGCCCGGGGAAGCGATCGTTTGCCTTCCTGGGAGAGGCCTGGGGCTGGGATGAGTTTGCCGCGCTGGAACAACGGTTCACAACCCTGGTACAGGTTATCCAGGAACAGGGTGGGCCGCACAGCCTGTTGCAGGTGCTCCAGCGCCTGGCGGATCTGTACCGGAGCCGGCGGGGTGGGGGGAACCGTCCGTTGTGGGGGCCGTGGATGTGGTTGGGAGATTACCAGTTAAAACGGATGATCGAACAGGCGAAAAATAAGCCCGATTTGCGGGCATCCTTGCAGGAAATTTACGCTGAATTGAGCCCGCTTTACCACAGCCTGCCCCTCTGGGGGAAGGCCGCCCGCTGGGCACAGTTATATCTGCGAAATGATAAGGAGGAATCCCGATGACCATGATTCATACCATAATGACCGCCGATGAGAGCGGGAAAGAGCTGGTGCAACATGCCGAACGCCTGGCCGCTGCCCTGGTGAATGAAAACGTTACCAGAACCAAGATTCGCGGCATTTTCACCGAGGTGCGCCAGATTGAGGCCATGTGGCGCACTGAGGGGCGGCAGGCCGATGCTTTGCGCCGCCTGATGATGCTCAAGCCCAAACTGGCTTACCAGACGGCCCGCACCCCTGCGCTTGCTCAGCTTAAAGATGCGCTGAGCGAGGCCATTGATGAGGTGGAGAAATGCCCGGCTGAGCGGCGCGACGCTGCTTTCGACCGTTTTGTAGACCTGTTCGAGGCCATCCTGGCGTATCACCGCGCCAGGGGCGGCCGTGATTGACCTGTAGAGGAGTCTGACGACCATGGCTGACATTCAACTTTTTGGACGGATTTTGATTTCCTGCGAAGTTCATGCCCTCACCGGCCTGCACATCGGGGGTTCATCCACCGGGATGGAGATCGGCGGGGTAGATAACACCATCATTCGCGACCCGCTGACTAACGCGCCGTACATCCCGGGCTCCAGCCTGCGCGGGAAGATGCGTTCTCAATTAGAGAAGGTGCTTGGCCTTCCTCAGAACAACCGCATCGGCCAGGTGACCATTCATACCTGCAAAAAGCCCGAGGAATACCATCGGAATGGCGGCTGTCCCGTGTGTCATATTTTCGGGGTTCCGGGCGAGGTTGGAGCAACAGGCCCGACCCTGCTGCTGGTGCGCGATACCCCTCTCTCAGAAGGAAGTAAAAAGGTGCTGGCCCAGGCTCATACCGATCTGGCTTATACGGAGATCAAAACCGAAGTGGCGATTGACCGGGTGACGAGTGCGGCTAACCCACGCATCCTGGAGCGGGTGCCGGCAGGGGCTGTGTTTGCTCCGGCGGAGCTGGTCTTCTCCATTTACCAGGAGGCAGACTTCGAACGGTTCAAATATGTGGTGGACGGTCTGCAACTGCTGGAGGATGATTACCTGGGCGGGTACGGTTCGCGCGGCTCGGGGAAGGTCGCCTTCAGGCAGATTTCGGTGGCGGCGCGCTCGGCGCAGGACTACAGCCAGCATCATGCCTGGCAAACCTTCTCCTCTTTGAAGGAGCTGGAAGCCGCGTATGCCGATTTGCTCCGCTGGGCGAGGGGTGTCATTCAGGTAGGGTAAAAAAAACATGCGTCTGGAGATCTGGTCGATCCACGGTTCGGGGTTTCACTTTGGGCGACACGGCCTGGGGCAGGAAGAGACCGATATTCGCCTGCCTTCGGATTCGCTCTTCGCCGCGCTGACTTCCTGCATGGTGCGGCTGGAAGGCCCCACGGCGGTATCCCGGTGGGGAGAGGCATTCCTGCAAGACCCACCCGTTGCAGTGTTCTCTTCGGCTTTCCCGCGGGCGGGGGGAGTTCTTCTCTTCCCGACGCCTCTGCGCATCCCTGCCACCAGGCAGAAGGATGAGGTCATTCCCCTCAAAACATTAAAGCGGGTGCGGTTTGTATCGCCGGGGCTGTTCCGGCGGTTGCTTGGGGGGGAATCGCTGGCCGATCTGTACCCTTCGGCGCTTGCCCTGCAGGACGGGCAGGTGTTGCTTTCGGCTGAGGAGCGAGGACAGTTGCCAGAAGCCGTGCTCAAAGATGACCGGGGGCGCCTCTGGAGTGTGGAACAGCGCCCGCGGGTGACGGTGGGGCGAGAGTGGCATAACTCCAATCTCTTTTTCACCGGGAGGTGTGTCTTCATGCCAGAGTGCGGGCTGTGGTTTGGGGTGCGCTGGTTGAGGGAAGACCCTTCCATGCGCGCTCTATTGCCGCGTCTGATGCAGGAGTTGGGCGACTCGGGCCTGGGGGGAGACCGCACGAGTGGTATGGGCCGGGCGCGCATGGAAGCGATGGGCACCTGTGATCTGCCCGACCCCGTCCCTGGCGCTCCCTGGATGACGTTGAGCCGCTATTTACCCGCGGAGGGTGAAATGACGGCCCTGCGGGATGAGCGGGCGGCCTACAGCATTGAAAGTGTGGGGGGCTGGGCGGAATCGCCCGGGAAGAAAGCAGAACGCCGCCGCACTGTGCGCATGTTGAGCGAAGGTTCGGTGCTGGGCCCGCTGGAGGCTCCCGCCCCGGGAGTGGTGGCCGATGTGCAACCCGATTACAACGGTACACGCCCGCTGGGGCACGCCGTCTGGCGGTGGGGGCGGGCGCTGGCGGTGGGGTTTACTGCCGGTGTACTGGATGGAAGGTGACCATGGCTGTGTATACGCTTAAAGTGACCACCCTGACCCCTCTGCATATCGGGGATGGGAACGAATTACGCCAGGGGTTCGATTTTGTGGTGCACAACCAGAAAACGTACCGCCTGGATGTGGATGCGCTTCTGGCGGCACGGGGAGAGCGCCTGCGCCCGGACCGTATGGGGAATTACCCCCTGCCCTCCACCCTTCTTGAGGAGGCCGATTACACCAGAAGAGACTTCTTCCGTTACGTGCTGCCAGGGTCTCCGCGCTCAAATAAAGCCGACGCCCGCCTGCGCTCGTGCATTAAAGATGTGTACGACCGGCCGTATATTCCTGGCTCGTCGCTCAAGGGGGCGCTGCGCACGGCGCTGGCGTGGTGCGGCTGGAGTGAGGTTGGCCTGCGCCTGGAGCGCAGTATCATTGGGCAATCGCGGAAAGGGGCTGGCCAGGAGCTGGAACGCAGGTTGTTCGGGCGCGACCCCAACCACGACCTTTTGCGCGCCCTTCAGGTATCCGATTGTTTTGGCCCTACTGCCCCGGGTGGCAACCTGGCGGTGGTTAACGCCCAGGTGCTCACCCTGCGGGCGGCCGGATCGCCGGTGGAACTGGAAGCTGTGAGAGGAGATGTGGTTTTTCAGGGTTCCCTGCACATCGATGAGACGTTGTTCTCGCGTATGGCTGAACCCCAGCTGGGGTTTGCCAACCACCGGCACTGGCTGGAGGAGTTGCTCCCGCGGGTTCAAAAGCACAGCCGCGCGCGCCTGCAGAGGCTGGCCGTGTGGTTTGAGCAATCGGCTGACGGAGCGCAGGTGGGGCAGTTTTACCGCAGGCTGCTGGGGGTGAACCTGCCCTCTACCCAGGCGTTTATGCAGTTAGGCTGGGGCACCGGCTGGGATGGCATGACGCTGGGAAGCCATTTGCAGAAAGACGCCAACCTCTTTGAGCAGATTGTGTGGGACTTCAAGCTGCATAAAGCAAATCGGAACGCCCCGCCTCGCAAGCCGGGTGACCCCTTCCCGCGTTCCAAACGGGCGGTGATGAGGGTGGTAGAAGGGCGGGCGGCCGCGGTTGCCCCGCTGGGCTGGGTGCTCCTTGAGCTTACTCCCGCCTGAGTGGTGCTGTGGATGCATTTGCGAGGAGAAAGATACGATGAAACTGCTGACGTTCCTGGGTACGGGAAATTATCGTGAGACGGTTTACCGCTGGGGCGAGCGGGAGTGGAAGACATCTTTTGCGCCGGTGGCCAGCTGCCATTTCCTCCAGCCCGAAAGTCTGATCGTATTTCTCACCGAGGAGGCCCAGGGGGAACCTTTTGAGAAGCTCAAGAGTGAGCTTTCTTTGCCCATCCGGGTTGAGCCGGTGCCGGTGCCGCTGGGAGCCTCGGAGGCCGAGCTGTGGCAGATCTTTGCCCAGGTGAGCCAGGTGGCCGGGGCTTCATCGGAGGTGGCGTTTGATATTACCCACGGACTGCGTTCCTTCCCGCTCATCGGTCTGCTGACGGCGGTTTTCCTCAAGAGCGGCTTTCAGGTAAACCTGCGCGCCGTGCTTTACGGGGCATTCGACGTGGGGAATGTTCAGGGGCTATCCTACACCCCCATGTTTGATCTCACCCCCCTGCTTTCATTGCTCGAATGGTCGGTAGCGGCTGATCGCTTCAACCGTACGGGTGATGCGCGTTACCTGGCCTCACTGGCCAAAAATGCCAGAAAAGAGCTGGCCATGCAGGCCGGGGGTGACCATGCTCTGCTGGATGATGCCAGCGCCCTGAGTAACCTGGCGGGGGCCCTCACCGAAATTTCACAGGCGCTGCACCTCATCCGCCCTTATCAGGCCATGCAGCGGGTGGCCGAACTGCCTGCCAGGGTAGAAAAAGCCCGTCAGGCGCTGCAGCGCCTGGCGGCGGTGCAGCCTTTTAGCGCCCTGCTTCAGTCGGTGCAGACGGCCTATGCTCCCCTGGCCTGTGCAAACCCGTACGACCCGGCCGGGGCGTGGGAAACACTGCGGGTGGAGCGGGAGATGATCGGCTGGTACATTGAACGTGAACTGTGGGTGCAGGCGGTGTCGCTGATGCGCGAATGGCTCATCAGCTGGGTGATGCTCTGGGTGGGCCGGCCAGAAGTGACCCGCCTGGAGGTGCGTGAGGAGGTTGGGCAAATGCTGGGTTCTGAGGTTGAGGCCTTTAACAAAGCGCGGCAAAGCGGGCAGGCTTATCGGTCGGTGTTTCAGGCGAAGGTGCCGCAGGTGGAGGCCGTGCTGGGGTTCTGGCCCAACCTCGCCCAGGTGCGCAATGATATTGACCATGCCGCAAAACGGGAAGATCCTTTCTCTGCGAAAGGATTGACCGAGCAGATTGCTAACCTGTACGAGAAAATCCGTGGATTGCCGTTATTTCCCTTATCTGATGATGGAGTTGTCTCATGATCCTTGTATCCCTGGTGGGGGAACAGCCCATCCCGAACATCCTGCCGCTCTGGCAATTTCCTGAGTTCACGCGCACGCAGTTTGCCGCCACCCGGGCTACCCTGGGGCATGCCGAGCAAATGCGCCAGGCTATCGCCGCAGATGCATCGTTGAAGCATGTAGAGGTTCTGCCCCCGCTCACCATCGAACCCTACGACCTGCAGAAGACGCGCCTGGTGCTGTCGCAGGCGATGAGCCGCCACCTGGAACAGGGAGACACGGTGTGCCTTAACCTTACGGCTGGCACCAAGCTGATGAGCCTGGCTGCCCTTCAGGCGGCTTACGGTACGGGGATCACGCTTCTTTATGTGGCCACCGAGACCAACCAGATGATCTTCCTGCGTTCTGACGGTGTTGAGTTCAAACGCCAGCCGATTGAGGTTTCGATCTCGGTGGAGCAGTATCTGCGCGCCTATGGCTTTGAGGTATCGCAGGATCGCGGTTTCCGCCCGCCGCGTGAGGGCGACGCGCTGGAAGAAGAGGTGGAGCGCCGCCTGAAAGAAAGCGGGTTCTTCGATGATGTTCAGCGCAATGTGCTCATCCGCCGGGTAAAGGAGCACGGCGAGGTGAAAAATGAGCTGGATGTAGCCGCCACCCGCAACGGGCACCTGGCCGTGTGTTCGTGCAAGGCCGTCAACAGCCTGAACCGTGAGAGCCTGTACGAGCTTTCTTCGGTGGTGCGCCGCGAGTACGCCGGCATTTACTGCGGGAAGGTGCTGGCCACCACAGCTGAGGTGACCGATGGCCTGCGCGAACGCGCCCGGCTGTGGGGCATTGAGCTGGTAGACGCACCCCAGCTGTGGAATATCGCTTATTACATGGAAAGGGCCACCCGTTAGGATGATTCTGCTTAACTTTTCTCACCCGCTCACACAGACCCAGCTCGAAGAGATCGAGCGGCTCACCGGTCAGGCCGTCACCGAACAGGTAGACCTGCCCGTGCAGTTTGAGCATGGCACACCCTTTCTCCCTCAGCTTCAGGCGCTGATGGAGAAGCTTACGGTAGCCCCGGCCCGCCTGCAGACCGAGCCGGTGCTGGTGAATCTGCCTTCGTTGAATTTTATTGCGGCGCTGGTGCTGGCGGAACTCCACGGGCGCATGGGGTACTTTCCGCCGGTGTTGCGGCTGCGCCCCGTGCAGGGTAGCCTGCCGTTGCGTTACGAGGTTGCCGAAGTGCTCAATTTGCAGGAAGTGCGCGAAGCGGCACGCCGCAAGCGCTATTGAGCCTCTGGCGAACCTCTGGAACCTTAACAATTGAATCGAAACAGGAAAGATGCCGTATGCCGCCTTATTACGTCATCACCCAGAACGCCCGGTTAAGGGTTGCCAACCGCCGCCTTCAGGTAGAACTGGAGCTGGAAGGTGTCACTCAGGTGCTGGATTCTGTCCCCCTGGGGCAGGTCTCGGAGGTGGTGCTCTTTGGCAACGTGGGGCTGACCACCCCCGCGATTGATGCCCTTCTGGGGCAGGAGAGTTCGGTGGTGTTTCTTACCCGGCGGGGTGAGTACCGGGGAAGGCTTTCGGGGCCGCTCACGCCGCACATGCCCCTGCGCCGGGCGCAATACCAGCGGCTTGATTCTCCCATTTTCGCTCTGCAGATGGCGCGCGGGCTGGTGAGCGCCAAACTGAGTCACCAGCGTGCGCTGTTAATGCGCCACAATCGCGAGTGTAACGATCCGCTCATTGCCGAGGCCATTGCCCGTCTGGCTGGTGCCCTGCAGAAAGTGCCCGCAAAAACTCAGCTTTCTTCGTTGCGTGGTCTGGAAGGCGCGGCCACTGCGGCTTATTTCAGCGGCTATCGGCGTTTCTTCGGGCCGGAGTGGAACTTTACGGACCGCAACCGCCGTCCCCCGGCTGACCCCGTCAATGTGCTGCTTTCCCTGGGGTATACCCTGCTGGGGCAGGTCGCCACAGCCGCGGTTGAGACGGTTGGCCTCGACCCGTACGGTGGGTTTTTCCACGAGACGGTCTACAACCGCCCCTCGCTGGCTCTGGATTTGCTGGAAGAGTTCCGGCCGGTGATCGATGGCCTGGTGCTGTGGTGCTGCCGCAGCGGGCAGCTGGGCGTGGCCGATTTTTCTCCGGGCCCGCCAGAGCGCCCGGTTGTGTTAGGTGACGAGGGTTTACGCCGGTTTATTCAGGCTTTTGAACAGCGCATGGATGGACGCTTCACGCACCCGATCCGCGGCGAGAAGCTTAACCTGCGCCAGTGTCTGATCGAACAGGCGCGCCAGGCGGCCTCGCGCATCTTCGAAGACCGCCCCGGCTGGACGGGAATGGGGTTTCATTGAGATGGAAGAACGGGCTTTTTACCTGCTGGCTTATGATATCGCAGATGACCGCCGCCGTCAGCGCATTGCGCGGCTGATGGAGTCGATGGGGGTGCGGGTGCAGGGGAGCGTTTTTGAAGCCTATATGAACGCCTCTGAACTGGAGCGGACCCTGCGCCGGGCGCAGAAGTATTTTCGGAAGGAGGAAGACAGCCTGCGGATTTACCCCCTGTGCGCTGCCTGCCGCAGTAAGGTGCGCACTCTGGGGCGGGGTGAATTGACCCCGCCGCCGGGGGTGAAGATCGTCTGAGCGGGTCTTCTGCGCACCCCCCCACCAAAAATGCTTAAAAAAGAGGTTTTTTAAAGGGGGGGTGCGCGGAAAATGAGAAGGTGGGAGGTTTGTTTTGTGAAAGCCGTGGAAGGAGGGCGAAGGTGGAGAGATCTGCCCGGTTTTTGGGGTGGTTCCGGGCTTTACAATTCTCTGCCGGGGGTATATACTTGTCTCTGTGGATGGGGTGTTTGTACAGTCAGAATCCATAAATGCCCGTCAGGGCATTAAGACCCAGATGAGCTTTTGAACTGACGAGACATCGCAGGCCAGGTGTCAGAATCCATAAATGCCCGTCAGGGCATTAAGACTTAATTTTATTCTTTTTTCAAAAGCGTCACTTATAACGTCAGAATCCATAAATGCCCGTCAGGGCATTAAGACCCAGGCCTGTTTACTAGAACGGTCCCGGAGACAAACGGTCAGAATCCATAAATGCCCGTCAGGGCATTAAGACGATCCACTGGAAGGGCATGGACTGGGTATGCTATGATCTGCGTCAGAATCCATAAATGCCCGTCAGGGCATTAAGACCCATCCGGCGATACAGGTATACCGCCATTTTGGCCTCCCGTCAGAATCCATAAATGCCCGTCAGGGCATTAAGACTCTTACGTAAATCGGATCAGCGGACTTACGCATACTCGTTTTGTCAGAATCCATAAATGCCCGTCAGGGCATTAAGACCCCTCGCCGAAGCCACGCTTACAGGTAATATTGGCGTACAGGTCAGAATCCATAAATGCCCGTCAGGGCATTAAGACTCAGCGTGACAAGGTTTTTCATCAGGCCAAAATACGTCAGAATCCATAAATGCCCGTCAGGGCATTAAGACCAATTAGCCGACAGACAACCAGTCCTTAGACTTCGATGATTTTGTCAGAATCCATAAATGCCCGTCAGGGCATTAAGACTCTGCATCAAGCAAAGATAACCAGAGATAATCTCGTGTCAGTCAGAATCCATAAATGCCCGTCAGGGCATTAAGACGTTGCTGTCCGTAGCGCCCTTGACTCGTACGTCAGTCAGAATCCATAAATGCCCGTCAGGGCATTAAGACGCGAGCCACGGCATTCAGCAGTGTGACAATATCACTTTTGTCAGAATCCATAAATGCCCGTCAGGGCATTAAGACCTTATCACTATTCGAGTTCTCGATACATCTTGGTCAGAATCCATAAATGCCTGTCAGGGCATTAAGACTCTAAAGACCTGTAATTCGCGATCCGTCCTGTGATTTGTCAGAATCCATAAATGCCCGTCAGGGCATTAAGACTCTATAAGTGGTGGTGATTATGTCGAAAACAGTAAACGGAGTTATCATGCACGATTCAGATGAGGATGCGGACTGGCTCCATTATGCCTTCCCAAAATGGCATCAAGAAGAGCTCGAAATCCATGAAGAGCTAGCAAGGAAATACGCGCAAGAGCTGGAAGAGCAGGAGCCACCTGAAGAGTTACAGCAGGAGTAAGTCAGAATCCATAAATGCCCGTCGGGGGATGATGACGGGTAAAGCGCCGCCTGTGCCTGAAGGCAAGTATGGGGGGTATGCATCTGCCTCAGAACCCATCATTGAACAGAAGGATGGCACGCCAGAACCGTCCGGGGCCCTTTCAAAAGGGCGAAGGCCGCGAGGGGACTGGCGCGCTACCGCCCCGAAAGGAGTACAATTGCCGGGAGGGGGCATATCATACAAACCGAGGAGTACATGGGCATGTCTGAATCGGAACTGCTTTCACTGGTGCTGGTCTTACGCCCCGAGGCCGCCCCGGGGCGCGCTTTACCCGCCTGGTGGGGGGCGGCGGCACATGCGCTGTTGCTTTCGGCAGTGCGCCAGGTGAACCCTGAGCTGGCCGCGCGCCTGCACGATGAACAGGGGCCGCGCCCGTTTACCGTCTCTACCCTGATGGGTGCGGGGGCGCACCGCGCACTCGACCCCTCACGCCTGTACACCCTGCGTTTCACGGCGCTTCAGGCAGAGGTGACCCTGGCCCTGCGGGAGGCCTCTGCGGCGGGCGGCCCGCTGGCCCCCGGCGCCCGGCTGGAGCTGGATTACCTGCCCTTTGTGGTGGAACAGGTGTTTTTTACCTCTGACGGGCACCCCTGGGCGGGCGAGGGTTCATACCGCCAGCTGATGAGCGCGCACCTGGTTCAACCGGCCCCGCCGCGCAGGCTGCGCCTGCGCCTGGCCAGCCCCACGGGTTTCCGTTCGGCCGAGAAACAACAGCCCTTCCCCCTGCCCGAACTGGTTTTTGGCAGTCTGCTGGAGCGCTGGAACAGTTTTTCGCCGATGGCTTTCCCGGCTGAGGTGCGCCGTTTTGCCGCCGAGTGCCTGGGGGTTTCGGCATTTAACCTCAGCACGCGCAGTGCCCGGCTTAAGGATAGTGGTTTGCGCATCGGTTGTGTGGGCGAAGTGACCTTCACCGCACTGCATTACGACCGCTACTGGATGAACGTGCTTCACACCCTGGCAGCGTATGCGTTCTTTAGCGGGGTGGGGGCTTCCACACCGCTGGGTTTTGGTCAGGCCAGCCCCGGGCCTGTGCTGCCGGTTGAAGAGGCGCCCGAGTGAGAAAACTGCCCCTTTTTTGCCCCCCCGGCGGGGCGATTTTCGTTTAAAATGCAGAGCACGGGTTCTTATCCAGCCCCGTGAAACCGAATGCGGGCGTATGAGGGGCGATCATCCATTCAGGAGGTACCATGCAATCTTCAGAGAGTCGGGCGCCGCGGCGCAGCGGGTGGGCTTACCTCTGGGTGAGCCTGCGCGGTTTTTTCATGGGCGCCGCCGACGTGGTTCCCGGGGTTTCGGGCGGGACGATTGCCCTGCTTTCGGGCATCTACGATGAACTTCTGGAGGCCATCCATGCGGTGGATGGAAAGTTCGTAAAACGGCTCCTCTCATTCCGCTGGCGCGAGGCGCTGGGGGCTTTCCCGTGGAAGTTTCTCCTGGCGCTGGCGGCAGGGATTGGCCTGGCGGTGTTCACGCTGGGCAGGGTGTTGCACGCACTGCTGGATACGCACCCTGAAAGAGTCTGGGCGTTTTTCTTCGGGCTGGTGGCGGCTTCAGCCGTGGTGGTGGTGCGGCGGGTGCGCCGATTGACCCTGGCAGGGCTGGCGGGCATGGTTCTGTCGGCTGTGGGGGCGTACCTGTTGCTGGGGCTGGCTCCGGCTCGCACGCCCGATGAGCCCTGGTTCTTTTTTGTGAGCGGCTCGCTGGCGGTCTGCGCCATGATTTTACCGGGCATCTCAGGGGCGCTGGTGCTGGTTTTGCTGGGCAAGTATGAACCCGTTCTGCGGGCTGTCCTGCATCTGGATTTTTCCACCCTGGGGCTGGTGGCCCTGGGGGGAATGATGGGTTTGCTCAGCTTTGCCCGGCTTCTGCGCTGGTTGCTCTGGCGCTTTCATGATGTGACAGTAGCCTGCCTGGCGGGTTTCATGCTGGGGTCACTGCGGAAAATCTGGCCGTGGAAAGAAGCCCCCGCCGAACTGGAAGGGGGCGCGGACGCCTGGATGGTCAACCGGTTGCCCGCTGAATGGAGCCCTGAAGTGGGGCTGACGCTGGCGCTCATGGTCGTGGGATTCCTGCTGGTGGTGGGTATCGAGCTGGCGGGGTGGCGCCTCAGGGCGCGCGGGTAACCTGCCGGGCCTTCTTCCGCCCGGGTGGGGAAGGTAACCTGACCGCGGGTTTGTGGTTCGCGGATCGGCGGGTGTGAAGGCCGCCATTCGAGGTTGCAGATGGATTCATTCCTGGGAACCGAAACGCTCATCATCGAACTGCTGCTCATCGCCTCGCTGGTGGCAATTGTGGTGCGGCGCCTGCAGGTGCCCTACACGGTGGCGCTGGTGGTGGTGGGCCTGCTCCTCACCGCGCAGACGGCCTTTCGTTTTGAGCTGACGCCAGAGTTGATCCTGGCGTTGTTCGTCCCGCCGCTGGTGTTTGAGGGGGCGTTTCACCTGCGCTTTAACGAACTGCGCAATAACCTGGCGATAATCCTGTTGTTTGCTGTGCCGGGGGTGGTGCTCACCACCCTGCTGGTGGGCGGGGTGCTCTCGCTGGGGCTGGAGATGAGCCTGCCGCTGGCACTGGTCTTCGGGTCGCTCATCGCGGCAACCGACCCCGTGGCCGTGGTGGCGATGTTCCGTACCCTGGGCATTCCCAAGCGCCTGGCGGTGCTGGTAGAAGGGGAAAGCCTGCTCAACGATGGCACCGCGCTGGTGGTTTTCCATTTGATGCTGGGCATCGCTGTCAGCGGTGCGTTCAACCCGCTGAAGAGCCTGGTGGATTTTGTGCAGGTTTCGGTGGGCGGGGTGATCGTGGGGCTGGTGCTGGGGTGGGCGCTTTCACGGGTGATTGCGCGCATTGATGATTACCTGATCGAAATCACCCTTACCACCGTGATGGCGTATGGCTCTTACCTGCTGGCCGAGCAGTTTCACTTCAGCGGGGTGCTGGCTGTGGTGGCGGCGGGGCTGGTGTGCGGCAACATTGGCCCGCAGGGGATGAGCCCCACCACGCGCATCGTGCTTTTCAATTTCTGGGAATATATGACCTTCCTGGTGAACTCGCTGGTGTTTCTGCTCATCGGGCTTGAGGTCGACCTGCCCGCTCTGCTGGCGGCGTGGCGGCCGATCCTCTGGGCGGTGGGGGCGGTGCTTCTGGCGCGGGTGCTGGTCATTTACGGGCTGAGCCTGTTCACCCGCCGTATGAAAGACCCCCTGCCCCTGCGCTGGCAGCACGTGCTGACCTGGGGCGGCCTGCGCGGTGCACTCGGCCTGGCGCTGGCGCTCAGTTTACCGGCCTCGTTCGGCGAGGACCGGTTCCTCATTCGCACCATGGCGTTTGGGGTGGTGCTTTTTACACTGCTTGTGCAGGCGACCACCATCCGCCCGCTCATCCGCTGGCTGAAGATCGCCACACACAGCCGGGCGCAATCGGAGTATGAAAAGCGCCATGCCCGCCTGACGGCCCTGCGCGCTTCGGAACGCCATCTCCAGCGTCTGGTTCAGGAAGGGCTGATCTCTCTGCATACCTGGGAAGCTTTACGCCCCCGTCTGGAAGAACAGAATGCCATGCTCGCCGATGCCCTGCGCGAAATTCTTAGGGTGGAGCCTGCGCTGCAAACCGAAGAGGTAGAGACTGCACGGAGAGAGATTCTCCGTTCTCAGCGCAGTGCGTTGATGGGGCTGCGGCGAGACGGGGTGATCTCGGAAGACACGTTTGAAGAACTGGTGGCCGAGGTCGATGCCATGCTCACGGAAGATCAGAATCCGTTCTGGCTGGTGCCGATAGAGTCTCTGCCAGAGCGGTTGCGCCGGGGTTTGACCGACCAGGCTGAAGTGGTGGAGGTGGCGATTGAAGAAGGCGCCGCCTGTGCCGAAAGGCTGGTGCGTGAGGTGGCCTGGCCGCCAAACCTGGTGCTGGTCAGCCTGCGCCGCGGCAATGAGGTGATCATCCCGCGGGGGAGCACCCCGCTGCGAGCCGGAGACTGGCTTACCATGGTGGGAGAACCGCAGGCCCTGAACATGGGCCGCCGGTTGTGCCAGGAAAGAACCGATGGAGGCAACATCGACGCATGAATACGCATCGCTGGTCGTCTGCACGCTGGGGGGTGCTTGCTCTGGCTACCCTCACCAACACCCTGGTGGTGGCGGCACCGGGTATGGTGATGCCGGTGCTCTTTGCCGAAATCTCGGCCGATCTCAACCTCAGCCTGGTACAGCTGGGGGCAGTCTGGGGGATCAGTTCCCTGCCCATGGTGGTCACCTCGCTGGCAGGCGGGGCTGTGGGGGATCGTTTTGGCCCGCGGCGGGTGCTGGTAGCTTCCTGCCTGCTGGCAGGGGTTGCCGGGGCAATGCGGGGGCTTTCGGGAGGGTTCGTGGCGCTGGTGCTCACCATGTTCCTCTTCGGGGCCGTTGGGCCGATGATCACGATGAACAACCTGAAGTTTAGCGGCATGTGGTTCCCGCGTGAACAGCTTGGACTGGCAAGCGGTTTTCTATCACTGGGGATGGCGCTGGGGTTTTTCCTGGGTTCCCTGCTGGGGGCCACGGTGCTTTCGCCGTGGCTGGGTGGCTGGCGGATGGTGATGTTTTTCTTCGGGGCTGTGGCGCTCGGGCTGGTGCTTCCCTGGCTTTTCATCCCCGACCCTCAGCCGCACCCGGACATAGCCGCCGCCCCGCAGGGAAGCTTTTCTTTGCGTGAGGGGGTGGCGCATGTGGCGCGCCTGCGGGCGATCTGGCTTTTTGGGCTGGCCCTCTTTGGGGTGAGTGGTTGCCTGCAGGGGGCACTGGGTTACCTGCCGCTGTATTTGCGCGGGCAGGGTTGGTCTCCGGCCAGTGCTGATGGGGCGCTGGCAGCCTTTCATTCCGTCAGCATGGCGTTTGTGATCCCCATTGCCCTGGGGTCTGACCGGCTGGGCGAGCGCCGACGGGTGCTGATTACCGCCGGGCTGATGATGACGGCAGGGGTGGCTTTGCTTTCGGCGGCGGATGGCTTCTGGGTGTGGCTGGCGGTCTGCCTGGCGGGCATTGTGCGCGATGGCTTCATGGCGGTCTTTCTCACCTCGGTGATTGAGACGAAGGGGGTGGGGCTGGCCTATGCAGGCACGGCTACGGGGCTGGTGATGGTGTTTTCGGCCCTGGGGAACCTGGTGGCGCCGCCCATCGGCAACAGCCTGGCGGGGGTGTCGCCGGGGCTGCCGTTTGCCTTCTTGGCCGGGTTGATGACTCTGGGAGTGATCAGCCTGGTTGTCAATCGGCCAGACCGGGGGCGAGGAGAAGTCTAGCAGAGATCATAAAAAAAGAGGAGGAAAACATTCATGGCAGCGTACGTGGTGGTTGAGGTAGAAGTTAAAGATGCAGCGCTTTATGAGCAGTATAAGCCTCTGGCGGCGGCTGCGGTGGCCGCTTACGGCGGCAGGTACCTGGCACGGGGCGGAAAAACCGTGCTGCTGGAAGGCGAGAAAGAGCCAGAGCGGCTGGTGATCCTGGAATTTGAAAGTGTGGAGCGGGCGCTGGCATGGTGGAATTCGCCGGAGTACGCTGAGGCAAAGAAAATGCGCCAGGCGGCCTCTCACACGCGCATGGTCGTGCTGGAGGGCCTCGGCGCTTGATCTCTGGGGGGTGAGGGGTTACAGCAGGTGGCTGAGGACGATGCGGATGCCGATGCCGTTGAGGAGCAGGCCGCCGAGAATCTCCATGCGCTTGCCAAAATGCACCCCAAGCGTATTGCCGGTAAGCAGACCCACCACCGAAAGCACCAGCGAGACCACCCCGATGAGCAGGCTGGCGCTGAGAATATGCACCTGAAGCATGGCAAAGCTCAACCCTACGGCCATGGCATCGATGCTGGTGGCGATGCAGATCATCATCAATGACAGGCCGCGGGTGGGGTTGGGTGATTGTTCTTCCACCTGCTGATTAACCCCCGAAAGGATCATCCGGATGCCTACAAAGCTGAGGAGGATCAACGCGATCCAGTGGTCGAAGCTGGCGATGAGGCTGGCAATGGTCGAGCCCGCCAGCCAGCCCAGCAGAGTCATCAACCCCTGAAACAGCCCGGAATGGAAGGCAATGCGGAAGATGGGCCGGAAGCTGTTGGCCTTGCGGCTGGTGCCGATTCCCAGGGAAACGGCGAAGACATCCATGGCCAGACCAATGGCAATGATGAAAATCGAGAATGTACCCATAGCTCCTTCTCATAAAAAAAGACCACCCGGGCGAAAACCCTGGTGGTCTGGCTGATCCGGTGAGGTGGACGGACTGCCGGGAGGAACTCCGTGATTGTCGACAGCCCACCTGCGAGTTGCAGGCAGCTACTCCCCGCCATTGAGGGTAATTTTATGCTGAAATGCCAGAAACCGGCCAGTAATAAAAGTCACTTTGGGAAGGTAAAGGTCGTCGTGATGGCTGAAGGATCAAGTGCAGGAGGATGAACCGCATCTCCAATTTCAGGTGCATTTTCTTTGGACAAGCCGCAGGTTGGGGGGGACACAAACCCGATTTTCGGATAAAATAGATAATAATGAACAGGTTGTCGGTTGCGGTCGGGAGGTTTTCCCCCGGCTTGTCCGGGATGGGAGGTAGACATGCGTGATTTGACACAGGAAATTCTCGAGTTGATTCGCTTCACATCCACCAATTTACCGGAAGATGTGGAGAAAGCGTTGCGTGAAGCCTATGCGCGTGAAGAGCCCGGTTCGGCGGCGCACGGAGCGCTGGAAACCATTCTGGCTAATGTTGAGATGACGCGCCGCAATTCGACGCCCATTTGCCAGGACACGGGCACGCCCATTTTCTTTGTGTGCTATCCCGAAGGCTGGAGCCCGCGCCGCCTGCGCGAGCAGATCAAAGAGGCGGTAGCGCTGGCCACCCGGAAGAATTATCTGCGCCCCAATGCGGTGGATTCACTGAGCGGCAAGAATACTGGCGACAATCTGGGTGACCAGCACTTCCCGGTTATTCACTTTGAGGAGTGCGATGGGGAGGAGCTGACGATTGAGTTAATGCTGAAGGGCGGCGGGTGTGAAAACGTGGGACGGCAATATTCCCTGCCTGATAACACCATCAAAGCCGGGCGTGATCTGGAGGGGGTGCGCCGGGCCGCACTGGATGCCGTGTGGCAGGCGCAGGGTGAGGGGTGCGCTCCAGGATTCCTGGGAATTTCCATCGGCGGCGACCGGGGAACTTCATACATCGCGTCGAAGGAAGCCCTGTTGCGCCGGGTGGATGACGCCAACCCTAACCCTGAACTGGCCGATCTGGAAGAGCGCATCACCCGCGAGGCCAACCAGCTGGGGATTGGCCCGATGGGCTTTGGAGGGAAGGCGACCGTGCTGGGAACGAAAATTACCACCACACATCGCCTGCCCGCGTCGTTTTTCGTGACAGTTTCGTATATGTGCTGGGCCTACCGGCGACGCAAAATGACCGTGCGTGGCGAGCAGGTGACCTATGAATAAACGGGAGGTATTATGGCAATCAGATTGACCATTCCCATATCTGATGATTCCATTCGCAGTTTAAAGGTGGGGCAATCGGTGTTGCTCTCTGGCATTATGCTAACCGGGCGTGATGCTGCCCACAAATGGATCGTGGATACGTTTATTAAGAAAACGCGCCCGCCTCAGGGAGATGATCTGGAGGTCTTCCAGGCGATTCAACCGTTGCTCAACGGCGGGATCATTTATCACTGCGGGCCGGTGGTGGCCGGGTTGGATACCGGGCATTACCGCTTTGTGGCCGCCGGGCCTACCACGAGCATTCGTGAAGAACCCTATCAGGGCGATGTGATGCGCCTCTTTAACCTCAAAGGTGTGATCGGCAAGGGCGGAATGGGCGAACAGACTTTGCGTGCGTGCCAGGAAGTACCGGCGGTGTATTTCCACGCCATTGGAGGGGCGGCCTCGCTCATCGCTCAGACGGTTCAAAGGGTACTCGGGGTATACAAGCTGGAATTCGGTGTGCCTGAGGCGATGTGGGTCATCGAAGTGAAGGACTTCCCGGCGGTGGTGACCATGGATGCCCAGGGCAACAGCCTGCACGAGAAGGTGCGCCAGGAGTCGAACGCCATTCTTGAGAATCTCCTCGCCTGAGAAGGATCGAGCGAACCGTTATGCCGGGTTGGGGGTTTTTTCAGTAGGATCCACAGCGTGGATCAGGGCTTTGATTGGCGGAGGTGTGGTATGTTCATGCGCATTTTTCGAGCCAGAGTACGCCCCGGAAAACACGAAGAATTTAAAAAGGCGTTGGAGATTCTTGCCCTGCCCAATATTCAGCACCGGAAGGGCATGGTGGCATTTTACCCGGGCCAGCCCACCCATGGTAACCCCGATGAGTTCATCCTGGTGACTATCTGGCGAGATGCCGAGCTGGCTCAAAAGTATTCCAGAGATGCCGACTGGGCACGGGCGATTATTCCCCCCGAGGTTCTGCCGTTGATTCAGGAATTTCACGTGCATACGTATCAGGCTTTTGGCGTCTCGGAGCAGTCACCCCAGCCCCTTTTTCAGACCCTCTGAGGGGGTTTTTCCGGAGCAGGAGGATGCTCAAAAACCGCGATCACCCATCGCGGTTTTTTTATTTGAGAGATAGAACTGCCGGGTCAGTTCTACAGGAGGTGTTTTATAATGAGGCCGCACCTGCCACAAGGAACAACGCGTGTGCAATTCGGGCATGGGCATGGGGCATGAATGGCAAATACTTTGAGGATTCTCACCTGGAATTGTCAGGGGGCTTTTCGCAAGAAGTACCCTCTGGTGGCAGAGCTGGCTCCGGATGTGGCCGTGATTCAGGAATGTGAACACCCCGATCGGCTTCTCTGGAAGCAGGGAACTCCGCCAAAGGCGATGGTGTGGTTTGGCGAATCACCCGCGCGCGGGCTGGGGGTTTTTTCATGGGGCGAGCTGGAGCTGCGTGTAGCAGAGGAGTACGATCCCGGTATTCGGCATTGTGTCCCGGTGGAGGTGTGTGCTCCGTATGCCTTTCATCTTGTTGCGGTGTGGGCCAAGGGGCATGTCGACAGCCGCCTCAGCTATTCCGGGCAGGTCTATCAGGGGGTGGCTGCCTACCGCGATTTCATTCTGGAAGCCGACACGGTCTTCCTGGGAGACTTTAACAGCAATTTCCATTCCACACCGTCCACGAGGATCGGTAATCATGTCACATTGAACAATGCCCTGCGAGACCTGGGGATGATCAGTGCGTATCATTACGCCTTTCAGGAACCTCAGGGTCGCGAACGCCAGGCCACGTATTATCAGGGGCGCAAGCTGGAACGGCCATACCACATTGACTACCTGTACATTCCCACCCGCTGGATGCGGCGGCTGAGGCGGGTGGAGGTGGGCGCTCCTCAGCCCTGGCTGGAGTACAGCGATCATTGCCCGCTGTGGGTGGATTTCGCTCCCGTCGCCAGCGACCATGTGGTGTAGAGCTTCTTTTGCAAGAAAAAACCACAGGAGCAAACTTTGCCCCTGTGGTTACTTTGTTTTTACAGACCCTTACGAGATTCTTCAGGAGGCGGCCAGGAGGGGTTTTCTTAGGCGGCCTGGCCAGGTGGTCACCAGGAGAATGCCGAAGTAGCCCAGGTAGGCGATGGTTTCGGTGAGCGAAGGATTGCCGTTGTAGCCAAACAGAGTTTTGAGGGTGTCGCCCACAAAGGATTGTTCAGGGAGGAGGGGGTTGATGTCGTAAACCGGATCCATGAGAGCCGGAATCCATCCCAGTTCGTTGAATTCGTGCACGGCGTGGCCTACCAGCCCGGCGGCAAAGAGAATCAGGAGGATGCTGGTGACAGTGAAAAATTGTTGCAGGTTGAGGCGGCGCGAGCCGTTGAACATCATCCACCCAAGGAATGCGGCCCCGGCCAATCCCAGCAAAGCGCCCACAACCGTCTGCAGCGGGCTGGAGGCAAAGCGGGTGGCCAGGAGGAAGAGGGCCAGCTCCACTCCTTCGCGGAATACGGCCAGAAAAGCCAGGGCGAAGAGGGCGCGCTGACCGTTCTGCCCTACGGCCTGGCTGGTTTTCTCTTCCAGTTCTTTCTTCAGGTGACGGCTCTGATGCCTCATCCAGAAGATCATCCACGTCAGTACACCGGCGGCCAGGAGCATGGTGAATCCTTCAAAGATCTGTTCGCCTGCTCCTTCCAGCTCGGCGCCGATGAGGTTAAGCACCAGCGCAACCAGAAAACTACCGCCAACGGCCACAGCCGCTCCGCGCCAGACGGCGGACTTGAGGGCCGGCCGATTCATCTTATGAAGGGCGCCGAGGACAATCCCGATGATGAGGGCGGCTTCTAACCCTTCACGCAACGCCAGTAAAAAACTGGGGATCATAAAGGTGACTCCTGTGAAAAAGATGGATGTAAAATCAAGCTGACCGCCGGATGAGCTGATGATCAGGCGCGCAGAGGCCACTTCTGGAAAGGAGCTCCAGCCGGTTGTGGTCTGTTTGTTAGTATAAGCTAACAATTGGCATTAGTATATATATTGATTTTTATATTGTCAACCCTGAATAATTTGGGATAGAAGGCAAAAACTGTCAAAAAAATTTGACTCTCCCGCAGTGGAACAGTGGCCGGAGGATACAATTTTTAATATAAGGAGGTGGAGGATGGATGAGCTTGAGCATGTGCTGGCGGTGCAGGATGAACTGGGTGAAGGGCCCGTCTGGGATGCCGCAGGCCAGGTGCTCTACTGGGTGGATATTGAGCGCGGGCTGATTCACCAGTTCCATCCATCGAGCGGCGCGCACCGGGTGATGAAGGTGGGTAAAAAGGTGGGGTCGCTGGCTTTGAGGGAGAGCGGTGGTATGGTGCTGGCCACAGAGGCGGGTTTTGCTTTCTGGAATGAGGGGGAACAGGGTCTGCGGTTTATTGGCGACCCCGAAGCCCATAAGCCGCACACCCGTTTCAACGACGGGGCCGCTGACCGGCTTGGGCGTTTCTGGGCCGGAACGATGGGAGACTCCTACAGTAACCATCTGTACCGTCTCGATCCTGATCTTTCCATTCACGTCATGGAAAGCGGGATTGACATCTCGAATGGTATTGGCTGGAGCCCCGATAACCGTGTGATGTATTATACCGATTCATCACCGGGGATCATTTATGCTTACGACTTTGACCTGGAAAGCGGTGAAATTTCAAACCGGCGGGTGTGGGTGGAGCGATCGGGACGCCCCGGTGTGCCCGATGGCCTGACGGTAGATTGTGAGGGGTTTGTATGGAGCGCCTGCTGGGATGGATGGTGCGTGGAACGTTACGATCCGCAGGGGAAACTGGAGCGCACCATTCAAATGCCGGTGCCACGTCCTACCAGTGTCATGTTCGGCGGGCCGGACTTGAACGTGCTCTATATTACCTCGGCGCGTACCGGGCTGAGTGAAGCCGTGTTGAGCCAGAGTCCGCTTTCTGGTGACCTTTTCTGCCTGCAACCCGGTGTGAAGGGGCTGCCCGAGCCGAGGTTTGCGGGTTAACTCTCATTCCCTTAATCAGGAGGTTTTTCCATGAAATTTACCGACGGTTACTGGCAAATACGTCCGGGGATTACACCCCACTGGCCGGTACATGTCCATGAGGTGATTGTTGAACCCGGAGGGCTTACGGTTTACGGCCCCACCCGGCGGTTGAATCACCGCGGAGATACGCTCAACCAGGCACTGCTCACCGTGCAGATCTCGTCGCCCATGCCGAATGTGATCAGGGTGAAGCTGTTTCACAATAAAGGGGTGCGGCCGCGCAGACCAGAATTTGAATTAAAGCCCCAGCCGCAACACGAGGTGGTGGTCCGCGATGACGCTCAGGCGGCCACGTTAACCAGCGGCCGTCTAACCGTGCGGGTAGAGAAGGCCGGTGACTGGCGCATCGATTTCATGGATGGCGACCGGGTGATCACCTCCAGCGGCTGGCGGGGAATGGGCATCATGGATACGCCGGACGGGCGGTTTATCACCGAGCAACTCAACCTGGGGGTGGGGGAATGTGTTTACGGGCTGGGAGAGCGTTTCACGGCTTTTGTGAAGAACGGGCAGGTGGTTGACCTTTGGAACGAAGACGGAGGCACCAGCAGTGAACAGGCCTACAAGAATGTTCCTTTTTACATGACCAATCGGGGGTACGGGGTGTTCATCAACCACCCTGAGCGGGTTTCACTGGAGGTGGCGTCTGAAAAGGTGGAGCGGGTGCAATTCAGTGTGCCGGGAGAGTCGCTGGAATACTTTTTAATCTACGGGCCTACCCCCAGAGAGGTGCTGGAACGCTACACGGCCCTCACCGGGCGCCCGGCGCTCCCGCCGGCCTGGTCGTTCGGGCTCTGGCTGACGACTTCTTTCACCACCAGTTACGATGAACAGACGGTGAACGAGTTTATTCAGGGCATGGCCGAGCGGAAGATCCCATTGCACGTGTTCCATTATGATTGCTTCTGGATGAAGGAGTTCCACTGGGTTAATTTTGAGTGGGATCGGCGAGTCTTCCCCGACCCGGAAGGGATGCTCCGCCGGTTGAAGGAGCGGGGGTTGCGAATCTGTGTGTGGATCAACCCCTACATTGCCCAGCGATCTGCTCTTTTTGATGAAGGGATGGAGAAGGGGTATCTTCTCAAACGACCGAATGGCGATGTCTGGCAGTGGGATATGTGGCAATCGGGGATGGCGCTGGTAGATTTTACCAACCCCGAGGCGCGCCGCTGGTATGGCGACAAATTGCGAGCCCTGCTCGACATGGGGGTAGATTGTTTCAAGACGGATTTTGGGGAACGTATCCCAACGGATGTGGTGTATTTTGATGGGTCTGATCCACAGCGGATGCACAACTACTATTCGTATCTTTACAATCGGACGGTTTTTGAGGTGTTAGAGGAGAAACGGGGGAAAGGCGAGGCCGTGGTGTTCGCTCGATCCGCCACCAGCGGGGGGCAGCAGTTCCCGGTGCACTGGGGCGGTGATAGCACGGCGACGTTCGAATCCATGGCTGAAAGCCTGCGCGGTGGTCTATCGCTCTGCCTTTCCGGCTTCAGTTTTTGGAGTCATGATATTGGAGGGTTTGAACAGACCGCTCCGGCATCGGTGTACAAGCGCTGGTGTGCGTTCGGGTTGCTCTCTTCGCATAGCCGGTTGCATGGAAGCAGCTCGTACCGCGTGCCGTGGCTCTTCGATGAAGAGGCAGTGGATGTGCTGCGCTTCTTTACGAACCTCAAATGCCGGTTAATGCCTTATCTCTTTGAGATGGCACGCGTGGCGCATGAGACCGGGGTTCCAATGATGCGCGCCATGCTGGTTGAATTCCCCGACGATCCCGCCTGCGATACCCTCGACCGACAGTACATGCTGGGTGAGAATCTGCTCGTGGCGCCGGTCTTTACTGCGGAGGGAACGGTCGATTATTATCTGCCTGCCGGGCGATGGACGCACTTCCTCACCGGCGAGGTGGTGGAAGGCGGACGCTGGGTGCGCGAACAGCATGGATTTCTCAGCCTGCCGCTTCTGGTGCGTCCGAATTCGGTGCTTGCAGTGGGTGCAAATGACCAGAAGCCCGATTACGATTATGCCGATGGGGTCACCTTGCACATCTTCGAACTGGGAGAAGGTGCCGCGGCCATGGCGCGTGTACCGACCGTGCAGGGAGGCACAGCTTTCACCGTTCGAGTGAGCCGGGAGGGGGAACGAATAGAGGTCATCATGGAGGGTGACGCCCGCAATTGGAGTGTGTTGCTGCGCGGGATCAGACAACTTCAGAGTGTGGTGGGCGGAACTGCCTCTGTGGAGGAACTGGGGGTGCGGGTGACGCCCGGGAGTGGTGTACGCCGGTTGTCTCTCTTTCTTTAAAACCGGGAAGCAAGCCTGAAATTCACAGGCCAGCAGGGTTCATCCCTGCTGGCCTGTTGGATTGCGGGAGGGGAAAGACTTCAGGAGGTAACCGGCTGGTTTTGCCAGGTCTCACCTTCTTTCAGTAGCTTTACAGGAATATCCAGGCCGGCCTCAAGCAGCCGCCGGATATAACCCTGAGGTGTTTGACCGGTACGCAGCAAGGGGAGACGCATATCCAGCCCCAGGTGCACTGGAATGACCAGACGGGGAGCAAGATCGCGGGTAGCCAGCACTGCTTCCCGCTCATTCATGGTCATGGGTGGGCGATACGTTGTGACGGGTATGAGGGCTACGTCGAGTGCAAACCGATCCCCGATCTGCTTCATGAAGGGAGCATAAAAGGTATCACCCGCGAAGTAAATTTGCAATCCTTCAGCGCGTATCACGAAGCCAACGGTTGGCACCAGATGAACGGCCGGGACGGCATGAATTTCGATCTCGCCGAGAGAGACGCTTTGCCAGGGGCGCAGACCCACCACATGGCGGCCACCGTAGAGGCGGGTTTCCCAGGCGGTAAGGTGCGGGGCAAAGATGGGAGTCTGGCCAGGGAGCAGCCGGAAGAAGTGCCGATCAATATGGTCCCAGTGGTTGTGCGAAACGAGCACGGCATCTACCTCACGCAGGGCCTCGGGCGGGCGGGCAGGGGGCGACAGGCGCATGTAAAAGGGGTTCCCTCTGGGTCCAAAGTAGGGGTCCGTGAGAATACGCGCCCCGGCGGCTTCGATCAGGAGAGTGTTATGGCCAATCAGGGTTATTTTCATCGCAGGTGAACCTGTTCAAAGAATCCCGTCTTCTTCACCAGTCCACCACTGAACCGTCATCAGGGTGGTAAGACTGGGGGTTGGTCCATTCATGGCCTATTTTATCGGCCAGGGCTTCTTCATCCAGCTCAATCCCCAGCCCGGGGCCTGTGGGCAGATCGATACAGCCATCTTTAATCACAAAGGGTTGTTTGAGGTAGCCTTCCCCCAGAGATACCTGTTCCTGGGCTAAAAAGTTAGGGATGGTGGCGTCAAGTTGCAGGCAGGCTGCCAGCGAGATGGGCCCCAGCGGGTTGTGCGGGGCCACAGCGGCATAGTAGGCTTCGGCCATTCCGGCGATGATGTGTACTTCGTGAATGCCACCCGCGTGGCACAGGTCGGGTTGGAGGATGGAGACGGCGCGTTTCTCTAATAGTTCACGGAAGCCCCACTTGGTGAAGACTCGTTCCCCGGCAGCGATGGGCAGATGGGTACTGCGGGCAAGGTCGGCCAGCACATCCACATTCTGGCATTGAACGGGTTCCTCAATGAACATGGGCTGGAAGGGTTCAAGGGCTTTGATTAATACTTTGGAGGTCTGAGGCGGAATGGCACCATGGAAATCTATGGCGATATCTATCTCGGGGCCGGCGGCTTCGCGGAGGGCGGCAAAATTAGCCACAGCCCGGTCGATAAAGCCCTTTGTTTCTACAATCCGGGCAGGGCGCCCGCCAAAGACACCGGTTTTAAAGGCGTTGAAGCCCCGGGCGGCAAGTTGACGGATGGTTTCGGGGTTGCCGCCAGCGTGGGCGTAAACGCGGATGCGCTCACGGGTGGGGCCGCCAAAGAGTTTATACACGGGTTGACCGTAATATTTCCCGGTGAGATCCCAGAGGGCCTGTTCTACCCCGCTCAGAGCGCTGGTGAGGATGGGGCCACCGCGGTAAAAGGCATGGCGATACATAGCCTGCCAGTGATGGATCACCCGGGTGGGGTCTTGCCCAAGGAGATAGGGTTCCAGTTCGGCTACGGCCTGCGCGCAGGTGAGGGCGCGGCCTTCGAGAATGGGCTCACCCAGCCCCACCAGGCCTTCATCGGTGTGAATTTTCAGAAAGAGCCAGCGCGGTTTAACCAGGAAGGTTTCCAGTTTGGTAATTTTCATAAAGGAACTCCTCAAGTTCGGGAAAGTAGCCAGAGAGGCCGTCAGGTGCAGAGGTACCTGCGAAATGCACCGTGGTTAAGTGTAGCTCGAATTCTAAAAATGGGGTAACCGGTGCGATCCGGTGGTTGCGGGTTTATGCTACACTACGAGAAAACGGTTGACCCTGAGCAGTCGGAGGAGGTTGGTATGGCGGCATTACGTTTGGGGATTGTGGGTGCGGGTTTTGTGGCTCATTTTCATGTGCGCGCGTTAATGCAGATGCGCGGCTTCGAGGTGGCGGGGATCGTTTCGCCTCATCGCGCAGGCAAACTGGCCGAGGTGGTGCGGCAGAACGACCTTGGAGAAGCCAGGGTGTTTTCGAGCCTGAGTGAGATGGCGCACCAGGTGGATGTGGTAGCACTCTTTGCCCCCAATTATTTACGGGTGGAGATGGTAGAAGAACTGGTGGATGCCGTACGGAAGGGAGCTCCCCTAAAAGGGGTGATTTGCGAGAAGCCCCTTGCCCGTAATCTGAAAGAGGCACGGCGGGTGGTGGACTTGATCGAATCGGTGGGTTTAAAAAATGCTTACTTTGAGAACCAGATTTTCATGAAGCCCATTCAGGCGCAACGTTTGCAGCTGGCACCTTTACAGGAGCAAATGGGCCCTCTTTCACTGGTGCGTTCGGCTGAAGAACATGGCGGCCCGCATGAAGCGTGGTTCTGGGATCCAACCCGGCAAGGGGGAGGGGTGCTGAGCGACATGGGGTGCCACAGTATTGCCGCAGGCTGGTACTGCCTGACGCCTGTGGGTAAACCGGTGACGTTTTTACAGCCAGTTTCGGTGATGGCCGACTGTGCCCTGCTTAAATGGGGGCGCCCGGAATGGCGTGAGCGGTTGTTGCGTGAACGAGGGGTGGATTACGCCAGAACCCCCGCGGAAGATTTTGCCACCGGCATGGTGACCTTCCGTAACCCGGAGACCGGGCAGATGGTAAAGGCTCAGTTTACCAATTCGTGGATGTTTGAGAAGCAAGGGTTACGCCTGATGATGGATGGGATGGGGCCGGGATATGCTTTTGAGATCAACACTTTACAATCGCCGTTGAACCTGTTCATCGGGGATGTTGCCGCTGAGGCGGTAGCGAACGCCGAGCTGGCGCTGGAGAAAGCCACTGCTTCACGCGGACTGCTGGCCGTGCAATATAATGAGCCTGATCTCTACGGCTATACGGATGAAAACGTGGATGCCGCACAGGCCTTCAGAGAAGGGCGGAATGGTATGCTGACCTGGCGTTATGGGCTGGAGATCACCCGGCTGGTGATGGCGGCTTATCTATCGGCGGAACGAAAACAAACCATCGATTTAACGGATCCCGTGATTCAGGCCGAGCTGGAAACCTATATTCCGCTTATTCAGCAGGGACGCGGGGCTGAACTCCTTTATTAAGACCCGGTTTCATGGAAGGAAGGGAAATGGTGTTGCCAGTTACCCTTTCCCTTCTCAGGATTCCATGGCCAATCGCAGGGCTGTCTGCCAGGGGGGCAGGCGCAGGCCGAAGGTAAGTTCGAATTTACTACAATCGAGGGCCGAAAAGAGCGGGCGCTGCGCCGGGGTGGGGAAGTCGGCTGTGCAGGCTGGAAGGATGCGCTGTGCCTGCCGCAATTCAGGGTGAGGATCGCAGGCGATGATTTCCTGCGCCCACTCGTAACGGCTGGCGTGGCCGCTCCCGGCCAGGTGATAAATGCCGTGATGTTCCTGGAGCCAGCTGGTGGGGTCTTCCTCACCGCGGGCCAGCACCTGTGCGGTTATTTCAGCCAGGGCACGTGCCCAGGTTGGATTGCTCACCTGGTCCGAAACCACCCTGAGCTCTGGCTGACGGCGTGCCCATTCCAGGACTTTCCCTACGAAACTATCGCGACGGGTGGAATATACCCAGGCCGTGCGCAGAATGAGGGCCGGGCAACCTGACTGGAGAATGGCCTGTTCCCCTTCCAGTTTGGTCTGGCCGTAGACGTTGAGGGGGCGGGGGGCGTCGGCTTCGACGTAGGGAGAGCCTTTGGTTCCGTCAAAGACAAAGTCGGTGGAGAAGTGAATCAGTGCGGCACCACAGCGGCGGGCGGCCTCAGCCAGGGCGGCGGGGGCTTCAGTGTTGATCAGGCGTGCCAGTTCGGGTTCACTCTCGGCCCTGTCTACCTGGGTGTAGGCGGCGGCATTGTAAATCACCTGCGGGCAGTGTTGTTGAACCACTTCCGCAAGGGTGGCGGGTTTCGTGAAATCCACTTCGGGGTAATCGAAGGAATAAACCTCGCCCAGGGTAGACAGAGAACGCTGAGCTTCCCAGCCAAGCTGGCCGGTTTTTCCGAGGAGAAGAATGCGCATCATTTTCCGGGTCGCTCCTCCAGCAGGCCGAGCAGGTATTTTCCATAACCGTTTCCGGCGTATTTACTGGCCTCTTTACGCAAACCGGCCTCGTCGATGTATCCCATGCGGTAGGCAATTTCTTCAGGGCAGGAGATCATCATGCCCTGCCGGTCTTCAACCGCCTGTACGAAATTGGCCGCCTGAAGCAGGGATTCATGAGTACCGGCGTCCAGCCAGGCCACTCCGCGCCCCAGCAGCATCACTCGCAGCTGGCCGCGTTCCAGGTAAATGCGGTTGAGATCGGTGATCTCCAGTTCACCGCGCGCTGAGGGTTTGAGGTTCGCGGCCAGCTCCACCACCTGCTGGTCGTAGAAGTAAATGCCCGGCACAGCAAAATGAGAGCGGGGATGAGCGGGTTTTTCTTCAATGCTGAGGGCCCGCCCGTGTTCGTCGAACTCCACCACCCCGTAACGTTCGGGGTCGCGCACGGTGTAGGCGAAGATGACCGCACCCGACTGCAATTTGGCGGCTTCACGCAGAGTATTCGGCAGCCCATGCCCGTAGAAGATGTTGTCTCCCAGAATCAGACAGACAGGTTCATTCTGGATGAAGTCACGACCGATGATGAAGGACTCGGCCAGGCCACGTGGTTCGGGCTGTTCGGCGTAGCTGAACTCGACTCCCCACTGGTGGCCGTTCCCCAGAAGGCGCCGAAAAACGGGCAGATCTTCGGGAGTGCTGATCACCAGAATCTCTCGAATGCCAGCCAGCATCAGCATCGAGAGAGGATAATAAATCATGGGCTTATCATAGACGGGCAAGAGCTGTTTGCTCACGCCCAGGGTCAGCGGGTAGAGGCGAGTGCCTTTCCCTCCAGCAAGAATGATCCCTCTCATGGGTTCCCTCCACGTTGTGCGTAATTGCGTTCCAACCATTTCTGGAGATCGGAGCCTTTGCGGACAGCTTCAATCCAGTCCGGATGATCGAGGTACCAGCGCACCGTCTCAAGGAGACCGGTGGTCAGGCTCATCCGCGGGCGCCATCCCAGCTCATGACCGATCTTGGTAATATCCATGGCATAACGACGATCATGCCCGGGACGGTCTTGTACGAAGCGGATGAGGTTACGGTGAGGTCGGTGGGGCGAAGTCGGTGCCAGTTCGTCGAGGATATCACACAGGGTGTGGACGACCTCCAGGTTGGTGGGCTGGTTCCCCCCTCCAATATTGTAAGTCTCACCGGATTGACCGCCTGTAACCACCCGCCAGATTGCCTCACAGTGATCGACAACGTACAGCCAATCGCGTACTTGCTTCCCATCCCCGTAGACGGGCAGGTCTTTTCCATGAAGCGCGTTGAGGATCATCAGGGGGATCAATTTTTCAGGATACTGGTAAGGGCCGTAATTGTTGGAGCAATTGGAAAGGGTTACCGGCAGGCCATAGGTGTGATGATAAGCCCGAACGAGGTGATCGCTGGCGGCTTTGCTCGCCGAATAGGGTGAACGCGGAGCATAAGGGGTTGATTCGGTAAAGGCCGGGTCTTCAGGTGCCAGGGAACCAAACACCTCGTCAGTAGAAACGTGATGAAAGCGCACCTGCTCAATGGGCACGGTTTTTTCGGTGAGCCAGGCCTGACGGGCGGCTTCCAGGAGGGTGAATGTGCCGATGATATTGGTTTGAATGAACTGACCTGGCCCAAGGATGGAACGATCGACGTGCGATTCGGCAGCGAAGTGAACCACGGTGTCGATGGCGTATTCATGGAAGAGCCGATCGACCAGGGGGCGGTCGCAGATATCTCCGTGGATGAAATGGTGCCTGGCGGGGTCGGGAAGATCGTTCAGGTTTTCCAGACTGCCCGCATAGGTGAGGGCATCCAGGTTGATAATGGTCACTTCCGGGTCGGTTTGCAATAAATACCGTACAAAATTCGACCCGATGAAACCGGCACCGCCGGTGACGAGGACCTGTTTAGGCATTGGTTACCTCCCTGCCTGATGAAAATGAAGCCATCATTCAAAACAATCGGCGTCCTGCAGTCGCTTCCCCTGGCGGTCTTTCTCCGAAAGAACAGGGTCTTCACCGGTTGGGATAGGCCAGGCGATCTGGAGTGCAGGGTCGTTCCATAAAAGGGTACGTTCCCACTCAGGAGCGTAAAAGTCGGTGGCTTTGTAGAATACTTCGGCCCAGTCGCTGAGGACATAGAAGCCGTGGGCAAAGCCGGGGGGCACCCAGAGTTGACGGTGATTTTCTGCGGAGAGTTCCATCCCCACCCAGCGCCCAAAGGTGGGAGAAGAGCGGCGAAGATCAACCACGACATCGAAGATGCTTCCCACCACGGCCCGCACCAGTTTTCCCTGGGCATGGCGGATCTGGTAATGCAAGCCACGTAGTATGCCACGCCGCGAACCGGAATGGTTGTCTTGAACAAAGGTGGCGGCTATGCCTGCCTCAGCATAACGTTTCGCGTGATAGGTTTCCATAAAGAAGCCGCGATGGTCACCAAAGAGCTGTGGAACGATGATCCAGACGTCCGGGAGGGCAGTGGGTTGAATCTCCATAGAGGTGCTTCTTTCGTCGAGATTGTTGCTTTCTACGGGTGCATTGTATCCTGATCGGGGGTGCTTTGTCAAAAATCGCTTCGCCCGTTGCATTAAATGCCTGTAATTCCTCGTATAATCTAAGAGTATTCTTGCAATGTTGCCAGACCAGCCTGAAGGGAATCGCGTGTCTGGTTGAATTTAGAGGTGTATTCCGGCATACGCAGCGCTTCCGAGGCGGCAGGTCGCGGCTATGAATCTCTCAGCAGCCATCTCATTCATCGCCATTCTATTTTACACAGCTCTGCTTGTGATGGTGCTGTGGCGCACCCTTAAAGTGCGGTTGAAATTATACTTTGCGCTTTACCTTGCGGCGATGCTGGTATGGAGTTCAGGGGCTTTCATGGTGTTTACCAGCCACAGCCCCGGAGAAGCCCTCTTCTGGAATCGATTCATGGTCATTGGCTCCACGGCCATGCCGATTGCGTTTTTTGGGTATGTGCAGGTTTTCCTGATGCGTGAACGCGATCACTGGCTGCGGCTTGGCTGGATTGGCTACCTGCTCACGCAGGTGGCAAACCTGGCGGGTTGGGTGGTGACGGATGCGCGGGTGGTCAACGGCGGGTTGGAGAATCGATATGGCCCGGCTATTGTTCTGGTCAGCCTGACATGGGTGTTTTTCATCGGGTTTTCGGGGCTGAGCCTGCTTCAGGAATATCGAAAGAGCCGCGATCCGGTTCATCAAAACCGCATCAAATATCTGATCATCGTTCTTCTGCTGATCTTTGCCGGAAGTATGACCAATTCTACCGGGCTGCATCGCTACCCGGTGGACGTCGGTTTTAATATTCTGGCGGCGTTGATTCTGGCTTATGCGATCTTCCGCTATCAACTGCTGGACATCAGCATGGTGATGCGTAAGGGGGTACTTTATTCCATGCTCACCGTTTTGCTTGGGGCGGGGTATTTTCTACTTATTCTCGGGGTTGTGCACCTTTTCAACCTCACCACTGATCCGGGAATGTTCCTGCCAGCGGTGCTTCTGGCCATTCTCACTGCGCTTGTAACTCAGCCCTTGTTACAACGGGCTCAATCCTGGGTGGATCGGCTTTTCTTCCGTGAAAAGTACGATGCCATGGAAATGCTGCGCCGATTGAGTCAGAAAATGGCCCCTGAGCTGGATCTGGATCGACTCACCGGCATGATTCTCACCGAGGTGACCGAAACGATGCATATCCGCCATGCAGGGTTTTTCCTGCGCCTGGGCGAGCAGGGAGAATATTATCTCATGGCTCAAAAAGGCATGGCGGTTCATGATCTGCATCTCCAGCGACAGCACCCGCTGGTGGTTTTTCTGGAGTCCTCGCCCGATGTGCTAAGCCGGTACCAGGTGGAGGTTTTACCGCAGTTCCGGGCGTTGTGGCAGGAGGAACGCCGTGAGCTGGAGCAGATCGACGCGGAGCTGTATCTTCCCATGCAGGCCAAAGGAGAACTGGTGGGAATCTTCGTGGTCGGGCCGAAGCGCTCGGGGCTGCCCTACACGCAGGATGATCAGCTGATCCTTCTCACACTTACGCGGCAAATGACGGTCTCGATTGAAAATGCCCTGCTATTTGCGGCTGAGGCACGCCGCCGCCAGGAGGCTGAGACCCTGCAAAATGCCGTGCTCCAGCTGACTTCAGACATTGATCTGGAGCAGGTACTGCAGAATATTCTGGTCAACCTTGAGATGGTTATTCCGTATGACAGCGCCTGCCTCTTCCTGCTTCAGGGTGAGATGATGATTGCCGTCGCCGGGCGGGGCTTTGAGTACCCCGAGCTGGTGATCGGGCAGGAATATCCCCTGGCAGAAGACGAACTCTGCCTTGAAATTCAGCGTACCCGGCGCCCCATTTTTCTCCCTGAAGTTCAAAAACAGCATGGTTTCAAGGGGTATGGTGGTACCCAGAAGGTGCGGAGCTGGATGGGCGTGCCGCTGATTGCACGGGGTACTGTGATCGGCTTTCTCACGCTCGACAGTTACACCCCCGGCATATATCGCGAAACTGCACAGGCTAACCTGGCACTGGCTTTTGCCAGCCATGCCAGCATTGCCGTGGAGAATTCACGCCTTTTTAAAGTGGAACGGGAACAGCGCCAGCTGGCTGAAGCTCTGCGGGAGATTGGCACCATCCTCAGCACCACGCTTGACTTCGACCATGTTCTGGATCTGCTCCTTGACCAGGTGGGGCGGGTGGTGCCCTATTCTATTGCCAATATTCTGCTGGTGGAAGAAGGACAGCCTCGGATTGTTCGGACGCGGTACCATGAGAGTCTGGATCCTGAAGTGGCTCAACTCCTGAAGACCTCGCCTTTCAATATCTTTCCATCCCCACACCTGTATTACATGATCGATTCGGCCCAGCCTCTGGTACTACCGGTGGTGACCGAGAACGCCAGCTGGATCGAATGTCCGTTGCCGATTCGCTCCTGGATGGGGGCGCCGATTGTGGTTCAGGGGAAGGTGATTGCCTGCTTCTCGCTGGCCACCCTTCAGCCCGATGTCTATCGCCCGCGCCATGCCGAATTACTCTCCGTCTTTGCCGGGGAGGCTGCGCTGGCCCTGCAAAATGCCCGCCTGTTTTCGGAGATCCAACAGCTGGCGATGGTGGATGATCTGACGGGGGTATTCAACCGGCGGCACCTCTTTGAGCTGGGAGAGCGGGAATTTAACCGCGCTCAGCGGTATAGTCGTCCGCTGGCAGTGATCATGGTAGACCTGGATTACTTTAAAAAGGTGAATGACCATTACGGGCATCTGGTGGGTGATCAGGTGCTACGGGCCGTGGCAGAACGCTGTAAGTCGAATATTCGTGAGGTAGATATTCTGGGGCGTTTTGGCGGGGAGGAGTTCGTCATTGTCTTACCCGAGGCTGCACCGGGTGATGCCATGTTGATCTGTGAACGGTTGCGCAGGCATGTGGCCATTCGGCCCATCACGACCACTGCCGGGGCGCTGAAGATCACCATCAGCCTGGGGGTGGCAAGCCTGAGCACTGAAACGCCCAACTTCCTCAAATTAATCGAGTGTGCCGATATTGCTCTTTACGAGGCCAAGCGAAGAGGGCGCAATCGGGCTTGTGCTTTCGAGGAGATTAGCGTTTAATAGGGAAGTGGGTGGGGGACTACGGAAAGAGTGAGGATGGCATGGCGCAGAACCGGGACATCGTAGAAGCTTTTTCAGAAATGTCTTCGCATTATGAGACCACCGTGGATGCAGAACTCAAGCGCTTCTGGGGGTGGAGTTATGCGGGCTTCATCAACCAGTTGCTCGACCTGGTGCCGGTGGGGGATGAAGACATCGTCCTGGACATTGCCACAGGTACGGGAGTGATCCCCGTCAGCCTGAAACAGCGTGGTAAGCATAAGGGGAAGATCATCGGGCTGGACCTGACGCCCGCCATGCTTTACCGGGCCGCCCGAAAGGTAAGCGGCGGCGGCTGGAAGGATTCTATCGCTCTCACCTGTGGTTCGGCAATGCAGCTTCCCTACCGGGCAAATTCGTTTGATGTGGTTTTTTGTGCTCTGGCAACCCACCATCTGGATGTGCCGGTGTTAATGTCGGAAATTAAACGGGTGTTGAAGCCCGGGGGAAAATTTGCCATCGCCGATGTGGGCGGTTCGGCGGTCTGGCGCGTACCTGTGGTGAACGCTTTGATTCGATTGGCAACATTTCTCTATTTTCTGCGCAGAGAAGGCCGTGCCCGCGCTTCTGCGGAAGCCGCCGCGTTGAACAATGTCTTTACGGGAAAGGAGTGGGGCCTATTGCTCGAAAAGTTGAAATTCCGCGATATCTCGATAACCCACCTGCCTGCGAGCCATTTTTGGTCTCCAACACCGTTCGTCATTCGTGCTGAGAAAGATTCCACGGAGTAGAAGATGACTGCCACAGCAATTGAACTCTTACGCCAGGGTCGTAAGCACCAGATCTGGACAAAGTACTGTGGATTCCTGGATTTGAGCCTCAAGGAATTCATGCAAATCCAGGAGAGACTCCTTCTGGAGCAGTTTGATCTCCTTTCGAAAAGCGAACTTGGACGGTATCTTTTGAGGGGGAAAATACCGGGAAGTATCGAGGAGTTCCGAGCCAGGATACCCATCACCACCTACGATGATTATGAGCCCTACCTCGGCGAAGACAAGGGATATTTTCAGAATGCGTATGTCTGGGCACACACCTCAGGGCGTTCTGGAAAATACAAATGGATTCCCTATACGCGTGAAGCCTACGAACGCCTGGGTGAGCGTGTCTTAGCCGGGGTCATTCTGGGAGCGGCGCGAGAAAAGGGAGAAGTGCGCCTTGAAGAAGGTGACGTGCTGGTGTACAATACCCCGCCTCGCCCGTATATCAGCGGTATTACTCTGCGGGCGCTTGCCGAGCAATTCAACTTTCGCTTCGTCCCTGCGCTGGATGAAACTGAAGCGATGGAATTCCAGGAGCGGATTGAAGCGGGTTTCCGAGAAGGGATGAAGACGGGCATTGACATTCTCGGATCAATGTCAGCCGTGCTGGTCAAGATGGGAGAAGCCTTCACCAGCGGGGCGCGCAAAACGCGCATTTCACGCCAGATGCTGCATCCGCAGGTGCTCTTCCGGTTAATCCGTGGGTATATCAGGGCCAAAATGGAAGGGCGTAACATGCTCCCGCGTGACCTGTGGACGCTCAAAGCTTTGCCCTGCGGCGGTGCCGACACGGCGATCTACCGGGATAAGATTGCTTATTACTGGGGTGTGCAACCTTACGAACAGTATGGCTGTACGGAAGAGGGTGCCATTGCTACCCAGGCCTGGAATAAAAAATACATGACCTTTTTCCCTGACGCCGCTTTTTACGAATTCATCCCGGAAGAAGAATGGGCGAAATGGCGGATGGATCCTTCTTATATGCCCAAAACCGTACTGTTCGACGAGGTGGTTCCCAGAAAGCGCTATGAGCTGGTGCTCACCAACTTCTATGGCAAGCCTCTCTTGCGTTACCGTACGTATGATTTGATTGAATTCCCCGTGCTGAGGGATGATGAGATTGGGGTTAATTTGCCACAGATGGCTTTCGTAGGCCGCACGGCAGATTTTATTGATCTGGCCGGGTTCACCGGTCTGATCGATGAGCGTATGGTCTGGCGCGCCATCAACGAAACGGGGATCGAATATCATGACTGGGCCATTCGCAAGGAAACCCGGGATGGTGAGCCGATCCTGAAGCTATACATGGAACCGGCGTCTCCGATCGATAAAGAAACGATTCGGCACCGGGTACACGAAGCCTTGAAAGGGATCAACTCGTTCTATGCTGATTACGACGCCATGATCCAGAAACCTGCACTGGATGTGACAGTGCTCAAACCGGGCACCTTCCAGGCATACATGCTGGAGAAACAGGCCGCGGGAGCAGACCTGGCGCACCTCAAGCCGCCGCACATGAACGCCTCTGATGAGGTCATTGAAACCCTGCTGCGGCATAATGATGGAAAGGAGTAAAAGATCCCTGCTGCAACGGTAGCCGGGAAGCTCCGATGATCGCTTACGCCTCAACGATTATTTCTTTTATTGCGCTGGTCTATTACAGTGCGCTTTTGGTTTTCATTTTGAGGCAAAAAATACGAGATCGGGTG
This sequence comes from Anaerolinea thermolimosa, assembly GCF_001050195.2. Taxonomy (GTDB): domain Bacteria; phylum Chloroflexota; class Anaerolineae; order Anaerolineales; family Anaerolineaceae; genus Anaerolinea; species Anaerolinea thermolimosa. The sequence goes on from NZ_DF967965.1 coordinate 260,225, forward strand.
CGGCTTTACTTTAGCCTGTATCTGTTCTCGATGATCATCTGGAGCTTCTCGGCTTTTATGATCTTCGCCGACCTGGGTATTCTGGATACGCTATTCTGGAACCGCTTCCTGGTCGTCGGCTCCATGGCCATGCCGATAGCCTTTTTTGGCTTTGTGCAGGCTTTCCTGGTGCAGGAGCGGCGCTTCTGGTTACGCTTTGGCCTGTTTGCTTACCTGGTCATCGAGGTGATCAATCTTTCGGGTGGGGTGATTGTTGACGCCCATACCGAGAACGGCTACCTGTACAATCAATATGCCCCGTCAGGCATGGCGCTTACCGGGGCGTTCTGGGCTTTTTTCCACCTTTTTTCCGCTTATGAACTGATCAGGGCATACCGCAGGTCACGCGATGCAGCCTTCCGAAACCGGTTGAAATATCTTTTCCTGGTAGTCATGGCCATCTTCGGGGGAACGCTGACCAACCTGACGGATCTGCGGCACTTTCCCGGCGATGTCACGGCCAATATTCTCTCAGCCATGTTCATCACGGTGGCCATCCTGCGTCACCAGTTGCTGGATATCTCTTTTGTGGTGCGCAAGGGGCTTTTTTATTCTCTGCCCACCCTGGTGATTGCCGCGAGCTATTACCTGGTTGTGGTGGCAGCGCAGGCTATTTTCCATACGGTGCGGGGCTTTCAACTATTACTGGTGCTACTCATTGTGGCGCTGTTGACCGCGGTGGTCATGGTGCCGCTACGCGACCGAACCCAGGAATGGGTAGACCGGATATTCTTCCGGGAAAAATACAACACCAGTCTGATGTTGCAACGGCTCAGCCAGCGAGCGGCTTATGAACTCGACCTGAAACGGTTGAGTGAGATGATCCTTAAAGAGGTGACCTCTACCCTGCATATCGAGCGCATGGGCTTCTTCATTCGCGTGGAGGAATCCCGGTTATTTGCCCTGCAGGCATTCATCGGGGAGGAGGTCAGCCCGGAAATGACGCTGGACAGCAACCACCCGATTGTCAGGGTGCTGTCCAGGCTGGATCGCTGCCTCACGAAATATGATCTGAGTGTAATGCCGCAATTTCGGGCGATTTGGACTGAAGAACGCAAACAGCTGGAAGAGATTGGCGGAGAATTGATCATTCCCCTTAAGGTGAAAGAGAAACTGGTGGGTTTTTTCAGCGTGGGGGCAAAACTTTCTGGAGACACGTACACCGACGACGATCAGCTCACGTTGATGACCCTGGCCAATCAGATTGCCATTGCCATTGAACGGGCGCGTTTATATTCGGCGGAACAGTCGCGGCGCGAAGAATTGGATGCGCTCTATACGTTGACACGCCGGCTCATTGCCCTGGACGATGTGGAGAGCATACTCCAGAATACCGTGCAACACATGGTGCACAGTGCCCATGTTACCTTTGCCAGACTGCTGGTGCTGGAAGGAGAAGCTGTTTTCCGCTGTCGGGCGGCTTTTTCGGTTCGGGATTCGATGCGCGACCTCGGCCTGAACGAGGTGGAACCAGGTGAAGCGGTGCTCTATTATTTACGAGCGCTGCGGAAGGCCGATTTAACCCTGCTTTCGCGTACGGACCCGTTTATGAGCAGTGAGGCACGGGTGGCATTGCGCCTCGATCGGGTAACTTCACTGTGCCTTTCACCGATCCATTTGAATGGAGAACCGTATGGTCTGTTTGTGCTGGGAGAGGAGCGGAAGGAGACGCGAGAACCGTTTGATAAGGACAAATTACGGTTGATCAGCGCCATCACAGACCAGGCCGCCAGTGCCCTGCAACGGGCATCGATGCATGAACAGGTAGAAAACACTTTCTTCGAGACCATTCTGGCACTGGCCAACGCCATGGACGCGCGTGACACCTATACCAACAATCACAGCCTGCGGCTGGCCTACCTGGCAGAGGCTGTTTGCCGTGAGTTGCATTGCCCTGAAGAGGTGATTCAGGCGGTGCACTGGGCGGCGATGTTGCATGATATCGGTAAAATTGGTGTACCCGATGAAATTTTACGCAAACCTGGCCCTCTAACCGAGGAAGAGTGGAGTATCATGCGCCAGCACCCGGAAATTGGAGCGCGTATTGTGGCGCCCATTCGCAAGCTGGCCAATGTGGCCCCCTTGATCCGTTCTCACCACGAGAATTTCGATGGCAGCGGGTACCCGAACGGCCTCAAAGGGGAGCAAATTCCCTTTGGAGCGCGGTTGCTGGCCATCGTCGATGCGTATGGAGCCATGACCGATGTGCGTGTATATCGCACCAACCGCAAGCCCTCTGAAGCCATTGAGGAGTTAAGAAAAAACAGCGGTACTCAGTTCGATCCGCTTCTGGTTGAGGTATTCATCCGAATACTGGAGAAGGACGCCACCCGCCCGTTAGATCCTTCGGTATTGGGACGGTTTGGCTGATCAGCGAAAGTGATTTACAGGGCGGTGATCGCCTTTCTTTTAAAAAAAGACCACCAACCGGATTAAGAGATCGGTTGGTGGGAGAGGCGGGAAAATCCGGGAAAATTAACTTTCCACGGGTTCTGGCTTCTTTTCAAAGACGCGCCCCGGCCGCCAGGGTGTCCCCAGGGTGGGGAGAAGCCAGCGGTCAAGCCCCCACCAGCCGGCGTTCTTCCAGGCCAGGATAAGGAAAATAGAAAGGGTGAAAAGCACCGGATTAATGCTGGCCGTCCCGGCCATCATAAAATTCCAGTTCATAAATCCGCCAAAGAATGCGGCAATGCCGACGAAAGCGCCCAGAATGAGCGCTACGCCAATGAGAAGCTCACCTGCTACCACCAGTTTGGAAAACCAGGTGTAGTGATTGCCGTCCAGCAGGGCCTGAATGAATGCCCGGTACCAGTCGAAGGCGATGGGGGGGCGCGCCGGTGGTTCAGGGATACGCACGGCGTTTTGCCAGAACCCTTTGAGGGCTTCACCGGTCTGTACCCAGGCCGGGTTGTTGATTTTCCCCAGGCCGGAGCTTAACCAGGTGTAACCCACATAAACCCGCACGATCAACCACAACCAGGCCCACGAGGGGCTGCCGAACAGACGTTGAATAAAAGGGGGATCGGTAATTTCGGTAACTTTATTGGACATAATCCACCTCCTATATCCGATTATATTCCAATGGATTAAAACAGGATGAGGATTTCGCCTTTCTGGTTCATGGAAAGTGATCTGGGAAGAAACAGGAAATGCTGATGGCGGCGAGAGGCCAGCTGTTGAACCGCTTTGTCGAAAAAGTGTGTTATAATCAAAGCTGGTTTGGGGAGTAGTTGACTGCACTCTGTGCAGGTTGGGCAGCCGTCAGGACGAAGCCATGCTTCCGGTTGTTCACGCGATCCATGCGCAAACAAGACCACCACGATCTTTTATCCTGGTGGTCTTTTATTTTTAAGAAAGGTCAAGTATGAATCACTGGTATCAGAAAACCATCCACGAAGTTGAACAAGAACTGGGCACTTCCATTGAAACGGGGCTCTCGCCTTCTGAAGCAGGCCAGAGGCTGGCGCGCTTTGGCCCCAATGAGCTGATCGACCGCGGCGGAAAAAGCCCCTGGAAGATCCTTTTGGAACAGCTGACGGGGATTTTAACCATTGTGCTGATTGTTGCGGCGGTGATTTCGTACTTTTTGGGCGATGTTAAGGATTTTCTGGTCATTCTGGCCATTGTGGTATTGAATACTTTGCTGGGGTTTTCTCAGGAGTATCGGGCTGAAAAAGCTCTCGCTGCGCTTAAAAAGATGGCCACACCGCATGTGAGAGTGCGGCGGGGCGGGCATGTGCACGAAATTTCGGCCCGCGACCTGGTGCCCGGAGATGTGGTGCTGCTGGAAGCCGGTTCGATCGTCCCTGCGGATGGGCGAATCGTGGAAAGTGTCAACCTGCGGATTCAAGAGGCGGTGCTTACGGGCGAATCGGAGCCGGTGGAAAAAACTACCGGGGCCATTTCTCGAGACAACCTCCCTGTGGGGGATCGGCGGAATTGTGGCTTCATGGGTACTCTGGTGACCTATGGGCGTGGTACCCTGCTCATCACCTCCACCGGGATGCAAACCGAGCTGGGACGGATCGCCGAGTTAATCCAGGGGGTGACCCAGGAGCCCACCCCCATGCAGCGCCGCCTGGAACAACTGGCGCGTACGCTGGCCGTGGGGGCGCTGATCATTGTGGTGATTGTCTTTGTGCTGGGTTTTCTGCGCGGCGAGGAGCTCCGGCTGTTGTTCCTCACGGCGATCAGTATGGCGGTAGCCGCTGTGCCAGAGGGTCTGCCCACTGTGGTGACTATCGGGCTGGCACTGGGGGCACAGGCGATGCTTAAGCGGAATGCCCTCATCCGCAAGCTTCCCGCGGTTGAAACCCTCGGTTCGGTGACCGTAATCTGTTCAGATAAGACGGGCACGCTGACCGAGAATCGTATGACCGTGACCATTCTGGATGTGGCGAATCACCGATTGGATTTAAAAGAAGAGGTGCAGAACTTCAGCCCGCGCCTGCGTACTACCGAAGCCAACCCCGGATTGATTAAAAGCCGTGAGGTGGGACTGTTGCTGGCGGCGGGGGCGCTGTGCAATGATGCGCTCCTTGAGGAAGATGAACAGGAACCCGGAGTGTATCATTCGGTGGGTGACCCTACCGAAGGGGCGCTGGTGATTGCTGCGGCCCGCGCCGGTCTGTGGAAAAATGAACTGGAGGCTGCCCTGCCGCGCGTGGCAGAGTTGCCTTTTGACTCAGAACGTAAAAGGATGACCACAGTGCACAGGTGGCCGGCCCAGCCTGCCGGTTTAAGCCTTCTGGAGGCTGTGCCGGGAGCCGGTCAGCCGTTGATTGCGTTTACCAAGGGGGCGGTGGACGGAATTCTGGAAATTTGCGACCGGGTGCTGGTGGATGGACAGGCCGTTGCGCTGGATGAAGCCTGGCGCGATCGGATTCGTCAGGCAAACAACGAGCTGGCCCAGAAAGGGATGCGTGTGCTGGGGGTGGCTTACCGGCTCAGTGAGCAGGCTGAAGTGCAGGAAAAAGGCCTGGTGTTCGTGGGCATGGTGGCCATGATCGACCCGGCACGACCGGAAGTCTATGATGCCGTGCGCACAGCTAAAACTGCGGGCGTTCGACCGATTATGATCACCGGGGATCACCCGTTAACCGCCATTTCTATTGCGCGGGAGCTGGACATCACCCGTGATGACCGGGCGGTGACGGGGCAGGAACTCTCGGTGATGGATGAGGCGACCCTGCGGGAGGTGGTGAAGACGACCTCAGTGTTTGCAAGGGTCTCGCCGGAACATAAACTGCGCATTGTAGAAGCCTTGCAGGCCAATGGTGAAGTGGTGGCCATGACCGGTGATGGGGTGAATGATGCACCGGCGCTCAAACGGGCGGATATCGGGGTGGCCATGGGCATCACTGGCACAGATGTGACCAAAGAGGCCGCCCACATGGTGCTGCTGGACGACAACTTCGCTACCATCGTGGCCGCTGTGCGTGAAGGCCGACGGATTTACGACAATATCCGTAAGTTCATCAAATATACCCTGGGTTCGAACATCGGCGAGATTGTAGTCATGCTGGTAGCGCCGTTCCTGGGTATGCCCCTGCCGCTTTTACCGCTGCAAATTTTATGGATCAACCTGGTGACCGATGGCCTGCCCGGTCTGGCGTTGACGGTGGAGAAAGCCGAGCGTAATGTCATGAAGCGCCCACCGTATCACCCCAGGGAAGGGGTATTCAGCCGCGGGATGGGGCGATCAACTTTGCTCACGGGCTTCATTCTGGGAGGGGTCTCCATTGCAGTCGCGTACTGGGCCTGGATGACCGGGCAGGAAGCGTGGCGTACGATGGCCTTCACCACCCTCACGCTGACGCAAATGGGCAATGTGATGGCCTTACGCACGGGCAATGAATCGGTCTTCCGCTCGGGTCTTTTCTCGAACCGCTGGCTGATTGGAGCTGTGCTACTTACGGTGGGTCTGCAGGTGCTCGTGGTTTACCAGCCCTTCATGCAGGGAATTTTTGAAACCGAAGCCCTCACTCTGGAGCAGTTTGGAGTGACGGCGGCGGCCAGCCTGCTGGTGTTTGCCTTTGTGGAGCTGGAGAAAGCACTCTTCCGGCGGGCCGACATGCGCCAGCCTTGAAGAAGGTGGAAGAATTGAGCCGGTGAAGCTGAAGCCGGGTGGTTTTAAAGATCGAGCAGTGTTTCACCCAGGGCCAGCGCATCCTCAATGAATTCCAGAGTCTGGGCCAGGTCTCCGGGGTCTGCCGGGAGATGAACTTTGAGATACTGGTCGGGGCGTTCATTCCAGGCACGCTGGATCAAACCGGCCCAGCGAGGATCGAGGTTGGTCAAACCCCAGCGCACGCCAGCGGGTTTGGAATCAACCCTTCCTGTGTGCAGGGTGTGGAGCATGCGGCAGTAGCTTATCACGGCAAAGGGTTGGGCCCAGCGATTATTGATCTGGTACTGATGCGTGCGAATTTCCTGACCCCAGTCACGCATGGTATTGAACACTTCGCGGCGCAGGTCATCGGCTGAGACGGGATCGATCAGGGCCGTGGGGGGCGGCCCGGCGAGGGTGATGCCGCATTCACGCACCACCCAGCGCACCACGAGGGTGTTGTCGTGTGCCGAACGCACCAGTTCGCGGCTGCCATTGTCAATGTAGACGATGGGACGGCAGGATGGGTCGGGGCTTTTCAGCCATTCTCGCGGAAAATAAGAGCCTTCAAGGTGTTTGGCCCAGTAGGATTCGATCTCATAAATTTGCACATGCACATCCTGCAGGCGGGGAAGGAGCGTCTCCGGGAGGTCTTCTTCGACGACGAAGAGAAAATCGACGTCGCTGTTACGGTCCCAACCGCCGGTGGCAAAGGAACCCTGGAGGTATGCGGCAACCAAACGTTCACCCAGAACTTCTCTGACCGAAGTAACCAGCTGGTGAAGAATGGCGTTAAGCTGAGGATCGGGGGTTGGTTGAGAAAGTGTCATTGAAAAATACATTCCAGCCTTAATAAGCAGATTCGTGCGGGGCAATTGTAACGCAATTGTGGCGAGAGCATTTTACCAATTTGCGGCTTGTGGGGTACACTTGAAGGCATCCATGAAAGCGATGATCCGGCGCGGATTGCAACGGGCAGGGCGGTTGCCTCTGAGCTTGAGGCAGGCAGTCAAGTTCGGGCTGGTGGGAGTGAGTAACACAGCCGTTGACTGGCTGGTTTACTTTCTTCTCACGGCTGGTCTGCATGTGTGGATGATTCACCCTACCCTGGCGAAGGGAATCTCTTACAGCGCCGGGATACTGAACAGCTTTGTCTGGAACCGCAACTGGACTTTTCGTTCTAAAAGCCGGGCGGCGGTGACTTTTTTCCCATTTTTAGCGGTGAATCTGATCGGCCTGGCCATCAATACCGGGTTGATGCAACTGGGACTGTTCGGTTTTGGCCTTCCTGAGGTGGTTTCGCTGGGGCTGGCTACGGCAGGTACCCTGGCCTGGAATTTTGTGTTCAGTAAATTTTTGATTTTCCGTTCCTGAGGAGATGAAAGAAACCGGGGGCTGGCCAGGCGCGTTGATGAGCTGACCAGCCCCCGGTGTTGCTTTATGCAGGGGTGGTTTCGAGGCGGAATACGCGGTAGGAATGCGGTTTAAGCTTCAGGTCAATGGATTTCCAACCGGAGGGTTCTCGGCGCCAGTTCAAACGCGGTTCTCCGGTCAGCCTCTCGCCGCTGACCAGGTCTTGCAGGTGCGTGAATCGCTCCGGGACGAGTACACTGATCAGCTGATCTTCAGGCAGGAATGACTCGACGATAAAGGTGTCATTGTCATAAACGAATAGAGCCACCTGAGACGGGCCTTCCAGCCGGAGGGGCAGGTCTTGGAGGAGGGTTTCCCGGATGCGGTTGAGCACCCCTGCCGGGAGATGATAAAGTTCTCCAAAAACATCGGGAATGGTCAGGACGTAGAGCGTCCCCCGGCCATAAGATGCGGAGTGGAAAAGGGGGTACCCGTTCACGCCGGTTAAGCCGGAAACTTCTTCCCAGGAATCGTTGGTCAGGTATTGAATCTGGGGAATAGTGACGGGTTGACTGGCCGTGTGAACTTGATTCCAACCGATTAAAAAGTCCTTGACGGTGGCTTTTCGGTCGGTTATTTCCAGTTCGACGATGTCTTCGATGCCCTTGCCCTGCAACGCACGTAGCAACCCCGAGGTGATGACGACTTTCTTCCCATCCATCAACTGCTGTTTGATTTTCTCCACGATGGCGGGATCGTGCCGGGCGGATTCGGTGAGAAGGATGAGGTTGGCTTCTCTGGGAAAGTCCGGGACGATTTCAATGGGGATGCCCAGCATGCCCAGGTAGCTGTGGAGAAAATCCTCACCGGTGGAGTGGTAAGGTTTATAACAGGGGATGCCGCGCGGTTTACCCAGCTGCCCGAGGAAGGAATCCACCTTCTGGAAAACGTATCCGGCGGCCAGGGCGATGGTAGTTCCGGGCGCGATGGACCATGGCGAGGTCATTGCCGGACCCAGAGCCTCATCGAAATCGAAACTGGTTTGCTTCCCCTGCCAGGGGGCGCGGTCTGAGAGCTGAATGGGGCGCTGGAGCTGGAGAAAATCAAAGAGGGTGATTTCGGGGGCTTTGGCGAAGAGCGTAAGCCAGAGCTGTTCGGCGTACCGGTCGAGGGTGCGCATGCCACCGGTGTCGACCCAGCCGCCGGCATTGGCCCCGGGTTTGAGGTTCTCAAAGTATCGGAAGATCGAGTAACCGTGATAGGGCTGCAGATGCTGGTTCCCCAGGACGGCGTCGCGCGTTTCGGTGCCGGTATAAAGTTTATCGAAGAGCCGGGGTTCGGTTTCAAGGTTGAAGCCCAGCCCCTGAAAGTGTTCATACCAGTTGGGGTATTTGATAATCAGGGTGATGTTCGGGTTGGTTTTTCGAGCAGGGGCGATGATCAGTTCCCTGGCTGCTTCATCGAGCAGATCGAGGCGGAAGCGCGTCCAGCTTTTGGATCCTTTGGCGGCAATGCAGGAAGGGCATTTGCAATTGGTGAAGAAGAAGTCATCGAGGATCAATTCATCGAAGTGCCGGGCGGTAAATTCCACTACCTCTTTAAGCTTCTGACGATGCTCCGGGTTAGTATAGCAGTAGGTTTGAAAGCGATTGCGTTCATTGACGGTGATCGTAATGCCACCGGAGGTTTGAATCCCGCGCTCAGCGAAGAATTGTTTGGCTTTCACCAGGGTGTCTTCGTCCACTACGATCCAGTCGCGGTGGGTTTCCAGGTACACTTTATTGACCCGGACAAATCGGTTCATCACCTCAAAGCGTTCCCTGAGCCACTCCAGATCGCGCATCTGGAGCACTTCGTACACGCGTGCATAAATGGCCACGGAGAAATTCTGATATCGGTGCGGAACAGGGTTGGGGGTGGACATAGAAAAACCTCTTGAGATAATAAAGAAATGGAAGCCTCTTCATTATAGAACGAGAATAAAAATTGGCATTGAGTTGCCCGCGTCTCTAAAGAGAAGGGAGGAAAAATCATTACCCCAATGTGCCTTGACCGGCTCGAAAGGATTCTCTACAATAGGGCTGATTGGTCTGGGGGAGGGGAAAAGCATTTCGGAATGAATATCAGGCAGAGAACGAATCGGTGATTGGCGAATGTCACACCGCAGTAAAAACCAAAGAAGAAAAGAGGAGCGAGCAATGATCAAAAAGTGGTTGAGATGGATGTGCATGGGGGTGATTTTGAGCCTGGTGTTCTCTGCCTGTGCCCCCGCAGCTACTCCGACGCAGAGCAGTGGGCCGCAGAAGTTGAAAGTGTTTGGCGCTTTTGCCACACCCATCGAGGAACCCTGGGACGGGGTGATTCATCAGGCTTTAGTCAAAGCCCGGGATGCGGGGAAAATCGAGTATACCTACACCGAGGATATTGGCTATTCCGGGGATATGGAGCGCATTCTGCGTGAGGTGTGTGAGCAACAAAAACCCGACCTGATTATGGGGGATGCCTTTGGAAATGAGGAGGCCGTCAGGCGGGTGGCGATTGATTTCCCGGAGATTGCCTTTGCCTTTGGTTCGGGTTTCGGGCCGAGCGAACCGAATCTGGCGGTTTTCGATAACTGGATTCATGAACCGGCCTACCTGCTGGGAATGCTGGCGGGTGGTCTCACCAGGAGCAATACCATCGGGGTGGTGGGAGGATACCCTGTGCCAGAGGTCAACCGCATTGTAAACGCATTTATTGCCGGGGCTAAAGAGACCAACCCGAAGGCGAAAGTTCTGGTGACGTTTATCAATAGCTGGTTTGACCCGGCCCAGGCCAAAGAAGCGGCCCTGGCCCAGGTGGATAGCGGGGCGGATGTGCTTTTTGCCGAGCGTTTCGGGGTGATCGAAGCCGCCAAAGAAAAGGGGGTATGGGCTTTCGGCAATATGAGTGACCAGAATGAACTGGCTCCTGATCTGGTGGTGAGCAGTGCGGTGTGGAACATGGAGCCTACGGTTGAATACCTTATCAAGCAGGTAGAGGCGGGCACCTTTACCGCGCAGGATTTAAAAGATTTCAGTATGATTGGCAAAGGAGGGGCTAGCCTGGCCCCATTCCATGCAACCGAGAGCAAGCTGCCCCCGGAGCTGGTAAGCAGGGTTAACGCCCGATTGGAAGAGATCAAAAAAGGAACCTTCCGCGTCGATATCGATGAAGCTCCGCCGGCGGCGGTGAATTAGCCTTCGGGTTTGCTATTCCCGGGATTTTACTTGGCGCTGCTCCCCAGGGCTTTCGGGAGCAGCGCCCATGTGGAGTGTGCATGTTTGCAGTTCAGATGCAGGGGATTGTGAAGCGGTTTGGTGGCCTGGTTGCCAACGACGGGATTGATTTTGAGCTTAAAGTGGGTGAAATCCATGCCTTGCTGGGTGAGAACGGCGCCGGGAAGACTACCTTGATGCGCATTTTATATGGATTGTACACTCCGGATGAGGGGGAAATTCTGATCGGTGGTAAACCGGTGCGGATTCACTCGCCGCGCGATGCTATCCGTGCAGGAATTGGCATGGTGACTCAGCACTTCACCCTGGTGCCTACCCTGACCGTGGCAGAAAACATCACGCTCGGCGAAAGCGGGAGCCTGCTTGATCTACAGCAGATTGAGACCAAGGTGGAGGCCCTATCGGGGCGGCTGGGGATTCCGGTGAAGGCGGGTACGCCGGTGGGTCAGCTCTCGGTGGGGGAACAGCAACGGGTAGAAATCCTTAAGGCGCTCGCACGCCATGCCCGGGTGTTGATTCTGGATGAGCCTACGGCTGTGCTGGTGCCGCAGGAGGTGCAGGCGCTGTTTGAGGTGCTTGACCGTTTGCGCCGTGAGGGGATTTCGGTGGTCTTTATCAGCCATAAATTGCATGAGGTGATGACGGTCTGTGACCGTGTGACGGTTCTGCGCGATGGGCGCGCAGTGGGCACGGTAGAAAAGAGCCAGACCACCCCGTCTGAACTGGCCCGCCTGATGGTGGGACGCGAAACCTTCGGAGTACATCGTCAGGGAGAGCGTCCTTCTACCGGGGTGCTATTGCGGGTGGAGGGATTGAACGTCAAAAGCCGCAAAGGCGCGGTGGGGCTACACCATCTTTCTTTTGAGGTGCAGGCTGGTGAAGTACTTGGTGTGGCCGGGGTTTCGGGGAATGGCCAGGCGGAACTGGGAGAGGTGCTCTCGGGAATGCTCCAGCCTGAGTCGGGGCGCATCTGGGTGGGAACGCAGGAAGTGACTGGCGCTTCACCTGCCGAGCTTACCCGTGCCGGTGTGGGGCGAATCCCTGAAGACCGCCATGCCAGCCTGGTGGGTGAGTTGAGCGTGGCCGATAACCTGGTGCTTGACCAGCTGGAACATTTTTCCCGCCATGGCGTTCTGGATCGAAATGCCGTTCGCAGGAATGCAGAGCGGTTAATTGCAGAGTATCAAATCAAAGCATTGCCAGAAACACCCATTCGCACACTTTCGGGAGGAAATATGCAGAAGGTGCTTCTGGCGCGCAGTCTGTCGCGCAACCCGCTTGTGGTGATCGCATCACAACCCACGCGCGGCCTGGATGTGGGGGCAACAGATTACGTGCGCGGCAGGCTTCTTGAACAACGCGCCCGGGGTGCGGCGGTGCTGCTCATTTCAGAAGACCTGGATGAGATTTTCGCCCTGGCTGACCGTATCGCAGTACTGTTTGAGGGGAAACTGATGGGTATTTTAAACACGCGTGAGGCGACAGTAGAGCAAATTGGTTTAATGATGGCAGGTACCCCGTTGAAAAGAAGCTCCGTCAAGGAGGCCGACCGTGGTTAAATTTCGCCTGGAACGGGTCAGTGCGCCGCTCTGGTTTCGACCGCTTATCCCGCTGATTGCTCTGTTGGTGACCTTCTTACTGACCACCCTGCTGGTGTTGTGGGCCGGGGCTGATCCGTTGAAGGTTTATTATTACTTCCTGATCGCCCCGTTATCTTCAAGAGTCGCTCTGATTGAGGTGTTGGTGAAATCCACCCCGCTTTTACTCACGGGGGCATCAGTGGCTTTTGCCTTTTCAGCAGGGTACTGGAACATTGGCGCAGAAGGACAACTGTACGCCGGGGCTATGGCCGGGGCTTGGCTTGGGATGTTTCTCGGAGGTGTTTCACCTGTAGCAGGCATTCCTCTGATGATGGCGGGGGGCTTTCTTGCTGGAGCGGTGTGGGCATTTGGCCCGGCGATCCTTAAAACGCGCCTGAATGTGGACGAAGTGGTAACCACGCTGTTGCTCAATTCGGTGATCCTCTTTCTTGTAAGCTACCTGCTCAATGGCCCATGGCGCAGTCCGGTTTCCATGTGGCCGCAAAGCCCGGAGATTGCTCAGGGGGCCCACTATTTTCGACTGCTACCCCGTGCACGGCTTCATTTTGGCTTTGTGGTGGGGTTGGCGGTGATTGTTATCGAGTGGTTTGTGCTTCAACATACCCCGCTGGGGCTGCGGATGCGGGCCGTGGGGTTGGGGAAGAAAGCTGCACAATTTGCCGGTTTAAATGTTAACCGCACGATGCTCGTTGCGGCGCTCATCAGCGGAGGGATCGCGGGGCTGGCCGGAGTGGGTGAAGTGGCCGGGATTCACTTTCATTTGATCGAGTCCATTTCGGATGGGCTGGGATACAGCGGGATTATTATCGCTACCCTGGGAGGGCTCCATCCCTTCGGGGTGGGGCTGGCGGCTTTCTTTATCGGGTTGATCGATACTGGTGCGCAGAGCCTGAGCCGGGCGCTGGGGGTGCCCGTGTACCTGGGAACGGTGGTGCAGGCCATCCTTCTGCTGGTGACGCTGAGTCTGTTTGTCTTGCAAAACTACCGCTTGCGGAGGGCCTAGACCCATGGAAATTTTTCTGGTCGGGTGGGTGGCAGCCACACTTCGCGTGGCCACACCTTTGATCTTTGGCACTCTGGGAGAATTGTTCAGTGAACGCTCAGGAGTGCTCAATCTTGGCATCGAGGGGACGATGTTCCTCGGGGCTTTTATCGGGTTCACGGTTGCCTCAAAGAGCGGTTCTCTATGGCTGGGTTTTTTCACGGCCGTGCTGGTGGGAATGCTTTCGGGCTGGCTGATGGCCCTGCTTGCGGTGCGCCTGGGGGTAAACCAGCATGTGGCCGGGTTGGGGATGACCCTGCTGTGGACAGGATTCTCTCTTTTCGGTTTTCGGTTGATTTTTGGTGAACCCAAAGTTCCGCCTTCGATTACGCCGTTTCAATCGCTTTCCATCCTGCCTGACTCGACCTTTCTGGGGCCAGTGATCAATCAGCATGGTCTGACGTATGTGGCTTTCCTGCTGATTCCGCTCACCGGGTGGGTGCTTCATCGCACGCGTTTTGGCCTGAATGTGCGGGCAGTGGGAGAGAACCCCGAGGCGGCTGACGCCGCCGGGCTGGATGTATATCAAATTCGCACCCTGGCATTGATGATCGGCGGGGGCCTCATGGCTGGCGGAGGGGCGTTTCTTTCACTGGCCCAGCTGGGTGCATTTACGTATGGCATTGTTGCCGGGCGCGGGTGGGTGTGTATCGCGTTGATCATTTTTGCCAACTGGCGGGCGGTGGGTGTGCTCTGGGGAGCATTGATCTTTGGCGGGGTGGCCGCACTGCAACTGCGACTGCAAACGATGGGCTTACAGCTGCCCTATGAGCTTTTTCTGGCGTTGCCGTACCTGGTTACCATTCTGGCGCTAATCATCGCCGGGCGCAATGCCAGTGCTCCGGCGGCTCTGCTTAAAGCCTATCGGCGCGAATAATTCTTTGAGAAAATCGCAGAGTGATTTTAATGGCACTTCCCTTCTCCCTGGTCAGTATACGGGCGGCCGGGTTCCGGGAGGAAGCGCCAGCGATAACCGTCTTCCAGGAGGGTCAATTTGAGCACCCCAAAAGTATTCAGGATCAGGCGTTCACTGTTTGGGGCAGGAAGAGGCCCGGCCGGGCGGTAAAAAGCCCCACCGGTTCCCACTGTGAACTGCCGGATGCCGTTTACCGCATCGAGATTGCCATCGGGGTCTTGCGGGGCGAAGCGCTCGTAAAGGTGATCGTGCCCGTTGAGGATGATCTCGGCGTGGGCTTCATAGAGGGCGCGCCAGAATTCCAGGGTGGCTTCACTGTTGCCATGCAGGCCTGAACTGAAGCGCGGCTGATGCCAGTATGCCAGGGTACAATGCGCCGGGTGAGCGGCCAGATCGGCCTGCAGCCATTGCCCCTGGGGAGAATCGGGGCCGCACCCTCCCGCCGCCGCACAATTGCCGTTGAGGGCAATGATGTGCCATCCGGCGAGATCGTAGCTGTAGTAACCCTCCCCGGGTTCACCGGCAGCAGGGCCAAAAAAAGCATGATAGGCGGCGCCGTTTTCGGTCTGATAATCGTGATTACCTGGGCTGGGGTGGATGCGCTCCAGGTGCCTTCCCCAGGCGGGTGCAAAACATCTCTGGTACTGTTCGGGGGTGCCTTCTTCGTTGGAATTGTCACCGGTGGTGAACAGGGCTGCTTCGGGGAATTGATCGAGAAGGCGGGCAGTAATATCGTCGCCGGGGTGCCCGCAAACCGTAATATCTCCCGCACCTGCGAACAGGGTGGCATCGGCTTCTGTGGTGAGCCAGGGAGCCAGGATGACCTCGGTTTCAGGGCTGGCAGCCTGGCCAAGGAATGGCAGGCCCCAGGCCGTGGAGATCGTCTTCAACAGGGAGTAATGGGAATAGGGGATGCTATCTTCAAAATGGGGGCGGGCCTGAGGAGAAATCAACAGGGTGGCAATGCGCCCTCCGGCTTTGGCGGGCAGGCCGCAGCAACCGGTGGAATCGTCACCTGAGGCCTCGTCAAAAGTAAGGACGATGAGGTATTGCTCGCCCAGTGCTCCCGACTGGAATAATCTTTCGAAGAGGGACTGGAGCCAGGCATCCATTTCTGCAGGGTCGCAATCGTGGCCGGAGTGACACAGGTTGGGGGTGATGAAGGCGAAATCGGGCAGGTTCTGCCGGGCCAGGTCTTCGGTCAGCTGATCCAGCGGCACCACATGAGAGGAGCAACGTTGTTCATTCAACCGAATGGCGTTGAAGTATATGAACGGATTGTGCTTCTGTGCATACTCTCCCTGACTACCTATGAAACAGGGTGCGGGCATCGATTCCTGGTAGGTCTTCCACTGGCGGCCTGAAGCTTCGATCAAGTCGGGCAGGGAGGTGGCGTCCATAAAGCAATCTTCGCAGTTACGGGTGATGCCAAAGGTGTCGCCGCCGATGAGCGCCAGGTAATTGGGAAGGCTGGGATGTGCCACGGCATAGGCATTGGTGAGGAGTGTATTTTCGGCTGCCAGACGGTTGAAAAAAGGCATCTTTTCATTGCCGATCACCTGGCTGAAATCTTTGTTTTCCAGCACAATCCAGAGAATGTGTTCGAAGGCCGGCACTGGCGGAGGTGGCGTCGGTTGGAGGGTAAAAGTGGGCGAGGGCGTGACAACGGGCTCGGGAGTAGAGGTGGGCGGATGGGTGCCCGT
>NZ_DF967965.1:276843-421814 GCF_001050195.2 Anaerolinea thermolimosa
GGCAGGGAGGGGACGGTGGTGAGAGTCTGGCAGTGGGGCTGGCTGCACCCGGGTTCGAAGGTGGAGGTGGGGGTGGAGAAAGGGAACAGCCACGTTGTACAGGCGCTGAGCAAGAGGGGTAACGCCGCCCCCGTGATGAGAATCCCTATCCATGGAGAGAAAAGCGATTTCTTCACGATACCAGGTTCCCGTTTACCAGGAGCACGGGTATCAGCATCACCGTTGGGCGCCCGACAACGGTAATTTCAACCGCAAAACGGATGACGTCACCCTGCACGTGGTCGGTAACCAGCTCAAAGGCAGCCTCGGTGGCGGGCTGGTGAGCCAGCCAGGCGGTGGGGGCAAACAGGCTGCCATCGGCGGAAGGGAAGACCTGCCAGCCATCGGGCAGGTACCAGTGAATACGCAGATGATCCTGAATTTTGTAAAGATTACGAATACGGAGGATTACTTTTTTGGATTGTCCGTCCCGCACCAGTGGATCGGCGCCGAGGTCCACAGAAATTTCATAGAACGGGAATCGGTGGATCACAGCATGCAGGTTGCTGTAATCGGGTGGGGCGGAGGGGCGGGGCGTCAGGCTCTCCAGGGAGCGGATCGAAGGCTCTCTGGCAAACAGGGAATCCGCCTGAAAGCCCGAAAGATCCGTTGCGGCTTCGGTCAGCTGTACGGGAAGGTGGAAGCCGGCCAGCACCTGCCGGGCAATGGCCTCGGTGCGGCGAGTCATTTCGTCCACATCCTGGGGGAGCTGGTTGCCGAAATATCCCAGTTCTCCGAGGTTGAGGCAGGCGGTTTTAATTTTTCGCCCGATGGGTTCGATCCAGCGCGGTGGAATGGCATGGAAGCCATTTAAAATGCCGAAGATCGATCCGGCAGTGGCGGCGGTGCAGTCGGTATCTTCTCCGCAATTGACGGCAGTACAAACGGTGCGGGCAAAGTCATTTTCACCATATAGGAGAGCCAGCGCAAGCAGGCCAAGGTTGGAGGGAGCATCCCAGCCGCGTTTACCCTCGTGAAAACCTTTCTCGCGGTCGGGGAGCGAGGTGAGTTCAGGGACACCCGCGTGGCTGCTGCCGCGGAAGTGTTGCAAAATGAGATCGCGGGCGGCGTCCCAGGGTTGTCCTTCATCGTAAGCCTGCATGGCCAGGCGCACAGCCCCGGAGATGGCGCAATCGGTGGGGATGTAGGAAAGGCCGATTTCGATAAGCCTGCGCAGGTTGTGTTCGACAAAGGCGGCGCTTTCGAGTGTGGCGCAGAAGACAGCCGCAAAAGTCCCTTCTCCATCTCCGTGATCGAGGATGGCATCCTGATAGGCATAATGAGCAGCCAGCTGAGGGCAACCGGGGGCAATGCACGCCCAGATTTCTGAACGAATAAAAGCTCCACAGCTATCCTTATATTCGTTTTGGAAACTGCCCGAGTAGGGGGGCAACAGGCCCAGGCGCATGTTGTTTTTTGCCGTACCGTATTCGGCCCAGTGAGGGGTCACATAAATGCACCAGTATTCGGCCAGGGTGCGGGCATCCAGATGAATGCCCATTTCTTCCAGGGCTACCAGCCAGAGCAGTTGAATATCCAGATCGTCGTTAGGGAGGGGATCGCCGCCCAGATCCTGGGTGTAAAACGTCACCTGGTTGGTTTGCCGACGCCATTCGAAGGGGGCACCGAGCGTCCCGCCGATGTTTTTCCCCATCCAGCAACCGAGCACCCTGTCACGATATTCCTGTAGATTGAGATAGATCATACCAAACCTTCCGTGGGGAAGAAGAGCCCTGGTGAGAGAATTTTCATGCCCCTGAGAAAATGGAATGGAAGCGAACCTTATACTATTATATATCTATGGATGGACGGAAGGATGTGAATGTGGAGGGAAAGATGGAGTGGACCTCAAGGGAAATCGTTCGACGGACGGTGTTGTTTCAGGGGGCACCCCGGTTGCCCTATGATTTTCCAGAACCTTACGGGAGTGATTTTCTCTGGGTGGGGCTTTCTCCTTCCCCGGATAACCGTCCCTCTTCAGGGCAAGATGAGTGGGGGGCTGTGTGGGCGAATAAGGGGTTTACTCAGCTCGGTGAGGTGAAGGATTTTCCGCTTAAGGATTGGGCAGACTTTGAGCGCCTTAAAATTCCGGATATTCGTGAAGAGCGCCGCTGGCGTGTATTGGATGGTTTGCGCGAGCGAGCTGGCGATCGTTTTATTCTGGCTTCGGGCCTATCGATTTACGAGCGGGTGCATTTCATCCGTGGACTGGAAAACACCTGGATGGACATTTATGACGCCCCCGACCGGCTTGGTGAATTGCTTGACATCCTGGTGGATATGAATCTGTACGCCATTCAGCGGTATGCTGAGGCAGGCGCCGACGGCCTGATTTTTAGCGATGACTGGGGATTGCAAAACCGTTTGATGATCTCTCCCCAGGCCTGGCGGCGAATCTGGAAACCGCGGTACGCGCGCATCTTTGGCGCGGCACGCGAAGCCGGTTTGCTGACTTTTCTGCATTCATGCGGCTATATTGTGGATATTCTGGATGACTTGATCGAGATCGGGCTGCAGGTGATCCACATGGATCAGCAGGAAAACATGGGGTTGGAAACTCTGGGGGCACGGTTTGGGGGACGGTTAACTTTCTTTGCGCCAGTGGATATTCAAAAGACCATGGTGTACGGTACGCTGGATGAAATTCGTGCTTACTGCCGCAAAATGGCCGCACTGCTGGGTCGCCCGGAAGGTGGGTTCATTCCCAGGTGGTACACCGACCCGCGTGGGGCGGGTCATCGACCGGAGGCCATTCAGGCCATGTGTGAAGAATTTTTAAAAATCGGCGCGCATGGGATTTGAATTGTGATAGGATAAAGAAACCAGAACCAGCGCATGCCACGATCTCCGGCGCTTCTGGTCGTTATTGCCTTTCCAGGTGGATCGAAAGGAGAGGTTTTATGGTTCGGGTGAAGTATCCAGCGCTGGCAGGAATCGTTCTGGGAATGATCCTGGCGGTGGGCATGGCGGCATGTGGAGGAAAGCCTGCCGCTGAAGAGCCTGCGCGTCCGTTGAATCCCGGTGGGGCAGGTGAGGCGGTCAATCTGAAGGGTGATCCCGTCAAAGGGGCAGAGATTTTCCAGGCGAACTGTGTTTCGTGCCACGGGGAAGAAGGAAAAGGAGGGGTGGCTAACCCGGGCTCTGACGATGGCGAGGTGCCTGCGTTAAACCCGATTGACCCGACGCTCGTGAGCCAGGATGCCAAAACCTTTGCCACCAATATCGACCTGTTCCTGGAACATGGGTCGACTCCGGCAGGGAGCAGCCCTGCCCTTTCGATGCCGAAATTTGGCGATGACGGGATGCTTCAGCCGCAAGAAATTGCGGATGTGATTGCGTATGTAATCCAGCTCAATCAAAAGTAAGTCTCCCGTTTCTGCCTCCTTCCGGCTATAATCGGGGCATGTTTTTCCGCATGCCCCGATATTTTTGGATCTCTTTGCTGGTGCTCCCGCTGTTGTGGCTGGGCCGGGTGAACCACGCCGCGGCACAGGGTATTCCTACCTCGACGCCGATGCCCGATGGTGCGATTGTTCACATCGTAGCGGAGGGAGAAAGCCTGGCGATGATCGCGGCCTCGTATGGGGTCAGTATGGAAGAAATTCGCGGCCTGAATGGCATGGCCCCCACCTCGAACCTGATTTTTCCCGGCCAGAAGTTAATCATCCGGCTGGCGCCAACCGTTACTCTCACCCCCACCATTACACCGGTAACACCACGGCCTACCCGCACGCCAACGCCGGTCACGCCGACCCGCACGCCTGTTCCCACGCGCACTCCTTTGCCAACTTTCACCCCTACCCCCACTCTTTCGCCCCTGATTGCGGCTTCAACGGAGCTGGTAACCCACTTCCGGCGCCCTTTGCTGATCGGGATGATTGTGGTATGCGCGCTGGGGCTGGTCTGGACAATCTGGGCGGGTTTCCGCAAGTCGTGAAAATTACAAATTCTGGCGGAGCGATTCCAGCTCCTGTTCTAACTGTTCTACTTGCCGCAGGAGCTTCTGAAGGTCGGGTGCGCGGTTCTGTGGTTCATTGAGGGGCCGCTCAGGAGAAAAACGGGTTGACTCCCAGCGGTGGGCGGGGTCAAGTAAAAGGTCAAGTAAGCGCGAAGCCTCAGACACTGCCAGTTTTTCTTCCAGCACCAGGTTTTCGACCCGACGGCGGATTTCGTCTTCGACCATGCCCTGAGGGTCAAATGCGGCCAGAAGCCGGGCACGTATGGTTTCCAGGGTTTCATCGCCGGTGCGGATCAGATGGGTGAGCACGGCGCGGGGGAGCAGCTCACCCAGTTTTTTTTCTTCCTGAAAAAGGATTTGCATCAGTGTGAGCGAGGTCAGGTCGCGACCGGTGAGATGATCCACCACCCTGACTTCCTCCCCGCGCCGGATGAATTCTGCAACATCCTCAAGGGTGACGTACTGCCCGGACTGGGTATCGTAAAGTTTGCGGTTGGCGTAACGTTTAATCAGCGGCATGTCACTTTTCAGAGGCTTTTTTCAGCTCCTCGATCTGCCGACTCAGTTCAGCGATGCGTGCGGCAAGGGCTTCGATGTCTGCCCGGGTGATGGGGGTGGCGCCGCTGGTCTTCTGTTCCTGCTGGCGCCGTTCGCGTTCGATCTTCTCGCGGCGCTCCATCACCTCGCGCACCAGCTTGCGGGCATCGGCTTCGGCCATTTCACCACGCTCGACCAGCCGGTCCATAAAGGCCGAGAGTTCGTCCTGGGCCAGCGAAGCTGCGCCAATGGCGGCGAGTAAGAGGGTGCGGGTGGCTTCGTAAAGCGAGCCCCGAACTTTACTCTTTTCTTCTTTTTCTGCAGTCATTTTATCCTCCAATTCTCATGACGCGATGCGTTATTACACTCATTATAACGCGTCGCGTCATCCTGTCAAGCATCTGTAAAGCATGAACGGTGGGGTTTATGCTATACTGGATTTAAAGTCAGCCATTTCGGCGCTTCTCTTCTTTTTCTATCACACTGCATGAATGTTCGTATCCGGTTTTCCTGGCTGGTAGTCTTCAGCTTGCTGGCGGCATTGCTGGCGAGCTTTTTTTCACAATGGTATCAGACGAATCGCCAGATTGCCGTTCTCAAACAGACCTTTGCCGAGAGCGAGCAAGAGGTAACGCATGCCGTTGTAGATGCGCTCACGGATTCGATTCAATGGGATAACTGGGGGCTGGTGGTGCGGCAGGTAGGCTGGCTGCAACAGGCTACCCGTGCCCAGCGCCTGATGCTGTTGCGAGAAAACGGTCAGGTGATTGTGGAAAGCCGCAGCGGTGGCATGGATGATCCGCTCCCCGCGGCGTTGATCACCGAGGCGCTGGATCAAGGACATGCCTTTCGGTGGAAACCGAAGGGTGATGTTTTACAGGTTGCGGTTCGAATTCCTGCGGAAAACCCTCAACAGGCGCGCCTCTTACTTCGCGAAGTTACCCTGCAGCCTGAACTGCTCGATGTCCGCTTGATGCAGTTTGAAGGCATTCTGCGGAGCGTGCTGCTGGCGTTGGTGCTCGGTTTTGCTGCTGTGGGGCTGCTCTGGACGATGAGCGTGCTTCCGCTCGGGCGTCTGCATGACCTGGCGCTGAGAATTTCGCAGGGCGACTGGCAATTGCGAGCCGGGCCGCATGCCCTGGCCGAGCTGGATGATCTGAGCCGGGCGCTCAACCAGATGCTCGATCGGATTGAAGAGCAACAGCGGGAACTGGAGGCGTTGAACCGCAGTCTGGAGCTTACGGTAGCCGAACGTACGGCTGAACTGGAACAGGCTAACCGGGACCTGGCGCAGCGGGCGGCTGGTCTGGAAATGCTTAACCGCGTTATCGCCAGTGCGTCGTCGGCTTTTACGGTGCATGAGCTGGCCGAAAATTCTCTGCGCCTGATTTTACCCACCCTGGGGGCGGAATTTGGGTGGATCGTGCTGGACGGGAAGGTGGTGGCGGCAAGTTACCCGGAAGAATTCCGCCAGCTGGCCGATCAGGTGATGGGATATGTCCATACTCATTACGATGTTCGGCTGGCTGTGCAGGATTGGATGAAAGATGCGCTTCCTCCCGAACAGGCTTTTTATGCCAGAGACATTGTGCAAAACCGCATCCGCACTTCGGTCAGCATGGCGATTCGCGCCGGTCAGCAGGCCATCGGGCGGATTGACCTGGCCAGTTTACAGCCACGGCAGTGGGTAGAAACCGATCTTCACTTGCTGGAGATCATTGGCCAGCAACTGGGGGTGGCCTTCCAGCGGCTGCAGGATTTCCAGGAAAGCCGTGAAAATTCACGGCTGATGAGCCGACTGGCAGGGCTGGCCAGCCTTTTAAATCGCCCGTTGAGCGTTAACGAAGTGATCGATACCATCGGAAATGGCCTGATCGATCTTTCGGGTGCTTCACGGGCGGCAATCTTCCAGCGCGATTCCGAAGGAACCCTGAGCGCGTTGTGGACGCATCATTTACCTGCCCGCCTGGTGCGTTCACTTCTCGCCCGTGAGAAAGCCTCTCCGGGGTTCTTTTTGCCGGTCAGCCCAGCGCCCGAAGTGATAGAGTGCCTGGATGCGCTCCCCGAAGAACCGCGTTCCTTCTGGCAACAGGCAGGCGGGGGAATTCAGGGGTACGCTGCCTGGCCACTGGCAACCGGTGGAGACCCGATGGTTAGCCTGGTCTGCTTCCATGACCGCCCGGTGGCATACAGCGCTATCCAGAAAGAGGTGCTGGAGGCCTTTTCGCGCCAGGCGGCGATTGCCCTGCGGAATGCCCGTCTGCTCCAGGCCGAACACGAACAACGCGTGCTGGCTGAAGCTCTGCGCGATGTAACAGCTGCACTTTCCAGTACACTGGAGTTTGAAGAGGTCATTGACCGCCTGCTGGAAAACCTGGAAAAGGTGGTTGCCCACGATGGCGCCAACCTGATGATGCTGGAAGACGACATGTTGCGAATGGTGCGAAAGCGGGGGAGATCGCAACTGGAACCCCAGGCCCGGGAGTGGCGCTATCCACTCAGCCAGTTTAAAGTGATGGAGCGTGCCTATTCCACCGGCCAGGTGGTCATCATACCCGATACCTGGCGCGAATCAGAATGGGTGCACCAGCCAGAATCGAGCTGGATTCGCTCTTTTGCAACGGCTCCGGTGCACTCGCGCGGGAAGGTGATTGGCTTTGTCAATGTAAGCAGTGCTCAACCGGGGTTCTACCACGAAAAACACAGTGAACCGTTACAGGCCTTTGCCAATCAGGCCTCTGTGGCGATGGAGAATGCCCGGTTGTATCAGGCCACACGCACCCAGGCGGAAGAGACCAACACGCTGTTGCGTGCCCTGGCGCCCCTGTTTGCCGCCGGGAGTGACCTGGCCACAGTGGCGGAAGAAATTACCCGGGCAATGGTGCAGGAATTCAACCGTGCTCATTGTGGCCTTCTGCTGGTTGACCGAGAGCGTCAGCAATTGAATCTGTTCCGTGAAGGGGGAGATATGCCCCTGGGTTCTTTTTCGCTCCCCCTGGATGGCCCCGGCCTGACGGTGGCAGCGGTTAGAAGCGGAGAAGTGGTGTATGCACCGGATGTATCGCGTGACCCGCGTTATATTAATGCCGATCCACATATTCGTTCGGAACTGGTTGTGCCATTGATTGCCGGTGGCGAGGTGATTGGCGCACTCAACCTGGAAAGCCCTGAACTGGACGCCTTTGACGAGAGCCGCCGGCGCATGCTGGTTACCTTTGCCGAGCGGGCCGCCTGGGTGGTGGCCAATGCCCAGCTCCTCGAGTCCACGCGGAAAACGGCGCGCCAATTAATGCTGCTGAATGAGATCACTCAGCTGGCACTGGCAGGGGGAGAGGCCTCAGGTGTGCTGAAGGAGGTGATTCGCCGGGTGGCGGCGCTGGTAGACGCCGATGGGGCGTATATGACGGCCTGGGAGGAGGAGACGAGGCAAACGATCCCTCTGGCGGCATACGGGCCGAATGCTGATTTGTACACACAGGATATCCCCGAACCAGGGGAAATTAATCTTACCTTTACGATGATGCGGGATGGCCGTTCGGTGGTGGTGGAGGATATTCGTCAGAGTTCTATAATTCCTCCGCATGTTGCAAGTATTTTCCCGATCACTTCTCTGCTGGGGGTGCCATTAAAAGTGAACCAGCAGAAGCTGGGTGGTTTGCTGGTGGGGTTTGTGAACTACTACCAGTTTACCCCCTCCGAAATCGCTGTGATTGAGCAGGCCGCCGGACAAATCGCCTTGATCCTGGCGCGGATGAACGCCCTGCACGAGGCAGAACGAAGGGCCGCTGAATCGGAGCGCTTACGGCAGGCCGGACTCGCCCTGACTACTACCCTGGATCTGGGCGAGGTGGCGCAACTTATCATCCAGCACCTTGAAACACTGATTGCCTTTGATACGGCGGTTGTTTATCTTTACACCCCGGAAGGAATACGTCCTCTGGCTTATCGCAACATTCCTATGGGAGAAGCCTTCCTCAGGCAGTGTTTTCCGAAGGATGATCCTTTGCAACGAGACCTGGAGGCCAGGGACCAACCGCTTTTATTGACGGATGCTCAGAGTGATCCGCGTTTTAAAAACTGGGGCGAAACTTATTCGATTCGCTCATGGATGGGTATTTTATTACGGGCGGGGAATGAAACCATCGGGACGATTGCTCTGGGGCGGACGAAGGTGCAGCCGTTTACGTCAGCCGAGGCGTTACTGGCGCAGTTGTACAGTCATCAGGCAGGCATGGCGCTGCAAAACGCTGTGCTCCATTCTCACCAGCAGCAACTGGCCATGACCGACCCCCTGACTGGTTTATACAACCGACGGGGGTTCTTTGAACTTGCCCGGCATGAGCTGGAGCGCAGTCGGCGCTTCAATCGCCCGCTCACTCTGCTGATCGCTGATATCGACCACTTTAAGCTGGTCAATGACCGTTATGGTCACCCGGTGGGAGATGGTGTGTTACGCGAACTGGCGCGGCGCTTTCGCAGTGTGATGCGTGAGGTCGATCTCATTGGTCGGTATGGGGGTGAAGAGTTCTGTTTTGTACTTCCGGAGAGCGGATGCCAGCCTTCTTGCCCGGCGGCTGAACGCCTGCTGGAGGTGGTGCGCTCCAGGCCGTTCCAGGTGGGTGAGGTGAACGTTACAATCACCATTTCGATCGGGGTCACCACCCTCACCGAGCCGACCATTTCGCTGGAAGCACTGGTGAAGCAGGCCGACGAGGCCCTCTATCGGGCTAAAGCTAATGGGCGCGATCGCCTGGAATACTGGCGTCAGGTTTCGCTGGATCAGTCAATCACAGATGCACATCGTGGCAGGCAGGCCGACGAACCGTAAACTGCGATTCCACAGGTGGCGGGTGATGGGGGTATGGTAAGGCTCCAGGAAAGAAGGGGCGCTCTTCCCGCGTTTAGAATATTTGTTGTCCAGATCAGGTTAGCATTCCGGCGCCCCGCGGAAGAAACGTTGACCACCCGGGCCGGGGCAAAGGCCAGAACCCCATCCAATCTTCTGTGACCTTACCGCGCTTCTCTTGGTGGAGATTCAAACCCTGCTATGACCTGTGTAATTCGTCCTTCCCATTTGCGAATACTGGCCAGCATAGGTGATGAGGCTACGCCTTGCCCGACGCGGTAATTTCAGGGACCAAACCCTGGAGGATCATTGGCGTTATCGCGGGTGGGTAGAGATGCGATCCGTGTTTGCCGGAAAAGGATGTGACTGTGACACGAGACCGCCCCCGGCAAAATGGAACCGGGGGCGGTCTCGGTAACGGAAAAAGGTGCGATGGGTGCCTTAAATGACCCGTTCGCGCAACTTGGCGCTCAGGTAGTCCATGCTGGCGACTACGATGGCAATGGCCAGCATCTGGGCGCTGGCCGCACGGTAGTTAAGCAGATTGATGTTCTGATAAAGCAGGAAGCCAATGCCGCCGCCCCCTGCAAAGCCGATGATGGTGGACATGCGCACATTAATATCCCAGCGGTACATGGTAAAAGAAATATACGGGGGAATGATCTGAGGGATGACTGCATACATGATGGTTTGAAGCCGGCTGGCGCCAGTAGCGGATACCGCTTCGATGGGCCCTTCCATGATGCTTTCAACCTGCTCGGAATAAAGTTTGGCCAGGGCAGCTACGGTGTGCAATGAAAGCGCCAGCACCCCGGCAAAGGGACCAATTCCCACCCAGACCACAAAGACAATCACCATAATGAGCGCTTCGATGGAACGCAGGGCATTGAAAATGGTGCGTGAAATGAAGTAAATGGCCATGCCCACAGGCAATTCATCGTGCACGCCCAGGCGCAGGGCAATGACAGCCCCCAGAATGGCCCCGATGCCAGCGGGGATGATTCGGGTTACCAGAGGATTGTTGAATTGATAAAACCAGTCGAGGGCGGCCATCATGAGCATAAGGAGGAGCGCTCCCGCTGCTGCGGCAAGTACTACGTTAAGCATTTTCAGGCCCGATTCTGGAAGTCTCCGGCTGAGGTGGCGCCCGATGGAGCCTGCCAGACTGGTGGCCAGCCCTGCACCCCCAAGCGCGGCGATGACCGAGAGGAGCATGCCCAGAATATCGCCCAGATCAGCGATGAAAGTCCCGATGAACCCGAAATTCCCCAGATGACTCTCCAGCCAGCTGCCGCTGAGGATGAGGATGCTGGAGAAGAAGGAGAAGACGGCCAGGGCAAGAAGAGAGGCCCCAAGGAGCACGAGGATGCGTGCCAGACGCAACCATGGGCCAGGGGAAGCCAGGTCTTCAGGAGGGATGGCCCAGCGAATAGCCAAGTAGACCAGGCTCAGACCTGCTCCCATTCCGAGGAGACTCCACAGGGCGCTGGTGCGGAGCGGAGAGGTCAGGTTCCCGATCAGGCCTGCGGCCTGTGAACCCAGCCAGAACCCTACCGGGAGCAGGAGCAGATTAAGGGCTACTGCCAGAACCGGGCTGGTGACGTCTCTCATCAGGTTATAGGCGGCAAAGAAACTGAGAGGTACAGCCAGTAAGGTGCCGAAGGTGGTGGCCAGAAGGGCCAGGAATACCGTTTCAACGATTTTGTCCCAGGTTTCGATGGCAGTACGCGAGGGCATGGGAGCCCCTACGCTCAGGCGGGTAGTCGCACGCAGGTGCTGTACTTCGGGGCTGTCTCGTTTGGGCAGTTTGACCTGCAACGAGAAGTTGCCCTGTTCGTCGGCCTGGATGGTGCCTATGGTCAATTTAACCCCGCTGGGGGGGATGAAATTGAGCGGGCCTTTGGAATTGGGGGCAAAATGATACCCATGCACGGTGATCGTCTCGCCCGGAGAAGCGCAGGGTGGATCGGCTTCGATATAGGGCCGGGAACGATCTATCGTGGGTTCAGGAACGCCTCCCTCGGGGCAGGGAACATAATAAGGCAGATCAATTTCTACTTCCTGTTGCTGGAAGGTGACCAGGTCGGGTTTGGCCAGTGCCCGTAGAATGCGCACAAGTTGTTCCTGCCGACGCGGTGAGCGGGTTTCATCAAGGTTAACTTTGGTGACCTGAAACCCATAAGCATATACCACTAACCCGAAAAGGATGGCCAGCCCCAGCCCAGCAGATTTAAGCAATTGCCGGTTTGGTTTCTGCATAGTTTCTACCCCACTCGTTCGGCGTCGCGGCCGTAGATTTCTTTGAATTTCTGATCATCAATTTCTCCCGGCAGGCCATCAAATACTTTCCGGCCTTCGTTGAGCGCCACAACCCGGTCGGCATAACGATGTACAAGGTCGAGAAAATGCAGGCTGCAGAGCACGGTGACGCCGTCTTCCTTGTTGATTTTTTCCAGGTATTGCATAATGCTGTGGGCAAGGACGGGATCGAGGGAGGCCACGGGCTCATCTGCCAGAATCATATCCGGATCCTGCATCATGGCGCGGGCAATGCCTACCCGTTGTTGCTGGCCGCCCGAAAGGTCATCAGCACGGACGTTGGCTTTGTCGGCGATGCCCACCCGTTCTAACTGACGCATGGCTTTTTCAATATCCTTCCGGGGAAAGCGGTTAATCAGGCTGAGCGCCGGGTTGACATATCCCAGCCGCCCGCTGAGCACGTTGGTCAGCACGGTAGAACGCTGGACGAGGTTGAAGTGCTGGAATACCATTCCGATCCGCCGACGGATGAGGCGGAGGTCTTCTCGAGATGCAGCGGTGATGTCCAGCCCGTCCCAGAGAATTTGCCCGGAGGTAGGCTCAACCAGCCGGTTTATACACCGCAGCAGGGTCGATTTGCCCGAGCCACTGAGGCCGATGATGGCCACGAACTGCCCTGCGGGCACGTCAAAGCTCACATCGGTCAGAGCCTGGACGCCCCCGGGATAAATTTTGGTCAGGTTCTTAATTTCAAGCATGGGTCATGAATGGTAGAACAGAACGGGCAGGAGTGCCCTGCCCGTTCTGTGAGTAAAAAACGGAATTACTTGCCGAGGCTTTCGAGGGTGATGCCGGCGGCTTCGACCATCTTGCGGACGAAGTCATAGTCGGCGTCCTTGGCCGGGCTGAGGCCCGTCCAGCCGTAGAAATCCTGGCTGCCGATTGATTTCTGCCAGTCTTCGGTCTTGGCAAATTCCACCAGCGCCTTTTCGATCTGAGCGCGCAGGTCGGCGGGGAATTCAGGACCGAAGGAAAGGGTATCGTTGGGGATAGCGGGCGAAATGGCCAGTACGCGCACTTTCTGGATCACGTCGGGGGCTTCCTCACGGATGTTGCGGCGGGCATCCAGAACCGTCCAGCCAGAGCAGTCGATATTCTTCTTGTCTTCGGTGACCTTGCAGGTAGGCACAAGCTCATCGGGAATATCGGGAGCATCCCCTTCCTTCCATTTTGGCTGGTCGGCGGGCTTCAGGGGCGGGGTATAGAACGTGGTGGCGAAATCCACCTCTCCGTTGTACACAGCTTTAACGGCCTGGGGGTGTCCGCCGGTTTCAACTGATTCTCCGGGTTTGATACCGGCATCTTTGAACATGGCCAGAGGAACGAGGTAACCGGAGGTGGAACCGGGGTCGGTGTAACCCCACTTCTTGCCATCCAGGTCCTTCAGTTCTTTGATATCACTGTCGCGAGGGACCAGAATCTGGGCCCAGTAGACATCCGACCCGAAGCGCACGGCCTTGAAAGCCACGTCAACACCACACAGCTGGTTGGCAAGCACATAACCGAGTCCGGGGATAAAGCCGATGGTGTCCTTGGGTGAGGCGCACATTTCCTCGATGGTGGCCGCATAGGAGGTGGGCACGCTCACTTCGAAGGTAAGGCCGGTGGCTTTGTTGAGGGCATCGGCCATGATCTTCCCGCCGGAGACGATGACGTTGGCGTCTACTGAGGGGACGAACAGCACCTTAATGGGGTGTTCAGGAGAGCCAATGGCGGGTTCAGGGGTAGCCGTGGGCGGTTCCGGCGTGGGTGAAGGGGGCACCGGGGTATTAGTAGGTGCCTGGGTGGGGGTAGCCGTCGGTTCGGGCGTTGCCGCTGGCTGGCAGGCCGCCAGCAACAGGGTGGCTGTCACCAGGACAGCCAGAAGAATGTGAGTTAAGCGCGAGACTTTCACTTTCCTCTCCTCGATGAAAAGATTTCGGGTTTAAAGACCCGACAGGAATAATCTTAATCCCATTTGGGTTAACGGACAACTATTTTTAAGTTAAGAAACAGTGATACTGTTATAGGTTCGGGCACTTTACCGGGCGCAACTTTTTTATCTGTGTGGCGTATACCTGAATGATCAGTGAAACATTATCGGATTACCAGGGATGAAAGGAGCATGAGATGATGGGACCAACCGTTACTGTTGAAACCAAACGCAACCCCGGTTGCCTGGTGCAACTTCTGTGGTTTGCTTTTGTGGGTATCTGGCTGGGGCAGATCTGGATGGTGATCGCCTGGGTGCTGATGATCACCGTGCTTGGCCTGCCGATCGGGATTGCCATGTTGAACAAGCTGCCGCGGGTGATTGCACTGCGAGAGCCTGATCGGGAAGTGAAGGTGGTTCGGTTTGAGGATGGCCGGGTGATGCTGAGCGAAGCACAGCGCCCTCAACTGCCTTTCCTGTTGCGAGCCTTATACTTCTTGCTGGTTGGCTGGTGGTTCTCAGCCCTGTGGATGGAGGCAGCTTATCTGCTGTGCACCACAGTGATCGGTATTCCTCTGGGGTTCTGGATGTTTGATCAGGTTCCTGCGGTGCTTACGCTGCGCCGTTAATGCCTGAGTGGAGCATCCAACCAGGGTGCTGGAAAAATCCAGAGGCGCGGGTTATCCTGCCCGCGCCTCTGGATTCTGAGGCTACTGGCCGGTATAAATGACCCGATAGATACGGTTGCTTTTATCGTCTGAAATGAACATTTCACCTCTGGGGCTGGTTACAACATCCGCCGGGCGTCCGTAGGATGAGGAGTCACCACATTTTTGCCCCGGGGCGCGAAAACCATTGACAAAGCTCATACTCCCGGTCACCGCTCCCCCTTCGATCAGAATGCGCTCCACTTTACAATCCCGATAATTGGCGGGATTGTTGGTATTCCATGATCCGTGCAGGGCCAGGTAGAGATCATCGCGATAGGCGGCAGGCCATTCACTGTTTGGCCCCCAGCCCAGGCCGATTGGTGCGGCATGGGCCGGGCCGGTGAAAAGGGCCGGGATGGCCATGGCACAGGTAAAACCGGCCGGCAGAGGCATTCGCAGATCACGGATTTCGGGCTGGGGTGGGTTGTTTAAGCCTGAAACGGGGGTATAACAGTAAGGCCAGCCGTGGCTTTGCCCTGCCTGCACCGGAATGATCAGCTCTTCGGGGGGAAGGGTATCGGGCTGGCCATTGCTATCGAGCAAATTGTCGGAACCGTGAGAACTGGCCCAGAGTTGCCCTGAGGGAGACCAGGTAAAATCCACGCTGTTGCGCAGCCCGTAGGCCCAGACGGCGCGCAACCGGGTATCAGACGCGTTTCTAAAGGGGTTATCGCTGGGAATGGTGCCGTCCGGATTGTAACGCAGGATGGCCGCCCGGCGCGGGTCGTACCCACTGGCCGTATAGGGTCCAGATTCGTCACAGATGTTGCAACTTGAGCCAACCGAGACATAGAGTTTGCCGTCCGGGCCAAAATGAAGGGTACGTGTGGAGTGTCCCAGGGGGCCGGGAAGGTCAATCTGAAAGGAAGGATCACGCTCAAAGAGGCCGTCTCCATTGGCGTCGGTAAAGCGCTGGATTTTATCGTTCTGAGCCACATACAGGAAGCCATCGAACCATTCCAGGTTGTGCGGGCCGCTCAGGCCGTTGATGACCGTCTCCACCCCATCAGCCAGGCCATCCTGGTTGCGGTCAGGCAGGCGCACAATCTTCCCGGCGTCAAGAAGGGCCACATAAAGCGAGCCATCCGGGCCGATTTCCATCAGGCGGGGGCGGGCAGGCAAGCCGGAGGCGTAGATACGAATGGCAAATCCGGGTGGAACGCTGAGACGGTTGCTGGCTTCATCGGGTGGGGGCAGGGGCAGCCCTCCCCGGCTGATTACGGGGAGATAAATGACCGGCCCGGGCGTCACAGCGGTGACGGAAAAGGGGGTGAAAACGCCAGCGAAGAGAAGCAGGGCCAGCGTGACCATTCCCCCCCGCAGCCAGGAAGAAAAAAAGTGGTGCTGGAATGGTTTCTTATTCTCCCTGGAGGCATGTGAGGGTTTTTCAAAACGTTCTTGATTCATCCTGAAGTCTCGATTCCGGGATCTAACTGGTAAGTTTAACTGGTTTTATTTTATCTGATAAGTCTTGTTTTTGGTGAAATGGTTACGCCGTTGAACGCCTTTACAGAAGTCTGGCTGCCAACCTCCTCCGGGAGAACACTTCATGGTAAAACTAAAGCACCACGAGGAGAAACATGCTCGAAGTACAGGAACTCACCAAAACATACGACGGCCAGCCGCTTTTACGAGGGATCACCTTCAGTTTGCAGGAGGGAGAGACGCTCTGCCTGCTGGGACCTTCGGGGAGCGGGAAAAGCACACTCTTGCGCATCATTGCCGGGATTGAAGAAGCTGAAAGCGGGCGAGTTTTATGGTCGGGGGTAGATCTGGCCAGGGTACCGGTTCATCGACGGGGTTTTGGCCTGATGTTTCAGGATTACGCCTTATTCCCGCATTTAAATGTGGCGCAAAATGTGGCTTTTGGCCTGCGTATGCAGGGCCTGCCGCGCGCTGAGGTGGAAGCGCGGGTGGCGGAAGCTTTGAAGCAGGTTAACCTGGAGAAATTCGCCTCCCGCCGGGTGACGGATCTCTCGGGTGGAGAACAACAGCGGGTGGCACTGGCGCGCGCCCTGGCACCCCGCCCGCGACTGTTAATGCTGGATGAGCCGCTGGGGGCGCTTGATCGCACTCTGCGGGAGCAGTTGCTGGAAGAACTTCGTCATTTACTGCGCACTACCCGCATCCCGGCGATTTACGTCACCCACGACCAGGAAGAGGCTTTTCAGCTGGCCGACCGCCTTTTGTTGTTGCATGAGGGGCGAATTGAGCAGGCCGGCACCCCGGATGAGGTGTATACCCATCCGGCCACTCCCTGGGTGGCGGCGTTCCTGGGGCAGATGAACCTGACTCGTGGACGCGTGGTTAAAGTAGAACCGCTTGAGGTTGAAACCTCCCTGGGGCGGTTCCGTGCCAGCCCGGCAGGGGGAGATGTATTTCGGATCGGTGATGAGGCAGTTCTGCTCTTTCGCCCGGAGGGCGCCCGGTTAGAGGGAGCGGATTCAGAAGGGGTTCTTATCCGAGGACACGTAGATGATGTGGTGTTCCGTGGGGGAGGGTATTACCTGGAGTTGCGCCTGCCAGAGGGTGAAGTGTTCTCGTTCCATGTCAATCGAGCCGTCTCCCGGGGAGCAAAGGTGGGGCTTGTGCTTCCGGCTGAGAATATTCTGGCATACCGGGAGGCACGCTGATGGATGATGTGACGGTGATTAAACTGAATATCAGCGGGGAAGAAACCTGGCGGTACCACGGCAGGTTAGTCAGGTGCACCGGGCGGGGGGTGTTTCTGGAAGCACATTTCAACCGCGATGATCTCCCCTTTCACGAGATTGTCATGCGGCGGGGCGACCTGTTCCTGGAGGCCTATTTCAACGACCGCTGGTACAACCTGTTTGAAATCCACGATCGGGAAAGCGGGGAGATCAAAGCCTGGTACTGTAACGTTACCCGCCCGGCGGAGTTTACCGGGCGGGAGATCCGGTATGTAGACCTGGCGCTTGATATTCTGGTTTACCCCGATGGCCGCCAGCTGGTGCTCGATGCAGACGAGTTTGCCCTGCTTGAGCTGGATGCGCCCACAAGGCAACAGGCCTGGGCGGCGCTGGAAGAGCTGAAGAGGCTGGTGAAACCGGAGCAGGGTTTCCGCCTCACGCCTGACTTCCTGCCCGAATAAACCGGGCAGGAAGTCAGGTGACGAAGGGTTTATGCCGGTAGCAGGCGCAGCAGCTGGCTGAAGTTGAACATTTCCTGGACGGGCACGAAAGCCAGAATGACCGCCACCACGACTACACAACAGCAACAGAGCACGGCCAGGACGATGAGCAGAATGACCCACCACTTAAGACTGCCTTTTGCGGCTGGCGCGCCGGGCGGAGGCGGCACAGTGCCGCCCGTCTGAGGTGTGGGGGATGGGGTGAATGGCTCAGCAGGGGGTGGCGCTGCTGGTTGTTCAACCTGGCCGGATGATGCCGCCTCGCCACCGGGGAAGGAAGAAGCATCGATGCTGGGGGGAGCAAACAATTCCGGGGCGGGGGTGGTGTCGCTCATTTCGGCAGGAGGTTCAGCAGTGGGCGGGGTGTAATCTTCCACAGGCTGGTAGGGCTCGCTTGCGCTTTCCTGGGGCTGTTCATCGAAGGGTTGTTTTTCTTCACTCATGGGTTTGTCTCCTTATTACTGTGAATCAATGCGGATAAGCGGCTCTTCCACCCCTGAGGATGAGCTCAGGCGTTGGGAAGGCTTCGGCGGCGGTAAAGCCTCCAGATAATATACGCAGTAAGAAGCACAAGGATGCAGGCGATCAGCACTGGAAGGACAACTGCAATGATCGAAAGCGCGGTTGAGAGGGCATCCTCGGCAATGGAAACTGGTACATTGCCAGCCCCACCGGTGGCGGCAGTAACCGTCGGGCGCACAGCCAGCGATTTAACCGCATGGACACCCCCTGCTATCAGAATCCCGGCTCCAATGGCCAGAATGGGATGGATCTCGGTTATGACGTGCGCACTGGCGGCGAAAGCAATGGCCCCCGCGGCCGGGCGGATAAAGGTCTGGATGAGGTCGTTGATGTGATTGACGGCGGGGATTTTATCGGCGAAAAATTCGATCAACGAAAGCACCACCAGCAGGCCAATGATCCACCAGCTGGTGAGGGCGTCCCAGGGTTTGCTTAACTGGATCAGATGGGTAAAGCGCGCCAGCAGAGCGATGACCAGCAGAGGGATATAGGCGTTCAGGCCAGCGCTGGCTGAAAGCCCGAAGGCTGAGAAAATGCCCAGAAGATCCACGAGTCCTCCCTTCTGACCAAATTAACCGGGGAGATTGAAGCCTGACCAGGTGCCAGTGAGAATGAAGCGCACAGCGTCTAATAGCGCAATTTGCGACAGGGCGGTGGCAAAACCAGCTAGGAGCGGCACCCACGCCTCTCTCCATTGATGATACCTGTTTTCTCGTTTGAAGAAAAGCACCCAGAGGGTAGAATAGGTCAGGGTGAGGATGGAAAGGACGGCCAGACCGCTCAGCACGGCCAGTGGATAAACCAGAAAAGGGTTTTCGCTGAGGATGGCCAGATCGAGCAAGGCAGCCAACCCCAGCAGTGTCAACAGCTCCCGCCAGGAGCCGAGGGACGGGCGCGAATCGAAATTTGCCCAGAGGGCCTGGTTGAATACCGGTGCGAGGAGAGCGCCGATCCCCATACCGACCCCTGTTCCGGTGAGAAGGCGCAGCCAGTTTTGAGAGGGGTACAGGGAGGGTGCCCCTGGAAGGGTGTGTGCGAGTGAATTGACTCCATCCAGCCCGAAGGCCACGGCAAAAACTCCCAGCAGGAGGGAGGTTTTCAGGTCGGGCAGTTCACCGCGCCGTCCCAGGCGCAGGATGAAGATGAGGGTCATTAATCCGCTCAGGAAGGTACCCGAACAACGGGCGCACAGGGGGAGGGGCCGGTCTCCCAGCAGGAAGGAGCGGGCCGGGGCGCGGTGACATACGGCGTAGCCCACGGCATCGGCTTTGCCCAGCAGGCCGGGGGGCGTCTCAATCAGCCAGACACCCAATAAAACCAGGGTAAAGAGCACAAGCAGGGCTTTCCAGAAGAGCGATCGGAACATAAAAGGATTATACTCATAACCATTCTCTGGTGTCGGTTTTTTGATATACTCCAAAGAATGATGAGGAAAAACCCTGTGACCATGAAACTCTTCCTGCGAATGCTGTGCCCGGCGCTGATTCTGCTCAGCGCATGTTCGGTGGTGATTCCCCAGGCCCCAACTCCCACGCTTACTCCAACCCGGGCGCTGCCCACCCCCACTTCTTTGCCGCCCACTTCAACCCTGGCGCCAAGCGCTACCCCTGAACCCACTGCTACTCCGTACCCCACCCCCAATTACCCGCCCCAGGGGATGGGGCCAACGAACTTTCCTGCAGACGTCAACCCTCTGACAGGCTTGAAGGTAGCCGACCCTGCCGTGCTCGATCGGCGCCCCTTGCTGATTAAAGTGGAAAACCTTCCCCGCGACGACCGCCCACAATTTGGGCTTTCGCGGGCTGATCTGGTTTACGAGTATTACACCGAACAGGGCGGTACGCGCTTTGCGGCTGTTTTCTACGGCACGGATGCCGAAAAAGTGGGCCCCATTCGTTCCGGGCGATTCTTTGATACCATGCTTGTGCCCATGTATCGGGCGGTCTTTATTTTTGGTTCGGCGTACTGGGCGGTATGGAATCGGATTGTGAACTCTGACTTCTCGTCTCGCCTGGTGCTGGAGAATAACTTTTCGTGTCCGGCTCTGTGCCGTTTTGAACCAGAGAAGCGGAATTTTCTCATGGCCAACACGACCGAGATGAATGCTTACCTTAAAAGCCGCGGGATTGACAACACCCGTCAGGTGCTGGATGGAATGTTCTTCCAGATGCAGCCCCCGGAGGGCGGCGGAGAAGGCAACCGTGTGTTTGTGCGTTACTCTGGAGCCATTTATAATCGCTGGGATTACGACTCCGTCAGTGGTCGTTATTTTCGCTTCGTCGATGCACAGAATGATGTCAACCGCAACAACGAGGTTTATGTTCAGTTGACTGATCAGCTCACCGGCGAGCCCATTGCCGCCGATAATGTGGTAACGATGTGTGTGCCCCACCAGTATTTTTATCGATCCAATGAAATTGAGGTGGTAGAAATTCTTCTCGATCCGAATGCGGGGCGATATACTGCCTGTGATGGCCAGCAATATGATGGAGGCAGTGGCCCGGCGTGGCTGGCGCGCGATGGAAAAGTGTACAAAGTCACCTATAAGCGGGCCGGAAAAGACACCCCCCTTACCCTGCTGGGGAGTGACGGGCAACCTTTCCCCTTTAAACCCGGCCAGACGTGGTTTGAGGTGATCGGTGCTTCTTCAAAGGTGGAACAGCAGGCGGATGGAGCCTGGCGCTTTACCTTCGGCATTGTGCCATAAAAAAAGCCCGGGTTATGCCCGGGCCGATGGATTGACGGGTTAGAATTTCTCCACATCGTGGGGGCCGGATTCTTCCATGCCAGCCCGGGTAATGGGGATAAATTCGGCTTTTTCCCAAAGCTCTTCGATGTTGCGGGCACCGGCATAACTTAAGCCGGAGCGCAGACCCCCCACCAGTTGGTGGAGAATATCAGCCACTGCGCCGCGTGCGGGCACGACCGCCTCAACTCCTTCGGGTACGACCTCACCCCAGTCTTCCTCACTGATTTCTCCCTTTTCAATGGCTTTGCGCTGGATGTTGGCGGTAAGCGAGGCCATACCCCGCACCACTTTATACCGCCGGCCTCCGCGTACAACTGGCGCACCGGGGCTTTCGTCGGTTCCGGCCAGCATACTTCCCAGCATCACTGTGCTGGCACCAGCGGCAAGCGCTTTCACCAGGTCGCCTGAGTTGCGCACTCCGCCATCTGCGATGATGGGTACCTTCATGCGGTGGCCCATTTCGGCGCATTCCAGGATGGCGGTAAGTTGTGGAACGCCGAACCCGGTAACCAGGCG
Source organism: Anaerolinea thermolimosa (assembly GCF_001050195.2). Lineage (GTDB taxonomy): Bacteria > Chloroflexota > Anaerolineae > Anaerolineales > Anaerolineaceae > Anaerolinea > Anaerolinea thermolimosa. Next base: position 298,106 of record NZ_DF967965.1, read on the forward strand.
GGTGATGCAGATGGAACCGGCCCCCACCCCCACCTTCACCGCATCAGCGCCGGCATCGGCCAGGTCGCGCACGCCTTCGGCGGTTGCCACGTTTCCGGCGATGACGGGAACGGAGAAGCGTTTTTTAAGGCTGGAGACCATCTGCAGGGTGTGGTCTGAATGACCATGGGCAATATCCACTACCAGCACATCGGCGCCAGCGGCCACACAGGCGGCGGCACGTTCAAGGTCGTCGGCGCGAGCGCCAACGGCCACGCCCACCATTAACCGCCCGCGCGAGTCTTTGGTGGCATCGGGATGTTGCTCAATTTTCACGATATCCTGGGTGGTGATCAGCCCGACGATGTGCCCTTCCTCATCAACCAGAGGGAGTTTTTCGATGCGGTAAGAGTGCAGTTTGCGGCGGGCGTTTTCCAGCGTTTCGTCTTTGCTGGCCACAATCAACCGTTCGCGGGGTGTCATCACCGTTTGCACCGAATCGGAAGGAGTTTCGGCAAGGAGCACATCGCGGGTGGTGACCACGCCCAGCAAGATCCCGTTTTCATCGGTGACCATCAGGCCGCCGACCTCTTCCTCGGCCATCAGCTGGCGTGCCTGGGCAATGGTGGCGCTGGCACGGATGGAAATAGGATCTTCAACGACCATGTTTTCGGCGCGTTTGACTCGCTCCACCATCTCAGCCTGTTGCTGGATGGTCATGAAGCGGTGGATGATTCCGATGCCGCCGTGCTGGGCCATGGCAATGGCCATGCGTGTTTCGGTAACCGTATCCATATTGGCGGAGACGATGGGAATCTGCAGGCGGATGTCGGGGGTTAACCAGGAAGCCGTGGAAACATCTCGCCGACTGCGGATCGCCGAACGGCGTGGAACCAGTAACACATCATCAAAAGTCAGCCCTGGGTCAGGACGGATTTTCATATTTCCTCCGGTAAAAGTTCATGGCAAAACGAATTTTAGCCAAGTTCTCCGCTTTGCCTGGCGGTTTCTATTGTACAATATCCGCCGTATGCTGTCACCGCTTCCAGCTTCATTTTACGAGCGGAATACCGTCGAGGTGGCGCGCGCTTTGCTGGGGATGCGCCTGGTGCGATGGTATCGGCAAACACGCCTGTGCGGCATTATCGTAGAGGCTGAGGCGTACCGTGGTGAAGAGGATCTGGCCTGCCATGCCCGCTCCGGGTATACCTCGCGGACACGGGTGATGTATGGCCCGCCCGGGCATGCGTATGTGTATTTTACTTATGGAATGCACTGGATGCTCAATGTGGTGACCGAACGGGAGGGGTTCCCGGCGGCGGTGCTGATCCGGGCAGTGGAGGTGGTGGAGGGTCACTCCGTGGTGGCGGAGCGGCGTGCCGGGGTGCCCGCTCACCACTGGACGGATGGCCCGGCCAAACTCTGTCAGGCGTTCGCGATTGATGGTTCTCTCAACTCGGCTGACCTGACCAATCCTGAAAGCGGGCTGTGGATTGAGCCGGGTACGCCCTTCACTGACTCCATCATCCTCAGCGGCCCTCGGGTGGGTATAGACCGGGTGCCCGAACCCTGGCGTTCCATGCCCTGGCGTTTTCGAGTTGATACTCACCGGGGACATCCATTTGAGACAAGTATGGTATAAAAGAATTATGGCCGCAGTTGCTGTGCAAATTCCATCTCTGGAAAATTCAGGACCGATTTGGGTTGCCAGTCTGGCGATCCGTGAGGGGCAACCTGTGGAGCAGGGGCAGTTGTTAGCCGGTTTAGAGAGCCGCCATGAACGGGTGGAATTACATGCCGCCACCAGCGGCTATGTGGTTGGGCTTCACGCCCGTCCCGGCCAGACGGTTCTCCCCGGCGCGGTGCTGTGTTATCTGGCTGAAGCGCCCACCGTGGCTTCGGGTAAGCCCACCGGCAGCCTGGTGCCGTATGCTGAGCAGGCGCCCCTGGAGGCCGCCGGGATTCTGGTTTATGGCGGCGGTGGGCATGGAAAAGCCGTGATCGAATTGCTGAGGGCCATGCGTACTTTCCGCGTGGTGGGGGTGATTGATGATGGTATGCCGCACGGCAGTGATGTGCTGGGGGTGCCGGTGCTCGGCGGGGCCGATCAATTGAAAGACTGGCATGACCGCGGGGTACGCCTGGCGGCCAACGGCGTGGGGGGCATTGGTAATCCGCAATCGCGCCAGCGAGTTTTTGACGTGCTGGCGCAGGCTGGTTTTGCCTGCCCGGTGCTGGTTCACCCGACGGCTGTGGTTGAACCGAGTGCGGTACTGGAAGGTGGGGTGCAGGTCATGCCCAAGGCGTATATCGGCAGTGCCGTGCGTGTGGGTTTCGGCTCAGTGATCAACGTGGGAGCCATTGTGGCGCATGATTGTATTCTCGGCCGGGTTACCAATGTATCACCGGGGGCGGCCCTGGCCGGTGGGGTGCATGTGGAGGAATTCACGCAAATTGGGATGAACGCCACCGTCAACCTGAATGTGAGGGTGGGTGCCGGGTGCATGATTGGAAACGGAGCCGATGTCAAAGCCGATGTGCCGGCAGGCACACGGGTATGGGCGGGAAGCCTCTGGCCGCCCCGCCCGGGGGGCAGTTCGGGAGTGAGGGAGGAAGGGGATGTTTCGTAAACAACAGCCACAGACACCTCCTGTAGCGCCGCCGGTGGAACGGGTTACCTCCGTGCTGGGGCCGGGGATCCTCTGGAAGGGCAACCTGCGAGGTACAGGGGGGGTGCGTATTGAAGGGGCATTCGAGGGAGACATTACTCTGCGGGGGCTGGTGGTGATTGGTGAAACAGGGCGGTTGGTTTGCCAGACGTTACAGGCTAACACGGTGATTGTGGCTGGAACGGTGAGCGGGAATATCATCGCCGAAAAACTGGAAATCCGTGGAACCGGGCGCGTGTGGGGTGATGTGGTGACGACTTCTCTCTCCACAGAAGAAGGGGCTTTCTTGCGCGGACAGGTGCGCATGGAAGAGAAGATCGAGATTGTCATTGAGGAAGAACCGGTGGAGGGTACGCAACCCGCCGGTGAAGAAGCCTGACCTTATTGAGGAATTCCCTTGTATACAACATCCATTGTTGCATTGATTACTGAGTGGCTGGGGGTCATTGCGGTGACCTGGCTGTTATCTCTTTCTCCGCGGTTCAGGCACCCTCCCATTGGCTTTAAGTATGCCCGGAGAGATGGACTGGTTGCCATAACTCTGGCGCTGGTGGTTATTTTATTTTCGTTTCTGTTTGCCACCGGGAAGCTGGGTGGAATGCTTGGGGGGTGGTTCCCATTGCCCGGCGTGGCCGCGGAATTGAGTCGTCCGCTGGCGCTGGCGGTGTTCTCACTGCTGGCTGTGGGAGTGGCGCTGCTCCTGCGCGGGCAGCCTGTGCGCAGTGCGGGGTGGAATGGTGCTGCAACCGGGCCAGCCTTGCGAGTGGGGTTGGCGCTGGCTTTGCTGACGATTTTCCTGCGTAACCGGGTGATGGACGTGGTGAATGGCATTAGCAGTGAAGAGGCCTGGTATCTGCTCGGTGCGTTTGGGATTGCTTTCGCGGAAGAGACGATTTTCCGCGGTTATATCCAGTTACGATTATCCTGGTGGCTGGGAGACGCACAGGGCTGGCTGGTGGCTGGCCTGGCATACGCAGCCTGGCGCCTGCCCCTGATTCTATCCGGGGGTTCTTTGCCAGCGACGTTCATCGGGCTGGGGTTGGTACTGGGGCAGGGGTTGGTTTGTGGCTGGCTCATGCGAAAAAGCGGTCATGTGCTTGCACCGATCCTTTATCGTACAATGTCACTCTGGTTGAACGTCTTCGTTTGATGGCTTATGCAGTTTTTGCGTTTGTTTTCCCAGACTCGCCGTGAAGTTCCCGCTGATCTCTCAATCGTGGGGCAGCAGTGGCTGGCACGAGCGGGGTATATTCAGCCACTGGAGGGTGGCCTGGTGGCGCTGCTACCGCTGGGAGAGCTGGCTCTGCGAAGCCTTGAGGGGCAAATTCGCCAGGGGCTGATGGGGCTGGGGGCGATGGAACTGGGGCTACCGGCCGAGAATTCCGGTTTTTGGTTGTTTTTTGAGCTGGCGCGTTCCCATTTGCGCTCATACCGACAGCTTCCTGAGTTCCTTTACCGTTCGGGATGGCAGGATTTACCGGGCGTGGGCCATGCCTGTGGTTTACTGGGTGGGCGCGCGGCGTGGGGGGTAGAGGTTTTCAGTCTCACCGGTTCTCAGAACCCTCTTACCGGAGAAGGAAAAGAGGGAGTGGAAGAAGTGCTGGAGCGTTTCTTTGCTTCCTGCAGACTGCCTGTGAAATCGGCTGAAGACCTGAGCTCGGCCCGCGAAATGATCGGGCGGAGCTGGTTTTATCCCCACCCGGCAGGGGATGAGGAGTGGCTTTCCTGTGACGGTTGCGGTTATTCTGCAACCCCGGCGGCGGCGCAGTTCAGGCGGCCTCAGGCGGCAGAGGAAGCCCCTGCCCCCCTGGAGCGGGTGGCTACGCCGGGATGCAAGTCGATTGCGGCACTGGCGGCGTTTCTGGGGATTCCCGAATCGCGCACGGCCAAAGCGGTTTTCCTGACCCTGAACGAGTCGAAGCTGGTTTTCGCCGTGGTGCGCGGTGATCGAGAGGTTAACGAGATGGCATTGCGGCGTGTACTGGGTAGTGATCGGGTGCGCCCGGCCACAGAAGATGAAATTCGTGCGGTAGGAGCTGTGCCAGGGTATGCTTCACCGGTGGGATTGAACGGGGCACTGGTAGTGGTGGACGTGGAGGTGACCCAGTCGCCCAATTTGACGGCGGGAGCCAACGAGGAAGGATACCATTTACGCAACGTTTGTTTTGGGCGTGATTACACCGCTGACCTTGTCGCAGAGATTGCCCTTGCCACGGAAGGAGATGCCTGTCCGCGTTGCGGCGGCTCATTACGGGCTCAAAAGGGGTTTTCGCTGGCGGAATCGCGGGGCTATTCTCAAGAATTTGCTGCCGAACAGGGGGTGCGCTTCTTGAACGAAAGTGGGAAGAGCATGCCCCCCCGGGTAAAGATGCACCGTTTTTACCTGACGCGCACCCTGGGGTGCCTGGCCGAAGAACATCATGACGGAAATGGCCTGATTCTGCCAGAAGCGGCGGCGCCTTTCAGGGTTCAGGTGGTGGTTTTAGATTCAAAGAAGCCAGAGGTTGCTGCCATGGCGCGGGCTCTGGAGCAGACCCTGGCCGGCATGGGGATGGAGGCGCTGGTGGACGACCGGCCTGAAAGTCCGGGGGTGAAGTTCAACGATGCGGATCTGATTGGTCTGCCACTGCGCGTGACTGTTAGCGAAAGGGCGATCCAGCAGGGCGGGGTGGAGGTAAAATGGCGTGCACGCCCCGAGAGATGGATTCTCCGGCTGGAGGAAGTTCCCGGGTTATTGCAAGAGAGGATTTGAAATGCTTGAACAGGGGGCGATGCTCAATAATCGTTATCGCATTCGAAATAAACTCGGTGAGGGGGGGATGGGGACGGTTTATCTGGCGTTTGATACGTCCTTGAATATAGACGTGGCCATCAAGGCCAGTTTACGCCCGCTCCCCGAAGTGGAACGTCAGTTTCTCCGTGAAGCGCATTTGCTGGCCGGGTTGCGCCATCCCAATTTGCCCAGAGTAATCGATTATTTCGTGCTGGATAATGTCCCCTATCTGGTGATGGATTATATTCCAGGGCAGGATCTGGAGACCCTGATCAAGAAGGAGGGCCGCCAGAGTGTGGAACGCGTGCTGGAATGGGCCCGGCAGATTGGTGGCGCGGTGAAGTATTTGCATAGCCAGAACCCGCCCGTGATTCACCGGGATATCAAACCGGGGAATATCCGCCTTTCGGTAGAGGGAGAGGCCGTTCTGGTGGATTTTGGCATTGCCAAGACGGTGATGGGAGACCAGGTCACTGAGACTGCCGCGCGCAGTTATACCCCCGGCTACGCTCCCCCTGAGCAATATGGAGCCATGCGCACCGGCCCCAAATCGGATCAATACGCACTGGCAGCCACCCTGTATGCCCTGCTCGCCGGGCAAAAGCCAGCCGATGCCGTTCAGCGAGCCCTGGGAGAGGCGACGCTGACACCGCTGTCTCAACTGGCACCGGAGGTTCCTGCCGGGATTTGTGCGGCTATTGAAAGAGGACTGGCGGTGCGCCCGGAAGATCGTTTCCCGGATGTAGAGAGCCTGCTCCATGCCCTGGAGGATCCTCTGGCTCAACCGACGGTGCCGGTGCCATCGGTTATACCAGAGAGGGCGGCTCACCCTGTGAAGGGGAGAAATATTCCCAAACGCAGGCGATGGTGGCTGGCCGGGGCGGCCCTCAGTGGTGTGATGTTTCTGATGCTCTTCGGGGGTATTTTCTGGCAGGGGGTGGGGCGTATGAGTCAGATGCCTGCTACGCCGACGGTTTCCCCATCCGCTGAGCCAACTTCGACCCATCCACCTGAAGCAACTGCTACGAGGGTGGTTTTGGGGGCGGCTGACCTTTCTCATGAAGCTACCGAAACTCCCGTGTTACCCACCTTCACCCCGGTAACTCCCACGCCCGTTCTGTTACCGGTGGGAGGAACAGGGCGGATCGCCTTTGCCAGCGATCGTGGAGATGGGGTAACTTTACAGATCTGGACCGCGAGGGTGATGCTCACCGACGAGGGCATGTTGGAGGTGTCAGATTTCCAGCAGGTGACGCATTCACCCGGAGATAAGACTCAGCTCCGCTGGTCACCGGACGGCAGATGGATTCTCTTTGTGGCTCCGGCGGAGGGCGATACTGGTCTGGATGTGTGGGCGATACCGGCAGATGGCAGCCTTCCACCCCTAAACCTTACCCGCCGTAAGGGAGATGATACCGAACCGGCCTTTTCACCCGATGGACGCCTGATTGCATTTACCAACAATGGCCGTGAGGATGGGGTGAGACAGCTCTATCTGATGAATGTGGATGGGAGCGGGCAGACCCGGTTGAGCTATGATCAGGAAGAATTCGGGGCGACCTGGTCACCCGATATGCGCATGCTCGCCTTTGTGATGAATGTTTCGGGGCGGCAGATTCTCAACCTGCGCGGGGAGTCAGACCCGGCAGTTGAATCCAGACCTTATTATGTCACACCGCAACGGTTTGATTTTTCGAGCCTGGCGGGAAGTTTGGGGCAGGTGGCGCAGCCAACCTGGTCTCCAGATGGAAACTGGGTGGCATACACGCGGGAAGAGGGGAGCACCCGGCGTATTTTTATGGCACGGTATCCCCTGCGCAACCCTGAAATGGAAGTGGTGCGGTTGAGCGATGGCCCCAGAGATAGCGCGCCGGCCTGGTCAGTCGATGCACAGTGGCTGGCCTTCAACCGTGTGGTGGATGGAGACGCGGAAGTTTTCATCATGCGGGCTAACGGCCAATTCCAGAGAAACCTGAGTCAGTCACCGGGGCGCGATCAGGATGCAGCCTGGTGCCCGGTGCCATAAAAAAACCGGTCTGGTTTTACAGACCGGTCACCTGTGTGATGCTGGTGGTTTACGGACGGCTGGGGCGGGAGCCTTTTTTGCTGGGCGCCGTGGGGGTGAACTTCCGGTTGCGCTGCCTGGGCCGCCCGGCGTTGGGGTTGAGAAGCAGATTGAGCTGGCTGAGAGCGTGAGGGTCGTACTCACGCCGCCCGCACACATCGCAAACCCAGGCCGGAAAGTCGGGCACGGTGATTAATTCGTCTCCCAGCCAGGTGAAATAGGTGACGTAAGCCCGCCGTAAGTGCCCGGCCTGACATTCTCCACAGGAGAAGGTCTGGTTCTCTGATTGATTCATGAAGTTACCTCTCCAAACCCGCTTCCTGAACAATTTTGACTCCTGCACTGCTTCCAAGGCGTGTGGCTCCGGCGAGCAACATGGCGCGCGCGTCAGCCAGGGTACGAACCCCCCCGGCGGCTTTGACTCCCATTGCAGGCCCCACGACCCGCCGCATTAACTCCACATCTGCGGTGGTCGCTCCTCCCGGCCCAAAGCCGGTGGATGTTTTAACAAAATCAGCCCCGGCGGCCTTAGCGAGCAGGCATCCGGCGATTTTCTCCTGCTGATTGAGCAGAGCCATTTCGAGGATGACCTTGATCTGCCCGCCCTGGCTGTGGGTTGCCTCGGTCACAGCCTGAATATCTTCCAGCACGGCAGCATATTCCCCGGCGCGCAACAGGCCGATGGGGATGACCATGTCAATTTCCTGAGCGCCTTCCTCCAGACAGACCCGGGTTTCAAAGACTTTAACACGGGTGGGGGTAGCACCCAGAGGAAAGCCAACCACACAGCAGGTGCGCACGGGGCTTTCTGCCAGCAGGCGGGCCACCAGGGTGACGTAAAGCGGATTAACGCAAACCGCAGCAAACTGGAACTGAAGCGCTTCGCGGCTCAGTTGAATAATTTGCTCGGGTAAAGCCTCTGGTTTGAGCAAGGTGTGATCGATCCAGGAGGCAATGGGGCGGTCACCGGGGTGACCTTCGGGTAAAACCAACGGAGGGAGCTGATGCGTGTATTCTTCGAGCAGGGCACGCACCTGTTGCAAATCCATGCGAGGGGAAAATTCAGTTTGCGGCATTGACCACCGGTGTCTGGTTCAGAATTTTGATGTCGTTGAGGGGCCAGTATACGACCAGAGCCCGACCAACGACGAGGTTACGGGGGACAAACCCCCAGCTGTGCGAATCGGAAGATTGATTGCGGTTATCGCCTAAAACAAAAACCTGGTCTTCCGGCACCACCCATTCTCCAGTGTACTGAGGTGGTGCGGAGATGTACGGTTCGTCGAGAGGTTGTCCATTGATGTACACGCGGCCATCCCTGATGGTGACGGTTTCGCCGGGCAGTCCGACCACGCGCTTGATGTAATCTTCGTGAGGATCACGCGGATAGTGGAAGATGATCACATCTCCCCGTTTAAATTCACCCAGGCGGTATGCCAGTTTATTGACCAGGATGAATTGCCCTGGCCTGACGGTGGGTTCCATGCTGATATTTTCAACGCGCACCCTCCCAAGCACGAGGTCAATCAAAAAATAAAGCACCAGCGCCATGAGAATAGTCTGAATGGTTTCCAAAAGGAAACTGATCACCGGGTTTCTGCGCGGCGCGGGGCGGGTTGGCTCCTCGTTGGGCAGGGGTTCGGAGCGAAACGACTCCAATTTTTACCTCCAGAAATCACCACTAAATCCATCCATACCGGATAATGAGATCATTGATAGGTAAGGATAGAACTCTCTGATTTTGATTATAAATCGCCTTGATAGTCTGGGCAAGGGCAGGAAAGAAGCGTTCAATGGGAAATTCCGCGAATAAAAGTGCTCACGATATACTGAAAACTCACCTCACAATCGAGCTCCAGCCCGAACCCTCCCAGGTTCTCAAGGGTGGTAAATCCGTGCACCAGGCTTTGAAGGCCCCTCACAATGTGAAGTGCCTGTTCACCCTGGTACCCCAGAGATTCGATCACAAGCAGGGCAATTTGAATGATGTCCTGTTGCGCCTCTATTAATTCGATGTCATCCTCAGGCTGAGGTGCACTCAGACTGATCCAGTATAAACCGGGGTTGGCTTTAATATATGCCCGGTAGACGTTTGCCAGCTTTTCTAGCGCCGGTGCGCCCGACTGCCCAATTACGGCCCTTCCCATTTGTTCGGCTAATTGACGGGCATTGAAAAGAGCCAGTTCGCGTAACAAACCGGGCATACCATGAATATGGTTGTAAAGAGAAGGCGGGCGCACCCCCACATGCGCGGCAAGGCGATGAAGCGTGAGGGCGCCAACCCCTTCTCTATTCACCAATTCGACCGCCGCTTCGACGATTGTCTCCCGGTTGAGGCCTGTTTTACGAGGCATGCGTCTCCACAGGCTGGTTTTCCAGCTGTTGCAGGAAAGGCAGGATTCTTTCAAAGGTTTCCCGGGGCATCTCGGCGTGCGGATAGTGACCTGCGCCGTTCACCATTTGATAACTTCCGCGAACCTGTTCGGCCACCCAGCGGGCCTGCCCTTCGGGGTCTTTGAAATCCGGGTCTAAACTTCCCATCAAGATGAAAGCCGGAACACGGGTCTTATTAAGCCGTTCACCAGATGCAGTTTTATCGGCGGCCATCATTTTCTGCAGGGCTTCCATGCGCCCCGGCTGGCGTAGATTATCTCTTAAGGTGGCAATGTATTCTGGAAGATCGTGGGGTGGGCGTGTGGGGTAGAGCCTGGCGTAGTATTTGGTCCAGAGAGAGGGCCCCCATGGGCGGGCGAAAGCGAGCGAGAACAGGAATTTCAGCCACGGATCTCCCTTGCCATGAACAAACGGGCCAATGAGAACCATGCCTGAGATCTGATCGGGGGCTTCCACAGAGGCCCAGATGGAAGCTCCAGCGGCCATGGAAGTGCCAATCAGCGTTGCAGGCCCTGCTTTCAGCGATTCGATTAATGCGAGGATGTCCTGACCGATGGCGGCGACAGAATAGTCTGGCCAGCTGGTGCTGGTTTCCCCATGTCCGCGAACATCCATACTCACCGCCCGAAAACCGGCGGATGTGAGCAAAGGGAGCAAAAACCGATATTCACTGCGCAGATCTCCCATGGAAGGTACGCACACGACCAGCGGGCCTTCGCCCTGGTCGTCATAAGCAATGTTCCCGCCGGAAGTGTGAATGAACCGGGTAGGCATGAAAGTGATCTCCTCGTAAGCTAAATATGTTAGTAATATAACTAATAAGATTAGCTTTGTCAATATTCAATTTAGATAAAATCACTCATGAAAGGGGACTTCGGGAGAGGTGTATGGAAGATTACCGGATAGAGCCTCAGAGAGCGAAAATTTTGATATTTTAGGTGCGGTTCAGATACTTTTCAGTCTATCCATCGACGATAAGAATGTTGATCTGATTTAGTAGAGGGATTGACGCTTTGGGTTCCGTTCCGGCCAGGCCTCTGGAGACACTGGAATCAAAAGTGTCCCTGGCGGAGGTCGAATATCACCCCTCGATGGGGTCTGCGGCCTCTAGTGGCACTGGAATCAAAAGTGCCCCTGGTAGAGGTCGAATATCACCCCTCGATGGGGTCTGCGGCCTCTGGTGGCACTGGAATCAAAAGTGACCCTGGCAGAGGTCGAATATCACCCCTCGATGGGGTCTGCGGCCTTCTAGTGGCACTGGAATCAAAAGTGCCCCTGGTAGAGGTCGAATATCACCCCTCGATGGGGTCTGCGGCCTCTGGTGGCACTGGAATCAAAAGTGCCCCCGGCAGAGGTCGAATATCACCCCTCGATGGGGTCTGCGGCCTCTGGTGGCACTGGAATCAAAAGTGCCCCCGGCAGAACTCGAATCTGCAGCCTTTTGCTCCGCAAGCAAACGCTCTATCCAATTGAGCTACGAGGGCAGGCGCTTGAAATTATACCGCGTTCAAACAAAACGTCAAGGGACGAAATGAGAGGGAACTTGAGCCCTCTTTAATCGGTATGGCCAAAGCCTCCACATTTTCCGGGTGGAGGCTCTGGCCTATGATCTGGAATTTATTGTCCCTGTGAGGGCAGGGCTGGCGACGACTTAAAGTCCAAGAACATGACGGTCAGATCCTCATCGGTAGCATTTTTATAGCAATCCCATGGCATTAATCCGGCGTTGAGCAGTTGTTTGCCGGGGGTGAAACAGGTGCGGATAATCGTGATGAAATCGGTCGTGGGCCAGGGAGCCAGGTCTACAATGAAAGGCGAAATGGATTAAAAAAGGGCTTGACAACCTTCTGGAAACCCTTATAATCACACAAAATACATATTTGAAAGACCATGACGAGGACGAGTACGCGCCACCAGGGCGTCACAGAGAGCAGGGGTTGGGTGAAAACCTGCACGCACAGTAGCGCCGAATGGACCTCTGAGTTGCAGGGTGAACGGTTTTCCAAGTAGCCCGCGCCGGAAATGCCACCGTTATCAGGGCAAAGGGTATCGCAGAAATGGCTGTACCCGTAAACGAGTGAGGCTGGCTTTTTCCCTGTTGTGCATCACAACAGGTTTTTTGGTTAACCGCAGCCTAAGTTGGGTGGCACCACGGACATTAAACGTTCGTCCCAAAGGGAACGAACGTTTTTGTTTTTTAATAAACCAAAGGAGGAATCCCATGTCTGAGCAAACGCGTTTTATATTAACCGAGAACGATATTCCGCGCTTCTGGTACAACATCGCTGCTGATAGCCCCGTACCGCCTACGCCGGTTTTACATCCGGGTACCAAGGAACCGGTGACCCCCGATTTTCTTTCGGCGATCTTCCCGATGGAGATCATCTTACAGGAGATCAGCACCGAGCGTTACATCGAAATTCCTGAACCCGTCTACGAGGCGTATAAACTTTACCGCCCAACGCCCCTCATCCGCGCCCTGCGCCTTGAGAAAGCGCTGGGCACACCGGCTCACATCTACTATAAATACGAAGGAGTATCCCCTTCCGGCAGCCATAAATCGAACACCGCTCTTGCCCAGGCTTTCTACAATAAGGTGGCCGGCACCAAAGCCATGACCACTGAGACCGGCGCCGGGCAATGGGGGTCGGCGCTTTCTATGGCCTGTAAATTCTTTGGCATCGATCTGGAAGTTTACATGGTCAAGGTGTCTTACAATCAGAAGCCCTATCGGCGCTACCTGATGGAAACCTTCGGTGCTCATGTGTATGCCAGCCCAACCCACCGTACTCAGGCCGGACGGAATATCCTGGCGCAGGACCCCGAAAGCCCCGGTTCACTCGGCATCGCCATCTCAGAAGCCGTGGAGGTGGCTGCCACTTCCAATGGTGCCAAGAAATATTCCCTTGGCTCCGTGCTCAACCATGTTTTACTCCATCAGACGGTGATCGGTGAAGAAGCCATCAAACAGATGGACCTGGCCGGGGAATACCCGGACATGGTCATTGGTTGTGTGGGGGGCGGTTCAAACTTTGCCGGTATTGCCTTCCCCTTCCTGCGAGAAAACCTGAAGCATGGGCATCGCACGCGCCTGATCGCGGTGGAACCCAAGGCAGCTCCATCGCTGACGCGGGGGGTTTACGCCTTTGACTATGGCGACACCGCCCAGATGGCCCCTATTGTAAAGATGTACACCCTGGGGCATGATTTCATCCCGCCTTCGATTCACGCCGGAGGACTGCGCTATCATGGCATGGCTCCAGCTTTGTGTGCCCTCTATGATGCCGGGTATATCGAAGCGGTCGCCGTCGGGCAGCTTGGGACGTTTGAGGCGGCGATTCAATTTGCTCAATCGGAGGGCATTTTACCTGCCCCTGAATCGGCGCATGCCATTCGCACGGCGATCGATGAGGCGTTGAAGTGTAAAGAAACCGGGGAGAAGAAAGTTATTCTGTTCAACCTTTCCGGCCACGGGCACTTCGATTTGAGCGCCTATCATAAGTATCTGGCGGGCGAGCTGGAGGATTACGACTTCCCCGAGGAAGCCATTGCATCCATCAAGGAACGGCTGCCTGAAGTCAAGGCTTTTGCGTAGAGGATAGTCAGAATCGCGGGTGGTCTCTGATGGAAAAAAGCCCTTCGGAGACCACCCGCCAGGTTAATCCAGGAGCACGTCAGCCAGTTGCGCTGTATGGGGGAGGATAAGGTCTGCTCCGGCCCGGCGTAATTCTTCTTCCTGCCCAAAACCGCACAGCACCCCCACGGTCTGAGCGCCAGCAGCCTTACCGGCACGAATATCCACCACGGTGTCGCCAACCATTAATAATTCTTCAGGTTTTACCCCCATTTGAGCGGCGGCCCAGCGGATCGGATGCGGAAAAGGTTTGGTAAATTCACAGGTCTGAGAGGTGGCTACGCAACGGAAAAAGGGTTCCAGCTCAAAGTGTTGCAAGAAAGCCAGTGTACCTGCGTGATCACGGGCGCTCACCACCGCCAGTGGAAAATGCTTGTGCAACCTGTGAAGGGCTTCTTGTACCCCGGGGATGAGTAAAAATCGCTGTGAGCGAAGGACCCCGCGCTGCCTGTTCAGCCAGTGGAAAAGGCGGCCTATTTCATCATCCAATCCGAATCGGTCAAACAGGGAATAAACCAGGTTGCCCGGGCTTTCTGCCGCCATGATGGCCCAGCGCGCAAACCGCGACGGATTTCGTTGGGGGAAGATCCAGCTCACGGGTTTAAGCCAGCCAGAAAGACGCGCCACCCACAGGTCATCTGTATCACTCAGGGTGCCGTCTACATCAAAGCAAATCCCGCAAACGCGTTGCCGGTCAATTCCCATAGTCTTATTTACGCTTCTTTGTCCTGCATGCCCCCTTCAACTTCTTCGATGGCCTCGAAGGGGGTGGCACCGCCATAACTCACGCGCAGCAAGCCGGGAAGATAACGGTCCATGGTATGCACGGCGGGATAAATGGCGTTGGAGATCAGGTCTACGGTCAATTCCTGTCCGGCAAAGCCAAGGCTGCTCTTGTAGCGCACTTCACCATCGGCATAATCCAGCTCGAAGTTCCCGATCCGCAGGCCGTAATTGGCGCGGGTGAGGTATTCAGCCACAGCGGGGCGTACCTCTTCCGGAATTTTTACCGGAGCGATGGCATAAAACAGGAATTCTTCTACGTCTACCCGGATGATTGCATAACACCGCAGGTCGCCATGACGCCCGTTGTAGGTCATGGAATAGGAATATTTTCCTCCCACCCGGCGGGGGTACCAGCCATCCTCCTCAAGGAAGCGCCCGAGGACATCGAAGGCTCTCAGGCTGTTGGGATGGTGAGAAGACGATTCAGACAGAGGTTCATCTTCAGGGGTCATACTGCCTCATTAATGGGAGCTGACATATTCAAGGGCATACTTTGCGTCCTGGTAGGTAGGGTTGGCACCCAGAGCTTTCCAGAACATTTCTACGGCTTCATCTTTTTTACCCTGCCGATAAAGCCCCCAACCACGCCAGAGCATGGCTTCTTCGGAGTTAGGGGTGATTTTGAGGGCATACTCGGTAAGGGTAAGCAGGTCGTCGGTGCGCAGGGAATGGAAATATGCCAGGAACGGCCCGAACTGATAACGCAACATCCGCTGAGGCAGGCCGATTTTTCTGGCCTGATCGTAGGCAAGGGCGGCTTCGTTCGCGCGGTCGAAATAGATCAAATTGGTGCCCAGGTTAAACCAGGCAAAGGCATTGCGCGGGTCAGTTTCGGTTTCACGCCTGGCGCGTTCCAGGGCGCGTTGACGGTTAATATCGCGGTCCCATTCCTCGCCAAGGATCGATCGAACGGTGTCTTCCTGTTCGGGGCGGAACACCAGGATGAACACGCGATTAAACGATTGCCAGTTATGATCCAGGTCTGCATACGATACTCGAATATCCGGGCCCACAAAAGAATCCTGCGCGGTAAACAGCTTCAGGGTGTCGTCGTAACCGGTGACCAGCAGGTAATGGCCAGCCCAGCGGTCGTCGTTGGGCCAGTAGCTTTCGGCCATCATGAAGGTTTCTTCGATCATGACGGGAATGCCCGCGGCGATGAAACGGCGCAGTAAATCGGTGCTGCCGCCCACACGGTATTCGGTGCGCAGCCAGCCTACGCGGTTGCGCACGAAGTGATCCAGTTCCTCTACATTGACATTGCGATCTTCACGCATGGGCTTGATCATTTCGGCAATGTCTTTCTGGCTGCCGTCCCAGCCATAAAAGCGCAGATACATACTCAGGGTGGCAGGCCCACAGTTGTTGATATCCTGTTGATCGTAAGCCGGAGCGGGTAGCTCCACTGTGGGAGGCAGGGAAGTGGGTGTGGGAGTGATGGTGGGTGTGAGGGTCGGCGGAGCGGGCGAGGTGGTTCCCTCGGGGGTTGGGGTGGCCGTTGCCCCGACCGTTGAGGTTGGGGTGGTGGTTGGGTCTACGGCGGCCTGCACCACGCGCGGGGTGGGCAGGGGTTTGACCGGATCGATCACTCCACGCAAATAGGTTTTTACCACCATCACCCGCCAGGCAAATCGCTCATGAAATTGAGGGTTGAGGTTGAGAAGCCATACCAGTAGGATCAGGCCGGAAAGGGCCAGTATGGCCCATCCGATTTTGGGTATTTTTTGTTTAAACATAGGGCGAATTTTACCAGATTAAACCGCCCATCCTTCCTAAAGGAAAGTTCCCCCTGCCAGGATGGCCTACTGCCTAAGCATCCATAAAATGCGATCATAAGAAAGTGCATAGTGGAGGATTATGACCACAAGGAAGGCGATGGCCCATCCACTCTGTCTGGCCGCAAAGAGCAGCCAGACAGCTCCACCAAAGAAGCCTATTTCTAACAAGAGACGAACGATGCCGTGCACGGCGATTGGGGCATACCCGGGGTCGCCCGGAACACGGACGGTTCCCCAGAGAAGAGCGGCCAGCAGAGGGAGGATGATCGTCCACAGCCAGCGCTCCAGACCTGTGTGCTGGGTCCACCCCCAGAACCCCATAGCGCCCAGCGCGCCCAGTTCCAGGATAAAACGCAATGCCAGGTTAAGCGGATGATTTGCCATACGCCTATCATACCCTGAAACTGCGCTATACGCAATTTTGTAAGGTAAACGTAATGGGTGCTTCGATAAATCCTTGATATAATTTTTCGCAAGCCCTTTTCAATTTTTACCGAGGCCGCATGGCATTAAAAGGCAACCTGCGCGATTTTTCCATCACTCAATTGCTTAACCTGATTAACCTGGCACAAAAGACGGGCACACTGGTCATTGAAGGTCCCGGTGAAACAGCGCAGATTGCATTTCGCCAGGGCAAACTGGCTTACGCTCAGCTGGGTGGGGAAGATGGCAGCCTGGCGGCTATTCTGCATCAGACCCGCCGGATTTCTGCCAGTCAGTACAGGCTGCTGAAAGAGCGTGCTTCGACGATGAGTGACAAAGAGCTGGGCCTGCTGTTGATTAACGCCGGTTACCTGACCCAGGACGACATTCTCTCCAGCTTACAGACTTATTTTATTAATATTATCCGCCGGCTTTTCACCTGGGTGGAAGGGTTCTTCCGCTTTGAGCCCGATACTCTCCCCGGGGATGGCAAAATTACTGTGCGGGTTGACCTGGAAAATTTGATTATCGAAGGTTCCCGCCAGTTGCGCGAATGGGAACAGCTTCAGGAAGAAATCCCCAGCCTCGATATGGCGCTCAAGTTCACCGAGCGGCCCGGTACAAACCTGCGGAACATCAGCCTTTCGGTAGAAGAGTGGCGGGTGGTCTCTTACGTTAATCCGCGAAACACCATCCGTCAGATTGCCCGTGCCACCAAAATGAATGATCTGGAAATCCGCCGGGTGGTTTACGGGTTAATTCAGGCCGGGCTGGTGGAGATTGTCCGCCCTGAAGGAGCACCGCCGCCCAGACCCCAGGTTCCCCAGGCGCGCCCCTTCCCGACCGCCGATAAGAACGAGCAAAAATCGCTGGTCAACCGCCTGATTAACCGGATTCGATCCTTATAACCAGAGTTGTGAGGGAAAGATTTGATGCAAACTGTCAAGATGGTGGTCACAGGACCTTTCAATGCCGGGAAAACAGCCTTCATCCGGTCTGTCAGTGAGATCGATGTCGTTGCCACCGAACGCCGGATCACCTCGGAGGCGGAAAAGGTCAAAGAAACCACCACCGTTGCCATGGACTTTGGGCGGATTACCGTAGATGATGACCTGGTGCTGTATCTCTTTGGCACACCGGGCCAGAAACGGTTTGACTTTATGTGGGAAATTCTCTCTGAAGGAATGCTGGGTTTCATCGTTATGGTCGATAGCACCCGCCCCGAAACCTTCCGGGAGGCGCGCAGTATCCTGCAAACATTCCGGGCTTATGCGCCAACCCCCTATGTGGTGGCGGCTAACAAACAGGATATGAAAGACGCCTGGGAACTGGAAGATATGCGGCTGGCATTACGGCTTGACCCCAAGGTAAAATTACTCCCCTGTGTGGCTCATAAAAAAGAAAGCGTCAAAGCGGTTTTACTCGAATTGTTGTATTCCATTCTGGCCGAAATGGAAGCGGGCGATGCCTGAAGCCACCCGCTGAAGGGGGTACTTTGTCTTCCATCACGACGGATCAGGGAATTCTTCATTACGAGGTCTTTGGCCGTGGTCGGCCGGTGATTCTCCTGCACGGGTGGCTTGGCTCGTGGGGCCTGTGGCAGGAGACGATGACTTTTCTGGGACGATCTTACCGTACCTATGCGCTGGATTTCTGGGGCTTTGGCGAGTCTGGCACCAAACGAAACACATATAATGTGCAGGATTTCATCAGCCTGGTAGACCAGTTCATGGAGCAGCTTGGCATTCAGCAGGCCCCTCTGGTCGGGCATTCCATGGGGGGAACGGTGAGTCTGTCTGTGGCCATTCAATATCCTCACCGGGCGAGTAAGGTGGTGGTCATCGGTTCTCCCATTGCCGGGTCTTCGCTGGCGCTGGCGCTCAAGTTTGCCGGTTACCGTCCGATTGCGTGGTTGCTTTTTACCTTCTTTCCACTCTTTCGGGCAGCGATGCGGCTGGCCTCTCCTTTCATTTGCCGCGACCCGCGCTTCCCTGACATGATGGATCGCGACCTCTCGCGAACCACCCTGGAATCGTTCCTGGTGAGTATTGCCACTCTGCGCCGCACCGATTTGCGACCCAATCTGGGAAAGATCGGGGTGCCAGTGATGGGCATGTACGGAGATCGTGATAATATTGTGCATCCCCGGCAGTGGCAACCTCTTCTGCAAGGGGTACCTCATGCCCGTATTGAGCGCTTTTCTCGCGCGGGGCATTTTATCATGCTGGATGAACCTCAGGATTGTATGACGAAGCTGAAAGACTTTCTGGATGAACCTGTAGAAGCGAAATGAACCCCGAATCTCAACCTGCTGGATTGATGAACGAGATAGAAATCGTTTTGATGGAGGGGATCAAAGAAATCGTGGGGCCTGAACATGCCGGGGAACTCCTGGCTCATCTGCAGAGAAGGCTGGGGATGGCCAACCGGCAGGCGCCGGTTAATCCGGCGGCTCTCCAGGCGATCTTAACCGAGAGATACGGTTTGTTGAGCGGGCAGGGTGTGGCGCTGCGGAGCGGACGGGCGGCTTTTCATTACGGGTTGCGCCGCTGGGGAGAAGAAAGTGGAATGATCTCTCAGGAATTTCGCCTCCTTCCCTTTCAGCGGAGGGTACGCCTCGGGTTAGAAAAGATGGCCTTCCTGCTCGCGCGGTATTACCAGGCGAAAATCACTACCCATGAGGATGAATTTTACTGGTACTGGAGGGTCGAAGCCTGCCCGGCAGGTAAAGGGATGGCAACCCCTCCGGGTTGTTCACTGGTGGTCGGCCTGCTGCAGGAGTTCATGACCTGGTCGGGCGGTGGAAAGTTCTTCCGCGTTCGGGAAAACACCTGCCTGAGCAGGGAGGACGATTGCTGTGAATTTCAAATTGAAAAGAAAGCTGTTGAATAGTTCCCATTCCGGATACCTGCGATGTTGAAGATCATTCTGCAATCCAGACGCCCCATTGTGCCGTTCAATGAACCGGCGCGTGATTTGCGCGTGCAGAATAAACCCCTCTGGTTGCTTCAGCGCGACGTGCTCGCGCCGTATACCACGCGGGAGATCGAACTCCCCCCGGGGGCGCCACTTCCTCAGGTGCATGAACCGTGTATTGTCTACCGGGATAACCTCTTCTTTGACGATGACTACATTCGGGCCTTTCTGGAAGCGGCCCAGAAAGCGAACCGACCGGTGCGGGCGGCGTTTTCGATCACCGATCCGGCCTTTCGTGAGCACATTCTCCCTCTTTCTTTATCTTATACTCCTGCCGGTGAACTTTATCTGGCTGACCTGTGGTATTATCCACGCGGCCCCGAACCAGGCGCCGAGCCGCTGGTGATCGATCTCCTCTCCCGTGAAATTGGTTATTATCATATTCCTCTGTATATGGCCGCCTCGCAGGGTGACCTTGTCTATCAGGTGCCATTGCGCAGTCTGATTGCCATTGATTCCTGGGTGCACATTTTCATCGCCGACGAAGTCTTCGGGTTGTTCGGGCGCGGGGCGCGTTTTGAAGAACGGCTGAACCGTGATCCTTTCTTCAAGCTTAAGTTGTTCGGGAAAGCACTTTACGAAGGTCGCCAGGTGCTTAAATGTTCGGGTGTGGTGCAAATTGGTCGAAACTGTGTCATTGACCCGGATGCCATTATCCATGGCCCCACCACGATTGGCGATAACGTCACTATCGGCGCCAATGCAGTCATCGAAAACTGTATCATCGGCGATAACGTCAATATTTCGCAGGGATGTCAGCTGATGCTCTCAGTGATCGGCGATGGTACATTCCTGCCCTTCAGGGCTTCCACTTTTATGACGACGGTGATGGATAATTGCCTGATTGCCCAGAACACCTGCCTTCAGATGTGTGTGATCGGGAGAAACACGTTTATCGGGGCGGGCTCAACCTGGACAGATTTCAACCTGCTTTCAGCTCCGATTAAGGCCCGGGATGGCGCGGGGCAATTGAGGCTCTCTAACCGCCCGGTACTGGGCGGCTGTGTGGGGCACAATTGCCGCATTGGGTCAGGAATGATCGTCTATCCTGCGAGGATCATCGAAAGTGATGTGGTGCTCTTTGCCAGCAAGGAACGCCGGGTGATCGACCGCGATATTTACTACGAAGACAGCGATCATCACCGTCTGAAACAGGCCAACCTCCACAAGCGCCTGTATCCCCGCCCTGGCGAAGAAGCCTCTGAAAGCTGGTAATCCTGCCAGGGAACAATCCCAGGAAAGCCACCGGGCCTGCGGGTTCCTTCAGCGAGCCACGGTCTCAGGCCGGGGTGCATACCAGGCGTGGTCTTTAATCAGCAGGGCCAGTGGCATGAGGTGGAGAATAAGGACGATCAGGTCGGATAGCCCAAAGTCATCGAAGATGATCGTCAGAGAGGCAATGGCCAGGGAGAGGATTGCCCAGGGGTAGGCCAGGCGCATGTGCCTGGTCAGACCGAGGTATGCCGCGAGCAAGGCTGCTGCGGCCATCCACGAGAGGATAACCATGGCAACCCTGATCCAGAGCGGGTCGGGCAGGGAAGGGTGAAGCCCGGTAGCGATGAGCACGCCAAGAATCAGCCAGATCAGGCTATCCATTACGAGCAGGGTTAATCCTAAAGGGATTGTGGCAGGTCGCGCTTTCATGAGTCACCTCCGAAAATGATTGTAGCACTTTCGTGGGATCAGGAATTCCCCCTAAACAAGCAGCCCCTTCTCTTGAGGAGAAGGGGCTATCCAGTTTTGGAAAGGTGAGGAGATTAATAAATATCGTTCACAGTATTGTAGACATTGAACTTTCCGGTGGGGGTGACCAGATTAAGAATGCGAGTTTTTTCCTGAAGGGTAGCATCATCATAAACCACGATTTCACCTGTTTCGCCGGGTTTGCTGGCATCTCCCCACACACTGACCCACACCTCGGTACCCTGACGATTGTATTCCATGTGTACAGCGCGGCCGTAGGTGGCAATTTCCCAGCATTGATATACTTTAGAGGGGTCTTTTTTGGCAATCACACAGACGGTGCGGGAAAGGGCCGGGTCAGAATTGAGGGCCATGTCCACCCAGATCCAGGGGCTGTTGGGGTGGGTCTTGATGAACAGGCTGCCCGAGCCAGGGAGAGGTGTTACCCGCACGGCTTTCCAGGCCGAATCGGGATGGCCTTCGGGGTCGGTGCCGATGGAAACGATGGCCCCTTCTCCGAGATGCGAGGTGCTCCACACCGGGCCAAATTCAGGGTCAACCCAGTTGGCGCCGCGCCCGGGATGGGGTACGGCAGGAGTATCGACCAGGGCGGCCAGTTTGCCTTCCAGCGCGTCTACC
Source organism: Anaerolinea thermolimosa (assembly GCF_001050195.2). Classification (GTDB taxonomy): domain Bacteria; phylum Chloroflexota; class Anaerolineae; order Anaerolineales; family Anaerolineaceae; genus Anaerolinea; species Anaerolinea thermolimosa. Next base: position 319,905 of record NZ_DF967965.1, read on the forward strand.
ACGGCGATTTTATTGGACTGGTTAGCCGCCACCAGGAAGTAACGTTTCGAGGCATCCCAGCCGCCATCATGGAGGAAGCGTGCGGCTTCGATCATTTTGATGGTGGGGTTGTTGGGGTCGGCATAATTCACCAGCCAGATCAGGCCGGTCTCTTTGACATTGATAATCCATTCAGGCTTGTATGTAGAGGCAACAATGCTGGCGACGCGTGGTTCGGGGTGATATTCCTCGGTATCAAAGGTGTAACTGCGGGTGCTGACCACCTTGAAGGGTTCCAGGGTTTGTCCATCGAGGATGACGAAGTGCGGGGGCCAGTAACAACCGACAACGGCATATTTATCGGTAAAATCACCTTCCTGGCCATTGTATTTACTCACTTCTACCGAGCGGGCATCGTAACACACCTGAACCTCGGCCACTTTTTGTGGAATCTCAGTCCACAGGTCGATCATGGCCAGTTTACCGTCTCGCCCGATGACGTAAGCATATCGCCATCATGGAGGAAGCGTGCGGCTTCGATCATTTTGATGGTGGGGTTGTTGGGGTCGGCATAATTCACCAGCCAGATCAGGCCGGTCTCTTTGACATTGATAATCCATTCAGGCTTGTATGTAGAGGCAACAATGCTGGCGACGCGTGGTTCGGGGTGATATTCCTCGGTATCAAAGGTGTAACTGCGGGTGCTGACCACCTTGAAGGGTTCCAGGGTTTGTCCATCGAGGATGACGAAGTGCGGGGGCCAGTAACAACCGACAACGGCATATTTATCGGTAAAATCACCTTCCTGGCCATTGTATTTACTCACTTCTACCGAGCGGGCATCGTAACACACCTGAACCTCGGCCACTTTTTGTGGAATCTCAGTCCACAGGTCGATCATGGCCAGTTTACCGTCTCGCCCGATGACGTAAGCATATCGCCCGCTGGCCGACATGCGGGTAATGTGCACGGCATATCCGGTATCTACCCTGTCGACCACTTCGTAGGTGTCTCCATCGATGATGGCCACCTGACCGGCGTCTCTGAGGGTGACGATGAAGTAGTTTTCCCAGTCACGCCTGGTCTGCGGGCTGGTGGGGCGCTTTTCGGGGGGCACGAGGACTTTCCAGGTAGCCTTCATCTGTTCAAGCGACATTTCAGGTGGTGTGGGGGGTTCTTCTTGCAGGAATTTGGCCATGATTTCGGTTTGCTGTTGGGTCAGAAAACCCTGCTTGCCCCAGTCGGGCATACCGCGAGGGGTGCCGTTGAAGATGATCGAAGCCAGAGCAAGGGTGCCTTTGGGCTGGGTTTTGTCAGGAGTGAGCGCCGGGCCTGTGGCACCTTTGCGCAATGTGCCATGGCAGCCTGCACAGCGCTCAAAGTAGACCTGCTTGGCCCAGGCGAATTCCTCTTCATTTATGAGTTCAGTCTGGGTGGCTGGAGTGGGGGCATTCTCTTCTTGAGAAGCGGAGGCTTCTTCTTTCGGTGGATTCATGAGGAATTGCACCATGGCATTGATTTCTTCATCATTAAAAAGATTGGCCAGGGTGGAGGGCATGAGGCCTTTCTGGCAGGGTGCACCGTTGCAGTCGGGGGCAATGTAGGCATCGGGCTGGCGGATCGATTCCGCCAGGAACTCCTGAACCGTCTTCGCCGATCCGTGATATTCTCCTTTGTCCAGAGCGGCCTGTGCCGTCTGGTTGATGTTCGTCAGGTCAGGGCCGATGGTGCCGACGGCCCCTTTGACGCTGGGAATGATATGGCAGGCGCCGCACCCGCCTTTTTGAAAGGCCTGTGCAGCCAGTTCAGGGCCGTATAAGCCAGCCGGCGCGGGTTGAACCGTGGTGGGTGTGGCAGAGGGAGCGGCATTTGTCTCTGCACACCCTGCCAGTACCAGCACCAGAAGCAACAACCCGGCACCGAATGTGCATATTTTTTTCATGGGTTCTCCTCCTGAGGGGCAATAAACAGACTATTTTGATAAGATTATGTTTTTCGGGGGTTAAATTCTTTGCGCCAGCGCAAATGGAACAAAATACAACCTGGCGGGGAAGGCTTAAGCACCCATGCTGAAACATGAACCAGAGTAGCTGCCGGAGGAAAAAGGTCATTGAATCGCCTGGAGACTCATGCTATTATTGTTTTGGATGATTCGTCAAAGCGGCTGAACTCTGGGGCGGCGAAACAACGTTGTGCCGATTCTCTGGATCGATCTCGCCCGATTGCGGACGAGGTTTTTGTTTTTTTGACAGGGAGAGGAGGTGCAGCTATGGCAGTAATCACCATTTCACGTCAGTTTGGTAGCGGAGGCGATGAAATTGCCGACCGTGTCTGTGCATTGCTGGGGTATCGGCGTTTTGACAAGCGTTTGCTGGAGCAGGCAGCTGCCGAGTCGGGGTTATCTGCTCAGGAGGTGATCGATTACTCGGAAGATAATTATCGGGTAAAGGGATTCTTCGAGCGGCTTTTTAACCGGCCGGTCCCTGTGGCTACGGTCAGTGTATGGCGAGAAGATGCCAGCGGGACGCGCAGTGCAGAAAGTATCGTTCTGGATGATGCGGCGGCGCTGGGGCTGGTTCAGAAGGCAGTACGGGCCGCCTGCGAAGCGGGGAATATGGTAATTGTCGGGCGAGGCGGACAGATGATCCTCAAGGACCACCCTGAGGTGCTCCATGTGCGCATCGAAGCCCCGATGGAGGATCGCATTCAGCGCGTCAAAGAACACCTTAAACACGAGCAGAAGGCCTATCGCGCTGATATTACCCTGAGACGAGAAGCGCAAGACCTGATCGTAACCCGAGATTACGCCTCAGCCGATTACATCCGGCAATATTACAAGGTGGACTGGGCTGATCCACTGCTTTATCACATTGTGTTGAATACCGGGTTGTTGGGTATTGAAGAGGCGGCGCAGGTCATCGCGCGCCTGGTGGAGATACGCGAAAAACAACCCGCCTGATGGCCTGCTGATGGCCTGAAGGACAAAGGCAGGGTGCAGGCCAGGCTACGGGAAGGCGCACCCTGCCTTTTTTTTATTTTTTCTGCCGGGCGAGTTGAGCATAATAAGCACCGATAGGAGTAAGGGTTGCGTTTTCTTTCACCAGCTCCACCCCGGGGCCGATGGCCCATGGTGCATCTACTGGCTGGCGATTGGTATAGGCGGCGACACGCTCAATCCAGGTTTGACTCAAGAACCAGCTGGTCATAGAGCGAAAATCTTCCAGGTTCCCGGCGGGTGAGCCGTATTCCGTAACCCAGTACGTCCCGCCGGTGAGGTTGTGATAACTGGTGAGGAAGTCCTGGGCGACGCGGGGGGTGATCCAGGCTTCGGTGTAGGCGTGGACGTGCCAGTATTCCGGTAAGGGAAGGTTGTTGTCGCGGAGTTCCCGGATAAAATTGCCAATCCAATCGGAGGCGAAAACACTCCAGCCGCCAACCACCAGCCGGGCATGAGGCAGTTCCTGCCGCAGGCTGGCATAGCGCCGGGCGGCTTCGGCGGGAGAAAGTCCACACCCATTGGGTGCACCCAGGTTAGGCTCATTGAAAACGAGCAGGTAGCCCTCAAAGTCAGGGGGCAGGTGGCGGATTTTCCCGTCATACGCCATGGGCACGAACGCCGGTGTACTGGCTGTCATGGGCTGTTCGGACCAGTTGTAATACCATGTCACATCGAGCAGACGCAGATCATCAGCCTCGGGCACGGCCAGTGCCAGACCAAAATAGGGCGGGGGAGAGGCTCTGGTGACCAGGGGGAGGAAGACGGTGAAATGATCGGTTGAGGGTGGTTCACTTTGAGCGGTGACGCTGCCAGAAGAAAAACACCAGTGAAGAAGGAGCAAACCAAGGAGAACAGGGGCGAATCCTTTCGTTTTCATCCGGTGATACGATCCTCGAGGGTGAGATGATGGGGCGGCTGCTATCCGTGCATGTGCCCATGGTTATCATCGCCAGGAGGAAAGGCACTTTGAGGCAAGATCTGTAAAAAAGAGGTAAAGCGGGGGTGAATTACAAATAAAAAACCCGGCTGGAAGCGCCGGGTAGAAGAGAGACCACGAACGGTGTGTTCAGATGAGCACGTCAATCACCATGGCGAGGAAAAGGAAGGCCAGATACATGCTCGAGACGCGATACATCATCCAGGCATTTTTATTGCCGCCCCGGCGAAACACCCGCCATGCACTGAGGACCAGCCACGCACCGAGAAACAGAGCCGAGACGAGATACACGCTTCCGGCAAGCCTGAACAGGGGGATGAGTAAGGTGAGGGCGACCAGTTCAAGGGTGTACAAAAAAACCTGTTTGCGGGTGGCTTCTTCACCGCGCACCACGGGGAGCATGGGGACGCCACCGCGGGCATAATCATTGCGCCGCACGAGCGCCAGGGCCCAGAAGTGGGGAGGTGTCCACAGGAAGATAATGGCAAACAGGAACAGTGAGGGAATGTTTAAACTACCGGTGGCGGCGGCCCAGCCCACCAGCGGCGGAATAGCACCTGCCCCTCCACCGATGACGATGTTCTGCACGGTGGTGTACTTAAGCCAGATGCTGTAAATCAACACGTAGTAGACCATCCCGGCCAGAGAAAGCAATGCCGAGAGCAGGTTCACAAACCCGGCCAGCAGGAAAAAGGAAGCCAGCACAGCCCCGGTGCCATAAGCCAGAGCCTCGGCAGGCATCATTCGACCTGAAGGGAGGGGGCGCCGTGAAGTGCGCTGCATGGCCCGGTCGGTCTCGCGGTCGATGTACTGGTTGAGCGCGCTTGAGCCGCCAGCCGCCAGGGCTCCGCCGAGTAAGGTCCAGAAGGTGAGAGAAAGCGAGGGGAGGGTTTTTCTGCCCACTACCATGCCGGCGTAGGTGGTGACGAGCAGGAGAAGGACGATGATGGGTTTATTCAGGGCGATAAAATCCTTGAGACGGCCTCCGAATGGCATTGGCCGGGGCAGAGGAGCCGATTCCTCCGCCGGAGTGCGGAAAACAGATGAGGCCATGGCCAGAATTTGAGCCACCCAGAATGCGGCTGAGGCAACTGCATGAAGGGCATTCAGCTCGGGGGGGAAATTTCGGCTGACCATGAGCGCTCCCAGGAGAATTTGCCCGGCCAACAGGATGAAAGCGGCTGTAGCGGCGGTCAACTCAACCGCGTGGTGCCGCTCTGAGCGCCAGGCACGGAGAAAGAGCATGGTCTGCAGGAAGATGGCGATCAGAGTGAGGGTACGATGGGTGAGCGCCAGACGTGCCAGCGGGGTTTCAGCCGGGCAGAGCGGCCAGGTGGTGCAGGCGGCCCCGGCATGAAGAGCCGAGACAATACTTCCACTGACAAAAAGGGCAAAGAGCACCCCTGTGGTGACAGCCGCCCACCGGGAAAATGAGGTGCGAAGCCCGGGTGTTGAAGCCACGGGAAGTGACGAACCCAGCACGGCCACAGTCAACCATCCGAGGCTGAGCATGGCAAAAATTTGATGTAAGACACCAACAAGAACCCCGGCAGAGAGGTTGCGGGTGGCTGCATACCCCCCCAGAACGACGTTGGCCAGCATGAAAAACGCCGCCGCATAAACTGAAAATGCAACGGTTTTCTTCCCCGGCATGGAGCGCGCCGCCCAGACCGCCGCCAGGCCGGTGAGCAACATAGAGGCGGCAGATAGCGCACGGTGGAGCACCTGCAACCGGGCCTGGTCTCCGGTGGGAAGGGTGAAACTGCCATTGCAGGTGGGCCAGTCAGGGCAGGCATGGGCGGCGTCTCCGATGCGAACCAGCACGCCAAAGGCCATCAATAGAAATGTGAACAGAAGTGCTGCAAAGAGCAGGTAATGGAAGTTTTTATGAAGGTGAGGAGCGGAGATGTTTGCGGACATAGAACGGGTATCCTGCGAGGAAGATAAAAGCGAATGAAAACCATTGCAGGGCATATCCCATGTGCGGGCCTTCACTCAGGTCGGGTTCGGGCAGGCTGCGCGCTGGCAGAGACTGCCCGTTGAGAGGGGCGGCAATCAGGTAGAGCGGAGCGATCGGAACATTCATCTGCTGGCTCAGACGCGGAAGGTCGATCCAATTCCAGGCATCCAGCCGACCCCGGGGAGCATCCACCGCCCCCCCGAGGCTGCGGGTTTGTTGAGATGGCATTAACCGCCCCCGCACGGTGATGCTTCCTTCTTCGGCGTATTTCGTCCGTTTCGATGGGTCGCCATCTTCCAGAGGGATCCAACCCCGATCGACGATCACGGCCTGGGTGCGGCCTTCGATGAGCAATGGGGTCAGGAGATGAAACCCGGGCCGGTTTTCCCAGATCTGATTCCGGAGCACCACCTCGCTGGAAAAGTCGTATTTCCCGGTAACGATGGCATCGCGATAGATGGCTGTGTTCCAGTCGGATGGGTTAGCCTGGTTAAGGTCGAGAGGTGGAAGCCCCATGGCCTGTTGAATCAGGGCATTGCGGGCGCGGCGCTGTTCCAGACGATCCAGTTGCCAGATGCCAAGCCGCACCATCACCATGGCGGCCAGGAGAACGAGCAGGGTGGTGAACAGCCAGCGCGGGGTTAAGAACGCGCGTAAGGGAGAGCCTTGCTTCAGGGCAATGCTACGGGGGTTCATGCTGGGCGCTCCGATGATGGAGAAGGATGGGTTTTAAGGGGAAAAATAAGAAAGGAATAAAGCACAAGCATGAGGCTGGTGGGTAATCCCATGGCCAGCACTCCTTCCAGACGTGTGCTGCCGGTGAGGGCCGGAAGAACTTCGATGCCAAAGACTCTGGATTTCTGGAAGGAACAGTCGTAGGTGTAGCTGTTCGGTGCGCCAACCTCCAGCACCCCACTTGAACCTGGCGGCACCCAGACCGGGCCAAGCTGATGGCTGACGCTGTCTTCATTGCGGACGATTAAAAGATCACCTTCCACAAAGGTCATTGTGGATGGCAGGGTGAGGGCGTCTTCTCCGGCGGCGATGCGTTCCGCGGTGCCCGGTGGAATCACCAGGACAATTTGCCGGGCATCATCACGGGTTTGCGGGTCTTTCAGGAAGTGGTACGAGCTTTCAGAGACCAGCCAGGCTCCTCCAAGGCCGATCAGGAGAGAAATGAAAATGCGCAGGTAAATGGCCATGCTGGTTTTCATCGGCGGTTCCGGATGATGGCTTTGATATCAGAAAGCAAATCTTCTACAGGCGTGCCAAAAGCGTAGGTGACACGCAAATTCCCCTGCGGGTCAATGAGATACAGTCGGGCTGAATGATCCACCAGATATTGCCCGCCTTTACCGGCTGGTTGTTCAGCGCGGTATACGCCGTAAGCCTGCCAGACGGACTCCAGTTCGCTCAGGCTTCCCGTAAGGCCCAGGATGCGTGGATCAAAAGCGGCGGTGTAACCGGCAAGCTTTTCCGGGGTATCGCGTTGAGGGTCTACGGTGATAAAGACGGGGGTTACCCGGTCAGCTAATGCACCCAGGCCTTTGAGAACCTGTTTCATTTCACCGAGGGTAGCCGGGCAGACGTCCGGGCAGTAGGTATAGCCGAAAAAGAGGAGAACGGTCTTTCCGCGTTGCTCACTCAGGCGAAAGTCTCCCAGAGCAATCTCCGGCGCGGGGATGGGTGGATCGATGACAGATCCACGCAGGGCGTGGGGCTGCAGGCTGAAGGCCGTGATGGCTACCACCAGGCCCGTCAGCACCCCGATTACCAGCAACCAGAAAGACCGATGCATATCAAATCGCCATCCCGATCAGATACAATGCGGGGTAGAAGAAAATCCACACCACATCGACAAAATGCCAGTAATTGGCGGCGGCTTCCACTGCCCAGTGGCGTTCGGCAGAATAATGGCCTTTAAGACCGTTCCTGAGAATGATGGCCAGGAAGATGACTCCGGTGAGTACATGGAAGGCGTGCATGCCAGTCATCATATAAAAAACTGCTCCCTGGGGGCCATCGGCAGGGCCAAAATGCGCCATCCGCCATTCCACCCCGATGACCCCCGCGAGGAAGCCAATACCGAGGAGCATGGTGATGAGGGTGCTTGTGATGAATCCACGCTGGTTTCCCTGAGAGATGTGCACCTCGGCGCGGTTCATAAAGAAGCTGGAAATGAGTAATACCGAGGTAACGATCAATCCCACGAACTGATCCAGATCGGGGCGGCGATTACCGAGCAGGTAGAAGCGCGTCACCAGCAGGCCGCCAAACATAAAGGCATCGGACAGGATGAACAGCCACAACCCGATCCGCTGTGTGCGCAGTTTGTAGGCATAACTGTGAGCAGGTTTGAGGGCAGGAACTTCAGCGCTCATTCGTGTTCTCCTTCTTCGCGGAACGCGCGTTTAAGGTGCATAAAGTACCAGATCACCAGCCCGGCTTTGATCAGGGCAATGACCCAGAGAAGGATGACCGGTAATTCATGCGTTCCAATAAAGTATTCGATGGCAGTGAGGATGGCCAGAAAGACGAACACCAGCACACCACGGCGGAGTTCATCGGGTCTGGAGGGAGAAGTTTCAGGTTCCATGGACAGGCTCCTTGAAGATCAGTCAGCAGGTTGAGGAGAATGGGTGAGGTCGGCTTCCAGGCGAACGTAACCGGGAGCTCCTTCCAGGCCATAATCATACGGATCGCCTGTGACCACCACCTCTCCGGAGAAATTGTGTGCAGGGGTTGGCGAAGGAATTTGCCATTCTGGAGAACGCGATTCCCAGAGGTTGCCGGTGGCGGGTTCGCCTTTACGGGCACTGCGGAACATGTTAATGAACAGTAGAAGAACAGAAAGGGCCACGGCAAACCCGGCCAGGGTGATGATCAGATTAGGGAGCTGGAAGCCAAGCGCGGGGTCGTAATCGGCAATACGGCGGCGCATTCCCAGCAGACCAATGCGCATTTGTCCGAGGGACATCACCATGAAGCCGATGAAAAGCAGCCAGAAATGCCATTTTCCGAGCCGTTCACTCATACGCCTGCCGGTGATTTTAGGGTACCAGTAATACAATGCAGCAAAGAAGGGGAAGACATACCCTCCAAACATGGTGGCGTGAAAGTGCCCGACAACGTAGTATGTGTCGGTGGCGTGCAGGTCGGTAGATACAGTGCCCAGCAGAGGGCCGGTGATGCCACCCAGCAAGAAGATGACTATGGCTCCAATGAGGAAGAGCATGGGAGTCTGCAGGCGCATGCGTCCCTGCCAGATGGTGGCCGTCCAGCTGAAGAATTTCACCCCGGTAGGCACGGCGACGAGGAGGGTGCTGTACATGAAGGGTACCCGCAGGTATTCTTCCATACCGGCGGCAAACATATGATGCGCCCAGACGAGAAAACCAACCAGGCCGATTCCAAAGGAAGACATGGCCACCCAGCGGTAACCGAAGAGCGGCTTGCGCACAAAGACGGGCAAGAGTTCACTGACCACTCCCAACCCCGGCAGGACGAAAATGTAAACCGCCGGGTGCGAGTAGAACCAGAAGAGGTGCTGAAAGAGAATGGGGTTACCCCCCTGAGCCGGGTCGAAAAAGCCCATCCCCAGCAGGCGTTCAAAGAGCACGAGCTGGAAGGAAAGACCGATCATCTGGGTGGCAGTGAGGGCAATGATCGAAGTGGAGAGCACTGCCCAGGCCAGAATGGGCATACGGAAGTAACCCATGCCTTTACTGCGCATACGCAGGATGGTGGTGATGAGGTTAAGCGCCCCCAGAATGGATGACCAGCCGACGAACCAGACCCCCAGGAAGAACATCTGCACACCCATGGGGCCGCGTACCGAGAGAGGCGGGTAACCCGTCCAACCAGTCTCGAACCCGCCCAGCGCCAGGCTGAAGACCAGCAGCAGAGCACCGGGCACTGCCACCCAGAAGGAAAAGGCGTTCAGGCGGGGAAAAGCCATGTCTCGGGCACCGATGATCAGGGGAATGACGTAGTTGGAAATGGCCGAGATGCCCATGAGAATGGAGGCAATCAGCACCATACCATGCAGGCCGATCAGTGTGTTGAAGAGGTTAAAACTGAGGAACTGTAACCCCGCCTGTGCCAGCTCTACCCGGAAGATGAGGGCAAATGATCCTCCCATGGCGAGGAGGAAGAGGGAGAGAAAGGCATATTGAACGCCGATGACTTTGTGGTCGTAACTCACACCCCAGTAACGGCGCAGCCCCCGGGGTTCTTCCACTTCTTCAGGCTCGGGCACCTCGTCACCACGTGCCATACGGAACCAGTCGTTGAAAATGCCCAGACCGGTGAGGAAACTGAGTGCACTGATGAAACCGCCCACCACCCATGCCGGTTCAGCTTTGAGCGGCTGGCCGGTGAGCGTCTGCAGAAGGGTTACCAGCCCAAAACCGATGGCCATACCGACCACCTGGGCAAGGAGGCCGCGGATCATTCCGATCGAGAGGATTTTTTTCATGAGTCTCTTTCCTCCGGTTAATGGATGGACTTGATATATTCAATCAGGTCGTTGATCTGATCGTCAGTAAGCAGAGAACTGTAATTGGAAGGCATGACATTGGCAGGGTATCCCTGAGTAATCTGGGCATTGGGATCAAGAATGGCGGTGCGCAGGTAGGTTTCATCGGCTACCACGGTGGTTCCGTCAGCAAGGGTGACGGTTTCACCGTACAGGCCCTTCCAGGTTGGGCCGACGAGTTTCTTGCCGTCCAGCGAGTGGCAGGAAATGCAGCCTGTGTTCTCGGCCCATTTTTTGCCCCGCTCTACGGGATCGGTGATCACTGCACTGACCTGGGTGCCCAACCATTGATCGAAATCAGCCTTGCTGACTACTTTGACCGGGGCATTCATATAGGCGTGGGCTCCCCCGCAAAGTTCAGCACACATCACGGTGTAGTTGCCGATGCGGGTGGGGGTAATGCGCAATTGTTTGACCAGGTTTTCGCCGGGAAGAGCATCCTGCTTGACGCGAAATTCCGGCACCCAGAAAGAATGGATCACATCACGTGAGGTGAGGCTGAGGAGCGCCTGGCGGTCTACCGGAAGATACAACTCGCGAGAGGTGACCCCGAAGTCGGAGTATTCGAAAGACCATCCCCACTGGAAGGCAACCACGCGAATATTCAGGGCCTGGGGTTCAGCTTTCCGTGTTTCGGCGAGGTTGCGGGCCCCAAAAAACGAGAAGGCGATTACCGTTCCCAGCGGGATGATCGTCCAGAGGATTTCAAGGCGGTTATTGCCCTTGATATAAGCTCCTTCTGTTTTCTCCCCGGGCTTGCTTCGGAATACGACAATGCTGTACACCAGGAAGACGACGATCATCGAGAAAAGCAGAGAGATCATGAAAAAATGAGCGTTAAACAGCCGATCGATGGTTGCGGCCTGCTGGCTGGCTTCTTCAGGGAGAAGCCCGATGGAGGTGAGTAAGAAGTAAAGCACCGCTGTAGAAACTATCACGAGCAGGCCAGCAATCAATAGGTGTCTGGTGTTTCCCTTCATTTTGGGGGTTCTCCTGGAGGGGGGATTTGAGGAGGGTTCGGGTTGCCACGGCAGGTTAAGCCAGTCGTTTGCCTGAGCGGGTGTCAGGGTGCGGCGGTCGTATACCACCACGGCCCCGCTTTCCTGCAGTGAAACGAGGATCACCTGCATGGGGCGGCTTCCGGTGATGAAATGGCTGAGGAATTCTTCGCGATGAATGGCCCGGTCATCGTAATCCACGATGACCAGGTCGGGCTGCCAGGAGTCGAGGGCGGCCAGGGTCTCTTCCATGCTGCTGGCCAGGCGGGATTGGATGGCCTGTTGCTGCCAGCGTTCACCGTAGAGTTTCATCAGGCCCTTGCCAAACAAGGGGTTGGCAGAGGCAATGAGTACACGTCGGGGTTTTCTTTCGCCTGTCATGACCGATCCCGTCCGCTCCGCTTCATAAAATAAATTCCTGCATCCTGAATGGATTGTAGGGGAAAGGATCGGGATTGGCTATCGACCAATGTTGATCTAGAGGAGGATTATTCTCTGAATTTCAGGTGATTTTTCCATCACCCCAGGAAAGGCTATCGGCTGATTACCGGCAGGAAAGTCTGCGGACCGTACAAGACTGCCTTTTCGTGGGAATAGGGAATGCCGTTGATGGTGACCTGAATGTCATAAAGGCCATTGGGCCAGGCGGGAGGGGTCACTTCGAGTTCCCAGTAAGTGCCGCGATAAGTGGTGCGGTTGATGGTGGCGGCTTGCCCTCCAACACTGACCGTGAAGACCGGCTCAGGGGTGGCAGAAACCGGGTAAGTGCGTACGAGGAAAGCGTTCAGGCTGGCGGCTGTTCCGGCGTAGGCCGGTTCAAATTCGTTGGGAATCTTCAGGTAATAGAGCTGAAAAGCCTCATCAACAGCCGCACCGGCATTGAGGATGCCACTTCCACAGATTCTGGAATTTGCGCAGGCAGATCCTGTGGGAAAGGGGGTTGAACGCTTCTGGAAGATTTGGAGGATACGGTTGTAGGTTAGCTCAGGGTTCACGGCGAGCATCAGTGCCACCGCCCCGCTGACGTGAGGGGTGGCCATGCTTGTACCGGATTTATAGGAATAAGAATCGCCCCCTGGGGACGTGGTGCCCATATTACCCAGAGATAGAATGGAGCTTCCAGGAGCACTGATCTCCACTCCATTCCCGTAGTTACTGTAGCTGGCCAGGTAACCGTAGGAATCAGTGGCGGCTACGGTGAATATATTCTGACAGCCAGCGGGAGTAAAAGCGGCAACATCGGTAGAGCTGTTCCCTGCGGCTGCTACAGTGAATACCCCGCGGGCGAGGAGTTCATCGATAGCGCTCTGGAAGGCAATCGGGCAGGTGCCTGCCCCGCCCAGGCTAAGGTTGATCACCCGGGCGGGATGGGGATTGATGGAGACTCCCGAGACGTCCAGCCCCCCTGCCCAGCGCATGGCGGCGATGATATCTGAAAGATACCCCGTGCCACAGATTCCCAGAGCGCGTACTGGCAGGATGGGGTTCTGCCAGCTGATGCCAGAAATCCCCGTATTGTTGTTGGTGCTGGCGCCGAAGATGCCTGCCACATGAATGCCGTGCCAGCTGCTGGGAAGAGAGGATGAACAATATATCCCATCGCCGTAAGTGCCGGGATCAGAGGGATCACTGTCCCATCCTCGTTGGGAGTCGCGATCCAGGTCGGGAGAGACGAAGTCGTATCCGGGGAGGAGCCGCCCGGTCAGATCCTGATGCGGTAAAGAACCCGTATCGATCACTGCGACGGGCACCGAAGGGCTCCCGGTGGTCATATCCCAGGCGGTTGAGGCATTCATTCCGAAAGGAGCGGTCAGGTTCCACTGCGAATAGAAGTATGGGTCGTTGGGAACAAGCTGGGTGGTCAGGAGGATATCGGGTTCAGCCGCGGTGACAGCGGGATCATCCAGCAAAGAGTGTACCAGCTCGTCGGTTTGCTCTGCACTCAGGGGGGATGGAAGCCTCAAAACATGCCAGTTCTCACCCAGCGAGCGCTCATAAGTCAGGGCGACACCTGCTCGATGACTCAGCCCCTGTACCTCGGCAGCCGATAATACCCTGCCGGTGCTTTCAGGACGGGAAAGCGGGCGCCTGTATTGCACCAGAATGCGGCTGGTGGGAGGTGCGGCCGGGGCAGATTCGAGCGCGGTGGAGGGCTCCCATGGTGGTGATGCCTGGGCCGTAACGGGAAAGAGAGCCAGAGTGAGGACGAGTAAGTGAAGGAAGAAACGAAGGCGAATCATGATGGCCGGGGAAGAAAGTTACCGCCGGGGGATCAAACCCAATTGTGAAGCCTTTCCTACAGCTTCGGTGCGGTTGGAGGCTTCAAGTTTATCAAGGATATGCCGAATGTGAGTCTTGACGGTGTTCTCGGAGATGAAGAGACGGGCGGCTATTTGCTGGGTGGTCAGGCCTTCGGCCAGGCAGGCCAGCACCTCACGTTCGCGTTCACTGAGCAGTGCCGGGGGCGGCTGGACGAAAGAATGGGAAACGGCATCCAGCACCGGGCCGATCACCTCAGGAGAGAGCGCGCCCTGCCCCTGAACAACGCTCAGCAAAGCCCGCCGCAATTCTTCTGGTTCGGTGTTTTTAAGCAGGTATCCATTGGCACCCGCCCGGATGGCCCCCAGCAGGTCTTCGTCTTCCTGGGAAATCGTCAGCATGAGAATGCGTACTTCGTTCTTTGCCCGGCGCAAGGTGCGAATCAGCGTGATGCCATCCATGCGGGGCATGTTGACATCCAGGAGGAGCACATCGGGATGGGTTTGCTCGATGACCTGAAGGGCCTCTTCGCCGTCACTGGCTTCGCCTACGATAGAAAATTCTGGCATGTCTCGCAGCAGGCCGATGAGCCCTCTGCGGAAGAGGGCGTGATCGTCGACCACCACCAGACGAACCGGCGTGTTCATGAAGCCGCCTCCAAAACATGCTGAGGAAGGAGCAGTCGCACCGTAGCTCCCCGCCGCGGTTGACTGATGATTTGAAAATCGGCCCCGATTAATTCCGCCCGCTCACGCATCCCGCGTAATCCGTGCTGGGCAACGCTGGGCAGATCCTCAGGGTCAAAACCCTGCCCGTCATCGCTGATCTCAAAGATGAGCTGGTCGCACCATTCCCGCAGGCAAATGGATACCCGGCTGGCATGGGCGTGCTTGCGCACGTTATTCAGGGCTTCCTGGGTGATGCGCACCAGCTGGGCCTGTACTTCGGGTAAAATGTTGATCGTTTCAGAGGGCATATCGACCTGTACAGAGAGGCCGGTGTTCTTTTCGAAGGACTCTGCAAGCATTCTGATCCAGGCCTGCATACCTCCATCCGGCTGGACGCGTAAATTGTCAATGGCCTGGCGAATTTCCTGATAGGCTTCGGCAATCACCTGTTTACTTTCCTGAAGCAGGGTGTTCAGACGGTGAATATCGCCCTGTGCCAGCGCTGATTGCATCTGCGCGGAGTGCATCTTAAGGAAGGCCAGGGTTTGAGCCAGTCCATCATGGATTTCGCGCGCCAGGCGGTTGCGTTCCTGGACGATGATGAGATATTCCAGCGAACGAGTCAGACGTTCGTTTTCGAGAATCCAGGCGGTTTGCGCGGCGAGGGTGCGGAAGAACAGTTCCTGGCGCTGGAGGAGTGCGGGCTGACGGGTGAAAACGAGGATCACACCCAGGTTTTGTCCTTCGGGCAGGAGGAGCGGGAAAGCCCGCCAGGAAAGTGCGGTGCCCGGGATGGGCTGTGGGGTAGAAGAGGGCGAAAGCAATTCATTTTTAACCAGCTGATCGGCCAGCCCGGGGGTTATTTCTTCAGAGGTGCCAGAGAGGATGCGTAATTCAGAAAGGTGCGAATCGGGCAGGGGACGGAGCTGGAGGAGAATTGCCTCAAGATGAAGGGCGTTTCGGACGGAGTCAAAATGTTGGGTAAGGTTGGCTTCCAGATCATGACGTGAGGAGGGAAGCGTGTGGAGGGTACGCAGGGTTTCGACTTCCTGATGGCGCAGGCGCACACTCTCAACCGCCATGGCCACTTCATCAAAGAGACTCTCCAGGAAGGAGCGCAGATGATCTGATAGGCTTCTTCCAACCGGTAGATACAGGTTGAAAATTCCCAGAGGATGCCCGGCGAAGATGAGAGGGAAACAGTATACCGAAAGGGCGATGCTGAATGGGCCCTGTTTGAGCGGGCATTCTTCACCGGTGAGCGCCTGAAGTTTATGGCACTGTTTGCAGCGGGACTGTACTTCGGCGGAGAGGAGATGATCTCCCCAAGATTCCAGCGCAGATGGAGGAATATGACCGAAAGTGAAAGCCGGCATGGGCTGTCCCCAGGTGTCGAAAGGCACAAAAGACGCCCCGAGGCTTTCGGTCACACTCGAAACCACCGAAAGGGCGGCTTCGACGAGTGTTTTCTCGTCGGATGCTGAGGTGAGTTCCCGGTTCAGTTGTAACACTGCCGAGAGACGTTTTTCGGTTTCCTGAAGCCGCTGGTTTACCTCATCGAGGGTGGCGCGCCAGGTTTTTCTTTCACGCTGGAAGTGCCAGAGGCTTTGTGCGGCTATTCCTGCACCGAGGATTACCAGCACCCATGGGAGAACGGTCAAAAGATTGGGCATAGGGTTATTTTATATCAGAAAGGGGAGATTGTTTCCAGTGTGGCAATCTCCCCTGTGAATGGGACAAGAGGCAAGGGGGAATTCCCCCCATTACGAAAGAGTTACTTAAGGGTCTTCACATACGCCAGGATTTTCCAGATTTCATCCTCGGTGAGGATGCCCTTATAGGACGCCATTGAGGCACTGCGCCCGGCTGCAGCTCCACCTTCATTGACTACCCAGAACAGATAGGCTTCGGAGGCGTCTTTGGAGGCCTGCTGAAGATTGCCCGGATGTGGGTCGAGGGCGGCACCGGCAGGGCCATCGCCGAGACCAGCCGTGCCGTGGCAGGATTCGCAATTCTGGGTATAAAGGGCCTTTCCCTCGTCGATGGCGGCCTGATCGCCAGTGTAGGGGTTGGTCTTCCCGGCATATTCGGCGGGGGGGTCTTTACGGACGATGGTGGGCTTGCTCGAACCACCACCGCAGGCGGCAAGGAACAACCCGCTTAGCATTAAAACGGTCAGGGCGATCCAGAATGGTTTTTTCATCGTTTATTCTCCTGTGAAAACCGGATAACGTTTGGTGAATTTGTTCACAAGGTGATTATAATCCTTTTAAAATTTTTGTGAAGGGGGAGTAGAAGCTTACAAAAGGTTATCAATCTCGATAAAATTGGTTGATGATCTGATAGATGACTATTAAAATACAGAGTATTGTCACTAACGTGAACGATATCGATCGATTAAGATGTATGACAATATCCTATATTTTTAGAGGTGGAACTATGTTTCGAATCAGTCGAAGGCTGGATTATGGCTTGCAGTTGATGACCGCTCTGGCACAGAGCGACCAGAATCATGCCCAGGCGACGGCATCCCTTGCTGATCGGCTGGGTATTCCTCTGCCGTTCCTGCATCAGATCGGTCGGTCGCTTATTCAAGGCGGGTTGATCAAAGCCACACCTGGGCCGCGTGGCGGTTTGCGGCTCAATCGACGGGCCGAAGATATCACGTTGTTGCAGATCGTGGAAACCCTGGAAGGCCCCGTGCGCATCACTCCAGAGCCGAACGGGAACGGCAACCACCACGGGGTGAATACCCAGGTCGTCTGGGAAAGTTTGCAGAATAAGGTGATGGCTCACCTTTCATCCATCCGGCTGAGCGAAATTGCATCCGGAATGGAATCAACGCCTGAAAAGGTATTTACTACCTTTGCATCTTCCAATTAACTGACAGGCTGTACTTCCAGCAAAGCAGCAGGCGGTCCCCAGGCGGGACTGCCTGCTGCTTTATTTCGCTTAATTTGTGTCATAATAGATTCTGCCGGGATGGGTGGCCTCATAAGATGAGGAAAGCCGGTGAATGGGAGGAGATGGATGGCTGGAACTTTTTGGGTGAGGAAAATATCCGAGGGGAAACCGCTGACGGTGAACGGGTGGACACTGGTACCGCTCTCTCAGGCGCTGGTTATTCAGCTCCCGGGCTGGCGGGGTGGCCTGGTGTGGAATCGGCCGCTGGGTGTGTGGGTAAGCCGGGACGAAGGGCAAGAACATTTTTTACCTGTGCGTGATACCACACGTACGGCGATCCTGGCCATGCTGGCAGGAGCAATTTCTTTTCTGCTGGTTATGAGCTTATTCCGCCGCAGGGGGTGGTGCTAAG
The DNA here is from genome assembly GCF_001050195.2 of Anaerolinea thermolimosa. Classification (GTDB taxonomy): domain Bacteria; phylum Chloroflexota; class Anaerolineae; order Anaerolineales; family Anaerolineaceae; genus Anaerolinea; species Anaerolinea thermolimosa. The sequence continues at coordinate 337,557 of NZ_DF967965.1, forward strand.
AATTCCGGGTAGCGAGGAGGTGGAAAGATGACGGAGGAATCAGAAGTGAAACAGGCAGGGGCAGTGGCCACAGGAAAGGCGCTGGATGTGGCTGAAGGAACGCTGTACCAGTTTTTGAAGACAGCCGAAGCCAGCGCAGTATACGGCGAACCTGTACGTGAGGGTGATGTGCTCCTGTTGCCCACGGCAGAGGTGGTGACATTCCTGGGTTTTGGGGTTGGAGAAGGGGGCGGTAGTGGCCCTGAAGGCACCGGCGGAGGTTCGGGAGAAGGAGGCGGGGGCGGAGGCAAGACCTACGCCCGGCCGGTCTCGGTGGTGGTGGTCAGCCCGCAGGGGGTAGAGGTGAAGCATATTCTCGACGTCACCAAAGTGGTGCTGGCCGCGTTGACCACCTGGGGGTTCATCGTTGGGATGGCCCTGCGGATGTCGCGCCGCCCGTCCAGGCATTAAAAAAACCACCCCCCGCCGATAAAGGCGGGGGGTAGAAAAACTTGAGAAGTTTCAGGCATTTTGCCAGGCGTCGAGGGCTTCGAGCACTTCCTGGCTGTGCCCTTCTGGTTTGACTCCTTCCCAAACCTTTACAATGATTCCCTGGGGGTCGATCAGGAATGTGGTGCGGAAGACTCCATCATACTCTCGCCCCATGGCCTTCTTTTTTCCCCATACGCCGTAAAGCTCGCAAACGCGATGGTCTTCATCGGCAAGAAGGGTGAAGGGGAGGTGGTATTTTTCTTTAAACTTCGCGTGTGAACGGCTGCTGTCGGGGCTGACCCCCAGGATCACCACACCGCGTTGTTGATAGACATGGTAATCGTCGCGAAAACTGCACGCTTCGGTAGTACAACCGGGGGTGTCGTCTTTGGGGTAAAAATACAGCACAACCGGGCTTCCGCGGAAGTCTGAAAGATTGCGCTCAATGCCGTTTTCATCGGCGAGTTGAAAATTGGGTGCGGGTTGATTGGCTGAAATGGGCATGGCAAATATCTCCTTCTGTTTATAATTTTGCCACAATTTGTCCCATTTTAGAAGGGTCATACCCATCCAGTCCCTGTACAAGTTTCTGGAATGAGGAACTGTGCATCAGCTCTATGAGCGGTTGCAGCAATTCGGATTCGTAATGGCGGGTGGGGATGACCAGCTGGTAGGGCTCGGTGAAGAGGGGCAAAAAATCGAGGTCAAGGGCGCGGGCTGCTGCCAGAACCCCCAGCCCGCAATCGGCGCGGCCTGACGCTACGGCTGCGGCGACTGCCAGATGGGTATATTCTTCATGCTCATATCCGCGAATAGCCGTCGGATCGATGCCAAGGCGTGAGAGATGAAAGTCGAGGAGCACCCGCGTTCCGGCTCCACGCTGACGATTGACAAAGACCACATCCTCGCGCGTCAGATCTTCCAGGCTGGATATTTTTTTGGGGTTTCCTCTGGCCACCAGCAGGCCCTGCAGGCGGTCGGCCCATTGCACCAGGGTAACCGGAATGTCTGGCAGGTATTGACGGATATACGGAAGGTTGTATTCACCACTCTGGGGATCGAGCAGATGCGAACCCGTCAGATGGGCTTCACCACGTCGCAGGGCTACCAACCCTCCCAGGCTGCCCACATTGGCTGAGACCAGGCGTCGGTTCTTCCGGGGTAATTCCTGGGCGAGCAGGTCGAGGCTCGGGTCGTGGGAGCCAATCGCCAGGATAGTGCGCTCGATTTCACCGGCAGAGCGATAGAGGTTCACACGCACGCTGGAGCCAGCTTCCAGCCCCTGAATGCCACGGGGAATGATAGCCAGCCCGTCGGCGCGAACCAGCGAGGTGATCACCCCTGCTCCGCGCGAGAGCGGGGACGCCAGAAGGGTATCATCGACTTTTCCAACCACCACGCGCACAAAATCATCGTCACCGGGGGGAGAAGTGATCTTGCGGGTAAGGCAGGCTTCGATCTGTACTGGCTCGCGGGGAGCTCGTCCCAGCCAGGTATCGAGCAGAGGGCGGACGAAAATCTCGCCGGTGAGCGCAGCTGACACCGGGTATCCCGGCACCCCGATAATGGGGATATCTCCGCCGGTGCGGCGATGAATCATGCCCAGAATCACCGGGTGCCCGGGGCGCACGGCCACACCATGGACGAGTAACTCACCCAGCCGGGCCACCACACTGGCTGAGAAATCTTCTGCACCGGCGGAAGAACCGGCGTTGAGGAGGATGAGATCGCATTCCTCCGCGGCCTGCTGCACCCGCTGGCAGATTTGCTCCTGATCATCTGGAGTGATGGGATATCGAATAGCCGTGCCACCCCATTCGTTCACCTGTGCTGAAAGAACCACGGAGTTGAATTCGATGATGTCACCAGGCTTAACTGGTTGCCCAATAGGCACCAGCTCGCTGCCGGTGGGTAAGACCCCCACCCGTGGGCGCCGGGCAACCTGAAGCTGGACGTTCCCGCTGGCCGCCAGGGCGCCCAGGTCGATGGGGCGCAGGGTGTGCCCTGCGGGGAGAACCAGCTCGGTGGCAACGATATCTTCACCCATCGGGCGGACGTGAGTCCATGGCGGGAGGGGTTCACGCAGGCGGATGGTATGAGGATGGCGCGGGTCGGAGGCTGGTTGACCGTGGGCGTCTAGCGGCTCAACCGCTTCAATGGGCACCACGGCGTTGGCCCACTCGGGCAGAGGATCACCCGTGTCGACATACCTGGCCTGTTCCCCGATTGACAGAGCCACAGGACGGGATGGTAGAGCCCCTGAAGTATGTTCAGCACGCAGGGCAAAACCATCCATCGCGGCGGCGTGGTAATGGGGTGAAGAGAGCCGTGCCCAGACGGGTTGTGCCAGTGTGCGCCCGGCGGCATGTTCATCGAGGGGAATCGATTCCACCCCCAGAACCCCCCAGAGGCCGGCTTTTTCCAGAGCCTGCTGGAATCGTTCCTTTGCCTGGGCGAGCGGAATATCGTGCAGGTAGACGGACATGGCTGGCTCCCAGCTTTATAAAATCTCAATAGGTGGGTAAGACCCCCACCCGTGGGCGCCGGGCAACCTGAAGCTGGACGTTCCCGCTGGCCGCCAGGGCGCCCAGGTCGATGGGGCGCAGGGTGTGCCCTGCGGGGAGAACCAGCTCGGTGGCAACGATATCTTCACCCATCGGGCGGACGTGAGTCCATGGCGGGAGGGGTTCACGCAGGCGGATGGTATGAGGATGGCGCGGGTCGGAGGCTGGTTGACCGTGGGCGTCTAGCGGCTCAACCGCTTCAATGGGCACCACGGCGTTGGCCCACTCGGGCAGAGGATCACCCGTGTCGACATACCTGGCCTGTTCCCCGATTGACAGAGCCACAGGACGGGATGGTAGAGCCCCTGAAGTATGTTCAGCACGCAGGGCAAAACCATCCATCGCGGCGGCGTGGTAATGGGGTGAAGAGAGCCGTGCCCAGACGGGTTGTGCCAGTGTGCGCCCGGCGGCATGTTCATCGAGGGGAATCGATTCCACCCCCAGAACCCCCCAGAGGCCGGCTTTTTCCAGAGCCTGCTGGAATCGTTCCTTTGCCTGGGCGAGCGGAATATCGTGCAGGTAGACGGACATGGCTGGCTCCCAGCTTTATAAAATCTCAATAGTTACCAGTGAGCCGGCTTCGATGCCGGTGGCATCGGCGGGGATTTTCAGCAGGCCATCGGCTCGCGCCAGGGTAAAAATCAGGTTGCTTTTGTAGAAAATCGGCTCAGCCATCCATGTTCCTCCCTGTGAAGTGAGCTGTACGGGCAGGTAATCTTCTCGCCCGGCCTGCGAGGGCACATTAACGGCCAGGCGCGCTTGGATGGCCGTTCGCGGGCGGGGGGCGATGAGCCCGAGGCAATGTTCAATCACGGGCACCACGAACAGGCGGGCAATGACCAGTGCGCTGACCGGATTCCCCGGAAGACCGATCACGGCTTTGCCACCACAGACAGCCAGAATGGTGGGCTTGCCGGGTTTCACATTGATCCCGTGCACCAGCACGCCGGGTTTCCCGGCGCGGGCGATGATTTCAGCGGTGAGATCGCGTGTGGATGCGGAAGACCCGGCGGTGATGACCACAAGGTCGTTTTCATCAAGGGCCTGACGGAGGGTCTGATTGAGGGGTTCGGGATCATCGGGTACGATGCCGTATCGGCGGGGGCGGGCGCCAGAGGCAGTGACCAGAGCGCTGAGGGTGTAACTGTTGACATCCCGCACCTGGCCGGGGGCAGGCGTCTGTTCCGGGGGGATCACCTCATCGCCGCTGGAAAGAATGCCCACCCGGGGTGGGGCCGTTACAGGCACCTCCAGAATCCCCAGAGCCGCCAGTCCGCCGATTTCAGCCGGGCGAAGGCGCACCCCAGCAGGGAGGACTTCATCACCCGATCTTACATCTTCTCCGGCGAATAATACATTTTCGCCGGGGGCAGCGGCACGTAAAATCTCAACCTCTCCTGGCCGGCTGTACTGGGTGTATTCCAGCATGACCACCGCGTCTGCTCCTTCGGGGAGCATTCCTCCAGTGTGAATGAGCGCGGTCTGACCGGGGTTTAAGACGAAACCCGGTGCACTACCCATGGGAACTTCACCCGCCAGGGTGAGGTAAGCGGGGAGGCTCTCAGAAGCGCCAAAGGTATCACGCGCGCGGACGGCAAAGCCATCGACGGCGCTGCGCGAAAAAGCAGGGAGGGGTTCGGAGGCGTAGATAGGTTGGGCACTCACGCGCCCCAGGGCGTCGGTGAGGCTCACCATTTCAATCTGTGGGTTGGGGGGTGGGAGGTGTTTGAGGAGCAAGGTGAGGGCTTCAGTGGGGGGGAGGAGTTCGAGAAATTCGGGCATGGATCATCCACTCCACAGGGCCAGGTTGAGGAAGTAAATGGTCAATGCGAAGGTAGAGGCCGCGACCACCGTCAGTAATTTCCAGCGGGGGCGTGCTCCGTTGCCGATGGAGGTGATTAAAAAGATCTGAAACAGGCCGATGGGCAGCCCGAGCAGGCCCGGCCAGGTTAGTGCCCAGGGTAAACCTGCCAGAGCCGCCGAACCGAGAAGGAAGTACCCCCCTAAAATGAGCAGATTATGCAAATTCATGCCGCGCTGCCAGCCCAGGCGGGTGAGCATGTTCAGACGCTCTTCGCGGAGATCGGCAGCATACGCCGGCAGGCGGAGAGCCAGCAGAGAGGCCAGGGTCAGGAAGGTGAGGGGGAAGGTGATGAGTGCCAGGAGGCGGTGCAGTTCCCCTGCCTGTAAAAGAAAAGCCAGAACCGGAGTAAGGTTGGCCAGAAAAAAGGCCAGCACCAGCTCGCCATAACCGGAGCGGGCCAGGCGCAGGGGAGGGACAGCGTCGGCCAGGGTGAGGAAAAAGGAAAGCCCCAGTACAAGGAAGCCCGACAGAGTCAGGGCATGCCCGGCGAGTAAGAGCACGGTAAGCACGGCGCCGATCGTCAGGGTGGTGGCTGAAATTTGCAGGAGGTTGAGGCGCGTCAGGCGGGGTGGGTCACCGGGTTTGCGTATGGGATCAGAGAGGGGAGAACGGTCGAAATATTCCCGTAAGAAATAACTGCTTAAAAGGAGGGTAAGCATGGCAGCCTGCCCGGCCAGGTATGCCTGCCAGTGAATGGCGATCCCCAGGTATTTGGCGATGCCGGCCCCAAGAGAGTATGTGAGGATGCAGGCGAGGAGAGCCCAGGGATGGACGATGCGCAACAACTCACGGGTTGGGGAGGGAGGGGGTGTGTTCATTTACTGGCGGAAGAAATGGGCGATGAAAAACCAGATGTTTTCCGGGCGTTCACCTAACCGGCGCATGAAATAAGGATACCAGTGTGTACCGTAAGGCACGTAGACCCGAACCGGGTAACCGGAGGATGCGAGCTGATCCTGCAGGTCGCGCCGGATGCCGTAGAGCATTTGAAATTCCAGCGCGTTTTGAGGAAGGCCCACCTCTTCAGCAACCTGCCTGGCTGCCCGGATGCGTGCCGGGTCGTGGGTGGCCAGGGCAGGAAGGGGTGGAAAACGGCCATCCTCGCTCAGGGTGGGGCAACCGGCTTCCAGAGCACCCTGAATCAGAGATCGGGCGAGTCGATCATAATTTTCATCCACATCCGACTTGTGCGGGAAAGCCACCGAGACCGGCTCTTTGTAGGCCCCTTTGCACAGACGCACACGGCCTTGCCTGGCCAGAATACGGTCGAGGTCGGCACCGGTGCGGTAGAGATAGGCCTGCAGCACAATACCCACATTATCAAAGCCCTGTTCACGCGCAGCATGATAAAGGGCCAGGGTAGGCGCAGTGAGTGAGGAATCTTCCATATCGATGCGGATAAAATTGTTCTGCTCTCGCGCCTTCGTAAGGATGGTAAAGAGAAGCTCCTGGCACAGGGCAGGGTCAATGACCAGGCCGATCTGGCTGAGCTTGAGCGATACATTGGCGCGAACATGGTGCGCCTCTATTTTTTCGAGGAGAGACACGACCTCATCCGCTGCGTTACGGGCTTCCTCGCGGCTGGTGGTGGATTCTCCAAGATGATCCAGGGTGGCCTGAATGCCCCGGGCGTTCAGGTCACGCACGGCTTTAAGGCCTTCTTCGGCAGTTTCACCTGCCACAAAGCGCGAGGCGGCACGCCAGGCAAAGCTCCAATGGGTGATGAGCCGCTGCGCCCAACCGGCTTTTGAAAGGGAAACGAAAAACCAGCGAAGCATGACTTTGATTCTATCATCAATTGCTGATCTGTTTTTGGGGCGTATGACATGGATATGGTGTGCCTGTACCTCTCTATATGGGGCAGGGGCTCGTTGAGGCGATACTGATAAACTTTGATATAATTTTCACAGAAAGCCCTTTTTGCAAAGAGATGGTCTCATTTGTCACCCAAGGAGGAGTGCAAAACCATGAAGCGTGTAACCTGGATTTTTGTGTCGGTGCTGGTGTTCACCGCCCTGGTGCTTGGGGCGTGCGCACCTGCGGCTTCAAGCGGCGGCGCGAAAAAAATTCGCGTGGCTACCGATGCCACCTTTCCACCTTTCGAGATGGTTGATGAGCAAACCAAGCAATTAACCGGCTTCGATGTGGAGCTGATGAATGCCCTGGCAAAGAAGGCGGGCTTTGAGGTGGAGTGGACCAACGTAGGCTTCGATTCGATGCTGGCGGGAATTTCTGAGTGCCAGTATGATGCGGCTATTGCGGCCATCACCATCACGGAAGATCGTAAAGCCACCATGGATTTTTCTGATCCGTATATCAACGCCGGGCAGATTGTCACCGTTCGGAAAGAGACCACAGATATCAAGAGCAAGGATGATCTGAGCGGCAAAAAGATCGGCGCTCAGATTGGCACCACCGGCGCCATTGAAGCCGGAAAGATCGCGGGGGCCGAGGTAAAAACCTACGATGCTTATGATCAGGCCTTCCTCGACCTGGCCAATGGGCAGATTGATGCCGTCATTGCGGATTACCCCACCACACTGGCTTTTCTGGCTACCAATCCCGATAAGCTGATGACGGTTGGCGAAGTGTTCACCGACGAGAATTATGGCATTGCAGTTTGTAAAAAGAAAAGCAGTGAATTCATGGGGCCGATTAACGAAGCGCTCAAAGCTCTCAAAGATGACGGAACGGTAAAGAAGCTGGAAGAAAAGTGGCTCGCGGGCCAGTAAGCACCATCGGGCTGTGGGGGCCGGGGCTACCCGGCCCTCTTGTTGTGTTTCATTAAAGGCGGTGAGCATGGCAAATCCATCGGTTCCTCAACCCGATTCCCACCTCCCCACCATTCCCGGCAACGAAAATGCCCTGCGATGGGATCCGGGCTGGCTCCTGGTGGTCAGTGCGATGGCGTTACTGGCCATTCTGGTGTTCGTGGTACGCGATCCTTTTGATCGTATCTTTCGTTTTGTGCTGGATGGTGTGCGGGTTACCGTGGTAGTGACCCTGGTGACTTTTGGGCTGGTTTTAATCATCGGCATGATTGGCGCACTGGGCCGGCTTTCGCGTATTGCGCCGTTGCGCGGGCTGGCCACGGTGTATGTTGAGGTCGTCCGCGGGATTCCCCTGCTGGTGCAATTGTATTTCTGGTATTATGCTTTTCCATCCATCGTCCGTGACCTGGGTGCCCGGTGGAATATTGCAGGAATGAAGGATTTTGTGGCCAACCCTTATTTTATGGCCATCCTCGGGCTGACGCTCTGCTACGCGGCCTATATGACTGAAGTTTACCGGGCAGGGATTCAGAGCATCCCCAAGGGGCAGATGGAAGCGGCTCGCAGCCTGGGAATGACCTACTTTCAGGCCATGCGCTACATCATCCTCCCTCAGGCCGTGCGGGTGATCCTGCCACCGGTTGGAAATGAATTCATCACCCTGCTCAAGGATTCCTCGCTCGTTTCGGCGGTGGCAGTCTCTGATTTGACTCGCCGGGGGCGAGAGTTTCAGGCCATCACTCCTTTACCTCTCCATATCTACCTGATGATTGGCCTGATGTATCTGATCATGACTCTCCTTTCGGCACGGGTGGTAAGTATGCTGGAGGCCGGCGTGCGCCGTGAACGGTGAGATGATAGAGCAACCGATCATTCAAATTGAGAAGGTACACAAGTATTTTGGCCGGGTGCATGCCTTAAGAGGGGTGAGCCTTGATGTATTCAGGGGAGAGGTTGTAGTGATCATCGGGCCTTCGGGGTCGGGCAAATCTACACTTTTACGGTGCATCAACCGCCTGGAGGAGTTCGACAGTGGGCGGATTGTGGTGGATGGCATTCCACTGGATACGGCAGAGAACATCAACGCGGTGCGCGCCGAAGTGGGAATGGTCTTTCAGCAGTTTAACCTCTTCCCTCATCTGACCGTTCTGGAAAACATTACCCTGGCGCAGAAGGTAGTACGGAAGCGCAACGCTGAGGAAGCTGAAAAGATCGCCATGGACTTACTCGGTAAGGTGGGCATCCCGGAGAAGGCCAACGCCTACCCCTTACAGCTTTCGGGGGGGCAACAGCAAAGGGTGGCCATAGCCCGTGCCCTGGCGATGAATCCAAAAATCATGCTCTTTGATGAGCCAACCAGTGCCCTCGACCCGGAAATGATTCAGGAAGTGCTGGATGTGATGCTGGCACTGGCGAAGGAAGGCATGACCATGGTGGTGGTTTCGCATGAGATGGGCTTTGCCCGGAACGCTGCCAACCGGGTGATCTTCATGGATGAAGGACTGATTATAGAAGAAGCTCCGCCCCAGGTTTTGTTCACCAACCCATCCCAGGAACGCACCCGGCTTTTCCTGAGTAAGGTTTTATAGCGCCTGGAGGATCGAAAGCAACGTATGTTGTTCCCTCTGGGAAAACTCCCCTACGATTTTCTGGCGAAATTGCTCAGCCAGGCTCCGGTCACCGATCCGCGGGTTTTAATTGGCCCGGGAAGCGGCCTGGATTGTGCGGTCATTGACCTGGGTGAGCGCTATCTGGTGTTCAAGTCTGACCCGATAACCTTTACCACTGACCAGATCGGATGGTACGCCGTGCAGGTCAATGCCAATGATATTGCTACCACCGGAGGGGTGCCGCGCTGGATGCTGGCCACCCTGCTTCTGCCGGAGGGGAGGGCGACGCCTGAACTGGTGGAGAGAATTTTTGATCAACTGAGCCAGGCCTGCGCGGCGTTGGGTATCAGCCTTGTAGGTGGACATACGGAAGTGACCTATGGGCTTGATCGGCCGGTGATCAGCGCGGCGCTGGTGGGAGAGGTAGAAAAGGGGCGGCTTGTCAGGCCGGACGGGGCGCGTCCTGGGAACAGACTGCTTTTGACCAAAGGGGTACCGGTAGAAGCCGTCTCTATTCTGGCTCGTGAATTTGGGGCGCATCTCAAGGCGGTTTTAAGCGAAGACGAGTTGCAGGAAGCGCGAGATTACCTGATGAACCCGGGCATCAGTGTGGTGCGTGATGCCCGGATTGCCGTTGGAGCCGGGCGAGTGAGGGCGATGCACGATCCCACAGAAGGCGGACTGGCCTCTGCTTTGTGGGAACTGGCTGAGGCCAGCCGGGTGCGCCTGGTGGTTGACCCTCAGGCGGTGAGGGTACCCGACCTGGCCCGGCGTATTTGCAGCCAGCTGGGGATTGATCCGCTGGCGTCGATCGCTTCGGGGGCGCTGTTGATGGCAGTGGAAGCGGATGATGCTGACATCATTGCCAGCGCTTTAGAAAAAGAAGGGATCCCGTGCGCAGGCATTGGCAGGGTGGAGTCCGAAGGGACGCCGGAGGTGCTTACGCCGGATGGAAAGGCCCTGGTGCGCCCCATGCGGGACGAAATTGCCCGTCTTTTTGAGCGAGAAGGGTGACGCTGACGAGCGAATCAGCAGATCAATGATCGGATGAACGGGTGTTTTACCACCTGGCCTTGCGGCTGTTGCCTTTCAGCTCATCCTGAAAGACGATGCTCAGGAAAAAGCTGACCACGCTGACGATCAGTGATCCGAGGAAGGCCGGTACAAAGCCATCTACGGTGAAACCGACCCCGAACTGGGTGCCGATAAGACCTGCCAGATAAAAAAGAAGCGTGTTGATGAGCAGCGCGCCCAGCCCGAGGGTGATAACGATGATTGGACAGGAAATGACGGTGAGGATGGGGCGTAAAATGGCGTTGACCAGCCCGAAAATGAGTGCCAGCCAGAGGACTTCCCACCAGTGATCAAATTGAGGGGTGATTCCCCGCCCGTTGAGCAGGTAAATGGCAGCGTATAAACCAGCGGCATTGATTCCAAGGCGGATGAAAAGTTTGGTCATGACCGTTCCTCCTGTTGTTGAATACATTGTACCCGGAATGGCTGTTTGCCGGAGTGTGATTTTCCCATCCTCTGCTTTGATGGGATTTACCCGCTGACACCACCTGATGTTCCTTTATTCCCTGCAACGATATTCCATCCACACGAGGGTATTTTGAAGTGAAAACTGGCAGGTCAGGAAGGCGTCTACTCCACGCCCGAAAGGGTAGTTTACGCTCATCGGGCGGTGGCGGTACTGGAAATGCTGCAGGGCCACAGGAAGCAAAGCGCGTAAGGCTGCATCTTCGTGTTCAGGCGGAGAGGCTATCCACAGCATATCCGAGTAGCCGCGAATAGGTTCCCAGGAGGCAAACCCGAGCGTCTGGACCGGCTGGTTACCGTTGCCATAATATCGGGCGGCCCAGTGAAGCTGAGAATTCCCGTTCAACCACATCCACAGCTGGTTCCACCATGCCGGGTGGAAGTGATTTACCTCAAAACTCATGTTCCAGGTTGTATCGGGGGGGTAGTTTAGCTCCAGCCAGCGGCGTTGCAGGGGCCAATCGATGCGCTCGCGCGGGCCAATTTCCACCCCAAAGGGGGGGATTAGATCGGGCACCCCGTTGCTCAGCCATGTGGAACGGCGTGACCTCTCGACGAAACCTACCGAGGCGTAGAGGTTATAGGCCGGGGCGTTATCGTCTCGCACCTGAAGCCAGGCTGATTTCACCCCCCGTTCCCGAATGTACTCAAGGGCGCGCAGGGTCAGTTCGCGGGCAATGCCCCGTCGGCGATAATCCGGATGGACAGCCACATTGGCGATCATGAAAATCCATTTTCCACCCTTGAAGATGGGGATCAGGCTTAAATTACCAACCAGCCGGTGATCTTGCTCCCAGACAAAACCAAAGAGAGGGGAAGATATTCGCTCACCGCGCCAGAATGTCCAGCGAACGAGGGCAGGGTCAGCGGCGGCCTGGCGGATGTGGCGCAGATATTCACGGCCATCGGGGTCAAGGGTAGACGAAAAACAAAGCTCCATCAGATCGGCCACGGCAGAGAGGTCGCGGCGCGCATCGAGTGGACGAATGTGACTGATTTTTTCCGCAGGGTGGTAGCGCACGAGGTTATTTTACATCTGAGGAAGGCAGGAGGACAATTGAAACGGGGTGGAAAAAACGGGGGTGTGGTGGGCCCTTCTGGAAAAAAGGGTTCTCTAACAGGAATCTTATATAACAAATGTTCAATGTTAATAAACTCGATGCTATAATTCTGACACAGTGGGATTTTCTCCACCAAAGGATGGAAGCTTATGATGCGATTTGATCGTTTTACCGAAAGAGCTCAAGAGGCCGCTCAACGCGCGGCGGAGATCATCCAGCGATATGGGCATAACCAGATTGACACAGAGCATATCCTTCTGGCGATGATCGAACAGCCGCAGGGGGTGGTTCCTCAATTACTGGAAATATTAAAGGTGGATGCCAATTTACTGGCAGAACGCCTGGATTATATCCTGCGTACCAGCCCGAAGGCGAGCATTTTTGGCGGAGGTGCCGGGCAGATTTTCATCACTCCGCGGGTGAAACGCATCATCGATCTGGCCAATGAAGAGGCCAATCGGATGAAGGATGAATATATTTCTACCGAGCACCTCTTTCTGGCGGTGTTGAGCGAGCGAAACACGCCAGCGGCGCGTTTGCTGGAAGGGGCGGGCGTTACCCGCGAGCGTGTCAATGAAGCGATTATGCAGCTGCGCGGGGGGCAGCGCGTTTCAGACCCTCAGGCCGAGACGCGCTATCGAACGCTGGAAAAATACTCACGTGACCTTACCCAGCAGGCGCGGGAGGGGAAGCTCGACCCGGTGATTGGTCGGGATAAGGAAATTCTGCGTGTGATGCAGATTCTTTCTCGCCGCACCAAGAATAACCCTGTTCTCATTGGAGAAGCCGGGGTCGGAAAGACAGCCATCGTAGAGGGTCTGGCGCAAAAAATTGCCAGCAATGATGTGCCGGAGATTCTGGCGGGTAAACGCGTGGTGGCGTTAGACCTGGGGGCCATGATTGCGGGTTCGCGTTTTCGCGGTGAGTTTGAGGAGCGCCTTAAAGCCGCCATTGAAGAAGTTCAACGTGCGGCAGGCGAGATCATCCTCTTTATTGATGAATTGCACACCGTGGTGGGGGCGGGCGCGGCACAGGGGGCGATGGACGCTTCCAACATGCTTAAGCCCTCACTGGCGCGGGGCGAATTGCAATGCGTGGGTGCAACCACGCTGGATGAATACCAGAAATATATTGAGAAGGACTCTGCGCTGGAGCGGCGTTTTGCGCCCGTATTTGTGGACGAGCCGAGCGTAGAAGATACCATTCAAATGTTACGTGGTCTGCGAGACCGGTATGAGGCCCACCACAAGGTAAAAATTTCTGATGAGGCCCTGGTGGCTGCGGCGCGGCTCTCTGCGCAGTATGTGCCTGACCGTCATCTACCCGATAAGGCTATTGACCTGATTGATGAGGCGGCGGCCAAATTGCGAGTGGCGCTTTACTCTCTGCCGCCAGAGTTAAAAGCGCGCAAGACTGAAATCGACCGGTTGATGGCCGAGGAGGAACAGGCTGGTCAGGAACGTGATTATGAGCGTGCGGCTCTCAAAAAGGCGGAGCGACTGCGCCTGGAAAGTGAGTACAACGAGTTGCGGGTAAAATGGGAACGTGACCATCAGCTGGATGGACAGGTGGATGAGAATGATATTGCCGAGGTCATCGCACAATGGACGGGTATCCCGGTGAGCCAGATGATGGAGTCTGAAGCGCAGCGTTTATTGCACATGGAAGAACGCCTGCACGAGCGTATCATCGGGCAGGAGGAGGCTGTTCACGCGATCGCCGATGCCATTCGCCGTGCCCGGTCGGGTCTCAAAGACCCACGACGCCCGATTGGTTCGTTTATCTTCATCGGGCCTTCAGGAGTAGGAAAGACTGAACTGGCACGTGCCCTGGCTGAGTTCCTCTTTGGTGATGAAGACGCCCTGGTGCGGCTGGATATGAGCGAATACCGTGAACAGCATACGGTTTCGCGCCTGTTTGGTGCCCCACCCGGATATGTGGGGTACGAAGAAGGCGGGCAACTTACCGAAGCGGTGCGCCGACGGCCTTATCGGGTGATCCTGTTCGATGAAATCGAAAAGGCCCACCCTGAGGTCTGGAATGCGTTATTACAGATCCTGGATGATGGTCGCCTTACCGATGGGCAGGGCCGGCAGGTGGACTTCCGCAATACGGTGTTAATCATGACCAGCAACCTGGGCACCGAGTTCGTGCGCAAGGGGGGCACGCTGGGCTTCCTGCAACCCAACGACACAGCCGAAGATCGGCAGATGCATGATAAGATCGAAAAGGCCCTCAAATCGACCTTCAGGCCTGAGTTCCTCAACCGTATTGATGAGATTATCATCTTTTCACCGCTCACCGAAGAACAGATGTTGAGCATTGTGGATCTGCAGATGAGAGAGGTGCAAACACGGCTGGTGGAGCACGGCCTGGAAGCCGAGCTGACCGACCGGGCACGCCAGTGGCTGGCAAAAGTGGGCTACGACCCGAACTTTGGGGCGCGTCCATTGCGCCGGGCATTGCAAAAATACGTCGAAAGCCCGCTCTCTGTCAGCCTGCTTTCGGGTGAGTTCCACCCCGGTGATAAGGTGGTGGTGGATGTGGAGGAAGACAGAGTGGTCTTTCGTAAGGTGACCGAAAGCGAGCCATCGCCTGTAAACCAGGCTTAGGCAAAATCAGCGGGGCTATCTCCAGGTACAGGGGACAGCCCCGCACCGTTCTCTTTTGATGCACAAAGGCATGGAGCCCGCCTGAGCCGGGCCCTGGTGTTGTGAGGAGGCGGAGCGAGAACCAGCGGGCTGGCATTGGAATTGCATGATTCGGGTATACTAAGCAATATATGGCACTGGAAGTGTGGCAGATTGTGACGTTTCTTTCGGGCCTGCACCTTTTCCGGGGGATCGAGGAGGAGCGCCTGAAGTGGATCGCCGGGCAAATGACCGAATTGCGCCTGCGCGAGGAGGAGCTTGTCTACGAAGAGGGGCAAGAACCCAATAACCTGTACTTCATTTTTGAAGGCCGGGTGCAGATGACACGCTACCGGCGGGGTGCCCCCAAAGAGGAAGAAATGCTTGGCTTCCTCGATCAGGGTGATTACTTTGGGCTGGAGGTTTTGGAAGCAAGGACGGCGCGTCGCACAAGTGTTCAGACGACTACGGCAGTGGTGCTTCTTTGCTTTTCTGCCGAAGCCTTGAACGAGGTCTTTGCACAGGTTCCAGAATTGATTCCCCGGCTGGATTTAATGATTGCTTCTTTTCATCTGATGCTGCGGACGAACCTGGATTGGCTTAATCCGGAGGAATACATCCTCTATATTGCTCGCAAGCATCCATTCTTCCTGTGGGTACGTCTTTTACCTCTTATTCTTCTGATCACAATAGTGGTCGGGTTATTCCTTGGATTGTATGGCACACTGGGCTTGAGCCTTTTTTTGATCTTGATGGCAGGTGCACTGGCGGTCGCCGGGGGTGTGGGACTCTGGATTTATGTGGATTGGTCGAATGATTATTACATCGTCACCGCCAGGCGCATTGTATTCCAGGAGCGTATCGTTCTGCTCTACGACAGTCGACAGGAATCGCCCATGGAGCAGGTACAGTCTACCGAAGTGGATCGCTCTTACCTTGGGCAGTTGCTCGGATTTGGCGATGTGCGTATCCGCACCTATACGGGGGTGATTGTGTTCCAGGCGGTGCGCCTGCCTGCGGAAGTGGAAAAAATCATTCAAGAGCAGATCAAGCGGGTGCAATCTACCCTGCGACAGGCCGAAATTCGTTCGATAGAAGAGACAATTGCCCGCAGGATCGGCTTGCTACCCGCCAGGAGCGGCCCGCCCGGAGAGGCCACACCTGCCAAACCCGCTCCGACCCCGATGCAGCGCTTCATGGCAGACCTGTTTCACCTGCGCTATGAATATGGCGATACCATTCAATATCGCACGCACTGGTGGATTTTGATTTCGCGCATCTGGCTGGTTACGCTCTTATTGCTCGGAGTGGTCTTTACCAGTCTGTTCTTGCTGGTAAAGGCTGCCCTCGGGCAGATGCCGGAAGGATTTCCGGTGGTGGGGGCCTTCCTGGGGTTGATGCTGCTTGGACTGGGGTTCTTCCTCCGGTGGGTCTATGTTTATATTGACTGGCATAATGATCGTTACCTCATCACCAGTGATCAGGTAGTGGATATTAACCGGAAGCCTTTAGGGAAAGAGGAGCGTCGCGCGGCGCCGATCCGCAATATTCTCAGTGTGGAGTTTAAACGTCTGGGAATCATTGGACTGCTGCTTAACTTCGGGACGGTCTATATTCGGATTGGAGATACGCTTTTCACCTTTGACAATGTTTATAATCCTTCGGAGGTGCAGCGGGAGCTGTTCCACCGGATGGCGGTGCGAAGCGTGCGTGAACGTCAGCAACAGGCTGAAGCCGAACGTCAGCGCATGGCTGACTGGATTTCAGCCTACGATCGATTGACCCGCCGGTGAACCAGTTTGCATGGGCCTGTTAAGTTATAAGTTATAAAGAAAATGTTACCGAAGGAGGGGGCTCTTTGGTGCAGGTAGAGATACTACGGCGAGGTTGGCTCTAGCCTCAACGGCCAGATGACTTCAACAATACGTTGCTGAACAAGGGCATCCTTTATCAACGCAGGCGAGAGACAGTAAGATGAAGCCCCTGCTTCGGCCAGTAGTTCCGCCGCCTGGCGGGGCTCCTGGGGCACTACCTCTAACCCACTACCGGGCATGTTGAGAACGGGCACCAAATCCGTGATATTCATTGCCAGGTTGAGGGCGCTGTCATGCAGTTCCTCCCAGGTATCCACCACCCCGGTAGTCAGTAAGACCACTGCGGCAAACATGGCTACCAATAGAGGTTTCCACTCCTGGCGCAAGAGCACCAGCATCAGGGCTAACCCTGAAAAGAACGCCCCTATAACTTTGGGGCCAAAGTGAAAATGGACTATCAGGTATATGATCCAAAGGATAAAAAGAAGCGCGTATGGCGCCCATTGCCGAAAGCGGGCTTTGAATTTTACCCATGGGATAACCAGGGAGCCAAGAGCTTCATCCTTTTCGCCTGGGAACGCCTCCCGGACATCTGATCGCGCCCGATTAAACTGCAATTAGCGAGACCTCATTTATTTGTAAGATGTATAATATCTCCAGGTTTGCTTGTGGTTAGATGACACCGGCACACAAACCGATCTGCAACCCTACGACGCATTGAGGGGACTTGCTCTTTCAACCCCGGGGGAGGTTTCTGTGATCATCAGCGCCAGCCGCCGTACCGACATTCCGGCCTTCTACACACCCTGGTTCATCCGCCGCGTGCGCGCCGGGTACTGCACCGTACCCAACCCCTTCAACCGCAACCAGGTGAGTTACGTCTCGCTCAAGCCTGAGGATGTGGATGTCATCGTCTTCTGGACGCGCAACCCTGCCCCGCTCATTCCCTACCTGGACGAATTGGATGCGCACGGCCTGTGCTATTACTTTCAATACACTGTGCTGAACAACCCGCGCGCCCTGGACCCCCAATCTCCACCCCTGCCGGCGGCGCTGAAGACCTTCCTCCGCCTGGCCGAAAAAATCGGCCCGCAGAAGGTCATCTGGCGCTACGATCCCATGGTCTTCACCCTCCACACCGATGCCGAGTACCACCGCGAGACCTTTGCCCGCATTGCCACAGCACTGCGCGGCTTCACCCGGCGCGTGGTGATCAGTGTGATGGACCGCTACCCCAAAGCCGAGAAGCGCCTGGCTGTGCTCGAATCGCACGGCTTTGCGCTGAATGAAAATGTCATGACAAACCCGGCTTTCGAGCGCCTGATGCGCGATCTGGTCGCTATCGCCGCCCAGAACGCGATGGAGATCGTCAGCTGCGCCGAAGACCTCGACCTGACGCCCTACGGCGTGCGCCCGGGTAAGTGCGTGGATGATGAATACATCCGCAGTGTGTTCGGCCTTGAGGTGACCCACAAGAAGGATCCCCACCAGCGCGAGGTGTGCGGTTGTGTAGTCAGCAAGGACATCGGTGCCTACGATACCTGCCTGTTTGGCTGTCAGTACTGCTACGCCACACAGAGTTTCGACCGCGCACGGAAACAGCACGCCGAGCACAACCCCGAATCGCCCTCGCTGATCGGGTGGTATGAGGCACCACCGCCGACCAAGGATGAGGTGCCACCGCATGATGCAAAGCAGTTGAATTTATTTTAATCAGCGGGAAGATGAGCATGATCAGGCATGATCCCTATACCTACCTGCTGGACGAATTGCGCATACGCAACGACGCCGAGGACGAGGAAACGTTTGCGGATGCCCTGCATCGCTTACAACCGTACGTCACCCGCCTGCGGGAGAGTTACGATGCTTCTCCCTCACGGGTGGATTTTTCGTGTGAGCACACTCGCGCCGCCTACATGCTGGTCTATTATCCTCACTACATCGAGCCGCTCTACCAGATTCTGTGCGCCCTGCCCCAAGATGTGATTCAGACCTGCTTCAACGGTGAGAAGGTGCGCGCCGCCTTCCTGGGAGCCGGCCCGGTTCCTGAGGCCTTGGGGTGGGTGGCCTTTCTAAACGAGTATGCGCCCCAGGCCAGAGTGGCACTGGCGAACCTGCTGGACTGGCACGTACATGCCTGGCGCATCGGGCAGGAAATTACGGCCTACGCCCTGGCGCCCTACTACTGGCCGCGCGGGAAGACCCTGCTCCAACCGTTCGAATTCGATCTGCTCAACCCCGCCGCACTGGAACAACCGCGGCTCCAGCAGGCCATTCGGCGATCCTCGCTCATCGTGATGCAGAACTGCCTCAACGACCTGCTCCATGCCCGCGAGGCCGTCCTGGAAACTTTCCAGCGCATCCTGGACCTGGCGGAATCGCCCACGCTGGTCGTGGTGTGTGATCTCTACTTTCCAGGCGTGTGCGATCTCATGGCTGAGATGCTCGCCGCCATGACACAGTGCCACTGGGGAGAAGTGGTCTTTCCCTTACAGTACCGTGAAGTGACCTCATGCATCCCCCCGGAGGTCATCACCCGCCACCTGCTCACCGGCGACAGAACCCGACGCCTCATCCCCCGCAAACATACCCGTTTTTATGCTCTGGCTGTGTGGCATGTTTAACCCTTAAACTGCGAGTGTAACCGATGAACGAACGCCTGGACGCCCACCTCTCTGCTATGGAAGACCTGCTCCGCGAGAGCGGCCTGCAGATTGTCGAGCGGCGGGCCATTTCCTACGGCGTGCAAATCGTGCTCACCGATGGTCAGAGTAAGGTGCCACTCAATTTCTTTACCAGTGGACGTATCACCGCCCAGGGCAGGCCTTCGGATTTACAGGTCAAACTCGACGCCTGGGCTAAACAGCAGGAAGCCACCTTTCGCGGCCAGGCGGCCGAGGAAGAGCGCAAGTCGCAGGCCAACATCCTGGTGGCGGCACCGGCCCACTTTCATAAGGTGCGCAGTTTGTTGGCCGACATGCCCGGTGTGAGCTTCGTCTCGCCGCGCGGCTCGGCCCTGCTCCATGCCGAGATCGAGCAGGAGCATCAGCACGTGGCGGTGACGCTGTACCCCTCGGGTACGCTGGTGATCCAAGGGCTGGCTTCGCGCTTGCTCGATGAGATCACCCAAACCCTGAACGTGCATGTGGTCAAGCCCCTGGACTGGGCACTGGTAGAAGGCGCACCGCCGACGGAAGATGAGCGCTATGCCGTCCTGGAAGACGGTGAGACTTCACCCGCCCTGGCGTGGCTGCAGATGCACTGCGACCCGCAGGTGCTGTGGTTCACCCGCCCGTCCCTTTTCTACACCTTGGTCGCGGCGGCGCAACTGCGCGAAGCCTGGCCGAGAGTAAATTATCCCCTGGCTGAGGCGCGGGTGCTGGTCTTGCCCTTTGCGCGGGCGCTGAGCGGCTTTTTGACCCAATTGGCCCTGCATCTAGGCTGGGTGGAGGGCGATGCGTTTACAGTGCCCCCTGCGCTCGATACCCTGCGCGGCTGGTGGGAACGCCTGGCTTCTGCTTTGCCCGACCCACAGGTGCAGGATACGCTGGCGGCGGCCTGGCAGGCCCTGTGCGATGCTCTGCGCCCCGATTTTGTCCTTCAGCCTGCGCCGCCGCTTTGCCCCGAGGACGCTGAAGCGCAGATCGCCGCTGTGTTGAAGACCATCACACACTTCTACCGCATCTGGGTGGCATCGCCAAATGTGCCCGCTGCCTCTCCCCCGGCCCCAACGGGTGAAGCCGATGACCACGCCGAAGCCTGGATCGGTACAGACGAGGCTGGCAAGGGGGATGTCTTCGGCCCGCTGGTGGTGGCAGGGGTGGCAGTCACCGCCGAAACCCTGCCTCAATTGCAGGCGCTGGGGGTGCGCGACAGCAAGGCACTGGATGATGCCGCCATCCTGCGCCTGGCGGGGGCGATCAAGGCGCTTTGCCCGCACGAGGTGCTGGTTTTGGAGCCGCAGACCTATAACAAGCTCTACCCCCGGCACGGTAGAAACCTGAACCGTCTACTGGCCTGGGCACATGCGCAGACCATCGCTCGCCTGGCACAGCAAACCGGGATCACCCATGCCCTGAGCGATCAGTTCAGCACGGCGCACGAGTTGGAAACCGCCGTGGCGCAGGAAGCCCCCGGGGTGCACCTGCGGCAGTTTCCGCAGGCCGAGCGTGACCCGGCCGTAGCGGCGGCGTCCATCCTGGCGCGGGCGGCTTTCCTGGAAGGTCTGCACGCCCTACAACAGCGCTTTAAGGGTGTTTCCATCCCGCTCGGGGCGACCGATCCCCAGGTGCGCCAGGCCGTGCGCGATATCTACGAGCGGTGGGCCATGGACGGACTGCGCGCCGCGGCCAAGTGCCATTTCCGCACCGTGACCGAGGCGCTGGGGAATGTGCCCTTGCACTGTTAGATCAATCCACCAGTCCCAGACTCTGCTCCCGGGCAACTGCCTGGGTGCGTGTGCGCACGCCCAGTTTCAGGTAGAGATTGTTCAAAGGGCGGTATTTTTCACCTTATTCCCCTTTCCGAAGCCGCCCGCAAGTATGGGCTAGACGAAGCCTGCTGGAGAGGAAAAAATACGGTAAAATAGTCAGCATTGACTGGCTTTTATTGTTTTTGAACGAAGGTAGCGAAAAGAATGGCTATTCGAACGATTGTAACGGTTCCAGACGGTGTACTGCGGCGCAAGGCCAAAAAGGTCACCACTTTTGATAAGGAATTACACACCCTGATCGAAGATATGATTGAAACGATGCGTCAGGCTCCGGGGGTGGGGTTGGCCGCACCGCAAATTGGGGTTTTACAGCGGGTGATTGTGGTGGAATATGGGGATGAAGAGGACGAGGAAGCCCCCAAAAAACTTTTCGCTGTGGTTAACCCCGAAATCACCCATGCCTCAGAAGAAATGGTGGTGGGGAATGAAGGTTGTCTTTCCATCCCCCGGATCATGGGTGAGGTTGAGCGCCATGAAAAGATTGAAGTGCGGGGGCAAAATAAGTTTGGCAAGCCCGTGAAGTACAGGCTTTCGGGCTGGCTGGCACGCATTTTCCAGCATGAAATTGATCATCTTGAGGGCGTGCTGTTTACCGATCGAGCAACAAAGCTCTGGCGAGTTGCTGAAGAAGAAGAGGAAGTGCCGGACACGGTTTAAATCCCGGCCCAGGCCATGTACCTGACCCGCCTTTCGTTGACTAACTTTCGCGCGTTCACCCGCCTGGATATGGAAGTTCCCAGGCGGACGCTTTTGCTGGTTGGGGACAATGCTCAGGGCAAGACGAGTATCCTCGAAGCGGTGTATTACCTGGCCACGTTTACGTCCTTCCATGCTCAATCAGACAGACAACTGATCAACTTTCTGGCCGGTAGAGAAGCGCTGGCAGTGGGGCGGCTGGTCGCAGAATTTCAACGCGGCGAAGCCCGCCATCAGCTTGAGGTGCGTCTGATTCAAGAAACAAACGGGGCCGGGTCGCGTTTTCGCAAGGAAATTTTACTGGATGGGGTCAAACGCACCCCCAATGAGGCCACAGGGGCTTTTGAGGCGGTGATTTTCCTGCCGCAGATGACGCGCATTGTAGAGGGAAGCCCCGAAGAACGCCGCCGGTACCTCAACCTGGCGCTGGCGCAGGTGGTGCCCGGGTATGCGCAGGCGCTCAGTGAATATGCCCGTGCGCTGGAACAACGCAATGCACTGCTCAAACAACTCAATGAACGCGGGGGAGATGCCGATCAGCTGTTGTACTGGGATGCCATCCTGGCTGAGCGTGGAGCAGAATTGATCTTTCATCGGATTGCAGCCATTCAGGAGCTGGAGCGTCTTTCAGCGCGTATCCATGCAAGGTTGACGCATAACCTGGAAGTGCTTCAACTGGTGTATCAGCCGGCGTATGATCCCCTGCCTCAACCGGAAGGACAATTCGCCTTGCCGCTGGTAACACCCATGAACCGCAGTGGCTTTACCCGCGAGCAGATTCGCCGGGGCTTCATGGAACGCCTGATGACCCTGCGGCAGGAAGAAATTGCGCGCGGGATGACCACCATTGGCCCCCACCGGGATGAGGTGCGTTTCTTGAGCAATCACATTGACCTGGGGAATTACGGCTCGCGCGGACAGGTGCGAACGGCACTGCTTTCTCTCAAGCTGGCCGAGGCGCAATGGATGCGAGAGCGTTCGGGGCACTGGCCGGTGATGCTCCTGGATGAGATTTTAGCCGAACTGGACGACCGCCGGCGTGTTGATTTACTGGAATACCTGGGAGAATGTGAACAAACCCTGCTTACCACAACCGACCTGAAACTTTTCTCAGAAGATTTCTTGCGAAAGAGTGTTCTCTGGCAGGTGGAGCAGGGGGTTATTTCGAAAATTCAACCCGCCTGTACTGAGGGGTAGGCCTTTCTGACAGAAAACTAACGCAGTGGATTCCGAGCTGGCACACCCACCCGGCGGGGGTAATTTTGCGGGGTGGCCGCGATTTTGTCAATGATAATCAGGAAGCGCTCTTCTGCCACCCCCGGCAGGGTGACGGGGACAAGCTGACGGAGCCGTCCACCGAGAAGGCGAATGGCGTTTTCACTGGCATGGGCCTCAGCCGGAGCGCTTTCGCCTTTCTGGGCCAGGGCAGCGCCGCCCACCCGCACCAGGGGGAGGAGATATTCAGCCAGCACATTCATCTGGGCCACCGCGCGCGCTACGGCCCACTCAAAATGTTCTCGATATACCCGGTTTTGCCCCAGCTCTTCCGCACGGGCCTGGATCACCTCAACATTTTCAAGACCCAGGGTTTCTACAATGTGGCGGCAAAATTCTACTTTCTTGCCGATCGAGTCGACCAGGGTAAGGCGCATGGTGGGGTAAAGGATTTTTAGGGGAATGCCCGGAAAACCTGCGCCTGTGCCGATGTCGATCAGGCTTTCGGGAGGGCGGTCTCGCCAGGCCAGCGAACAGGTGAATGAATCCAGAAAGTGTTTGATACGAATACCGGCTACATCGCGGATAGCGGTCAGATTCATACGGGTGTTCCATTCGAGGAGCTCTTCTTCATAGCGCTTTAAAAGAGCCACCTGCCGTGGAGTGAGGCGGATCTGGAGCAAAGATTGGGCTTCCTGCAGGAGTTTTTCCATGTTGAGGCGATTATACCCGGAAGATTAAAAAAGCTTAATCCCTTGACAACTCACCCATTGATTGATAGACTGAAGCTTAATCTTATGAAAGGAGAAAGGCGCATGAACAGGTATGCTTCCATCTGCATCGCAGTAATTATGCCGGATCGCACCGACCTCGGTGGCGCTGTGTTGATTCCTTGTCGTAGTGCGCCTGCTCCCAGATAGAACGAACGGAACGAACTGAGAGGCCACGGGTGCACCGACAGAACCCCCGTGGCCTTTTTCTTTGCCCTGGAATGATCAGGCCACGAGCATTCAAAAACCGTGGCCTGTTTTTTTTTGGAGGAGAAGATGGACGCTGTGATCGTAAACGACCTGTATAAGCAATTCGGAAAACGTGGTGAAACCCTGGTGAGTCGCCTCTGGAAGCGGGCTTCATCCAACGGGAAGAACGGGAATGGATCGGCTCAGGGGAATGGGGCTCGTCCGGTGGTGATCGCGGTAGACCATGTGTCTTTTTCGGTGCAAAAAGGGGAGATCTTCGGCGTGCTTGGCCCGAATGGGGGCGGCAAATCGACGCTCATCCGGCTGATCTCGACCCTGATGCTTCCGGATGCAGGTCACATCACTGTGCTGGGATACGATGTGGTGCGCCAGCCGATGAAGGTGCAGGAGCGGATCAACCGGGTTTCGGTTGAGGCCAGCTTTTTCAAGAAGCTTTCGCCGATGGAAAACCTGCTCTACGGTGCGCGGCTGTACGGTTTGAATGCAGGTGATGCGCGCCGCCAGGTGGTGGAGATCCTCACCCGGCTGGGCCTGGAGAAACGCTCCATCTATAGCCCTATGGAAGAAATGTCGCGAGGAATGCAACAAAAAGTGGCCATTGCCCGCGCGCTGCTTTCACGGCCTGAGCTTCTTCTGCTGGATGAACCCACCACAGGCCTGGATCCGCGTTCAAAACGTGAGGTTCAGGCGGTGGTGCGTGAGATGCGTGAGCAGTATGGCACCACCATTATCCTGACCACCCACGATATGAACGAGGCGGACACCCTCTGTGATCGGATCGCCATCATGAACAGCGGCAAGATCATCGCCCTTGACACGCCTGCGGGGCTTAAGGCTATGGTCAGTCCGCAAGACGGCAGGCCACCAACGCTGGAAGATGTTTTTCTGGAATTGACCGGCGAAAAGCTGGTCAAGCCGGAGGAAGAAGAACCATGAACAACCATTTCATCTTTGAAAGCCGGGAGCTCCGGCTGACTCCTCTCAATATCGAACAGGATGCGCCGGTGCTGGCTCAATGGAGCCGTGATCTGGAGATCGCTCGCCGCCTGCGCAGTGACCCGTTCGTTCAACCTCTGAGCGTGAGTGAAGCGCGCCGGGTGTTTGAGGCCTGGTTGAAAGAGGTGGAGGCATCGAACCGAAACACGCTTTTTGCCCTGCGCCCGCAGGAAGATGAACGCCTGGTTGGCTTTCTGCGTATCACTGGTATTCTCTGGCTGCATGGAACGGCGAACTTTGAGTTGCTTCTGGGCAGTGAAGAAGATCGAATGCGCTATGCCGATGAGGCGCTGGTGCTTGGGCTAAATTATGCTTTTGGGGAACTGCATCTGTTTCGAGTTTCAGTGCAGGTGCCAGAATACGATGCGGCTGGCCGGGCGTTGTACGATCGGGCGCGTTTCACTCTGGAGGTGCGTCAGCGGCAGGCTGTGTTCCATGAAGGGCGCACCTGGGACCGTCTTCAGTTTGGAATGTTACGCCCGGAGTGGGAGGCTTTTTATCAACGTGAGGGGGTGGCCCTATGACCACCCCCACGTTAGAGGGGAAGCGGGTGCGCCTCGGGCGCATGGAGGGAGAGAAGGACCTGGAATCCTGGGCTGGCTGGTTTAGAAACGTGGAATTCCAGCATTTGCTGGATGTTGAACCACCCCACCTCTGGTCTGCCGGGCAGATTCAAACCTGGTTGGAAAGGAAAGACGACAGGTCTGTACTTTTTGGGATCCGCACTCTGGAAGATGATGCGCTGATTGGTTTTGTTACCCTGGAAGCCCCGGATTGGACGGCACGAACCGCCTGGACATCCATTGGGATTGGCGTGGAGGCGCGGTGGGGGCAGGGGCTGGGGAGGGAAGCCATGAGCCTTCTCCTCGGATATGCCTTTGAAACCCTTCATCTAAACCGGGTCTCGCTGACGGTTTTTGAGTACAACCAGCGCGCCATTCGATGCTATCTCCGGTGTGGTTTCCTGGAAGAAGGCCGGGCAAGGCTGGCTGTTCAACGCTTTGGAAGGCGATGGGATCTCGTATATATGGGTTTTCTATATGAAGACTGGTTGTGCCTGAAGAAGAGGGAAGAGCCGGTTATCCTTTCTTAAGTCAAAAAGGATCTTCTATGACTGCATTAACCTTACAATTGCGTGCTTCCTTTGCTTTTGTGGAGCGCAATTTCAACCTGATTAAACGTTACTGGGCCTGGGAAATGGTCTGGCTGATTTATTCGACTGCCGAAAGTCTCTCGGTGAGCTTCATTGGTCTGGGAATGGGAGCAATTAGCGGCAATGGAGCGGCGGCCCCGCAGGTTAACACGGGGTATCTGGTATTGTATTTACTCATCGGCACGCTGGTATGGCGCTTTCTTTCGATGATCTTTTACTGGATTACTGACTTGATTAACATTGAACGGTGGGAAGGCACCATCGAATATACGCTGATGGCCCCTGTGCGCCGCCTGACTCACATGGCCGGGCAGACTGTCTTTGCAGTGGTGTATAGCCTGTTTTTCACCGGGATCATCCTCACGGTGACCACGCTGGTCTTCAAGATTGATCTGAGCCGGGCAAATATTCCTGGTGGTGTGGCGATGATTTTGTCGGGGAGTATTTCCTTCATCGGCATTGGCATCATGGCTTCATCGCTACCCCTGCTCTTTCCTGAGCGAGGGGCGCAGATGACCAACGTCTTTATCGCCCTCTTAATGCTGGTTTCGGGAGTGTATTATCCGGTGAGTGTGTTGCCAGGGTTTTTACGCCAGCTGGCTGTGTACAGCCCGGCCACCTATGTGCTGGAAGGGGTGCGACTGGCCATGCTGGAGAATGTGCCCACCCATGAGTTGTGGGGCTTCATGCGCCCGGTATTATTAATCGGGGTGTTCCTGGTGCCTGCGGGCCTGTGGGTGTTTGCTCAGGCTGAACGCTACGCCAAACGCACCGGAAAACTGCACCGAAATGGGTGAACAGCCATAAAAGTGCTTTCAAAGAACGCCGAACTTGGCGTGTGAGAGAGAACGATGGGGGTTAGGCCCTTAATCCACGAGGGCACGGAGGGCATCCGGGCAGTGAAGGGTGATGTGGCCGCCTTGATCTGCCGATAGGATGCCCTGCCGTTTAAATGCAACCATCACCTGGTTGGCCCTCCGGCGAGATGCACCAACCAGCTCAGCGATGTCATTTTGTGGAAGGCGCAGGCGGATCAGCACACCCTGAGGAGTGTTTTGCCCGTATTCTTCTGCCAGCAGGAGCAACTGATGAGCAATGCGTCCGGGAACATCCAGGGCGGCAAAGGTACGGATCAACCGGGTGGTGCGCCTGACCCGTTCAACCAGGGAATGGAGTAGATTTTCGTTGGCTCTGGGGATCGTTCGCAACATTTCCAGGAAGTGGGAGCGGGCCATCCAGAGGGTGGAGGTGGCTTCCAGGGTAATCACACTGGCCGAGCGCTCAGCCTGGTCGATGACGCCCAGTTCACCGATAATATCTCCCGGCCCTTGAATGTTGAGGGTAACCTGAGTACCATCCATCTGTGGCAGATAGACTTTCACTGTTCCATCAAGGATGAAGTAGACCAGATCGCTGGGTTCGCCTTCGGTCACCACGTCAACTGCCGGTGGAAACTGACGAGCGTGCAGGCGCTGGCATACCCAGGACATTTCTGACGGGGTAAGACCTTTAAAAAGGGTGATGCGGGTGGCAGCTTCAAGGGGGTAGTTCATGGACACCCTTAATGTACCCGGTCTGAGAACTGATTACAAGCTTAAAGAATTACGAATGGCTTACAATCGTGCCGTTGATCTTTCTGGATGACCATGAATGTTCTTTTGTTTATCGGGTTTGGGCATGGGTAGCGTGGGGGACCTGGACCACCCCGTCGGTTTGATTGAGGTGCAGGGTCAGTCCTTCCCGTGCTACCATTGTACCGGGGAGCAGACGTTCGGCCTGGGCTGCGATGCGGTCCATCTGTTCATCATCGTATTCCGGTGCATGATGAAAGAGCACCAGTTGCCGTGCACCAGAAACCTGAGCCGCCTGGATGGCGATGCCCACCGTAGAATGTCCGTAGCCCTGAGTGTTGGGCAGTCCTGCGGCCATGCCAAGATAATGCTCATCGGTGTACTGGGCGTCATGGATGAGCAACCGGGTTCCCTGAGCGAAATGAGCCAGCCTGCGGTCGCCATTGACATACCCTTCGGTATCGGTGGCGTATACCATCGAAACATCGTGCCAGTCGATGCGATAATGTAAAACTCCGTTGGGATGGGCATAAGAGCGCAATACCCGGATGCGGATCAGGTCGGGGTCTTCCATCAAAACAGGGTCGCTGGCGCTTCCCAAGGCCACACCTCCGACTGATTCGCCGATGGCCAGCAGGTCGGGTTCGCGCAGAGTGGCGAAGCTGAGCCAGGCATTGAGTTCGGAGAGATGCAGTGGAAAATAAGGGGGTGACATGACCGCTGCAAGCGCCACTTTGGGGCTGGAATTGAGGAAGTCGGGCCCGAAGAGGTGCAGTCGGGTGCTTGGGACAAACGCCGGAGTGAAAAATGGAAACCCCTGGGTATGGTCGTGATGGAGATGGCTGAAAAGCAGGACGGCCTCAACGGGTTGTTTATTCTCGCGAGAACGGCGCATCAGTTCGCGCCCCAGCGGGATGATCCCCGTACCGGCGTCCAGAATGATCGTCCATGCACCAATGGTCACTTCAATGCAGGGAGTGTTGCCTCCATAACGCACGGTAGATGCTCCCGGGGTTGGGTAACTGCCGCGCACACCCCAGAATCTCACGCTGAATTCTTGATTTTCATTCATCCCTGCATCCTCCCTTCATCCTTCTGACCTGCCCTATGAGAATACTGGAGAGGCAGGAGAAGAGCAAGGAAAAAGTTCTCACTCCGAAGATTTGTTGATATACTAGCCCCGATGCATCACTGGAGGGCTATTCTCTTCGATATTGGCGGGGTTCTGGTGTGCACAGAAGACCCTGCTCCGCGCCAGCGCCTCGCTCAGCAATACGGGCTAAGTCGTGAAGGGCTGGAAAACCTGGTTTTCGGAAGCCCGGTCAGCCTGGCGGCGGAGCGAGGCGAGGCTTCGGAGGAGGATGTCTGGCAGTTTGTCCGGCGCTCTCTCCACCTTAATGAGGCGGCGCTGGTTGAATTCAAGCGCGATTTCTGGGCCGGTGATCGGCTGGATCAGACTCTGGTTGCCTGGCTGGCCAAAAAACGTTCGCATTTCCGCATCGGGTTGCTGACCAATTGCTGGAGCCGGGAGCCTTTGACGTATTATTCAACGCTCCTTGGTCTGCCTGATCATTCCCTGGCCGGGGCTGTAGATGCTGTGGTGAGTTCAGCCCAGGTGAGGGTGCGTAAACCACACCCGCGAATTTTTGAAGCGATCCTTCAGGTGCTCGGTGTGCCTCCTGGCGAGAGCATATTTGTGGATGATTTTCTGGAAAATGTGGAAGGCGCACGTGCGCTGGGTATGACGGGGATTCATTTCCGCAAGCGGGAGGACGTGTTATCTGCCCTTGACCGGATGCTCCATGGGGGACGGCTTCATGAATAATGGCGGAGCCCTGCACGTACTGGGGGTTGTGGCAGATACGCATGTGCCCGACCGGGTGAATGCTCTGCACCCGGAATTGCTTTCGGCGCTGAGAACTGCCGGGGTGGAGAGGATTCTTCACGCTGGAGATGTCTGTGTTCGCCAGGTGATTGAAGAACTGGAAAGTGTAGCTCCGGTAACGGTGGCGCGTGGAAACCGCGACTGGATGCTTTCGCCCTTGCCTCCATGGAGTGCCCTGCTGGAACTGGATGGAGTTCGGGTGGCAATGGCTCATGGGCAGGGGAGTTTTTTTACCTACTGGCTGGATAAATTCCTCTTTGTCTTTCAAGGGTACCGGTTTGAGCGGTATCAGCGGGTAGTGGCAGCGTCTTCGGCTCTGGAGGCCGATGTGTATATTTTCGGGCATACCCACCGCGCCGAAAATCGCCTGGTGGGAGGACGGCTTTTCTTCAATCCCGGTTCGGCCAGCTTTGGTTTTATTAAGGGCAGCCGTCACCCGTCCTTCGGTTTGTTAACCATCCGCCCCGGTGGGCAGGTGCAGGGAGAAATTCGTCCGCTGAACGGGTGGCGGGTGGTAAAGGGGCGCTGGGAGCGATTGTAAATCCCGGGACACCCGGCCTGGGCAGAAGAGCCTGCCGTCACCCGGGCTTTGTTCCATGCGGTACAGGCTAAAAGAGGGGAGCTGCCCGGGCGATGATTTCGGGCAGCTCCCCTGAATGTTTTATGAGACTCGTCGTATGCGCAGTACGGTTGACGAAAAATCAGAAAGCATAACCGGTACTCCCTGCTCCATCCAGGCCAGGCCTGAGCGGGGTTCGGATTCGCCTTCAATTTCGTAAAGTGCGTTTTCATCCAGCCCGCGCAGGCGCACCGGCGGGAGCATAACCGGCTCAGGGATATGGGTGCGGAAGACAAAAAGGACCCCTTCGGAACGATCTTTACTCATGTATTGAACTGCCGAGAAGGGGGACTGTTGCGGCGATAGGAGCCGGAACTGGTCGCCGAGTTGAACGATGGGGCGAATTTCTTTGTAAAGAGCAATCCAGTGAGCGGCCTGCTGGCGTTCTTCTTCGCTCCAGTGGAGCAGATTCCCGCCCACACCCAGGGCACCACACATGGCCACATGGAAGCGGAAGTCTAAAGGAATGCGCTCGCTGGCGGCATCGGTTACCCAGGCTTCCATCACGCTGGCAGGGAAAATGCAGGAGAACCCCTCCTGAATGTTCAGGCGAGCGGTTGCTTCGGTGTTATCGCTCACCCATACCTGATCGGCCAGGTGTAAGATACCCAGGTCAGCGCGCCCTCCACCCCCGGAACAGCTTTGCCAGATGACGTTGGGATGGCGGCGGCGTAATTCACCCCACACGCGGTATACTCCCTGCACATAACGCACCCAGAGTTCACGCGGGTCACCAGGAGCATCTGGCCAGCCAGGTTCGCTGACGTTTCGATTCATATCCCATTTGATGAAAGCAATATTGTTCTCACGGAGGAGGCGGTCCAGGGTCTCGATCAGGTATTCCTGTACATCAGGCCGGGCCAGGTTGAGGATGAGTTGATTGCGGGCTTCGGTGCGGGGACGGGAAGGGAAGTGAATGACCCAATCGGGGTGCGCCCGGTACAGGTGGCTGTCGGGATTGACCATCTCAGGCTCGATCCAGAGCCCGAAATCCATTCCCAGATCATTGACTTTACGGATAAGGGGTTGCAATCCATCCGGGAATTTGGCAGGATCGGGCCACCAGTCACCCAGTCCGGCATTGTCGGAATGGCGCCCCTGGAACCAGCCGTCATCTACGACGAAGAGTTCGATGCCCATATCGGCGGCGAGTTCAGCCAGGCGGGTTTGACTCTGGACGTCAACATCAAAGGTGGTGGCTTCCCACGAGTTGTAGAGCACCTTATGGGTGATGGGGCCGTGAGGAAGGATGGAATGCCGGATAAAATCGTGCAACAGACGGCTGGCCGCGCCGAAGCCGCCCTTCGTATAGCCTGCAAAAGCTGAGGGAGTGGTGAATACTTCTCCCGGCTGAAGGCACCAGGCAAAATCCCAGTCGTTCAGCCCGATGTTGATCCGGGTGGAGTCAAAATCGGTTACCTCTGCAGTGATCTTCCAGTTTCCGCTCCAGGCCAGGGCGCCGAACCACACTTCTCCCTGATCTTCATCCGCCGTCCCGCGATCGATGGCAAACCAGGGGCTGGCATGATGGCTGGTTGTGATACGGCGGCTTTCCAGCACTTTCAGGCCGGGTTTGAGAAATTCACGCTGGAGATGGTTTTCATCCAGCCATTTTCCGCTCAGATGAGTCAGGCGGTATTGACCGAACCGTGGAAGGTGCCACTGGGCAGAGAAAATCCGCTCCAGGGTGACGGGCTGGCTGCCCAGGTTTTCCACGGTAACCCAGCGCTCGATCAGGTCCTCGGCAACATGGGCGCGGTAGTGCAGGTTCACCCGCAGAGGATAGAGAGCATCGTGTAGATGCAGGATGAGTTCTTCTCCCTGGGTGCTGGCCTCTTCAAAGAGCAGGACTGTGTCACGGGTGCCATCTGAGAAAGTCAGTTTGAGGCAGGGGTCAATATATTTCAGACCGCCGCAGGCAGGGTATTCCTCTGGAACCACCTGTCCCGGGCCGTTAAAAGAGGCCCACCCTGGCATGGCGATTGGAGGTGGGTAATCCGTCGGGCGGGGGAGGCGCACTCCCCAGTAGCGATGGGTGAGTAACCCCATGGCATTCATGCCTGTGGCGTAACCGGTGTTTCTTGTTTCGATGATCCAGGAGTTGGGGAAAGAGAAGATAGGCATAGGATTTCTCCAGATGTGAGAGGCCTGACTCAGGCCAGGTAAAAGAATCGCCCCTGATGGGTTTGCGAGTCTAAAAGATAGAAGGATCGTTCTTCCACTCTGACGCCGCCCAGTGCACCCGGGTTGATCAGACGCATCTTCCCGATTTGTTCATCGCGGCGCCGATGGGTGTGGCCGGTAAAGAGAAGATCAACCGACTGGCTGCGGATCAGTTCTTGAAGAGCGGCGGAGACGTGCCCATGGACGGCGGCAATTTGCAGCCCTTCGATCTCTCCGCGGTAAATCATGCCTGAGTAGTTCGAGGGGTTAAGCTGGAGCAGTGCCTGGCGGATGGCACCGGTGGCAATGTCTCCATTTCCGCACACATGGATCACGCGGAAACCGCCCAGAGCGGAGGCTGTTTCGGGGGTGGTCAGGTCGCCACAATGGATGAGCACTTCGGCCCCTTCCTGCCTCAGACGCTCCAGGGCAACCTGCAGGTTGTGAAGATGGTTATGAGTATCGGAGATGATGCCGATTTTCATCGTCAAACAATTTCCAATAGCCTGAAGGCAATATTGCTTCTTCGGAAAGAACGCTCCAGAGCCGCTTTGTGGGTCTCATCCAGCGAGGTGATTACCAGCCGCAGGCTGAATCCGCCATCGGGTAAAGTGTTGTTGACCGAGCGCAGGATGTTCCCTCCATGCCGCGAGACGATTCCGGCCAGGCGGGAAAGCACCCCGGGGCGGTTGTCTTCCTGGGGGGCAACCAGGTTGACGGTCGTCCAGTGCAGGTTCTCGCGGGTAATACCGGCCTGAATGAGCGCCTGACGCAGATCTTCCACCCGGATGGCGCCCCCGCCCACCGCCGCGTACAGGTCTTCCAGGCTGGCGCAACCGAGAAGTTCAAGAAGGGTATCGACACGGTCTGCCTCCAGAGTTTGCACATCTTCGAGGGCCAGAATACCGGCCTCGGCAAGCATTCCACGTACCCTTTGCCGCCCCTGGTCGGCAGATTTCCGCAATGCCTCGATCGCCAGCACCACCCGCAGCAGGCGGGCAGTCGATTCGTTACAGAAGCTCAACCATTCTTCAGAGGGGGTGAGACGTTTACCGCTGGTGACCACCTCAACCACGTCTCCCGGGGAAACACGGTCGGAGAGCCGGGCAAGGTTGCCATTGACTTTAACAGCGCTGATCTTATCCAGCAGGAATTCTTGCTGGATGGATGCTACTGCATCGAGCACGGTGGAACCCTCTCTCAGGAAGCGCGCCCCTGCAGGTTGTGAAGATGGTTATGAGTATCGGAGATGATGCCGATTTTCATCGTCAAACAATTTCCAATAGCCTGAAGGCAATATTGCTTCTTCGGAAAGAACGCTCCAGAGCCGCTTTGTGGGTCTCATCCAGCGAGGTGATTACCAGCCGCAGGCTGAATCCGCCATCGGGTAAAGTGTTGTTGACCGAGCGCAGGATGTTCCCTCCATGCCGCGAGACGATTCCGGCCAGGCGGGAAAGCACCCCGGGGCGGTTGTCTTCCTGGGGGGCAACCAGGTTGACGGTCGTCCAGTGCAGGTTCTCGCGGGTAATACCGGCCTGAATGAGCGCCTGACGCAGATCTTCCACCCGGATGGCGCCCCCGCCCACCGCCGCGTACAGGTCTTCCAGGCTGGCGCAACCGAGAAGTTCAAGAAGGGTATCGACACGGTCTGCCTCCAGAGTTTGCACATCTTCGAGGGCCAGAATACCGGCCTCGGCAAGCATTCCACGTACCCTTTGCCGCCCCTGGTCGGCAGATTTCCGCAATGCCTCGATCGCCAGCACCACCCGCAGCAGGCGGGCAGTCGATTCGTTACAGAAGCTCAACCATTCTTCAGAGGGGGTGAGACGTTTACCGCTGGTGACCACCTCAACCACGTCTCCCGGGGAAACACGGTCGGAGAGCCGGGCAAGGTTGCCATTGACTTTAACAGCGCTGATCTTATCCAGCAGGAATTCTTGCTGGATGGATGCTACTGCATCGAGCACGGTGGAACCCTCTCTCAGGAAGCGCGCCCCGCCGCTGGGGGTGAGAATTTCAATGGGGCGGTAGTGGGAGGTATCGCGGTGGTGACGAATGCAGTCGATCACCCCCCACATGTTTTCACCCTCCATTTCCCGGGTGGCGATGGCTACTTCGACGGCTCCATAATCGGGTAACCAGATGGTGACCTGAATGGCACGGTAACCATTCTGGGGGTAGGCAATGAAATCGTCAAAGCGGTCGTTATCCAGGTAGGGGCCAAAGAAGGTATTGACCGCTCCAAGGAGTTCGTAACAGGCTGTGCGGGAGTTGTTGTCGACCACGAGACGAAAGCTGATCAGGTCATTGACATGGGCGAAATTATTCAGGGGGGCTTTCCGCGCCCGTGCCATACGGCGGAGCTTTTGCCAGGTTTGCCAGTACCCTTTGACGAAGATAGAAACCGAGCCTTCTATACCGGCTTTTTCCATGAGATGAGCCAGTTGCTCCATGAAGGGTTCGATGAACGAAAGTTGCAAGCGTGGGTCGGCGTCTATGCGGGCATGGACATCGGCAAAGGTCTCGGGCTCGGCGTAAGGAAAGGCGAGGTCCTCCAACCAGCAGCGCCATTGATAGCAATTCAGGATACCTGCCAGTTTCCCGTAGGCGCGAATGGCTTCGGTGGCTTTCTGCACCCGTTTGGCGGGCGGCATGTGTTGCAGGGTGAGGAGATTATGACTTTTGTCGGCCAGTTTGACCAGAAAGACACCCGGATCGCGGAACATGGCGATCTTTCGCAGGGTTTCCAGCTCGCGGGAGCGGCCATCTCGCGGGTTGCTCAGCTTGGTCACCCCATCGACGATATGAGCCACTTCTTCACCCAGGGGGCCGGGGAACTTCTGGCGGATGCGGTCGAGGCTCTCGCCGGAGTCTTCGACGCTATCGTGGAGAAGGCCGGCGATGGTCCAGGCTTCATTTCCCACCAGCCGGTCGAGGAAAGCCCCTACCCAGGCGCAATGGGTTTCAAAATAAGGTTCGCCGCTGAGACGTTTCTGCCCGGCGTGGAGCTCTCGTCCCCAGGCATAAGCCTCGGCGATGGCCGGTGTGCGCGGGACGAACTTCCCCGGCATGATATCATCAGCCAGGTTGGGGCGCATCTCATGAATGGTTTGAATGTGCACCATGTAAAAATTTTAACCTTAATTTGAAGAAAAAGCTGCTTTTTACACTCCATTTGTTTGTGAGATTCGTCACAGGATTGATGTCAATGCAAAATAGAAATGTCCCCTGAAATGCAAAATAGAGATGTCCCCTATGAAGAGTGGTGAGACAATGCCAGATGTGATGTTGAGGTCCATGTTAGTCAGTGCCATGGGGTGAAGCTTCTTCGATGGGTTTCCCGTTCAGGTGGTGACCATAGCGGCGCCAGGGGTGATTGGGGGCAGGGGACGGTGGAGCCTTGACCTGACGATCGAGGGATTTGGTATCCACGATGTCGGCTTGACGGATCGCCTTCTGGTAGAGGGAGTAAGGCAAGGGCTGGTTTTTGTAGAGGATCGTCACTTCTCCTTGAGGGGTCTCGCAAACGGTTACCCGGGCATTGCGTAAGGCATAGTCTGGGCGTTCGGATTGGATCTGGTAGATCATGTGCTTGAACTGGAGGGTCAGGTTTTTGGAGAGGGTACGGGTTTCCTGGTGAGACAGGATCAGGTCCAGGTTTTCGGCAGGTAACAAGGGTCGATGGGCATTGTGATGACTGCGCGGGGCTACTGCAAAACGGCGGTTGAAATCTTCCCGAAACTCGGGTAAGAAAGCATTCGCCGTGGCCATGTCAGAAATCCCCCGTAAACGCAGTTCTTTCACCAGGCGGTCTTGCAGGGTCTGGTTCGCCCGTTCAATGCGTCCTTTGGCTTGGGGAGTACTGGCACACAGGATCTGGATCTCCAGTTCCTGCATGGCCCGTCCAAATTGGGTCAACCCGGAGGTGGTTGCCAGAGGACGGGGCTGATTGACCCGAAAAATGCCATGACGGTCGCTGTAGAAGGCTAGCGGCTTGCCATAACGCTCCAGGTAGTGGCGCGTCGCCTCACAGTAGGCGAAAAAGGTCTCATCGGGCACAAACCACAGTTCCATCAACTGTCCCGTCGCATCATCGATAAACACCAGCAGGGTACACTGCGGACCCCGTTCTTCGAACCAGGCATGATCCGAGCCATCGATTTGCACTAACTCCCCTAAACACGCTCTCCGTTCGCGCATCTGGTGCACTGGCGCTTTCTTCCCCCGCCGCGGCTTCCATAGCCCTTCAGCTATCATCAGTTTGCGCACACTTTCCCGCGAAAGCCTCAATTGATGCCGCTCGCTCAACTTCTCATGCGCTAACGTCGGACCAAAGTCCGCATAACGCTCATACAGCAGGTCCAGGGCTTTCTGCCGCGTTCCTCCATCCAGCCGATGGTTGCTCGGCTTCCCCCGCCTTCGGCTCACCAGCCCTGCCGCTCCTTCGCCTTTGTATGCCCGATACAGCCGTTTGATCTGTCGTACACTCAGCCCCAGTATCCGCGCGGCTTCCCCTTGCGTTAGCCGCTTGTCTTTTATCCGTTGCATCGTTTCTAACCGGGTGATCTCTTCTTTACTCATCGCTAGTAGTTCGTCCATTCCCTTTCTCGTCCCTCCTATGGGGACATTTTAACTTTGCACAAAGGGGACTTTACTACTTTGCACTAACATCGTCACAGGATTGATTGACAACCTTGTTTTGGGGGGGTATAATCACCTTTCGTGACACTAATAAGGGAGAGTACGTGATGGAGCCAGAAGTAGCGAAAGAGACCGAAGTCGAAACCAAACCAGAAATTAAACCCAAAATGCATTTTACCGGCAAGGTTTTAAAAACGGGGCTGGCCGGGGCTCTGGTGGATATCGGTCTGGAAAAACCAGCGATGATTCACATTTCGCAGATCGTTGCTCCAAACGATGAGCCGATCAAACGGGTGGAAGATGTATTGCAACCCGGGCAGGAAATTGACGTCTGGGTTCGGCGGGTGAAGGATGACCGGGTGGAATTGACCATGGTCAAACCGCTTGACCTGGAATGGCGAGACATCAAAAAGGGCATGACCGTCAAAGGGAAGGTTGTGAGGCTGGAGAAGTTCGGTGCCTTTGTTGAAATCGGCGCTGAACGACCAGGTCTGGTGCACATCTCAGAAATGGCCTACGGGTATGTTCGTCAGCCATCCGATGTGGTTAAAGAAGGGGATGAAATTGAAGCGCAGGTGATCGATTTCAACCGCAGAAAACGGCAGATCAAACTGAGCATGAAGGCCCTTTTGCCGGAGCCGGTGGTTGAGGAAGAACCCCCTGCACGTGAATTTGTGGAGATGCCCAAACGCGAAAAACCCCAGCGCAAGAAAAAGGCGAAATCTGCTCGCTCACGCGGTGGAGAATCGGGCAGTGACGTTGAAGAATTGCTGGCGGCTCTTGGGCAATCCTCAGCCGAGGCGGAGGAAGAGACAGCCATGGCCATTGCCTGGCGAGAAGCCATGGAACGCGCTAAAGCCCGCAAGCAGGAAGAGAAAATGCGCCGGAACAAGGGAATTTCGCAGGAACAGGAAGAGATTCTCAGCCGTACTCTGGACAATAAAGTTCAGACCACCTGATGCAACGAACGCTCCCACGACTCTCTCCCATGCGTTCAGAATAGAACCCGCTCCAAGGCGGGTTTTCTTTTGCAAAAGCAGAATGCCTGTGGTACACTAACTCCGATGGGTTCAACCGAAGCCTCCCCATCCAGGGGGAGGCAGAATGATGGTGAGGTTGGAAAAAGGAAGATGATGGAAGGATTGAAAAACAGACGACATCCCAGACCTCGAACCTGCTGGGCGGGGAGGTGCCGGTCAACGGCCCTCCCCTCTTCTCTTAAAAGGAGGGGAAAATGACGACAAAATACATTTTCTTTACGGGCGGTGTAGTCAGCTCGGTTGGAAAGGGTGTGACGGCGGCGGCCATGGGGCGGTTGCTCAAGGAGCGCGGCTTCTCTGTGGCGGTGCAGAAACTCGACCCTTATATTAACGTAGACCCGGGCACGATGAGCCCTTATCAGCACGGCGAGGTCTATGTGCTGGATGATGGAGCCGAGACTGACCTTGACCTGGGGCATTATGAGCGCTTTATCGATGTGAGACTGAACAAAGTATGTAATGTGACCACTGGCCAGGTGTATGCTGAGGTGATCAGTAAAGAGCGCCGGGGCGATTACCTGGGCGGCACCATTCAGGTTATTCCGCACATTACCAATGAGATCAAACGGCGCATCGGTCTGGTGGGGAAGACCACCGGCGCGGAGATTGTACTGGTAGAGGTGGGGGGCACAGTGGGAGACATTGAGAGTCTCCCCTTCCTTGAGGCGATCCGTCAGTTACGCAGTGACCTGGGACGCGAAAATACCTTTTACGTGCATGTCACCTGGCTCCCATGGATTGGCGCGACGGAAGAATTAAAAACCAAACCCACTCAACACTCGGTGCGTGAGCTTCGTTCGATTGGTATTTCTCCCGATATGATCGTGGCGCGTTCTGATCATCCGGTGGATGAGTCGTTACGGGAAAAGATTGCCCTCTTCTGCGATGTGGAACGCCGCGCGGTGGTGCCCATGGTGACCACTTCGGTGTTGTATGAAGTTCCATTGCTGCTGGAAGAGGCGGGCGTGGCCGAGCTGGTGCTTCATCGTCTGGGCCTTGAGGCGCGTACCCGCCCGGACTGGAGCGATTGGAAAAAACTGGTCGAACGCGTGCGTCAGCCCAAGCCCAAAGTACGCATTGCTCTGGTGGGGAAATATGTTGAGCTTCATGACGCTTATATGAGTGTGCGCGAGGCGCTTAAACACGCTGCGCTGGCCCTGGGGGTGGAACCGGAGATTCACTGGGTGCACTCGGCGGAGCTGGAAAAAGGGAAGGGCTGGGATCAGGTGGTGCAGGCGGACGGTATCCTCGTGCCGGGTGGCTTTGGAAGCCGTGGAATCGAGGGGAAAATCCGCGCTATTCACCATGCGCGCACGCAAAAAGTACCTTACCTTGGTTTGTGCCTGGGAATGCAGTTGATGGTGGTGGAGTTTGGGCGGTATGTATTTGGAAGCGACGAAGTCAACTCCACCGAATTTGACCGATCTACCCCCTACCCGGTGATCGATTTAATGCCCGA
Organism: Anaerolinea thermolimosa; assembly: GCF_001050195.2. Taxonomy (GTDB): domain Bacteria; phylum Chloroflexota; class Anaerolineae; order Anaerolineales; family Anaerolineaceae; genus Anaerolinea; species Anaerolinea thermolimosa. The sequence continues at coordinate 376,791 of NZ_DF967965.1, forward strand.
ACAGCATGGCATTACGGATATGGGTGGGACGATGCGCCTGGGTCTGTATCCATGTCGCCTTCAACCAGACACGCGTGCGCGTGCCTGTTACGGGGTGGATGTGGTGGAAGAACGCCACCGGCATCGTTTTGAGTTTAACAATGCGTTCCGCGATATTTTCACGCAGCGTGGCATGGTGCTTTCGGGGCTTTCCCCTGACGGGCGACTGGTGGAAATTACCGAGATTGCCGATCATCCTTTTATGGTGGGAACTCAGTTCCACCCGGAATTTCTCTCACGCCCCAATCGGCCGCATCCACTTTTCCTGGGGTTCATGCGGGCAGCGGCTGAACGTGCCGGTGTGTTAGAGACTGAGAAAGAAACGGTTACAAACGCCTGAGGCAGAGCCGTGCAAGGTTCCGGCGAATGAGCTGCTCGGATTGGCGTTCCTGTATTATACTTGGGATGCCTGTAGCAAAGGGTTGCGGCTTGATCGCCGCCGAAAAAATTTGACTGACGAGGTTTGAAGCTATGGACACTGTTATTGAATCGATTATGGGGACTGAAATTCTGGATTCCCGGGGCAACCCCACCATAGAGGTGGAAGTTGTCCTGGCCGATGGAAGCTGGGGGCGTGCCGCGGTACCCTCAGGGGCTTCGACTGGCGTGCATGAGGCGCTTGAGTTGCGAGACGGGGATAAATCGCGCTTCCTCGGAAAGGGCGTGACGAAAGCCGTTGAGCACGTAAACAACGAGATTGCCGACGAGCTCGTCGGGTGGGATGCCGTGGAGCAGAAAGCCATTGACATGCGCCTGCTCGAACTGGATGGCACGCCGAATAAATCGAAACTGGGGGCTAACGCTATCCTGGGTGTGAGCCTTGCGGTGGCCAAGGCGGCGGCCAATGCCCTCGGTTTGCCGCTTTACCGCTACATTGGTGGGGTGTATGCTCACGTGCTTCCGGTGCCGATGATGAATATCCTCAACGGCGGCGTGCATACAGGCTGGCAGTCGACCGATGCGCAGGAATTCATGGTCATGCCGCTGGGTGCCCCCACCTTTGCGGAAGGTTTGCGCTGGGGGGCAGAAGTTTATCATGCCCTTAAGAGCGTGCTGAAGTCACGTGGTTATTCCACGCTGGTGGGCGATGAGGGCGGTTACGCCCCGGCGCTCAAGGCCAATGTCGAGGCGGTTGAGGTGATCCTTGAAGCGATTGAAAAAGCCGGTTTCAAAGCTGGAGCGCAGGTGGCCATCGCGCTTGACCCGGCGGCTTCGGAGCTGTTCGATGAGGAGACCCGCAAGTACAACCTGCGCAAAGAAGGTAAGATGCTTTCGGGCGAAGAGATGGTGGCTTTCTGGAAGAACTGGATTAATCAGTATCCGATTGTTTCTCTGGAAGACGGCTTGGCCCAGGACGACTGGGAAAGCTGGAAGCTTCTGGTGGCCACGCTGGGAGACCGTATTCAGATTGTGGGCGATGATTTGCTGGTGACCAACCCCGTGCGCGTTCGGCGGGCGATTGCCGAGAAAGCGGCCAATGCCTTGCTGGTAAAGCTCAATCAGATTGGTACCCTCACTGAGACCATCGAAGCGGTTGAGGCCTGCCATCGCGCCGGATGGCGCGCAGTGACTTCTCACCGGAGTGGTGAGACAGAGGACTCTACCATTGCCGACCTGGCGGTGGCGCTGAATATGGGGCAGATTAAGACCGGTGCCCCGGCCCGCTCGGATCGCGTGGCCAAGTATAACCAGTTGCTGCGCATTGAAGCCGAACTGGGCGATACAGCAAAATATGCCGGCTGGGACGCGCTGGTGGTTCGTCCACCCTTTGCGAAGTAATTTCTCCCTGGTTTTGACAAAAGACCCCGAGGGTTTTTAATGCCCTTCGGGGTCTTTTGATTCTGGTATGTCGTCCAGAAAATGGAGAATTTCCTGGACGACCTGCCCAAAGGCAGGACTTGTGGGAAGCACCACGTGGTGCTCTCCATTAACCTGGGAATAGCGGGCATTGGGCCCGATCATACTGGCGAGCTTTCGAGAAAGCTCCGGGCGGGTGATCGGGTCGCGTTCTCCCTGAAGAATGAGGGTGGGCATCTGGAGACTGCGTGCCTGCTGACGAACATTCTTCCCCATCTGGCGGAATTGTTCCAGAAAGAGAAGTGGAACCTGAAGCGGGCGTATGGCCTGTTGCACCTCAGGGTGTGCCAGGTTAACCTCTGGTGCTACCTGACCAGCAGCGGATTGAAGGTGAAGGGTAGGGAAGGATACCAGGCGAAATGGCCGAAGGGAAACCGGAAGGACAAGGCGAACCAGCCAAACGGCGGCACGGAGAGGGAGAGTTTCGTTGAACCAGAAGGGAGCAATGAGCACCAGGCGGTCGGGCTGGCTGGCAAGTGCCGCAGAGATGGCAAGTGCCCCGCCCATGGAGAACCCGCAGAGCACCACGGGCTTCCCTGTGGCGCGCGCTGAGGAGACTTCTCGGGAGAGAAACCGAACCCACCCGGCGGTGCGTTGCCTGAAGAGAGACGAAATTTGAACACCAAATCCCGGTAAAAGCGGCACCCTCACAGCCCATCCTGCGCGGTTGAGCTCTTGAGCCAGAGAACGCATTTCGTTGGGGGTGCCCGGAAAGCCATGCACCAGAATGACCAGGCCACGATCTCCGGGCAACTCGAAGGCTTCGTGTTCGGGGGTGGAGAGCAGGTTGAGGTCGGGCAAGAGTGGGTCGCAGCCGGGGGTAGTCAGGGCGTGGAACAGGCTGAAGAGAAGCAAGAAGCCTCCCTGAAGGGTGATTCCCCAGCCCATGCCCCGCCAGAAGGGTTCGGTTCCTCCTTCTTCTGTCAGGACCAGAAAGCCCCCTGCGGCGAGGATCAGCAAGGCCAATCCGGCGCTGATCCACAGGGTGCGCCTGAAGGTGCGCGCAGCATGGGCCTGTCGGTTGCTGTCAAAGGGCAGGCCAAGCCTGGCAGTGGCAAAGCGCAAGCTGAGGAAGGCCAGGATGACCTCGATAGCCCCCCAGACCATTCCCTGTAAGCCCAGCCCTTTCCAGATAGCATCCTGCTGGAAGATCAGGTATAACCCGGCGCCCAGGCTAATCGCGCCCCAGGTAAACAGTCTTCGGCTGAGAATGCGCTGGAAGTCGTAAATCATGGCAAATGTTTATCCTCCTTACCCGGCTTGGAGCTTATCCAGAATCGCAAGAACACTGGCATTGGTGGGAATATCCTTCATGGAATCGCCATAATGCTGAAAGCGAATTTTACCTTCCAGATCGATGACAAACAAAGCAGGCATGCGTCCCATTTTTAAAAGATTAAATTCTTGATCATACTGGCTGGCAACCCGCGAGCGAAGGTCGGGGCAACCGATGAAAGGCAGATTATTCTCCTGCCAGTAACGCTTGAAGGCGTTGGGGCCATCGGGGCCGATGGCGATGATTTCAGCGTTGCGGGCGGTAAATTGAGTGTAATCCTGGCGCAACTGCGCCAGATGTTGACGGCAATAGGGTCATATAAAGCCGCGCAGCAGAACCAGAACGATGAATTTTTTCCCACGAAAGTCTGATAATCGGATCGTGCGGCCAAGTGTATCGGTGAGTTCAAAATCAGGGGCTGTAGGATCGGCGGGTAAATGGGTAACCATAGAGAAACTCCTTTCGTGTGTACGAAAGAGAAACAAAGATTATGGAAGAGCTTCAGAAAAATGATCCCTGATGAATTCAATCACCGGATTCAGGAAGAGGTCGGGACATTCTTCCTGGGGAAGGTGCCCACAGGCCGGGAGAACTGCCAGACGCGCCCCTGGAAGTTCAGAAGCCAGGCGGACGCTATCGGCGGCGGGAATGATCTGGTCGTTTTCTCCGCTGATCACCAGGGTGGGGAGGAAAATTCCCCTCAGCCGGGGAGCCAGGTCTTCATTGCCACTGCCTGCTTTGGTAAATTCCCACAGTGCCGCATCCCAGTTGGCCATGTGCAGGGGTTTACGGTAGCCAGCCTGGATTTCGGGAGTGATGCGGGAGGGATCGTGCCAGGCGGCCCGGAGGAAAGCTTCTCCCTGCTCACCGGCCAGGGAGCGGGCAAAGAAAGGCCCCAGCCGATCCATCTGAGGGGTGTGAACCAATGGTTGCAAGATGCCAAAAGGGCGCCGGTTGCCGGTGTAAATGGCCGCATCCACCAGCACCAGCCCGCTCACACGTTCTGGATGAGCCAGAGCGGCCTGAACTGCTAACCGCCCACCGGCAGAATTACCCACGAGAATGGCTTTTTCCATTCCCAGGGCATCCATCAGACCCAGGAGAAGGGTGAGGTTGCCTTCTACCCCGTAGGGGCTTTCTCCCTTCCAACTGCCCGGAAGGGGGCGTTCGGTGAGGCCAAAAGCGGGCCGGTCATACGCTACTACTCGTGCATACTGGCTGAGAGGCCCCATCACCTCACGCCAGGAAAAGACACTGGCGCCAAATCCATGAAGCAGGATCATCACCGGTTCGTCCGTGCCGGCTTCTTTATAATGCACCTGTAACCCATTTGCGGTGAGAAACCGGCTATCGGGGTCAGCCAGTGCTTCGACGGGTTGAATATCGGGCAGGGGAGGAACAGGGATCACCAGCGGCCCGATGATGAGTAGCACCAGAAAGAGGCCTGTCACAGCCGCAAGGACGCGAAGAGGGCGATTCATGGAGACTCCTTCAGGCTGGTCAGGAAGTCCGTCAGGGCTGAAACCACCTGCCGTTGTTGCTCTTCACGCGAAATGGAGGCTGGCTTATCACCTGGCTGGTTACCATACCATCCAAACTCGGCATGGTTGCCGCCGATGATTTCAACCCAGCGGGTGTCTGAGGGGAGCAAAGCACGCGAGGCGGCGATTTTCTCAGCGGTGGCCAGTCCATCCTGCGTGGCATAGATGGAGATGCTCTTTACGTTCACAGATGAAAGGTCGTCGCTTGCGGCCGGGTACGAAGCAAGTAAGGCCAGCCCGGTGATTTTCCCGGGATGATTCCGGACAAAGTTAGCCGCCATGGCTCCACCGAGGGAATGGCCGCCAAGCACCCAGCGGCGAACTTCAGGATGGGCAGCAATCACCTTCCCTGCAGTATTGGGAGCCAGAACAGCCAGATTGAGCGGCATGGGGGGCAGAATCACCAGATATCCGTTTCTGGCGAGTTCCCTGGCCAGGGGGGCGTAGGCCCGGGCATCCACATGTCCACCCGGGTAAAAAATGAACCCGGTATCCGGTGAACTACCGGCTGGTTTAAATTCGTACCAGGAGGAGGGACGGCTAACTGAGAGTGCAGAATCGCGCTGCATGGCCGCCAACGCCTCAGGCATGGGAGGAGAAGGGGTGAGGCCCCAGAAGACAAAACCACCTGTGACCAACAGAAGGATGATCAGCAGGCCAATCAAAACCTTGCGTAAAACATTCATACCATGATTGTAGAATGAAGCAATGGCCAGATCAAGGTCAGGATTGTACAAACCTCATACAGCGGTGCGGATTATTCCTGGAGCATTGAGCGGGCCATTTCCCAGATGCGGTCGAACATGGCGGGGGTGAGGCGCCCCGTCTGGGTGTTCTGGCGGCTGGGATGGTAAGAAGCCAGAAGCCAGGGGAGGTTAACATCGGGTTGGTAAAATGCCGCGTGTTGAAAAACCAGGTGATTGGATGAAACCCCCTGCTGGCGATACCAGGCCAGCAACCAGTCAAAGGCGATGCGACCGAGGGCCACAAAACCCTGCAGGTGAGGGCGTAAGAGGCCGATTTCTTCTTCGAGGTAAGGGTGGCAGGCGGCGATTTCCTGCGGGGTGGGTTTATTGTCTGGAGGGGCACAACGTACAGCAGCGGCTATGTAGAGGTCGTTCAATTGCAGGCCATCTTCTCGATGATGAGACAACGGTTGGTTGGCGAACCCCGCACGGTACAGGGCGGCATAGAGAAAATCGCCCGATGCATCGCCGGTAAAGTTGCGCCCGGTACGGTTTGCGCCATGTGCACCGGGGGCCAGCCCGACTACGAAAATGCGAGCATGGGGATCGCCAAACCCGGGGACGGGTTTCCCCCAGTATTCCCAATCCTTATAGGCGCGCTTTTTCTTTTCAGCCACTGCTTCACGCCACGACACCAGGCGAGGGCAACGCCGGCAGGTGATGATGCGCTCCGATAACGATGCCAGAGAATCCTCAAGATCACTCACGCTGTTCTCCTGTTTGGGGTGAAAGCCCATTTAAAAACGTATCAAGGAGAAAATGTACCACGGCAGTTTCGTCAAAGCGGGGAGAACCGGTTGCGGAAAAGAAGGGATACATCATTCCCAGGAATGCCCAGGTGGCCATTTCGGGATCCACGGAGCGGAGTTCTTTTTTTTGAATGCCGCTCCGAAGGATATCGGCTATGCCGTCAATGAAGGTAGCATGGTACCGGCTGGAGAAGGACTCCCGCTTTTGCGGGCTGAGCTTGTTCATCTCCTGGGCCGCAAGCCGAATGAGCGCCCGGCGTTCCATTGGAAGGCGGGTAAAAATCGCATGGATGAGAAAGCCCAGCTTCTGAGGAGTCCCTCCGGGTTGAGATGTTGCCTCAGAGATTAAGGCGGTGAGTTCTTCCAGACTGCTCTCCAGGATTGCCAGGAAGAGATCCTCTTTATCAACAAAATAATAATACAGGCCAGGCTTGGAAATATGACAACTGGCCGCAATCTCACGCATGGAGATACCATCGTAACCGCGGATGACGAACAGCCGCGCGGCTTCGTTTAGAATGTGAGAGCGCATATCAGATGGCGAGGAGGGCTCCATAAACATCTGGGGTTGATTTTACCTCTCTTTGTCAGAGTTGTTCTGCTTCTCCAGCCACCGCATGCTCTCGGATAGTCTCCAGTTCGGCATCCCGGTTTTTCAGAAACCAGGCGGCCAGGAGGAGGAGAACCCCCACACCGGCTACTGTCAGGAACGCGGTGCTGTAACCGGCCAGCGGGCTTTGGACGGCACGTGAGGCGGCCACAGCTCCCACGAGGGCACTGCCTATCAGTTGACCAACGCTGGAGAAAAGAGTGATCACTCCCTGAGCAACGGATCTTTCCTGCACGCGGGCTTCGTTGAGCATGATGTATCGCACAGGAGCACCCAATAAAGCACTTAAACCCAATCCTACGAGCACCCCGGATAGGATGAAGAGGGGAAGTGAGGTAGAAAAGAGGCTGAGCAGAACCAGCCCGATGGTCATGACCAGGTTGCCGACGAAAATGACCGGTTTCGAGCCCACATGATCGAGCAGGCGGCCAGCCAGGGGTGAACCAATCATCATGGCCAGCACCACAGGCATAAGCATCCAGCTCGCATTTTTCTGCGTGATCCCGGCGCCTTGCAGGCTGATCACAGCCAGCAAAGGCATAAAGACCAGGCTGGCCTCAGCAAAACCAGCACCTGCAGAGAGAAGATAGGCCAGGCCAAGTTGACGGCGGTTAAAGAGACGCTCTGGGAGGATGGGATTCTCTGCACGGTGCTCTACAAAACGTAGAAGTACGAGGAGCCCAAGCGAGAGACCCAGAAAGGGCCCCACGGCTGGTGAAAACAGACTGGAAAAGAAATGCGTGGTATCGAGCTGGTTGATTCCGAAGGCGAGGCTTCCCAATAGCAGGCTGAGAACGGCCATACCTGCCCAGTCAAAGCGTGGTGAGTGACCGGGACGTGTGACCGGAAGCAGGCGAATACTGAAGAGAATGATCACCCCGGCTACGGGCAGGTTGATGAGGAACAACCAGTGCCAGGTGGCCAGACTGAGCACCACTCCACCCAGAATGGGGCCGATGAGAAAGGCCAGCCCGAAGACGGCTCCAATGAGCCCCAGGGCACTACCGCGCTTTTCAAGGGGAAAGGTGTCGCCGATGACGGCACTGGCTACCGGGAAAATGCCTCCGGCGCCAAATCCCTGAATGGCCCGCCCGGCGACGATCATGAAAAAGTTACCAGAAAAGGCGACAAGCGTGGAACCTGCGGCGAAGAGAGCAAGATCGAGGATGTAAATCCAGCGGCGGCCATAGAGGTCGGAAAGTTTTGCCATGAGGGGAGTGCTGACCAGCTGGAAGAGAACATACATGCTAAAAATCCAGGTGAGAGCGCGCTCAGAGACCTGGAATTGAGATCGTATGGCGGGTAAAGCTGGCCCGACGATGGCGATATCCAGGGCGCCCATCAGCACACCAAAAAAGAGAACCGTGAGCAAGCGATTTCTACGTTGATTTTCCATTGGGTAAATCCATTCCTTTGTTCTGGCTATTTACCGACCGGTCGGTCAGTACTACGCTATCATACCATGAGAAGAAGGGATGTCAAGAGATGAGGGGTGATCAAGAATCCTCAGGTGAGTATTCTTCTTTCAATGTCCACCCTGTGGGTGTCCAATCTGGCAATGGGGGGGAAAGGTTAGCCAACCAGGGATCGATCCACGGGTGAAATGGGTTGTGATTGGCCGATACCGGTGTATGTGATGTCTGTGAACCTTTTGAATGAAACCTGCGCCTGAATCGTTACACCCGGGTGAGAGGAGATCTGGAGGGGTGATTTCACCAACCGCCTGTGTAACAAAGGTAAACGAGTGTTTGTCCCATATCTGGTTGGTTTTTGATTGCTTACCACATATGGTGATAAAAAGTTGTAAATCAGGCGGATTTGCCCCCATATGTGGGGTTTCAAAAGTCGCCCACCATTTTTGGGACAGACACAAACGAGAAAAAGCTTGACAGAACAAGTGTTCTATTGTATACTGTTGCAGTATTCAATAGCCCGGTGTTTTCAGGAGGTATCCATGTCTCGAATAGTGCATTTTGAACTTCCCACATCGAATGTGCAGGTCAGCAAAAAGTTCCTCGAAGAGGTCTTTGGCTGGAAGATCGAAAAATGGAATGGCCCGGTGGAGTACTGGACGGTTACCACAGGTGATCCTTCAGAGCCCGGAATTAACGGAGGACTGGGTGGTGCGGCGAATGAGTTCCACGGCACTGTGAACACTTTAGAAGTGCCCAACCTGGATGAAACCCTTGCCAGAGTCGTGGCCGGTGGCGGGCAGGTGGTGATGCCCAAGGATGAAATCCCGGGGGTGGGCTGGCTGGCTTACATTCGCGAGCCTGGCGGGGCTGTGCTGGGGGTGATTCAAAACTTCCCTGAAAGATCAATGTAAAGCAACACATCGGGGAATTTGGGCAGGGTAGGAACAGCTACCCTGCCCCTTTTTCGGTAACAGACGGTATCCATTCGTTTCCACGGGCAGGAAAACGAAAGGGTATTCTGGATTCTTCTGCTATACTTATACCAACATATCCCGCAGGAGGTTTTCATGTTTGCCAATGCCCTGATCGTCCTGCTGGTACTGGTGCTGTTTTTTTTAGCGGTACTGCTGGTGCGTACAGCGCTTTATGGGCGTCCGCCTCAGGCGGTGGAGCCAGCGGCCCTGGCTGAGGTATCCGGGGAGGTGGTGGCCGAACATCTGGCAGAAATCATTCGCCATCCCACAGTCTCTGAGTTGGACCCCGAAAAAATCGATTACGCGGCCTTTATTGAATTGCGCGCTTCTTTAGAGAAGCTGTATCCGCGGGTGCATTCTACCCTGCGGCTCGACCCGGTTAACCGTTACAGTCTACTATATACCTGGAAAGGCAAGGATGAGCGCCTGCCTCCCATTCTGTTGGCCAGCCATTCGGACGTGGTACCGGTGGACCCGGCTTCGCGCGGCGAGTGGAAGTACCCTCCGTTTGAGGGGCGTCTGGCGGAGGGATACCTCTGGGGGCGGGGTACGCTGGATAATAAAAATACCCTGATTGCCATGCTGGAGGCTGTTGAGACACTCCTCAAGAGCGGCTATCAACCTGAGCGAACGATTTTGCTGGCCATCGGGCATGATGAAGAAGTGGGCGGGCGGCAGGGCGCAGCCCAGATCGCCGGGCGGATTCAAGCCTACAATACCCGGCTGGCAGCTGTGCTCGACGAAGGTGGGGCTGTGTTTTCCTCAGGGATTGTGCCCGGGGTCAAATTGCCGCTGGCGCTGGTAGGAATTACGGAAAAGGGTTATCTCACCCTGCATCTGGAGGCGGAAGGGCAGGGTGGACATGCTGCCTACCCGCCACGGCACACAGTGATCGGCGTGCTGGCCATGGCAATCGCTGCTCTGGAAGATGCTCCGATGCGCGCTCGTACTGCGCTGATCGAGTTGATGTTCGAACATCTGGGGGCTTTTCTTCCTTTCGGACTGCGCCTGGTATTCGCCAATTTCTGGCTCTTCAGGCCGTTATTCCGCAGAGCAATGCTCACCAACCCACGGATGGCGGCGATGATGCGCACCACAACAGCGGTGACCATGATCTCAGGTGGAATCAAGGACAATGTCTTGCCGGCTCATGCCAGCGCGGTGGTGAACTTTCGTTTGTTGCCGGGTGACCACATTGCTGATGTGGTGCAGCATGTTCGTAAAGTAGTGGGGGAAGATACCGTTCAACTTCACATTCCTGAAGGTGCGGCCTGGGAATCTCCCCCGGTGTCTCCCGTGGATGGAGCGGCCTTTCGCAGTTTGAGCCAGGTTATTCAACAGGTATTCCCCGAAGCGCTGGTGGCCCCTTACCTGGTTATGGGGGCTACGGATGCCCGGCATTACGCGGGAGTGTGCGACCATATTTATCGCTTCAGCCCGATGATTCTGGATGAAGAGGGGGTTACATCCATTCATAATAAAAATGAACGCATTCCCATCGATGTTCTGGCACGAATGGTGCAATTTTATGTGCAATTGATTCAGGTGTGGGGAGCGGCCTGAGGATGGGAGGTCTTCAGGGTGGGTTTTCCCATGGATTGATGCGACTTCTGGAGGAGAACGATGCCAATCTCAGCCGAGCAATTCAAAAACATTCATGATCTGGTGCGGTATCTCAATGATCTGGAGAGCAAAGTAAACCTGCTGGAAGAACAAAATTCAGCCCTGCGTACCTCTTTGGAGGAAATGAGCACACGGAATGCTGACCTGGTGGCTTTTTTGAAAGAGAACTGGCCAAAGACCAGCCTTTTCCATCGCAGTTTCTGGGTGAGGGCCCTGACCATTTTCGGGCACAACCTTGTCATTCAACTGATTCTGGGGGTATTCCTGACGATCATCTATTTTGCCATTCTGGCGCCTGTGCTGATACAGCTTTTCCGGCAGATGTCGGGTTCACTGCCCTGAGGGCCATCTGAGGAATTCTCCGCTGAGCGAACGATCTCTCTCTTCACTTGCCCGACAAATAGAACACCTGGCGGTGCGGGTCTGGCCGGGGATAACCAGTTTGCCCGCTGAACGGCGGGTTGTTGCCGCACTGGATGTGCTGGGGGCGGGGTATTATGCTGTTTTAAGCCTGGCAGGCCTGGGCTGGTTAGTGGCAGTAAGCGACTGGGGGGTTTTACGGGCGCACAGTTTGTTGTTTCTCGTGCTGTTACTGCTGGCGATGCTGTTCAATCGCTTCCGTTACTTTGCGTTTACCGAATTAAGTTTTGGAAAAACGTCGAGCGTTTTTAGCTCCATGGATGGGGTCGCTGGATGGACGGCGGCGCTGTTGCTGGGACCGATCGGATTATGGGTCGGTGTGATCAATGTGGCTGTACGTTTTGCCATGGATCTGCCGGGAAATTTGCAGGCTTCTGCGCGCTGGGAGTTGTTGCGCGTGGAGCTTTCTAACCTTGTGGAAAATACCCTTGCCCGGTTGGGAGCTCTGGTATGTTACCGCGCGATGGGTGGGGCGATTCCATTCCCGAGCATGGAAATTCATACAGTGATTGTGGCATTGCTGGCTACGGCTGTCATGGTTCTCCTTCAGCAGGTGATCTCTGTGCCATTTTATGTCCTTCTTGCAGCTGCGGTGGAGGTCATTGACCACGAGGTTACGCCTTTCCGCTTTTTACGCTTTGTGGTGGGGAAGGGAATCATGCTGGCGGTAGCGGCACCTTTTGCGGTGCTGGCGGCAGGCTTATACCGCGATTATGGTCTGTGGATGATGTTGTTCTTCTTCGGGGGGCTGGTGGTGGTAAGTTACCTGGCCAATCGCTTCAGCCGTTCAGCGTTGCATATTCAATTGCAATCGCGCATGATGGAAGGTCTGGAGAGTCTCAGCCGGGCGTTGTTGCTGGCCCCGCCTGACAGGGAGCGGATTCTCCATGCCATTCGGGAGCATATCACTCAGGGGCGGTTACACCTTCCCGGTAGACTGGAGATTTGTCTTTTCCCGGGCGAAATCATCCTGCATGAACCAGCCATGTGGTCTGCTCTTCCAGAAGATGCCTGGAACTGGTTGCGTGATCATCCCGGAGCGCACCACTTCGGACCGGCTATGCCCCTACCCTGGAACGAAGTAGAAACGGATCGCAGTACGGCTCTGGTGAGTATCAATGATTATGATAGTGGGGAGATGGTGGGTGGAATTTATCACTCGGTTTCAGCGCGTGGATTAATTGACCGCCAGCTTTATTTGCTCTACCTTCCGGCGTTGAATACCCTGGCAGACCAAATTTCACTGGCACTCCGCCGGGTGAAGGGGTATCAGCAGTTGTTGCAGCACCGGCGTGTCGAAGAAGAATTGAGGCTTGCGGGAGATATTCAGGGGAGTTTTCTGCCTGATCGCTTCCCTGAATTACCGGGCTGGAGCCTTTCGGCGATGCTGGTTTCAGCGCGGGATACCTCCGGGGATTTCTTTGACTTCTTCACCCTACCCGATGGGCGGGTAGGCATCGTACTGGCTGATGTGGCCGATAAAGGCATCGGGGCGGCACTGTACATGGCCCTGAGCCGGGCTTATCTCCGCAGCCTGGCGTTGGAGAAAGACCCACACCCTTCTGCCACCCTGGCGGCGCTTAACCGACGTATTCTCCAGGACACCAGTTCAGATCTTTTTGTAACGCTGGTCTATGGCCTGATTTCTCCGGGGAGCGGCACCTTCACCTACTGTAATGGTGGGCATCCACCTCCTCTGGTGGTGCGCTCTAACCCGGACCAACCTGTTGAGTTGCTGGTGCGGACCGGGATGGCGATAGGCGTAACGGAGAACACTGAGTGGCAGGAGGGTTCTATTGAACTCTTTCCGGGAGACTATATTCTGATGTACAGCGATGGGATTACCGAAGCTCAGTCTGACAGCGGGGAGTTTTTTGGACTGGAGCGTTTGATCCGTGAGGTTGAGGCGATGCGGGGACGGCCACCGGCTGAGGTGCGTGAATACCTGATTCAGAGGGTGCAGGATTTTTCGGGTGAGGTGCAGGAAGACGACATTGCCCTTTTGGTTCTGTGTAAAACGGGGTGATTCTGTGTCAACACGGATGCGTTCAGAGGGGAGGCCAACCAAAGGTATCGCGGTGCCATGGGAATTGCGGGTTATCCTCTGGGCCGGGGCCAGCGCGGGAGGAATGCTTGGAGTGTGGCGTGCCTTCACAGCATGGGTGGTTCATTTTCCCTGGGTGCAGATCGCCGGAATGGACCTGGTGTATGGATTCGGGCTGGGGGCAGGTCTGATTGGGGGCATGTGCGCCGTGGCCAGGCTGTTTCCTGTCATTTCATCCAGCCCGAAGGTGCAACATCTGGCGGCTTTGCTCTCTTTTCTGGCGGGAGGGGCCGCTTTTGGGCTGGTGGGAGCTGCATTCTTCTTCGCTATGCCCGGTTTTACCCTTTCTGAGCAGTGGATGGAGCTGGTGGCTACCTTTGAAGCAGGGTTGAGCCTGGCATTGGCGCTCTGGCCATTCCCATTTCAGGGGCGGAGGAGAGATTTTCTACCCCGGAGCTGGCCGTGGCGTATGCTCATCGCAGGGGCCCTGTTTGTTTCACTCCACGGGGGGTTTCTGTTCCTGCATATTTCGAATCAGAGCGCGCTTGTCATCTGGCCAGGGGCGGTATACCAGCAGTGGTCTGGAAAATGGGCAGGAGAGGTTCTCCTGCCGAACGCGTTTAACCGCCTGGCCCTGCTGGATGCATTTGTAAGTGGAGCGTTGCTTTGTTTGGCATTGCTGGTGAGCCTGCGGCTGGCTGCTGGAAACCGGCTGTGGGCTTCACGGCCATTACGCTAGGGTTATCTCCTGGTCAGGGAGTCGAGAAATTCGATCACCAGTGGATTGAAGAGATCAGCCCTTTCGTAGTTGGATACGTGGCCGGCTTCCGGTAACGCTTGAAACCGGGCACCGGGGAGGCGTTCCAGAAGGTCTGGCGCATACGAAATGGGGACAGTACGGTCTTCTTCACCCATCACGAGCAGAATCGGCTTGCCGGTTTTACCCAGACGGGCATATTCTGCCATCGGGTCGATGTCGAAGTGGCGCAGGGTGGAAATGAGAGCACGACGAAACCCGCGATATTGCATCTGGACGCGGTAGTTGGCCTGCCATTCCGGGAGGAGAGCCGGGTTGTAAAAACTATCTTCCTGCCGGGCAAGGATGTATGGTTGAATGTAAACGGTGTAAAGGTACTCACCCACCCCGGGCAGGTTGACCGGAAAGATGGTCTGGGGGGTAATTTGCACCACCTGAGGGTCTACCAGGGTGACGCTGGCCACGCGGTCAGGATATTGATTGGTGAAGGCGGCCACCAGGGCTCCGCCCATTGACAGCCCGACTAGGTGAACCGGTTCCTGAATCTCAAGGGCCTGAAGGAGGCCAGAGATTTGACGCAGGAATAGATCGAGGTTATAGGGGCCGGGGGGACGATCCGAATAACCGCGACCGTACAGGTCAAAGCGAAGCACACGAAATCCAGCCTGAGCCAGTACAGGGGCATTGCGATCCCAGGCGAACATGGGGGCCGAGAACCCGTGAACCAGTACCACCAGGGGGCCCGTGGCCGGGCCGGTGAGTTCGTAATGCACCATGCCATCCGGGAGTTCGATAAAATCACCGGGGGCACTGGCGCGGGTGTTCTCGTCGAGGGGGAACTTTTCCTGATCGTAAGCGGCGTACGCTCCCCAGAGGATGACAACTCCGAGGAGGAAGGCGGCCAGAATGCGCAATTTTCGCGATGGATGGGAAAGCATGAGCTTGATCCTGGGATGAGTATACTCCAGGATGAGCATTCAGGGATGCGGGAGAGGGGCACAGAGATGCACCGATGGAAAAATTGAGATTTTTCATCTATTGACAGCTATTCAGTTAAATAGTATATTTTCACCATGCAATTCCCGAAGCGAGACAACCGGATGAATTTGACTACTCAGCGCCGAGAAATTTCTTTCGCGGGGCAGTCGAGCTACATCCGTTGACCTTAAGAATAAGTCTAAGTGTACTCAAAAGCCCCGCACCCTGGCGGGGATTTCTTTTTATGTGGAGGAGAGGCGTGGACGTGGACTGGTGTATTTTTCATCCCCCTTCATCAGCGGCTGAAGTCCTGGCGGGCAGCCCTCGGGTCATCGCGGTCGGGTCTACAGAAGAACTGCTTGCCCTTTCCTGCGGTGAAAATGGCAACAGTCTGTACGAGGTGGCGTACGATGTGCCCGGAAAGGGACGAGTGGTTGAGGCGGTGGTGGCGCGGGTGCGGAACGGAATCTCGGTGAACTATACCGAGCCGTATATGCGCCGGAGAGATCCCGATTGTCTGGTTGTGGGCGATGCCTTGCCTACCGATAAGGAACGGTTTCGCGATCGGTTCGGGATCGATTTCTCAGTCGTCAGACAGGAAGCCTTTGAATGGCTGAAGTCGCAAGAGCTGGTGATTTTTGGCTTTCAGGCCGGTCGGCCCGGGGTAGGGCTGGATACCCTGGTCATTGCACCGGCCAACGCAGGGTTCTTCGCGCTGGGCCTTGCCTATTTGCAGGGAATCTTACCACTGGATCAAATCCAGGCCGGGTTTAACCCCAAAGCGGTCATCTACACTGCGCCGGTGTTTCGTCACACGCACTTTAATGGAAAGCAGGTGGTGGTACATAACCGCCTTCCTGATTGTTATGAAATGTTCTCTTTCAATCTCTACCCGGGGCCGAGCGCGAAAAAGGGGGTCTATGGAATGCTCATCGACCTGGGTGAGAAGGAAAACTGGGTCACGGCGCACTGCTCGACGGTGCAGGTGGTGACCCCTTACGACAATGTGGTGACGATCATGCATGAGGGTGCCAGCGGCGGCGGGAAAAGCGAAATGCTTGAACAGGCGCATCGTGAACCTGATGGCCGATTGCGCCTGGGTGAGAATATCATTACCGGCGAAGTGCGTCATCTGGTCATCCCGCGCACCTGTGATCTTTACCCGGTAACGGATGACATGGCGCTGTGCCACCCATCCATTCAAAATGGGAACGGGAAGTTAAGTGTGATCGATGCAGAAGATGCCTGGTTCGTGCGTGTGAACCACATCACCAGTTATGGCACTGACCCTTACCTGGAAAAGTTAACCGCTCAGCCAAGCGAGCCGCTTTTATTCCTTAACATCGATGCGGTACCCAATGGACGGGCGTTGATCTGGGAACATACGATGGATGCACCAGGAAAACCCTGCCCCAATCCGCGGGTGGTGGTGCCGCGGCGGGTGATCCCGAACATCATCAATGACCCGGTAACGGTGGATGTGCGGAGTTTTGGGGTGCGCACGCCGCCGTGTACCAAAGAACAACCCAGCTATGGCATTCTTGGTCTGTTCCATGTGTTACCGCCGGCGCTGGCCTGGCTCTGGCGGCTGGTAGCACCGCGGGGGTTCGATAACCCTAGCATTATCGATACGAACGGGTTGAGCAGTGAAGGGGTTGGGTCTTACTGGCCTTTCTCGCCGGGGCGCAGGGTGACTCAGGCCAACCTGCTTCTGGATCAGTTTGTGCGCTTTAAACGCACGCGTCACATTCTCATCCCCAACCAGTATATCGGGGCATGGAAGGTAGGTTTTATGCCCCAGTGGATTGCGCGTGAATACCTGGCAAGGCGAGGAAGCGCACGGTTTAAGAGCGATCAGCTTCGCCCGGCGCGTTGTTCGTTACTGGGTTACACTCTTCACCAGCTGCATGTGGAAGGCAGCCTGATTGCACGCTGGTTCCTTCAGGTGAACACTCAACCTGAAGTGGGCGATGAAGCGTACGATCAGGGAGCTGAAATTCTGTACGGTTTCTTCCGGTCTCAGCTCCAGACCTTCCTGGAGGAAGATCTTCATCCACTGGGGCGGCAAATCATCGAGTGTTGTCTGGAGGGGGGGAGCCTGGAAGACTATGAGAAGCTAATCCCGGTAGAATGATGCTGAAAGCCCGGCTTGATCCTGCCGGGCTTCTTTTTTGTCAATTTACGCGTACATGTGAAAGAGGGCCTCTCCGAATTCTTAAATGATTTCTCTGGCGCGTTCTTTGGCCTGCAGCCAGGCGCGGTAAAGTTCCGGGTGTTCAGGCTGCCCCGGAGGAAGATTCTCAAGCAGGATGGTGACCCAGCGGAGCATCACCAGATGATGATAGCTGGAGATAACCCCATCCGATGGGAGTTGATTAAGGGCGGTGCGAATCAGTTGAATATCGGTGGAATCTTCGAGCTGGCAGAATCGGCGAAGCTCTTTACGGGCAATTTCCACACTTGCAGAGTAGAGGTGTTGAAAAGCCGGGCTTGCGTTTGCTCGTCGCATACTTTCATCATATCATTTTCCACGAAGGGGGGGATGCGCCTGGATGTTGCAATTGAATCACAAAATCAGAAAGCGATTGGTTCCCATTCTGACCCGTTCGTGATGATGCACTTTTCAGAGAATCAGATAGATGGTAACCGGGGAACATTTGAGGAACAGAAAAAACCAGGGGAGGAATTCTGTCTGTGCTCCCACGCGAAGCGCGCAGGGCGGGAGGAATTCGAATCCTCGTTTTGGCCTTTGTACACCTCGATGGTGTGAGAGGGACAAAAAAATTCCCCCAGGGGAGGAATTCTGTCTGTGCCCCCACGCGAAGCGCGCAGGGCGGGAGGAATTCGAATCCTCGTTTTGGCCTTTGTACACCTCGATGGTGTGAGAGGGACAAAAAATTCCCCCAGGGGAGGAATTCTGTCTGTGCCCCCAGAGGAATTCGAATCCTCGTTTTGGCCTTGAGAGGGCCACGTCCTGGGCCGCTAGACGATGGGGGCCAGAAGCGGGGTGATTTTACCACAGCGCCGGGTGGGTGTCAATCAATTTCAGAGAGGCGCGAAGGTGTAGCCGGAGGGAGAGAGATATCCTTTACATTGACTCTCATCGCCAGTAATGCTATCATCCGTTGATACAAGGACTTATCTTGATCTTTAATAATCGAACAGGAGGAATTATTCATGAGTTCCGATTTTATTGCTCGTTTGGTGGGGATGGTGGCCTTCTCCATCGTAGGCGTGTACTGGGGAACCTATCTGGGGCGGCTGGCAAACCAGGCTTCTGGCCCATTTCCTTTCTCGGTGGAACAATACGCCTTCACCATTGGTATGGTTGGGGCACTGGTTGGACTTATTCTGACGCCATTTTTTACCACGCGGCCCATCAAAGCGCTGCGTCTGCAATTATCGAAGCTTTCGGCAAGATCATTATTCGCTTCTCTGGTTGGGTTAACAGTGGGGTTAGTCATCGCCGCATTACTGGCTTTTCCTCTCTCGCTTTTGCCATCTCCGTTGGGCCAGGTGATGCCTTTCATTGGCGTGGTGCTTTTGGGCTACCTGGGTGTGGCCGTGTTCAATATGCGGCAGGATGATCTGTTCGCCCTTTTACAGGGGTTCTCCCGGCCTGCCGGGGGCCTGCCTGTTGGCCCGGCTGAGGGAACTTCACCAAACTGGGCGGAGAGCCGCACTATTTTGCTGGACACCAGCGTCATCATTGATGGACGGATTGCCGATGTTGCCCGGACGGGGTTTCTGCCCGGTTCCTTTTTGATTCCACGATTTGTTCTCAATGAACTGCAATACATCGCTGATTCCTCGGATTCCTTACGCCGGCAGCGTGGCCGACGTGGCCTGGAGGTGCTGGCTCAGTTGCAGCGTGAACCATCCATCCCGGTGCGCATTTCGGATATCGATGTGGAAGGTGTCCGCGAAGTGGATGATAAACTGGTGATTCTGGCGCGTCAGCTGCGTTGCCCTATCCTGACCAATGATTACAATCTGAACCGGGTGGCTGAGTTGCAGGGCGTGACGATTTTAAACATCAATGAACTGGCCAATGCTGTAAAATCAGTACTGTTGCCCGGGGAGATGCTCAGCGTCCGGGTAATTCAGGAAGGGAAAGAAGCCGGGCAGGGCGTTGGTTACCTGGAAGATGGAACGATGGTGGTGGTGGAAGGCGGGCGTGGCTTGATTGACCAGGAAGTCAATGTGCTGGTGACCAAAGTGTTACAGACAGCGGCTGGTAGAATGATCTTTGCCCGCCCTGAAAAAGATTGATCGCTCAGTTTGAGAGAAAATAGACGGTTGGGTGATGCAAAGCAAGGAGCGTTGAGAATGGGAATGAAAATTTACAATACTTTGACTCGAAAAAAAGAGGATTTTGAGACCCTCGAACCGGGAAAGGTGCGCATGTATGTATGCGGACCGACCGTTTACAACAAGGCGCATGTGGGTCATGCCATGTCGGCGCTGGTTTTTGATATTATCCGACGTTATTTAATGTATCGCGGGTATGATGTAACCTTCGTGATGAATTTTACCGATGTGGATGACAAGATCATCCTGCGGGCCAATCAGCTCGGGGTGGATCCTTTCGAACTGGCAGAAGGGTATATTGAGGAATACCGCCGACAGTTGGAGCAGTTGAATGTGCTTCCGGCAACCTTCAACCCGCGCGCTACACAAACCATTCCTCAAATTATTGCAATGGTGCAGGGATTGATCGAAAAGGGATACGCCTACCCTGCGAATGGTGATGTGTACTTTCGGGTGAGGCGCGACGAGGATTATGGCAGGCTTTCTGGCCGCCGCGTCGATGAGATGCAATCGGGTGCGCGGATTGAGATCGGGGAGCATAAGGAAGACCCGCTGGACTTTGCTCTCTGGAAGGCGGCTAAACCTGGCGAGCCCGCATGGGATAGCCCCTGGGGGCCGGGGCGTCCTGGCTGGCACATTGAATGCTCGGCCATGAACCTGACTCACCTGGGGGAACAGATTGACATTCATGGCGGGGGCAACGATTTGATTTTCCCGCACCATGAAAATGAAATTGCTCAGACCGAAAGTTTCACCGGAAAACCCTTCGCCCGTTACTGGGTGCACAACGGGATGCTCCAGCTGGGCGGGGAGAAGATGTCGAAATCTCTGGGAAATCTGGTGACCATTGAAGAATTCCTCCGTGAACACGATGCAGATGTGTTACGGCTGATGGTGCTTAATTCGGGATATCGAAACCCGCTTACTTTCAATGATGAGGTCATCGAGCAGACGGAACGCACCCTGGAGCGGTTAAAATCAGCTCTGCGGCCGGCGCTGCCTGGTGCAAAGGGATTGGACGAGGAAAGCGCCCGCAAACTGACTGCCCAGGCAGAAGAAACTCGTGAGGGATTCATCCGGGCTATGGATGATGATTTCAACAGCGCGGTTGCCCTGAGCCATCTTTTTGAGCTGGTGCGAGCCATTAACCAGGCCCGTACGGCGGGTGCCATCGATGCCGATTTACAGGTTGCACAGGGCGTTTTACGTGAACTGGCCGGGGTGCTCGGCTTACGCCTGCAGGAAAAGACAGAAGAATCGCATGCGGCGGATCCCTTTATTGATCTTCTCGTAGAAGTGCGCACAGAGTTGCGAAAGCAAAAGCTCTGGGCGCTTTCGGATCTGGTACGCGACCGGTTAGCTGCTCTGGGTGTAATCCTGGAAGACAGCAAAGAAGGCACTACCTGGCGGTATCAAAAGTGAAAGAGTGGATTACCGGGAGAAACCCGGTTTTTGAGGTGCTTCGTGCCCGCCGCAGGCAAGCCTTCAGATTGCTGGTGGCGGCTGGAGTTGAAGAGAAGGGCCGCCTGGAGGAGATCCTTCGCCTGGCAACAGCGCGAAAACTGAGCGTGAACCGTGTGCCGCGCCAGCAACTGGACGCCTTGGGTGAGGGACACCAAGGAGTGGCCGTGGAGGTCAGTGGTTACCCGTATGCGGCCATTCAGGATATCCTTAACTTGGCGAAGCAACGGCGAGAAGCGCTCTTTGTATTGGCGCTGGATCTGATCCAGAACCCGCAAAACCTGGGTACCCTGTTAAGAAGCGCCGAAGCTGTGGGGGTGCACGGGGTGATTTTGCCCCTGGCACGTGCGGCCGGGGTAACCCCGGCGGTGGTGCATGCTTCAGCAGGGGCCAGCGAACACCTGCTGGTGGCTCAGGCGAACCTGGCCCAGGCCC
Source organism: Anaerolinea thermolimosa (assembly GCF_001050195.2). Taxonomy (GTDB): domain Bacteria; phylum Chloroflexota; class Anaerolineae; order Anaerolineales; family Anaerolineaceae; genus Anaerolinea; species Anaerolinea thermolimosa. The sequence goes on from NZ_DF967965.1 coordinate 398,027, forward strand.
TTGCTCTGCTTAAGGAGGAGGCTGATGCCTGGGTCATTGGACTGGAGGGAGGGGCCGGAGCCCGGCCTGTTGAACAGGTGCCTCTGGATGGCCCTCTGGCGCTGGTGGTGGGCAACGAAGGTGAAGGAATGCGATCGCTGGTGCGTAAAACCTGTGATGCCCTGGTAGCCCTGCCCATGATGGGCAAGATCGAGTCGCTCAATGCGGCTGTGGCCGGGTCGATTGTCCTGTACCGGGCTCTGGAAGCCCGGCGGAACAGGTCTGGAGGGGCTTAAGGGTGACATTTCTTGTCTGAAGGGGAGGTAAGAATTGAAGGTCGATTTTCATGTTCATGCCTCAGAACGCTCGGGATGTGCCGTAAGTGGGGAAGAGGAAATGATTCGTGCGGCCCGGGCGGCGGGGTTAGATGCCATTGTGTTTACCGATCATCACCGGCTGGTTTCACCGATGCGGCTGTCGGAGCTGAATGAGCGCTACGCTCCGTTTCGGATTTACGGCGGGGTTGAAATTACCACCCGAGAAGGAGAAGACTGCCTGGTATTCGGGGTGCAGGATCCGCTTTTGGAAAGCACCGAGTGGCCTTACTGCGAACTGATGACCTTTGTAAGGGAGCGGGGTGGTTTTGTGGCGCTGGCTCATCCTTTCCGGTATGCACCGGAAATCAGGGTGGATTTAGAAGCCTGCCCGCCGGATGGTATTGAAGTAAGGTCACGCAATACCCCGCCTGCGCGGGAGGCCGATATTCGAGAAATTGCTCGCAGGTATGGGCTGGTTATGTTATGCAACTCTGATGCCCATAACGTGCAGTCGGTGGGGGAGTACTTCAATGAAGTCTCTGAGCTTTCGGACGGTGACCGACAGCTGGTAGAGCGTTTGCGAACGTTGAAAAACGGGTGAATGGATGGAGAATTCTATCCGGGCAGGCTACCGGAGTGTTATCCCGGTAGCCTGCCATTTTAGTAGAGTGGATATATTTATGAGAGGACGAAAGCCCAGAGAATCCACAACCCGATCATCAGACCGCCCATTCCGGCACGAATGATAACTGCCCAGCCACAGCCCAGTGCCATGCTTTTTGTCGAGTCCAGGGCTTTGCGCCAGTCACGCAGACGGTAGAATTCCACCGCAAAGATGCCGGCAAGGGCAAGGATTAAACCGCCGAAAGGGGGCAACAACAAACTTCCTGCCACGCCGAGGATCAGGGCCACGCCAATGGCCAGCCACGAAGCCCCCTTCTGGCGGGCAGAAGCGCCCATGATGACGTTATCAATCAGGCTTCCGGCGAGCATCAAAAGGGTCATGAGACCCAGAATGATCCACCCGGCGGTATTAAAACCGGAGAGAATGCCATAAACGACACCGGCCAGCCAGATGATCACCAGACCGGGCAAAATGGGAATGACCAGCCCCAACCACCCGACCAGCATAACGGCCAGGGTGACGGTGAGCAGGGTGGCTTTGCCCAGAAGGGGAACGTTCATCTCAAGGTTTCTCAGGGGGTGATGATATCAATTCCACCCATCCATGGGCGGAGCACTTCGGGGACGAGGATCGAGCCGTCGGGCTGCTGGTAGTTCTCCAGCACGGCAATGAGGGTACGGGGCAGGCCCAGTCCCGAACCGTTGAGGGTGTGCACCAGGCGGGTTTTGCCACCTTCTGCCGGGCGATATTTGATATTGGCGCGTCGAGCTTGAAAATCGGTGACGTTGGAGACCGAGCTGACCTCCAGCCATTCGTTGCAACCGGGTGCCCAGACTTCGATGTCGTAGGTGATGGCGGCATTGAATCCCAGATCACCCGTACAGAGCTGTACCACGCGGTAGGGCAGACCCAGTTCGGCGCAGGTTTGTTCGGCATCTGCCAGCATCTTCTCCAGCTCGCGGTCCGATTCTTCGGGGCGGCAATAAATATACATCTCAACCTTGTCAAACTGGTGGCCGCGTTTAATCCCACGCACATCGCGCCCGGCGCTCATCTTCTCGCGGCGGAAGCAGGGGGTGTAGGCTGTGTAGTGAATGGGGAGGGCGGCTTCTTCGAGAATTTCATTCATGAAGAGGCCGGTGAGAGGGACTTCGGCGGTGGGAACCATCCAGAAGTCTTCTTCGGCGTCGTGGTAGAGGTTATCACGGAATTTAGGGAGTTGCCCGGCAGCGAAGAGAGTCTCTTCTTTGACCATAAAGGGCAAATACTGTTCCGTATAACCCTGACGGATGTGCAAATCGAGCATCCAGGCAATGAGTGCCCGTTGAAGACGAGCGCCAGCCCCACTGAGGACGTAAAAGCGTGAGCCGGTAATCTTCACCCCCTGATCGAAATTGATGATCCCCAGGCGAGGGCCAAGATCCCAGTGGGGAAGGGGCGTGAAATCAAAGGTTCGGGGTTGCCCTACGGTACGGATGACCACATTCTCGTGTTCGTCGCGGCCCAGGGGAACCCCGGCTTTAGGTATATTGGGGATCTGAGCAATCTCTGCGGTGAGCGCTTCCTCTACCTGACGCACCTGTTCGTCGAGGGCGGCGATTTCTTCGCCTACCTGGCGCATGGCCTCGATTTTCGCCTGGCGTTCAGCCGGGTCTTTGCTTCGGCCAATTTCTTTCGAGACGGTGTTTCGTTCGGCCTTCAGGGTTTCAACGCGGGTGAGCAGGCGCCGTCGTTCGGCATCCAGTTCCAGAACGCGATCTACTACACTGACATCCATCTGACGGCGGGTGAGGGCATCGCGTACGACTTCGGGGTTTTCTCGAAACAGATTGATGTCTAACATGGCAGCACTCCTTGTATTGAAAGAATCGCCCCCTCTCCGCGCAGGACGAGGGGGCGCCCGTGGTGCCACCTGCTTTCGCCACCCCATGGGGGGGCCTCTTCCTGGCGGTAACGGCGCCAACCGTCTCTCTTATGGCCTGGCCGGGCCTCTGCGAGAGCGACCTGCTCTTTGGAGCAACCGGGGTGGATTTCACCGCCTGAATGTTCGGCTCGCACCAACCGCCGACTCTCTGAAAGGGTGCAGTTACTTGGCCCCGGGCGGGTCTTTACGGGTTAATTATACCAGTACCGCGCGCATCCGGGTTCATTTCATGCGAGGGGAGTTCTGGTTCTTCTTAACCGCAGATCGCACGGCGGTTATTTACATAACGTGTCAAAAATGTAGATTCGGTCATCCGTGCGCACGGCGAGGGTACGGTTATCGTAGGCCCATTTGGTTTCCCGCGGTGTGTCGAGAGCAGTATCCAGAATATATTGCTGTTTCTCGCTGACCAGGAGCACCATGGCGCGATCATCTTCATCAAAATAAGCCACTTTGCTGTTGTCTGGCGACCAGTTGGGCTGGATCATGTACGGGTAGGTTGATTCATCGAACATGACCTCGTGACGGCGCAAATCAAAGCGGTCTCGAACGAGACGTGTGGCTTCACCAAAGGGATTAACCACACCTTCATTGACGTTGATTTCATACGTCTGGTCGCAATCGGGGCCGCAGGCGCTGAGCACACGCAATCGTCGACCCGCCAGCCAGGAAAGGACGGCCTTGGAAGAGCTACCGCCGGGTTCTGTACGGGCGGACTCAGCGGGGAACCAATCGTGCATTTCGCCCCCATCAGGAGAGTACGTCATCACGGTATAAAGGCCATCGGAGGCACGCCAGGCGACGAAAGCCAGCAGGGTGCCATCAGGAGACCACGCCAGGTCACCGAAGACGCGGATGTTCGGTAAAGGAGAAGGCGTGTTTTGAAAATCTGGCCCGCTGACCAACTTGAGCGTTCCGGCAAACCAGTTAGAGCTGGCTCCGGGGGCCACGAAGGCCAGCTCCTCTGAGTCGGGGCGCCAGGCCATTAAATCTCCCTGGGGTTGTTCCACGCGCAGTGGTTCTGCATTTGCCAGCAAGCATGAACGGTCGGCTACGGTAGGGAATTCTCTGGAGGTGGAGGTGGGAAGTGGGGTGAGGGTGGGGCCCGCCTCAACTACTGGCGCCGGTAAACCGGGCACCAGACCACAGGCGGTGGTGAACAAAACGAGACAGAAAAAGGCGATAACGTTTTTCATTGGTTTCTAATTAAACCACATCCGGGGTGGTTTGGCTGGAAGACAATCATCTTCTACATGAACAAACTGGTGTAAGTTCTTCGCTATAATGAAAAGGATCCAAACCATGATCGGTGGAGCCGGGATGATCGACGAAAAGGTGCTTGTGGCAAAAGGGAGTGCCGGTTCAAAGGTGGAACGAACGGGGCCATCTTCCTGGCGGCTACAAATTCCGGCAGGAGAAACCCCCGAATACCGCTGGGCACAGCTGGATAATTACGGAAACCAGCCGCGAAGCCGATTTGCTCTTCGCCCACCTTTCGCTCTGAGTGTGCGGGCGCGGGTCTCGCAGGCTGATCTTCCCGGCACCTGGGGGTTTGGGCTTTGGAACAACCCTTTCACTGTTGAACTGGGTATTGGCGGGGTAACGGCGCGTTTCCCTGCTTTACCCAACGCGGCGTGGTTCTTCCATGCTTCGCCTCCCAATGCTCTCTCGTTTCGGGATGATTTACCGGCGCATGGCTTTTTAATGGCAGTATTTTCCTCTCCATTAATTCCGCCCGGTGTGCTTGCACTGGGTTTACCGTGGCTGCCTTTGCTGGCCTTTCGTCCTGCGGCGCGGTGGATTCGCCGGTGCCTGGGACGGATCATCCGTGAGGATTCCGCCCGCCTTGAGATAGACCCCACTGTATGGCATGAATATCGCCTGGAATTAAAAGAAACTTCCTGCCGGTTCGAAGTGGACGGCAGGAAGATGCTGGAGACAAAGGTTGTACCGCGTGGACGGTTGGGACTGGTGTTATGGATAGATAACCAGTATGCGGCTTTTTCGCAGGATGGCCGGTTGCGCAGCGGGGCTTTACCCAACCCGCAGGCCTGGCTTGAGCTGGAACTCAGGTGAAAATTAACCGGTAGGCAACATCCAGGATCAGCCCGAGGAGGAAAAGCATTCCAAAGCGGCGGTTGTGAACGAATGCCGCGCCGACGAACCAGAGCGGCCAGCTTTCGCGGTATGCTGGAGGCGGCTCTGCAGGGCGGGGGTTAGAGAGCATTTTCCAGGTGCCAGGCAGCAGGGGGAGTGCACCCAGAACCACGAGCATGAAGGGGGTGAAATACCCGGCAATCACCAGACCAATCACGAGCAGATACATTAAGGCGATCATCACCTGAACGCTGATCCGGGCGGCCTTTTCTCCAATGACCACGGGCAGGGTGTGAATGCCTTTGGCTTTATCGGCGTCGAGTTTATCAATGTGTTTACCGTAAATCACGGTGGTGGTTCCGAGGGCGTAAGGGAGGCCGGCCAGCACTACCCGCCAGTCCCACTGGCCGGTAATGATGAAGTAACTTCCTCCGATCATCAGCGGCCCCCAGACGATGATCACAGCGATCTCTCCGAGGCCAATGTATTTAAGCGGCCAGGTATAGAAAAACAGGAAGAATGCCCCGATGGCCAGAAGGAGGAGAGCCAGCCAGCCTCGCATGGCCACCAGGTATCCTCCTGCGGCCAGGGCGATGAGCCCGGTTACAGCAGCATAGGTGAGCAATTCGCGCCGGGTCATCAGGCCGGCTTCAAGGGGCTGGGGACCGTACTGGGTGCGGTAGTAGTTGTCTTTATCAACCCCACGGTTGTAATCGGTGTAATCGTTCAGCAGGTTGTTGAGAGCATGGGCAAACACCAGCCCAATTACTACCAGCAACCAGTAGAGAAAGTTGAAGCGACCCTCGCGTGCGGCGAGCAACCCGCCAATGGTGGCGGAGATAAAGGTCATGATCAGGACAGCGGCGCGGGTGGAGATTAACCAGCGCGAAATGACATCCAGCCGTTTCCATTCTTCCTGATCGACTCTTGGAATGACTTGAAGGGCTTTGATCCACATCCCAATGTTCATCAGAATCTCTCCTTTTGCGGGTTCACGGTTACAGTGCGGCGAATTGTAGCACAAATTGGAGAGGATTCGTAAGATTAAAAGGGGTATTCGGGTACAACACCGGGTGATTTTTTCTTTATTAAAGAAAATGCTATACTTGTGCCCATGCACATCGAAATCGTCGAATCGGTGAATGATGAAGTGGTGGCGGCGTTTGCGCGGTTGATGCCCCAGCTTAACCCCAGTCATTCCCCGCCGGAGCAAAGTGCTCTTGAGGCAATCGTTCGTTCTGAGGCGAGCACCCTGCTTCTTGCCCGCAATGAAGCCGGGGAGGTGGTGGGCACTCTGACGCTGGTGGTTTTCCGCACTCCGGCGGGGGTTCATGCCTGGATTGAAGATGTGGTGGTGGATGAAAAGGAGCGCAGCAGGGGGATTGGAGAGGCTCTGACCCGCCGGGCGATCGAACTGGCCGCCGGGCAGGGGGCAGGGGAGGTCAATCTTACTTCCCGTCCGGAGCGCGAAGCGGCCAACCGGCTGTATCGGCGGCTTGGCTTTCAGTTAAGGCATACGAACCTTTATCGTCTTTCTCTCAGGCAGGCCGATGAATCCGCGGGATGAATATCAGAATTCTATAAGATTATCTTTCCGCCGCTTGACGCCCTTTTTCAGGCATGGTATGATTTGTTACGAGTTGTTAGCACTCTCGAGGTGAGAGTGCTAATTTGCAGATAGGATGCCTGGTATGATCGAACCAACCGAACGGCAGCGTTTTTTACTCGCTCTGGTGGTGCATGAGTATGCCCGCACGGCTGCACCGATTGGTTCGCGGTACCTGGTGGAGCATTACAACCTGGGTATGAGCTCTGCCACGGTGCGTAACGAGCTGGCGGCCCTGACCGAGATGGGATATTTGCGCCAGCCACACACCTCAGCCGGGCGGGTGCCTACTGAAGAAGGGTATCGGTATTTTGTGGGGCGCCTCCTTCAGGAGACTCATCTTCCTGAGACGTTGCGCCATACCATTGCCCATCAGTTTTACCAGATGGGCAATGATGTTGATCAGTGGATGCGCCTGGCGGCATCGGTGCTGGCGCACCAGTCGCGAGCGGCTTCGCTGGTCACGGCGCCGCACCCCGAAAAAGCCCGCCTGAAGCACATTGAATTGATCTCAACCCGCGGACGGCAGGTGTTAATGGTGCTGGTCATTGTGGGGGGAGAAGTCCGACAGCGGCTGATGACTCTCTCTGAGCCAGTTCCACAGGATGTGCTTTCTGCCGCGGCAGATAGCCTCACCCGCCAGTTCCAGGAGATGGACGCTGAAGCCATTCGTCAGGCGCGGGTTGAGTTGAGCGCGCTGGAGCGCGATGTGCTGGACTGGGTCGTTGAAGACCTGGAGCGGGCCGAGTCGCGGATTGCCGGTGAAATTTACCTGGACGGATTGACCAATGTGCTGGCAGAGCCCGAATTTGCCAGCTCTGAAGAGGCACGCCGGGCTTTGCGTGTGCTTGAAGAACGGTCACGTCTGCAGGATTTGCTGGCTCGCACGGTGCTTGCAACCGGTACAGTAGGTGGTGTGCAGGTGTTGATCGGTGGTGAGGGCACATGGGACGAATTGCGGCAGAGCTCGGTCTTGTTAGCCCAATACGGGGTTCCCGGCCTGGCCATTGGCACCCTGGGTGTTCTGGGGCCCATGCGCATGGCCTACGGGCGGACGATCTCTGTGATGCGGTTTCTCTCCGGGTTGCTCAGCGACCTGGTGGCCGAGACTCTGGCCGAAGGCGATTAAACCCAGTGGAACACGGCAGGCGTGAGGATGGGCTTCTCAGGTCGGCCATAAATTTTGGATGGAATTGGTAGGGAAGAACTATGGTAGAACGGAATAATCATCATCCCGAACCGCAGAACAATCCCTCTGATGAACAGGTTACTGCGCCGGGTGCAGAACTTCAGGGGAATGAACCGGCTGGCTCTCAGGAGGGCGCCGGAAAGGAAACACAGCAGGTGGCTGTGGTTCCCATCGAGGAATATGAGGCTATGCAAAAATCGTTGGAAGAAGTAGAAAACCGGGCCAGAGAATATTTTGATGGCTGGCAGCGTGAACGTGCTGATTTTGCCAATTACAAACGGCGTATCGAGCGCGACCAGGCAACCCTCAGTCAGACCATTGCGGCTGAAGTGATCAAAAAATACCTGGTCGTACTGGATGATCTGGATCGGGCGATGAAGATGCGCCCAACCGAAGGGGAGGCCGCTGCCTGGGCGGATGGCATCGAATTGATCTATCGGAAATTGCAAAATATCCTCGAAGCCGAGGGGATCAAACGGATTCCTGCGGAAAACGAAGAGTTCGACCCGATGCGTCACGAGGCGATTTCTTACGAAGAAAGCCCGGATCATCAGAGTGGGCAGATCATTGGGGTCGTTCAAGAAGGTTATATGCTCGGCGACCGGGTGTTGCGCCCGGCACGAGTACGAGTCGCTCGATAGGAGGCATGCTCTCATGGGAAAAATCATAGGTATCGATCTGGGGACGACCAACTCGGTGGCCGCGGTGATGATGGGAGGTGAGCCGGTGGTCATTCCTTCGGCGGAGGGTGAGCGCCTGGTGCCCTCGGTGGTGGCCTACAACAAAAATCATGAACGAATTGTCGGGCGGGCAGCACGCAACCAGGCTATCATCAACCCCGAAAACACCATTTTTTCCATCAAGCGCTTTATGGGGCGCAAGTTCGATGACCCCGAAGTGCAGCGTACTATCAGCCGCGTGCCGTATAAGGTGACCAAAGCACCCAACGGCGATGTGCGCGTGATTCTGGATGGGCGGGAATATTCGCCGCCAGAAGTATCGGCTATGATCCTGGCGAAGCTCAAACAGGATGCTGAAGCCTATCTGGGAGAACCGGTCACCCAGGCAGTCATCACTGTTCCGGCTTACTTTAATGATGCGCAACGTAACGCCACGAAAGATGCTGGCAAGATCGCTGGCCTTGAGGTGTTGAGAATCATCAACGAACCGACCGCTTCTTCGCTGGCCTATGGGCTGGATAAGAAAAAGAACGAGGTCATTGCGGTGTACGATCTGGGGGGCGGCACTTTCGATATTTCGATTCTCGACGTGGGGGAGGGGGTCTTCCAGGTGCGTTCGACCAGTGGTGACACCTTCCTCGGCGGCGATGACTTTGACCAGCGCATCATGGATTACCTGATCTCCGAATTCAAAAAGGAGACTGGCATTGACCTGCGGAATGACCGTCAGGCGCTCCAGCGTCTGAAGGAGGCCTCTGAAAAGGCCAAGATTGAGCTTTCGTCGGTAATGCAGACCGAAATCAACCTGCCCTATATCACGGCAGATGCCACCGGCCCCAAACACCTGGTGATGACCCTGACCCGTGCGCGCCTGGAGCAACTGACGGGTGACCTGATCGAGCGCTCACTTGACCCCGTGCGGCGAGCGTTGAGTGATGCCGGCCTCCAGCCCTCGGATATCGATGAGGTGGTTCTGGTGGGCGGGATGACTCGTATGCCTGCAGTCCAGGAAGCTGTGCGCCGGTTGTTTGGAAAAGAACCTCACAAAGGGGTGAACCCCGATGAGGTGGTGGCGGTAGGTGCGGCGATCCAGGCGGGGGTGCTGGGTGGCGAGGTGAAAGATATCTTGCTGCTCGATGTGACGCCCCTCACCCTTTCGGTAGAGACACTGGGTGGCGTGGCCACGCCATTGATCGAGCGCAACACCACCATCCCTACCCGCAAGAGCCAGATTTTCTCCACAGCTTCTGATGGCCAGACCCAGGTGGAAATTCACGTCGTTCAGGGTGAACGCCCTATGGCGGCAGATAACAAATCGCTGGGGCGCTTTATCCTGGATGGTATTCCACCTGCTCCACGGGGCGTCCCTCAGATCGAGGTGACCTTTGATATTGATGCCAATGGCATCCTCAAGGTGACTGCTCAGGACAAGGCTACCGGCCGCAGTCAGCACATTACCATCACGGCGTCGTCCGGCCTGACCGAGGCAGAAATTGAGAAGATGCGGCGGGAAGCCGAACTGCATGCCGAGGAAGACCGAAAACGGAAAGAACTGATCGAAATCCGGAATAACGCCGATAACACTGCCTATTCTGCCGAGAAACTCTTGCGCGAACATGGTGATAAACTCCCGGCAGATTTAAAGAAGCAGGCCGAAGAGGGTGTGGCGAAACTCCGCGCGGCGCTCAATACCGAGAACGCTGAAGAAATTCGCCGGTTGACCGAAGAGCTGGGGCGCACTATCCAGAAACTGGGTGGGAGCATGTATCAACAGCCAGAAGGGCAGGCAGCCGGTGGAAGTGGCCCGGATGGAGGCTCTTCCCCTGGCGGGAGCGGTGAACCCGGCGACAATGTGGTCGATGGTGAATTTCGAAACGTCTGATACCACTCCATGAATTCCCGATCCCCCTCGCCCCCCGCGAGGGGGATCAAGACTGGTTGATACACATTTATGGCACAGAGAGATTATTACGAGGTACTTGGGGTTCAGCGCAGTGCCGGGCAGGATGAGATTAAATCGGCGTTTCGAAATCTTGCACGGCAATACCATCCGGATGTTAATAAATCGCCGGATGCCGAGGAGCGCTTTAAAGAAATCAACGAGGCCTACGCGGTGCTTTCCGATCCCGAAAAGCGCGCCGCCTACGATCGCTACGGCCATGCGGGGTTAAATGGCATGGGCGGAATGCCCGACTTTTCGACCATGGACTTCTCGGATATTTTCGAGGAGCTATTCGGGTTTGGCATGGGAATGGGCAACCGGCGGTCGCGCAACGCCCCTCGCCGCGGGGCTGACCTGAATTACCCCATCTCTCTGTCGTTTGAGGAAGCCGTCTTTGGGGTTGAGAAAGAGATCGAAATCACCCGGGATGAGGTTTGCTCACGTTGCCGCGGGACAGGAGCCGAGCCGGGCACTTCACCACGCCGCTGCCCGACCTGCGGAGGGCGCGGTGAAGTACGCCAGGTGCGCCAGACGATTCTGGGTTCTATGGTGCAGGTGACCACCTGCCCTACATGCAACGGCGCCGGGGAAAGCATTGAAACCCCCTGCAAGACCTGTCATGGACGCGGGTTGGAGCGCAAAACCATTCGGAAGACGGTTTCGATTCCGGCGGGGATTGATAATGGCCAGCAAATTCGCCTGGCCGGAGAAGGACAGCCCGGGGTAAATGGCGGCCCCAATGGTAACCTCTACCTGGAGGTGCAGGTAAAACCGCATAAGTTCTTCCACCGAAAACAGGATGATATCTGGTTGAACCTGAATATCAACATTGCTCAGGCGGTACTGGGTGCCGAAGTGGAGGTGCCAACCATTGATGGCACGGCGCGGCTTAACATTCCGCCCGGCACGCAACCCGGGAAGGTGTTCACCATTCGTGGAAAAGGGGTGCCGCATCTCCGTTCGAATGGACGGGGAGACCAGCATGTGGTGGTCAACGTAGAAGTGCCTACCCGGCTGACGGCCGAACAGCGCAAGTTGTTTGAGCAACTGGCTCAGACCCTGGGTAGTGAAGTGAAACCCGAAGAGAAAAGTTTTTTTGAACGCTTAAAGGAATTCTTCTAGTGACAGACGCCAAATGGTTGGAAGTTTCGCTGGTGGTAGAACCAGAGCTGGCTGAAGCGGTCTCAGAGACGCTCAGCCGGTTCGTTTCCGGGGGGGTGGTGGTAGAAAGCAACGTGCGGTACAACGACGCCGAAGACGAAGGCACCCCCTACGGGCCGGTCAGAGTATACGGGTATTTGCCGGTGGACGAACAAATTGAAGAAACGCGCCAGAAGGTGGCAGAGGCTTTGTGGTACCTGGGGCGCATTCAACCCCTGCCCGAACCGGCATACCGCCCTATCCAGGATGAAGACTGGATGAGCGCGTGGAAACAACATTACCGACCCATCCCCGTGGGGCGCAGGTTGTTAATTCTACCGGCCTGGTATGAAGTGCCAGAGGGTGAATCGCGCATTCCGGTGAAGATTGATCCGAGCATGGCCTTCGGCACGGGGACGCATCCCACCACCCAGTTGTGCATGGAATTTCTGGAAAGTACCGTCGTGCCGGGGAAACCGGTGATCGATGTGGGCTGTGGCTCAGGGATTCTATCGATTGGCGCGCTTAAGCTGGGGGCAAGTCATGCACTGGCGGTGGATATTGACCGGGCGGCTATCCTTGCTACGCGTGAAAATGCCCGGGCGAATGGGGTGTTCGAACATCTTGAAACAGGCCTCGGCTCAGTGGTGGAAATTCTCAGGGGAGATTTCAGCCTGTGCCAAGCGCCGCTGGTGCTGGCGAACATCCTTGCGCCGGTGATTGTGCGCCTTTTCGAGGCCGGGCTGGCCGAGCTGACTTCGCCGGGCGGGGTGATGGTGCTTTCGGGTATTCTCGATACCCAGGTGGAGCAGGTACTGGAAGCCGCGGAAGGGCGCGGGCTGAAGTTCATCGAAGAGCGGAAAATCAATGACTGGGTGGCGCTTTCTCTGTGCAGGCCGGGCGCATGAGGTATAATCTCCTCTGAATTCACCAATCAGAGGGCATGGATGAGCGAGTACGAAGCAGTCATCGGGCTGGAAACCCACATTCAGCTGAATACCACCACCAAAATTTTTTGTTCCTGTAAAGCCGATTCGTGGAATGAGCCACCCAACACCAACATTTGCCCGGTGTGCACCGGTCAACCGGGGGTGCTGCCGGTCTTGAACCGCGCGGTAGTGGAAAAAGCGGTGGTTCTCGCTCATGCCATGCGGGCGGAAATTCGACCGCTTTCGTTTTTTGATCGAAAAAATTACTTCTACCCTGATCTACCCAAGGGGTATCAGATTTCACAATACGACATGGCCCTGGCTCATGGGGGCGGCATGGATGTTCCCATGCCACAGGGTTATGTGCGGCATGTCAGTATTACGAAATTGCACATCGAAGAAGACGCCGGGAAGACCAAGCACGAGAATGGTCGTCGGCTGATCGATTTTAACCGCTGTGGTGTACCGTTGATTGAAATGGTCACCGGTCCCGACTTGCGAACGGCAGAGGAAGCGGCTCAGTACCTTATCCGGTTACGCCAGCTGTTGCGCTGGCTGGGCATTTCGGAAGCGGATATGGAGAAGGCCCACCTGCGCTGTGACGCAAACGTGTCCATTCGTCCCAGGGGGGCCACTTACCTGAACCCCAAGACGGAAATTAAGAATGTGAATTCCATTGATGCCGTGCGCACGGCGATCCAGACTGAAATTGCCCGGCAGATCCGCGAAGTGGAAAGCGGACGCACCGTAGAGGCCTGGACTCTTGAATGGGATGAGGACAGCCTCACACTGCGGAAGATGCGCTCCAAAGAAACCGAAGCCGATTATCGCTATTTTCGTGAGCCTGACCTTTTGCCCGTACGGATGGATGAAGCCTGGCGCGAGTCGATTCTGGCCGGGTTCCCCGAACTGCCATTACAACGGCGCCAGCGTTTTATGGAGCAATATGGCTTGCCGGAATACGATGCCGAAATTCTCACCAGCGAACGGCAACTTTCCGATTATTATGAGGAAACCGTGCGTGCGTATGGGGGAGACCCGAAAAAAGTTTCAAACTGGTTGATGAATGAGGTGTTACGCATGATCAATGAGCGTGCTTTGCAGCCCGCTCAGATGAAGTTATCGCCGGTTTTTCTGGCGGAAATTGTCAGAATGGTGGACGCCGGCACGATTAATATGACCACAGGCAAGGCCTTGCTTCAAAAAGTAGAAGATTCGGGAATCTCTCCGGCCAGGATTGTGGAAGCTGAAGGGCTGGCCAAAGTCAGTGATGACGCGGCTATTCGGGCGGTATGTGAGCAGGTGCTGGCTGAAAACCCCTGTGAGGTAGAAACCTTCCGGAGCGGCAAGGCAACCCTGATGGGCTGGTTTGTGGGGCAGGTGATGCGGAAAATGCAGGGCAAAGCCGACGCTAACATCGCCAGGGCCATTCTGGAAGAGCTACTCCGATAGCCTGTTCATCCGTCACGCCGGTACGTAACTTTCTGCCGGATAATCCGACTAAACCTGTAGTAAGCCTACGCTCAGGTTAACATCGCTCGACAGAGCGATGAACTCAGGTGATTCAGGGGTAGATCAGGTGTATACTACGCTTTGGTTTTCCAAAGGAAACGAAATTCACCGAATGATGGATGCGGATTCTCTGCTTGCCCGCGCACAGAACCTGGATCACCAGGCGCTGGCAGCGATTCACGAGACGTACTATCCCGCGATTTACCGCTACGTACATTATCGCCTGGACGATGAGGAACTGGTTGAGGATATCGCTGCGGATGTTTTCATGTGTCTGCTGGATAATTTACAGGATGGGCGGCACACTATTCGAGATATCCGGGCGTGGTTGTTTGGCACAGCCAGCCATTTGGTGAACGATGTATTGCGGCGCAAGTATCGGAAACCAGTTGAAAACCTCGAAGATCACGAATATCTTTCCAGCAATGTAACCCCTGAACATGCGGCTGAGTCGCAGGATCAGGCACGAGCAGTCAGGCGTGCCATGCGGCTCCTCACCCCTGAACAACAGCAGGTGCTGGTGCTGCGTTTTTCCATGGAATTTTCTCTGGAAGAGACGGCTCAGGTGATGAATAAGTCGATCGGGGCTATTAAAACGCTTCAATTTCGGGCGCTTGGGGCTTTACGCAGGCATTTGATCCGGGGGGATGAAGAATGATCCGGAATGAAGAGTTGAACCGTGTCTTTGAGGATTGCCTGGCGCGCCTGCAACATGGCGCGTCTCTGGAGGACGTTCTCCAGAAATACCCGGAATGGAAAGCAGAGTTGCGCCCCGTGCTGGAGGCCATGCTGGCGCTCTGGGAAGCACGCGGATCTGATACGGTGCCGGTAGCTGCGATGCGGCGCAGCCGTGAGCATTTGCTCGAAGAAGCCCAGCGCCGCCGCGCGGTGGAGCCGCCGCCGGGTTTCTGGGTGAGGTGGTTTCGAAAAGCGAGTGTTTTCAGTGTACCGGCGGTGGTATTTCTCGTTGTGCTTGGGCTGTTTCTGACGGGATGGGCCTCGGTCAAGGCTTTGCCGGGAGAGGCGCTTTACCCGGTGAAGCTGGCGGCTGAGCAAATTACCCTGAACTTATCGTCCAGCCCGGTTCAACGGATGGAACTGGAAGACGCTTACAACCTGCGGCGCGCTGAGGAAGTGGAAGCTCTGATCCAGCGCAAACGCCAGCAGGAGGTGACGTTCACGGGCTACCTGACTCAGGAAGGCGATCAGACCTGGCGGATCAACGGTATTCCCCTCGATGTTCCCTCTACGCTTGAAGAGGGATTACGCGATCTGGCCGGTTCCTATGTATATGTAAGGGGGACGTCTACCCAGGATGGGCATTTTGTGCTGGAGCGGGCCGATTCCTGGTTTTATACCCTGACGGGAAAAGTACAGGCCGTGCAGGATGGGCGCCTTCAGATGAATGATCTTTGGGTGACCCTGAACCCGGAGGTGGTTGGAAATCAGAGGCTGGAAGTAGGGCAGGAAGTGGTGGTGTCGGTCATCCGACTGGCAGATCGCGGTCTGCTGGCGGTGAAAATTACCCTCAAAACCGGTGGAAATGAGCCAAAGGAGGATCGCTCGGGGCAGGAAGGAGAAGTTGCCACGAAAGTGATCATTCATCCAACGGAGACGGCTACCCCTCAACCTGAGGAAATCAGGCAGACGGAGGACACCCCCATGCCTGATGAAGAGAGACAGCCCACAGCCACTGTGGAAGATTTACGCCGTCATGATGATGGGGGAAAGGCCACCCCTACCTCAGAAAAACGCGGCGATTCAGAATCCTCAGGCAAAGATCACGACAGGACCCCGGAACCTACTCGCACGCCCGATTGAGAGATTTGGGTGAGGGAGAGAGGCAGATAGACCGAACGGTTGCCATGGGGAGTAACCGGCTGGAGCGCCTCAGGCTGATGGATGGCCATCCAGGCTACCTGAGCGGCCATCCAGGCGTTTAATTCGGCGGCGGGCAGTACCTTATCCATGGGTAAGATACCGCGCAGCAGGCGGTAACGGGTAATCTCTTCAAAAAACTCCATGGCATCCGGAACATCCAGGCCCAGGTCTGCCAGCACAAGTTGACGCTGTAAACGCCCCTCAAGGGTGGCGGCACCCAATGGAGGGCGTTCCAGCAGGGCTGAGAAAGCGGCCTCGGCCTGGGTCTCAAGCCATTGTCGTGGGGCGTCCTCTTCGGGAGCAAAGGGGCGAAACCCCAGTTCTTGTAACTGGTCGATCAGTAAGAAGCTGGCACGTAACCAGGAGGGGCATTCAGGTGGAGGATTACGTGGAAAACCGCTCTCGGCTGGCCAGTTCCACTCTTTTTGAAGGAGAAAATCGCCAAGGGCACGGCCCTGTGTGGAGGGCGTCTGTCCTGTACGATGGGGAGGGCTGAAGGCCAGAAGGGTGGTCGATTGGCCGAAGGCAAAGGAAAGCACGTCCACGGCTGTGCCCGAACCTACCGCCAGAAGTTTACGTGATGGGTCGAGACAAAGATACGTAAAAGGGCGGCGTCCCGTGGCTGCATCTACCCCGATGAAAGAGGAAAAGGCGGGCGGCATAAAATCAGTTTAGCGTAAATGCAGGATTTTGGCAACTTGTTTGGAAAAATGGTTTACTTTTCCAGCTTCTGATAGTAAAATGAGTGTGTTGGTCCCACGTTAACAGATGGCTGTTCTGGATGATTGCATTTGCAAGCCCGGGTGCCTTTGGGCGCCGGGGTGACGGTGTGGTCGCTCGCGTAGTACGGTCGGCTTGGTTTCTTGACCCCGGGTAGGCGGACCCTCCACAATCAGTTTGCCGGAAAAGAAGACCTTTCTGTTCGATGGGGTAGTCGCCTATTTTTTTATGTTTTTCAGGAGTCAAGATGAATATTTATGTTGGAAACCTGCCGTTCAATACCAGCGAGGAAGAACTGCGATCAGCGTTCGCCGCGTTTGGTGAGGTTTCTTCCGCCGCCGTGATCAAGGATCAGTTCACCGGTCAATCGCGTGGCTTTGGCTTTGTCGAGATGCCAAAGAGGGAAGAGGCCGAAGCAGCCATCAATTCCTTGAACGGCAAAGAGTTCAATGGCCGGCCTTTGAAGGTCAATGAAGCCCGCCCGCGCGAAGAGCGCCGTGGCCCCGGCGGTTTCGGTGGTGGCGGTGGTGGCCAGCGCCGCGGCTCCGGCGGTGACCGCCGTGGTGGTGGTCAGCGCCGCGACTGGTAAGTTAGAAAAAGCAAATTTTTCCCTCCCGATCATCCATCGGGAGGTTTTTTTATCCCGCGCGGTTGGGGAGAAGATCGGCCTGCTACTGAGAGAGACGGCGGCTTTCGATGGAAAGGATGCGTCGGAGGATTGCTACTGCGGTGGCATAGGTTGAATCCATGCCGTAATAAGAGAGAGTCCCCGCACCGAGGTTTTTTCCCTTGCTCAGGGGAGTATCTGATACATAATGCAGGATGCCCAGATCGAATGGTAAATCGTACAGGTGGACAATCTCGTCCACCGGGTGGCGCTTGGGGCGAGAAAGCTCATATACCGCCGAAAGATAAGGCCCGGCTTCCATCTCGATATCGGCGTAACCTTCCCGGAAAAAGACATCCATGATGCGAATGTTCTGCAGAAATGTGCCCAGCACACAAATGGCTTTTTGATTGTCGAGTACGGTGCCGTAGGTCAGGTAGGGGAAGACGTCTTGAGCGCGAAAACAGTTCTGGAAAAGGTAGGTGTTGTGCGAGTGTTCATCCTGAACCACATTGGGGATGAGCACATCTCCGCGAACGCCGTTGAGAGAGGCCGATTTTCCCATGATATACACCCCAAGTAAAGCACAGGTCTGCTCCCCGACTTTGGAAAGCAGGTTGTAGGCTGCCAGGCCGAGGGGGTAATCAATGTTGATAATGAGAGCATCACTGGAGCTCAGGGGAGAGAGATCGAGGCCTTCGCGCAGGCGAGGGTCGAATTGAGCGGGATCGAGGCGCGAGAGATGGATCACCTGGGTCTCCAGTTCAAAAAAATGATTGCTTGGAATGCGCAGGATACCATGGGCGGCCTCATGGGCAAGTTGCGCTTCAAGCAGGGCACGGCCTTCGGGAGTCTGCTGGAATTTCTTGAGGACGTAATACAGGAAATTTTCGCGGCTGGAAGGCACCTGGCTGGTTTGAATGTCTTTCCATTCGTTCAGGAGATCGGGGTTTTCTCCCTGGTGGATGTAGCGAGACAGGACTTCTTCCTGTTGCAGGGCAAAGCCCGTGAGTAAATTCGGCAGGCTGTGGGTGTTGCTGGAGACAAAATATACAGGGCGCTCTTGAATCTCTGGCGCGTGGGTGCCCAGGTTGGCCCACCAGGCGTGGGTGGCGCGCTGATAGGAGCTGAGAGAACCGGCCAGAAGACGAACACTGAGGTTGAGTTTTTGCCGGTGAATGAGCTCCATCATGGAGACAAACTTATCTCCCCAGATCGATTGCAGCCGTTCGAGGTCATCAGGCGGCAGGCGAAGAAGGTTGGCCAGCTGAGAGAACCGTTCGGGGTCTGTCAGCACCTGCTGGAGGGGGATATCGCGGGGCCAGGCAGAAAGGAGTAAATGGAGTTTATTCCATTCGATTTGAAGCGCGGTAAGCGAGGGGACAATGTCTTCGATATCCGAACGGGAGGCGATATAACAGGCCAGTGTGCCCTGACCATCGAAGAAGCAACGACGACGGCGAGCGCGTGCAGGGGCCGGTTGCCACGTCTCGATATTCGCATAGCCTTGACGGCGAAAGACGTCTTCAGTCTGTCCAAGCACCACGGTATGTACCTGGGGAATGCACTCCGGTAATCGCAACAGGCTGTAAATAAACGCGGAAAGATCGGGCGAGGGCTTTCGGGCATCGGGATGAAGCAGTGAATTCATTCCGGCATGCACTTCTTCCAGTGTGCGAATGCGAATTTCGGAACTGGAACGGAGCAGGGAGTACAAAGTTGCCCGGTAGAGGCGGATTTCTTCAGAAGTGGCACTGGGAACAGTTCGTTCCACGGTTCCTCCGGGGGTATGGGATGCTTTGATTATACCGCCAGGAGGGGAGGGTTATCCAATGGCCTGCAGGGGTGTGTCCTTTACTTTCTAACCGCAGGGAGGAACAGGTACTGGGGATTGGTGGTTGTGATGAGGGTGATGGTGAGATTCTGCGAGGCTTTGCCATCGGAGCTCTGAACAATGAGGCTGGTCTGAAATTTTCCTGTCGAAGATGGAGGGGTGAGGGTAATGTTTAAGGTGGTGCCGTTCGTTCCGCTGGCAGGAGAGTAACTGATCCATTCCGGGGTAGAACCACCGGCAGGGCTTGCGGCCCAGTTGAAGGATGTTCCCAGGTTGGACTGTACCGTTACCTGGTAGGTGCGCGCGGGCGCAGAGGGTTTGGTAATGGCGGTGATCTGGTTTGTTGAAAGCTGAATCCCGGGCTGAAACAGGTCGGCCAGGGTTTTATCGGCGTATCCGACAAAAGCGTTGTTGTAAATAGGGGGTTTAATGGGGTAATCCGTCCAGGTTTCCCAGCTCAGCCAGAGGGGCAGATTGGGGAAAGCCTGATGGGTAAGCGCGACAGCTTTGGAGGCTTCGTAATCACTGTAGTTTTTAAAAGCGTTGCCCAGGGTCTGCCCTGAAAACAAATTTGTGATAAACACTTTAAAGGCATCGCCGTACCAGTTGGCGTAGTAACCGGCGGCGCCCATTTCAAAAAATGGCTGTGAGTACTGGCTGACGCGCCGCTGGGCTTCGGCCTGGGTGATAGAGCCGGGGTCGGTGGTTGAAGAGCCGGTAGCAAAGCAGGCATAGATCATAACAATGGCATTCGGAGCCAGCTTGAGATCGCGTTTGATCTCGTCACTGGTGTACATACGCTCGGTGACCTCGAAGCCTCCCACCTGGGGGGTGTTGACGTTGCCATTCCAGTAGAGGCCGTGTCCGCGGTAGAGAAGGAAATGTGCCCCACTGGCGGCGGCGGCAATATCGGCCCAGCGGTCGTTGGGGGTATAAAATTTATAAACCTGCACGCCGTAGCTCTGGAGGGCGGCGGCGGCGAGTTCCATGTTGGCTATCTCAGCCTGGGTGCCTTCTTCCAGGGGGCCTACTATCAGCACGGCTTTCAATGGGATCAGCGATGAGGTTAGGGATGTATCTGACAGAGGGGAATCTACCTGGGAGATAGAGTCGCTGGCAGAAGGGAGTGACGGAGCAGGGGCGGAGGATGGAGTTTCCGCAGGCCGGGAAGGGTCAGGAGATTGAGCGTTGATTGGTTTTACCCAACCTGCAAACGCGAAAAGAAATAACACGCAAATACCTGTAATGGAGAAATGGCGCCGCATCATTACCTCAGGAAAGCAGTTTAATCAAAAACTCTGCTGAAAACTTCTGATGACTGTTCTAATTTACCCTGAAATGTCCAATTTATAAAGGAATTCGTCCGATCAGTTTAGAATTTGTAAGGTGAAATAAAGAAAAAGCTTTTTTTAAGTCGATAAAAGAGAAGAAAAGTTTCGGGTTGATATAATTGGACTGATGATTCATTTCGGAGGAGCATCATGCGCGCAGTGGTACAACGCGTGAAACAGGGCAGTGTATGTGTTCAGGGAGAAAAGGTGGCCCGGATTGGTCACGGGCTGGTAATTTTACTGGGAGTAGGTCCGGAAGACACAGAAGAAACCGCACGTGAGCTGGCAGAGAAGATCGCCATGTTGCGTATTTTCGAGGATACCCAGGGAAAAATGAATCTCTCGGTCCGTGATGTCGGTGGCGAGGCAGTGGTTGTTTCTCAATTTACGCTTTATGCCGATACACGGCGAGGACGCAGGCCGTCTTTCACCGGGGCGGCGGCCCCCGATAAGGCACGCCCGCTGGTGGATCTGTTCGCCCGTTCGCTGGCAGAGCTGGGAGTGCCAACCCAGCAGGGGGTCTTTGGCGCAGAGATGCTGGTGGAAATTCTCAATGACGGGCCGGTGACGATCTGGTTGGAGATGTGAGACAGGGGCAAACCTGCTCAGGGCAGGAGTCCCTTCCAGAGCGCACCATCGAATTGCACGGCCAGGGCGCCGGAGGCCAGGACGGCCTCAACATCGGCATGCCGGTAGAGGCCGCAACCGACGATCAACGGAAGGCCAGTCGAACGAAGGGCATGGAAAGCCGCCAGCATTTGAGGGAAGAGCGCCGGGCCGTAAAGCCGTCCTTCAACGAGAGTGCGGTCGGTGCGAAATAAAACCCCACGTGGGGCTGATAGGATGAGGCCACTGACGGGGGATTTCCCAGTCTGGAACACCCAGGCTTCACGGTATCGGTCTACCGGGAGGCTTACCAGCAGGGGGAGTTCTCCGCAGGCCGCCTCAATCATGCGGAGATTTTCATCATCCGTGAGCCCCGGGGGGAGCCCCAGTTCAATAGCGGTAACCCCCTCGATGTTTTCCAGGTGCGCGACCATCTGGGCGGCTTCAGCAGGTGAGGATGGGATGATGTGCACCCATACCGGCAGGGGAGAACGGGCCCAGCGGCGCGCAAATTGTTTCAGGGTGGCAAAGAGGCCTGGGTTGGGCAGACCGGTATGAAGCAGGAAGCCCCCTGCAAATTGCAGAACCGTGCGATTCTCTGCCGGTGCGCGCGGTTTCAGGCTGATCGGATGGGTGATAAATGCTCCAGGAGGGAGATCAAGCGGCCAGTGAGAGGGCGGGGCAAAGCCAAACATACTGGCAGCATTCAGGTAGGGAGATTTCAGCATCAGGTCTTGTATTCCCATGGACTAGGGGGCCTCTTCCAACGAACGGAGGGAAAACACAGGGCCATCCAGGCAGATATGTTTCCAGCCTGCGCGGGTATGTACTGCGCATACACCACAAGAGCCAAGGCCGGCACACGGCATGGGGGTGAGAATCAATCCCTCGGCAGAGAGGGAAGCCCTTTCCTGAAGATGATTGCCAAGGAGCTGACGCAGTTCGGCGTAGTGCTCCCTCGCAAACGCAGCGGCCAGGTAGTCGGCCCAGGCCACGGCTTCTTTCAGTTGAGAAAACGGGAGTACTTCGACTTCTTCAGGGAGCGCGGGAGGAGGTGGAAACGTGGAGCACAGGGTGACTGCTGCTCCCTGTTTCAGGGCAAAGCGCGTCAGGGAGAGTAACAGACCGGCAGGGGACTGGTATGCGACCAGTGCCACCCTGCGGGCTTCTCGGGGAAGGGTGAAGCCATGGCCGAGGGGCCCACGCAGGCGCAGTGTCAAGCCCGGATACCAACCTGCAGGGAGTGGAGGGGAGACCTGTAGCGGTTCATCAGGTAAAGACATGGAGAAAAGCGTTACGGGGAGAGCTTCTTCTTCGCGCTGTGAGGATGCGATGAGATACTGACCGGGGCCAGGGCGTACGGCGCGGGGGCAATCGACCAGACCCGCCAGGCCCGATTCTGTGAATCGGATTTCTAATAACGTGCCGTTGACAATGGGCATGGTTTAATTGTAGCGGTGTTCTCTGGACATCAGGGATAAAACAGGCTGGAAACTGCGCCCACTTCTTTTTTTAATTTCACCAACCGTTTTTGGGACAAACACTCCACAAATTGGTGCTTGACACAGAACGGATGTTCAAATATAATGGTCATAGCACATTTGACCGATAATGGGTGTGGAGGATCAAGCAATGATGGCGAGAAAATCAGAAGGTCTTGGAGAGCGGCCGATCAAAATTCTACAATTTCTGACGGAGTACCAGGACAGGCGTGGCTATTCCCCATCCATTCGAGAGATCGGCAAACACATCGGGGTGGATTCCACCTCGCTGGTGGACTACTATCTGGATCAACTCGCGGAAAAGGGATATATCGAGCGCGACAGCCGGGTATCGCGCTCGATCCGTATTATTAAGGAACTTCCTGAGAGTCTCTCAGGGAGGGCGAAGCCAGAAACTGCCGGGGCGAAGATGCTTTCTGCTGTGGGAAAGGCCGTGAGTGATGCGGCGGCGGCCGTCAGTGAAGTGGCGACCGAATTGCTCAGTATTCCGCTGGTCGGGCGTATTGGTGCCAGCCTGCCCATTCCCATGCCTGAAACCTCCTCGGCCTACTTTGACTCGTACAGCTCGGTAGAAATTGCTCGAAGCCTTTTACCTTCTCGCGAGAAGATTGGCGATCTCTTCGCACTGGAAGTAGACGGGGTTTCGATGATTGATGCCATGGTCAATGATGGGGATATCGTGATCATGAAAAAAACCAGCACCGCCAACAACGGGGATATGGTGGCAGTGTGGCTTGAAGAAAACAACGAGACCACTCTCAAGTATTTCTACCTTGAAAATGGCAAAGTGCGGTTACAGCCTGCTAACCCCACCATGGAACCGATCATGATAGATAACCCTGAACAGGTGCGAGTGCAGGGGAAAGTGGTGATGGTGGTGCGGCAATTCAAGTCGCAATAATAGTGCTCTCCTCAGCCTTCCTGTCTGAGGTTGAGCGTGGAGATCAGCTCCCTCCGAGATGTTTAATCTGAATAAAAAAACGACCGGCTGAACCGGTCGTTTTTTCCATTGGGCGAAAAGAGTTACACAACCTCGACCACGGCGCCCGCGGCTTCGAGTTTTTCCTTCGCGTCCTTGGCGGCATCTTTCCCGACGGCGGAGAGCACTTTCGCTCCGGCGGTTTCGGCCATAGTTTTGGCTTCGACCAGGCCCAGGTTGGTGAGCTGGCGAATGACCTTAATGACCTCGATTTTCTTGGGGCCGGCATCCTTGAGGACGACGTCAAATTCGGTTTTCTCCTCAACAGGTTCAGCAGCGGCGGCGGCACCAGCGGCGGGCATGGCGGCCACAGCGGCCACCGGGGCGGCGGCAGAAACGCCCCATTTTTCTTCCAGTAATTTCACCAGTTCAGCGGCTTCCAGAACCG
>NZ_DF967965.1:422892-424367 GCF_001050195.2 Anaerolinea thermolimosa
GCGGCCACAGCGGCCACCGGGGCGGCGGCAGAAACGCCCCATTTTTCTTCCAGTAATTTCACCAGTTCAGCGGCTTCCAGAACCGAAAGCGCGCTCAGTTCATCAACGAGTTTCGCAAGATCAGCCATTGTAGAAAATCTCCTTACTTTTCTTTTTTCTTGATAGATGGTCTACCGGTTAGAAAAACCGTAGATTTGGTTTGCAACACAGATCGATGGCCGCATTACGCGGCGACGGCAGCCTGTTCTTTTTCGGAATAGGCCTTGAGAACTCCGGCGATAGAACGTCCGGGCTCGGCAATGGTGCGTACCAGTTTGGCAGCAGGCGCCTGCAGGATGCCCAGGAGCTGGGCACGCATAACCGGCAGCGGGGGCAGGTCGGCCAGGAATTTAACCTGCTCAGGCGAGAGAATCTCCTTGCCCATCAGGCCGCCTTTAACTTTATAAGTTTCGGCCTTGGCGGCGTCGTTGATTAATTTCGCCAGAGTGGGTGGATCCTGGAAGGCGAAGCCAGCCAGTGTGGTGCTCTCCAGAAGCTCACCCGCGTCAATGCCCATATCGGTCATGACTTTGCGGAAGAGCGTGTTCTTGACCACGTGGATTTCGCCGCCCGCTTCACGCACTTTGGCGCGTAGAGCGTCCACGTCTTTCTGGGTCATTTTCTGGTATTCCATCAGGAAGACCGCCTGGCTCTGTTTGACCCAGCTGGTATATTGCGCGATCATTTCAGCTTTTTCCTGTTTGGTGAAGGCCAATGCGAATTCACCTCCTTCCGTGAAAAGATAGAAAAATACAAAAAGTCTTTGTCTGGTTCCCACCAGGCAAAGACTTTTTCACCGGATAACCCGGGAAGATCATTCGATCTTTCGTCTTCACCTCGGCAGGATATTAAGTCCGGATGGACACCAGCTTTCATCGGTGACGTGCACCATTCTTCCGGCGCACAGGGGGTGATTATACCATTAAAAAAGCCCCTGTGAAGGGGCTTTTTGGTTCTTCACCTATCTTTCCTTTCAGTTTATTTTACCGAAAGGTTGAGGGCAGTATTCGGGTCAACCCGCACCGAGGGCCCCATGGTGGAGGTTAAGGTAACCCGGCGAATATAGCTACCTTTGGCTGCCGCCGGTTTGGCTTTGCGAATGGCCTCCATGAGGGCAGAGAGGTTCTCATAAAGTTGTTCGGTGCTGAAGGATACTTTTCCGATGGGCACATGCAGATTGGCAGTTTTATCGAGACGGAATTCAACCCGCCCGGCTTTAGCCTCGCGAATCACGCGGGGGAGGTCTTCGGCCGGAACGACCGTGCCGGCTTTCGGGTTCGGCATGAGGCCGCGGGGACCGAGGATGCGACCGAGGCGTCCCACTTTGCCCATCATATCCGGGGTGGCGATGGCCACATCAAAATCAGTCCAGCCGCCCTGGATTTTCGTGATCCACTCATCCGAGTCAGCCACATAATCGGCTCCCGCTTCCTGCG
>NZ_DF967965.1:424377-426915 GCF_001050195.2 Anaerolinea thermolimosa
GCCACATCAAAATCAGTCCAGCCGCCCTGGATTTTCGTGATCCACTCATCCGAGTCAGCCACATAATCGGCTCCCGCTTCCTGCGCGCGCTGAGCTCCATCACCCTGGCAGAAGACCAGTACGCGGACTGTCTTCCCAAGGCCGTTAGGCAGC
The DNA here is from genome assembly GCF_001050195.2 of Anaerolinea thermolimosa. Taxonomy (GTDB): domain Bacteria; phylum Chloroflexota; class Anaerolineae; order Anaerolineales; family Anaerolineaceae; genus Anaerolinea; species Anaerolinea thermolimosa. The sequence continues at coordinate 424,531 of NZ_DF967965.1, forward strand.
ACGACTACATCGCGAACCTGTTGATCGGCCTGGCGCGGATCGAGCCCGGTGCGCAGGTGCACCTCAACGGTGGCATCAAAATTGGTGAAGGATGTTTCTTTGACCAGGTTGAGGGCCTGCAGGGGGTCATAAACCTGGTCGGGGTTAATTTTGGCTTTTGCAGCCAGGTATTTTTTTCCGTGTTTTGCCATACTTTCCTCCGTGGTTCCAACGGGCAAATGTAAGTTTGCCCTCCCACCTTTCAGTCGACGATAGTAATGCCCATGTTGCGGGCGGTGCCTTCGATCTGTTTGATCGCGCCTTCGAGATCTTTCGCGTTCAGGTCTTTCATTTTGATCTCGGCAATTTCACGTAACTGGGCGCGGGTGACCTTCCCGACCTTGTCGCGGTTGGGCACACTGGAGCCCTTCTCGATACCGGCGGCTTTTTTAAGCAGTTCAGAGGCCGGAGGCGATTTCAAAACGAAGGTGAACGATCCGTCAGTGTAGACGGTGATCTCTGCAGGGATTAATTCGCCCGCGCGGTTGGATGTGCGCGCGTTGTATTCCTTGCAGAAGGCCATGATGTTGATCCCGTGACCGGCGAGTGCCGGGCCGACCGGGGGCGCGGGGTTGGCTTTGCCAGCCCTCAGCTGTAAACGGACGATTGCTTTAAGTTTTTTTGCCATACCTACTCCTTTGTGGTTTTAGCGGGTGATTTATAGGGGACACCCTCCCACTCCCGGCAACCTGTGGCTGCCATGAAACAGTGTACTTTCTCAGGCCTTTTCGACCTGTAAAAAGTCGAGCTCAACAGGCGTTTCGCGCCCGAAGAAGTTGACCATGACGCGAACTTTCGTACGCTCCATGTCAATCTCCGAAACTGTGCCCCGGAAATCGTTGAAAGGCCCATCGATGATACGAACACGTTCGCCAACCCGGAAGGTCACCTTGACGCGCGGGGCTTCGGCTTCCATGCGTTTGAGAATCTGGGCGACTTCTTCTGGCCGCAATGGGGTGGGCTGATTTCCCATTCCCACAAAGCCAGTCACCCCGGGGGTGTTGCGCACCACGTACCAGGATTCTTCAGTCATGATCATATTCACCAGCACATACCCCGGGAACACGTGGCGTTCCACGGTGCGGCGTTTGCCTTCTTTGACCTCGATCTCTTCCTGGGTGGGGATGACCACGTCGAAGATTTTGTCTTTCATGCCCATGGTCTCAATGCGCTGTTCAAGGTTGTGGCGCACTTTGTTCTCGTAGCCGGAATAGCAATGCACCACGTACCAGGCGCGTTCACCGGACATGGATTCCTTCGAGGGCATTTCCTCGTCACTAATTTGCGGCGCCGGAGCGGCAGCAGCCTTGCGCGTCGACTGAGATCGTGCGCGCCCTTTCTTTTTGGGAGCGGCCTCGGCGTCGGTAGACACCACATCGCCTGGCTGTTCCTCAACACCCGGCTGCTCGTCAGCGTTCATTTCGATCAGATCATCTGTCATGCGATAGACCCTTAATCATTACCCGGATCAGGAATCGGAGTGTGGCTAGAGATTAATCAACAGGCCAATCAGGCGGGAAAAGACCAGATCGAGGATTCCCAGCAAGAGGCTGGTGGCCGCCACCACAATTAAAACAATGTAGGTCAGCCGCCGTGCTTCCTGAACGGTAGGCCAGGTGACTTTACGCAGCTCGCCGATGGTTTCTCGCCACCAGCGGACGATACGCCCGGGCTGCCTGGTTTTGGCCTGCTGCTTTTCTTTCTGGTCCTTTTTTTCTACCGTAGCCACCTTTGCCTGGGCAGGTTTGGCCTTTGCAGGCGGCTGCTGTGGCTTGACGGTGGCTTTGGTGTCCACGGTCTGTTTCGGTTTCACCGGTTGCTTTGCCTTTTCAGGTTTATCTGCCACAAAACACTCCTTGTTTTTACGGCTAAAACGCCGCCTCACTTCATGTCCCTGGCGGGGGGAGGACGGCGTTGCCTTTTCAGGCAGGCCAGGCAGGAATCGAACCCACAACCTCCTGTTTTGGAGACAGGCGCTCTGCCTAATTGAGCTACTGGCCTGTATTGCCAGCCGGATCCAGGATTACCGGCTGGCAGGAACGAACAATGCTATTTGGTCTCCCGGTGCAGGGTGTGCTTCCGGCAACGCGGGCAGTACTTACTCAATTCCATTCGACCGGGGTCGTTGCGTCGGTTTTTTTGCGAGGTGTAATTCCGTTCCTTGCATTCCGTGCAAGCGAAGGTAATGACCGGGCGAATATCTTTCTTTTTCGATGCCATGGTTCTTTCTCACCGGCAACCGATTGGCCGCCACTCCTTTATTACTCTAAGATCTTGGTAATGACGCCAGCGCCGACGGTGAGGCCGCCTTCGCGGATGGCGAACTTGGAACCCTGTTCGAGGGCC
>NZ_DF967965.1:428596-481883 GCF_001050195.2 Anaerolinea thermolimosa
CAGCGTCGTCTTCCCGTGGTCGATGTGCCCCATCGTCCCTACGTTCAGGTGCGGCTTCGTTCGCTCATACTTCTGCTTGGCCATGCGTTCATTCTCCTTCGATAGTTGATAACCAAGACGATGTTCTCGTATAAACGGCTCAAAGAGCCCCCAATGGGATTCGAACCCATGACCTTGCCCTTACCAAGGGCACGCTCTACCTACTGAGCTATGAGGGCTTGCCGTCTTTGACCCTTGCGGGTCATTCATTTTTAAGGCTTTACAGCCCTGTGGGCAGTGAAGGATTCGAACCTCCGAAGGCGTCTGCCAGCTGATTTACAGTCAGCCCCCTTTGGCCACTTGGGTAACTGCCCATTTGAGAACCGTTGCCGGTTCGAAAGCGAGGTCATTCTTCGAACCACCCCGCTTGCCAACCTGCAACTGGAGCCGACGACGGGAATCGAACCCGTAACCTACCACTTACAAGGCGGTTGCTCTGCCGATTGAGCTACGTCGGCGTAGAGATTGTTAAGGCTCATAAAGCGGTCAGATTATACCAAAGGTCATTCACTACGGCAAGGATTTTTGACCATACTCTCTTGATCTGATTATAACCGGGTTCTGCGCTGGCAGGCAACCTGGTTTCTGCGTGGGAATATGGGGAAAGATTCCCCGTCAGGTATGCCTCCGGTTGAGGCGTCAATGCCGGAATCATTCTGCGATATAATTACCTCACACTGGAGGTTTCATGGAAATTAACTGGTATGGGCATTCCTGCTTCCGATTAACCGAACGCGGAATGGCAACGGTGGTAACTGACCCTTACGATCACCGGGAAACCGGTTATGAGCCGCTCAAGCTGCGGGCTGATGTCGTGACGATCAGCCACGATCATCCATCCCATAACTTTGTGGATGGGGTCAAGGGCATGGAGCATGTGATCACCGGCCCGGGCGAATTTGAGATTGGCAATGTTTTCATAACCGGGATTCAGACCAATCATCGCAGTGGTAAAGAGGCTGAACCGCGCAATACGTTATATGTATTTGATTACAATGGCATTACTGTGGCTCATTTAGGAGATATTAACCACGTGCCTTCACAGTCTGAGGTGGAGGCTCTGGGGAGTGTGCATGTGGCGCTGGTGCCGGTGGGAGACGGAAAGAGCCTGAATGCTGCCAAGGCGGCAGAGGTGATCAGCCTGATCGAGCCGAGTTATGTGATCCCTATGCATTTTGGAACTCCGGCCTGTAAGGTGAAGCTGGACCCGGTATCCAAGTTTCTGAAGGAAATGGGGTTGAGCGACGTGGAGACACTCCCCTCCCTGAAAATAACGAGCACGGCAGGGTTGCCAGAGGAGACTCGGGTGGTGATTCTCGATTACCAGCACGGGTAAAGGAGCGCAGGATGGCTTATAAACTGATCATGACCTGGGATATTCTCCCGGAGCGGGAACAGGAGTATTTTGAATTCGTAGTGCGCGAGTTCATCCCCGGGGTTCAACGGCTTGGTTTTGAGTTGACCGATGCGTGGGCAACGATTTATGGAAGCCGCCCGCAGATCATGGTCGGAGCAACCCTGCCTTCCCTTTCACGTATTCAGCATGTGCTGGCGTCGGATGAATGGAAGCGGTTGAACAGCCAGCTGCAAGATTTTGTCCTCAATTACAGTCAGAAAGTGGTGGAAGCACAGGGGGGCTTCCAGTTTTAACAGACGACGATGATGAGCGAGGTCTCGCGGCGCCTGCTGGAGTGGTATGAGCGATCGGCACGCAGGTTGCCCTGGCGAGGGGAGCATGACCCTTACAGGGTGTGGGTATCAGAGGTCATGCTTCAGCAGACCCGTGTTGAAACGGTGATCCCTTATTATTTGCGCTGGATGGAGCGCTTCCCAACTTTACATTCTCTGGCTGAAGCTTCTCTGGAAGAGGTACTTAAAACCTGGGAGGGGCTGGGGTATTACCGCCGCGCGGTGAATATTCATCGGGCGGCGCGCCTTGTGGTTGACAAGTACGGCGGTCAGCTTCCCAGAGATTGCTCCACACTTCAAAAGTTACCAGGAATTGGTACATATTCCGCCGCCGCCATTGCTTCGATTGCTTTTGGACAGGACGAACTCGCGCTCGATGGAAACGTCCGGCGGGTGGTTTCGCGGGTGTTCAATGTGCGTGAAGCACTGGATACAACCATTGGTGAGCGCACGGTTGGGGAACTGGCCCGGGCTCATCTTCCCCCGGGGCGGGCGGGAGAGTACAACCAGGCCTGGATGGACCTGGGTACAGCGATTTGTACTCCCAAAAAACCCGACTGCCCGCTCTGCCCGTTAGGGGAAATATGTGAGGCCAGAGCTCTGGGGGTACAGGAGCAACGACCGGTAACCCGCGGGAGGCGGCCTATTCCGCAGGTTACAGTTGCCGCCGGGGTGCTTCACCGTGATGGGCTGGTGCTGATCGCCCGCCGCCCTGAAGGAGGGTTACTGGGCGGGCTGTGGGAGTTCCCTGGCGGAAAGCAGGAGGGCGAAGAAAGTCTGAGTGAGTGTTTACAACGCGAGCTTTTTGAAGAGCTGGGGGTTAAAATAGAGGTAGGCGAAAAGCTGGGCGTTTTTAAACATGCCTACACTCACTTTCGGGTCACCCTGCACGCCTTTGCCTGCCGGATTTTAGAAGGAGAACCTTGCCCACTGCAACCCAGTGAACTACGCTGGGTAAGGTTATCTCAACTGGGGGAGTACCCCATGGGGAAGATTGACCGTCAGCTGGCCCGGTTACTTCAAGGGGGTGGGTGATGGAGGAGGATGAATTCAGGCTTGAGCGAGAGGCGATGGTACGTGAGCAGATCGAAAGGCGCGGCATCCGTGATAAGCGGGTGCTGGAAGCGCTGCGAAACGTGCCCCGCCATCTTTTTGTTCCACCGGAAGAACGCCGTTATGCATATCATGATGGACCGCTTCCGATTGGAGAGGGGCAGACGATCTCACAGCCGTATATTGTGGCGGTGATGACCGAATTACTCGAATTGCAAGGTGATGAGAATGTGCTGGAAATTGGCACCGGTTCGGGGTATCAGGCGGCGGTGCTGGGGCGGCTGGTGCGCACGGTGCACACAGTAGAGCGGTACGCGCGCCTGGCACAGCGGGCTGAGGAAATCTTACGCAGCCAGGGGATTAATAATGTGTTTGTGCACGTCGGAGATGGGTCACTGGGGTGGCCGGCTCATGCTCCGTATCATGCCATTGTAGTTACTGCGGCCGCCCCGGTTGTTCCTCCGGCACTGCTCGATCAACTGCTGCCGGGGGGACGGCTGGTGATCCCCATTGGAGGACCTGAAGGGCAGATGCTGGAACGCTGGGTGCGCAAGGCGGATCATCTTGAACGAGAAGTGCTTTTTGCAGTTGCTTTTGTGCCTCTGCGCGGGGCTGCTGGCTGGAGCGAAGGCGAGTGGTCACGCATGGGAGATTTTTAAATACAAAAACCCTCACCGGATTCAGGGTGAGGGTTGTGGTAACCGTTCTCTCAGATCGATCGCGAAATATTGACAAAGACCATGGGGCGGCGGCGGGTTTCTTTGTATAAAAACTCCCGCAGTGTGTCTTCCACCACCCGGCGTACGTTTCCGTTCGCGCGGCTGGCCGCCTGAATGATCTCGCGGCGGGCACTGGCCAGAAGCTCATCACTCTCTCGCGAGAGGATAAAGCCCTTGGTGATGATCTCAGGTTCGTAAACCACTGCATTAAAATCACGGGTGAGCGTCAGGTTCACCAGCACAATGCCGTCGCGTGAGAGCGCTTCACGCTCACGCATAACATCTGGATCGACATCGCCCACGCCGGAGCCGTCTACGAAGACGTACTGGGCAGGAACCTGTTCGCCAGTGAGGCGCATCTTCCCATCGAGGAATTCGATGACCTGGCCATTCTGGATGATCTGGATATTTTCTTCAGGAATGCCCACCTGCCGGGCAAGGCGTGCATGTTGATAAAGCTGGCGAAGTTCGCCGTGAATGGGGAGGACATAGCGAGGACGGGTAAGGTGGATGAGCAGTTTCATCTCTTCCTGGCTGGCATGCCCTGATACGTGCACCGGTGCAATGGTTTCGTAGATCACATTGGCTCCGAGCTGGAAGAGCCGGTTAATCACCCGGTAAACGCTTTCTTCGTTTCCAGGGATGGGATGGGACGAAAGCACCACGGTATCACCGGGGATGATATCGAACAGACGATTTGTACCCATCGAAAGCCGCCCCAGGATGGAGGTGGGTTCACCCTGCGAACCCGTGCACATGATGACGACCTGCTCCCTGGGCATGTTCAGTGCCTGTTCGATAGGAACCACCAGGTTTTCGGGAAAGTCGAGATAGCCAAGTTTAACGGCCATCTTCATGTTATCGATCATGCTGGTGCCCACGAAAGCCAGCTTGCGCTTGTGTTTGCTGGCCGCGTTGGCCACCTGTTGCATGCGTGAGATCAAAGAAGCAAAGCTGGCCAGGATAATGCGCCCCGACGCGTTGGTAAAGACGTCTTCAAAAGCGGCGTCGATCGTCTTTTCAGAGGGTGTCCATCCCGGGCGTTCGGCATTGGTGGAGTCGGCCAGCAAGGCGAGGACTCCCTTCTGCGAGAAACTGGCCAGGCGGGCGTAATCGGAGGGCTTTCCGTCAACGGGGGTGTGATCAAATTTGTAATCACCCGAATGCACGATTAACCCTGCCGGGGTATGGATGCCCAGCCCCACACCATCGGGAATGGAATGGCAGACGTGGAAAAATTCCACCTCGAACGGGCCGATGGACACAGTATCTCCGGCCTGCACGGTATGTAAATTGGCCTTACTGCCCAGTCCATTACGCCCCAGCTTTACTTCCAGAAGGCCCCGGGTGAGGGGGGTAGCGTAAATGGGGGCGTTTACCTCATTCAGCAGGTGATGAATGGCTCCGATGTGGTCTTCATGACCGTGGGTAATGACAATACCGCGTACTTTGCTGCGGTTCTGGCTCAGGTAGGTCAGATCGGGGATGATGTAGTCAATCCCCAGCATGTCATTTTCGGGGAACATTAAACCCGCATCAACGACGAGGATCTCGTCGTTGTATTCATAGACCATCATATTTCTACCTACTTCCCCTAATCCCCCCAGGGGAATGATCCGTAATGGCTTCGAACTCATATTAACAATAACCTCTTCTATTGTTCGGGGCAGTGCCCCGGCATAAAAAAAGCCCTGGCCTGAATTCAGCCAGGGCACGAATGACCCAAGAAATGCTCCAAAACAAAAGTTTCAGATCACCGGTTGCCCGGCCTTACGGAGATGATTGTAACACAGAGAAAAGGAAAAGTCAAAGTTTCGCATCCCGGGGTGATTGGCAGGGCTAGACCATGCTGACACTGCGCCCGTAAAGCCGCTCACGGATCTGGATTACCTGACGGCGCAGACGGTCATCGCGTTCGATCATATCGGCGATTTTTTCGCAGGCATACATGACGGTGGTGTGATCCCGTCCGCCGAGGGCCTCGCCAATCTGTGGAAGCGAGGCGTTGGCCTCTTCGCGCATCAGATACATGGCCACCTGGCGTGGGAGGGCGACGTCGCGTGAACGGCCCCGCCCGCACATATCATCGATGGAAATGCCAAACTCACTGGCAACCGCGCGGATGACCTGGTCGGTATCCAGGTTGTTGCGCTGGGGGAGGAGATCGGCCAGTGCCGTTTGTACGAGCTGGGTGGAGAGGGGCATACCTGATAGCTCCGAAAAGGCCAGCACCCGGGTCAATGCGCCTTCCAGTTCGCGGATATTGGATTGAACAAGGCGGGCAATCGTTTCCAGGATAGGGGCGGGCACGTCTTTGCCCGTGCGTTCGGCCTTTGAACGCAGGATGGCCAGGCGGGTTTCCAGGTCTGGTGGCTGGATATCGGCTGTCAGGCCCCACTCAAAACGCGAGCGCAGCCGTTCTTCAAGGGTGACGAGCGCTTTGGGAGGACGGTCTGAGGTGATGACGATTTGTTTTTCCTGGCCATGCAGGGTGTTGAAGGTATGGAAGAACTCTTCCTGGGTGGACTCCTTCCCGGCGATGAACTGGATGTCATCAATCAGCAGAACATCGATGCGGCGATACCGATCGCGGAAGGCGGGGGTGTTGTGAGTGCGGATGGAATTAATGAGATCGTTGGTGAATTCTTCCGAGGAGACGTAGAGAATCTGCAATCCACGTTGATGGGCGGCATTGCCGATGGCATGAAGGAGGTGAGTCTTTCCGAGCCCGACGCCTCCGTAAAGGAAAAGCGGGTTGTAGGCTTTGGCGGGGTTATCGGCAACGGCCATACAGGCGGCGTGGGCCAGCCGGTTGCTGGCGCCCACCACGAAATTGTCGAAGGTGTAACGCGGGTTAATGGTGAAGTTATGGGCTGGCGAAGAGGGGTTTTCCGCTTCAACCATGGAAGGTTCGGCCTCGGTTTCTTCTTCATGGTGGTGCACTACGAAACGAACCGATTGAGGAGATCCCATCAACCCGGTAAGCAGCCGGGACACGGTGCTGGAGAGGCGGCTTTCTAACCAGTCTCTGGCATAGGCATTCTGGACGCCAATGGTGAAGGTGCCTTCCCCGTACTGGAGGATTTGCGTATCGCGCACCCAGGTATCAAAAGATGCTTTGGGCATTTCCATTTGAAGCTGTCCAAGTGTTGCCTGCCATGCCTGGTGAGGGTTCATAGCGGTCCTCCTTGATGGATGAAAGTGGTCTTAATCGATCGCAGACAACAGGGCACAGAAACCCGCTGCCTCTGGTTCGCAGCGGGAGGTTCCCCCAAATGTGTACACCTGTTTATCTTGCTGGTGAAGGAAGGCGGTGGTTGGCCTTCGTGGATCGATCTAAAGAGTATTCTAACAAAAACCTCAGGATGAAACAAGTCGAGAACCCTACGCCAGTTTAAAAAGTTCACGGTTTTTAAGATGAGTAACCTTAAAAAATGATAACCCATTTACAACACTGTCCCTTCCCCATCAACCGTGCAGGGTATCCATATCTGTGGTTGGCAGCTCAGCAGAGTCCCTATATATGGGGGGTTGGCGAGAAATCCCGGGGTGGCATCATAGATATAGCCAGCTATGTGAAAAAAAGCCAAAATAAGCTTTGGCTTTTTTTCGTAGAGTCAGGCTCGGAAAATTGCATCACAGCTACACGCCCTTTAACATGAGGGCTGCAGCTTTCCGTCCGATTTCAATGGCAAAATTCGTTCCCCGGTCCCAGGGGTAGACCTGACTCATGCTGGCGAAAAAGAGGCCATGAATGGGGGTCTGGATGGGAGGGATGTTTCTGGAATGGTTGACCAGCGGGATCGGCTGGGCATAGGAAGTGCGCCAGAGCCAGCTTTTGATGAGCCAATCGGGCCGGAAGCCAGGATTAAAACGCTGCAACGCCGGCAGAAAACGCTGAAGGAGTTCTTCCTGAGAAAGGCGGAAATATTCGTGGTCGGGGTCGAGGTAATCTCCGATGTACACGATGTGCTCACCGCCAAAGTTCTCCGGGCTGACGAAATTGGTGTGCTCCACCAGCGCCAGGAACGGGAACCCGGCGGATTTGGGCAGGTTGAACCAGTAATACCCCTCGGTGGAGAGCTGGTGGCGTAAGGATAACACCATCACCACTGCTCCCATACTTTTCAGGTTCAACAGACCCTTCAGGTATTCATCGGGCAGGGAAGGGGTCAGCCGGGCCATGAGAGCAGGAGAGGTGGTTGAAAGACAGGCATCGAAGGTCTGTTCTCCATGCTCGAAGGTGAGGGTGATCTTTCCTTCAGGGGTGGGTGAAGTTTGCCTCACAGGGGTGTTCAGGTGAATTTCGATCCCTCTGGTGCGAAGGTACTGGGCAAAAAGGTCACAGAAGGCCTGGAATCCGCCTTCGAAGGTGGCCAGGCGGGTTGTCCTTGCTTTAAGCCGCGCCCACATCCAGGCCATGTTGACCTCTTCGTAGTGAGGGCCAAACTTGCCTACGAGGAGCGGTTCAAAGAGGGTGTTATAAATGCTTTCGCCGTACCAGGTACGCATCCAGTCGTGAGCGCGGGCCTTTTCCAGGGTTTGCCAGCGGGAGAGGAAACGCAGGTAAGCCGTTACCAGCCCGAAGCGAATCATCCCCAGTGGAAAACGAAACCCGGGAAAGGTGATAGCTGCTAACGGGCTATCCAGCGGGTAGAAACGCCCGTTGAAGTAGGCGACGGTTCGGGGTCGGGGCACCACCACGCGATCTCTGAGGCCCAGCTCATCCAGCAGAGAAAATACCCAGCGGTCGGTCAAAAACCAGTGGTGATAAAACCGTTCCACCGACCAATTCCAGTGAGGCTCTTTAAATCCGGCGGCCAGCCCGCCTACATAATCGGCGGATTCGAAAACCGATACCCGGTGTCCGGCTTTGTTCAGGTCGAGCGCGGCAGAAAGCCCGGCCAGGCCTGCTCCAATGATGGCGTAGTGTTTCATGAAGAGAAAGCCCCTTTCATGGTGGATGTGGTTTTCATGGGTTTGCCGATGTTGCACCCCGGGTAGATATTTCAAGTTGTTTCCCCCATCTCAGCGGTTGGCGCAGGTAGTAATAAGCGCCGAGTAAAGTGATGGGGAACCACAAAGCCGCATGAAGGACAAGGGTATAACCGGCGGCGATCTCCGGCGGGACAGCGTAAGCTACCAGAACAGCGATGCCCGGTGCGTCGAAGGTGCCCACGTAGCCCGGAGCGGATGGCAGAGTGGTGGCGAGGTTAACAATGCCATTCATGAGCATCAGACCGAAGAAGCTCACCTCGAAGGAAAAGGCATGCATGACGAACCAGTATTTGGCAGTTTCTAACAGCCAGATGATCACGGTGGTGATAAAAATCATCAGGGCTTCCAGAGGCGAGCGGAGTGACTCGAGGCCGGAGAGAAACCGCAAAGTGAGGTCGCGGGTTTTTTCTCGTAATCGAGCCGGGAGGATGGGGAGAATACGGTCGAGCAGGCGCTCGGTGACGTGCGGAAACATAGCCGCCAGCAGGAAAACAAGCAGCGCCCCGAAGAATGCCAGTGAACCGACCAGTGCCAGGGTGCGGATATCCATCCTGCCGATGACCCCCGAATTATGGGTCAGGCGGGCCAGCTCAGGAAGGTTGATAAATACGAATCCCAGCATCACCACGCCATCGAAGATGCGTTCCACGATGACCGTGGCCAGAGATGCCGAGACCGGCACCCCTTCCCGCTGTTTGAGGATAACCGCCCGCAGAATCTCTCCGGCACGTGCCGGATAGATGTTGTTGCCCATGTACCCGATGGTAACGATGGGAAACATGGTGGCGGTGGGGATTTTCTTCAACGGTCGCAGCATGTAGTGCCAGCGCCAGCTTCGCACCCATACCCCTACAAAATAGACCGCTACCCCCGGGATGAGCCAGAGATAGCGAGCCGATTGCATGATCTGCCAGACCTCAGAGAGCTTGAGGCCCCGCAGTGACAGGTAAATGAAAACGGCGCTGATGATCAGCCCGGCCCAGAATTGCCAGCGCTTGAGCATTAGAAGCGAACCAGGGAAAGCACCATCGCCAGGATCAACAAGACCGACAGGCCCATGAAAATCAACTGGTTTCGGCGCATAATACGCTGGTCACGGCTGAGCTTGGTCTTCCCGCTTTTCGATTGCTGTGCCATTTTCTTACTCCTTGACAGATTTCGCGCTTATTGTACTCGAATTTCGCAACAGCACAGGGGTGAACCATTATTCTTGAAATGCCGTCAGGGTGAGGATTTCTTCATCGGTGAAATTCTGCCCTTCCTTTGCCAGCACCAGTTTGTCGTCCTTGTCATCCAGGCGGTGGATGACGGCAATGCAAACCCCGAGGAATTCATGGAGAGGGTAATCAATCCCCAGCACATAGGCGTCAAGGTCTTCGCCATCAGGGGCGGGCACACCGGGTACGTACCCGTAATTCACCGGGTAGGTGAACCCGTGCTGCGGGTGTTGTGAACCAAGCGGACGATCGATTACAACCTTTACCGATTGACCGATCCAGGTGCGCAGTATGCTGGTCTCTGGCACGGCTTAGCCTGACCGATCTTCTTGAGATAACTGCCGCCGAAATTCGGCTATCTCCTGGGCTGAGAAGGGGGCCGGCAGGCGGATTTCAAGGTTTTGGAGGGTTTCAACCAGCAGGGTGCTGATCACCAGGTCACGATACCACTTTTTGTTTGCCGGAACGACATACCAGGGTGCCCATGGAGTGCTGGTTTTCTCAAGCACATCTTCGTAGGCTTTCATGTACTCTTTCCACAGAGCGCGTTCCTTGAGGTCTCCGGCATTAAACTTCCAGTTTTTTTCGGGCTTTTCCAGGCGCTCAAGCAGGCGTTCTTTCTGTTCCTGAGGATCAATGTGGAGGAAAAATTTGAGGATGGTCGTCCCTTCGTCAGTGAGGAGGCGTTCGAAGGCGTTGATTTGCTCATAGCGCTTCTTCCACACAGCCTCAGGGACAAGGCTGTGCACCCGGACTACCAGTACATCCTCGTAGTGACTGCGGTTAAAGATGACAATCTCTCCACGAGCCGGGGTTTGCTGATGCACCCGCCAGAGATAATCGTGGTCAAGCTCTACGGGTGTGGGCACCTTAAAGCTGGCCACGCGCACTCCCTGTGGATTGACACCCTCGAAGACACGTCGGATCACACCGTCCTTTCCGCTGGTGTCCATACCCTGCAATACCACAAGCACCCTGTGCTTATGCTCGGCATAAAGGCTTTCTTGCAGGGCTTCCAGCTGACGATTCAACTGAAGCAGGCTTTGCTCGGCGTTCTCCTTGCCGCCGGGGGCATAGCGGGTTTCGGCGGGATCAAAATCATCCAGGTTGACCTTTTTGTCAAGGTCGATACGATAGGTGTGCATGGGGTAATGCCTTTCTGTGGGAAGAGCTAAACCCATTATACTCCTCGTGAAAGGGGGCGGAACGCAGTGGGATAGCGAGAGGACGTTACCCTTTGTGAGGCTTTCTGGATATAATGATTTCATCAATCACCTCAGGAGTGTTCTATGGCTTTCTTTGATTTTCCTTTTGACCAGCTGGTTACCTACAAGCCGCCGCGCGGTGAGCCGGCGGATTTCGATGCCTTCTGGCAGTCCACGCTTGCTGAAGCCCGTCAGAAGCCGCTGAATCCGCGCTTCACCCTGTACCCGATGGGTTTAAAAGTTTTGGAGGTGTTCGATGTCACTTATGCCGGATACGGCGGACAGGATATCAAAGGCTGGTTGATTGTACCGGCCCGGCGGGAGAAGCCATTGCCCTGTGTGGTCGAGTATATTGGCTACGGCGGGGGAAGGGGTTCTCCGCTGAACTGGCTCACCTGGCCGTCAGCCGGTTATGCCACTCTGGTGATGGATACCCGCGGACAGGGGAGCTCCTGGCAACCCGGCGATACCCCTGATCCTGAACCTGATGGGAGCAATCCGCAACATCCTGGCTTTATGACACGCGGTGTGCTCCATCCGAAAACTTATTATTACCGGCGGGTCTTTGTAGATGCCGTGCGTGCGATTGAGGCGGCGCAAAGCTTCGAAGGGGTTGATCCTGAGCGTATTGCGGTCACTGGTGGAAGCCAGGGAGGCGGGATTACGCTGGCGGCGGCGGGGCTTTCGGCAGCGGTTAAGGCCGCGATGCCCGATGTGCCTTTCCTCTGTCATTACCGGCGCGCCACGCAAATTGTGGATACACACCCCTATGCGGAAATTGCCAATTTCTGCAAGGTGCATCGGGATAAGGTGGAGCAAGTCTTCCAGACTCTGGCGTATTTCGACGGTATGAGCTTCGCGGCCAGAGCCACAGCCCCGGCGTTGTTCTCCGTTGGATTAATGGATACCATTTGCCCGCCCTCTACAGTTTATGCGGCGTACAACCATTACGCCGGCCCAAAGGAAATTCGGGTGTATGAATACAATAACCATGAAGGCGGCGGTGTGTATCAGACGGAGGCAAAATTGAAGTTCCTCCAGAATCTCTGGCCGGTGTAGGATTAGGAGGAGGTGTTGCATGGAAGTTTTCCTTGGAATTGATGTCTCCACCACAGGAGTCAAGGCATTGCTGGTTGGACGAGATGGCAGTGTAGTGGGCAGTGCCACTACCGAGCAACCGCTCTTCACGCCGCATCCTTTATGGAGTGAGCAAAATCCTGAAGACTGGTGGAAGGGGGCTGTCCAGAGCATCCGTGAGGTGTTACGCAGTACGGGGGTTTCGGGGGCCGATGTGGTGGGGATTGGCCTTACCGGCCAGATGCACGGCCTCACTCTGCTGGATGAGGCGGGTCAGGTATTAAGACCGGCCATTCTCTGGAATGATCAGCGCACCGGACCTCAGTGTGATGAAATCCGCGCCAGGCTGGGACGGGAGCGGCTCATCCAAATCACCGGCAACGATGCGCTCACTGGCTTTACAGCACCGAAGATCCTCTGGGTGCAGGAAAATGAACCTGAGGTCTATCGAAAAATCAGGCACATTTTACTGCCTAAAGATTATGTGCGCTATCGGTTGATCGGAGAATTTGCGGTAGACCGCGCTGATGGGTCGGGAACGATTCTTTTTGACCTGCACCATCGGGACTGGTCGCCCGAGATGCTGGCCGCCTTAGGCATCTCACTGGACTGGTTGCCCAAAACGTATGAAGGCCCCGAGGTGACTGGCAGAATTACGGCTGAAGCCGCACAGCTGACCGGTCTCCGAGAGGGAACCCCTGTTTGCGCAGGTGGAGGCGATCAGGCGGCTCAGGCGGTGGGTGTGGGGGCAGTACGGCCCGGGATCGTGGCCCTCACCCTGGGAACTTCAGGGGTGGTGTTTGCCACTACAGACCAGGCCTATATTGAGAAGGAAGGGCGCCTTCACGCATTCTGCCATGCGGTGCCCGGGCGCTGGCATCTGATGGGGGTGATGCTTTCGGCGGCAGGGAGTCTGCGCTGGTACCATGATACCTTTACCCCCGATCTTTCGTATGATGCGCTTATTGCTCCGGCAGGAGATGTGCCTGCCGGTGCAGAAGGATTGCTCTTCTTGCCTTATCTCACCGGAGAGCGCACCCCGCACCCCGATCCGCTGGCGCGCGGGGCGTTTGCCGGGTTGACCATCCGGCATGGAATGGCTCACATGACTCGTGCGGTTCTGGAAGGGGTGGCGTTTGGCCTGCGGGATAGTTTTGAGTTAATGCGCTCAGCCGGGCTGACCCAGATTGAACAGGTGAGAGTCTCTGGAGGAGGGGCCCGAAGCCCCATCTGGCGGCAAATTTTAGCGGATGTGTTCAATGTTGAGCTTGTAACGGTCAATACCACCGAAGGGGCTGCGTATGGCGCGGCCCTGCTGGCGGGGGTGGGGGTTGGCGTCTGGCCGAGTGTGGATGCGGCATGTGCCGCCACTGTGCGCTCGACCGGTGCAACTCACCCACGGGCCGAACAGGTAAAACGGTATGAGAAAATTTACCCGCTTTACCGCCAGCTTTACCCGACATTGAAGGAGCTTACGCATCAATTGAGCAGCGTTTAGGTGGCTCGTTGGTTGTTCTGGTCTCCATCGCGGTACAGCCCGGGATATCCCGGGCTGTTTGACTGGAAAAGGCTGGCTTGAGAGGACGTAAAAACGGAGCTTCGCAAATCGTTCAAATCTACTACAATAAGGATATGGAAGATCATTATGCTCTTGCTACACAGGTTGGAGAGGCGTTGCGCCGACGCCGCCTGAAACTGATAACGGCAGAATCATGCACAGGTGGGTTGATCGGAGACTGGATTACCGATGTGCCGGGCTCATCCGATTACTACCTGGGGGGTGTGGTGGCATATTCTTATGCGGCGAAAATCAGCCTGCTTGGGGTGCCGCCAGGGTTACTGGCCCAGTTTGGTGCGGTGAGCGAAGAGGCTGTACGTGAAATGGCGCGCGGGGCTCAGCGGCTATTGACAGGCGAGTATCCAATCTCTGAGGTGGTAGCGCTGGCAGTAAGCGGGATTGCCGGGCCGGGTGGGGGCATGCCCGATAAACCGGTGGGGCTGGTGTGGATTGCCCTGTGTGCTCCGGATTTTGAGCAGGCTTACCGGTTCATCTGGAGCGGAAACCGGTTGGAGAACAAGGCGCAATCGGCGCATGAAGCCCTGCGGTTATTGCTGGAATATTTAGAAGGAACACCCCGGGAGAAGGCATGAAATGGCCCGTGGAGGAAATCCTGGTGCATTGGGAAGGGGATGGCTCCATTACTCCCCGGTGGTTTACTGTTCGCGGAGATAAGATTCAGGTCGATTCTACCGGCCGCTCCTGGCGCGATGCGGAAGGGTATCACGTCCTTTGCATGACACACACCGGAGCGGTTTACGAACTGGTGTTAACTCCCGTAGCCGCATGGGAAGCACGTTTTCCAAGAGAAATGAAGAAAGGGTAGTCGATGGATCAAGAAAAGAAGCGGATATTAATCCTGACCGCCGATGCCGGTTTTGGGCATCGCAGTGCCGCCAATGCCATTGCGGCAGCGCTTTCTGATCATTATCGAGACCAGGTGGACGTGGATGTGGTCAACCCGCTGGAGGATCGGCGGACGCCTTTCTTTCTGAGAGAAGCACAGTCCGATTACGATAAACTGGTGCGCAGCGTTCCAGAGCTGTATCGCTTCGGGTATGATGCCAGTGATACCACCGTTACCAGTGCGATTGTTGAAAGCGCCCTGACCGTGTTGCTTTATGAAGTGATGCGCGATGTGGTGCGTTATTACCGGCCGGATGTGATCGTCACCACTTACCCTCTCTACCAGGCGCCGCTGGGGGCGGTGTTCACAATGTTAAACCGTGATATACCCCTTCTCACCGTGGTCACCGATCTGGCTACGGTGCATCGCATTTGGTTCAACCGGAATGTGGACTACTGCCTGGTGCCTACCGAAATCGTCCGTGATCTGGCCATCCATTATGGCCTTTCGGAAGAGCAGGTGAAGGTGACGGGAATACCGGTCAACCCGGAACTTGCGCGCGAACAGCGTTCTGTCTCGGAGATTCGTCGTGAACTGGGCTGGCGTGAGGATTTAATCACGGTTCTGGCTGTAGGGAGCAAACGGGTAGACCGGTTGATGGATACTTTGAATGTACTCAACCATTTTGGTCATCCTCTGCAACTGGCGGTGGTTACTGGAAAGGACGTGGAAACCTACCGCGAACTCCAGCAGGTTGAGTGGCATATTCCGGTTCATTTATATGAATTTGCCAGCAATGTTCCGGTGATGATGCGTGCAGCAGATGGTCTGATTTGCAAGGCAGGGGGACTGATTATCACGGAGGCACTGGCGGCGGGTTGCCCGATGATGCTGATCGATGTTATCCCTGGTCAGGAAACAGGGAACGCCGAATATGTGGTTGACGCGGGAGCGGGTGATCTGGCACGGAGTGATATCGAGGTGCTGGAAGTGTTTGCGCACTGGATGTTAGACGGGCAGAAACTCCTCCGGCAACGCGCCGCCAGGGCGGCAGCGTTAGGAAAACCTCTGGCAGCGTATGAAGTGGCGGGATTGGCTTATGAGTGTGCGATCCGCGGAGCCTCATTGCACCATCGTATGTTCAGCCGGCGTACATTGATCGACCTGTTCAACCGTAACCAGATCCGCTGGGGAGATACCCGCGATCTTAAATGACGACAGATCTCGTGAAACCGGTGCTGGTATTCATTTCGGCTCATGCGGAGTGGAAGGTGGTTAAGGCCATCTACTCACCGGGGCGGCTGGAACAAACTCCCTTCGGTGAATGGTTCACGGCAAGCGTGGCCGGGAAGGATTGTCTGTTCGTGCAGGGAGGGTGGGGCAAAATTTCGGCGGCGGCTTCTACCCAGTATGCCATCGACCGCTGGCAGCCGGAATGGATGATTAATCTGGGAACGTGCGGGGGCTTTGCGGGCTGTGTGGAGCGAGGAACCATAATCCTTGTGGAACGCACCCTGGTCTATGATATTCTTGAACAGATGAGCGACCCGGAAGAAGCGCTGAAACATTACAGCACCACTCTGGATTTACACTGGTTGCGTGAACCTTTACCTCATCCGGTGTGGCGGGGAGTGCTGGTTTCTGCCGATCGTGATCTTCTCCCGGCTGATCTTCCCTGGTTAAGAGAACGGTTTGGGGCGGTGGCCGCGGACTGGGAGAGCGGTGCGATTGCGTGGGTAGCGGCGCGGAATCACCGCCGATGTTTAATCCTTCGGGGAGTGAGTGACCTGGTCTCGGCCCAGGGCGGCGAGGCTTATGGTGCTCCGGAGGTTTTTCATACCGGTACAGAATCGGTGATGCGCGCGCTGGTAGCTGGACTGCCTGCCTGGCTTCGCTGTATGGAGGGTGAGGCAGAAGCACACAGCCCTGTGTGAGAAGAAGGGGAACCGCCGGACGGCGGCGGACGTCTATTTGAAATGAAAAGAATCCCTTTTATCCCTTCTTTTTGTATTCTCCTTGCCCTGCTACTGGCCGGATGCAACCTGCCGGAAACCGGCAGGGCCCTGCCGACTGAAACCCTTACGGCCATTCCGGTACAGACGGCTATTCCTCCTTCGCCAACTGCTCTGCCCGTGCTCTCTCCAGCGGTCACCCTGACCGTCAACCCTGCTGATGTTTCTGCAAAGCAACAGGTTGAGGTGAACCTAACTCGCATCGTCATGCTGGACCTCCAAACAGGTTGGGCTACCGGCGTGGTTGACCATGAAAAAGGGGAAGAGGTTTTACGTACCCGGGATGGGGGCGATACCTGGGAGGTAGTGACGCCGGCGCGGGCTTTGCGAGGGGCCGAAGTGCGGGCGGTCGCATTTTTTAAGGACGCACAGCATGCCTGGGTGGCCTTTACCCTGCCCCCGTACACTAATGACCAGCCGGTATTCATCTGGCGCACAACGGATGGGGGAGACACCTGGGAGGGGTCTGCCCTGCAGATGAGTAACCTGATGATGGAATTCTTCGCCGTAGGGCAGATTGGTTTTCTGGATGAGCTGCACGGCTGGCTTCTGGCTCATCTGGGAGCGGGTATGAGCCATGATTATGTTGCTCTGCTGACTACCTCAGATGGTGGGGCCAGCTGGCGTTACGTGGTTGATCCGGAAAAGAACAATTTGCCCATGTCCTGTTATAAGGACAGCGCCTGGTTCCTGAACAAACAGACGGGGTTTGTAGCTGGCACCTGCGGTGGGGTCATTTATGGGCTATATTTCTACAGTACATCTGATGGCGGTGAGACCTGGAACCCGGTGAACCTGCCTGCGCCGGCTGAAATGCCCGATGCCTTTACCAGCCAGGCGGTGATCTGTCTGGGACAGAATCTGCAGGGGAGCAGTTCCGCCTTGAAAATACTGGTACGCTGTTACAGCCCAGATGCGGGCAAAGACTTCCGCTGGCTCTATGTGACCAACGACGGTGGCCTGAGCTGGAAGCCCATGCTCCTCCCCGGCTCGTGGGGTGAGCTGGCTTTTCAGGGAGAAACCCTCGGCTGGTATTTTGCCCAGCCAGCTTCCGACCAGACTGCCGGAACGAAAGTGTACCTCACCCGCGATGGTGGGCAAACGTGGCGGCAAATCTCTACAGTAAACTGGAACGGCCAGGCCACCTTTGTCGATGAGAAGCATGGCTGGGTAGTGGCCATGACTCCGGAAGGTGAATCGGCTCTGGTGCACACCCGGGATGGCGGCGTGACCTGGGAGCTGTTGCACCCGGTGGCCTGGCGTTGAAAGGGTCGGAGGAATCAGGCGGGTCGGCCCAGGCGGGAACGCTCCTCTTCGACGATGGAGGGGTCGAGCTTTTTGAACAATGGCTGCGGCTGGACAAGCGTACGCCCGGCTTCCAGGGAAGAAGGCTCCCAACGTCCGCTGGCATTGGCCGGGTAGTAACGAAGGCCTTTGTGAGAGCCTAACTCGTCCTGAATTTCTTCCACTCCCTGCTGGCCAAACAAGGGTTTCTCATAACCGAAATAGGCGTGTAATTTTTCGCTGCTATGCGGCAGGAAGGGTGCCAGCAAAATGGAGAGATTATCGATGCAACGCAGGGCGGTGTACACGGAGCGGGCCGCGGCCTGGCGATCGGTTTTGATCGTCTTCCACGGCGCAGTTTGATCGAGATAACGATTCACTTCGGTGGCCAGGCGCATGGCTTCTCCCAGGGCGTTGCGCAGATGTACAGCTTCCAGTTCGGCACCGACGGTGGCAAATCCACCTTCTACTACCCGGATGATTTCTTCATCCTGCGGGGTGAGGGGGCCGGGATCGGGAACGCGGCCCTCAAAGTTGCGCACGGCAAAAGAAAGCACCCGGTTGGCCAGGTTGCCCCATGTGCCTACCAGTTCATCGTTGTTGCGGTGTAGAAAATCTTCCCAGTCCCAGTCGGTATCGCGGTATTCCGGCATGGTCACCGTGAGGTAATAGCGCAGAGGGTCAGGATCGTAACGTGAAAGAAAATCGCGTCCCCAGACGGCCCAGTTGCGGCTGCCAGAAATTTTCTGCCCTTCCAGATTCATAAATTGATTGGCCGGCACATCGTAAGGGAGGGTCAGGCGTTTTCCGCTCTCGCCGGTAAAGAGTTCCATGAACTGCTCCCCGGCTCCCATCAGCTCGGCAGGCCACATGGCGGTATGGAAGAAGATGTTGTCCTTTCCGATGAAATAGAAGGATCGGGCGGCGGGATTGGTCCACCAGTCCTGCCAGGCGTCTTTCTGGCCGGTGATGGCGGCCCACTCGATAGCCGCGCTGAGATAACCGATGACGGCCTCGAACCATACGTAAAGCTTTTTACCATCCCACCCTTCAACGGGCACAGGAATGCCCCAGTCGAGATCACGGGTAATGGGGCGGGGTTTCAGACCTTCGCTTTCAATCTGGCCGAGAGCCTGTCCGACCACCGTTTCACGCAATGGCGGCGTGACCTGGGAGCTGTTGCACCCGGTGGCCTGGCGTTGAAAGGGTCGGAGGAATCAGGCGGGTCGGCCCAGGCGGGAACGCTCCTCTTCGACGATGGAGGGGTCGAGCTTTTTGAACAATGGCTGCGGCTGGACAAGCGTACGCCCGGCTTCCAGGGAAGAAGGCTCCCAACGTCCGCTGGCATTGGCCGGGTAGTAACGAAGGCCTTTGTGAGAGCCTAACTCGTCCTGAATTTCTTCCACTCCCTGCTGGCCAAACAAGGGTTTCTCATAACCGAAATAGGCGTGTAATTTTTCGCTGCTATGCGGCAGGAAGGGTGCCAGCAAAATGGAGAGATTATCGATGCAACGCAGGGCGGTGTACACGGAGCGGGCCGCGGCCTGGCGATCGGTTTTGATCGTCTTCCACGGCGCAGTTTGATCGAGATAACGATTCACTTCGGTGGCCAGGCGCATGGCTTCTCCCAGGGCGTTGCGCAGATGTACAGCTTCCAGTTCGGCACCGACGGTGGCAAATCCACCTTCTACTACCCGGATGATTTCTTCATCCTGCGGGGTGAGGGGGCCGGGATCGGGAACGCGGCCCTCAAAGTTGCGCACGGCAAAAGAAAGCACCCGGTTGGCCAGGTTGCCCCATGTGCCTACCAGTTCATCGTTGTTGCGGTGTAGAAAATCTTCCCAGTCCCAGTCGGTATCGCGGTATTCCGGCATGGTCACCGTGAGGTAATAGCGCAGAGGGTCAGGATCGTAACGTGAAAGAAAATCGCGTCCCCAGACGGCCCAGTTGCGGCTGCCAGAAATTTTCTGCCCTTCCAGATTCATAAATTGATTGGCCGGCACATCGTAAGGGAGGGTCAGGCGTTTTCCGCTCTCGCCGGTAAAGAGTTCCATGAACTGCTCCCCGGCTCCCATCAGCTCGGCAGGCCACATGGCGGTATGGAAGAAGATGTTGTCCTTTCCGATGAAATAGAAGGATCGGGCGGCGGGATTGGTCCACCAGTCCTGCCAGGCGTCTTTCTGGCCGGTGATGGCGGCCCACTCGATAGCCGCGCTGAGATAACCGATGACGGCCTCGAACCATACGTAAAGCTTTTTACCATCCCACCCTTCAACGGGCACAGGAATGCCCCAGTCGAGATCACGGGTAATGGGGCGGGGTTTCAGACCTTCGCTTTCAATCTGGCCGAGAGCCTGTCCGACCACCGTTTCACGCATATAGTGCTGCCGTTCTTTTAGAAAAGCGACCACTTCCGGCTCTAATTTGGAGAGGTCCATATAGAAATGTTCGGTCTCGCGTAATTCGGGGGTGGATCCATCCACTTTGGAACGAGGGTTGATGAGTTTCTCCGGCTCGAGGACATTCCCGCATCGGTCGCACTGATCGCTGCGTGCCCCTTCGAAGCCGCAAATGTAGCAGGTGCCTTCCACGTAACGGTCGGGGAGAAAACGCCCGGCAGAAGGAGAATACCACTGGGGGCGGGTTTCGGTATACAGAAAACCATTTTTAAGCAGTGCCAGGAAGATTGTCTGAGAGACTTTAAAATGGTTGGCGGTGTGGGTGGAGGTAAACAGGTCGTAGTGAATCCCCAGCTGTTGAAAGAGATCAAGGAACCCTTCATGAAAACGCTTATATACCTGTTCTACCGGCAGGCCTTCGCTATCGGCACGGAGGGTTACCGGTGTGCCGTGCGAGTCGGTGCCTGAAACCATGAGCACACGGTTGCCTTTCAGGCGATGATAACGGGCAACAATATCTCCCGGCAGATGAGAGCCGGTGATGTTCCCTACATGGATTTCGGCGTTTGCATAAGGCCACGCGATGGCAATCAGGATATTTTCTGGAGCGGTCATGTCGAAACCTCGAAGGATGATAGGATTAATAGAAAGCCGGCTGGCTTTCCGCCAGCCGGGCTGAATGACATGGAATTCAGAAACCCTGACGTGGCGGTGAGAAGAACCTCCCGCGCATGCTCAACATCGACATGCTCATCATCAGGCGTTTCATGGTTACGGTTTTCCTGGCCTCAATCATAGCATAGACCGCCCGGAAATTCAATCTTTGAAGAGGTTCAGGATGGATTGAAGGAAGGCCACTCCCTGCGGTGTGGTAACCAGAAGAACAATGACCACAAGGATGCCGATCACAGCCAGGATGAGTAAAAAGAAAAGGGTATCATTTTCAAACCATCCCCGTGGAGAAGCAGGGGCACTCTCGGGCTCAGATTCATCTTCGGGGAGCAGGTTGGAGATTGCATCGGCCAGCGGGGGTTCGGATGAGGGTTCTGCAGGAAGAGACTCCAGTTCGACAAGGTCTTCGCTAAAGAAAGGAGGAACCCCGGAAGTCGGCTCAGGCACTTCAACGTTCCGCAGGGCTTCGATGGCTTCGGGGTCATACGGATTGAGGCGCAAGACGTGCTCGTAACATTCCTTAACCTCGCGCGGATCATCCAGTGCGTGGGCCAGTAAACGCCAGGCGGCAATGTTATCAATATCCCGGCGGAGGATGGCTTCCAGTTCACGAACTGCCTCTTCACGCTGCCCCTGTTCGAGCAGGGTGATGGCCATGGATAAGTCGGACATGCTCCCCCCTTTCTGGCTGGTAAAATGTGTGCCAGCCGTTCCTTTATAAGTAATCCTTGAGTTGGCGGGCGCGGCGAGGGTGACGCAATCGACGGAGGGCCTTGCTCTCAATTTGCCGAATACGTTCGCGGGTGAGGCCAAATTTCTGGCCAACCTCTTCCAGGGTATAGGCCCGGCCATTCTCCAGCCCAAAGCGTAAGCGTAAAATGCGGGCCTCGCGTGGGGGAAGGGTTTCCAACACTTCCTGTACCTTCTCACGGAGCAGGCTGGAGTAGGTACTCTGAATGGGGGAAGGGGTCACCTGATCTTCGACGAACATGCCCAGTTCAGAGTCTTCTTCATCGTCATTGATGGGGCTTTCGAGCGAGAGGGGAAGCCAGCTGACGCGCAACATCCAATCCACTTTGTTGGGTTTGATGCCAATCGCGGCGGCGAGCTCGTCGTTGGTTGGGGTGCGGCCCAGCTTTTGCTCCATCTCATGTGTGGTGCGGTATAGCTGGCGGATGCGATCTACCATGTGTACCGGCACACGGATGGTGCGTCCCTGGTCGGCAATGGAGCGGGTGATAGTCTGGCGAATCCACCAGGTAGCATAGGTGGAGAAGCGAAAACCGCGCTGGTATTCGTATTTTTCTACGGCTTTCATCAACCCGAGGTTGCCTTCTTGAATGAGATCGAGGAAGGGCACGCCCCGGCCGATGTAGCGTTTGGCAATGCTGACGACAAGGCGGGTATTGGCTTTGATCAGATGTTCCCGTGCAGCCAGCCCATCGTTAATCAGGTTTTCAAGCTCCATTCTGCGCGCCGGGGAGGTGTTCCCGTTAGAGCGGGATAATTCCTTACGTGCTGTCCGCCCTCTTTCAATGCGCTGGGCCAATTCCAGCTCTTCTTCGCTTGAGAGAAGAGGCACCCGAGACATTTCTTTGAGATAAAGCCCAACAGTATCGTCACTGGAAATGCGACTGAGATCCATTGGAGGGCTTAGCTCGCCGGTGATATTGTCATCGATCTCATCCAGAATAGGGTCGCTCTCATCGTGGTCGAGGATATCTACCCCACGCCGGCGCAGGGCCATAAGAATAGCCTCAAAGCGTTCTCGATCATCGGTGACGTTGGGGCAGATCTCCATGAGATCTTCCGTGGTTAAATAACCCTGAATATCTGCTTTTTCGAGGAGCATATTCAGGATTTCGGTATTGCGTTTATGCCTTCCCGGATTCGTCACGCGCACCCTCCTGATATGACAGATTCCGGTAGATCGTAATCGTTTCCGGTCTATCAATAAGTTGATCGTTCACATAACCCATCAAGAAAAGAACCAGAGAACCAATGCGGTGCAACGGGCTAATCAGTCACGCGAACACTGTGTTCGCAAATTCCAAGGTTGAGATTTTGACCGCACTCCGGGCACAGGCCCAGGCAGTCGGGTCGGCAGAGTGGAGAAATAGGGATTTCGATGAGTAAATATTCCCGCGCCAGCGATTCGAGGTCAATGTTTCCGTCTTCACGTAAAACCAGGTTGGATTCGGTCGTTGAGCGCCGGTTGAAGGCATACAATTCACTGAACTCACAGTGCAATTCCTGCGCAAATTCCTCAAGACAACGCACACATTCTACAGTATGGAAAGCCAGAAAGTCACTCTGGACTAAAATTCCCTGTGGGGTACGATTGACCCGCACCATCCCCGTGAAGCGGGTAAAATATTCATCTTCCAG
Organism: Anaerolinea thermolimosa; assembly: GCF_001050195.2. Lineage (GTDB taxonomy): Bacteria > Chloroflexota > Anaerolineae > Anaerolineales > Anaerolineaceae > Anaerolinea > Anaerolinea thermolimosa. The sequence continues at coordinate 451,754 of NZ_DF967965.1, forward strand.
GCGGATTTGAGGATAATCGAAGTGGATATCTCGGCTATAACCGATGGGAGCATTAAGGAGAAACCCAACATTGATGCGCAGTGGATGACGCGGAATGTTCACAGTAATAGAATCTATCGGGTAGAATACAATGAGATGTTGTCATTATAGCACGTCAGTTCGGACAAGTCAAGTTTATATGAATAATGTCATAAATATTAACATTGGTGTTCAAAGGATGGGGCGATGCAGGTTTTAATTGCTTCGGGTAATCCCGGAAAATTGCGTGAAATTCAAGAAATTCTTGCCGATGAATCTTTTCACTGGTTATTACCGCAAGACCTTGGTCTGGATTTGAAGGTTGTGGAAGATGGGCAAACCTATGCAGAAAACGCCGTTAAAAAGGCACTGGCCTACTGGCGCGCTTCGGGCCTGGTAACTCTGGCGGATGACTCAGGGTTAGAAGTGGATGTTTTAGGAGGAGCTCCCGGGTTGCATTCGGCACGTTATTCTCCACTGCCCGGTGCAACGGATGCTGACCGCCGGGCGTTGCTCCTCGCCAACCTGCGCGGGTTTCCCCGGCCATGGCGGGCGCACTTCCATTGCACGGTGGCCATTGCCGGGCCAGACGGAACACTGTATCTGACGGAAGGAGACTGCCCGGGAGAGATCGTTCCTGAAGAACGAGGAACCAATGGCTTTGGTTACGACCCCATTTTTCTTTTACCAGAACGCGGCCTCACGATGGCCGAGTTAAGCAGCGCTGAGAAAAACCAGATCAGCCACCGCGCGCTGGCTGTGCGGGCGGCTTTACCGATTCTCCGGCGTCTAGGCGGTGGGTAAGGTTGTGCTTATTTAGGGGCTCTCTGATGCAGACGGTCGAGTGCGGCCTCGGTAAGAGGAATGTAGACACGGATGCGTGTGCCCTTACCGGGGGCCGAGTCTACTTTTAGCAATCCATTGATGAGGTCTGCCCTTTCCTGCAGGTTGATCATTCCCAGGCTACCGCGCTGTTCATAATTACCCATGACTGCGGCCACATCAAATCCGCGCCCATTGTCGCTGATTTCCAGGCCAGCCATGGAGCGGTCGCCGGTGATGAATTTCAATAAAACCTGGATGCGGGTAGCTTCGGCGTGCTTCCGTGCGTTGTTGACCGCCTCTTCGACCAGGTAAAACACCACCGTTTGTTGATTCGGGTCCAGAGCGGCCACCACTGCGGGGTCAACATCCAGGATGACGTTTTGCTGGTATACGTCGCGCATTTTTTCTGCCATGGTTTGCAGGGCGGCGATGAGCCCCTCGCTTTCAAGCACCAGAGGGCGAAGGGTGAAGAGCATGTGTCGAATTTCCTGCGTGGTGCGCCGGGCAAGTTCTTCGATCTTTGCCAGCTCTTCCATGGCCGAGCGCGGGCTTTGTTCAAACATGCGGCGGGCGATGCTGAGGCGCATGGCAATGGCAGAGATCGATTGCGTTGGGCCATCATGCAGATCTCGGGCGAGTTTTTTCTGCGCTTCTTCCTGAGACTGTACAATGCGCTCTTTTTCTTCAGCGAGATCCTGGAAGAGTCTCGCATTCTGGATGGCGATGACGGCCTGGTTAGAGATGGTTAACAACCATTCGACTTTTTCTTCGTCGAAGAAGGTGGGGGAAGGATGGGCATAGAGGAGCACGCCGTAGGCATTCATTCCACGGATCAACGGGAGCACCAGCACTGACCGGCAGGAATGCAGGGCGATGAGCTTGCACAGCTCCGGATCATTGCAGGTATCGCTGACCACAAGGCGATGCTCACCGGAACGAAGTGCTTCTCCGAGGATGCCGCTCTGGGCCGGGAGCGGAACGTTCTGGTCGCGGGCAGGGAAGCCCCTGCCGACGATGTAGCGCAGGTGAGAGTGGTCGAAGAGGAAAAAGGCCGCGAGCAACGAATCGCTGTCTTCCGGAGAAAGCGCCATGGTTGAAACGGATGAATTAAGAGCAGCCTCGAGTGCGGTTTTGTAATTCAGAGTGGCGCTGAATGTAGCGATCATATCGAAGAGAGCTTTCATGCGTTCGCGCTCTCGCATTTGGATGCGCTGTTCGTGTTCGCGGCGGTTTTGCACCAGGTTGCGGTATGTATCGCGCAAGCGCCGAATCAAAGGCAGGCTGAGCAGCCCCATGGTCAGCCCTACCGATAGATTGATCCCGGTGAGGATAGCCAGTGGCTGAGGCGCGAATAAGGCCGGCTCCAGAAAGTACACCGTGGCACCTTCCAGCAGGGTGATGAGTACGGCGGCAAGCGATGCCCCCCGGATTTCGTAGAAAATGGAAGCGGGAGCAATACTCAGTACCCCTGCCCATTGTGCCGGCCCGCTGAGATTCCCGCTGACCACAAAAATCATCAGAGAAAAAAGAAGATCAGCCCCAAAGTTGATGGCTCGATGGGCATTCATGCGGCGGTTAAAGGCAGCCAAAACCGTCATCACCAGATTCCAGAGGGTGGGGAGGGCCAGGGCAACCATGGCGGGTGCATTGAGGTGGCGGGTAGAAACGAGTAAAACCGCCAGGCTGAGCACGATCAACCAGCGGTAGGTGATGGCAAACCAGTCCGCTAAAAACGGAAACTCACTTGATTTCACAGGCTCCATCTTAATAGGGGCAGGGCGCCAATACAATACCAGTAGAAAAGTTGTGGGTGAATTGTAATTTTTAACCGGGGAATCGGTGAGTTGTCGTAAGGAAGGCTTCCGTGTACAATACGCGTGGGATTCATCCTGAGAGGCGGGAAGAGCGGATTTTTCTATTTGGGAGGTTAATTTATGGAAATTCATCTTGTTCCCATCGAGAAACCGGAAGCCATCAACTTCATCCTCGGGCAGTCGCACTTCATAAAAACGGTTGAAGATCTGCATGAAGCACTGGTATCCAGTGTGCCGGGGATTCAATTCGGGCTGGCCTTTTGCGAGGCTTCCGGGAAACGCTTGATTCGCTGGAGTGGAACCAACCAAGAAATGATCGCCCTGGCCCAGAAAAATGCCCGGGCTATTGGAGCTGGACACAGCTTTATTCTTTTCCTGGGTGAGGGGTTTTACCCCCTGAACGTCTTAAAAGCTGTGCAAAATGTACCGGAGGTCTGCCGTATCTTTTGTGCCACGGCCAACCCAACCTCGGTGATTGTGGCTCAGGAAGGGGAGGGGCGTGGAATCCTGGGTGTCATCGATGGGTTCAGCCCTCTGGGGATTGAAGGTGAGGAAGATATTGCCTGGCGCAAGGGTTTCCTGAGGGCAATTGGCTATAAGGCGTGAACAGGGGACAACAGCTGTAAAACTTGCAAGAAAATAGGGGCTTCTATTGTGGTGCCGATTCGGGTATACTGATTCTATCTACTACGGTAAAAACGGGGGTGTGCACGGGAACCGATTCACCACATTCGACGTCCAATATACTGGAGCGATCTCTGTCGCCCGGTTGCACCTTGAGGAGTAGTGGATGAAGAAACTTTTCCTGATCTTTTTCGTGCCGCTCTGGCTGGCGGGATGTGTGTTGCCCTCCAGCGGGGCCAGGCCAACCGAAGCACAACCGACCCTCTCGGACGCCGAGATGCAAACTCAGCTGGCCATGATGCTCACGGCCATGCCCACCGCGACCGAGAGTCTTCCCCTGCCTCCCACCAGCACCCCGGAACCGTTGCTGGTAACAGCCACGAGCGAGGCGTCCTTCCCGACCGAAACTCCACCCCCCTCACCAACCTCGGAGCCGGAGACGGCTCAGCCAACCCCGACCTTTACCGCGTCACCGCCGCCAGCCACGGCCACGCCGGGCCCGGTTTTCACCGTGGTTCCGGGTGATCCCCGGGGACGGCTGGGAAGCCCCACTTCAACTGACCCGATGAATGATGCCACTGCCTGGGTTTGGCCAACCGGGGCGAATGATTTCACCTCGGTCAGTTTTTCGGGGGGATTTCTTAATCTTACAGCGCTTACCGATAAACTGGGATGGCGGCTGGCCAACCCCGAAGGTACCGAGCTGGGCAACCTTTACCTGGAGGCAACTTTTAAAACCTCGGGATGCAGTGGGAGCGATCAGTATGGATTGATCGCCCGGGTGCCTGTGCTCAAGGATGCTGATCGTGGCTACCTCTTCGCCTTTACCTGTGATGGACGCTATTCACTGCGAAAGTGGGATGGTACGGAGGGGGCCAAGGGCACAATGACCCGTCTTAAGGACTGGACCAAATCAGAGGCTATCCTGGCTGGCTCTAACCAGGTCAACCGCATGGGTTTGTTAATGATTGGGAGCAAGCTGGTGATGTATGCGAACGGACAACTTCTTGGCGAGGTGACCGATGGCACCTGGACGAGTGGTTACTTCGGAGTGTTTGTGGGCGCCGGGCCTACGGAAAAATTCCTGATCCAGGTCGATGAGATGTCGTATTGGAAAAATCCTGCACCATGATTACCGGGAGGTGGGAGCCCCTGACCCCCTCGAATCGATCCCCCGCCAGAGAAAATGGCGGGGGATTCATATATCGAGTCGATTGGTGGGGATAAATGGGGTTACTGGAGATAATCCAGCGGGTTGACAAATGCGCCCATGTACCGGATTTCGAAGTGCAGGTGAGGGCCGGTGCTGTTTCCGGTGCTACCGGCGTAGGCAATCACCTGTCCCTTGGAAACGTTAGCGCCGCACCGTGTCAAAATCTGGCTGTTGTGCGCATAGAGGGTATGGAAGCCATTGCCATGATCAATCATCACCATCAATCCGTAGCCACCTCCGATGGGTCCGGCGTAGACCACCACGCCGCTATCTGCCGCATAGACGGGGGCTCCGGTGGCGGCGGCGATGTCGATTCCAAGGTGCCCGGACCAGAAGGTATTGCCGGAAATGGAATGATTATCGGTGGGCCACATGAAGTAGCCGGTACCGTAAGCCGAGGCGCCACTGGTATCGCAGGCGGCATTGATGGTTTTGTTGGCTCCGGCGTTGGCACGCCAGATGGTGGGCACCACCCAGGAGCGCATTTCGCGCTGACCGCCGGGAATCATAATTTCCTTCCCGGGCACCAGTTTTGGATCGGCGATGTCAATATGGTTCCCTGGCCAGCTGATGATGTCTTCGGGCTGGGCCTTGAACTGCCGGGCAACGCTTTCCACTGTGTCGCCCTCTTTGACGGTGTAAAGCACGCCATCGGTGGCGGGGATTTTTAATTCCTGACCAATCGAAAGCATGTTGGGGTTGTCATTGAGCAGGTCGTAGTTGGCCCACAGCACTGTTTCTGGCTTGAGCTTGTAAGCCTGGGCGATGCTGAACACCGAATCACCGGCCTCAACGGTGTATTTCTCTGCCGAGGTGCGCGGGCGATCGGGAATGATGGTGTGCAGGGAAGTGTTGCGAGCCACGGCCTGCACGGGCAGGGCAAAAGTCAGGTCGGGGAGTGGGGCGCTGTTTCCGGCGTCAGGGGGAATGATCTCGGAAAGCCGGGAGCGTGTTTCGGAAGACTCTTGAGCGGCCTGCACCACACCGGCACGCAGGGCAATCACATACCCAAGCCAGCTTAGCATGAGGAAAGCTCCAACCCAGGCCAGAATAACCCAGGGGAGACCAGGATGAGAGGCTACGGCTTTCTTCTCTACCTGTGGGGTGGAGGATGCCGCACTGGTTTTGCGAATCACATATCCTCCGTGAGATTTTCCAGGAATTCCAGGTTGTTGCGGGTGCGCATCATGCGCTGCAGAATGGCCTCGGTGGCCACCGCAGGATCCATCCCGGCGCCCTGGGGTGGGGTACCGACCATCTGAAGGTACATGCGCCGCATCAACCAGACGCGCTGGAGAATATCCGGGCCGAGGAGGAGGTCTTCACGGCGGGTAGAGGAGCGCTCGATGTCGATGGCGGGGAAAATCCGCCGTTCCTGGAGCCGCCTTGAAAGGTGCAACTCCATGTTACCGGTACCTTTAAATTCTTCGTAGACCACATCGTCCAGCCGGGAACCGGTATCTACCAGGGCAGTGGCAATGATGGTGAGGGAACCGCCTTCTTCCAGGTTGCGCGCCGCGCCAAAAAAGCGTTTGGGCGGATAAAGCGCTGATGGATCCATGCCGCCTGAGAGGGTGCGCCCGGAGGGGTTGACCACCAGGTTATAAGCGCGCGCCAGCCGGGTGAGCGAGTCCATCAAAATGACCACATCGCGGCCCACTTCCACCAGGCGTTTGGCACGTTCAAGGGTGATCTCGGCAGTGCGGACGTGGCTGGTGACCGGTTCATCGAAAGTTGAGGCCACCACCTCGCCGTCTACCGAGCGATCCATATCGGTTACTTCTTCAGGACGCTCGCCAATGAGGGCGATGATGAGATGAACATCGGGATAGTTTTGTGAGATGGCGTTTGCCACCTGCTTCAGGATGGTGGTTTTCCCGGCCTTGGGGGGAGAGACGATCATCCCGCGCTGTCCGCGCCCTATGGGGGCGATCAGGTTGATCATGCGGGTGGCGAGGATGGATCGATCGGTCTCGAGGTCAAAGCGTTTGTTGGGGAAAATGGGGGTCAGCTCATCAAAGTTAGGCCGGCGCCGGGCTTCTTCGGGGGTTAAACCGTTAATGCTTTCAACTTTGATTAAACCGTAGTGGCGCTCGGACTCGCGCGGGGGGCGAACATGACCGATGACCAGGTCGCCATTGCGCAGTTCATAGCGGCGAAGCTGGGCCTGAGAAACGTAGACATCATCGGGCCCAATGCGATAGTCGGTGCGGAGAAAACCGACCCCTTCATTCATAATCTCCAGAATTCCGCCGCGCACTTCCAATCCTTCTCGTTCGGCCTCTGCCTGCCGGATGCGCAGGATGAGGATTTCTTTTTTCAGACGGTGGGCGTTGGGAATATTTAATTCTTCCCCCATTTGACGGAGTTTCGCCAGGGGTTCGTTTTCAAGCGTCAGAATGTTTATCATATGCAGTTTTCAATGGTCTCCAGCAGAATGGAAAAGATACGCGTTCCTGCGTGTAAAAGATAAAGTGGATTGCAAATAAATCGATTTGGGATCGAAGCAAGGCCCCCCAACTGTTCCGGAAAAGCTCCAGGATTGGCCTTCATTTATAAAAAAATAGAGAATAAACGGGTGTGTTTGCATTATAGCAAGAAATAAAAATTCATGCAAGCCAAATTTTCGACAATTCCGGTTATGTAGAACCCATTTTATAGCATTTTCTGGCCCGGGTGAGGCTAAAGGGGAGGGTTTCCCCTTATCCTTTCACTGCTCGGTTGGGAGGCGGGCGATGGAAGCCACGGAATCGCCATCGCCGACGCCCATCAGGCGCACTCCCCGTGAGGCACGCCCGGTGACCGGTATTTGGGAGACCTTGAGGCGCACCGTCTGGCCGTTGGCACTGATCAGGGCAATATCATCGGCAGGTTGGACTACCCGGGCCGAGGCCACTTGCCCGATTTCTTTCAATGCTTTCTGGTTGATGGTCATCACTCCGCCGCCTGCGCGGTTTCGCAGGGGATATTCTTCAAGGGGGGTTTGTTTGCCATACCCTTTTTCAGTGACCACCAGCAGGTTGCCGCCGGGCTCGACGATTTCCATCGAGGCAACCCGGTCGCCGTTCTCCAGGCTGATGCCGGTTACTCCGGCGGCCTGTCGCCCCATCACCCGCACCTGATTTTCTTCAAAGCGCAGGGCCTGTCCGTTAGCCGTTACCAGCAGTACGTGGTCGTTCCCGGAAGTGAGGCGGGCCCAGCCCAGCCGGTCGCCTTCCTCGAGGGTGATGGCGATCAGCCCGGAAGGACGAACGCTGGCGAACTCGCTCAGAGCCACACGTTTAATCCGTCCCTGGCTGGTGGCCATGGTGCAGAAACTGGCCCGCTCGAAATCTGGAACAGCCACTGCGGCGGTGATACGTTCGTTGCCTTCCAGATTCAATACGTTGATGGCCGGGATACCCCGGTCAGAGCGGTTGGCTTCAGGGATCTGATGGGCTTTGAGGGAGTACACCTTGCCACGGTCGGAGAAGAAGAGCAGGGTATGAAGGGTGCGGGCGGCAAGGAGGAGAGAGACTTCATCTTCTTCCCGAACTTCCTGCCCTGAAACACCCCGCCCTCCACGGTTTTGTGAGCGGTAAGCAGTTGCGTCTACACGTTTGATGTAACCACGCGCGGTCAGGGTGATGAGCACCGGTTCATCTGCGACCAGATCTTCTTCTGAGAAATCTTCTCTGGCATCAGCGGCAATACGCGTCCGACGGGGGTCGCCGTATTTCTCGCTGAGCTTTTGCATCTCATCCTTGATGAGGGCAAGGATTTTTTGCGGGCTGGCGAGCAAATCTTCCAGATAGCTGATTCTGTTTCGTACTTCCTGGTACTCCTCGTCAATTTTCTGGCGTTCGAGGGCGGCCAGCCGGCGTAATTGCATATCGAGGATGGCCTGTGCCTGCAACTCGGTCAGCTTGAACCGTTCGACAAGCCGAGCGCGGGCGGTTTCGGCATCGGGCGATTGCCTGATGGTTTGAATGACGGCATCCAGGTTGGAAAGTGCGATGAGCAACCCTTCCAGAATGTGGGCGCGTGCGCGTGCCTTGTCCAGCTCAAAACGGGAACGGCGTTCAATCACAACCTGCCGATGCTCGATGAACAAATGCAGTGCCCGTTTTAAGGGCAGAAGGCGTGGTTCGTTATCCACCAGGGCCAGCATTTGTACGCTGAAAGTGGATTGCAGGGGGGTGAATTTATAGAGCTGGTTAAGCACCTTCCGGGGCTGGGCCCCCCGTTTGAGTTCGATGACGATGCTCATCCCCCGCCGGTCTGATTCGTCTCTCAGATCGGAGATTTGATCGATTTTGCCGTCTCGTACCAGTTCGGCAATGCGTTCGATGAGGCCGGCTTTGTTAATCTGGTAGGGGATTTCGGTGATGATGATGTTGTACCGTCCCCCTTTGACCTCTTCGATGCGGGCCATACCGCGTACTGTAAGTCGGCTGCGCCCACTGCCGTAAGCCTGGATGATGCCTTCCCTGCCGACGATGATCCCACCGGTTGGAAAGTCGGGACCGGGGACAAAATTCATGAGGTCTTCAACGGTAACATCCTCGATGGTGTCGTAATGATCGATCAGGTAGTTAATCGCACTGGCCAGTTCGGTGAGGTTATGGGGAGGAATGTTCGTGGCCATGCCGACAGCGATCCCTGAGGACCCATTTAACAGCAGATTAGGCAGGCGTGAAGGCAGGACGACGGGTTCTTTGAGGGTACCGTCGAAGTTGTCGATGAAATCGACGGTATCCATGTCAATGTCGGCGAGCAATTCTTCTGAGAAGGCATTGAGGCGGGCCTCGGTATAGCGCATCGCGGCGGGAGCATCGCCATCAATCGAGCCAAAGTTGCCCTGCCCGTCAACCAGAGGGTAGCGCATGGAGAAATCCTGTGCCATGCGCGCCATGGCATCGTATACGGCCATATCGCCGTGAGGGTGATACTTACCGAGCACCTCACCCACGATTCTGGCAGATTTCTTATAGGCTGAATTTGCACGAATCCCCATGTCGTGCATGGCGTACAGGATGCGCCGGTGGACGGGCTTCAGGCCGTCGCGGGCATCGGGCAAAGCACGGGCTACGATGACGCTCATGGCGTAATCAAGGTAAGCCGTGCGCATTTGTTCGTCGATATCTACGGATTGAATCGTGCCAATATCCATTCTTTTTTCCTCGTTAATGCGAACCTGAATTATACCAGAGCCTGCCCGTGCTGCCAGAAAACCCGGGCAGGGGACTCACTGGAATGTGAATCCATTTTCCATGCAGGCACAGGGCCCGGGATGTGAGTAAAGGGGGGGCCGGCTCTGGGGGGAGGATGAGGTTAAGAATCGGTTAACGCCGTTAATCGAACCTTAATCGCGGTTATAATCAAAATTGGATGAAACCTTTCCTGCGCTTCATGTTTGCTGTCATCCTCATCCTGCTGGGGGGATGTGCCTCCGGATCGAGTATTTCTTCTGCCCCTGCTGCTCAACCAACCAGGGTCGCGGCTTATATCCAGAACAAAGGGTCGGATACGATTGTCAATCTCGCTCTGGCCTGGGCGGAGCGCTATCAAGAACTGCATCCCGATGTGCGTATCTCGGTGACGGGGGGCGGTTCTGGAACCGGTATCGCGGCCATGATTGATGGGACGGTAGATATTGCCAATGCCTCAAGAGCAATGAAAGCTGAAGAAATTGCTGCCGCCAAGGCCAAAGGCATAGAGCCGGTAGAGCATGTAGTGGCACGGGATGCCATAGCGGTCATTGTCAACCCCGCAAACCCGGTTGAACAGCTGACGCTGGAGCAGATTTCGTTGATTTATCAGGGGGCGATTAATAACTGGAAGGAAGTGGGAGGTGAAGACCGCCCGATTGTACGCCTTTCACGGGAGACCAATTCAGGCACTCATGTTTACTTTTTAGAAGAGGTCCTTCGCCTGGGCCAGAAAGAGAACAAGGCCCTGTTTTCTATGGATACCTTACTTCTGCCCTCTTCCGAAGGAATTATTTCTGAGGTGATGGATAACCCGAATGCGATTGGTTATGATGGGCTGGGGTATGTCATTCCAGAGGTCAAGGTCGTGGCTGTGGCACGGCGCGCCGGGGAAGCGTACATTAAACCTTCTGTGGAGACGGTCAATAACGGGGAATACCCCATTTCGCGAGATTTATACATGTATACCAGGAGAGATGCGGGGCAGGCTGTGCTGGATTACCTGGGGTGGATCAAATCATCTGAGGCCCAGAAGATCGTTTTAAAACTGGGCTTTGTACCCATTGTTGGGCAATCGGTTACCCGAAAATAGTGCACCGGGAGATTCCGTCCTGAAGCGAGGAGTGAAGGAAAATCATGGCTGACGCAACTCTGGTTTCATCCCCCCGGCGAACTCAGGAATGGGTGATCAATCTGATCATCAAGTTATCGGGATATTCGAGTATCCTCTTTGTAACCCTGATCTTCATCTTCCTGATGCGCGAAGGCCTGCCAGCCTTGCGAAATGTGCCTCTTTCGAGTATTTTGGGAGAACGCTGGTACCCCATTGAGGGGTATTTTTCGATCTTACCGCTGATCTATGGCTCTCTGGTGGTTACTGTTGGCGCGTTGCTTCTGGCGATTCCATTCGGGGTGGGGACGAGTGTGTTCCTCTCGGAGATTGCTCCCCCCTGGATGAATCAAATCATCAAACCGCTGATTGAGATCCTTGCCGGTTTGCCTTCGGTGGTGCTGGGTTTCCTGGGGATTCAGGTGGCGGCACCTTATTTACGCCGCCTGCTCGATTTACCCACCGGGCTTTCGGCCTTTTCTGGGGCAGTATTGCTTGCGCTCATAGCCACGCCAACTATTGTTTCGATTACCGAAGATGCACTCAACACCGTGCCTTCCGGTTACCGCCAGGCAGCGCTGGCGCTTGGAGCTACCCGCTGGCAGGTGATCTGGGGAGTAACTGTTCCGGCGGCTCGTTCGGGAATTCTTACCGCGGTGATGCTGGGTGTGGGCCGGTCGATTGGTGAGACCATGGCGGTCATGATGGTGACGGGAAACGCACCGGTGCTGCCCTCTGGCTGGGATTTTCTGTTTACCCCGGTGAGGACGATGACGGCCACCATCGCGTCTGAAATGGGTGAAGTGGCGAATGGTAGCACGCATTATCAGGTGCTATTTTTCATCGGGATTGTATTGTTTGTCATTTCGCTGGTGGTGAATATTGTGGCTTCGTCGGTCAGTTTACGCGGGCGTACCCGCGCAGAACGGGTGCTTTCCTAAATGGACATGAAGCGTTCGCTCACTTCTGCACGAATCCAGGAGCTGATTGGCGAGAATTTACTGCGCCTGGTCAGTTTTGCTACCGTCCTGCCGGTGCTGGCGATTATTGTTTATATCGTGATCAAAGGTGCTCCGGCGATTAGCTGGGAATTTCTAACCTCGATGCCGCGTGATGGAATGCGCGAGGGCGGCATTCTGCCGGCCATTGTGGGCACCTTTTACCTCACCCTGGGGACGGCGGTGTTTTCGGTTCCTCTGGGAATTGCAGCGGCTATTTACATTGCCGAATACGCGCCGGATAACTTCTGGACGCGCCTGATTCGGATTGCGATCATTAACCTCGCGGGCATTCCTTCGGTGGTGTACGGGTTGTTCGGGCTGGGGTTGTTCGTTCTTTTCCTCAGATTTGGTACGAGTATTCTGGCGGCTTCGCTGACGCTTTCGATCATGACTCTACCGGTGATCATCTCAACGGCAGAAGAGGCGCTCCGTAGTGTGCCGCAGGCCTTTCGCACGGTGAGTATTGGGCTTGGGGCTACCCGCTGGCAGACCGTCTGGCGCATTGTGCTGCCGCAAGCCCTGCCGGGTATTGTCACCGGCGTTATCCTGGGTTTGGAACGTGCCGCCGGAGAAACTGCTCCGATTCTTTTTACCGGGGCGGCGTTCTTCCTGCCCCGGCTGCCGCAATCGCCGCTGGATGCCACCATGGCGCTTCCGTATCACATTTTTGTTATTTCAACCCAGGTGCCGGGAATGCCGGTGAAGATTCAATATGGCACGGTGCTGGTGCTGCTGGTATTTGTGCTGGGAATGAACCTGATTGCCACGCTGATCCGTCAACGGGCACGGGCGCGCCGAATGTGGTGAGTTATGGATAAAATCGTCATTGAGAACTTCAGTATTCGCTATTCGGATGGCGTGGAAAGCCTGCGAAATATCAGCCTTTCCATTCCGGCCAACGCAGTAACGGTGCTGTTCGGGCCAGCAGGTGGGGGGAAATCTACCCTGTTGCGGGCGATTAATCGTCTGAATGATCTGGCGGATGTGAAGGAAACCAGCGGTCGGATTTTGTTCAACGGGCAGAATATCCTTGACCCTAAAGTTGATGTGGTGGAATTACGCCGAAAAATCGGCATGGTTTTCTCACGCCCGGTGGTTTTGCCGATGAGCATTTATCAGAACGTGAGCTATCCCCTCGAATTGATGGGAGAAAAACGAAAAAGCCGCCTGGATGAGGCAGTGGAAAAGGCGCTAAAACGAGCTGTGCTGTGGGATGAGGTGTATGATCGTCTGCATGATCCGGCGACTGCCATTTCAGGAGGACAGCAACAGCGGCTTTGCCTGGCCCGGGTGTTTGCCCTGGAGCCGGAGGTGATCATGCTGGATGAGCCGACTTCGGCGCTTGATCCGGTGTCTACGGCGCGCATTGAAGGGCTGATGCATGAGATAAAAGAAGAATTCACCATTGTCTGGGTGCCGCATAACGTTCAGCAGGCGGCACGGATGGCTGATTATGCGGCGTTCTTCCTGCAAGGTGAATTAATTGAGTATGCTGAGGGGAAGAAATTATTTGTGAACCCGAAAGACCAGCGCACGTCCGATTATGTAACCGGGCGTTTCGGGTAGAGCTATGAGAATGAGAAGATGGCTCATGCTTTGAGCGCCTTGAAGGTTGAGAACGCAGAAAAATTCCTTGTCAAGCAGCGGGTGTTCTGCTATAATCCAGACACGTTACGGGCGCGTGGCTCAGCTGGTTAGAGCGCGTGTATCACACACACGAGGTCGGGGGTTCGAGTCCCTCCGCGCCCACACGATAGAGCCGGTGAACCGGCTTTTTTATTGGGAGTGAGGTCGGGTGTCCCCGGAGGGGGATGTTATTCGAGTCGCTCCGCGCCCACACGATAGAGCCGGTGAACCGGCTTTTTTTATTGGGAGTGAGGTCGGGTGTCCCCGGAGGGGGATGTTATTCGAGTCGCTCTGCACCCACACGATAGAGCCGGTGAACCGGCTTTTTTTATTGGGAGTGAGGTCGGGTGTCCCCGGAGGGGGATGTTATTCGTGTTGCTCTGCACCCACACACGATAGAGCCGGTGAACCGGCTTTTTTTATTGGGAGTGAGGTCGGGTGTCCCCGGAGGGGGATGTTATTCGAGTCGCTCCGCGCCCACACGATAGAGCCGGTGAACCGGCTTTTTTTATTGGGAGTGAGGTCGGGTGTCCCCGGAGGGGGATGTTATTCGAGTCGCTCCGCGCCCACACGATAGAGCCGGTGAACCGGCTTTTTTTATTGGGAGTGAGGTCGGGTGCCCCCGGAGGGGGATGTTATTCGAGTCGCTCCGCGCCCACACACGATAGAGCCGGTGAACCGGCTTTTTTTTTTGGGAGTGAGGTCGGGTGTCCCCGGAGGGGGATGTTATTCGAGTCGCTCCGCGCCCACACGATAGAGCCGGTGAACCGGCTTTTTTTATTGGGAGTGAGGTCGGGTGCCCCCGGAGGGGGATGTTATTCGAGTCCCTCCGCGATTTGCTTTGCCCATGCTGCGGCGCGTTCCAGTTCACCTTCCAGCAGCGGGCCCTGAGTGCCCTGTACGTAAAACCCCTGAGGAGAGGTGAGGAGTTCAGCGCCTTTTTTCGTCAGCTGTTTACCGATAAACTCGGCGGCGTACCCAAAGAGTTTCACGAAGAAAGCCAGAATAACCACTCTGGCCACTTCTTCAGGGCTGATACGGGTATCGAAAGCCGCAACCCGCACGTTCTTTAATGCATTGGGGGCAATCTTTTGTAACAATGCTGTAACTGAAGGCAATGGCCGAAACTTTTGCGTGGGTGAACCAACGATGAGAAGGTCTGCAGTGGTTAGATCTTCTGGTTGGGCGTTGCCTGCCTTTACAACGTTAACCGCTGCCCTCTCTTCCAGGGCTTTGCCAATGGCGAGCGCAATCTTTTCGGTGTTTCCGAAGGCTGTATCATAGACAACTACTGCTTTCATGGAAAGAATCCTCCCTGTGGGTGAAACCAATCCATCGGGCACTCCCTCTCTCAGGGATTCCCTCCGCCTGATGGAACACTAGATGTATCATAGCACGGTTTCTTCCTGGCCTTCATGGAATGCCCGACGATGTCTTATCATTCCGGGATAACCACTGGCGCTGGTCATATCTCACCAGGTTAATAGAGTAGGCTCCATCCACATAGAGGGTAGTGCCTGTGCAATACGAGGCCAGGTCAGATGCGAGGAAGGCCACTGCGTTTGCCACTTCCTGGGGTTTCCCGAACCGCCCCAGGGGAATCCACTCGTTGAACTGGTTGAGGAACTCAGCCATATCTGGAGGAGGCGGCCCGGCAGGAGTGCCGCGATCGGCGGCAATGGCTCCGGGTGAGACCCCAACCACGCGAATGCCGTACTCAGCCCATTCCAGGGCGAGCATCTTTGTGAGCATGGCGACCCCGGCTTTGGAGACGCAATAATGCACTGCCCCTTTTCGAGCGATGAGGTCGTGAATGGATTGGATGTTAATGATCACCCCGCCGTTTCCCTGGGCTACCATCTGTCTGGCTGCGGTGCGGGACATGATGAACGTTCCACGCAGGTTCACATTCAGGATTCGATCCCATTCTGCCAGGGGCAAATCCAGCGCCGGGAAGACACTTTCCAGAGCGGCGTTGTTGACCAGCACATCCAGCCTGCCAAAAGATTTCACTACCGTGTCTACAATTTGTCTGGCCGAATCTTCTTCGGCGATGCTTCCCTCGATGGCGATAGCCGTTCCGGGGGCGTATTTCTGGTTGAGGTCTTCAACCAGCCTCTGCGCACGTTCAGGCAGAATGACGTAATCGATGGCAACCCGGGCGCCAGCGGCGGCCAGGGTGCGGGAGATTTCGGCACCGATGCCGGTATTTCCACCGGTTACCAGGACACATTTTCCACTCAAATCGATGGGAAGGCTCATTTATTCCTCTCCTGTGGATCGATTTTTCGCCACATTTTGCCTGTGATGATCAGCACCAGCACCACCCCGGCCAGAAAAGCGATGGAGATGGGCGTGCTTTCCATCCAGGCAGAGGCGGTGTTGAAACTGGCATGGAGTAAAGTACACACCAGCAGGTTACCTGAGGTTCGGTTATACATCCATGTGTAGAGGAAGGAAACCAGGGTGGTGGTCAGCAGGCGGATTCCCAGTTCCCACGGGAGGTTTTGTGGCCCTGCCGAAGGGTAAAACCCGTTGAGATGCATGGGAATATGCCAGATTCCCCAGATGACGCCGATGAGCAGAGACGCCCATAGGGGAGAAAACTTTTGTTGCAGTTGGGGCAACGCGAACCCTCGCCAGCCGGGTTCTTCACCGAGTGGCCCGCCAAAAAGGAAAATATAGGTAAAGGATGTTAATACCCGCCAGAGGAGTAGCGGCCATTCCCGGGCGGGAAGGGTAACTTCCAGCGTCTGCCCGAGGGCGGCTGAGAGGAGCAACCCGCTGGCCAGTAAAAAAGGGTAAACCAGAATGGCTATTGCATACCATACCAGAGGATGAGAGGTAGATGCCTGTTGGAAGGGTCGTCTCGCCATTCCGGAGGTGAAGAAAACCAGAATCACTCCGGCAGCTGCCAGAAACAAAAAGAACCTGGCCAGCCAGCCGGAGAGAGAAGCTTCCAGGGGGAGGGCCGAGGCATAAGGGAGGCAGATGAAATACAACACTCCCACAGCCAGGAATGCAAGAAAGAAAGGTTCCATGGAGCGGGGCTTTTCGCGCTGTTGACTGGAAAGCATGGTCATCACTAGCCCACCAAGCGCTGGCCCAAAAGCTCCGATGGATACCAGATGCCGGAAGGTAAGCGGGTCGTCCAGATGGATCCACAGGGGGAATAGCCACAGCCCCCATGAAAAACCGAAGGTAATCCACAGATAACCTGCCAGGGGATGATGTTGAGCCCACCGGAGGATGGCGGGCATGGCGTGGGGGCTTTTTTCAGACAAACGCACCTCCTCCAATGCAGAAATTACGATCTTTAGTATAACTATCAAGGGGTGGAATCCACAAGCGAGGTGTGGAAGGATTTTACCCCACGGCGGTGTTTCAATCTTGCTGGAGATGAAGCCCAGACACGCCCGGTTTGGGTTCGTCTTTGACTATAATAGAGCCTGTGGAAAGCCAGTCTCAACGTGGAAAATTGAAGATTTTTCTCGGTTATGCGGATGGCGTCGGGAAAACCTATGCCATGCTCGAGGCGGCCCGTCGCCGCAGAGCGGAAGGGGTAGATGTGGTAGCGGCATGGCTGAAGGTGGAAAAAGGTACCGAGACGGAAGCCCTTGCCGCAGACCTGGAATCTTTACCTCCCCGCCGGATTGAGGCAGATCAACCGGTTGAAGAGATGGATCTTGAGGCTGTTCTGAACCGGAAGCCTCAACTGGCCCTGGTGGATGACCTTGCGCATCACAATGCCCCGGGCTCCCGCCATGCCCGGCGGTACCAGGATGTGCTGGAACTCCTCGAAGCCGGGATCAATGTTTATACGACGATGAACGTCCAGAATTTAGAGAGCCTGACAGACATCGTCCGGCAAATCACCGGCCAGGAAGTAGAAGAAACGGTACCCGATGGAGTGGTGGATGGGGCCGATGAGCTGGAAATGGTTGATCTTCCCCCGGAGGAACTTCTCGCGAGGCTTCAGCGAGGCGGGCTGGGTGAAGCCGCTGATCACGTATCGGCACGGATTGGGGAGCTGGCCGCTCTGCGGCAAATGGCGCTTCGCGAAACGGCTGAGCGCGTGGATAACGACATGCGTGATTTCATGGCCACGCATTCCATTCATGGCCCATGGGGAGCGGCAGAACGGGTAATGGTGTGCATCAGCGCCCATCCCATTGGAGACCGCCTCATTCGATCGGGGCGGCGGCTGGCTGAAGCCTTACGTGCTGAATGGTTCGTGGTTTTTGTGGAGACCCCGCGGCACCTGCAAATGCCGCCCGGTGAACGTGCCATGCTTTTGCGTTATTTACGCATTGCTGAAGAGATGGGAGCTCAACCCATCACCCTGACCGGAGAGTCGGTGGTTGAAGCGCTGGTGGAATTTGCCCGGCAGCAGAATATCACCCGCATCATCATCGGGAAGCCACGTCGGTCACGCTGGCTGGAACTGGTGCGCGGTTCGCGGGTAGATCGCTTGCTGGAGCGTTGCGGGAGCACTGATGTTTTTGTGATCAGCGATGCACAACCCCCGCTTCGGCCCGGGTGGTGGCAGGGAGTGCACTTTCGAGCGCCGCTCCGCCATTATTTTTATTCCCTTGGCATTGTAATTCTGGTCACTTTTATTTCTTTGTGGCTTCAACGCTGGTTTGAGCCGACGCATCTGATCATGCTTTTTCTGGGCGGGATTGTGATTTCCGGCGCCTATCTGGGGCGCGGCCCCGGGGTGGTCTCTGCCCTGGTGAGTGGAGTGGCTTTTGTATCCCTGCTGGATCATCCGGCGCCTTTGCTTACCCCGGGCGATCTCCGTCATCTGGTTACGCTGGGCGGAATGATGGCGGCAGGATTGTTTGCCGGAACGTTGACCGGATGGCTGCGGGCTCAGGTAAGGGCTGCCCGGCAACGGGAGATTCAAACCTCTGCACTGAGTGCGCTCAGCCGCGACCTGACCACGGCCATTCAACTGGATGAGATGCTTAAAGCGGTTTTACATCATGTGAGCCAGATTTTTCACTGCCAGGCGGCGGTGTTGCTGCCTGAGGTGGGACAGTTAAAGGTGCGCCTGGCGACACCCGCTATCACCCTGAATGCCCTGGATCTGGAGGCTGCCAGCTGGGCGTTTTCACACCGGCAGTCAGCTGGTGCAGGAACGGACACGATGCGAGAAGCTCACGTACGTTGCCTGCCGCTGGAGACCAGGAATGGCGTGGTGGGGGTGCTGGCTATCTTACCTCAGGCAGTGGAGCAGTTTCAATCTCCAGATCAACGTGACTTACTGGCCGGGTTTGGTCATCTGGCTGCGCTGGCGATCGAGCGCGCCCGGCTCAACGAACAGGCTCAACAGGCGGCGATTCTGCAGACGACCGAGAAACTCCAGGCGGCGTTGCTCAATTCTATTTCCCACGACCTGCGCACTCCGCTCTCTACGGTCAGCGGAGCAATTTCCAGCCTGCTGGAGGCAGAGCAATCGGGAGAAGAACTGGATGATTCCATCCGCCTCGACCTGCTCGAAAATGCCGATGAAGAGGCTGACCGGTTAAATCGCCTGGTGGGGAATCTGCTGGATATGACCCGCCTGGAAGCCGGAGCCATGCGCGTGCACAAACGCCCCTGCGACGTTCGCGACTTGATCGGTACTGCGCTCTCCCAGGCTCCAAGGCGGCTGGCGGGGCGAGAGGTGCATACCCACATCCCGGATGATTTACCCGATGTGATGCTGGACTTTGTTCTCATGGTACAGGTGCTTTATAATTTGCTGGATAATGCCGCAAAATACTCGCCCGAGTCATCAGAGATTGACATATCAGCAGGCGTCTATGGAAATGAGTTGTGGATATCCGTGGCTGACCGTGGGGTGGGGATTCCCTCCGATGATCTGCAACGGATTTTTGATAAATTTTATCGTGTCCAGCGACCGGATAGCGTCCCCGGAACAGGGCTGGGGCTTTCCATCTGTCGGGGGATTGTTGAGGTACACGGAGGGCGCATCTGGGCGGAGAATCGAATGGGAGGCGGGGCAGTCATCACACTGGCTATTCCTGTGGGCGAGCCTCCAAAAAATCCAACAGGACAGGAAGGGTAAGGGAGCATGGAAGAATACCCGATGCGCATCCTGGTTGTGGACGATGAGCGAGCGATCCGGCGATATTTGCGCGCTTCACTCCTGACGCGTGGTTTTGAGATTCTTGAGGCCGGTTCAGCCGGTGAAGCTCTGCAGAGCCTGACCAATGACCGCCCTGATCTTGTGATCCTGGATCTTGGCCTGCCCGATATGGATGGGGTTGAAGTGGTGCGGCGTGTCCGTGAATGGAGCAAAATTCCGATCATCATTCTTTCAGTAAGAGATCGAGAGGATGATAAAGTAGCTGCCCTGGATGCCGGCGCCGATGATTACCTCACCAAACCTTTTGGAATGCGGGAATTGCTGGCGCGAATTCGGGTGGCGGCTCGCCATGCACACCGGACGGCTCAGGAACCGGTTTTTGAGCTGGGCGATTTGCGCATCGATCTGGCCCGCCGCGAGGTGACCCGCGCAGGGGAGCGCATCGCATTAACCCCCACAGAGTATGATTTGCTCCGCGTGATGGTCCAAAATGCCGGTAAGGTGCTGACCCATAACCAGATTTTACGTCAGGTGTGGGGGGCGGCCTATGAGGAGGAAGCTCACCTGTTAAGAGTGAACATCAGTAATTTACGAAAAAAAATTGAGCCTGATCCCGACCGTCCCAGGTTTATTCTCACGGAACCGGGGGTGGGTTATCGGTTTCAGGATAGACAGGAGGTGTGATTTGCTGCGGGTTGGATACATCGGCTTGGGAATCATGGGCAAGGCCATGGCACGCAATATCCTTAAAGCGGGTTTTCCGCTGGTCGTTCATAATCGCAGTCGGAGCGCGGTGGATGAGCTGGTTTCTGAGGGAGCAGAGGCGGCTTCTTCTCCGGCTGAGGTGGCTGAAAAGGTGGATGTGGTATTCACCAATCTGCCTGACTCACCCGACGTAGAGCAGGTGGCTCTGGGAGAAAACGGGATCATTGCCGGGGCGCACCCTGGCCTGATCTTTGTGGACCATTCCACGATCAAGCCATCAACCGCGCGCCGGATTGCTGAAAAGCTGGGGGAAGTGGGTGTGCAGGCGCTGGATGCTCCGGTTTCTGGCGGTGATATTGGTGCACGCAACGGCACGCTGACCATTATGGTAGGTGGAGATCGGGAAGCGTTGGAGAAAGTACGTCCGGTGCTGGAAGCGGAAGGGAAGACCATCACGCACATTGGCGGGCCGGGAAGCGGGCAGATTGCCAAGGCGGCCAACCAGGTGATGGTGGCGGCGCAAATGGTTGCCATGGGAGAATTGCTCATCCTTGCGCAGAAGGCCGGGGCCGATCCGCGAAAAGTGGTGGAGGCTATTCGAGGGGGAGCGGCACAGTGCTGGACGCTGGACGTCAAACCGCCGCGGCTTTTCGCAGGCAACCGTCAGCCGGGTTTCAAGGCACGCATGCAGGCCAAAGATTTACAAATTATCCTGGAGACTGCCCGGGAATACGGCGTGCCATTGCCATCAGCCGCGGTTCACAGCCAGCTGTTTCAGTCAATGGTTGCGCAGGGTCTGGGGGAGCTGGATAACTCCGCTGTGGTGGCCATCCTTGAACAACTGGCAGATATTCACCTGATCGAAGAAGAATAAACGGGCGCGACGCGCCCGTTTATTCTTTCACCCGAGTTGAATGTTGAATCCGGGCCCTTCGGTTTTGCCCTCAGCCTTAGGCATGTACTTGCGAATCGTGCCTGCCAGCTTTGACATGGGCATGGTTTGTAACCAGATACGCCCGGGGCCGGTAAGGCTCACCAGGAACAGTCCTTCGCCGCCGAAGAGCAGGTTGCGGATGCCCTTGATCATGGTGATATCATACGTCACCGTGGGTTCAAACATGGCCAGGTGACCGGTGTCGACTAGCATACGCTGCCCTGGTTGCAGTGTGTATTCGACGATTTCGCCATCGAAAGAAGCGAAGAAAGTGCCAGGGCCTTCAAATTTCTGCAGAATGAATCCTTCCCCTCCAAAGAGTCCCGCACCGAGGCGTTTTTGGAAAGCAATGGAAAGATTGACGCTTTTTTCAGCGACCAGGAGGGTATCTTTCTGGGCAATCATCGCCTGACCCTGAGCCAGATTAACCGGGACGATTTTCCCGGGAAAATCATTGCTGAAGGTGGCCAGCGCACCCTCCACCGTGGCGGTATAGTTGACCACAAACAGCGACTCGCCGGTAACCGCCCGTCCAAGGGCGCCAAGCAATCCACCTTTTCCCAGGTTGGTGTCCATGCTGACCCCGTCGCTCATCCAGGAAAGCGAGCCGACTTCGGTGTAGAATCCCTGTCCGGGGCGCATGCGCAGGGTGACTGCCTGCATGATGGAACCAATGATCTGAAAATCTGTCCCCCCCAGGGTGCGCCCGGTGAGGGTGACTACCGGTTCAGGAAGGTCGAGGCGTTGCCCGGGAGCATTCGTATAGTCTGACATCGTTTCATCTCCTTAC
This sequence comes from Anaerolinea thermolimosa, assembly GCF_001050195.2. Lineage (GTDB taxonomy): Bacteria > Chloroflexota > Anaerolineae > Anaerolineales > Anaerolineaceae > Anaerolinea > Anaerolinea thermolimosa. The sequence goes on from NZ_DF967965.1 coordinate 473,701, forward strand.
TTGAATAAAAGACCAGTGAAGATTCTATAGTACAGGTACGAATTAAAAATCCTAAAAGTTGTATACCCTTTAAGCCCGGGTATTAAATTGCAGATGAGGGGGTAGCGTGGGGCATCTTGCGGCTGCCGGGTGATCCAGCTTCTCGCCAGAAGAAAAAGCCGAGAAGGATCATAAGCAGAAGGCGCAACAGAATGGTGAGCGGAAGGGTGTAAAACAGACCGCGCGAAAGCAACAGAGGCCATTCCAGGAGGTTGACCAGTACCAGTAAAGCCGTCAGGAGCAGGCCCGGAGAGTAGGGCAGGAGTAAGAACGCTACAGGAAGAAGGTGTTGCACCCATTGAGGGCTCCAGGCTGGCGACCAGAGGAAAAAGATAACCAGGGTTAACCCATAAAAGGCAACCATGCGCGCCGGTGTGTTGAGCTTTGCCTTCAAGAAAAGGAAGAGCCCCAACGCGCCGAAGGGGAGCAAAAGGAAATAAGGATGAATGACAGGAGGGTTGCGATAGGAGACCTCGGCCATGGCCGGGTCAAGCCGGTCTTTGAGCGGGCCAAATCCCCCGGTGCGATAATTTCCATCGATCAAAGCCCAGATCGTCTCGAGAGACCCGCGCGAAGATTGAATGGTAAGTGTAGCACGGGTGAACTCAGGGGATATTCGATAAAGCAGGATGGTAGGAAGGAAGGTCATCAGCAGGGCGACCCCGCCTACCATTACTGTACGTTGGAGTTTCTGGGTGCGGGCAAGGGCAGGTAGGAGCAGGACAGGAAAAAATTTGATTAAAATTCCGGCTCCAAGGGCCAGCCCTGCGGCCAGTGAACTCCGCCTGGAAAGTACCAGGTACAGGGTGAGGAGGGTGAAGAAAACGGTGAGGGAATCGAAATACCACCAGGCATAGGGGAGACCTCCCAGCAAGGCCGCATACCCCAGACTGCGCCAGGTGGGTGTGGAAACGCCGGGATAGAGAAGGCGCTCCAGGTGAGTGAACAGGATGACACTGCCGATATCAGCGAGGAGGAGGAGAAGAACAAAGAGATAAGTGTACACATGTTCCACGCCCCCGGCCAGTGCATACAGAGCCTCGTTGAGAAAGGCAAACCCGGGGGGAAATTCGATCCAGAAACTCAGATAAGGCAGGCCGGGAATGTCGGCCAGGTTATAGAAATGGAGTAAATCACCGTATCCTCGCAGGCCATCGAAGGGAAGAGCAAGTAAAAGAGGGATTCGTACAAGAAAGAAGAGGATGAGGGGGAGGGGCAGGGCGGGTATGGCTGGTTTTTGGGTTGCGGGCATAGATATTACCTACAGGGTGATATCGCTCAACGGGTCATGGGGTGGCAAGAGTCTTGCAAAGGTGTTTTCCATTATACGCTACCCAGCACTTTCCTGTACAATCGGAGCATGGTTGTGAGATTACGGAAGACCCTTCAGAAAGTCCACATTCCCTGGAAGAATTGGCCGGGTTTGATCGCTCTGGGATTTTTTACCCTGATCATTGCTCTTGCAGCCGTACAGCATGAAGGGGAACTGGAACCTGTCCCGCTGAGCCGGATGGCGGCATCTACAGTAACGCGCACGCCGTTTCGCGCCCAGACTTTTACCCCCACGCCCAGTTTTACCCCATCGCCCACGTGGACTTCCACACCAACGCCCTCTCCAAGCGCGACTTTCACCCCCACCATGGAGCCCACCCTCCCGCCGCCCTCGCCCACTGAGCTCCCTGCTGAGGCAGTGATTAAGGGGGTCGTTGGGCACCCTCAGACCCTGGCGTTGAGCTGCGAGTCGCGCTCGGCGGTGGATTGGGCTGCATTTTTTGGCACTAAAATTGGAGAGCTTGAGTTTTTGAACGCTCTTCCGCGCAGCGATAACCCGGAAAAGGGTTTTGTGGGTGATCCCAACGGGGTTTTCGGGCAGATTCCGCCCAATCCTTACGGGGTACATGCCGCGCCGGTGGGAGCCCTTTTACGGGCGTATGGAATCCCGGCGGAGGATGAACGGGGAATGTCCTGGGATGAGTTGCGTGCGGAAATTGCCGATGGTCAGCCGGTGATTGTGTGGGTGGTTGGCAGTGTGTGGTGGGGAAAAGCCGTGCCTTACGAAGCCTCAGATGGGGAGACGGTTATGGTTGCGCCCATGGAGCATACCGTAATTGTTATTGGCTATTCTCCCTATTCGGTGGCCGTGCTGGATAACCATCTGGTCTACAGTGTGCCCATTGAGCGCTTTCTGTCGTCCTGGGGGGTGCTTGGGAACCAGGCGGTTTATTATCGTTAAGGGGTGACCAGATTACCGATCATGGACCATGGACCGGTCCAGGTAATTTTTACGGGCAGAATTTGTCCGCGCAGGTCGGCTTCGCTTTCCACAAAGACAAGCTTGTTGGTGGGGGTGCGTCCCTTCCAGCGCCGTTTCACTTTTTCTTCAAAGAGCACCGGGGTGGTTTGGCCGAGGTAGGCCTGATTGATTTCGGTGGCGATCTTTTCCTGTAACTCTTCGAGAAGGCGGAAGCGGCGCAGCTTCTCTTCTTCCGTGACGTTGTCTTCCATGCGTCTGGCGGCAACGGTGCCTGGTCGGGTTGAGTAACGGGCCAGATGGGCTACATCGAGCTTGAGTTCTGCCAGTAGTTCGTAGGTGTGCATGAATTGAGCTTCGGTCTCACCGGGGAAGCCGACGATGATGTCGGTCGCGATGGATACCCCTGGAATACGTGCTCGAATGCGCGCTACCAGGCGCCGGTAATCCTCTGCGGTATATCCACGATGCATGTTGGCCAGCACTTCATCGTCGCCGGCCTGTACGGGGACTTCAATGTGGGGCATGACCTTAGGCAGTCTGGCCACGGTATCGAGAAGTTCTTCTGTCATCCAGTTGGGATGAGAGGTGAGAAAGCGGATGCGTTCGAGCCCTTCGATCTCGCTCAGACGGATGAGCAATCCTGCAAGGCTGGGGTATTCGGGCCGGTCTTTCCCGTAACGGTCGACAATCTGGCCCAGCAGGGTGATTTCTTTGACCCCTTGCCGTACCAGTGACCTGGCTTCGTTAAGAATATCAGCCGGGGGGCGGCTCCGCTCTACCCCACGGCGGTAGGGGATGATGCAGAAGGTGCAGGCGTGGGAACAGCCGTACACTACCGGAATGTAAGCGGAAACCAGGTTGCCCCGTTCGGCCTGCGGAAGCGCCAGTTCTTCGTCCATGATGGCATAGCGGGTAGCTGTAGCGCTTTCTTCGAGCGAACGTACCTCGGACTGGGTGAGGAATGCAATAAGGGGGGTTGGATCCGAGGGCGGTGAGAAGACATCGACAAAGGGGAAACGTTTTTTAAGCGCCTCGTGATTTCGAACTCCCACCAGACACCCCATTAAATTGATCACCAGTGCGGGATTTTTTTCCTTGAGCGGACGTAGAGAATGGAGACGCCCGTAGGCTTTATCCTCGGCGCTTTGCCGCACAACACACGTGTTGAGCACAATAATATCGGCTTCTTCAGCCTCTGAAGTGGCAGAAAAACCGAGATGCTCCAGCGCTGAAGCCACGCGCTGGGAGTCGGCCACATTCATTTGGCAACCTTCAGTCCAGATGTGATATCTTTTCATCGTTGCCGATTATATCAAATTCCGACTATTCAGGGATGAATTAAGGAGAGCAGCTGTTTGCCTTTTCAGCCTGTTCTTGCGCGAATCCAGGCACTCACTGCGCGATAAACCGGGCAACGATCGTAAACGGCGCTGAATAAGAGTGCGCCACCTGCCAGTGCCAGCAACAGGGGCTGGGAGGGGAGCGTAAAGGCAAGTGCCAGAAGAGCCACACCTGCTCCTCCACGGAGAAAGCGATCTACAGGACGGAGGGTCGTGGCGGGCCGTTCACCTGTAAGAGCAGATGTGAAAATTGCCTGCAAATCATTCACCGATAAAGCACCGGTACGACGATAAAGCTCTTTCCCGTTGACCACCACCAGGAGAGTGGGTATACCAAAGATGCGCAGTTCGCGGAGAAGATCGGGGTGATCATCGGCATTCATGCGAAGGAGTTCAACGCGCCCGTTAAACTCGCGGGCAGTTTGTTCCAGGGCAGGGGCCATCACACGGCATGGGGCGCACCAGGGAGCCCAAAATTCGACCACTGTGGGGTGCGGCCGGGATGCGAGTTCCTCCAGGAGTTGTTGCTGGTTCATAAAAGATCTCAGATTTTGAATGCACACGGCGAATCTGGAAAGAGCCGCCGTGTGTAGTTTAATTTAGAAGGTTGTTCTTCCGGGTGGGAAGATCAGGCCTTGTTGGTGCGAATTTTTAAGAGAGCATAGGCCGGGCAAAATCCCACCAGGCCGGTGAGCAGGGGGACAAACCCGATGATTTTTAAAAATACCCCCCAGCCACCGGTTACCACACCACCCCAGCCCAGAGCCAGAAGAACAATACCGACGATGACACGGATAACGCGGTCCATCCCTGATTCATTGGTCCATTGATTCATAAGAGCCTCCTTTACAGTACTCTGATCGAAAATCTCTGTATCTATTCCTTTGGATTGAAATAAGCAGTAAAAGTTACAAACGGATTGGATGGGAGGAAAACTTATCAATCATTATTTTAAATCTTGAAATATAATGTGATACATAGTATAATGTATTATAAGGAATAAGGTATGGCACACAATCAAATTATGGAAAGTATTATTTTAGAACTTCGACGGGGGGTGATTGTACTGGCGGTAATGGCTCAACTCGAGCAGGAGCAATATGGTTATTCGCTCATCAAGCATCTTTCCGAGCGCGGGTTGGAAATCGACCAGGGGACACTTTACCCCTTACTGCGTCGACTGGAATCGCAGGGACTGCTTGAATCGGCCTGGCGGATCGACGATCCCCGTCCCAGGCGGTATTATGTTCTCAGCAGTGAAGGCAGAAAAATGCTTCCAAAGTTAAAAGAGGAATGGAACCAGATGGTGACTCTGATGGAAAAGGTTCTGGAGAAGGAGAAAGACCAATGAATGACTTGATTGATCGGTATGTTGCTGAGGTGGGCCGCCACCTTCCGGATAAATTACGCCCGGATATTGAAAGAGAGATACGCTCGTTGCTTGAAGACTCGCTGGAAGATCGCAGCAGAGAGGCGGGGCACCCGCCGGATGAGGCCATGGTAGTTGCGTTGCTTAAGGAATTTGGAGAGCCGCAAAAAGTAGCTCGTTCTTATGCGCCCCCTCGTTACCTCGTCGGGCCGACGCTTTTCCCTACCTTCATCAGTATTCTCAAGCCGGTCGTGGTTGCGATTGGAGCAGGGTTTCTTATCAGTTTTGGAATTTCGGTAAGCCGGCCTGGTTTGACGCTCTCAGAATCAGGTCTGATATTGCTCCAATCGCTGGCGAGTTTCTGGCAGGCGTCCCTGATGTTCTTTGGCATTCTGACGCTGGTGTTTGCTATCCTTGAGCATACAGCACCCAGGGGAGAAAGCAAAGATGCTGATTGGGATCCTCGAAAACTAAAGCCGGTGACGCCAGAGGCCAGCCGGGTTTCTTCTGCCTCGCTCTTAACCGGTATTGTGCTGAACATTATCGCTCTGTTTCTTTTCAACGTGCTGGGAAACCGCATCGGGCTATACATCTATGATGGGGGGGTATGGCATTTTATACCCGTTCTCAGCCGGGTATTTTTCCTGTATGTGCCCTGGTTCAGCGCCATCTGGGCGCTGGAGATCGTTCTCTACAGCTGGGTGCTCCGTGATGGGAGCTGGAAGGTGACTTCGCGGCTGGCTTCTGCTGGCTTAAATTTGCTGGGATTAATCCTCGCTCTGGTGATGCTTACCGGCCCCTCGATTGTAGAGGTCACCCCTCAAACGCTCGCCGCGTTACAGGGAGCCGGGTTGACCGAGGATGTGGTGAAAGTTCTGGAAACCGTATTTCAGATCGCTTATCGTCTGGTGCTGGTATTTGTCGTCATCGGGAAAGCGGCAGATATGGGCAAGGACATCTACCGCGGATTATGGAAGCCCGAGGCATGAGACCGGGATAACGGCCAGGAATGCTGGTCAAAAACCGAAATGGAGGAGGGTCTGGTGCCAGGAAACCCTCCTCCTGGTTTTTATACGAGGGGTTTTATCAGATGAATGGTTGTGGTTCCGTCTTCCTGGTGCCGGGGCTGGCCGATGGGAAGAAATCCTTCGCGTTGCCAGAAACGAAGAGCCAGGGGGTTATTCACCTGCACATCGGCTTCCAGGGTGGCTACACCGGCGCTTCGCAGTGTTTTCTCCACCATGGCAAGAATATTTTTGCCCAGGCCACGTCCTCGAAATCTGGGGGCGATCATTAACAATTCCAGATAGGCCCTGCTTGCGTCTCCCTGAAAGCCCGAAAATACCAGATCAAGCACACCTGCCAGGTTCTTTCCCTGAAATACTCCGTAAAAAGTGCCGCCATGCTGGCGAGAAAGCGCCAGATCGGCGAGAACCATTTCAGGAGAGGCGTGGGGGCTGGGGCCAAGGGCAAGGAAATCTTCACACTGCTGGTAAAGTTGCAAAAGCCGGGGTAAATGGCTTTCGTTCATCGGGAGAAAGGTGATACTCTGACCAGGGAGAAGGGAAAAGATCAACCCTGACCACGGATGGATGATGGCACAACACCTTCCCGGCAGACCTGCCGGGTGGGAGTGATAACGCGGACTCATGCAAGCGCTTCTCTTAACACCTGCCCCTGCCACTCAGGAGGTGTGGGCAGGCCGAGGAGGTGGGTGATGGTGGGAGCAATATCCAGAATGCTGGCTTTGCCTTCCAGGGTATGCCCTGGACGGATGCCCTTTCCATGCAGGATGAGAGGAACGGTCATATCTTCGGGAAGGGGCGTTCCGTGGGTGCGGTCATGACCGCCGTGGTCGGCAGTAACGATTACCAGAGAGTCATCCAGCACCCGGGCTTGCTGAAGCCGATCGAAGAATCCAGAGAGAGCGGCGTCTACTCGCTTACAGCCGGAAAGGTATTCTGAAGAGAGATAACCAAACTTATGTCCAAGCTGGTCGGGGAGCTCGATATAGACGAAAGAGAACCCCGGGTGGTGGCGAACGATCCAATCCGCGGCGAACTGGCAGACCTCTGCCTCGGTTTGAGAAGTGATGGGGTCTCCGGAACGGTGGTAATACGCGAAATCGAGCACATCGGGCTGGGAAAGGTCGCGTAATGGATCCCAACCGTGGAATGAAGCTGTGAGCAGCCCCCCGGCACGGGCCATTTCGAAAAGACCGGGAAGTGGACGGCGGTTGTGATGCCAGGTGTTGGTAATCGTTTTGTGACGGGTGGGAGGAACCGAGAGGAAAATGGAAGCAATGCAGGGAAGGGTGATGGAGGGCATCACAGAGCGGGCTTTGAGGGTGGACGTGCCACCGGCGGCGAGGTGAGAGAGGGCGGGCATCAGCCCTTGTTCCACAGGTTCGGGGCGTAACCCGTCGACTAAAATGAGGATGGCAGGTTGAGGTGAGTCCATGGGATGATTATAGCAAGGGAGAGAAAAATCAGAGGAACGAAAAAACCGTCGGGGCGGCGGGATGGGTCTTTCAGGGGGTAACGGCAGGCATTGGTGTGGAGGTAGGAAGCTGACTCGGATCGAGGGAATGTACTCGCAGGTTGGAGAAAGCCACGGTGAGAGAGGTGTTCCCTGAAGCTCTGGCATACAGCCCTACCTGGCCGGAGGGATATAGCGGATCGCGCACACTGAATTGATACACATCATTGAGAAACACGCGTAATTCGTTCCCGGTCATCCACACCCCTACTCTGACGGGTAGCATTCCTCCCCGCGGTAGTTCACCGGAGGCAGTCCAATCTTGCAGGGGGATTGTCTCAGAAGGACGCAGGCGTTCCATACGCAAATTCCCGTTGCAGGAGCCCAGCAGACGGTAACCTTCTCGCTCACTGCGGGCTCGCAGCATTACCCCGAAAACGTCATCATTCCGACAAATGGCGGGTTCAATGGTGATCTCCAGGTAGGAATCTGCCGGGATTTCTTTCTTCCCAAACGAGAACAGGCTTCCCCGGGGAGCGGTGACCACCAGGTTTAGTGCGCGGTTTCCAAAGGTGATGCGGCCATCCTCAAAATCTCCTGTGCGCCAATCTTCCGGGTGAGTAAAATCATCTTCCAGAATGACACTCCCCACCCCGGGTTTGTATTCTTGTGTGGGGCGGGGGGTCAACGTGGGGGCGAGGGT
>NZ_DF967965.1:482888-488546 GCF_001050195.2 Anaerolinea thermolimosa
AGGGTGGGGGTTTCGGTGGGTGGAAACCAAACCGGCGATGGCGTTGGACTAAGCGTTGGGAGTGTCGTTGAGGTGGGCAGAAGAAACGGAGTGGTGGCTGGCCCACTGCAGGCAGCCAGCAGTCCAGCCACCAGAAGTAACCCCATCCTCAGGCGCATTGTGCATCCACCACCTGTTCACGTTCAGGGCCGACGGAGACCTGGCAGACAGGCACCCCGCTGATCTGAGAAATGCGGGTCAGGTAGTTTTGGGCTTCTTCGGGGAGGTCATTCCAGGTGCGTGCCCCTGAAATATCACCGCCCCAGCCCGGCATTTCTTCATAAACCGGCTCAAAGGGTGAGAGGTCAGCCGGGCCGAGAGGAAGGTCGGTATATTCCTGTCCGTTGATGCGGTAGGCAGTGCAGATGCGGATTTCCGGGAGGCCGCTTAAGACATCGAGTTTGGTGACTACCAGCTCCGTCAACCCGTTAATGCGTACAGCATAGCGCAGGAGAACACCATCCAGCCAGCCAACGCGACGGGGGCGCCCGGTGGTGGTGCCAAATTCATCCCAGGGATTGGCGCCGGTTCCACGCAAACGCGTTGCGGTTTCTCCGAAAACTTCGGTCGGGAAGGGGCCGGCCCCGACGCGCGTCTGGAAAGCTTTGGTCACCCCGATTACCCGGTTAACGTACCCAAAACCAACCCCCAGGCCCGGCAGGACACCGGGGGCGGTGGGTGAAGAACTGGTAACGAAGGGGTATGTTCCATGATCAAGGTCAAGTAAGGTGCCCTGAGCCCCTTCTGCCAGTACCAGCTGCCCCCGCTGGAGAGCTTCCCATAACAGGGCAGAAGTGTCGGTGATGTATTCACGCAATACTGATGCGGCGCGGGTATATTCATCGGCAATCTGAAGAGGGTCGAGGGCTTCAGCATGGTAGATCGCGGTGAGGAACTGGTTGGCCTCTTCGACGTGCTCGATCATCCGCCGGTGAAAGGCGGTTTCATCGAGCATTTCTTCCATGCGAATACCCCGCCGGGCAGCTTTATCGGTATATGCCGGACCGATCCCGCGGCCTGTAGTGCCGATCTGCTCACGGCCACGCGCGGCTTCTTGCGCACGATCCAGCGCGCGATGAGCCGGGGTGATGAGGTGAGCGGCATGAGAAATCCGCAGACGCTGAGGGTTGATCTCCACCTGATTGTTCCGGAGCATGTCTATTTCAGTGAGGAGGGTGGGTGGATAGATCACCACCCCGTTGCCGAGCACGCCTGTGGTGCGCGGATGAATGATTCCGGAGGGAATCAAATGGAGTTTAAAAGTTTGTTTGCCCACAGTGACGGTGTGACCGGCGTTGTCGCCGCCATTGTAACGTGCCACAATATCTGCACGGGAGGAGAGCAGGTCTACTACCCGGCCTTTGCCTTCGTCACCCCACTGGGTGCCTACAACGATATCGAGAGGCATGGAATGTACTCCTTTAGAGAATTGCATCCGCATTATACCGGAAGGTGCTGCGAAACTGCATCCATTTAACCTTCCAGAAAGCGATCCAAGGTTTTGAAGGTAAAGAGTTTTTCCTGAGGAGAATCTTCAGCGCTTACCGGCTTCTTCCTTCTGGCTTTGCGGAAGTATTGTACAATACATGATGTTAACCCCTGGTGAAAGGAAGAAGTTCATTCATGAAATCACAATCGTTAAGTTCAGCATCTCAGGTTGTCTGGACTTTCAGGCAAGCAGGCACAGATGAATGGATGCCGGCGACTGTTCCCGGTGGCGTGCATACGGATCTGCTGGCGCTGGGTCGCATCCCCGATCCTTTCGTGGCGGATAATGAGCTCAAGGTACAGTGGGTGGCTGAGGCCGACTGGGAGTATCGGGGGGTGTTCGAGGCTTCTCCGGGTGGGCGTATGTTCCTGGTGGCCGATGGCCTGGATACTCTCGCCGAGGTCTATCTGAATGGGCAACGTCTGGGTGAGACGGAGAATATGTTCCGAACCTACCGTTGGCCGGTGGATGGCATCCTTCGCAGCGGTCAAAATGAATTGCGGATTCTCTTCCGCTCGGCGGTTAAGTATTGCCTGAAGCGCAACGCCGAAAAACCGCTCACCCCCAAGACGGGGATGTCGCTGGAGGGCAGTGTATTTGTACGCAAGGCTCCCTGCCATTTTGGCTGGGACTGGGGGCCAAAACTCCCGCCCATAGGTATCTGGCGTGACCTGCGCCTGGAACAGTATGCTTCGGCCCGGTTGGAAGATGTCCATCTGAGGCAACAGCATCGTAACGGCACGGTAACGCTCTCTGCCGCAGTGCGGGCAGAGCGCTGGGATAACGTGCCCCTTGTGGCTCATCTCAAAGTCACCACCCCCAATGGCCGGAGAACCTACGAAACTCACCTTCCGCTGGAAGGTAATCAGGGTCAACTGGCGGTCAGGATTAGAAATCCTCAGCTCTGGTGGCCAAATGGCTATGGCGAACAGCCACTGTATGATGTGGAAGTTTCTCTGGAGGCCGAAGGGACGGTTCAGGATCGTAAGCAGGTGAAGATGGGGGCCAAAACTCCCGCCCATAGGTATCTGGCGTGACCTGCGCCTGGAACAGTATGCTTCGGCCCGGTTGGAAGATGTCCATCTGAGGCAACAGCATCGTAACGGCACGGTAACGCTCTCTGCCGCAGTGCGGGCAGAGCGCTGGGATAACGTGCCCCTTGTGGCTCATCTCAAAGTCACCACCCCCAATGGCCGGAGAACCTACGAAACTCACCTTCCGCTGGAAGGTAATCAGGGTCAACTGGCGGTCAGGATTAGAAATCCTCAGCTCTGGTGGCCAAATGGCTATGGCGAACAGCCACTGTATGATGTGGAAGTTTCTCTGGAGGCCGAAGGGACGGTTCAGGATCGTAAGCAGGTGAAGATGGGGCTGCGTACGGTGGATCTGGTGCGTGAGCCTGATGCCTGGGGAGAGTCTTTTACTTTTGTGGTCAATGGTGTGCCGGTCTTTATGAAAGGATCGGACTGGATTCCCGCGGATTCTTTCCCCACGCGCATGAGTGAAGCTCAGTATGAACACCTCATCCGATCGGCGGCGGAGTCGCACCAGAACATGCTGCGCATCTGGGGCGGGGGTTTCTACGAGGATGAACGTTTTTATGATCTGTGTGATCGTTATGGCATGCTCTTATGGCATGATTTCATGTTTGCCTGCTATATTTACCCGCATGATGAACCTGAGTTTATTGAAAACCTGCGCCACGAAGTGAATGACAATGTACGTCGCCTGCGCCATCGGGCGTGCATTGCCCTCTGGTGTGGCAACAACGAAATGGAGCAGGGGTGGGCTGACTGGGGCTGGACGAACCCCAACGATCCTCTACGTGTTCTCGAACGAGAGGCCTACGAGAAGTTTTTCTATCATACGCTGCCCGAGTGGGTACATGAGCTCGATCCTGACCGGCCTTACTGGCCAAGCTCGGCCTCTTCCAACGTTCCCTTCCAGGCTCCGAACAGCCCGGAACGCGGTGATATGCATTACTGGGATGTATGGCACGGGCGCAAACCCTTCACGGCTTACCGCCAGCAGTTTCCCCGCTTCATGAGTGAATTTGGTTTTCAATCGCTCCCGCCCATGGAGACGATTGCGACTTATGCCGATCCAGAAGACTGGAATATGACTTCTTATATTATGGAGCATCATCAACGAAGCGGGAATGGCAATGGTCTGATGGTGGCTCAAATGACGGATAGTTTTCGCCTGCCCAAAGACTTTCCGTCGTTGAGCTACTTGAGCATGGTTTTACAGGCCGAGGGGATTCGCTACGGGGTGGAGCACTGGCGCCGGAATAAGCACCGGGTGAGCGGCACCCTTTACTGGCAATTGAACGATTGCTGGCCGGTGGCAAGCTGGTCAAGCATTGACTACTATGGCCGCTGGAAGGCTCTCCATTATGCCGCTAAAAGGTTTTATGCTCCCATACTGCTTTCCATTGAGGATCAGGGCGCGTTAATGGAAGTCCACGTGACCAGCGACCTTACCGAAGCCTGGCAGGGGCAGGTACGCTGGGCTTTGCAGACCCTCGACGGAGAGACTTTGCGTTCAGGTGAGGTGGCGGTGAGCCTGGCGGCGCTCCAATCAGCAAAGGTGTGCTCTCTGGATTTCCAGACGGAGATCGAAGCCACGCTCGATCGCAAGCGCGAGGTCATTTTTATGGCCGATCTTTATCAAGGAGAGAAACACCTGGCTACCAGTGTGGCGACTTTTGTGCCCAACAAGCATCTGAAGCTGGTGGAACCCGGATTGAATGTGCAGGTGAGCCGCAGTGGAAAACAGGCCGTTTTCGAGGTCACCGCTCACTCTCTGGCGCGCTTTGTAGAACTTAAACTGGCCGGAGCGGATGCCATCTTCAGCGACAACTACTTCGATGTTCTCCCCGGACGAAAGGTGCAGGTGACCTGTGTCCTACCGCAGGGGTGGACGCTGGCACAGGTGAAGAAAGCCCTGCGCGTTCAGTCTCTGTATCATTCCTTCGCGTAACAGGGTTGTGAAAGAGGTAAAGGGCGGGCCAGACGGCCCGCCTTTCAGTTTTTATTTATGGTTCGCGCAACAGGCCAAAATAAATCGATCCGGTGGTAGAACTGACTCCGGGAGACCAGCCTTCACCCTCGACGAGCCAGCCGCAGATTTCAAAGGCAAGCAGGGCCTCCCTTGAGTCCAACGCGGGTTGGAGCGCGGGATTGTAGCGAGTCACCAGTTCCAGGGCTTCATCGACCGGGCGAGAAAAATAGGATTCGACTTCGCCGGGGGGAATGCGGGCCACGCCAAGAAGAATCAAGTTTTTTGAGAGGTTTTCACCTAAAGAGAGTGAAACCGGTACGTTTTGCAACCGATCGAGGTTGGCCTGGATGCGCGAAAGGCTGTATCCGGCAGAATCGAGACCGGTTCCTTCCACTGCGCGGCGAAAGGCTTCTCCCTGCCCGCCAATCCCCGAATGAATGGTGAGCAGACTTAAGGTGCCGTTGCGGTGCAGGCTCAAACAGGCGCGCTGGTTTCCAAAAGGGCATTCTGCACCGGGTAGAAAGGCGATGCGAACAGGTTGGTCATCGTTCAGGGATGGAACGGGCCCGATGCGCAGGACGATTTTTTGCGGGTGTTCCACCAGCGATGGAGGGAGGATGGGTTGGGGAGGTAACGGAGACGGGGTGAAGGTGGGGGTAGCGGTGGGCAGGCGGGTGGCCGTGGGAGGAAGGGGCCGAAAGGGCGTGGAGGTGAGTCCGTCTGGGGCAGGAACCTGGACGGGTGGCGCAGGCTGGACGTCGATGGCAGCGGCAAGCACCGAAGCATAACGCAGCAGCCCGGAGAGGCCGATGACCAGCAGTACCCCCCCGGCTATCGAGAGCAGGCGGGCGTTTTGTTGCTGACGCCTGGCTCGGAGGTTGAAACGGGGGCCGGTGAGGGGTGCAGAAGGCATGGATTACTTCCGTGAACGGTAAGCCGCACGCTGGCTGCGAATGGCCAAGGCCAGTAAAGTGATCCCCGCCAGGACAAAAAAAGTGGAAAAGAGTAAACCCGAATTACCCGCTCCACCGGGAGAGGGCCGGGCGAACACGGTTGGCTGAAGGACAATCGGGGTACTGGATGCTTGTGGAGTATTGGGAACGGGCGGCGGGGGGGCGGCTGTGGTG
>NZ_DF967965.1:488743-720547 GCF_001050195.2 Anaerolinea thermolimosa
GGGTTGTGGTGGATGTGGGTGAAGGGGTTGCGGTAGGAGGTGGGGCCGGTGGTGGGGTTTGTTGAATCTGGTACTCCCGCAATTGTTGCACCTCGTCGCCGCACCAGAAATCGGTGCTACTGACCATCGAGCACATGACTCCCACCTGAGGCACTGGCTTGGCTGGTTCCAGGCAGAAGGTATCTACCTGCCAGCCGTCTCCGTGGCACATTCTCACCCGCTGGAGGTTGCCAGACTGGCCAGGTACCGGGCCAACCCCCAAATCGACACACACCGTCCAGCCATGCAGGGGAAGGGTTTCCTGAGATAATGCCCGACTGGAAGAAGAAGCCGTCACTGCCTGAGGCGCCCGGGTGAGAGAAAACACCAGAAGCGTCAAAGCGATGAAAAATCCGGCTATCCATGCCAGACTTGCTTTTTTAACCATGGTTCCTCCCTGCAAACCGGCGGCGAAAGTGGATGTAACCGGGTTGCTTATGATTTTACATGATCAGGAACCGCTTTTCTATCCCCGATTCGTGGTAAACTTGATTCCGCTAACCCGGTGAGGTGAACTTCATACCCGGACTACAGGAAAAAATGCTTCCGATTTATCCTTTTACTGCCATCGTTGGACAGGAGCGCATGCGCCGCGCCCTGGTGCTTAATGCAATCGACCCGCGCATTGGCGGAGTGTTAATTCGCGGGGAGCGAGGAACGGCCAAGTCCACAGCTGCACGTGCGCTGGCGGCGCTTTTACCGCTGGTGCGGGTGGTGAGTGACTGCCGCTTTGGTTGCGACCCTGATACTCCAGCCAACTGGTGCACCGAATGCCGTGAGCGCGCTGAGCGGGGTGAGCAACTGCCGGTGGCAACCCGGCAAATTCCCTTTATTAACCTGCCAGTTTCGGCTACCGAAGACCGCGTGGTGGGGACGCTGGACATAGAAGCGGCCATCCAGCGCGGTGAACGGCATTTTGAACCCGGTGTGCTGGCCGCCGCTAACCGGGGATTGCTGTACATTGATGAAGTCAACCTGCTGGATGATCACGTGGTGGATGTGCTCCTGGATGCAGCCGCGATGGGCATGAACATCATTGAACGTGAAGGAATTTCTTTCAGCCATCCTGCACGGTTTATTCTGGTGGGCACAATGAACCCTGAAGAGGGAGACCTGCGCCCGCAACTGCTGGATCGCTTTGCACTTTCGGTAGAAATTCACGGCATTCGCGATGCCCGCGAGCGGGTCATCATCATGGAACGGAATCTGGCCTTTGAGAGAGACCCGGCCGGTTTTGTGGCTGAATGGCAGCCCAAAGAACGCGAGCTATCTCAAAAGATTGAGGCGGCCCGAAAGCTGCTGGATGAAGTGACCTACACCAGCCGTGATTTGCTTTCGATTGCTTCCTTAACGGCCTCGCTTGGAGTGGATGGTCATCGTCCTGATCTGGTGATCCTCAAGGCGGCACGGGCTCAGGCGGCTTTTGAAGGACGGACAGCCATTACCCCCCGCGATATTGCGCTGGCGGCTGAACTGGCTCTGCCGCATCGCTTAAAACATACCCCCTTCCAGCAGGCGTCCACGACGATGGAAGAACTGGCCGAAAGATTGGATCAACTGCAGGGTGGTTCAACCCAGGGTGAACCTCAGGAAGTTCGCACCTCCGGGCAGGAAGAGAGCGATCAAAAAAAAACGTAATTGACGGCGCGGCAGGCCAGGAAGACCAGGAAACCAGCCAGATGGAACCTGCCCGCCAGGATATTTTTGACCAGGGGAACCAGCAGTGGTGGACGGGGGGAAAATCGGTCAGGGTTGGTGAGTCCTTCGCCCCC
This sequence comes from Anaerolinea thermolimosa, assembly GCF_001050195.2. GTDB lineage: Bacteria > Chloroflexota > Anaerolineae > Anaerolineales > Anaerolineaceae > Anaerolinea > Anaerolinea thermolimosa. The sequence continues at coordinate 490,555 of NZ_DF967965.1, forward strand.
CGGCGGCTGGATACCCCGCTGGATAAGATGATGCGCCGAAACGCCGGTAGACGCTCGCGTACCTTTACCGAGCGGAAGCGCGGACGTTACATTATGGCCAGGCCAGCCGGGAGAAAGCGGGATGATCTGGCGTTCGATGCCACCCTGCGTGCGGCAGCTCCCTTTCAGCGTCAGCGTGAAGATCTCAAGCGGCTCAACCGGGTGGCTTTTGCCGTGCGCCCTGTGGACTATCAGCGCAAGATTCGCGTCAAACGGGCGGCCAACCTGGTTCTCTTCCTGGTGGATGCCTCGTGGTCAATGGCAGTGGCAGAGCGGATGGCTGCCACCAAGGGGGCGATCCTCTCCTTACTCAACGATGCCTACCAGCGGCGCGATCGCGTAGGGCTGATCACCTTCCAGCGCGACCGGGCTACCCTGGTGTTACCTCCCACCAATTCAGTGCAGCTTGCTGAACAGGCACTGCGCGATATTCCGGTAGGGGGGAAGACGCCCCTCTCGGCAGGGTTGGAACTGGCTTATCAGGTGATCCGGCGAGAGAAGTTGCTCCACCCGGATGTTCTGCCGCTGTTGATTGTTCTGACGGATGGGGCGGGGAATGTCTCGATGGGTTATTTGCCCCCTCTGGAAGAAGCCCGCTGGCTTGCTCAGCGGATTGCTGAGGAGAAAATTCACAGCGTGGTGATCAACATGGAACACGCCGCGTTTGATCAGGGGTTGGCTCAGGACCTGGCCGACCATCTCAAAGGCCCATGTTATGCACTGGCCGACCTGAGGGCAGAAAGCCTGTACTTTACCGTACGACAGGAGATAGGCAAGGCCCGGGGATAGTCTCTGGTTGGAAGCGAACTCTGATGAAGCAGAAGTCACAGGCATGAAATGGAGTTCTGAAGTGAAAGCTCCACTTGCCACAAATCCTCAGGGATGATATGATGAAGTCTATGGGAGGAAAAGCCCACCATGGCGGCCATCCACGACCAACAACGCAATAACATTCGCACCATTCTTGTGATTGCCATCGTCATCGCCGCTGCCTGCTACTGTGTGGGTATTACAGCTGTGCAGATCAGCGAGTGGGCTAACCGTCCGCGTACCCCTACACCGACCCTTACGCTGACCCCCTCTCTTACCGAGACACCCACACCCATTACTCAGACTCCCACACCCAGCCCTGTGGTTCCAACCGATACCCCTACCATTACCCTCACCGCCAGCCCGACACCCACATTCTTCACCTTTACGCCTACCGCCTCCAATACCCCAACGCTGACGTTCACTCCGCTGCCGCCCTCCGCCACCTTCACGCCCACGCTGGCACCCCCGACGGATACGCAATCGCCATCGGATACACCCACGACCCCCTCTCCATAACAGGGGTTCATTTTCATCAAAATGGATGGTTCCATGCCTGATCTCAAAGAATTTTTAAAACGAATCATCTCGCTTCCCGGTCTCTCCGGTCATGAGGGGCCGGTACGCGAAGTTATCGCTGAAGCCTGGAAGCCGCTGGTTGATGAGATTTCGGTCAGCCGGCTGGGGAGCCTGCATGCTTTGAAACACGGCCAGGCTGCCCCTCCGCGCCCGAAGATTCTCCTTGCCGCCCACATGGACGCAATCGGCCTCATGGTCACCAGGGTGACACCGGAGGGCTTTCTGTATTTCACCGAAGTGGGCGGGGTTGACCCGCGAATTCTTCCGGCGCAGGCAGTGACGGTGCACGCCCGGCGAGACCTGCCAGGCGTGATTGGCCAGCCTCCTGACCGGCTGCTCCCTCCTCACCTGCGGGGAAAGCCCGTGCCGATGAGCCACCTGGTGGTGGATGTGGGCCTGCCTCCTGAAGAAGTGCAGGCACTGGTGCGGGTGGGAGACCTGATCTCTTTTGCTACTGAACCACTGGAGCTGGGGGAAGATCTCATCGCTGGTCATACCCTCGACGATCGCGCGGCGGTAGCTGCGGTTACCGCCTGCCTGGACGAGCTGAAAGCGGTGAATCACGCCTGGGATGTGGTTGCCGTGGCAACGGTTCAGGAAGAGGAAACGCTGGGTGGTGGATTGACCTCGCCGTTTGAAATCCGACCGGATATTGCCGTGGCCATTGATGTAACCTTTGCCAAGGGGCCGGGGGTCAATGATTATCGCGGGCGCGGGCTGGGGAAGGGCGTGGCCCTCGGCTGGGGGCCAAACACCCACCCGGCCATTTTTGAAAGCTTTAAAGAACTGGCCGATCAGCTTGACCTGCCCTATGAAGTTGAAGTGCACCCGCGTTACTCTGGTACCGACGCTATGGGCATGCAAATTGTCGCGGAGGGTATTCCAACCATGGTGTTGAGCATTCCCTTGCGCTATATGCATACCCCGGTGGAGGTGGTATCCATGAAAGATGTTCGCCGGGCAGGCCGCCTGCTGGCGCAGTTTATTGCCGGGTTGACGCCGGAGTTTATGGAACAATTGAAATGGGATGAGTAGCCAAATCGCTATATGATCCGACATCTGATCATGTCTGACGAACCATTATTAGTAGAGGATGCAAAAAGAATTGCATCTCAGTCATTAGATTTTGCCTTGCTGGTTTCAGGTGGGTTATCTGAAGAGACCTGGAAGTCCATTGATGGTCTTTTGGATGACTTGGTGCGCTCCTTAAAGCCCGGTGGATTATTGTTCGTCCAGGGCTTGCCTATCCATTTGCCATCATTGGGAGTGTATCTGGATCAGCGGTTGAATTTTAAGTACTGGATTGTTCTTGAGTCCAGCATAAAACAATTTACCAATGGGTTGCCATCTGTCCATAGCGGTTTATTGATGTTTGTAAAAGGTCATCATTTTGAAATAAATAAAGTGAGAACTCCCCATGAGTATTGCAAAGCCTGTGAAAGAACACTGAAGGATTGGGGAGGAAAAGCCCACTTGATGAATCCAGCTGGGGCAGCTATTTCTGATGTTTGGAAAGCGCAGAATGCAGAAGACAACTACACTTCTTTGAGCGAGGCGTTCTATCAGCGGATATTGAGTTTGGTAGATGTAAATGGCAAAGAAATCATCGGTTGGGCTGGGCCAACCCATGCATTGCCCACAAGCCCAACACCCAAGCGAGTCAGCGAAAATAAAATTCAATACCAACCGAGTTTGTTCTCGGTGTTGGAACCGCATCAAACCAATCCAAAGTCTGAAGAACCGATTGGCGAATTTCCTGGCTTCAATGTGATATTGGAGGGAGATGCTTTAGAAATACTCAGAAGATATCCGAATGAGTCAATTGATTTAGTGTTTGCTGATCCTCCCTATAACTTAGATAAGTCTTACAATGTCTATAATGATGAACTAGCGGGCAAAGAATATTTAACCTGGTGTAATCAATGGCTGGAGGAATACGTCCGAATCCTGAAACCTACAGGTTCTTTATTCGTTCTTAACCTTCCACATTGGTCCATGTATCATGCCGATTACCTGAATCGGCAATTGTACTTACAAAACTGGATTGTTTGGGACGCGCTTTCTGAGCCGCGTGGAAAACTGATGCCTGCTCATTACAGCCTGCTTTTTTACACCAAACAAAAAGAAGGTTTTACATTCAACTATGAGGCCCTCAAGAATATTGACAGCCGTTTGTATTGTTTGCGAAGGGCATGTATTCGCAGCCGCAAGTTAAGAGGTGAAAACCAGCAAGAATTGCTCACAGATTTGTGGTGGAATATTCATCGGATTAAGCACCGGCGTGATCGAGATTACCATCCCTGTCAACTGCCGGAAGCACTACTCGAACGAATCATCTTACTCACCACGAACCCAAACGACGTCGTTCTCGATGCGCTGGCTGGCACTGGTACAACCATTATTACGGCTGCTAAATTGAGCCGTCGTTTTGTAGGCATTGATATTGACCCATTTTATGTTGAATTGATGCAAAGAAAGATTAAAGAAGTTCAGCTAAATGGGGAAGTAATTCGTCCTTCTATTAACCGCTCAAAAACTGGATTGACAAAGAAAGAGCTTCAATTAGAATTGCGCTCGCTTGCGAAAAAATTAGGAAGGCTTCCCACGCCAGAAGATGTAGAGATATACGGCAAGTATGATTTGAAAGTGTACCTGAATGTGTTCCCGACCTGGGGAAAGGCGATCAAAGCCGCAAAATTGGAGATTTCCGATGAAAAGAAGTGTTGAAAAGATATCCTTTGAACAAGTTTGGGAGAGTGCAAGTGTTTTTTATCTTAATCCTGCTTTAGAGGATGAAATTGATCGGGAAGTTGACAATTTACTTGACTTGGCGGTGCAAGCTCAGCTCTCCAGTGGTCAACTGATCAGGGAACGAGATTTGCGGGAGATAATCGGTCAAAATCCGGCAGTTTTGGATGTTATTCTCAGGGATTTGGAACTATCCGAGGAAAAATTTTTGAGAATCATTTCGCTCTTGCGGCGAATGGGGAGAATCGAGGGTGGTTTTGATTCGGAATGGTCGCTGGTCAGGATAAAGAGTTTAATTTCACAAGACCCACATTTTCTGAGCCTGGTAGTGTCTTTACTCTACAACGGATTTAACGATCGGGAACTGGCAAACTTGGTGCCCCGTTATTATTTGGAAAGTTTGAACTACGCCGAGATTGGTTTCAGTACGCAGGCTGCTCGCAAAGTGCGTTATAAGCGTTCATTAATCGGTACTTACGGTGCGAAAAAAGGCCATAAAGTTGAAGCAGAAATAGAAACCATTTTGCATAAAGTTCAAGATCATTACGGTATTCCTTTTCAAAAAGGACGTTCTCGTTTTGTGGAAACCGATATAGACTTTGCAGTCCCGAGTCTGGATGATCCTTGGGTTATTATCATGAGTTCTTTCCAGGAGACGACAAGCAGTGGTCAAACGAATAAGGCGCGCGATATGTTAGCCATTTACGACCGCATTCGTCATAGCAATAGCCGGTATAATGAAGACCGAATATTTGTCAATTTTGCCGATGGCGGTGGTTGGTTGGCTAGGAAACGAGACCTGTACCGGCTTTGGGAAAATTGTCATTTTTTCCTAAACCTAAATAATTTGGGCGACCTTGAAAAGATCGTACTCGAATACGTTCCCAAGAAATATTTTGAGAAAAAGTAATTCCATGAGCGAACATCTCCCATTTTCACAACTTGTTTCAAAAAGTCAACTTGCCCTGCTCGAACGGCTTTCGAATGCCTGTGCGGTATCAGGTGATGAGCAGCAGGTGCGCAAGATCGTTCTGGAAGAAATTAAACCGCATGTAGACGAAGTGCGGGTGGATGCTCTGGGCAACGTGTTGGCGGTTAAAAAATCTTCCCGGGCGGATGCTCTGCGGGTGATGGTCGATGCTCACATGGACGAAGTGGGCTTTATGATCGTGGATGATGATAAAGAAGGGCTGTTTCGCTTTGTGGCCGTTGGCGGGATTGACGAGCGCACACTGCCCGGAAAGACGGTACTGGTCGGCAAGGAAAACATTCCGGGGGTGATCGGTGCCAAGCCCATTCACCTGACGGAACCGGGTGAGACGGAAAATAAAATCCCGCTCGATTCTTTAAGGATTGATGTGGGGGCAGGGGCGGCAGGCAAGGTTAAAGTGGGAGACCGGGCCACTTTTGCCACACGCTTCCGACGGGTGGGCGATTCGATTCTGGGTAAGGCCCTGGATGACCGGCTGGGGGTGGCCACGTTGATTGAACTGCTCAAGAACCCCCCGGACGGGGTGGAATTGCTGGCCGCTTTCACCGTGCAGGAAGAGATCGGCCTGCGAGGGGCGCGGGTGGCGGCGTATGCCTTTCATCCTGACCTGGCGATTGCGATCGATTCGACCCCGGCGCTCGATTTGCCAAACTGGGATGAGCACGAAAATACCGGATATAACACCCGGCTGGGGGCGGGAGCGGCCATTTATGTTGCCGACTCGGGAACCCTCTCTGATCCGCGCCTGATACGTCATCTGGTGCAAACTGCAGAGGAACTGGGAATTCCCTACCAGTTCCGCCAGCCGGGAGGTGGAGGCACAGACGCTGGAGCCATTCACCGGGTTCGCGAGGGCATTCCCAGTGTCTCTATTTCGGTGCCGGGGCGATATGCGCATACGGCCCAGATGGTGTCCCGTCTTTCGGACTGGGAAGCCACACTGGCACTGGTGTTCCATGCGGTTTCGCGCCTGGATCGGTCCCTCTTGCTGGCCGGGCGTTAACCTGTTTTGCTGAAGATCACTGGAGAATTGCAGATGAAGGACTTAATTCGAAAACTTGTGGAAACCGTAGGCCCCTCCGGTTATGAGGCGGCAGTGCGCGAAGTAGTGCAGGCGGAGATTGAAGGCCTGGCCGATGAGATTAAAGTAGATGCCTTGGGCAACCTGATCGCCCGAAAGGGAACGCGCAGTGCCGATGGAATGCGGGTGATGCTTTCGGGGCACATGGATGAAATTGGGGTCATGGTCACTCATGTGGATGAAAAGGGTTTTGTCCGGTTTACGACCATCGGCGGGGTAAGCCCGGCCACCTGTATTGGCGGGCGAGTAAAGTTCCTTAACGGAGTTTCTGGCCTGATTTATATGGAGCGGCTCGAAAGCAGTGACCGCCTTCCATCCATGGATCAGCTGTATATTGATGTGGGAGCTTCCAGCCGTGAGACATGCCCGGTTAAAGTGGGTGATGTGGCCGTTTTCGATCGCCCCTTCCTGGATTTGAACGGTCGCCTTGTTTCCAAGGCCATGGATGACCGCATTGCTGTGGCGGTGATGATCCAGGCGTTGAAGGAGTGCCAGAACAGCCCGCATGAACTGTATTTCGTCTTCAGCACCCAGGAAGAGGTGGGCCTGCGCGGGGCGACCACCGCCGCGTTTGGGGTGGACCCGGAACTGGCCCTGGCAGTGGATGTGACCCGTACCGGCGATACGCCCAAGGGGGTAAAAATGGAGGTTTCGCTGGGAAAAGGTCCGGCCATTAAAGTGCGAGACAGCGGCATGCTGGCGGATCCTCGCGTGGTGCGCTGGATGGTTGAGACCGCCGAAAAGAGTGGTATCCCCTATCAGCTTGAGGTGCTGGAAGCCGGTACAACCGACGCGCGCGCCATGCAGCTTACCCGGGCCGGGGTGCCTGCAGGGTGTCTTTCCATTCCTACCCGCTACATTCACAGCCCGTCTGAAATGGTGGACTACGAGGATGTGCTTCAGTCGGTGCGGCTTCTGGTTGAACTGATCAGCCATCCTGTTTCGCTGGGGTGAAAACGACGCGGTTCTCTGGCGTGAAAATGGCGCAAATCGGGTCTGTGCCATCACCTGTCCGGTGGAATTGGAAAAAGACTTTTCGGTCTTCCTGTTATACTCGTGGATTGGCGGCCTTCCTTGGGATGTGGTGGATCACAATCCTGTTGACGGCGTGTCAGGCGCTGGATCGATTCCCGTTTACCTTTTTGACACCCGTTGCCACACCTACTGCGGAGGGTGCGGCGCTGACCCTGACCCCGCAACCCACCCCTGAGCCGACCCAAACGCCTACACCTCTGCCGCCGAATGAACTGACGTTGTGGCTTCCGCCGGAATTTGCCCCCGGGTCGGGCGGGCGGGCAGGAGAGGTGTTAGATAAGCGGTTGGCGGCCTTCGAAACAGAGCACGGCATCCGCATCAAAGTGCGTTTGAAAGCCGCAAGTGGACCGGGCGGGTTATTAGAATCACTCAGTGCGGCCAGTGTCGCGGCGCCGCGCTCATTACCGGGGGTGGTGGCTTTGCCCCGGCCTGAATTTGAAGTGGCGGCGATTAAAGGGTTGCTGGTACCCCTCGATCCACTGGGCAGGGTGCTCGAATCCTCAGACTGGTATCCGTATGCCCGGGAGCTGGCCATGGTTCAGGGGGTAACCTTCGGGTTGCCTTTTGCCGGGGACGCCCAGGTTCTGGTCTACCGCGCCAGCCAGGTACACCCGCCGCTTGGCAACTGGGAGGATCTGATTCAGCTTGGCCAGCCGGTGGGAATAGCCTTTAGCAGCCCCACGGCTATGACCACCCTGGCGCTGTACCGCTCCATCGGTGGCGAAGTGGAAGATGCTCAGCATCGTCCGTTATTACAGAGTGAACCTCTGGCCCGGGTGCTGACCCTCTATCGAACGGGGGCGAACCGCGGTCTGTTTCCTCTGTGGATGGCCGATTTCCAGAGCGAAAGCCAGGTGTGGCAGGCCTATCAGGATCAACGTTTCCATGTGTGTGTGGCCTGGATTTCAGATTACCTTGGAGAACAACCACCCGACAGCCTGCCAGCGCCTCTGCCGCAACTTGAGGATACGCCCTATACCATGGCGACGGGTTGGATTTGGGCGGTAGCCGATCCTTTGCCCGAGCGTCAGGCGTTGAGCATTGAACTGGTGGAATGGTTGAGCGACTCACAGTTTCTTGGAGAGTGGAGCGAAGCGGCGGGCTTCCTTCCTACACGGCCAGCGGCGCTTTCTGCCTGGCAGAATCAGACCTTCAAAAGTGTGCTCACACAGGTGGCTCTCTCTGCCCATGCCCGCCCCTCGACGGAATTGCTTTCTGGCCTGGGGGGAGTGCTGGAGGAAGCGGCAGTAAGAGTGGTGCGGCTGGAAGCAGAACCCTCACAGGCGGCAGTGGATGCAGTGGAGCGGTTAGCTGACCGGCAAACGAGGTGATGGCATGTTTCGGTTTTTGCAAAACCTTTGGAAACAAATGGACTGGCGCATCTGGATCACCTGCCTCATTTTCTCTTTCCTGGTGGCTACCAGCCTGGCCTGGAGGGAGCCACCGGCAAACCGGATGGCGGGGGCTGTACCCGGGCAGGAAAAGATGGCGTCCATTCAGATGCAAGAAGCCACAACAGACCAATGGCTCGACTCTACTCCCACAAAGACTCCGCTTCCGCCCGAATTGATGGCTAATTATCAGCAAACGACGGGGGTGATTGTCTTTGCGGGTGTGGTGGTGCTGGTGGTGGTGGGTGGCGTGTTGCGAGAGTTTCTCCGGGGAAGACATACCGGTCGCTCATGAGTATCCCGGATGCTTCCCTGGCCTTTGTAAACCATGATCAGGGGTGACAGGTAATGGGCTGGTATCCGCGCATTTCGACAGGTCAGTTATCGTTCTACCGGGCGATTCCCAAGGTGGAGCTTCATCGACATCTGGAAGGCTCACTGCGATTGAATACCCTGCTGGAAATCGCCCGTGAGCATGGCCTGACCATTCCAGAAACGCATTTCAGTTCTCTGGTACAGATGCAAAAGGATGACCCTCTGACTTTTGCCAACTTCCTCGGAAAATTCCAAACCCTGCGTATTTTCTACCGCTCACCCGAGGTCATTACGCGCATCACCCGTGAAGCCATTGTGGATGCCGCGGAAGATGGCGTGAAGTACCTGGAGTTGCGCTTTACACCGATGGCACTCAGCCGATTGCAGGGATTTTCTTACGGCGAAGTGATGGACTGGGTTCTGGAGGCGGCTCAGGAAGCCGAACGGCAGACGCATGTGGTCACCCGGTTGATTGTCTCGGTTAACCGCCATGAGCCGGTTTCGGTAGCCGAAGAGGTGATCCGACAGGCAGTGGATCGGAAATCGCGCGGGATTGTGGGTTTTGACCTGGCAGGCAATGAAGTGGAATTCCCGGCGCGCCCTTTTGCGGGAGTGTTCCGTGAGGCACGCGAAAGCGGTCTGCACCTGACGGTACATGCAGGTGAGTGGGGGGGGCCTGAGAACGTACGTGAGGCCATCGAAGTGTTGGGTGCCGAGCGGATTGGACATGGGGTACGGGTGATGGAAGACCCCAGTGTGGTGGATCTGGCGCGTGAACGCCACGTGCTTTTTGAGGTGTGCATGACCAGTAATTTTCAGACCGGGGTGGTACCCTCACTACAGCAACACCCGCTTCCTCAGATGGTAGAGGCCGGGTTGAACGTTTCCATTAATACCGATGACCCCGGTATCTCACGGATTACCCTGACCGATGAGTACCGCGTTGCCCTGGAAGAAATGGGTATGCCTGTGGCGGCGCTGGTAAACTGCATCCTGGCTGCAGCTCTGGGGTCCTTTCAGCCGCCCGAAGACCGGGTGGCGCTGGCCACCCAACTTCAGCCGACCTTGAATAAAGTGTTGAGGAATTTATAGACCTATGCATATACTGGTGACGAATGATGATGGCATTCTTTCGCCGGGGTTGCTGGCTCTGGCGAACGCGATGAAGGCGCTGGGGAAGGTAACGGTGCTGGCGCCCGATCGTAACTGGACGGCTTCAGGTCACGTGAAGACCCTTGAACGTCCTCTGCGGGTGCGGGAGGCCGCCCTGTTCGATGGCAGTCCGGCGCTTTCTACCGATGGCGCTCCTTCGGACTGTGTGGCACTGGCGCTTTTAGGGGTGCTCCCGGAGAAGGTGGATCTGGTTGTGGCCGGTGTAAACCCCGGTGAAAATGTTGGGCACGACGTAACCTACTCCGGTACTGTGACTGCGGCCATGGAAGCCGCGATCTGGGGGTTGCCGGGGGTGGCTGTTTCTTTGCAGTTACCCGAAGACCCCCCGCGTTTGCTGGACTTTCAACCGGCGGCCCGGGTGGCTCAGGAGGTGGTCCGGCGGGTGATGGAGTTTGGCCTGCCATCAGGAACACTTCTCAACGTCAATGTACCCTACCGCCCCCTGGAGGAAATCAAAGGATTGCGGGTTACCCGGCAGGGATTGCGGATTTACCGGGATGAACTGGTTAAGCGGTATGATCCGCGCAACCGCCCCTATTACTGGATTGGCGGAGAGGCACCCAGCGGAGTTGTGGAAGACGGCACCGACTTTGGGGTGCTGGCTCAGGGGTATGTTTCGGTCACCCCGTTGCAGCTCGATCTGACCGCCTGGCAGATGATGGATACCCTGCGCAGCTGGGGTTGGGAATAAGGGCAGAGAGGCGATGAACGGGCCGCGCGGAGGGCAGGCTGTCTTTTTTCCCAAAGTGAGGTTTGGGATTGGCTTGCTTGGACTGGCTCTGCTGGCGGCGGCCTGCTCTGCCGCCCCCGAATTGACCATGCCTCCTGCTGCTACCGAGACGGTCACAGCCACACCGTCGCCTACTCCTACGGCTACCTGGACACCCTCACCAACGGCTACTTTTACCCCTACCCCCACTTCTACGCCGACGCCTGCCCTGGCGGGCACACCGTATGCTGGAGGGCTGGAGGGAATCGTTGAGATCAATCTGCCTCATCTGGCAGAGCTTGCTCGCTGGGGACGGGGCATGAGCCGTGATCTGGTCTGGTCGCCCGGCGGCCGTGAGCTGGCTGTGGCATCCAGCCTGGGGGTTTTCCTGCTCGATGTGCCCAAAATGATCGAGCGGGGTTGGCTTCCGGCAGAAGATGTGCGGCGGGTGGTGTACTCGCAGGATGGAAAAAAGCTGATTACCGCGGGGAACGCCCTGGAAATCTGGAATGCGGAGACGTTCGTGCGCGAAACGAGCCTCGCTTCTGAGGCCGTCCCCTCTGTATTAGACATGCATTTAAGCCCGGATGGCCGCCAGTTAGGATTGCTGGGAATGTCGCCGGATGGTCAAAAGTTACGCCTTGAAGTCTGGAACCTGGAAACGGGAGCCCTGATGCGTGAAGGAAACTGGCTCCGTGTGGGGGCACGAACCAGGGTGGCGGTGCTCTCCCCCGATTTCTCCCTGGTAGCTGCGCACGGAGATGGGCTGGTAGAACTTATCCGTACGGCTGATGGGGCGCGCCTGACCACACTTCCACTTGAGGACACGCCCCCGGGAAGCATGGCTTTTTCGCCTGATGGGACAACCCTGGCAGTGGCCTATCCCGATGCCCGGCGTGACTATCAGAATACCAACCGTGTAGAGGTGTACCGGCTTCCTGAGGGTGATAAGTTGTTCACTTTATGGGGAGGCGGCGGGGTTGAAGGGTTATCAGAAAGGTTGATCAGCCTGGCATTTTCACCTGACGGACGCTGGATTGCCGCAGGTTTTGCCAACCGGGTGGTGCGAGTCTGGGCGAACCAGGCGGGGGCGGTGCGGTTCACACTTAACGGGAGTGCTCTGCCGTTGCAACTGGCTTTCTCATCGGATGGAGAGCTGATTGCCAGCAGTGCAGTCGACGTGTGGGCGGTCAGCCGGGGTGAACTGGTGGCCACCTCGTTGACGCACTTTGAGATGATCCAGGAGATGGCTCTATCACCGGATGGACAAACGCTCGCCCTGGCCGGGTTCGACACGATCGAGTTACGCAGTCTGGCCGATGGTCGGTTAATCCGCCAGATTACTGGCCTTCCTGGCCCTGTGCGGGGGATATCTTTTTACCCCGGGGCGCAGACGCTGGCTGCGGCGGCCGGAGATGGGCTGGTGCGTCTGTATCGCGTTCGGGACGGCCGCTTTCTTTCGATGTTGGGTGAGGCTGGCCCTCCGCTGTGGGCCGTTGCTTTCTCTCCAGATTCGCGCTGGCTGGCCTGGGGGGGTGAAGGGCAAACGGTCTTTCTGTATGACCTGGTGAAAGACCAGCTGGCTTTAAAAGTGAAAGAGCCGTATTTACCGGCACGGCTGGTGTTTTCGCCCATCAGCAATACTCTGGCAGTGTTGACCTCCAGCGGAGTGCACCTACGGACACTGGATGGAACGTTACTTCGTGCAATCGGTGGGGCTGGCCTTGAAGATGTAGCCTTCTGGTTGGATGGCAGTCAACTGGCTGTGGCGGGTAATCAGGTCTGTCGGGTGGTGGATCTGGAAACTGGCGCGGATGTGGTTGCCCTGGATTACCGTGAGGGAGATTCGCCCTCGGCAGTGGCCTATTCGGCAGATGGCGCCTTTCTGGCGGTGGGCTGGCGCAGTGGATTAATCGAATTATACTGGGCAGGCAGTAAAGAAATGTTGCGTCAGCTGGAAGGGCATCACGGTGCGGTACGGAGGATACTCTTTACGCCAGACGGGCGGCTCATGCTCTCGCTGGCAGAAGATGGGACGATACGGGTTTGGGGCATAACGCCCTGAAGATTATTCCAACGGAGGAATCATGCCACAGGCGATTTTTCATTTTCCGACAGGTTTTTTATGGGGCACTGCTACTTCCTCTCATCAAGTGGAGGGGAATAACCGAAACAATGACTGGTGGGCCTGGGAAGAACAACCCGGGCGAATTTTAAACGGGCATCGCTCGGGGCTGGCCTGTGACTGGTGGGGCGGTCGCTGGCGTGAAGACCTGGATCGCGCGCGAGAGACCGGGCAGAATGCTCACCGCCTTTCCATTGAGTGGAGCCGGGTTCAGCCCTCGGCTGACCGCTGGGATGAAGACGCTCTTGACCATTACCGGACGATCCTGCGCGGAATGCACGAACGCGGGTTGATGCCGATCGTCAATTTCTTTCACTTCTCCCTCCCTTTGTGGCTGTCGGAACAGGGCGGATGGGAGAATGACGATACTCCGGCTCTGTTTGCCAGGTATGTCCGGAAATCGGTTGAGGCTTTGCGTGAATATACCAGCACATGGATGACGATCAACGAACCGAACGTATATGCTTATGAGGGATACCTGGTGGGGTTGTTCCCGCCGGGAAAGCAAGACCTTCAGGCGACGATGAAGGTGCTCTATAACCTGTTGCGCGGGCATGCAATGGCCTACCGTGAAATCCACAATGTACAGCGCGAGGCGCGGGTAGGGTTGGCGCTGGCAGTACGCCCCCTGCGCCCTGCAGGGCCGCTTACCTTTCTGGATTCAGTTGCGGCCCGGCTCGGCTCACAATTTTTCAACGATGCCTTTGCGGATGCGTTGATTGACGGAAAATTAAACATGGTGTTTAAAACGTTCCGCGTACCCGAGGCCGCTGGAACCCAGGATTATGTGGGGGTTAATTATTACACCATGGATCTGGTGCGGTTCAACCTCCTCCGAAGGAAGGATTTCTTCACGGAGCGGTTCTTTCCACCCGGTGCTGAATTGAGCGATACTGGCTTTATCGCCAATGTGCCTGAAGGGATGTTTGAGACGATTCGCTGGGCGCGTAAGTTCAAATTGCCCATTCTTGTGACCGAAAACGGTGTGGAAGATGCAGATGATCATTTACGCCCCCGTTATTTGATCGAACATATCCATCAGGTCTGGCGGGCGGTCAATTATAACTGGCCGGTGAAAGGGTATTTCCACTGGACTCTGGTGGATAATTTTGAATGGGAACGTGGTTGGACTCAGCGCTTTGGATTGTGGGGACTGGATGTTGATACCCAGCAGCGCATCCGCCGGCGCAGTGTGGATCTTTACGCGGCGATTTGTCGGCAGAATGCGTTATCTTCTGAAATGGTAGAGGCTTTTGTACCGGCGCTGCTTCCCAGGCTATTCCCGGGGTGAAAGGCGCCTTCTTTAGAGCGTTTGCACCATGTATAACTCTCCACGTTCGAACCCCCGCGAGAGGTAGTAGAGGCGGGTTCCTACGGCGGCAATCACAGCCAGCCTGGTAAAACCACGGGAGCGGGCAATTTCAGCGGCATGATTGAGAAGCTGTGTACCTAACCCGATGTGCTGGGCTGCCCCTGGAAGCTCACTCCCTACCGGTAAGGATTGTCCGTACACATGCACTTCACGGATCAGGGCGGCGTTCTTCAGGTCTGGAAGGGAAGAAGTGACATCGGGTGCCTGTGGAGAGGGCAGGGAAAGCCTTAAGTAACCGGCGATGCGATCTTCAGGGGTGACGAATTGCAGAAAATGCTCTTCGGCGAAGGCTGCGGAGTAGGTCGTGTCGCGCAGGGTAAGGGCCTGTGAAAGGATGGGCGTGGCGCGGACTTCGCGGCAACGAATGCACCGGCAGCGCTGGCCGCGGCGGGCCAGTTCTTCGAGGATATCCTGGCGCAGGCTGGTTCGGCGGTTACCATCCACGACATTTGTGGAAGGAATGTCACGAATGACGCGGTTAATCCGGCAATACTCGGGCACGGTGGGCTTTATGTCGGCGATGAGATTCACCAGTTCTTCCGTGGTATAGGGGGTGTACTCACCTCGTTGCCAGTAAGCGTAGAGGTCGGCATTGGCAAGCAACTGACAGGGGTAAATCTTCAGTTCGTCGGGGGCAAACCCGTCGTTCCAGA
The DNA here is from genome assembly GCF_001050195.2 of Anaerolinea thermolimosa. Classification (GTDB taxonomy): domain Bacteria; phylum Chloroflexota; class Anaerolineae; order Anaerolineales; family Anaerolineaceae; genus Anaerolinea; species Anaerolinea thermolimosa. The sequence goes on from NZ_DF967965.1 coordinate 505,576, forward strand.
GATGGAGAAAATCTTCGCGGTCTGAATCGGGGGTGGCGCCGAGGAGATTGGGCATCCAGTGCAGTACGATTTTAAACCCGCCCGCCCGCAGCAAGGCGCAGGCGCGCAGGGTTTGTTCTACGGTGTGACCGCGCTGATTGAGCAAGAGGATGCGGTCATTCAGGGATTGAGCTCCCAGCTGAACTTTGGTCACGCCCAGCCTGCGCAACCATGCCAGTTCGGCAGGGGTGATTTCATCGGGGCGGGTTTCAATGACCAGGCCTACATTGCGATGTGCAGCGGTTTCGTTGCGCTGATGGGCTTCTTCCAGGGTTGATGACTCCGTTTCGTTGAGCGCATCAAAACAGCGGCGTACAAACCATTCCTGATAATCACGTCGGTAGGCCGTGAAGGTGCCTCCAAGGATGAGCAGTTCGACCTTGTCGGTGGGGTGACCGGTGGCCTGAAGAGATCGCAGGCGCGATTCAACCTGCAGGTAAGGGTCGAAGTCATTTTGCAGCCCGCGCATGGCGCCCGGTTCATCGGGCAGGTAACTTTTGGGCATGCGCGTATCGGTGGGGCAAAAAATACAGCGCCCGGGGCACGGGTAGGGTTTGGTGAGCACGGTAACCGTGGTAACACCCGAAAGGGTGCGCACGGGCTTCATGCGGATGCGCCTTAACAGGGTGTCATCCGGGGGCCACTCCCCGCTTTCCACCAGAAGCTGGTAGGTTTGCACGAGGATGGATTTTGGCAGGTAGCCCCCACCCGGCAAAGGGTGCCTGCGGATGGCACGCAGGACATCCATACCACCCCGAATGGCTTCAAGCACCTGTCGGGCGATTTCTTCCCGGTCGGGAGAGAGGGTGTGTGTATCTTCCCAGTCCATGGCAATGGGAATCATACCAGATGGGTCAGGAATGTCAACCACCAGGGGGGGCAATGACGGGAGATTCAATGTGTGGAAGTTCTGTATTTATAAAAAAACCTTCTTCAAGGGCGGAGAGGCCGAAGTGAGTAATCTCTTTCTGCGAGGAAGGAGTTCTGACGTGTTGATCTGGTGCAAAGGGTATGCAGAACGAGGAATGGAAGCGTGGAAAAAGGATGTGTGGTTTAATTGCCGTATGACCCCCGAAGTTGAACAGATTCTCCTCAGCCTTAACCGTGATTTTTATACCCGCTTTGGCCGCGCTTTTGCTTTAACCCGCCAGCGTATCCAGCCGGGAGTGCGAAAGGTTCTGGAATGCCTTCCTGACGAAGGTCTCTGGCTGGATTTGGGTTGCGGAAATGGGGCACTGGCGCTTGCCTGGCTTGAAGCAGGAAGGAAGAGCCGGTATATCGGCCTGGATGTAAGTGAACCCCTGCTTCGTGAAGCGCAGGAATCTACCCGGGCATGGCTGGCAAAACACTCTCAGGCAGAGGAGCCGCCGGGTGCACGCGTGAGTTTTTTACAGGGTGACCTGGGGCGGGAAGACTGGGCGGAGGTGCTGGAAAGTCAAAAAGTGGATGGGGTGCTTGCATTTGCTGTGCTCCATCATCTTCCCGGAGAGGCCCGCCGCCTGCGATTCGTTCAGCAAGTGCGGTCGCTCCTATCCGTGGGTGGATGGTTCGTCTTTTCCGTATGGCAGGTAAAGAATAGCCCGCGCCTCATGCAACGTTGTCAGCCGTGGGAGCGGATCGGTCTGACCCGGGAGGATGTGGAAGATGGCGATATGTTGCTCGACTGGCGCTTTGCGCTTCCGGGCCAGGAAGAGCAAATTGGGCTGCGCTACGTGCATGGGTTTGAGATAACTGAAATCGAACAGCTTGCCCGGAGTGGCGGGTTTGAGATCATGGATAGTTTTGAATCGGATGGGCATGGAGGCCGCTTGGGATGGTATCATCTCTGGCGGGCGGCACAAGTGTAAAACCCTGAAGCCTCTCAATGCGAGAGATATTCTGTGGCAGAGGCGATTAACTCGGCGCGGGTGGCCGCGTGGAAGGTCTCTTTAAGCTCGGCGATGTGATATAGCACGGTACGCGGGTGCACTCTCAACCGCAGAGCGATCTGACGGGTGGTCAAACCGGCGGCAAGATATTTCAATACCTCCTTTTGCCGCCGACTGAGAGTGTGCATGCGATGAACCCCGGGTCTGGTGTCGGGCGGGCTGGTAACAATCACGATATCATCCTGAAATGTTGGGTGAAGAACCTGACCGGTGAAAGATGGTGATGGGATGGGAGGGCGCCAGGAACCTTCCTGGATAGCCGCGATGATTTCTTCTGCGGGTTGGTCTACTTCAAACCACAGAAAGGTATGGGAGTTGGGGATGAAGAGGATGCGGGTCATGGTGATTTATGAATAGAATATATGTTCTATTATCCCTCTTTCGTAAGGCATGTCAATAGGGTGCAGCCAGGAAAAATTTGCTGAGGAAAAGCCTTACAAAAACAATAACCGCAACCGGCAAGAAACTCTCTATAATTAACCTGTACCGGGGTTGTACCCGTATCCATGTTCAACAGAATGCCTTCAGATGCTCTGCCCGAAGAGGAATACTGAAGGGGTAACTAAAAAATGGAGCCTGCATGCGCTGGAAGCTAGGATGGAATCATGCGTTACAACGCGCGGTAAGAGGTGCCCTGGTGGGTCTTCTTTTCCCGTTGGTTGCATGGATTGTAGAATGGGCACTGGTTCGACGTTTGCCCTTCACCGTGAATCACTTTATAGAAATACAAAAGAATCCCCTCATCTGGATTATTGAACTGGCTCCTGTGGTGCTTGGTTTCTACTCCTGGTACATTGGCCGAAGAGAAGAGACACTGATGCGCCTTTCGCAGAACATGGAGGTGGAGTTAAGAGAGCGCACCGTGGAGACGGCTCAGGTCAATGCAGAGCTGGCGGCTGAGATCCAGGAGCGAAAGCGGATTGAAGCGATTATCAGCCGGGCGAAAAAGGAATGGGAGACGATCTTTGATGCCGTGTCGGATTTGATTCTGCTGGTCGATGCGCAGGATCGGATCGTACGCTGTAACCTGGCGGTAGCGCGGGCGTTCCAAACCACTTTCCAGGAGGTGATCGGGAAACCCATCCAGGGTTTCTTCTATGGGGTGGATGATGGGCGCCTCATGCCTATCGGGCGACAGATCGTTTTCCCGATGCTGGGTGGGTATTTCGATGTCAATGTGTTCGACGTGCGTCGTGAAGATGGCTCGGAGGGAAAAATCTATGTGGTGCGCGACGTTACCGAGCTGGTCGAACGAGAGAGGGAGAATTCTCGCCAGCGGCAGTTTTACGAGGCGCTGGTAGAAAACAGCCCGGTGGCGATCGTGACTCTTGATCTGGAAGAGAGGATTGTCACGTTTAATCCAGCGTTTGAGCGATTGTTCGGTTATCGCCTGGAAGAAGCGGTGGGCAAAGATATTAACTCTCTCATTGTGCCAGCAGAGATGCTCCCTGAATCGGAGCAGTATTCAAAAACTGTGGTGGAGGGAGGCACTCTGCATGTGTTTACCCAGCGCCAGACCCGGGATGGGAGAGTACTGGACGTGGAACTCCATGCAGTGCCGGTAATCGTCGGGGGGCAAAGGGTGGGAGCTCTGGCGATTTACCACGATGTATCGGACTTGCAGCGTGCCCGTAAGGCGGCCGAGGCGGCAGATATGGCCAAGAGCAACTTCCTGGCTAATATGAGCCATGAGATCCGCACCCCCATGAACGGGATCATCGGGATGCTTGAACTATTACAGGGGACAGAGCTTTCTGAAGATCAGGCCGATTACCTTGACACTGCCCGTCAGAGCGCCGATGCTCTATTGAGCCTGATCAATGACATCCTCGATTTCTCCAAGATTGAGGCCGGTCGGATGACCCTGGAGACGATTGATTTTGATCTGCGCACCACCGTGGAGGGCGTGGCAACCATCATGGCCCAACGGGCTGAAGCGCGGGGTCTGGAATTGGCCTGTTTAATTTATCATAATGTTCCTTCCCGGTTGCGGGGTGACCCTGGCAGGCTGCGGCAGGTGTTGGTCAATCTGGTAGGCAATGCCATCAAGTTCACCCACCAGGGAGAGGTGGTGATTCGGGTGATGCTCGAATCGGAGACGGAAGATCAGGTCACGCTCCTTTTCACGGTGAGTGATACAGGCATTGGAATTCCTAAAGACCGGCTTGGGATCATTTTTGAACGATTTATGCAGGTCGATAGTTCCACCACCCGCCAGTATGGCGGCACGGGACTGGGGCTGGCAATTTCACGCCAGCTGGTGGAAATGATGGGGGGAGAGATCGGGGTGGAGAGCGAAGTTGGGAAAGGGAGTACCTTCTGGTTTACTGCCCGCTTTGGCAGGAGCTTCTCGCAGGTTGAGCCAGAAGTTCCCATTCCTGTGGAGCTGGAGGGAATACGCATCCTGGGGGTTGATGATAATGCCACCAACCGCATCATCCTGGAAAAGATGCTTGAGCCGTATGGTTGCCGCATCGATGTGGTGGAGCGAGGTGAAGATGCGCTCAACGCCCTCCGTGGCGCAGTAAGGCTGGGTGATCCCTACCGGCTGGTGTTACTGGATATGCAGATGCCGGTCATGGATGGGGAGCAGACCCTGGCCGCGATCAAGGCCGATCCGATCATCCGCGATGTGAAAGTAATCATCCTCACGTCCATGGGGCAGCGCGGAGATGCTGGCCGGTTGGAAGAAATGGGCTGTGGCGGATACCTTGTGAAACCCATCAAACAGTCCCATTTGATCGAAGCGGTTCTGACGGTGCTCCGGCAATCGCAAAAACCTCACCCGCAGACCCAGCAACTGGTCACACGCCACACCTTGCAGGAGAATCGCCGGCCGGGTTTACGGGTTTTGCTGGCCGAAGACAATCCGGTGAATCAGAAGCTGGCGGTCATTCTGCTAAAAAAATCCGGTTATTCTGTGGATGTGGTGGAAAACGGGGTACAGGCGGTTGCGGCGGCCACGAGTGGTCAGTACGATGTGGTGTTGATGGATGTACAGATGCCCGAGCTGGATGGTCTGGAGGCAACGAGGAGAATTCGTCAGCAGGAAGCCGAAGGGAAACACGTGCCGATTATTGCCGTCACTGCGCATGCTTTGCAGGGCGACCGTGAGCGGTGTCTGGACGCAGGCATGGATGATTACATCTCAAAGCCCATTCAACAGGAAGAATTGATGACCACCCTGGAGCGGTGGGTGCCGCGTGCAGGTCAACCACCCGAAAGTGAATCAATAACGGGTGTACCGGTCGAACCCGTTCATGATGAAGGTGAGGAGCGGTGGCTTGACCTGAAAAGTGCTCTACCGCGCTTCAGCAATGACATGGCATTTCTTCTCGAAATGCTGGAGGAGTTTTCACGCCAGCTGGAAGCCGGTTGTGTGCAGATGCGTGATGCCGTTCAATCGGGGAATGCTACAGGGCTTCAACACCTGGCGCACAGCCTGAAAGGCGCCGCGGCTGCTTTCAGTATGGATCAGCTTACGGAAACCGCGCGAGAGATTGAAATGCGGGCCAGGTCAAATACCTTCCAGGACGTGATTCCGTTAATTGAGAAAATGGAAGTCATGCTTCCGAAGATCAGAGAATACCTTGGACGGCATCAGGTGGCCTGAAACAGGAGGAATGATGAAACGTTTACTGGTCATCGATGATGAAAAACTTTACCAGAGGATGATCGAACGTGCTGTTGAGCCTCTGGGGCTTGAAGTTACTTTTGCAGATGATGGAGAAAAGGGGGTGCAGGCGGCCCTGGCCAACCCGCCTGATATTATTATTTGTGATGTGATGATGCCCAACATGAGCGGGTACGAGGTAACGCGGAGGCTTCGACGCGACCCGCGCCTGGTGCATGTGCCTATTCTTATTCTGACAGCCCAGGTTGAATTGTCCAATAAGCTGGAAGCATTCGAGGCCGGGGCCGATGATCACATGGCCAAGCCGTTTGAGCCGGCGGAGCTGGTGGCCAGGCTGGGGGTCCTGTTGAGGCGCTCAGAAATGCTTCGTTCAGTACAACCCTTGCTGACGGCCCAGCAAGAGATTAAGAATCAGGTGATTGCCGTTCACAGTCTGCGTGGGGGAACGGGGTGTTCGAGCATGGCAGTGAATTTGGGAATCGCCCTTCAGAAGTTATGGTCGGCGAATACGATTGTCCTCGACCTGGTGCTCACCGCCGGGCAGGTAGCTTTGATGCTGGATGCCTCTCTCAAACGTACCTGGGCCGATATTTCTCATATCAAACCGGAGGAATTAGATTGTGATGCACTGGGATCAATTGTGGGTACTCATGAAAGCGGCCTGAATTTTATCGCCGCTCCCACCTATCCCTCGGAGGCAGAGTTGCTGACCCCTGAATTGTTTGAGAGGGCCTTCTCTCTGCTCCGCGGGCGGTATGAATACATCGTTCTTGATTTACCCCATGATTACAGTGGTGTGACCCTGCAAATGCTGGACGCCGCAGATGTGATTGTGGTCATGCTGGCTCCTGAACTGGCGTCGGTACGCGCCGCTGTTGCCGCGCTGGATACCTACAGTCGGCTGGAATACCCGCCTGAGAAGATCAAATTCGTGCTCAACCACACCTTTGAAGGACGCTGGTTGCCGCGGAAGAAGATCGAATCGGCATTACACCGACAGCTGGAGCTGGTCATTCCCTACACGCCCGATTTGTTCGTGGATGCGATTAATCTCGGACAGCCCGTGGTATTTGGAAGGCCCAATGAGCCAGTTTGCGAGATGTTCCAGTACTTTGCCGGGCAGATCAGCAAACCCGAACATCAGGTTACTGCTCCAGCGGCGGTCACCTCTACCTGGCAGCAAATTGCCAGACGGCTCCTTGGGTAGATGGCGGGTGCTGTCTGTGTGTTACTGGCTTCCCGGCTTTCAGCTAAGCCGGGAAATTTCCTTAAATTCGGAAAACTCCGGATCATGCATGGTATACCCGTCCTTCGGATGTGACAAAAGGCAGAAAATCCTGGCAGATTGTTCGCTTGAATTGTCGGATAATTCGGGTAAACTCCATAACGGAGAAGAAAGTTTCCCTCTCAATGTGATTTGTATTCCTATGGGAGATGTTGAATGACCGAATTTGAAGTGCCGGACCCCAATGCTACCGGATTGGAAAATGAAGCTCAGCCAGAGTCGCTGCGTTTGCTGCAGGAATCGCGCAGGAAACTCGCTGAAGGGGGTGGAAAAGAACGCGTTGATGCTGGTCATTCCCTACACGCCCGATTTGTTCGTGGATGCGATTAATCTCGGACAGCCCGTGGTATTTGGAAGGCCCAATGAGCCAGTTTGCGAGATGTTCCAGTACTTTGCCGGGCAGATCAGCAAACCCGAACATCAGGTTACTGCTCCAGCGGCGGTCACCTCTACCTGGCAGCAAATTGCCAGACGGCTCCTTGGGTAGATGGCGGGTGCTGTCTGTGTGTTACTGGCTTCCCGGCTTTCAGCTAAGCCGGGAAATTTCCTTAAATTCGGAAAACTCCGGATCATGCATGGTATACCCGTCCTTCGGATGTGACAAAAGGCAGAAAATCCTGGCAGATTGTTCGCTTGAATTGTCGGATAATTCGGGTAAACTCCATAACGGAGAAGAAAGTTTCCCTCTCAATGTGATTTGTATTCCTATGGGAGATGTTGAATGACCGAATTTGAAGTGCCGGACCCCAATGCTACCGGATTGGAAAATGAAGCTCAGCCAGAGTCGCTGCGTTTGCTGCAGGAATCGCGCAGGAAACTCGCTGAAGGGGGTGGAAAAGAACGCGTTGATGCCCAGCATGCGCGGGGTAAAATGACTGCCCGTGAGCGGGTGCTGGCCCTGCTGGATGAAGGGTCATTTCAGGAAGTGGACGCATTCATGCTCCATCGTCATTCTGATTTTGGGCTGGAAAAATCAAGGTTCCCGGGTGACGGGTTAATTGCAGGGTTCGGAAAGATCCAGGGGCGCCGGGTTTGTGTGTATGCCCATGACTTCACCGTGTTAGGCGGGTCTTTCGGCGAGGTGGCCGGCCAGAAGGTGGCAAAAATCATGGATCTGGCCATGGATGCCGGAGTTCCGGTCATCGGCTTGCAGGATAGCGGGGGTGCGCGGATTCAGGAAGGGATCTTCAGCCTGGCGGCCTACGGCGAACTGTTTTACCGGAATACTCTGGCTTCTGGTGTGGTTCCACAGATCAGCGTTATGCTGGGGCCATGTGCGGGCGGGGCCGTCTATTCGCCAGCATTGACGGACTTCATCATCATGACGAAGGGCATCAGCAACATGTTCATCACCGGGCCTGAAGTCATTAAAACGGTGACGCAGGAAGAGGTCGATGTGGAGACCCTGGGAGGGGCGGCAGCCCACGCCAGCCTGAGCGGAGTGGCCCATTTTGCTGTGGGAAGTGAAAAAGAAGCTTTTGAAACCGTGCGGCGTATCCTCAGTTACCTTCCATCCAACAATACCGAACCACCCCCCGCAGTGGTGCCCACAGATGATCCCTGGCGGATGGATGCCACGCTGAATACCCTGGTGCCCGAAGATCCGTCCATGCCGTATGACATGAAAGTGGCGATTGAGAGGATCTTCGACCTGGGTAGCTTCTTTGAGGTGCATGCCAGCTACGCCCAGAATGCGATCGTGGGCTTTGCCCGGTTGCACGGTCAAGCGGTGGGAGTGGTGGCTCAACAGCCCATGCATCTTTCGGGAGTGATTGACATTGACGCGTCCGATAAAATATCCCGCTTTGTCCGATTCTGCGATGCGTTTAATCTCCCGTTGATCACTTTGTCTGATTCTCCCGGGTTCATGCCGGGTGTGGCTCAGGAACACGGGGGCATCATCCGACATGGGGCGAAAATTGTGTATGCTTATTCTGAGGCTACGGTTCCCAAACTGACGGTAGTGACCCGGAAAGGCTACGGCGGGGCATATATTGTGATGGGAAGCAAGCATATTCATGCCGATCTGGTGTATGCCTGGCCATCAGCAGAAATTGCGGTTATGGGAGCAGAGGGTGCAGTCAACATCCTTTTCCGTCGGGAAATTCGGGCGCATCCTGACCCGGAGGCCGAACGCGCCCGGCTGGTTGCAGAATATCGGGAGAAATTTGCCAATCCATATCGGGCGGCGGCCCATGGTTTTGTGGATGATGTCATCCTCCCTGCTGAAACCCGTCCCCGGCTGATCGCCGCCCTCGAGCTGCTGAGGGATAAACAATCAACCCTGCCAGCCAAGAAACACGGCTGTATGCCGGTATGAAACCGTTGGATGGAGCAGGCGGATGAGCGAAACCATTCAGGGGCTTGAGGTCAGTCTGTTAGGGATTCTGATCACCTTCACGGCGCTGGGGGTGTTCGTCCTGATCATGATCGGTTTGCAAAAGCTCTTTCCAGAACGAGAAAATGGGGAGGTGGAAGTGTCTTCAAGAGAAGCTCCCGATGAGCCAGAGAAGGCCGAGGTGATGGCTCAGGAAGAAGAAAGTGAGGTGGCTGCAGCTATTGCGGTGGCCCTGTTATCCTTCCAGTCTCAAAGACAGGGAGGGCTGGGAGAGGCATTGAACGAAGGAAAAGGGCCATGGTGGTCACTCCACAGTCAGGCTGCCAGGCACAACCGGTTGCAATCACGCTAAGGAATCAAGAAATGAAGCGAATTACGGTCACCATTAACGGAAAACCTTTTGAGGTTGAAGTAAATGATTTGCATTCCTCGCCGCTTCAGGTGAGGGTAAATGGGCGGGAATATGAGGTTACAGTGAGCCCGACGGGCGCGGTTTCTACTTCGGTAGCGGTTCCACCCTCGCCAGTGGCGCCACCCGAGCAGGCTTCTTCGCCCAAACCGGTACCTGCCAGTTCCATGTTATCGGGGAACGTGCTGACGGCTCCCATGCCAGGGGTGATTTTAAATATCGCTGTAAAAGCGGGAGACAGGGTGGTCTACGGCCAGCAACTTTGCGCACTTGAGGCGATGAAAATGAAAAATGCCATTCGATCGCCGCGCGAAGGTACCCTTGCGAGTGTTGAGGTGCAGGAAGGACAGCGGGTAAATTATGGGGATGTGTTGTTCCGATTCGCGGACTAGGGTGAGAGAATGAACCTCTCCAACTTAAGCATTTTACTGGAAGCTTTTCGTGAACTGGCCTGGCAGAATTTTGTGATGCTGGGGGTGGGAGGGATTCTTATTTTCCTGGCGATCAGATACGAATTTGAACCCAACCTGCTCTTGCCGATTGGTTTTGGTGCTCTGCTGGCCAACCTGCCACTTACCGGAGTAACTGAGCCTGGAGGGTTTCTCAAGATTCTTTATGATGCAGGCATACGTACCGAATTGTTTCCTCTTTTCATCTTTATCGGCATTGGGGCAATGACGGATTTCGGGCCGCTTCTGGAGAACCCGCGCATGGCATTGCTGGGGGCGGCTGGCCAGTTCGGTATTTTCATGACGTTGATGCTGGCACTGCTGGCAGGGTTCCGCCTCAATGAGGCGGCTTCGATTGGGATCATCGGCGCCATTGACGGCCCGACGGCGATTTATGTCTCCAGTAAACTGGCGCCGCACCTGCTTCCGGCGATTACGGTGACGGCCTACAGTTATATGTCGCTGGTGCCCATCATTCAGCCTCCCATCATGCGTCTGATGACCTCACGGCGCGAACGACGCATCCGAATGCCTTACACGATGAAGCCGGTCTCGCATACGGTGCGGGTTCTTTTTCCCATTGTGGTGACCGTACTGGTGTCTTTGCTGGTGCCAAAGGCCTCTCCACTGATCTCGACGTTGATGTTTGGAAATCTGTTACGAGAATCGGGGGTGGTAGAGCGTTTAAGCCGCGGAGCGCAAAACGAGCTGGCCAATCTGGTGACCCTCTTCCTGGGTCTGGTGATCGGTTCGACCATGGAAGGTCAGGCTTTTTTGAAACTGCAAACCGTGTATATCCTCGGGCTGGGACTGCTTGCGTTTGCCCTGGACACGGTCGGCGGAGTGTTATTTGGCAAGTTAATGAATTTTCTTTCAGGTGGCAGGTTCAACCCGTGTATCGGCGCGGCAGGGATCAGCGCGTTCCCGATGTCGGCGCGGATTGTTCAGCGTTTTATCTCGGAGGAAGATTTCGAAAATTTCCTGTTGATGCATGCCATGGGAGCCAATGCTGCAGGCCAGCTGGGGAGTGTGGTGGCTGGAGGGGTGGTTCTGGCTGTACTGGCGGGGGTACTGTAAAATTCGCATACTGCAGAAAGCAGGGGTAACCTCGCTGGCGCCCGGACAAAAAATACAGGCAATTCAAGATGGGGAGGCGCTACCCGGAAGAGGCCACTTTCCGTGTTGTTTAAGCAATGCGGCGATGAGGTGGGTGGGAATGCCTTCATTAAAGTTGACAATTCCGCTGTGATGTAAGGCAACCAGTTGCCATTGATTATTGAAGCAGGGCGAACCTGAGGCCCCTTTTTCGGTGTTGGTACGGTATCGAACCCGTGTCTGGTTAGCGTTGAATCCGAGGATAGCTTCCGTGTCCATGGCCAGCTTTAGAGGGGCGCCTTCCGGGTGTTGCACAATGAAAAGAGGGCTACCGGGTAGAAAGGGATAATCGCGGTCGGTAAGGTGGATCCATCCGCGGGGACGATCTTCCATGGCTTGCTCACTCACCGGCTGATTGCCGGGGTGGTTGCCGAGCCGAAGGATGGCGTAATCAAGTTCTTCGGTAGAGGGCAGAGCATGGGCAGGATCCTGAACTTCAGCGGGGTTGTAGGGGCTGAAGTCGTAAAGCCAGTCTGAATCCAGAGGGAAAGTTCGCCCCGGGTTGGCCACTGTCTGCCGCCGGGAGATTTTGAAATCGAACCTGGCAAGCAGGTCTCGGGGAGAGTCTTCGCCGTGTAGAAGGCTCTCGACAACGTGGTAACAGGTCATTAACAGGTCTGCGCCGATGAGAAAACCTGTTCCCACCGGCTGACTGCTGATTTCGAGACGGCAGACCTGAAACTCAATCTCGCTCAGGCGCGAGCGCCATTCGGCAATGTCCAGCAGGCTGTTGGTTCCGGAGATGATTTTTTCGAGGCTGGAGTCGGAATAAGCGCGGCGGCGTAAGGGGTTGGGCCGCACAGCGGCTACCAGGCTTGGAGCTAATCCGAGCCGGTCAGCCGCGGCCTGCAATCGGGGGTCATGAGGGTAGGTGTTGCGGGCGGCGGTGATCAACTGCACCAACCAGCCTTCTGCATCGGCGACCTGCACCAGACTGGTGACGACCTTATCCAGCTCTGTGGCGGAAGTGATCGTCTCGAGATCGAGGTTGAATTGCTCCCTCATCATCCGGCGCAGGGTGGGCAAATCGAAAGCGGCAAGCAATGCGCCAATCAAAGCATCAGCTACGGCGGGTGTCAGGGACATTTTTCCTCCGAATGCCCTCATCTTATACTGGCACAGGGAAAAAAGCAATCCGGTAACCGGAAGAATCTCTTGACTGGAGGTTAAATTTCCTTATAATTAAAACGAACGTTCGTTATTAATTTTCGAATAAGAGAGGGACCATGCTCGAACCTCTTCCTGCCAGAGGCGAAGAAAACCGCGAGCGAATTCTACAGGCAGCCTATTCCCTGTTTATTCGGAAGGGGTTTGCAGCCACATCGGTGCGTGAAATTGCCAGAGGAGCCGGGCTGACCATCGGTGGGGTGTACGCTCATTTCGCAGGTAAAGAAATGATCTGGGAAGAGGTCTTCGATCGGTATCATCCTTATCATGAGATTCTCCCTCTTCTGCTCGATGCAGAGGGAGAGACCTGTGCTGAGGTCTTTCGCAATGCGGCGGAGCGGATTGTCAGGGAGTTGGAGAAGAGAGAAGACCTTTTCAACCTAATGTTCATTGAGCTGGTCGAGTTCAATGGGAAACATCTTGAGCAGATGGCGCTGAAGGCGCTGCCCATGCTGAGCCAGCTTGGGGCGAAATTCGAACACTGCCAAGGCAGGTATCGCGAGATCACCCCTCTTAACCTGGCCAGGGCTTTTGCGGGGTTGTTTTTCTCTCTGGTGGTGACCGACCGGTTCCTTCCCTCGTTTGTCAGGGGGCAGCTTAACCGCGAGAAGGCCAGGGAAGAATTTGTGGATATTTTCCTGTTCGGGATTTTGGCTGATGATGACCCCTCGCGGAGGGCGCATGGTTAATTTGCGGCTTGTGTCCCTTATTCGAAAAGAATTCATTCAAATCGTGCGTGATCCACGCACGCTGGCACTGACCTTCGTCTTCCCCCTGGTCATGCTATTCCTGCTGGGTTACGCGGCCACGAACGATGTTAAAAATATCTCTCTGGCTGTACTGGACCAGGATCGCTCGGCAGAGTCGCGTCGTTTTTTGGATGCTTTTCGTACGGCGGATTATTTTCATCTCGATTTCTTTGTTTCTTCTGAAGAGGAAATTCGCTCGCTCATCGATAGCAATCAGGCGCGAGCCGGGATGATCATTCCTCCGGGCTATGCGGATCACCTGACCGGCGGACGCAACGCTCAGGTGGCTTTCATTCTGGATGGCTCTGACCCGACCGTGGCGAGCACTGCGCTGGCCGCAGCCAACCTGATCGGCCAGGCCTATTCCACCCGGGTCCTGGCCATGCGCATGAATCGGGTGGGCCAGGGGAGTGGCCTTGATATGCCGCTTGAGGTGCGCACGCAGGTTCTTTATAACCCCGGCATGGAGAGTGCTCATTACATGATTCCGGGGATGATCGGAATGATCCTGCAATTTCTGACCACCTTGCTGACGGCCACCTCGATTGTCCGCGAACGAGAACGTGGCACCATTGAGCAACTGATCGTGACTCCGCTCCGCCGCTGGGAGATGATTCTGGGAAAACTGGCGCCGTATGTCTTCATCGCATTCTTCGATACGTTGGAAGTTTTAAGCGCCGGGGTGTTGTTCTTCAAAGTGCCCATTAATGGGAGCCTGGGCCTCTTGCTGGGCCTGGCGGCCCTCTTTCTGGTGACGACGCTTGGGATCGGGCTGTTGATCTCAACTGTGGCGCACACCCAGCAAGAAGCCATGTTGACGACCATGTTCACTGTGCTGCCATCTATCTTTCTCTCGGGATTTTTCTTCCCGCTTGCGGCCATGCCCAGGATTTTGCAATGGATCAGTTATCTTGTGCCTCTGCGCTATTTTCTGATCATCGTGCGTGGCATTGTACTGAAAGGGGTGGGGCTGGCGGCGATCTGGCCAGAGGTGCTGGCGCTTTCGGTTTTTGCTCTGGTCGTAATGACGGGAGCTGCGATACGGTATCGAAAACGGTTAGATTAATCCTCAGGAGGCTCAAAATGCACAAGGCTCCGCGTTATGCTCCTTTCCTCGTCATGCTGATTCTAATGGGTGTGTTTGTGGCTTTTTTAGTAAGCCGGGCTTCTGGTGCTGGAGGGGTTCTTCGAGCCTCAGGGAGTATCGAGTGGGAAGAGGTGCGTATTTCTCCAGAGGTAGCCGGAAGGCTGACTGAAATTCTGGTGGATGAGGGGGCGCGGGTAAAAGCCGGTGATGTACTGGTTACCCTGGATCATCGCGTTCTGGACGCCCAGCGGGCACAGGCAGAAGCGGCATTGCAGGCCGCGGAAGCCAATGCTAGGGCAGCCCAGGCGAACCTGGAGGCGCTCGAAGCCGGGCCTACGGAGGAACAACTGCGTGTGGCTCAGGCGGGGGTGGCTCAGGCTCAGCTTGCGCTGGATGTTGCCCGGCAGGCTTATGATGACCTGCCGGAAGCCCTGAGAGAAACCGCGAATGGAAAGGCATTAAAACAACAGGTAGACAGGGCGGCTCTTGGACTGGAGGCGGCTCAGGCTCAGTATGATCTTGTTCGGGCAGGCGCGAGGCCAGAACAAATCCGCGCCGCCCGTGAGCAGGTGGCGGCAGCCAGGGCGCAGGTGGACTCAGCACGGGCATCTCTGGCGTTGCTGGATGCGCAGAAGGAAAAATATACCCTCACTTCGCCGGTGGATGGCGTGGTGCTGACGCGGGGGTTTCAACCGGGAGAGTTTGCGGCTCCGGGATCGGTGATCTTAACCCTTGGGCGAGAAGGTTCACTGACTCTCACGGTTTATGTGCCAGAAACTGATCTTGGCAGAATAACCCCGGGCCAGCAAGTGGAGATACGGGTGGATTCCTTCCCTGGAGAGGTTTTCCAGGGGAAGGTTCTATCTATCTCCGACCGGGTCGAGTTTACCCCAAGGAATGTGCAAACACAGGCCAGCCGTACTTCCACGGTCTTTGCGGTGCGGTTATCACTGGAGGATGGCGGCGGGAAGTTGAAAGCCGGAATGCCCGCTGATGTGGAGTTTAAATAGAGGGGAGAATAGGTGGTGACGAAGGGAAAGCGCGGGTTGCTGGAATGATTCGTACCTGGAAGCTGGGTAAATCTTACGGTAACAGGCCTGCCGTGGTAGACCTGGACCTGGAGGTGAGGCCGGGGGAAATTTATGGCCTGGTAGGGCCGGATGGTGCTGGCAAGACCACCACCATTCGTTTGTTGTGCGGGGCGCTCAGGCCAACTGCTGGCCAGGTAGAAATAGCCGGAGTGGCGATGGAGCGCAGCCCTGAAGAGGCGCGGCGGCATGTGGGGTATCTTTCGCAACATTTTTCTCTTTATGACGATCTTACCGTGGAAGAGAATTTACAGTTCTTCGCTGAAGTGCGCGGGCTTCCGGGTGGGGCCTGGCATAAACGGAGCGCCGAGATTCTGGCGTTTGTCGGGCTGGAACCGTTCGCCGGAAGGCTGGCGAGACACCTTTCCGTAGGGATGAAGCAGAAATTAAGTCTGGCGGTGGCTCTGGTTGCTCAACCCAGGGTACTCTTGCTGGATGAGCCTACAACCGGGGT
Source organism: Anaerolinea thermolimosa (assembly GCF_001050195.2). Classification (GTDB taxonomy): domain Bacteria; phylum Chloroflexota; class Anaerolineae; order Anaerolineales; family Anaerolineaceae; genus Anaerolinea; species Anaerolinea thermolimosa. The sequence goes on from NZ_DF967965.1 coordinate 521,358, forward strand.
TGATCCGCTTACCCGTCAGGATTTCTGGCAGTTAATTATTCGGCTGGTGGGCGAAGAGCATATCACGGTGTTATTGAGTACTCCCTATATGGATGAGGCCACACGCTGTACCCGGGTGGGGTTTTTGCGTGAGGGACGTCTCGTTATGGAGGGGACACCCCGGTCGTTGCGTCAGCTCCTTGCGGGGCGCGTTATGGAGTTGAGCGGAGCTCCAGATGAGGTGATCCAACGTGTGCTGAGCCAGACAACCGGGGTTCTTTCGGCTCAGCGTTTTGGAGATCGCCTGCACCTTCTGCTGGATCCGCACCACCGACAGGAGGCTGTGGAGAAGATCATCCGGGGGGTGGAAGCTGAAGGGGGGCAGATTGTTCACCTGGGTGAAGTAGAACCATTACTGGAAGATGTTTTTATCGCTCTGAGCGAGGGGTTCTTATGACGCCGGTGATCAGAGCCGATGGATTGACGCGCCGTTTTGGTTCATTCACTGCCGTGGATCACGTCAGTTTTTCGGTTGAGGCCGGTGAAGTGGTGGGGTATCTGGGGCCGAATGGATCAGGGAAAACGACCACCCTGCGCATGTTGCTGGGGTTGCTGCGACCCAGTGAAGGCCGGGCAGAGGTGCTGGGCTACAACACGGACAGAGAGGCGGATAAAATCCGGGGGCGGGTGGGGTATATGTCGCAGAAGTTCGCCCTTTATCATGAACTGACCGTGCGAGAGAATCTGGAATTCTACGGTGGCCTTTATGGAGTGCGGAAAAACGGCCGGGTGGAGGAGACCCTCTCGAACCTTGAACTGGAGCAGTTACAAAATGAACGGGTTGCAGTGCTTTCGTCGGGATGGCGCCAGCGGCTGGCATTAGGGGTGGCGATTATTCATCAGCCCCAACTTCTCTTTTTAGATGAACCAAGCAGCGGGGTAGACCCGGTGACGCGGCGGAATTTCTGGGAGGTTATTTACCGGTTGGCGGCCACAGGGATCACAGTGATGGTGACCACACATTATATGGACGAGGCGGAGTACTGTCAGCGGGTGGGTATCATGCAGGGGGGGCGTCTGCTGGCCATGGATTCGCCGGAGCACCTGAAAGCCACCCTGCCCGGACAAGTCTGGGAGGTGCATACCCCCTCTCTCATGGAGGCGTTCCGTGTTCTTGAGAGAATGCCGGGGATCAGGCGGGTGGGACTTTCAAGCGATTACCTTCGAGCCGTCAGCGAGCGAGAGATCACCCCGGAGACCATTCAACGCGAGCTTTCCAGGCATGGGATAGAGGAAGTGGAGATCCATACAACCCGGGCCAGTCTGGAAGATGTGTTCCTTTTTCTGGCGGGTTCTTCGATTTGAATTTCTCTTCCAGAAGGATTAGAATCATCGAACTAACCTTCAGGAGGTGTGTTTTTTATGGGTCAAACGTTTTATGTTCCAGAAAGCGCTATGGCAATTGTGGCGCATCCTGATGATATTGAGTTTTCCTGTGCGGGCACGATGGCACGCTGGGCACGCGCGGGAACGCGAATTAGCTATGTATTATGCACGAGTGGTGATGTTGGAATTGCCGAAGAAGGCATGTCGCGGCAGAAGGCTGCCGAAATTCGCGAAAACGAAGCTCGCCGGGCGGCGGAAATTACCGGGGTGAGCGAAGTGGTTTTCCTGCGCGAGCCGGATGGTTTACTGGTGCCCTCCCTCGAATTACGGAAGAAACTGGTGCGTGAGATCCGGCGTTTCCGCCCGGAAGTGGTGGTGACCGGTGATCCGACTGTGGTCTGGGCGGGAGAAAACTATATTAATCATCCTGATCATCGGGCGGCGTCACTGGCCGCGCTGGATGCGGTTTTCCCGGCGGCAGGCCAGCCTCACCTCTTCCAGGAAATTGAGGAGGAGGGCTTTAAAGCGCATAAAGTGCGGAAGGTTTATGTAACTGCCTGGGAAAACAGCGATCTTTTTGTTAACATCGAAGAAACCATCGAGGTGAAGATTGAAGCGCTGAGGGCGCATAAAAGCCAGATGGGAGACTGGGACCCGGCGGAGATGATCCGAAAATGGGCGGCGGAGCGGGCCAGGGGAAAAGAGATGGCCTATGCCGAATCATTCCGGGTGGTGACCCTGATCGATGACGAAACCTGGGAGAAAAACCGAAACAACGGCCATAAACCCGCCTGAGGCGGTTTATGGCTGAGGGGGTAGCAGAAAATCCCCGGCATCGGCAAAATCTGACGCGGGATGGTCGCGGTCGATATCGACCCGAACGATCCCGCTTTCGTTGACTCGCAGGGTGATGAAGGTAACGGAGCCCGGGGCGCGAGATTGAGCCAGCACAATCCCATACTGGCCGGAGGGGGTGTAGGTCTCCTGCAGGGCTTCGGGCTTTATCCGATAGACAGCAACCAGGTGAAAATCGCCTGCGAAGAAGTCAGCCGGTACCTCAGAACGGCGCAGGAAGGAGCCTTCGGGGCCAAGAATGGGGAGGCCCTCCACGAGCGTCGCTTCACTTTCACTGGCAACACACTGGGGGAGCGGAGTGAGGCCCTTCTCACGGGTGCAGGGTGCGGCCAGAAAGCTGATGAGACTCTGACGGGAGGAAAGGTTGCCGGTGGTAAAAGCCGCCAGCACCCGGTCGACGGCTTCTACACCGGTGGTTGTACCGGAGGCATAGGGAGTAAAGGAGGCGGGAGCAGCAGGCTGTGGGTATGCGGGGGCCTCTCCCCTTTCAGAAGCTGGCGGGTAGGCTTCCTCTCCCTCAGGTACCGGGGTGCCGACCGGATATGACTGTTCCCGGGAGGTAGAAGGCGGAATGTCGGCCGGGGTAGATTGACTTTCAATGGCTGGCAGGAAGCGATTCTCAGGAGAGGAGGCAGTTGATGGTGTAGATGAAACACCGCAGGCGGTCAGCAATACTATGGAGCAAACGAACAGGGCGGGAATGACGTGCTTTTTCACGGCGTGAACTCCTTCGCTGAATGCTTATCGGTCACCGAACATTTCCCGAATCATCGGGCGAATGGCTTCCCAGTTGGGTAAGAGCACCTGAGCCCCCTGATCGGTGGTAAAGGGGGTAACCATCTCGCGCGAGATGGTGCGATGGTCAATACCATCCATACCGGCGCGAATTAACGCCAGTCCGATCCGCGGCCATTCCCAGATGGGAAGGTTGGTATCGATAGAATCGAAAAAGGTGGCGATGATTGCGGGGAAACGCGGCCAGGTGAGGGGATGGAGAAGCTGGCGCGCGGTGGCAATGAGGATGACCTGTCCCTGGCGCATTCTGAAGAAGTCGTCGGTGCCTTTGCGGTCGCGGGCAAATGCCAGGGCCTGGGCACCGTTCAGGTGGTGACGACCTGCGGGTAGCCCTCCCATGGGTTCCTTGAGCTCCAGCGTCACTCCGCCCATGGCATCCACCACTTTCTGAAATCCTTCAAACCGTATCCGGGCATAATAGTGAACCGCGAGACCAAAATTGGCTTCGATAACCTGTTCGGTAGCACGCGGGCCGCTTCCCGGTTGACTGGCCTCAGCAAAGAAATGAGCGGTGTTAATCCGGTTTTCTCCCACGCCGGGGATAGGTACCCACAGATCGCGGGGAATAGAAAGCAGGGCGACTCTGGGCTGGAGAGGGTTCACCTGGAGGAGCATGATGGTATCCGTACGCCCGGTGAAACTGCCATCGGGGGCGCGGTCAACCCCGAGGAGAAGGAGGCGGGTGTTGGCCGGGAACAGCAGGTAGGCGGCAGTCAGCGCGAAGAAGATGATCAGCAAACCAAGCAGCACTCCGCTGCAACAACCAGAGAGTCCCCGCCTGTGCCGGCGCACTGGTGCGCGGCGTTGAACCCGAACCCGTTGGAGATGGCTGAGAGGATCGTCTACAGGTACGGGTTGGGTGGGGGCAGATGGATCGATCATGATTAATAGAGAGATGGGGAAAATCATACGGCTAACAGGAGTTGCATTGGGGGATTCTTCTGCAGAGATCACCTGTGAATGGTCAGATTACGCCTGCCCAGCCGCGAGAGCCCGGCATGGGTAATGCTCAGGCAGCCCAAAAGGTCGAGGTAGCGCAGGCGTGGCATGGCACGGATGTGTTTGAGGCAGGCATCGGTGAGACGGTTGCAGTAGGCCAGGTTGAGCGACTCCAGGTGAGGTAAGGCGCACAGATGGGCTAACCCCGAGTCGGTGATTCGGCAGGAGCTGAGATTCAGGCTGGTGAGATGGGTCAGGGAGTGCAGGTAGGCCAGGCCTGCATCGGTGATGTTGCGGTTTTCTGAAAGGTTTAGAGCGGTGAGAAAAGGGAGACCGGCCAATTCAGAAACCAGTTCTCGCAGGAGATGGTCATCCATGCGCCTCACACGTACCATTACTTCATGGCCGGGGGGAATGTGGAAGATACCCGGGCCATGGTCGAGGGCCTGCCAGTCCTGTTGCTCATCTACAGGGCGGATGTACACCTCGATTTCGAACGCCGAAGAGAAACGGGCCGGTTGAAGAATGGTGTTCATGCCCCCTGATTATAACAGGTGAACGGGGGCGGTTTCAGGTCGCCCGACATGAAAGGCCGGGGGTGGCTTCCGGTGGTCAGAAAGGAGAAGAACCTTAAATAAGGTTGACCCAGAGGAAGTGTTCAAGGAGGTCAATGGTGTTCTGTTTGTCGGCCAGAAGGTGCTTGACCACATCTCCAATGGAAATCAGGCCGATCAGCTGTCCATTTTCCAGCACTGGCAGATGGCGGAGTTTTTTAGCCGTCATCACAGCCATGCAATCGTCAATGGTTTGTTCCGGGCTTACATAATACACCGGGTGAGTCATCAGGGTTCTGACAGGGATCTCCAGGTCGAGACAGTCGGTAAAGTCCACAGCGTGGCGGGCAAAATCGCGCTCGGAGAAGATTCCCACCACTTTACCACCTTCGATCACCGGCACCGCGCCAATCTGCTTCTCGGCCATCAGTCGGAGCGTCTGACGCAGGCTATCGGCGGGCGAAACCGTCCAGACATCGTAACCCTTTCCTTCCAGTAAATCACGCACAGTTGCCATTGGTATCTCCTTCGGTCATGGCATGGCAGGTTGCCGGTTTTTTATCATTATGATGATGCCTGATGGGCTTGTCAAGCACCGATGGGATGATTGACGGTGAACGAACGGGTTAATCTGCGTGGGGAAATCTCCCTGATCTTTTTTGGTAAAAATTCTCGATGTGATATACTTGATATAGAAAGTTTATTTTTTTCATCGAGAAGAAAGGGGTGTCAATGGACGAGCTGGTCAGGCTGGTTTCTGAAAAGACAGGGCTACCTCCGGAGAAGGCAAAAATGGCCGTGGAAGTGGTGATGAAATTTCTCAAGGAAAAACTTCCACCTCCAATCGCGAATCAGCTGGAGGGTCTCTTGAGCAGTGGGGGGAGTGCTCAGGATGTAATGAAAAACCTGGGCGGTCTTCTGGGACACTAAATGGAAGATGCCAACACAACCGGGAGGAAAGCATCCATGACTGCAATCGTAGATATTGAAGGAATTGGTGAGGCGTACGCGACGAAACTTAAGGCGGCAGGGATTGGTACCGTCGAGGCGTTGCTTGAAGCCGGAGCTTCTCCAAAGGGACGGAAGGAGCTGGCGGAAAAGACGGGCATCAGCCCGGATTTAATCCTGAAATGGGTTAACCGCGCCGATCTTTACCGCGTCAGGGGTATCGGGCAAGAATATTCAGATCTTCTGGAAGCCGCCGGGGTGGATACGGTGGTTGAACTGTCTCAGCGCAATCCGGAAAACCTTTACGCAAAAATGGTGGAGGTGAATGAAGCCAAAAAGCTGGTTCGCCGGATGCCCACCCAGGCGCAGGTGGCCGAATGGGTGGCAGAAGCGAAAAAGCTGCCAAGGGTGATCACCTATTAAGCCGCCATCCTTTACATGCTTAAGAAATAGCGCCAGAAACGGCGCTATTTCTTTTTTGAGCGGGAATAAGATCACGGAGGAGTACGGCTTTGATTGAGGGATATTTTGCTATATAATATATCTAAATAGTCTTATTGGAGGTCAGGTATGTTCCCGGAGGCTGTTCAGGTGGATGTGGAGCGGTATCGAAAAGATGGGTATCTCACCGCTCCGGCGGTCATCTCAGAGGGTCACCTTTCTGCATTGCGTGCCGAAGCTGACCGATTAATGGCGCTTTGCTATCAGGAACGAGAGCGTTATTCCCGGCGCATTGAATGGGAAGTGGATCATCTATCCGGGGAAAACCGAAAGGGAATGGAGCGGGTAATTCGGAAACTGGAGCCGGTTTCTGACCTGAGTCCGTTGTTCCGAGACCTGGCCTTTTCTCCACAGATTACCGAACAGGTCGGTGCGATCTTCGGTGAACCGGTGGATCTCTTCGAGGACAAACTCAACCTTAAGCTCCCCGGCGGGTCGCCTTATCCATGGCACCAGGACTGGGTCTGTTGCTGGCGGGCGCATACAGACCTGCTGGTGACCTGCTTCATTTACCTTGATCAGGCCGATGCTACCAACGGCTGCCTGCAGGTGATCCCCGGGAGTCATATCGGGAAACCCATCCTGCCCTTCCGCTCCGGCAGCCGTTTTGAAGTTGATCCGGCTTACGTGGATACCCGGCAGGCCGTCCCCGTGCCGCTCAGAGCCGGTGAGATGATTTTCTTTGATCCCTACCTGCTTCATTTCTCGGATCTGAACCGCAGTTCCACGCCACGCCGGGCCATTATTTTCACGTATCACCCGGCACGCCTGGGCAAGATTAATGAGGGGCGATTCCCGGCTGATTTTTCGTAAAGGATTCTCTGAATGCTTCTTTGATCCCCGGAGGTAAACCCCTCATGCTACAATGAGGGTTGATGGACTTCTCTTTTCCGAGGTATCTGGCGGCTAAACGTGGTGTTGATGACCGCGCGCTGAACCTGGGGGTGTGGCAGGCGCTGGTGGAGCGTCTTTCGGCGCTTGAGGGGGCTCCGATGCTCCGGGTACTCGAACTGGGGGGTGGAATCGGCACGATGTTCACGCGCATGGTGGAATGGGGGGCGTTGTTTCATGTTGAATACAGCCTGGTCGATGAGCAGTTAGAGAATGTGCTGTATGGAATGGCAGCCCTCAACCGCTGGGGCGCACGCCAGGGGCTGGAGGTTATCACCGACGATCGACGGCTTTTCCTTCACGGTGAGCAAAACATCTTTCAGATCGAATTTTTCCCTGAGACGGTGGAGAACTTCATCGGGCGTGTGCGTGAGACACGCCGCTGGGATTTAATTGTGGCCAGCGCCTTTCTGGATCTGGTGGATGTTCCGGTGCTTCTGCCCTTCCTGAAGGATCTGGTCGCCCCGGGTGGGTTGCTGTATCTTCCTCTCAATTTCGATGGTGTGACCATCTTCGAGCCGGAGATTGATCCTGAGCTTGATCGGTTGATTCTTGAGACTTATCACCGCACAATGGACGAACGTGGGGCGGGAGATAGCCGCACTGGTCGGCGGCTTTTCCACTGGTTAAGAGATGCCGGGTTGAATATTCTGGAAGCCGGCAGTTCGGACTGGGTGGTTTACCCGAAAGGCGGGGGATATACCCCGGAAGAGGTCTATTTTTTGCAGTCTATTTTCCATTTCTTTGAACAATCGCTGGGAGCCAGAGCAGAAATCGACCCCCGGCAGCTGTCCCGATGGTTGAATTTACGCCAGCAACAGGTGAAGCGCGGAGCGTTAATCTTCGTGGCGCATCAATTGGATTTTCTGGTTCAGATACCGTGAGTAACTTCCCTTCTACCCGGGGAACCTACGTGCTCCTGTTGGATCTGGATGCTGACCGGGTGCTTCAGATGGGGCGGCTGGGGAAGTTTTATTTTCCACGGGGAGGGTATTTCTATGTGGGCAGTGCGCGTGGGCGTGGCGGATTGCACGCCCGCTTGATGCATCATTTGCGGTCGCCCATCGCCCCTCACTGGCATATCGACTGGTTCAGGCAGGCGGCCCGGGTGATTGGAATCTGGTGGGGAGAAACCCCCGATCGCGCAGAATGTGACTGGGTGCGGATTCTTTTGAATTTCAAGGATGTGCAGGTTCTCCACCCAGGGGCAGGCGCTTCTGATTGCATCAGAGGTTGTCCTGCGCATCTGCTTTTCTCTGGTAAAATGGAGGGGCAACCGTCCTGGAGGCGTCTCTTTGAAGAATTTTGTGCGCAATTACCTGATCTTGATCTGTATTGCTGGGGGGATTATTGTCCTTGATCAGTTCACCAAGGCCCTGGTTCGTCAGAGCCTTGCCCTGGGGGAGATATGGTCACCCTGGCCATGGTTGACCCCTTATGCCCGCATTGTCCACTGGTATAACAGCGGCGTGGCCTTTGGCCTGTTTCAGGGAAAAGGCGATATTTTTATGATCCTGGCCATTCTGGTCGCACTCGCCATCATTTACTTCTACCCCCGGGTTCCTGCGTCTGACTGGAGCCTGCGTCTGGCCATGGGGCTTCAACTGGGGGGCGCAGTGGGGAATTTGATCGACCGGCTGACGCTTGGGCACGTGACCGATTTTATCTCCGTGGGCACGTTCCCGGTATTTAATGTGGCTGACTCGAGCATCACCATTGGGGTGATCATCTTACTGCTGGGTGTGTACCTGCAGGAGAGAAAAGAAAAAAGTCAATCGGCCCGGCGCGAGGCCGACCCGCCCACAGGAGACCCCCATATCGTCTAAGATGGATCCGCAACATTTCCAGCTGGAGTGCACACAGGAAAAAGCAGGCCGTCTGGATAAGTATCTGGCGGTCTGTTTGCCTGAGTATAGCCGGGCGCGCCTTCAACAGCTCATTCAGGATGGCCTGGTGAAGGTGAATGGAAAGGTGGTGGTGAAGCCCAGCTTTGCTATCGCTATGGGTGATCGGGTGGAGGTGGAAGTGCCACCGCCCCAGCCCAGCACTCTGGCAGGGGAAAATATCCCGCTGGAAATCCTTTTTGAGAACGATGATTTCCTGGTGATTAACAAACCAGCGGGAATGGTGGTGCATCCATCTGCGGGGCACGAACAGGGAACGCTGGTGAATGCGGTGCTGGCGCATGTGCCCGAATTGGAAGGAATCGGTGGTGAGCGCCGGCCCGGGGTGGTTCACCGACTGGATAAGGACACCTCGGGGGTTCTTTTGATGGCTAAAAACGACCGAACTCATCGCTGGTTGCAGGAACAGTTCCGACGGCGCCAGGTGCGCAAGGTTTATCTGGCGCTGGTAGACGGGCGGCCACCAACCCCTGAGGGAAGAATCGAGGTGGCTATTGCCCGGGATGCCGTAAACCGGAAGAAAATGGCCGCCGTCAGAGAGGGTGAGGGGCGAGAAGCGGTGACCGAATACTTTACCCTGGAGTCCTTTCCTGAGCATACTCTACTTGAGGTCCATCCCCATACCGGGCGGACGCATCAGATCCGGGTGCATCTGTCATTCCTTGGCTGCCCGGTGGTAGGAGATGAGGTATACGGGAGGAAGCGCCCCAGTTTGCCGCTTGGGAGACATTTTCTTCACGCCTCGCGGCTTACCATCCAGCTTCCTGGAGAGCCGGAAGCGCGGACTTTTGTTTCACCGCTACCGGAAGAACTTGAGAAGGTTTTGCACATGCTACGTCAACGTCGTTAATGATCTGAAAGATGGGGAGGAAGAAACTGCAGCATGAAACTGGTGGATTTGCGTTCCGATACTGTTACCCAGCCCACCCCTGAAATGCGCGCCGCAATGGCCAGTGCCGAGGTGGGAGATGACGTCATGGGAGAAGACCCCACCGTTAACCGTTTGGAAGCTCTGGCCGCTGAGAAAATGGGCAAAGAGGCGGGGCTTTTCGTAGCTTCGGGAACGATGGGCAACCTGGTTGCGGTCTTAACCCATTGCAATCGCGGAGATGAGATGATTCTGGGGAACCTATCCCATACCTTTTTGTTTGAAGCCGGTGGCAGCGCCGCTCTGGGAGGGGTGCACGCTTATGTGTTGCCGAATCAGCCCGATGGAAGCCTGGCGTTGCAAGATATTGCGGCGGCCTTTCGAGCCGATGATCCCCATTATCCGGTCAGCCGGTTGCTGGTGCTGGAAAACACGCACAATCGGTGCGGGGGGACGGTCCTTGGGCCAGATTACTTAAGCCAGGTGGGTGACCTGGTGCGTAAGCTGGGTTTACACCTGCATATCGATGGGGCGCGCATTTTCAATGCGGCGGCGGCCCTTGGCCTGCCGGTGCAGGCGCTGACGCGTGAAGCCGATTCGATCACCTTTTGCCTGAGTAAAGGGTTGTGTGCGCCAGTTGGATCCGTTTTGTGCGGTTCCAGAGAGTTCATTGCCCGGGCGCGTCGCATTCGAAAACAACTGGGCGGCGGAATGCGACAGGCGGGAGTTCTGGCTGCGGCAGGAATCGTTGCCCTGGAGACAATGACCGGGCGGCTGGTTGAAGATCATCGGCGAGCATGCCAGCTGGCCCAGGGTTTAAGAGAGGTTCCCGGCTTGATTGTGGAAAACCCCGTTCCGGCCACCAACATGGTCTTTGCCCACCTGAGCGATGCTGTTCCCCTGGATGGGGGCACAGTTGTCCAACGCATGGCGGCTGAAGGAGTAAAGATTGGTCTGGCAGGAGAGCGGCGCTTCCGCATGGTCACCCATTACTGGGTTGATGATGAAGGGGTGGAACAGGCCGTGGAGGCGATGCGAAAGGTTTTGCAATAACTGGAGGTCATTCGAGGATGGCCTCAGGAAGATCGCGAATTACACGGTTCAGCACGTCTACGATTTGAGGATCAAAGAGAATCCCCGACTGGCTGTTAATGTATTCCAGGGCGGCCTTGCAGGTAATTTTTTCACGGTAGACGCGATCTGAGGTAAGGGCGTCAAACACGTCGGCAACGATGAAGATGCGTGCTAAGAGGGGAATTTCTTCACCGCGGAGGCCTTTGGGATAACCGCTACCATTCCAGCGTTCGTGGTGATTGGCCACAACCGGGATGGCCTCGCTGAGAAAGGGAATGTCGCGAATAATTTCGGCTCCGATATCCGGATGTTTTTGCATGAGGTTCCATTCAGCCGGGTCGAGTTTCCCTTTTTTAAGCAGGATTGAATCGCTGATCCCTATTTTTCCGATATCATGCAGCAAAGCGCCCCGCTGAAGGGCTTTTAATTCCGAAGCAGGCAATCCCATCCGCTCACCGATAGCGAGGGCGGTCTGAGAAACCCGCAGGGTATGTGTTTCGGTCTCGTGGTCGCGGGCTTCAAGTGAATTCATCAGCGCCAGGAGGGTCTGATCGTAAGATTGTTCCAGTTCGGTATAGGCTTGAGCAATTTTACTGGCCTGCTGACGTGTTTCAGCGAGGAGAATGGAGCGTTCCAGGGCAACTGCGGCCTGGTTGATGAGAATGCGGATCTCATCCACCGGCTGGTGGCCGGTATGGAGGCTGGTATCCATCTCCAGCCACAGAGCACCGTAGCATCGGCGGGAGGTCTGGATTGGAATGACGATGCGGGATTGATCGTCCGAAAGGGGTTGAAAGGCGATTTGCCGTGTCTCAATGGCCTGACGGATCAGCGCTTCGGGGTGTTGAATCTGAGGGTCGTCGCCGGGGAAGACCACACTGGCTTCGACCAGTCCATCCTCAGAAATAAGCACCAGACCACAGGTGCTGGCCTGAAAGAGGCGGAATGCCGTTCGACCGATTACCTGGGCCGCAAGGTTGAGGTTATCGGTTTCGGCAATTCGGATACTGAGGTCGTAGAGGAGCTGAGTGGTCTTGAGGGTGGTTCGCAGTTGTTCGTCCAGCAGACACCGTTCGACTGAGACTGCGGCATGGGTGCTGAGAAGGTTGAGGAGAAATTCATCCTGCTCTGAAAAGGCCGGCGCTGTTTGTTTGCCAAAGACCAGGATAGCCCCCGTAGGCTCTCCATCAATGAGAATTGGGGTAGCCAGCATGGAACGGCAGTCACCGGCGGTTGAAGTGAAACGGGCTGTTCGTGGATCTTTATGAATATCCCGGATACGCAGGCTGGTTTTGGAATTAAAGATGGTCTGGAACAGCGAATGCCATTCGGCCCGGGTGGAAAGGAAGGGCAGGGGGGCTTTCCCGGAGGAACCCGTCTGCCATTCTCTACGATCTTCATGCCGGATACCCACCAGGGCAAAACTTGCTCCGGTTGAGGTGCAGGCAATCTCTGCGACACGGTCGAGTAATTGAGCCGGGTTGAGGGTGGTGGACAGGCTGGCCGCTGATTTCACCAGCTCGGTCAGGTTATGCCAGTTACGGTCGTTTTCCCAGGCGATCACCAGGCGGTTGGCCAGGGCTTCCACATAAGGGAGATCTTCAGGGTCAAAGGCGTCAGGTTCGGCATCGCACAGGATGATAGCCCCTTCCAGGTTGCCGTGATACATGAGGGGGACGACCATTTGTGCTCCATATTGGAGGTGGGCTATTTCGACGACCTGACCGGGGTCGTTCGAATCGCGGGTAATTAACGGGCGGCGGGCGCGAATGGCTCGCCCGACCAGGCCGCGGGTGAGGCTGTGGCGGAAGTTGGCTGAGAGCCCCTGGGCATCGGGCCCGGCGGCGGCCATTAGTTGAAGCCGTTGTTCGGTGGAGTTATGGAAAAGGACGAGCACCAGGTTGCACTTAAACACCGAGTGCAGAGTGTTGGCAGCCAGCTGGGCTTCTACAGGTTGATCCAGAAGGCTTTCGAGCTGGTGACTGAATTCGTTCAGGCTGAGGAGTTGTTCGTTGCGGATGCGTTCGATGAGCAGGCGATGTTCTAATTCTTTGATGCGCCGGGTAAGCAGTTCAATGTTTTGATCCGTAGCTTTTAAATGGGATAAGCTATCCGACAGATCGAGGGTGTCGGCTAAGTTTTTGGTGTTCGTCTGTCGTCCAAGAACTCTCGATTGATTCATCCCAATGGTCTCTTCGACGTTGCAAAACCATGAGAACGTTCAATCACCCGGATTGAAATTCCCCTTTGAGTCTATCATCCCGGTAGTTTGAATTCAATCGATAGTACATTCCATCTTCATATCACTTTTGTAAGGTTTTGGACGTTGTGTGATCTTTTTGCAATGGTGGCTGTAAATGAGGGTGGAAGGGCCAGCACCGGGGGTGGGACAATCTTTGATATAATGCACTTGCACGAAAGAAGGTAATCATCCCAAAGATTTTGACGGGAGGAACATTCATCCATGCGGGAATATCTGACACTGGCGGAGATTGACCAGGCGGCGCAGGCTGTCAGGAATCGAATAGACTTTCAGCCCAGAGTGGGACTGGTTTTAGGTTCAGGGTTGGGGGGGCTGGCAGAAAAGATCTCAAACGCGGTGGCGGTGCCCTACGAATCCATCCCGTACTGGCCACAATCCACAGTGCCCGGTCATGTTGGTCGGCTGGTGGCAGGATCATTATTCGGGGTGCCGGTGCTGGTGCAACAGGGCCGGGCGCATTTTTACGAAGGTTATTCCATGGCGGAGGTTACATTGCCAGTGCGGGTTATGAAACGCCTGGGGATTGACATTCTCATTCTAACCAATGCCGCCGGAGCGATTCATCCTGCTTTTGAACCGGGGGACGTGATGTTAATCACCGACCATATTTCGCTGGTCGGAATGACGGGGTTTAACCCCCTGCGGGGTCCCAATCTGGATGAACTGGGGCCGCGTTTCCCTGATATGAGCCAGGTATATGACCGCGCTCTGGCCGAGCTTGCCCGGCGCGGCGCTGCGGAAGAGCACATTGTTCTTCGAGAAGGCGTTTATTGCGGGCTTTCGGGGCCTTCGTTTGAAACCCCCGCCGATTTGCGCTTTTTGCGTACCATTGGGGCCGACGCCGTGGGAATGTCCACCGTTCCCGAAGCGATTGTGGCCCGCCATGCCAATATGCGGGTGCTGGGTCTTTCGGGAATCAGCAACAAAGCCAACCTTGATGGGAATACCCTTACGACCCATGAGGAAGTACTGGCCGCCGGAAAGGTCATCGTCCCAAAGCTGGAGCGGATCATCGAGCGTGTGCTTCGCGGACTTTAACGCGATGGGCAGAGAAAGCCTCGTTAGAATTGCGGTCAGGCAACAGGTGTGGAAGTGCGATCGCTGGACGAGTTGCTGAGTTTTCTGCAAAGGTATGAAGGGTGGATTTATCTTCTGGTGGGAACGGGTGTGCTGGTGTACATCCGACGTTCGTTGCAGGCCTGGAATGAGTGGCGCAATGCGCTGTTTGGGCTGGAACGCGAGCAAGCTCAGAGGAAGCTCTCCACATCTTTAACCATGCTGGCGTTGCTCGGTTTCCTGATCCTGGGAGAATTTTTGATGGTATCCTTTGTGGCACCCGCCATTCCTCAACTCCCAGCACTGGCCACCCCTACCCTTGACCTTTTGGCCACTGCTACGGCCACCCTGCCCCCCGTCGTTGCCTTTACGCCAACCGCCTCTTCGATTCAGGCCACCCTTGCCCCTCAGACTGAAGGGTGTACCCCGGGGGTCATCGAATGGAATTCACCCCGCCCCGGAGAGACGGTAAGCGCAACCATTGAGCTGAAAGCCACAATTAATGTCCCCAATCTTGGGTTTTATAAATATGAATTTGCCCCCCTGGGTTCGGACGAATGGACAACCATCGCCGCTGATAACCAGCCTAAAATTAACGCCATGATCGGTGCCTGGAACACATCCGCGCTGGTGCCGGGTGATTACCAGCTTCGTCTGGTGGTCGCCGACAATCAGAATAACCCTTTCCCTGCCTGTGTGGTTCAGGTGCGGGTAGTCAGTCCATAATACGGAGAAACCATGCCTGAAGTTGCCATTCGTCCTGCTCTTTCTTCCGATCTGCCGGCCCTGCTGGAAATTATTCCGGCCTATCAAACTGCGCGTGTCTGGCAGATGGATCGCACCTATGAGGAAGGGCAGTATCTCATTCGCTTTCGAGAGATTCGCCTCCCGCGCCCGGTTAAGGTGGAGTATCCGCGTTCACAGTCACAGCTCTTTGGGGAGCACTGGCTGGAGCAGGGGTGTGTTCTGGTGGCGGTTCTGGGAGGGGAACCGGTGGGTTTTGCACGGGTCTCAATGGAGCTCAGTCCTCAGACCGTCTGGCTGCAAGACCTGGTGGTGAAAGAGAAGGTGCGTCGGCAGGGGATTGGAACTGCCCTGCTGGTAGCCACGCAGGACTGGGGTGCAGAGCGAGGTGCCCGGCGGATGACTGTGGAGATGCAATCCAAAAATTATCCTGCCATCCAGCTGGTGAGGAAGCTGGGTTTTGAACTCAGCGGGTACAGTGACCAGTATTATCTGAATCAGGATATTGCGCTCTTCTTTACCAGCTGGATTCGGTGAACGTGAACGGGTATTGTAGAAAATGACCTGGTATGAAAGTCTCCTGATCTTCATGCGCACCCTGAGCCAGATCCTGACGGCCGGGATTGCGATCACGGCATTTTCTTTGTTACTTTATTCGCTGGCATTCAATCTGCGTGATCGGGTGGTGCGCTCCTTTGCATTAATCCTGGTGTGTATGGTGATCGTGTTCACTGCGGAGGCGATTGGGAGCACTGCTTCACGGGAATGGGAGATTCAATTCTGGCCGCGGTTACAATGGATTGGGATTGTCTACCTGCCTGCGATTTACTTCCATTTGTCAGATGGTCTTCTGGCCACAACCGGACGTCCCAGCCGGGGCAGGCGGCGGTGGGTGACCCTGCTCCTGTACGGCGTTTCCACCGTATTCTTCCTGGGTCTGCCTTTTAACTGGTTGACCGGGCCGGTCCGCTCGAGTTTTGACCCGGCGCCTCACCTTCAACCTTCGGCGTTCACCAATATTTTCGTGGCTTATTACCTGGTATGTATGGGGCTGGCATGGATAAACTTCATCCGTGCCTACCGCCGGACGATTACTACGACGAGCCGCCGCCGGATGGGATATCTGATTTCTGGGGCGGTAGCGCCTTTTCTGGGGGCTTTTCCCTTCCTGCCCTACAGCCAGAATTTCGCGGCTCAGCATCAGGTGATCTTCTGGACCTTTAGCGTCTTGACGAACCTGATCATTGGTTTTCTTCTGGTGGTGATGGCCTATGCCATTGCCTTTTTCGGTGTGGCCTGGCCTGATCGGGTGGTGAAGGCTCGTCTTTTCAAATGGCTGATGCGCGGCCCGTTCACTGCGTCATTGACGCTGGCGGTGGTCACGATTTTACGCCGCGGGGTGGAGGCTCTGGGGTACAGTTATAATGCCACCGTTCCGATCGCCATGGTGGCCTGTATTTTAATCTGTGAATATTTCATCACCATCCTGGCGCCGTTGGGTGAACAGGTGTTATTTTATGGCAACGATCGCCATGAACTGCTGGCTCTACGGCAACTTGAGAATCAACTGGTGACGCGGCAGGATTTAAGCCAGTTTTTGGAGATGGTGCTCGCGGCCATTCTCGATCGGCTGCGGGCCGAAGGGGCGTATGTGATCAGTCTCAATGGCGAAGGTTCTGAGCTGGTTGCCAGCCTTGGAAAGACGCGGTTTTCAGTCACGGGCAGCAATGAGGAAATTCCCGATGAAGTGGTCTTACGCACACTGCAGGACGGGGGGCAAAATCTCCTCTTTCAGTGGGGGGCTGATTTATTAATGCCGTTATATAATGGAGCAGAGGAGCGTCCTGAATTGCTGGGTTTACTGGGTATTGGTGGCCTCTCGAGTGAACAGATCGCAGAAGAAGAATTGGCCGCTCTGGATGTGCTCTCCAGAAGGGCGGCGCTTGCCCTGCGTGACCGCCTGGTGCAACAGGAGATCTTCCGCTCACTGGAGAACCTCTCGACCCAGATGGACCTGCTCCAACGATTGCGTGCGGCAGGGCGTTTCGACCGGCAGGGTCTTTTAGCCGCACCTGAAGACCTGCCCGATGAGCGAGATTTACCGAACTACGTTAAGGAGGCTCTTTCTCACTACTGGGGAGGGCCAAAGCTAACCCAGAGCCCACTCATGCGATTTAAGATTGTACGGGATGCACTGGAGGAGCACGCCGGGAACCAGGCCAATGCTCTGAGGGCCATCCTGCGGCGAGCAATCGAGCAGGTGAGGCCCGAAGGTGAGCGCCGTTTCACTCCAGAATGGATATTGTATAATATTCTGGAAATGAAGTTCATGGAAGGCAGAAAAGTGCGGGAGATTGCCACGCGACTGGCAATGTCGGAAGCTGATCTTTACCGCAAACAACGGATCGCCATTGATACAGTAGCGGGAATTATCGCTGAGATGGAAAGCCAGGCAAGGAAAATGGATCGACACCAACCCCAGTAAAAATGGGGCGGGTTTATTCGTATGTTCAACGGCTAAGGGAGGTGGATGGATGCTTACAAAGAGATCCGTTGCGCGTGAAGGGGATGAAGCGCCGGAGTTAGATGAGGGGTGGTGGGCATCGGTTCTGGCCGATGAAGAAGCCATGGGGGCCGTACCTGCCAGGCCCGGTACCAACAAGGGGGGAGTAAGTCCCGGGGGGAACTCTGGTGAGATTGACTGGGAATGGGCCCAGAGTCTCTTTGAAAATGATGCGGTGATCAAACTTGAGGTGTACGGGTTTAACCGTGGGGGGTTGCTCGTACGGGGAGAGAAAATCCAGGGGTTTGTGCCCGTCTCGCATCTGGTAGATATGCCCTGTGGCGCTGAAGGAGATCAGCGTAAACGGGTGTTGAACAATTATATTGGCAAGACTCTTCACCTGAAGGTCATCGAATGTGAAGCGGCACAAGAACGCATTGTGCTTTCTGAGCGGGCGGCGCTGGCCGGTGATGGACGCAGGCGCGAGTTATTTAGCTCCCTTAAAGCTGGTGAGATCGTGCATGGTACGGTGACCAACGTCACCGATTTTGGGGTTTTTGTCGACCTAGGGGGACTGGAAGGGCTGATCCACGTATCAGAACTTTCCTGGGGGCGTGTTCAGCATCCATCCTGCATTCTCAAGATCGGAGACCCGGTACATGCGCTGGTATTGATGGTCTCTGAAGAGAATGGACGGGTGGCATTGAGCTTAAAGCGCCTGTGCCCCAACCCTTGGGAAGTGTTGGTGCAAACTTACCAACCGGGTGACGTTGTTGAGGGAGAAATCACCTCGCTTATGCGTTACGGGGCGTTTGCCCGTCTTAAGGAAGGCGTAGAAGGGTTGATTCACATTTCGACCATTCACCTGCCAGATGAGCACGAGACTCTCGAAACCTATTTGCCTGTGGGTAGTGTGGTTAAGGTGAAAATTCTACACATTGATGCCGAGAGGCGCAGGCTCGGCCTAGGCCTGGTTTGTGTGGGATGAGTTCTGCTACGCCGTCTCGCCGGCCAACATCTGGCCACTCCTCATCCAGGGAAGAAGCCCCGTCTGTTGCTCCCGGAGGAGCTCCCCCTTCGGAGGAAGCTCAGCCAGCCTCGGTTGAAAAGCTCGTCAGAGCCTGGTTGAGCCTGAATCGTTTTGGCTGGGACGCGCTGGGGCTATTCCTGCTTGCCCTGGCGCTTCTGTCAACTCTGGGGTTGCTTAATCTAACGCATGGTGTGTTTATCACTCCCTGGGTGAAGCTGATCCGCCTTAGTTTTGGGTGGGGCAGCCCACTGGTCGTTGTGGCTTTCGTGGTGCTGGCTCTTTCCTGCTTTCGCCATTACTTTCATACATGGCCAAAGGTTTCACTTGGCCGGGTTCTTGCCCTGGAAGGATTGGCCTTTTGTGTGCTTACGTTTTTATCCATCCTTGGTGGCATGGACCTTGCCCGAGCTGAAGGCGGGCAGGATGGGGGAGTCATTGGGTGGGGGCTGGCGATGCTCATTGATCAGCTTCTACCCGGGCCTCTGGGAACCATTCTGGTGCTTGTGCTGGGGCTCTTCCTGGCTGGTGTGGGGTTTGGAACCCTTCAATGGGGATTACGCGCCCTGGAGCGCTGGTTAAATGAGTTATCAAGAGAGAGGCCAGCTCAACCCGGATCAGACTCGCCCCTTCCGTTTAAACCCCAGGCTGAAGAAATTGAAGAAAGAGAGGGGACAGGGCCTGCGGAGCGCGATCCGCGCCTGCCGCCGCTTACACTGCTTCTGGAAGAATTACCCGCCATTCCGGACGAGTCGGCTATTTTGGAGACGGGACAAAAGATTGAGCAAACTCTGGCCGAGTTTGGCTTACCGGTGCGAGTCATAGGTTATCGGATGGGACCCACGATTACCCAATTTGCCGTTGAACCGGGGTACATTGAGCGTGCCGGTCCCGATGGTGAGGTGGTGCAACAAAAGGTGCGGGTGGCGCAAATCTCCGCTCTGCAGCGCGATCTGGCGCTGGCGCTCTCAGCAGAACGGCTGCGGATAGAAGCACCGGTGCCGGGGCGATCTTATGTGGGCATTGAGGTGCCTAACCCAAAGAACACCACTGTACGCCTGCGTTCGCTCATGGAAAGCCCCGAATTCCAAAAACTGCAGTCCACGTTGGCCATTGCCCTTGGAAAGGATGTTTCGGGTCAGCCGTTAGTGGCTGACTTGGCACGCATGCCGCACTTGCTCATTGCAGGTACTACCGGATCGGGTAAGTCGGTGTGTATTGCGGCGATTGTCACCTGCCTGGTGATGAACAATCACCCGGAAAGACTCAAACTGGCCCTGATGGACCCCAAAATGGTCGAGCTTTCACGTTTCAACGGGTTGCCGCATCTGTTCGGCAAGGTGGAGACGGATGTCGAACGTATGCTGGGGGTGCTCAAATGGGCATTGATGGAGATGGATAATCGTTACCGCCTGCTGGAAATGGCGCGGGCGCGGGATATCGATGTGTACAACCGCCGGGCTTCCCGCCGGGGTGAGGCCACACTGCCGCGGATTGTTGTGTTGATCGACGAACTGGCCGATCTGATGATGAGTGCGCCCGAACAGACCGAACACAGCCTGGTTCGGCTGGCACAAATGGCACGCGCCGTGGGGATTCATCTGGTGGTGGCCACACAGCGCCCCAGCACCGATGTGGTTACCGGGTTGATCAAGGCCAATTTTCCCGCCCGCCTTGCATTTACCGTTGCTTCTTCGGTGGATTCACGGGTTATTCTGGATACCACCGGAGCAGAAACTTTGCTGGGCAAAGGGGATATGCTCTTTCTAAACCCGGAAGCGGGGGTGCCCATACGGGCGCAGGGGGTGATGATTTCGGATCAGGAGGTGGCAGCCATTCAGGAGTTCTGGAAGCACCAGGAAGTGCCCGGAGCGTCAGAAGAGGCTCCATGGGAAGAATTGATGGCCCAGGTGGTGGAAAGCGGCGATGACGCCCTGATTCAGGATGCGATCGCGGTAGTGAGGCGGGCTCAGCGGGCTTCAGCCTCGCTTTTACAGCGCCGGTTGCGAATCGGCTACCCGCGTGCCGCCCGCCTGATTGATCAACTGGAAGAAATGGGCGTTGTGGGTCCCTCTCAGGGAAGTGGCAAGGATCGTGAAGTATTGCTCCCTCCAGAGGGAGAAGATGAGGAAGACGAATCGGAATGAGCCGCTTGACAGTTTCAACGCGGTACGTTAGCATACCCTTGATCCCACTGGTATCTTAACGTTGAGGTGATGGAATGCAGCAAATAGCCAGGGAAGACCCCGTGACCTTTACTGATGTGCTTCGAAAACGATTTAAGTATTTACTCGACCCGATGGCTGCCTTTTTAAACCGTCTCGGGCTCATGCCCAATACGGTGACTATCCTGGGGCTTGTGGGGAACACTATTGGGGCCTATCTGCTGGCTACCGGGCAGATTACCTGGGGGGGGATTGTGATCCTCTTGATGGGCCCGATTGATGCTCTGGATGGGACGATGGCGCGCCTGCGGGGTGAGCCTACGGAGTTTGGCGCCTTTGTGGACTCGGTGACCGATCGGTATTCTGAGCTGGTCATTTTCCTGGGGTTGATGGTGTATTATGCGCTTGCTGGAAACTGGCTGGCCTGTGTGCTGGTTTATCTGGCGGCGGCAGGATCGGTACTGGTATCTTATGTGCGGGCGCGGGCACAATCGCTTGGGATGGAAGCCAAAGTGGGCATCTTCACCCGGGTGGAGCGGTTCCTGGTCCTGGCTCCCTGCCTGATCTTCAACCAGCCCATGATTGCGCTGTGGGCGATTGCCATCCTGGCCAATGTCACCGCGGTGCAGCGAATCTACCATGTGCGGGTGCAGGCGCACCAGAAACGACAATAGCTGAAATTCATTTCCGAGAGGCGTTTTATGAGTTTTCAGATGGATGGTATTCTGATTGGGACGTTCAAGATCTATTATTACGGGATTCTTATCATGCTGGGGGCGCTTGCGGCGACGTGGTTGGCCAGCCGTGAAGCCCGCAGATATGGCCAGGAATCAGAATTCGCCTGGGATTTGCTTCCGTGGGCGTTGATCGGTGGCATTGTGGGGGCGCGCCTCTGGCATATTCTTTTCCCCCCGGCTTCGATGGTGGAACAGGGAATCACGACTCTGTTTTATCTGACCCATCCACTGGATGCGTTGAATTTACGTAAGGGCGGCCTGGGTATTCCAGGCGCGGTGATCGGCGGGTTGATTGCGGCGGCCATTTATTGCCGCAGTCGCAAGGTGCCGCTGGCTCCATGGGCCGATGCCATCGCTCCCGGGCTGGCGCTGGCACAGGCAATCGGGCGGTGGGGGAATTTCTTCAATCAGGAAGTTTACGGCGCTCCGACGAATCTGCCCTGGCGGCTTTTTATCGACCCGGCTCACCGTTTGCCCGGGTTTGAGTCGGTTGCGTATTACCATCCATTATTCTTCTACGAGTTCCTGTGGAACCTCATGAATATGGGCCTGTTGCTCTGGCTGAGCCGTAAACTCAGCGGATGGCTGAAACCCTGGGATCTTTTCCTGATCTACGCCGGGGTTTACGGGGTGGGGCGGTTTGGACTGGAGTTCCTCCGGCTCGATCCTGCACCGCTGGGAACGGTGAATGTGAATCAGATGATCATGCTTGGTGTGGCAGTATTCAGCGGGATAGTATTGTTCCTGCGACATCGGCTGTCTGTAAGCAAATTGTAAGTATTCAACCTGGAATCAGGGGTATGCTTATGGAGGGGGGAAAAGCGCTGACGCCTGGCAAGGCCCATGCGCGGCTTTCCGGATGGTGAATCGATGATTGTTGCTGAAGAATTGACCAAGATTTTTGATGATTTTCTGGCGGTTGACCGGATTTCGCTGTTTGTTCCATCGGGCAAGGTGATGGTTTTGCTGGGGAAGAACGGCGCCGGGAAAACCACCACGGTGCGGATGTTGACCTCCATTCTTCGGCCAAGCAGTGGTTCGGCACGTGTTGCCGGTTTTGATGTGGTGAAGCAAGCGGAGAAAGTGCGCGCTTCGGTAGGGGTGCTTACGGAACACCACGGGCTCTACGGGCGCATGAACACGGAGGAATATCTGCAGTTTTTCGGGAGCCTGTATGGCCTCTCAGCCAGGGAGAGTATGCAACGGGCGGTGCCATTGCTGGAGCGTTTTGATTTGCAAGTTGCGCGCAAGAAGCGGCTGAGCGAATTTTCGAAAGGGATGCGGCAGAAACTGGCGCTGGTGCGGGCATTATTGCACGATCCACCGGTGCTCCTGCTGGATGAACCGACCTCAGCGATGGACCCTGAGAGCGCCCGGTCGGTACGGGATGCGATTGTACAATTGCGCAAACAAGGCCGAACGGTGCTCCTCTGCACTCACAACCTGGCTGAAGCAGAGGAACTGGCCGATCTGGTGGCGATCATTCACGGCGGACGCATCTTAATCCAGGAAACACCGGAGAAGGTCAAAGAAATTTTGCTTGGTGCGCCGGAATTTGAGGTGAAACTGGCCCGGCCACTGGATGCCTGGCCTTCAGGTTTGCCTGCCGGGGTGACGCTGAGGGAGAGCGATGGTGACCGGGCACGGTTTTACATCGAGTCGCCGGCGCAAACCAACCCCCATTTCCTGCGTTGGATGCTGGAACAGCACCTGGAGGTGATTTCTTTCCAGGAAGTGCCGCGTAGCCTGGAGCAGGCTTTTTTAGAACTGGTCAAAGAACGAGAATCGGGAGAGGTGTATGCTTGACGCTGTGCGCCCTGCGCTGATCATCGCCCGCCGTGAGGTACGCGATCAATTTCGCGACTGGAGGATTATCTTTCCAATTATTGGTCTGACTCTGGTTTTCCCGTTTATTATGAACTGGACGGCCCAGCAGATGCTCGGGTTTACCAGAGAGTATGGGGCAACCATTGTTGCCGATCGGCTGGTGCCTTTTCTCCTGATGGTGGTGGGGTTTTTCCCCATTTCAGTATCTCTGGTGATTGCTCTGGAGTCTTTCGTGGGAGAAAAGGAACGGGGCAGTATCGAACCTCTTTTGAATACACCGCTTAAAGACTGGCAACTTTACCTTGGAAAATTGCTCTCTTCCACGGTTCCCCCGCTCGTTTCCAGTTACCTTGGAATGATTGTGTATCTGGCCGGATTGATGATTCGGCGCATCACCATCCCGGAAGGGGGGATGCTGGTGCAAATCGTCGTGCTTACCACGGTGCAGGCGGTCATGATGGTAGCGGGTGCGGTGGCGGTCTCTCTACAGGCTACCTCGGTGCGTTCGGCCAATTTACTCTCCAGTTTTATCATCATCCCTACCGCCTTTCTGATTCAGTGGGAAGCCCTGGTCATGTTCTGGGGAAACCAGAATTTACTCTGGTGGGTGATTGTGGCCGTGGTCATCCTTACCTTTTTACTGGTGCGGGTGGGGGTAGCGCATTTTCAACGGGAAGAATTGCTCGGGCGTGATATTGATGTGCTCAAACTGCCGTGGATCTGGGGCGTATTTCGCCGGAACTTTACCGGCCATGCCCGATCAGTGGGGGATTGGTATCGGCAGGTTTTGCTTCGGTCTTTACCAAGGTTAACCCTGCCGGTTCTGCTGAGTGCCGGGCTTGCGCTGGCGGGAATCTGGGCGGGGATAAACCTAGTGGACAGGTTTATCGTGCCAACGTCATCATCTACCCCGGAAAAATTCCGCGAATCCTTAATGCAGCTTTTCGGAGCAGATTCAATCAATCAATGGTCTCTGGCGAGGATGATTTTCTTTCAGAATATCCGGGCGCTCTTGATAGGAATGCTTCTGGGAGTGTGCTCTTTTGGTGTGCTGGGGGTGTTGCCTCTGTTTACTACCATGGGGTTAGCGGGCGCTCTCGGGCGTGCAATGGTGATCAAGGGGTTAAGCCTGGGAACCATCCTCAGTTCTCTCTTACCGCATGGTGTTCTGGAGATCCCGGCGGTGATCCTGGCAACGGCGGCGGTACTCCAGCTGGGAGCGGTGCTGCTTACGCCCACTCCCGGGCAGACGATTGGTGAGGCCTGGGTGGCCGCCCTGGCAGAGTGGAGCCGGGTGATGGTTGGCATTGTTATCCCATTGCTGATTCTTGCGGCGCTGGTTGAGGCGCTGTTAACTCCCCATATTGCGTTGTTTTTTCTCCAGTGAAGATCATCCCTCTATAAACGGAACGGGCACCCTCATCAGGTGCCCGCTTTGTGTTTTAATAGAGAAGGTTACCAGCCAGCCAGAAATTCAGCCCATTCACGGCACTCGTCCAGATGCCGGCCAAAGATATACTGAGCGGAGGCGGGAGGTTCGGTTGGCGGATGGAGCAGTTTCATCCCGGCTTCTTCGGGAGTGCGCCCACCTTTACGATGGTTGCAGGCAGGGCAGGCAGTCACCACGTTCAGCCAGTTATGCTGCCCGCCCAGGTGGCGAGGAATGACATGGTCGATCGTCAGTTCAGGAGTATGTTTACCGCAGTACTGGCAGGTGAAGTTGTCGCGCCGAAAGACCTCACGGCGGGTAAGTTTGAGCCGTGGGCGGGGACGGTGGATCATTTTTTGCAGGCGGATCACAGAAGGGATGGGCAGGGAGAGATGAACCGATTGAATGTACCCGCGTCCATTGACGACCAAAGTCGCTTTTTCGGTCATTAGAAGCCCCAAAGCTCTTCGGAGGTCGCAGACGTGAATCGGCTCGTAATTGGCGTTTAAAACAAGCACCGGGGCCTGCATTGCTTCTCCAATGCTGAGATTATAGCACGATTGACGCTCAGCCATGATCAGTTTTTGTTCATAAAAAGAATGGAGGATATCGATGAAGTTCATCATTCTGGGAGGTTCTGGATTGATCGGCAGGGCCCTGTCACGCGCGCTCGGCCAGGCGGGGCATGAAGTGGTGGTCGTAAGTCGCTCGCCGGAGAGGGTACCGCCTGTGGAAAGGGTGAGTGTGGCAGGCTGGGATGGACATTCGGCAGAAGGGTGGGGGAGGCTTGTCGATGGTGCGGATGGAATTGTCAACCTGGCCGGTGAAAGCATCGGCGCAGGGCGCTGGAGTGAGGCGCGAAAACAGCGTATCCTTACCAGCCGGGAGCAGGCCGGTGCGGCGATTGTAGAAGCCGTGCACGCGGCTACCAGAAAGCCGGGTGTGGTTTTTCAGATTTCAGGGGTGGGTTATTATGGAATCGGGGGCGATCGCCCTTTCACAGAGAATGATCCGCCGGGGAGCGATTTTCTGGCCAGTGTGGCTGTTCGCTGGGAAGCCGCAACCCGGCCCGTGGAGGAAGAGGGGGTACGGCGGGTCATCGGGCGAACGGGGGTTGTACTTACACCCCGGGGTGGGGTTCTTCCACGCATGATGCTCCCATTTCGCTTTTTTGTCGGTGGGCCTCTGGGCACAGGGAAGCAATGGATTTCGTGGATTCATCTTGAGGATACTGTGCGGGGCATTCAGTTTATGCTTGAAAACCCTGCCTGTACCGGGGTCTACAACCTGACCTCTCCCCAGCCAGTGACCAATGCTGAATTTGTGAAAACTCTCGGGCGTGTATTACGGCGTCCTTGCTGGCTGCCGGTGCCTGCGCTGGCGCTTAAGATCATCCTGGGTGAGATGAGCACCCTGATTCTGGATGGTCAGCGAGTGATCCCAACCCGTTTAGAGGAGGCGGGGTTTCCATTCCGTTTCGCCCGGCTTGAAAGCGCACTCCGTGACCTTTTAGTTTGAGTTAAGCGCGGTGTCGAGGATGGTTTCGCCGATTGATTGAGCCAGAGGAGGGTTGTTTTCTTCCAGCAGAACCGCCAGCGCCAGTGGAGAGCCTTTCCACTGGGTGAGCGTGCCTGCGAGGAACCAGGTCACATCGTGCGAGCTGGCTGTGGTACTGGCGGTGACCTGCCAGTAGAGCTTGCCGGGAGAGGCGAGAAGCTGAGCGATACGCTGGGCGCGGTTGGCACTCATGACCTGCTGGGTCTGGCTTTCAGAGACGATGACCCAGCCCTGGCGGGGGGTTAATACTGCCAGGGTAAGCTGGGGAGCGGGCAGAGCGCCATCGTTACTCACTGCGGCTGCAATTTCAGCCATTTGCAGGGGCGAAAGCAACATCCCGTTTTGCCCCAGGCTGGCAAGGGTGACACTGCTTACCGGTGGAACTACGGCAGGGGCCACGGCCAGAGGGATGGAGGGCAGCGTAGAAAACCCGTACCGCTGGAAAAGCCGATCCAGATTGACCGGCAAGAAGCGGTTGCCCAGCAGGGCCAGCGGTGCCGGGCAACCGCTGGCCAGCGCGTTTCCCCAGGAAGGCGGATCGGCCGGTGAAACAGCGCAGGTCAGCTGTTTTCCATCGGGCAGGGTGTAGGTGAGTTGACGGGGTAAATCGGGGAGGTCACTCTGACCGAGGGCCTCTCCCAGGATGACCGGGGCAATGGCTGCCCCTGGCGGATATAACCCCTGAACAGCCCGGTTGAGAAGGGGGCTTTCTGGATCGGTAATGAGGGATGGCCAGGTATCCGATAATGTATTCGGGTCAAAATAGGGATGGGAGGCCATGACGAGAATTTCGCCGGTGCGGGCATTCAGCAGAACGATGGCCCCGGCATGTTCTCCCAGAGCATCATCGGCGGCTTTCTGTAAATTCAGGTCGAGGGACAGGCGTACATCCAGCCCGGGTGGGGGCTCTCCATACAGGAGGCGATTCCACCAGATATCCAGAGCAGGATTCCCTTTAAGACCGCGCAGGGTATCATCCAGGAACGCTTCTATACCGGCCTGCCCATACACCGGATGCGAATAGCCAATCACAGGACTGAGGGGCGGGTAATGGTTCACCCGCTGGTACGATCCGGGTACTCCGGTGGTGGTGGTAATGGGTTGATTGCTGCGGTCGAGCAGAGACCCCCGCAAAACGTAGCGATCGGTGATGGAGCGCCGGGGATTATCGGTGCGGGTGAGGAGGGCATCCTGTCGAATGACGGCGTACCACCCGGTCACGAATGCAAGGAAGAACACTGCCATGGCCAGCAGGAGGGCAAAAGCTGAATAGGGAAAGGGGCTGGGAAGAGGGGCAGGATCGGTTTCCACCGATTCGCGATGGATGTGAACCAGTAAAAGCACAGCGGCTATCGATGTGAGTAATGAGGACCCCCCGTAGGAAAGAAAGGGGAGGGTTACCCCGGTGAGGGGTAGCAGGCGGATATTACCCCCGATGATCATGATCATCTGGGTGGCAAAATAAACCGCGACACCGCCCGCCAGAAAGCGGTGGAACCGATAGGGAGCGCGGACCGCGATGATCAATGCCCGGATGACGAGGAGGAAAAAGAGCAGGAGCACGGCTACGCCACCCAGTAAACCCGTTTCTTCAACGATGGCCGGGTAGATGAAATCGGAGGCCGCAACCGGTACCAGCCCCGGACTGCCCAGGCCAGGGCCGCGTCCAAAAAGACCTCCGGAGGCAACTGCCAGCAGGGATTGAATCACCTGGTAGGAGCTTCCACCGGGATCGGCCCAGGGGTTGAGGAAGGCTTGAATCCGTGTATGCACCACATCTGAGAAGCGGTAGCCTACCCAACCGGCCACCAGCAGAGCGAACACGCCGAAGAAAAGCACCCTTTTTTTACCGGAGGCCAGGTAGAGCGTCAGAATGGAGACCAGGATCAGGAGGGTGGCAGTGCCCAGGTCTCGCTGGACGATGAGCAGAGCAAGTGCCAGCCCAATGAGCACCAGGGAGGGGGCCAGGAGATTGAACAGGCTGAAATAGTACGGCAGTCGGTCCGCAAGGTAGGCCGCCAGGAAGATCACCAGCAGGAGTTTGAGCGGTTCGGAAGGTTGAAAATACACCCCGCAGCATCCGAGCCAGAGCCGCGGGCCTTCGCCGCCCGGGTACGCACCGAAGAGAAGGGTCAGCGCCGTGAGGAGAAGGCCTGAGAAAAGCCAGATATATTTGTATCTTCGAAGAAAGGACAATCCCCGGGTAAAGCGCAGGCTTGCCCAGAAAAGTCCCAGCCCCACCCCCAGCCAGATTGCCTGTCGAAGCCCCAGGTAGGTGGAGAGCCGAAAAATGGTGAGCACCCCCCAGCCACTGAGCAGACCCATGATGGGGAGTAAAAATGGGTCTGGAGGATGAGGAAGCCGGGAGATCTCGCGGAAGATCAGCCAGAAACCTGCTGCCCAGATCAGCACTCCAACCCAATGCACCCAGAGCAGGCCTGCCTGCCAGTTTCTGAGGCGGACGATGGGAGAAAGGCTCAGGCTGATGGCAAACAGGAGGATGAAGCCGGTGGTGAAGAACATCAACCGGAATTGAAGTTCATGGGGTGTGGGTCGGGCGGGGGAGATGGGCTGAGCAGAGGTCACTTGGGCAGGTATTTGCTGATCAGAAGGGAGAGTTTCTCACGAGCCGAGGGATGGATGCGGTCGGGAGCGGTGATGATGGCATCGGCCAGGGCGTGGTCGCAGGCGCAGTGTTTTTCGGCGGGTAACTGACGGGCAAGAATTTCCAGGGAGCGTTGAGCCAGGGCGGTATTGGCCAGAAGGGTGCGAACCACCATTTCAACCGTAACCGGGGACTCGCTGGTATGCCAGACATCGTAATCGGTGACGTGCGCCATAATCGCATAACACATTTCGGCTTCACGGGCAAGGAAGACTTCAGGGCTGGCTGTCATTCCGATGATCGACATACCCCATGAACGAAAAACAGAGGATTCGGCCCGCGTGGAAAACCTCGGGCCTTCAATGGTAATGAAAGTTCCACCCCGATGCACGGTTCCACCGGCCTCTACAACGGCCTGATACAGTTGCTCGGAAAGTTCGGCGCAAACCGGATCTGCTGAGCCTACATGTGCCACCAGGCCTCCTTCGAAGAAAGAGCGTGCCCGGCCGCGGGTGAAATCGAAAATCTGATCAGGGATGACGATGTGCCCCGGTGCGTAGTCCTCGCGGAGAGACCCACAGGCGCTGACACTGATCACCCGGTCTGCACCGAGCATTTTCAGGGCATAAATGTTGGCGCGGTAGTTGACCTCACTCGGGGAGATGGTATGTCCTAACCCGTGCCTTGCCAGGAAAGCCACACGCTTGCCAGAAAGGTCTCCAAGCACAACCGGCGCGCTGGGTTTTCCGAAGGGTGTTTCAAGCTCAACGGTTTCAATATGGGTGAGGCCGTTCATCTGATAAAGGCCTGAGCCGCCAATGATCGCCAGTTCGGGTTTGCTGTTCATAAGTTGCACCTCGTGTTCAATGTTCAATTTTTACCTGCAGATTCACCTGACCACAGCGAAGATCATCGCCATCCATGACCACAGTGGGGGTAAAAACCCGCTCCTCGTTTAGAAAAGTGCCGTTGGTAGAATGGAGGTCTTCTACCCACCACTGGTTCTGTCGGTAGATAAGCCGGGCATGGCTGGATGAGACCGTCTCGTTGCGGATCGGGAATGTGGACCCGGGGTTCCGTCCGATTAAAATTTCGGTTGTGGTGTAGGTTCGGGTCTGATCATCGAGGGTGTTGCTGATGGAAAGGGTGATGGCAGGAGCGCGACGGGAGTGAACCACTTCTGTCTGGGCACGAAGGTCCTTCCACAACACTTGCAGTGCCCAAATGAGGAATCCGTAAAGAGAAGCCACCAGCAGGATGCGGAGGATCAGGAAAAGAATGCTGCTCATGAGGGTTCCTCCCCTGGAGAATCGCGCATCGAAATGGTTTTTCCGGTATCGGAATTATCCTCCGCGTGGTAGGCTTCTATTCCAAAGATCATGGGCACTCCCGCCAGGCTGATGACATCGCCGGGTTTCAAGGGCCACTGGCGGACAGGTTGCCCATTGACCGTAGTGCCACCGGTGGAGTTCAAGTCGAAGAGGATATACTGACCGCGGCTAAAGCGGATTTGAGCGTGTTCGCGTGAAACGCGGAGGTCGGGGATGACGAGGTGATTCTCTGGGCGCCGACCGATATTGATAACCGTTGCATCCAGATAAAAAAGGTCTTTGCCGTTGACCAGTAAAAAGGCACGTTTCGGGGGAATGTCTTCAGGAGGGAGGTCACGTGCAGTCTGTAAGACGGCGGTGTGGCCGGTCTCGTCAGGCAGGGGGGCGCTTTCAACACGGAAGAGATCCTCGCCGGGGGACTCATCCACCACCAGATCAATTTTTGGGGGAATGCGTAAAGGGATCCCGGATTCGCGGGCAGACTGGTAGAGTTCCAGGGCTACCTCAGAGATCAGGTGGAGGGGCTGGTTCAGCGCAGATGCCACATCCATCCGTAGATGGAGAAGCAGGTGTGGAGTGAACTCTGGCTCTGTCGGCACCTGGCGGAGTTGTTCCTGAAACGCCCGGACAAGCTGGTAGGCGAGGCGGCTTTCGAAGTCTGTGGAAGTGGCAGGGAGCATCCATTGTTCGATCATCGCCTGAAGCCTGGCCTCGATTCGATCGAGCCTGTTCTTCATACTTTATAATTATAATATGAGGTCTTCTCGAACTGGTGATCGTGGGTATCTCGAAATAGCTCATACGGCTGACTGGGCACTGCACGTCTGGGCGCCAGATCTAAAAGCGTTGCTGATCACCGCTGCAGAAGGGATGTACACTTTGCTGGGGGTAGTGACCGATCCGAGTCAACCGGTGCAACAGCACCTGGCCCTGGAGGCGATTGATGCCGAAAGTCTGCTGGTGGCTTTTCTCAATGAACTGGTTTTTCAACTCGAAGAGAGGTGGGCTTTCTGGCAGTTTGATCTGGAAGTGAAAGGAACTCAACTGGAGGGTGAACTGACGGGGGCACGGGTGATTGGTCAGAGCAAAGAGATTAAGGCGGTTACTTACCACGATCTGGCAATACAGAAGGGTGAACGAGGGCTGGAAGTTACCGTGGTCTTCGATGTTTAATGGTCTGGAAGGCTGGTAAGGAGGTGCAGAATGATTCAACTGCAATCTTTCACGCGGATTTCCGACTACGAGTGGGAAATTCCCAGGACGTTCCGGCAAGACATGCGTGTGCCGGTGCGGGTATTTGCCTCACGTCGCCTGCTAGAAAATGCTCTGGGTGATAAGTCCATCGAACAGGCGGTAAACGCCGCCACCCTGCCAGGACTGGTGGGACGGGTGGTGGTTATGCCAGATGTTCATCAGGGGTATGGCTTCCCGATCGGTGGGGTAGCCGCCACGCGTTACCCTGAGGGGGTGATCTCTCCGGGTGGGATTGGTTATGACATTAATTGCGGCGTCCGGTTGCTGGCGACAACCCTCGAGGTTGGCGAGGCCGAGCCTTACTTCAAGGATCTCATCCGGGCACTGGATGAATACTGTCCAAGCGGGGTTGGCGCTGAAGGGGGAATGCGCCTCAGTGAAGCGGAACTGGATCAGGCCTGCCGCGAGGGGGCGCGCTGGGCACAGAAGCGCGGTATGGCATCGGAACAGGATCTTCGCCGCACCGAAGAAGGTGGGTGCCTGGATGGGGCTGATCCCACAAAGGTGAGCAAACGAGCCAAGGAGCGTGGGCGCAGTCAGCTTGGAACACTTGGGGCGGGTAATCACTTCCTGGAGGTGGGGATCGTCGAGCAGGTGTTTGATGCGCATGCGGCGGGGGCGATGGGATTGCTCGAAGGATGCCTGACGCTCTCCATTCACTGCGGTTCGCGAGGGTTTGGTCATCAGATCTGCACCGACTACGTTCAAGAATTGCAAGGCGCAGTGAACCGGTATGGGATTCGTCTGCCGGATCGAGAGCTGGTCTGCGCTCCGCTGGACTCGCCCGAAGGACAGGCCTATCTTGCAGCCATGCGGGCGGCGGCCAATTATGCTTTTCTCAACCGACAATTACTGGCACACCAGGCACGGCTGGCTTTTGAGGCGGTGCTGGCGGGTAAAGTGGCCAACTGGCATTTGCACCAGGTGTACGACATTGCCCATAATATTGGAAAAATTGAAACCCATGAGATTGATGGTCAGCGAGTGAAAGTGTGTGTGCACCGCAAGGGTGCCACACGGGCCTTTGGGCCTGGGGCTCCCGGCTTGCCCGAAGAATACGCGCGGGTGGGGCAACCGGTGCTGGTTCCCGGAAGTATGGGAACTGCCTCCTGGGTGCTGGTAGGTACAGAAGAGAGCATGATGCGCTCCTTCGGGTCGAGCTGTCATGGCGCCGGGCGCGTGCTCAGCCGCAATGCGGCTAAACGCAGTGTACGTGGGGAGCAACTTCAGCGCGAACTGGAAGCCGATGGCATTCTCCTGCGTGCAGGATCTATGGCCGGACTGGCCGAGGAGGCTCCCAGCGCTTATAAAGATGTGGATGAAGTGGTGGAGACGGTATGTGGTGCGGGGATCGCCCGCAAGGTGGCCAGGTTGCGGCCACTGCTGGTAGTTAAGGGGTGAACGGGCGATCCATTATTCCTGCTCGTCATCCTTTTCGGATGGTGCAGCGATGGCGGCGATCTTTGCCTGGGTTAACTGGATCAATGCCTGGACTGGAAGGCGGATGTTCAGGCCGCGCTGACCTCCAGAGACATGAATGAGGTCTTCATCGAGGGCTGAGCGGTCGATGATGACAGAAAAACCCCGGTTAATCAGCGCCAGCGGAGAGATCCCTCCGGCCTGCAACCCGGTGAGTTGTTCGGCTTCGCGCTGGGTGGGCAGGCGCATTTTTTTCTCTCCCAGGGCACTGGCCAGCGCTTTGAGGTCTACCTGGCAATTCCCGGGGATGAGCGCCAAAACCGGCCTGGAACCTGGCGAGGGCCGCAGGGTGACGATGGTTTTGAAGACTCGCTGTGCAGGCACCTGAAGAAGGCGAGCGGTTTCACGGGCGCTGAGTTTCTCGGGGGGGAGTTCGAAGGCGGTGTAGGGAATCTTTTTAGAATCCAGCAGGCGGGTCACATTGTTTACGATTGGCATCTTACCCTCGCACGTAAATTGGGTTGGAATAGATCCAGCCGCGTCGTCTTCCCAGATAAGAGAGGGTGCACTCAACCCGGTAAATTCCGGGCTGGTTGGTTATGAAGGTACAAATTTGCCGCCTGTGCCAGGTCTTCAAGACCACTCCGTTCCGAATCAGGCGGCATTCGGTTTCCATGGGCAGGCGGATTTGGAAGGTGATCCCATCGCCGAGAGGAATTTCGTCGCCCATGGATGCGGTGCCGTGGCGCCCGCTGGCGGTAAAGCGGAATCCATCGGTGGGGGCGGGTAGATCATACCCGATGAAGAGATGTCCTTTACGCAGTGCATTGTAGATGGCCTGTTTATCGCGAATGAAATCACCGCTCAAGGGTTCATCAAGTAAAAGATGGTTATTAATGGCTTTGAAATGAAAAGAGTAAGGCAATACCTGCCGACGCAATGGGCCGAGTCGCATATTCAGGGCATGGGCGTCTGATCCACCAACGGCCACGCATGGCTGAGGGCGTGTGGTGAGAAGCTCATCCCAGATCCGGAGTGTGCCCGGGAGGGGGCCGCGCGGAATGAACTGAGGAAAGTAGGCGTAAAACAGGCCGTCCAGGCGTGAGCGGATGACAGTTTTGAGCTCACTGAAGCCATTCCAGAGTTCTAAACCAGTGAATCCCTGCACATCCCAGGTGACCCAGGAAATATCGTCTTCATGGAAAGCGGGAAGTGCCGGGTCGATGGGGTGGGCGATGAAAGAAAGCCCGCCGCTCTGACGAATGCGGTTAATCAACCCCTGTGGGTCGGCGGCGAGAGGAGCAACTTCCTGTTCAACCCCGAAAACCAGAAGGTGGTTTTTTTGTGGGTCTCGCGCCTGATCGTGGACTTCTTCACCGATCAGCAGGAGCAGACTGCGTTGACCTTCGCGGTAATATCCTTCCAGTCCCCGGACAAGAACGTTGTGATCGGTTACAATAATCGCGTCCAATTCGGCCTGAAGGGCCTGGTGTGCGATGAAAGCATGGCTGCCACTCCCATCAGAATAAGGGGTGTGCATGTGAAGGTTGAGTTTAATTTCAGGCATGGCGGTTGACGATTCCCCAGGGTGAACGTATAATGGGTAGCTGGTAGAAAGACCAGGAGGAAATCTGTGAGAACCTATCTCGATATTGCGTTGATTATAACTTCAATTGCGCTGATCATCAGCGTGATCCTGCAAAGCAAAGGCACCGGCCTCGGCGGGTTAACCGGCGGGGATTCCGGTTCTGTATTCACAGCCCGGCGAGGGATCGAAAAAACGCTATTCTATATTACCATCGGCTTGAGTGTCCTCTTTTTCATCCTTGTCCTGGCGCTGGTCGTCGTAGCGCAGTAGCTGTTGAGATTGCATTCTCTTTGAATCTCCTGTCCCAAGTCTGACCGAATTCACGAGAAGGCGGCTCGCCTGAAAAGGGGAATCGCCTTTTTTGGTTTATGAAAGCCTATGAGGAAACTTCGCTGGCAACTCTTGATCATTTTTCTCACCGGTCTGGTGGTGGGGATATTACTGCTGGGTGAACAGCCCCAGACGCAAACCCTTCCCCAATCCACGCCTGAACCGGTGCGCGGCGGGGTCTATACCGAAGCCCTGACAGGCTCTCTGATGCGGTTAAACCCGTTGCTGGCTCATCTCAACCCCCCGGATCGAGATGTGACCCGGCTGATTTTCAACGGTCTGGTGCGGTTTGATAGCCGCGGGAACCCTCAACCCGACCTGGCCGAAGAATGGGGGGTATCGGCAGACGGTACGCTGTACAATGTGACCCTTCGTGAAGGCATTCGATGGCATGATGGGAAACCACTGACTGCGGCTGATGTACTCTTTACCCTGGATCTCATCCGTAATGGCGGAGATCTGATCCCGGCAGATTTGCAGGCCTTCTGGAAGGGGATTGAAGCTGTTCAATTGAGTGATCGGGTGATCCAGTTTCGTTTACCTGAGGCGTTTGCACCGTTTCTGGATTATTTAACTTTTGGAGTGCTCCCCCAGCACCTTCTGGGTGGCAAGTCGATGGAGCAGATTGCCAATGACGATTTTAATCTGAAGCCAGTGGGGAGCGGTCCGTATCAGTTTTCACGCCTGATTGTAGAAAATGGGCAAATTACCGGTGTGGCGCTTTCGGTCAACCCGGAGTATTACCTGGCCAAACCATTCCTTGAGGAAGTGGTATTTCTCTACTTTCCGGATGCCTCTTCAGCATGGAAGGCATACCTCGATGGTCGGGTACAGGGGCTCAGCGATGTGCCGGTGAGTATCCTGCCTGAGGTGCTGAGTGAAGAAGGCCTTTCGCTTTACACGGCGCGGTTGCCGAAGCTTACGCTGGTCTTCTTCAACCTGGAAAACCCCGAAGTAAAATTTTTTCAGGAGAAAGCGGTTCGACGGGCATTGGGAATGGCCATCAACCGGCAGGGGCTGATTGATCAGCAGATGCAGGGGCAGGCCATTCGCGCCGATGGGCCGATCCTTCCGGGTACCTGGGCTTATTACGATAAAATCACCGGAGTACCCTATGATCCTTCGGGCGCAAAGGACTTGCTGAAAAGTGCCGGTTACACACTGGCGGGTGAGCAGGATGTCACTTTAAGCAAAGACGGGGTTTATCTGAAGTTTTCACTGGTTTACCCGGATGATGACCTGCACCGGCGGCTGGCAGAAGCACTTCAGGCCAGCTGGGCGACTTTAGGCGTGGATGTTTCCATTGAACCGCTTGCGTATGATCAGCTGGTGACCGACCGTCTGGTTCCGCGGGCATACCAGGCGGCGCTGGTGGATCTGGATTTGATGCGTTCCCCTGACCCTGACCCCTATCCCTTCTGGGATCAGGCGCAGGCGAACGCCGAGGGGCAAAACTATTCTCAATGGAACAACCGCATGGCCAGTGAGTATTTAGAGCAGGCACGCACCACCGTGGACAGGGATGAGAGAGCGCGGTTTTACCGGAATTTCCAGGTGGTATTCAATGAGGAACTCCCTGCGCTGCCTTTGTTTTACAGCGTGTATAATTACGCTGTCTCCAATGAGATCCAGGGTATTCGGATTGGCCCATTGTTTGATCCGAGTGACCGCTTTGCCAACATTGGAGAATGGTTCCTGGCTGGCCGGCAGCCGCGTAATCCAACCGTTTTACCCACCTTTACACTAACTCCGTGACAACGATTGACCGCGACCTTGCTTATCTGCGCCTGGCAGTGCCAGATTTGGAGGATTTCATTCTTTCCAAAGATCTGTTCTGGCCTCTACCGGGTGGAGTGGCCTCGCTTACCAGCCCGGGGATGAATCAGCTTTCTCTGGGGGGGGTGCTTCTCTGTCGGGCGCGAGTTGCCAGGCTGGACCAGCGCCAGGTGGAAGATTTGTTCCGCAGGATGGATGAGGTGCGCGAACGCTGGAGGTCGAACTGGGAAAAGAAAGCCACCCGCGAGTTCCAGAGCCGTGTGGAATTATGGAAAAAAGCTCTGGAAGAACTTCTTGACCCGGCGAAGGGGGCTTTTTCGGCGTACTCTTCTCAGGTGCAATTACGAGCCATGCTTGAATTGCTCGGTCGTGAATTCGATGCTTCTGCATTGCCTGAAGCCGAAATCCTCAGTCAACTTGATCGGCGTTTACGGGCAGGAACGCAGGATGGGCCATTTGTGTGGGATCCTTCTTTGCAGGATGCCTTCCCAGCGGAGATATTCTGGTTTCTTTATCGCCAGCGGAAAAGTTAACCCAGCCAGGAGGAAGAGATGGGTTCGGAATTATACAGCGGGAGAGGTGACGACGGTTCGACTGGTTTGCTTGGAGAAGGGCGAGTCTCAAAAAGTGATGCACGCATTGAGGCACTGGGGTCGTTGGATGAGGCCAGTGCGGTGCTTGGTCTGGCACGGTCTATCTGCCGGTCAGAAGAGGTTGCGCGTTACCTTCTGCATGCTCAGCGCGATTTATACAACCTGATGGTCGAGGTGGCGGCGACCCCGGCCACCGCAGGTAAATTCTCACGCATGGAAGAGGAACGACTTTCCTGGCTCGAGTCAGCCATTGAACATATCGGCGGAAAAGTGAATATGCCCCGTGAATTCATTGTCCCCGGAGACACCCAATCTGCCGCCACCCTGGATGTGGCTCGCACCGTAGTGCGGCGTGCAGAGCGGCGTCTGGTGACTCTGTATGAGCAGGGAGAGATCGATAATCCGGTGGTTCTACGGTACATGAACCGCCTCTCTTCTTTTTGTTTTGTGCTGGAGCTGTACGAAAACCAGCTTGCAGGGAGAGATCGTCCCACGTTAGCTAAATCTGTATAGGGAGGGTGAAAAGATGACCGGCACCATCATCAATGTGGTCGCGATTCTGCTCGGGACCGCTCTGGGAGTGCTTCTGGGCGGTCGGCTGCCGGAACGAATTAAGCAGACGGTTGTTACCGGTTTGGGGTTATTCACGCTGGCGCTGGGAATTCAGATGTTTTTAAAAACGCAGAATGCGCTTCTCGTGCTTGGCAGCCTGGTAGCCGGAGCATTGCTGGGGGAATGGTGGCGGGTAGAAGACCATCTGAGTGCCCTGGGTGACTGGCTGGAGAGAAAGTTTAATCTGGAGCGCCCTGCCACCGGGCAGGGTGATTCCCTGCAACAGCAGGCCGCCCGTGAACGCTTTATCCGCGGGTTTCTGACGGCCTCGCTGGTGTACCTGGTAGGGCCGCTGGCCATCCTGGGGGCAATCCAGGACGGCCTTACGGGCGATTTCCGGTTACTGGCGGTAAAGTCGATGCTGGATGGTTTTGCCTCGCTGGCTTTTGCCTCAAGCCTGGGAATCGGCGTGGGGTTTTCGGCCATCCCGACCCTGATCTACCAGGGGGGGATCAGCCTGCTGGCGGCTCAGGTGCAGGCCGTTACCACAGATGCTATGATGACCGAGATGACCGCTACCGGGGGGGTGCTCCTGCTGGGGATTGCCATCAGCGGTTTGCTGGAATTGAAGAAGATTCGCACGGGTAATTTTTTACCGGCGTTGCTGGTGGCCCCGCTGGCCGTGGCGTTGTTAAGCGCGCTGGGGGTGCAGTTGAACCTTCCGTAGGTTGTGGTTTAGTTCCCGCCGTTCAGAGCCTGTTCGATAGCTGTATCAAGAGCATTGGCAAAAATGGGTTTTTGACCGTTGACGATGAAGGAAGGAGTGCCGGTCACACCCCGGGTTTTCCCATCATTGAGGTCGGTTTGAACCTTTTCTTTGTACTTGCCGCTATCAAAGCAGGAGCGGAACTCGGCCATGTTCAGGCCAGATTTCTGGGCAAGGCTGATCAGTTTGTTATCTGAGAAGGCACCTGTATTCTCACCGCCCTGATTTTTAAAGAGCATATCGTGGAACTCCCAGAACTTGTTTTGATCAGCCGCACAATAGGCGGCTTCAGCGGCGCGAACTGATTCCGGGCCGATAAAACTGAAGGGGATGTACGTGAAGTATACTTTCCCGGTTTTTACATATTTCTCAATAAAACTGGCCTGTGCATTGAGAGCAAACTGGGCGCAGTAAGGACACTGGAAATCAGAGTATTCTTCGACTTTCACCGGTGCATTGGGGTCGCCTAACGACATGCCGACGGGGTTGGGGAGATCTGCCGTTTTCGTTGCGCCCTGGGTTAAGTTAAGGATAATTAAAATGACGGCGATCACCATCGCTCCGAGTACGATGGCTCCGAGGGTGTATACTGGGCGATTCGCCGGTTCTTTCCGTTTTTTATCTCTGCTGCGGACTTGTTTTCCCATATCTTGATAGCCTCCTGTGAGGTGTGATTCTAACAAAAAAGAGCGAAGAATTCCAATTGATCCCGGCTGGCCAGAGGGGTGATTACCCTTCAGGCACTTCGGGTCATTGGAAGAAAGGGGGTGTTTTCAGGGGAAACGGTATACCGGAAAGCTCTCTCCGGTGATGTGGAAGCCCATGTTCTGATAAAGCGCCAGCGAGGCGTGGTTATCACTTTGCGTGTTGAGCGTGACACCCCAGGTATTGTGCCCGATGAGGAAGTACTCCAACACGTCGCGCACCAGGCGATAACCGAAATGCCGGCGCTGTGAGGCCGGGTGAACCGCCAGCCGTGCCAGGTGGGCTTTGTATCCATTCAACGAGCTCATCTGGTAGGCCACGATTTGAGAATCGACTTCAATGACAGTGTTGTAGTGCGTGCGCTCAAAAGCCCCCTTAAGTTCAGAGAGACTGAGCCGCCAGATAGGTTCAAAAGCCAGATTGTCAACCTCTGCCACCGCGGGTAAATCATCATAGGTCATCCTGCGCAGGAGGAGCCCCGGCACGTCCGGGAGGGGAGGGGGGATGGAACTTTCCTGAGAAAGTGTGACGATGTCTTGATAATGTTGAAACCCGTTGATGGAAAGCAGATCGGTATACCAGTCCTGAAGGGAAAGGGAGACGATCTCCGGTTGAGGGGAAAGCAACATTAGCTCGTGAAGCACACGCTCGAAGAGCAACTTCCAGGCCCAGGCAGGAGAAGTCCATTGAGCCACGGCAAAGAGGCGCACCCAGGCCACGCCTTCTGGTTCAGGGAGGCAGGCGAGCATGGCTTCGATCTGACCGCTTTTTTCCAGCACCCAGAAGGGTTGCCTTCCAAGCCATTCGAGCGGCTCGCACCAGTCAAGATGACGATGGAAGTAAGACAGAGTGGCCAGGAAACGAGAAAGCCGGGTTCGATCGGCTTCGTGAACCTGGCGAAGGGTAAACTGGGGAGGGGTGGGTGACATTACTTACGGTTAAGCATCTCAAAAGGGATTTTCAAAAGCCTTTTGAGGAATTTTTCTTTGAGCGAAAGGCGTTTTTTTTGTTCCAGTGCTGTATCCATGGTAGCAAGAGCCTGGAGCTGTTCACCGGTGCGTAACTGAAGCGCCGATATATTTTGCAGCACCATGGCCCGCAGTTCGTGATCACCACTGCTTTTGAATACCTCAGAAGATTGGCGGTAAAGTTCCAGGGCTTCCTTGAGGCGGTTCAATCCCTCGAGGGCTGCGGCCTGGTTAGCCAGTGCCATACCCTGACGGGTAAGGTCACCCTGGCCTGCGAAGACCAGGTGGGTATTTTCTGCCATCTCGAACGCCTTTTGAGCATCTCCTGCCTGAAGGTAGGCCACACTGCTGTTATTGGCGGCTTCGGCGGCGGCTACCTCATCTCCTGAGGCTCGATAGGCCCGGGCCGCCTGCTCAAAGGCTGCAGCTGCCTCGAGAAAATTCCTGGCCTGATAAGCCGCCTGCCCTTCGGAAGAAAGGTCTTGAGGAGAAAGAGGCCGGGTAGACATCAGAAAGTGATCTCCAGAATTCCTTCGGCGATGGAACGGAGTTTTTGGGTATCCATAGTACTTAGCCGCATGGCCAGTTCCAGGTAAGGACGATTGACCGGGTTGGTGATGAAAGCGCGCAGTTCGGCGGGAAGGTCGAGAAATTGTTGCATTGCGGCCCGGGTGCGAATCTGCTCTCCGATGGGGCCTTTTCGATCTACCAGTTCGTTGATAGAGAGGCCAAGCTCGTCAGCGAGGGTCTCCAGTTCAGGAAATGGAACCGGTTTTTGCCCCAGTTCATATAGATTGAGGGTTTCTTCGTCAATGCCAACCCTTTCGGCCAGCTGGGCAAGGTTCAGGCCGGCGCTGGTGCGCGCCAGGCGCAGGGTTGCGCCGATGAGCCGGTTTCGCAGTGCCAGGGCGCGGTCGTAGTCGCTGAT
Source organism: Anaerolinea thermolimosa (assembly GCF_001050195.2). Lineage (GTDB taxonomy): Bacteria > Chloroflexota > Anaerolineae > Anaerolineales > Anaerolineaceae > Anaerolinea > Anaerolinea thermolimosa. The sequence continues at coordinate 562,175 of NZ_DF967965.1, forward strand.
CTGAGAGGGAAGAGAGGACGGCTGGCGAGAAGGTTTTCCCCAGAATTGATGAATGGGTACGTCCCAGAAGAGGGAGAGCAGTTCAAGCTGTGGCAGGCTGGGAGACTCGCTGCCAGATTCGAGGGCCTGGTAGGCTTCAGGGCTCAAGTTCAATACAGCGGCACATTCTTCAACGGTACGCCTGGTGGATAAGCGGCTGTCTATCAGGAGGGCAGCCAGCTTGCGGCGGCGGATCTCGATTATCTGGCGCGGGTTGTTCATCGTATCCTCCATGCAAGGACGGGTCTACCTGCGATTTCCCCGGGAGCCACTGATCATTCCGGAGAGGTTGGCGCCGAACACTTCGGGGCCGAGTTTGAATCCGGCAGCTTCGAGCCGAGGGGTGAAGAGAGGGCGAATTCCGGTCGGTTTCAATTCACCCAGCACTTTGCCTTCGGATGAAATGCCCGTTTGTTCAAATTTAAAGATTTCGGTCATGACGATGGTATCCCCTTCCATGCCTGAAACTTCACTGATGCTGATGACTTTCCGGGTGCCATCGCGCATGCGCGCCTGTTGAATAATAAGGTCTATGGCAGAAGCAATCTGTTCCCGGATGACACGGACGGGTAAGTCCATGCCTGACATTAACACCATGGTCTCCAGGCGTGAGAGGGCGTCGCGGGGGGTATTGGCGTGCAGGGTGGTGAGAGAACCATCGTGACCGGTGTTCATGGCCTGAAGCATGTCCAGAGCTTCTCCACCGCGGCACTCACCCACCACTATGCGGTCCGGGCGCATACGCAGAGCGTTTCGCACCAGGTCGCGCACGGTGACGGCATTCCTTCCTTCGGCGTTGGGGGGTTTGGTTTCCAGCCGGACGACGTGTTCCTGCTGGAGTTTCAACTCGGCGGCATCCTCGATGGTAATAATACGCTCGTCTGCCGGGATGAAGCTGGAGAGAATGTTCAGGAGCGTGGTTTTCCCTGAACCGGTGCCCCCGGAGATGATGATGTTCAGCCGGGAGATAACACAGGCACGGATAAAGTCAGCCATGTTCTGGGTAATCGATCCCAGGTTTATCAACTGTTGAATGGTGAGCTTATCTTTTTGAAATTTACGAATGGTGATCGTGGGGCCATCGATGGCGCAGGGTGGAATGATGGCATTCACCCGCGAGCCATCGGGAAGGCGGGCATCCACGGTGGGGGTATCCGCATCAATACGCCGGCCCAGCGGGAGAACGATCTTTTCGATCAGACGCAGAACGGCCTCATCGTCTTCAAAGGTGATATTGGTTTTTTGAATTTTCCCGCGCCGTTCAATGTAAACAAATTTCGGGCCGTTGACCATAATTTCGCTGATGTCGGGGTCTTCCAGCAATGGCTGAAGCGGGCCAAAGCCCAGCAGGTCATCCAGAATATCTCGAAAGATCTGGTCCCGGATAGTGGTTGGAAGTTGCAGGCGGGTGTTCTGATAGGCATCCTGCAGATGTTGATAAATGACCTTGCGGCGCTCTTCAATGGGTGGCGGGTTGGCTTCCAGCTCGCGAGAAATGGTGCTGATGAGGTAATCCTTCAGCTTGTTGAGGTCGGCTTGCCGGGCAGAGAGGGCGGGATTGTTCATTGATCTTGTCCTGCCTGATCCTGAATTTCTTCTTCCGGGATAACCCAGATGATGTGTTCCTTGTTTACGGTGATGAACCCGGTGGTGTAGAGAGTTTCACCGGCTTCGTTGAGGATCCGGGCATCGGTAATGGCAACAAACTGCAGGGATGAATTTAATTCATCAATAATCCGCTCGGTGGGGCGAACATGCAGGATTCCATAAAGAGTATTTTGAGAGGTGCGAAGGATGACCGGTACAGGCTTTTTACTGACAACCTGAGTGAAAATTTTACCTTTATCGTCAAAATGCGTGGTCATGAATTTGAAGCCTCCGTGCTTTCTTTTTCGATGGGCGGCATGAAGTAGCCCAGTCCAGAACGGGTGACAATGTGCTGCGGATTGTGGGGATTCTCTTCAAGTTTCTGGCGCAGACGGGCAATGCTGACCCAGAGGATTTCCTTATCATCCTTGTATTGAGGCCCCCACACGGCAGTGAGTAATTCCTCTGCCGAAAGGACGTGCCCGATACGGTGGGCGAATTGAATGAGCAGGCGATATTCGGTTGCTGAGAGGAAAACCGGTTTGTCATCGCGCCAGACCTCAGCGCGGGCGAAATCGATCTTCAGGTTGCCATGGATGAAATAGCGATTCTGAGTGGCTGAATCGGCAGTTTGTGCGCGTCTCAGGACGGCGCGTACCCGCGCCACCAGTTCGGTGGCCGAAAATGGCTTGACCACATAGTCGTCTGCGCCCACATTCAGCCCTTTCACCCGATCCTGCTCTTCACCCTTGGCGGTAAGCATGATGATGGGCACAGAGGAGAACTGCCTGATTCGCTCGCAGGTGGCAAACCCATCCAGACGGGGCATCATTACATCAAGCATGACCAGGTCGGGAGAACGCGTGGTCACCAGTTCGAGGGCATCTTCGCCGTTACTGGCGGTGGTGACGATGTATCCCGCGGCCTCCAGGTTGACCTTTACCAGGTGCTGGTAACGCGCTTCATCATCGACGACAAGGATATGTGCAGTCATTTTACGGTTCCTCTCTCAAGACACTCTCGAGGTTTCCTCGATCCAGGGCGCGCGGGAGGGTAATGTGGAAAGTTGTGCCTTGCCCGACGATTGAAGTGGCATGGATGTTCCCCTGATGGGCCAGGATGATCTTCTTACAGATAAATAACCCCAGACCCGATCCATGAACCGAGGGGGCAACTTCTGGATTACGGAAGAAGCGTTCGAATAAATGAGGAAGGAAACGGTTGGGAATCCCCGGGCCGTGATCTTCTACGGTGATGAACGCCTCCCTGTCGTTGAAGTTAATTTTAACCCAAACTTCAGATCCGGGCGCATATTTGATCGCATTACTGAATAAATTTTCAAATACCTGAGCCAGCCGTTTGGGGTCACCCTGGAGGGTAGGGAGAGGCGATGGGGTGCACTCAAGCTGAGCATTAAATTCGGGGTGGTGCAGGCGAGTGCGTTCGATGACCGAGCGGACGAGAGTATCCAGGCGTACAGCCTGAAACTCCATGCGCAGAGTGCCGCTTTGCAGACGGGCCGAATCGAGCAAATTCTCGATCAATTCTTGCAGACGGTCGGTCTCCTGGTCGATGATTTTCAGAAATTCCTGCTGGGTGGGCTGATCCCAGGTGGTATCCGAGCGTAATAAGGTGGTGGTGTAGCCTTTGATAAAACCGAGGGGGGTACGTAATTCGTGAGTGATGGTTGAGATGAAATCTTCCTGGAGCCGGGCTTCCTGGCTCTGCGCCTCAAGCAGGTCGTAGGCGCGTTGCAGATTCTGCCGTTCCACCAGTAGACTGATTTGCTGGGCAATGAATTCGGCCAGCTGGATGTAACGTGGGCTGAAGGGCGGTCCGCCAAAACGGATGAAAATAACGGCTCCCAGGGGACGTTTGCCGATACATAACGGAATGCCAAGTTGAAAGGGACGCTCGAGGCGGCTGCGTGCGGAGTCATTTTCGGGCTCACGCACGGTGGTTTCAGGGTGGTCCATGATGTACGTGGCCAGCTCTTCACCCCAGGTGATGTCTGCCTCAGCTGAGCGGCCCCGCCCAACAGCACGGGCGTACATCACGTCCAGATTCTGGTGAATGGGATCAGCAAGGTAGACGGCCAGATTGTCAAAAATAATCAGGGTGCGAATGAGGGGGACGATCTGGTCAAGGGCATGGTTCCAGTCACTGCTCTGGGTAACGATGCGGCTGATTTCGTAGAGATGCCAGGCGTCTGGAGAAATGGTGGTGGGCTCGGGTTCTGTCATACGTTCGTCGATCTCTGCTCAGTCCTGATGAACTTTCAGGGCAAATTCAAACTGGCTGCCTTCTCCGGGCCTGGAATAGACATGGATGACCGAGCCGTGAGCTTCGACGATGCGGCGAGCGAGGGCCAGCCCCAGGCCGGTGCCCCCTGCCTTTCGCGTTGAACTTCCATCCAGCTGGAAAAAAGGCTCAAAGATTTGATCTATCCGATCAGGCGGGACGCCAATTCCCGTGTCGATGACCTGGAACTGGATGAAGTTATCCTCCGGGGTGGCCTGAAGAATGACCTTTCCTCCGGGCGGGGTGAATTTGATGGCGTTGTCCACCAGTTGCATGAGCACCCAGGAGATTTTCTCGAAATCAGCATCCACCAGGTAGGGTTCGGTGGGGATTTTCAGGTCAAGGGCAATCTGATGATCACGGGCTTTCGAAAGACTGCGCTTGTATACCGAGCTGGTGAGATCATAGAGATTACTGGGGGTTACATGAAGGTAAACCTGATCGCGTTCGGTCACTGAAAACTGAATGAGATCTTCAATCAGGTTTCCAAGGCGCTCGGCTGAACGCTGGATGATCCCCAGAGCATTGAGTTGTTCGGTATTCAGGGGGCCAAATTCACCGGCCAGGAGCAGTTCGAGATAACCCTTGAGATGAGTAAGCGGAGTACGCAGCTCGTGAGAGATGTTGGCGACGAGGTTGGCTTTGAGATCATTAATGGATGACAGTTGTTGAAGGGCAGTTTGCAGTTCTGCCGTTCGTTCACGCACGCGGCGTTCCAGGTGCTCGTTGGCTTCCTGAAGCGCCGACCGCAGTTGAATGAGTTGTTCGGTAGTGGCAGCGTCGAGATCTTCTCTGGAAAGAGCCCCCATTTCGACCAGAATGTACCCGAGGGGGCGCGTCTCTCCCAGGTTGCGCAACCGGGATTGTTGTTCCAGCGCCTGCTGTAACTGCTGAGGAGTGACCAGGCCTCGTTCCACCAGATATTCTCCCAGGCGGGGGATCAGGATTTCAGGGGTGAGAGGCACTCTGGATGACTCGCTCATGATGAGGTTACTCCCGTTGCCAGACCCATTCTCCATCGATCATGGTGGCCGCAGGCTGAACGGTGAACAACTCTTGAGGGGGGATATCGAGGGGTGACGCATCCAGCAGGATAAGATCGGCCAGGAAACCCGGGGCGAGCCTGCCGAGAGCATTTTCCCACCCGGCCGCAAAAGCCGGTCCGGTGGTATAACCGGCCAGAGCTTCGGTAAAGCTCAACCGCTGTGCTGGATACCAGCCTTCGGAGGAGGGGGTGCCATCCTGGCGCTGGCGGGTGACCGCGGCGTGAATACCCCACCATGGGTTGGGTGATTCTACGGGCGCATCCGATCCAAAGGCCAGGCGGGTTCCGCGTTCGAGGAGGGTGCGGTAGGCATACGCACCCTGTGAACGTGTTCCCCAGTAACGATCGGCAATGAGCATATCTGAAGCGGCATGGATGGGCTGGACTGAGGCGATAATATCCAGTTCAGCCAGTTTTCCCAGGTCGTCTGGATGCAGGCATTGTACATGTTCAATTCGGTGGCGCAGAGGAGCCAGGCCGTTCCGCTTTTCGTAAGCGCGCAGTTGCCGGTAGGCTTCGAGCACTTCATGGTTAGCACGATCACCAATGGCATGAATGGCCAGGCTGAGGCCACCTGTAACTGCCTGCTGGCCATATTCCAAAATTTGCTCGGCGTCGAGGAAGAGAATGCCGGTGTTACCGGGATTATCCTCATAAGGCTGGAGCATGGCCGCGGTGTGTGGGCCCAGAGCGCCATCGGCAAACAATTTCACCGATCCGATGCGCAGGTGAGGGCTTCCAAACCCACTGCGCAACCCGAGACGGGTGGCTTCTGACAGCATTTCAAGTGGAATGCCCTTAACCACGCGTAGCTTCAGGGCACCCCGGGCATCGAGTACCTGTAAGGCGGAGAAACAACGCGCCTGATCATAATCATGAACGCCGGTCAATCCCAGGCTGAAGAGGATACGCTGGGCGGTTTCTATATCGCCGGCCAGTTCTTCAACCGAGGGCGGGGGGATCACCCTCTCAACCAGTTCCATGGCGGTTTCAAGCAGGATTCCGGTGGGCCGGCCGTTTTCATCGCGCAGGAGTTTCCCACCCTGGGGATCAGGGGTATGTTCGGTGATGCCTGCCAGGCGCAGGGCTGCAGTGTTGGCCCAGGCGGCATGAACAGATTTGGCTGTCAGGTATACTGGATGATTCGGCGCGACCTGATCGAGATCGCTGGCAGAGCCGAAGCCTTCGGGCCAGAGATTCTGATTCCAGCCGTGTCCGCGAATCCACTGTCCGGGGGTAACAGAGCGGGCCCGTTGAGCTACCCGTTTCAGGCATTCGGCACGCGTGAGGGTTTCACAGTCCACGGTGGCAAGGCTGCGGGCGTAGTATTCCAGGTGGATATGGGCATCGGTAAGGCCGGGTAAAACCGTCTTGCCTTCCAGGTTTTCACGAATAGTATGTGGCCCAGCCAGAGAGAGGATGGCATCGTCTGACCCGATGGCGAGGATGCGCCCCTGTTCAATCGCCAGGGCACTGACGATGGGTTGTTCGGGATGGTTCGTGTAGATGCGGCCGTTAAAGAGAATTTTCATGGTTTCTCATTCCCCAGAAGGTGTGTAATTAAATGATCCAGCTCTTCCTCAGAGTAATAATAAAGCACCAGAGATCCTCCGCGTTTTCCGTGGCGTATGGCAACCCGGGTGCCCAGCCTGTTACGCAGGCGTTCTTCTAGTTCCAGTACTTCGGGAGCAGGCGCCCGGGCTGACTTCCGCGGCGGGCGCTCGCCTGCCAGCTTGCGAACCAGTTCCTCGGCCTGACGCACGGTCAGCTTGTGTTCCAGGATGGTTTTTAAGGCGGCAAGCTGGGCCGAGGGATGATCCAACCCCAGCAGGGCGCGGGCGTGGCCTTCACTGATCTGCCCGTTTTGGAGGGCATCTTTAACCTCTGGAGGGAGTTTTTGCAACCGCAGGGTATTGGTGATGGCTTCGCGGCTTTTTCCTACCCGCTGGGCAATTTCTTCGTGACGCAGCCCAAATTCATCCACCAGCTGTTGATAGGCTTCGGCCATTTCAAGCGGTGAGAGGTCGGCCCGCTGGATATTTTCGATCAGGGCAAGCTCAAGGCGCTCCTGGTCACTGGCATTGCGCACGATGGCCGGCACCTGATTCAGACCGGCCAGACGGGCGGCCCTCAGGCGGCGCTCGCCTGCGATGAGGATGTATTGATCAGTGCCGGGTTCGGTGGTGACGATGAGAGGCTGGAGTACCCCATGCTCCTGGATTGAGGCGGCGAGCTCGTGGAGCGATTCATCCTCCACATCCATGCGCGGTTGACGGGGATTGGGAATAATGCGATCAACTGGAAGGTATACAAACCCGCCGGATGGCGTTTGTTCCCCTTCGGGGATTAAAGCCCCCAGTCCTCTTCCCAGCCCACCTCGTTTGACCATGCTTTGCCTCCTCAATCAGCAAACTGAGGAATGTGTACCCCGTCTTCGGCTAAAATTTCTCGAGCCAGGGCTTCATAGGCGCGGGCGGCGACCGAATCGGGAGCGTACACCGAAATGGGCTTGCCATACGAAGGGGCTTCGGCCAGGCGGATGCTGCGCGGGATGATGGCTTTGAAAACCTGATCGGGAAAGTACCGGCGAACTTCGCTGACCACGTCAGTGGCAAGCCGGGTGCGCCCGTCATACATGGTAAGGATGACTCCGCGGATGCGCAATTCAGGGAACAGGGATGTGCGTACCCGATGAATGGTTTGAGTCAACTGGCCGAGGCCCTCCAGGGCAAGGTATTCGCACTGTACGGGAATGATCACCCCATCTCTGGCGGCTACCAGACCGTTGACGGTCAGCAACCCCAGGGAAGGGGGGCAGTCGATCAGGATGTAATGATACCGGTCGGCAACGCTCTCCAGGACGTTGCGCAGGCGTTCTTCGCGGTGGGGGAGGTCGATCAACTCGATCTCAGCTCCAGCGAGAGCCGGCGAAGCGGGAAGCAGTGAAATTTTTAACCGGGGGTTGTGCAGGACATGAGCTGCCAGAGGGGCCTGACCGATTAAAACCTCATACGTTCCCTGTCGGACGGTGTTTTTATCCACTCCCAGCGACGAAGTGGCATTGGCCTGAGGGTCAAGGTCAATCAAAAGTACGCGTTGCCCGAAATACCCCAGGTAAGCGCCCAGGTTAATTGCCGAGGTGGTCTTACCAACCCCTCCCTTCTGGTTAACGAGAGAATAAATGCGTGCCATAATCTCAGGGCTTCTCAACAATTTCGGTCATGCAGAGTTGAATTTCATCGTGGGTTGGGGTTCCCAGGAGCCCCCTGCGGGTGACACTGAAAGCGGCAAGCTGGGTGGCGAATCGTCCAGCTTCCCACGGGTCACGAGTTTGATGCAGGCGAGAAAAGAACGCCGCGGCAAAGATATCTCCTGCGCCTGTGGAATCAACTTCAGTCATGACGGGAGGGCGAAAGCGTCGCACGTCGCCATTCCAGTAAATCCGTGCTCCTGCCGCACCTTCGGTAACGGCCAGGATGCGGATGTGGGAAGAAAACTCTTCCACATATCTTTCATCATTCTGGACATCTTCAATGCTGAACACAGCGGCGGTGGCATTCCCGAGCACAAAGCCTGCTTCGGGCCACTCGCTGAAGTGTACCCGTCCGGTGTTGTCCCATGAGCGCATCCAGCCCTGAGGGGTGAGGCCGATCAACGCGTCTGGGAAGGCGCGTACCAGGGCAGGATCTACCTCTCCGGCCACAGGAGCCAGATGAACAATGGGAGCCTTGCGCCAGTGGTCAGGCACAAGGGAGAGGTTCAGGTCGGGGGCGCGTTTGTGAATGCGCTGGATGCGTCCATGCGGGGTCTGGATGTTTTCGAAGGTGGTGCTCTCTTCAGAGCGCATTCCGGCGATGGGGATACCGGCCAGTTCGGGGGCGTCAAGACAGCCATTGCAGGCGGTAACAATGCCCACCTGATGCCCAAGGGCGCGGGCAGTCAGCGCGGAATAAGAGGCTGTTCCACCGATAAGTATTCCATCGGGGGTCAGGTCCTGCGTGATATGACCAATGATCAGGTAATCGATGGTTCCCGGAGGATTAAGGCGATACATCATGGGTAAGTACCTGTGGGTTTACGGGAGATCAGACTGAGAAGAGACGCCTGAGTTCGCCATGGGGTCGTTTTCGATATCTCCGGCGAGGTTACGCAGGGCATCATCAACAGTAAGGTTTTCCCGGCGCATACCGGGGGCGGGGGTGCCACAGTAGGGGCAAAGGTTCCAGGCCAGCTCAATGGGTCTGCCACACTGATGGCAGGGCTTTTTAAGGCGGGTATAACATGCCGGGCAGGCCACCCAGTCTTCGCGCACACGCCGCCCGCACCCCGGGCAGAGGCTGGATTCCTCAATGGACTGGAGCAAAGCCTCTTCTTCCAGAGTTTGCTGGAATTCCTCTTCCTGGGTCTGGGGGGGACGGAGGATCAGGTAGATCAGGATGCCGGGCAGGAATAAAATGGCTACCACCAGCACGGCGAGAATGCGCAACAGAGGGTCGCGCGAGCGGCGACGGATGTCGCGGTAGGCCCAGATGATCAGACTGAGCCAGAGGGCAATCAAAAAAGCAGCCGCATAACCGGTGGCAATTAAAATGAAGTTGTTGAGAGTAGAAGGATTCAGGGTCATGAAGGACTCCGTGAAAAAATTATAGCATGGATAGATAGTTCAGCTATACTTTCCTTCAACCAGGGATGTCATGGAAATGGAGATTGAGCGAACCAATGGTCAAAGAAACCCGCCCTACCTACCGCATCACCGATTTACAAACCGATGACCGTCCGCGGGAGCGGCTTGCGTCACTGGGTGCTGAAGCCTTGAGCAATGCCGAATTATTAGCCATTCTGCTCAGGGTGGGGGTGGCTGGAGAAAACGCGGTGCAGATGGGGCAACGTCTTTTGACCGACATGGGAGGGTGGCGCGGTCTTCAGCAGGCCAAATTCTCAGAAGTTTGCCGACAGCGGGGTGTGGGGGCAGCCAAGGCGGCCCAGATCAAAGCCGCCATTGAAATTGGCCGCAGGCTGGCGGTACAATCTCCGGAAGAAAGGCCAGAGATCCACAACCCAAAGGATGCTGCTGAACTGGTATGTTACGAAATGGGAGCCCTGGAGCAGGAGCATTTACGGGTCATTCTTCTTGATACGCGTAACCGTGTCCTTTCTATTGAACGGCTGTACATTGGCTCACTCAATGCTTCGACGGTGAGGGTTGGCGAGTTGTTTCGAGCGGCGATCCTCCGCAACGCGGCTTCTATTATTGTGGTGCACAACCATCCCAGCGGCGACCCGACGCCCAGCCCCGAAGATATTGCCCTCACGCGTTCCATGGTGCAATCGGGGAAGTTGCTGGATATTGAGGTTTTAGATCATCTCGTGATCGGCCATAACCGGTGGGTTAGCCTGAAAGAGCGGGGACTGGGGTTTTAAATGGGTCTCTTGACCAAATTTCGCTTCCCGGATAAAATCACCCCTTGCGGCCTCCCGTAAGGGAGGTGAATTATGAATTGTCTTTCAAAGATGGGATAAGGCGTGTTCGAAAATCTGACCAGTCGGCTTGAAACCATTTTCCAGAACCTGCGGCGGCGCGGAAAGCTCAGCGAGCAGGATGTGGATGCCGTGATGCGCGAGGTGCGCCTGGCGCTCCTCGAAGCCGACGTGCATTATTCGGTGGTTAAAGATTTCGTCAGCCGGGTGCGCGAACGCAGTATCGGAGCCGAAGTGTCGCGCGCTTTAAATCCTGCCCAGCAGGTGATCAAAATCGTGCATGAAGAATTGATTGCCACGCTGGGTGAACCGGCAAGGCTCAACCTGACCGGTCCAAAGCCCTGGACGATCATGCTGGTGGGTTTACAGGGCTCCGGGAAAACCACAGCCACTGCCAAGCTGGCGCGTTTTCTGCGCGGGCAGGGGGAACGGGTGATGATGGTAGCCGCTGACCCTTACCGGCCGGCGGCGGTCAAGCAGTTGCAGACCCTGGGTGAAAGGGTGGGGGTGCCGGTATTTTATGAGGCTGGAGTTGCCCCTGCCGAGCTGGCCGCTCGGGCGGTGGATCAGGCTACCCGGGGCGGTTTTAGCGTGGTGCTGATCGACACCGCAGGGCGTTCGCAACTGGATGATGCTCTGATGACCGAGTTAAGGTCTATCAGTGCCAGGGTACGGCCGGTGGACGTATTGCTGGTTGTAGATGCAATGATCGGCCAGGAGGCGTTACGGGTAGCCCAGGGCTTTCGAGATTCGGTGGCCCTCACGGGCTTGATCATGACCAAGATCGAAGGAGATGCGCGCGGTGGTGCGGCTATTTCGATCCGCAGTGTGACGGGTGTGCCGATTAAATTCCTGGGCACCGGTGAAAATGTAGAAGCTCTGGAGTCCTTCGACCCGGCCCGGCTGGCCAGCCGCATCCTGGGCATGGGAGATGTGATTGGGTTAATCGAGAAGGCCCAGCAGGCGTATGATGACCAGGCGGCCCGTGAACAGGCTGAGAAGATGCTCAGCGGTTCGTTTACGCTGGAAGATTTTGCCAGCCAGCTCCGTCAAATGCGTAAAATGGGTCCTTTTGCCCAGATCTTAGAAATGCTCCCCGGCCAGCTGGGGCAGGCGGCGCGAATGATCGATCCGCAGGATGCCGAGAAGCAGTTGAAACAGACGGAGGCGATCATTAACTCTATGACCAAAGAAGAGCGCCGAAACCCTGATCTTTTAAATGCATCCCGAAGGCGACGGATCGCCCGCGGGTCGGGGACAGACGTTCAGGACGTGAACCGCCTGATGAAGCAGTTTCGTGAAGCGCAAAAGCTCTTTAAGACGTTTCAAAAAACCGGTGGCAAGCGCATGCCCCGGCTGTTTGGATAGGGAGGGGAGGTCAGAGCAGTCTGCGCGTCCTTCCGCGCATCCCTCTGCTGCACCGATACCCCTGCCTGTCGGGGAAAAAATACGTTACAATACAGGATAGATTGACAGAAGGAGTCAGATTCAATGGTTCGTATTCGATTGCGCCGCATAGGCCTGAAGCAACAACCCAGCTACCGGATTGTAGCCGCGGACAAGGAAGCTCCGCGGGATGGGCGTTTTTTGGAGATTCTTGGTTTTTACAACCCTCGCACCGAACCGTTCACGCTCGATGTTAAGGAAGACCGGATCTACCACTGGTTGAGCGTGGGTGCTCAGCCCAGCGAGTCGGTCGTCAAACTGCTTCAGAGCACCGGGGTGATGGATCGGTATGCCCGTTACAAAGCCGGTGAGCCGTTGGAAAAACTGCTTGAAGAGTCGAAAGCCTTTTTTGATAACCGAAAAGTAGAGACGCGCACCAGCGCGGCCTCACTGAAATAACGAGGTTTTTCTGTGAAGGAATTGATCGAATACATTGCCCGCTCTCTGGTAGACCAGATTGACCGGGTGGAGGTGGCGCAGATGCGCGCTCCGGGTGGCAAAGTGCGCCTGGAGTTACGCGTGGCTCGCGATGATATGGGGCGAGTCATCGGTAAAAATGGCAGGGTGGCCAATGCCATGCGCATTCTTCTGCGCGTTGCCGCCGCCCGTGAAGAGAAACAGGTCACTTTAGACGTGATCGAGCCGAGATGAGCCGGCGCAACCTGCCCAATCACGATCAAGATACCCATCCTGAAAATCCGCAAAGCCGGCCAACCACAGGCTCGCTCGGCAAGGGCGAGCCTGTATTCATCGCGGTGGGCTTTTTACGCCGCGCCCATGGGCTTCATGGCGAGATGATCATGGATGTGTTGACGGATTTTCCCGAACGTCTTCCCAATCGGAAGGTTTTTTTAGGGGACGCCCGGGAAAGCCAGCAAATTCGTTCGATCAGGCCGTATCACAATGCGGCGCTGGTCACCCTGGACGGGGTGGATACCCCCGAAGCGGCGGCGAGGTATCGGAACACAGTGGTTTATGTTCGCGCTGACCAGTTGCCGCCGCTGCCGGAAGGCGAATACTATCATCATGAATTGCTTGGTCTGCAGGTGGTGACCGATGCAGGCGAAGTGGTAGGCATTCTGGAACAAATACTTGAGACGGGCGCCAATGATGTGTACCTCGTGCGCCGGGCCGATGGGACGGAACTGCTCCTCCCTGTGGTAGAGGAGGTTATCCTTGCCTATGAAGTGCCCCAGGGTCGCATTGTGGTGCGCCTGCAAGAGTGGGGATAAAACCAGGTGGTACCTCCGGATAAGGTCTACTGGGTGGGCTTCAACCAGGTGAGGGGAATCGGTGCAGTGCGCGTGCGGGCACTGCTCGATTATTTCGGCTCGCTTGAGGTGGCCTGGCAGGCGCCGCTGGAGGGGTTAATTGCAGCCGGGCTACCCCAGAAGGTGGCCGAAAACGTGCAGCTGGCGCGCGGCGGAGATGCCCTGGAGCGCGCCTGGCGTATCATCGAGGAAAAAAAGATTACCGTGCTGACATGGGAGGATGACGCTTATCCGAAGCGCCTCCGGCAAATTGACCAGCCCCCACCTGTGTTGTATGTACGGGGTGAACTGCTTGAACAGGATGCATGGGCGGTTGCAATTGTGGGTACGCGGCGTGTCACCGGTTATGGGCGCCAGGTGGCTGAAGAAATTGCAACGGTGCTGGCTCAGCACGGAATTACGGTGGTCAGTGGGCTGGCACGCGGGGTAGATGCGGTGGCTCATGAGGCGGCGCTGCGGGCCGGTGGCCGGACGATTGCCGTGCTGGGTAATGGGGTAGATCGGGTTTATCCGCCAGAGCATCTGAACCTTGCCAGGCGGATGATTGATCAGGGGGCCGTGATGAGCGATTATGCCCCCGGCGTACCGCCGGATGCGGTGAATTTTCCTCCGCGTAATCGAATTATTTCAGGATTATCTCTGGCATCGGTAGTGGTGGAAGCTGGCGAAGAAAGCGGAGCGTTGATCACGGCGGCTTTTGCCGCTGACCAGGGGCGGGAAGTATTTGCCGTGCCCGGAAATATCACTTCGCCGCACAGCAAGGGTACCAATCGATTGATTCGAGATGGAGCGATTCCATTGCTCCAGCCTGAAGATATTTTAGAGGTGTTGCAACTGGGGAAAGCCCCCCAGCAGCAAGCCGCAAGGCAGGTGCTACCGGTGGATGAAACCGAGGCCAGCCTTTTACATGTTCTGGTGGATGAACCCCGTCATGTGGATGAAATTTGTGCCCTTAGCGGCTTGCCGGTGGATAAAGTCTCGGCAACTTTGGTGATGATGGAGTTAAAAGGTTTGGTTCGCAATCTGGGTGGAATGTGTTACAGCGCGGTAAGAGAAAACTCACCCGGTTATGGGAGGTGATGGTATGGACGATAACCATTTCTATGCAGTGATCATGGCTGGTGGAAGTGGAACCCGCCTCTGGCCGTTTTCACGGCGTGATCGCCCCAAACAAATGTTGCGCCTGGGTAGCGACCAGACTTTATTTCAACAGGCCGTCAACCGTTTGCTGGGGGTGATTCCTCTGGAGCGAATTTTAGTCGTCACAGTCGCAAGCCAGGCCGAGGCCCTCCATGCTCAGTTCCCCCTGATTCCGCCAGAAAATTTCCTCATCGAGCCGGCACCCCGGGGAACTGCCGCAGTCGTGGGGATGGCCGCTGTGGCGCTGCGTCACCGTGATCCTGAATCCACGATGGTGGTGGTGACGGCGGATCATTTAATCCGCAACCAGGATTATTTCCGGCAATTACTGAGGGGAGCGTATGATGTGGCGCAGCAGGGGTTCCTGGTGACGCTGGGGATTCAACCCACCTATCCTTCTTCGGGATATGGATATATCGAGTGCGGAGAGCCGCTTGGAATGTTCCAGGGATGTCTGGCCTACCGGGCGGTGCGCTTCCTGGAAAAACCCTCGCCTGAACGCGCGGCTGAACTGGTAAGGCAAGGCAATTATGTGTGGAATTCGGGGATGTTTATCTGGAAGACGGAGCGCATCTGGGAGGAATTTCACCGGCTGATGCCTGAACTGGCGCAAACCCTGGATGAGATTGATCGGAGCTGGAAGCCGCAGCCGTATCCTACAGTGGCTCAGGAAACCTGGTTGAGCATTCATCAGCAGACGATTGATTATGGTATTATGGAACGGGCCGATCAGGTGGCGGTTCTTCCGGCCCATGAGCTGGGATGGAATGATGTTGGTGCCTGGGACTCGCTTTACGACGTGTTTGAAGAGAACGAGGCCGGTAATATCGTCGTCTCGGCGAATCACATTGGGCTCGATACCCACGGAACCCTGGTGGTTGCCGAGAAACCCGAACGCCTGATTGTAACGATTGGAGCATCGGACCTCATGGTGATTGAGACCGGAGATGTGCTTTTGATCTGTCAGCGGCATCAGGCGCAAAAGGTGCGCGACGTGGTGGAACTGTTGAAAAACGGGGGAAACACCCAGGCTCCGGGAGGAGAGACGCCGGGTGTGGACACAGAGCGATACCTGTAAATAGGGAGATTGCCCTGTGAATCCAATGGATGACAAGGAGTTTAACCGTGTTGGAAGCCTATTGTTTAAAGTGTAAAACCAAACGGGAAATTCAGGATGCAGTGGCGGATTTTAACGCGGCAGGTGCTCCCATTACTCGGGGAGTTTGCTCCGTGTGTGGAACCCGGCTTTCTCGCCCGGGGAGGACGCCCGCTCACGATGGAATGACCCCACCCCGGGTGGAAAAGGAAGTGCGAGAAGTCTCCACGAACCAAAAGGAGCCCCGCAAGGGTGCCCGCAGCCAGGGGAACGGGCGAAACGGAGAGCCGAAAGAGCGCAAGGGGAAGCTGGTGATTGTAGAATCTCCGGCAAAGGCAAAAACGGTCGGGCAGTTTCTGGGAAAAGGGTATACCGTGCGTGCTTCGGTGGGGCATGTACGTGACCTGTTGCGCTCGCAGCTTTCGGTCGATGTGGAAAATAACTTCACCCCGAAATATCGGGTGCCGAATGAAAAACTCAAGGTGGTGAAGGAATTGAAAGCACTGGCCAGCCAGGCGGAGGAAATTTATCTGGCAACGGATCCTGACCGCGAAGGTGAAGCCATTGCCTGGCACCTGATGGAGGCCGCCGACATTGATGCCGACCGTTCCAGGCGGGTGGTTTTTCACGAGATCACCAAACCGGCGATTGATGATGCGTTCTCGCATCCGCGAAAGATTGATATGCGCCTGGTCGACGCTCAACAAACCCGCCGGATACTGGACCGGCTGGTTGGGTACAGTATCAGTCCGTTACTGTGGGAAAAGGTCCGCAGTCGCCTTTCGGCAGGGCGGGTACAATCGGTCGCTCTTCGGCTGATTGTGGAGCGTGAGCGTGAGATTGAGGCGTTTATCCCTAAAGAGTATTGGAGCATTGAGGCGGAACTGCGCCCGCAGGGAAGTCGGCAAACCTTCCGCGCGAAACTGGTGCGGGTGGATGATGAAGAGCCTGATCTGCCTGATGAAGCGGTCGTTCGTTCTCTGGTGGAAGACCTGGAACCCGCGGTTTATACCGTCACCCGGATTCGCCGGAGTGAACGGAAACGGAGGCCCTCAGCACCGTTCATTACCAGCACCCTTCAACAGGAGGCATCTCGACGGCTGGGTTTCACCGCACGGCGCACGATGGCGCTGGCCCAACAATTGTATGAGGGATTGGATGTTGGGGAAGGAGGCACTACCGGCCTGATCACGTATATGCGTACCGATTCAACCAACATCTCAGATCTGGCGATGGAAGAGGTACGGGGGTTCATCGGGAAGACGTATGGCAAAGATTTTCTGCCCGAAGCACCGGTGGTTTATCGCACGCGTGCCGTTTCAGCGCAGGAAGCGCATGAAGCCATCCGTCCAACCTCGGTTCTTCGCCTGCCAGAAAAGGTGAAGCCCTATTTAACCTCAGACCAGTTCCGGTTGTATCAGTTGATCTGGCAGCGGTTCGTAGCCTGCCAGATGGAATCAGCGGTTTACGATACACTTTCGGTAGAAGTAGAAGCACGCGGCCAGAGGCATCTCTATCTTTTCCGCGCCAGCGGCTCGACCCTCAAGTTCCCTGGTTTTCTGGTGGTGTATGAGGAAGCCAGGGATGAAGATCTGGCGCCAGAAGAAGAGACTTCTAACATGCGCATCCCGGCTCAGGTTGCAGAAGGGCAACAGCAGGAGCTGGTGCGGTTGATCCCCGAACAGCACTTTACTCAACCTCCGCCGCGTTATACTGAAGCCTCGCTTGTGCAGACGCTGGAAGAAAATGGAATCGGGCGCCCTTCGACGTATGCTCCCATTCTATCGACCATTCAGGAACGCGGATATGTGGTGCGAGAGTCCAAACGTCTGTCCCCGACCGAAACAGGCATTCTGGTTAATGATCTGGTTGTGGAGCATTTTCCGGAGATTGTTGACCTGGGGTTCACGGCGCGCATGGAAAACGACCTGGATCTCATTGCCTCAGGTCACGAAGACTGGGTGGGGGTTTTGAGACGGTTTTATGACACCTTCTCACCCCAGGTAGAGAAAGCGCGCGCTGAAATGCCCGAACGCAAGGCTGACCTGGAGAAAGTGGGGCGTACCTGCCCCGAATGCGGACATGAGCTGGTCGTTCGCTGGGGGCGGTTTGGAAAATTCATCTCTTGCAGTAACTTTCCTGCGTGTAAGTACACAGAACCCTGGCTGGAAAAAATAGGGGTGGCCTGCCCGAAGTGCCATGGCGACCTTGTGGAGCGAAAAACCCGTAAAGGGCGAGTATTTTATGGGTGTGTGAATTACCCCCAGTGTGATTTCACGTCGTGGAAAAAGCCCCTCGCTACCCCCTGTCCGAGTTGCGGAGGGTTGCTGGTGCTGGCCAACAAACGAGAAGTGCAGTGCATCCAATGCCAGGAGACTTTTCTGCTGGAGCAGGTGGCTGAGACCGTGACTTCCGAACCGTCTTGATGGCACTATCCTTGCAACTGCACCCGTTAATGTAATTGTTCGGGTTGCCGGAGTTGCATGAATCGAATGCCTGATCTACAATAAACACAAGATTAAAACTTCCGGTAACCAGCGATCCTACGCATGACAGGAGCGGAATGATGAATAACTGGCGTGAACTTATCAAACGGCCGCAAGTCCTTGCTGGAATAGCTTTTCTGGCGGGGGCGATTTTTGGTCTGGTCATCCTGGGCTGGTGGCTCTGGCCGGTTCAATGGACCGACGCTTCGGCGCGTGAACTGCGGGCTGATCTGCGGGAAGATTACCTCCGCATGGCGATCGATTCCTACTCCAAGAATCCCGACGCGGCACTGGCGAAAGCCCGCCTGGATGAACTGGGAGACAAGGCCAAAGAGGCGTTGGATGCAGTGAAGAAGAACAATGGTACACAAGATCCAGCCGTCATTGCTGAATTTGAGAAACTTTTATATGGTCAGGTAAGCGCTCCCGAAGGTCCCGCCGCTACTCAGACGCTGGCGGAGGGAGGTGTGGTGGCTACAAAAGAGCCTGCCGCCACCCCTGCTCCAGCGGGGCGCACCAGCCTGACCACCATCCTGGTCCTGTTATGCGTGCTGACCCTGGTGATTGCCGGGGTGCTGGTGTACCTGTTTGTGATCCGTAATCGGCAGGGGCAGGGTGCGGTCACCGCGGGGGCAACCATTCCCCGGAGTATGCGTTCAGCGCAGACTCAGGAATACTCCGAAGGAGGGGCTGAAGCCCCGGTGGTGCAGTATCTTTCCACCTACACGCTCGGAAATGATTTGTTTGACGACTCTTTCAGCATCGACTCGCCGACGGGCGAATTTCTGGGTGAGTGTGGTGTGGGTATTTCAGAAACCATTGGTGTGGGAGATCCCAAAAAGGTGACCGCTTTTGAAGTCTGGTTGTTTGATAAAAACGACATCCAGACTGTGACCAAGGTGCTGATGAGCGCTCATGCCTTCAACGACCCGGTTATTTCACAGCGGTTGGCTTCCAAGGGTGAACCGGTTCTGGCTGAACCCGGCAAGCGGATAACCCTCGAAACGGCCACACTTCAACTGGAGGCGCGCGTGGTTTCCATGAGTTATGGGCAGGGAGCGTTGCCAGCGGGGAGTTTCTTCGAACAGCTCACCCTGGAACTGGCTGTCTGGCCCAAACAGGCGATGTAGACTCTACCGGAATTACAGGATAAAAAAACCGCCCTCGCGAGGGCGGTTTTTGGGTTTTGGAAAGCCTCATTCTATTTTTAAGATGGTAAAAACGAACCTGCCATTGGGGGTCTCGGCTTCAAAGGTATCTCCTACACGTTTTCCAAGCATGGCTTTCCCGATGGGCGATTCGTGGGAGATGCGGTTCTCCAGCGGGTTGGCTTCGCGAGGCCCGACCAGGTAAAACGTTTCGGGGGGAAATCCCTCTTCTTGAATGGTGACGGTGGAGCCAATGTTGACCACACCGTCTTTGCGGTCGATCTCATCGATCAGGGCGTAGTTGCTGAGAATCCGGGTCAGTTCTTGAATGCGACCCTCCAGAAAACCCTGTTCTTCTTTGGCGGCGATGTAATCGGCGTTTTCAGAGAGGTCTCCCTGTTGAATGGCGAAGCGAAGGCGTTTGGCCAGTTCTTCGCGCGCTGGCCCCTGGAGATATTCCAGCTCAGCCTTGAGTTTTGCAAGTCCTTCTGAAGTTAAATAATGTACATCAGACATACCGGTTAACCCTTCCATTGGTCATTCATAGGCATTGATTTTACCCCATAAATGAAATTCAGGGATGCGCTGGAAAGGAACGCACCCCTGATTCTACAAAAGCTTCTGGATGAAGGTCAATACTGCCCGACGGTGCCTTTCTGCCTGACGCGCCTTTCGAGGGCATAGAAGGCCCTCAACCCGATGAAGATCATCAGGAACATGGATACCACCAGAATGATGATTTCAACGTTGAGGGGCAGCAGGGTACGCGTCTTCAGCAGCCATCCCCGAACTGCATCGAAGCCATAGGTTAAGGGGAGAATGAGCGAGACAGGCAGCAGCCATTTGGGTAATACGTTAACCGGAAAATTAGCGCCGGAGAGGATCTGTACGAGGAAGCTTCCCGAATCGACCAGAGTATTGGCTTCGCGCAAAATCATCACCAGCGCGGCAAAGGCGAAGCCAAAGCCGTAAAGGCCGATCAACAGGGGGATCACGGTGAGCACAGCGGCCAGCGCGTTGCCTGTGGGGTGAAAGCCCCAGATCAGAGAAGCCACCAGGATCATCCCCAGAGAAGTGAGGGTGGTGGTGGCCAGGTTGCTAAAGGTACGGCCGACCAGCATCAGAGGGCGCGGAAGAGGGGTCATCCAGTTGGCTTCGAGGACCCCGCCATCCATGTCCCACTTCAGAGAGTAGCCCATGCCCCAGAAGACTGCCATGATGAAGTTGGCCAGGGCAGTACCGAGAATGATATAGGACATGTAATCATCGGTACCGGCATAACCGGCAAATCCTTCAGCCTTTCCGTTAACACTGAAGGCCTGTCCCATAAAGTAAACCGGAGCCAGCCAGACGAGGGGTTGCAACAAGTCTGAGATGGCATTCAAGGGATAACGCCAGTGGTGTTTCCAGTTATTCAGGGTGATCATCCACAAAGCGCGAAGGTGAGATCCAAACGTAGGCCGGGAGAGCCCGAAAACGGGAGTGGTTTGCATGGATGACCTCCTAGTATTGACCGAGTGCGCCTTTGAGCCGCGCACGACGTTCTATTTGAGAGAAAGTGAGGTAGCCAATCGTCAGCCAGAACGCACCATGAGCCAGCAGGAGCAGAACATCGGGGGCAACGACGGAAAGAGGAGCACGGTTAAGGGCAGCTGCCCGTGCCGCACGGATGATGAGTGTGGGAGGAAGCCACTGTGCCACAGTTTGCATCCAGGCGGGCATGACCGAGATTGGATACGTGATGCCGCAAAAGATCATCACTATTCCGCGCACCAGAAAAACAAAGGTATTGGCTTCGCGGGCGGTGATGACCAGGCTGGCAAAGGTGAAACCCAGGCCATAGAGGGCGGGTATGGCTGCCAGGAAGACAATCAGCAGGCTGAGCAGGTTAGCCTCAAAGGTGAGATTGAAGAAAATCCTAAATTCGATCACGGTAAAGATAAAGAACATGAGCATGGTGGCGGCGTGTACGGGGCCGGTTCCCACCAGGAAGAGAAAACGCGAAGTGGGGGTCATCCAGTTCGATTCGAGCGTCCCGCGCATTTGTTCTCCGCGCAGGGCAAAGCCCACGTTCCAGAGGAGGGTATTGGCCCACATCCAAACTGTGGTACCGACCACAATATAGCCCAGAAAATTTTCTGTACCGGCCACCTGTAAGAAGCGAGGAATGCCAGCTCCGCCCGGCCCGGCCAGGGCAAAAGAGCTGAAAATGTAAACGGCCGGAAAGAGAATTGGCCAGATGATGAACGCGATGACCCAGGTGGGATAGCGGACAAAATGCAGCCATTCCCGCCAGATAATGGTATAAAAAGCCCGGATTTCGGCAATAAGGCTGGTGCGGCTGAGGGAAGCCTTCACCAGGCTGGGTTGGGAAGTGGCGATCTCCATGCGGTGCTCCTTTCAATCTCGCAGGGCTTTACCGGTCAGTTGAATGAATACGTCTTCCAGAGAAGGGGAGACGATGTTCATATTGACCAGATGGGTGCCATTGTAATTGACCTGTTCGATGAGCCGGGGCAGAATGGCCCGGCTGTTTTCGGTGTGCAGGTGAAGCTCCCAGACGGAATCGCTATCCAGAGAGCGAGTGATCAGCTGGTTGACCCCTTCCATGGCCTGGATCTTCGCGGCCATTTCGGGTTTCCAACCGGCGACTTCCAGTCTGACCACATCTTGCTGGTGAATGCGGCGTTTCAATGCGGCGGGAGTATCGAGTGCGATGATTTTTCCCTGATCGATGATGCCAATGCGGTCAGAAAGCTGATCTGCCTCTTCCATGTAGTGGGTGGTCAATAAAATGGTATGCCCCTGATTTTTTAGGTCGAGGATCATCTCGCGAATGCGGCGGGCTGCCTGGGGGTCCAGGCCCAGAGTAGGCTCATCAAGCAGGATGATGGGCGGGCGGGCCAGCAGAGCACGACTGAGCACAATGCGTTGACGCATTCCGGTGGAGTATTTTTCAACCAGTTCATTGGCGCGGTTGGTCAATTCCATGTACTCGAGCAGCTCATTCACCCTTTGGCGGGCGATCTCAGGGGGGATGTGATAGAGGGCGGCAAAGTATTCCAGGTTTTCACGCCCGGTGAGCTTCCAGTAAATGCTGCGCTCGCCGGCCAGAACGATCCCCAGGCTCTGCCGCACCAGGTTGGCCTCTTTGACAACGTCGTACCCATTGACGCGTGCAAAACCACTGGTGGGTTCGAGAAGGGTGCACAGCATCCGAATGGTGGTGGACTTCCCCGCGCCATTGGGGCCTAACAGACCGAAAATTTCGCCACGTTGAATCTGAAAGCTGACGTGGTCTACAGCGGTAAATTCGGTGAGTGGGGGGTGCTTGAAAAGGCGGGTGAAGGGGTTTTTCGATGAGGGCTGGTTTTCTGGCGGAACCCGCCTGGGGAATTTCTTGACCAGGTCTTCGGCTTCGATGGCATAAGCGGACATGAGCTACTCCTTCAAAACTTGATGGGCATTAAAAATTTACTTCGATCTTTTATATTTCAAAGTATATTATAGGATAATGTTTAATTTTGTCAAGGAATAATGCAATTTTATTTATTCTATGCTTAAATAATTTGATTGGGCGAGAGAAAAATAAAAAAGGCCGCCTCACGCTCTTTTTGAGGCAGCCCCGGGTATTTCACGAACATGCTAAGGTTATGGGAGGCGCATGGGGTCGAAGATTTTCTGGTGCTCTTCGGTGGCGAATCGATCGGTCATTCCGGCAATGTAATCGCAGATGGTGCGTTCGAGGCCGCGCTTCTGCGTCAGATCGAGGACATGGCGGGGAAGGATGGACGGAGTGGTGCGATAGGCTTCGAATAGATCGCGGATGATCCGTTCGGCTTTAACCGACATGCGCATGACCCTCCAGTGACGGTAGAGATTGTTGTAAAGAAAATCTTTCAGTTCGCGGTTTCGCCGGCGCATCTCGTCGCTGAAGGTGACCACATTGTAGGGAAGGCGCTGAAGTTCTTCTACCGAACGCACCATGCTCTCGCGCAGACGCAGGTCGGTGTTCTGTACAATATCGGTGACTTCCATACCGATGAGGCGGCGAATGATCTGATGGCGGCTTTTTTCTTCCAGAATGTTCCCCTGCCAGCCTACCGATTCGGTGATAATTTCCCAGAGGGCAATTCCGGAGAGCATTTCCGGTGTGATCATCCCCGAGCGCAGGCCATCGTCGAGGTCGTGGGCGGTGTAGGTTAGTTCGTCAGCGACGTTGGCAATTTGTGCTTCGAGGTGGCCGCGCAATTCGGGGTTGAAGTTGCTGGCGTCGGCGATGTCGTATTCGGTTTCGTGCTTGACGATGCCCTCGAGCAATTCCCACGAAAGGTTGAGCCCCGGGAATTCGGGGTAGCGGTTTTCCAGTTCGGTGACAATGCGCAGCGACTGTTTGTTATGGTCGAAACCGCCATGGTCTTTCATCAGGCTGGCGAGAGTCACTTCGCCGGAATGCCCGAAGGGTGGGTGCCCCAGATCATGTGCCAGGCAAATGGCCTCCGTCAGCACTTCATTGGCGCCCAGGGCTACAGCGATGGAGCGGCCGATTTGAGCTACCTCGAGAGTGTGGGTGAGACGGGTGCGGTAGTAATCGCCTTCATAGTTGATAAAGACCTGGGTTTTGTATTCCAGCCTGCGGAAGGCAGTGGTGTGAAGGATGCGGTCGCGGTCACGCTGGAAGCGGGTGCGATAGGGGGCCTCATCTTCAGGATAAAGTCTCCCTCTGGAGTTTTTACTGCGCAGGGCATAGGGGGCCAGGTTTTTATCTTCTATTTCTTCCAGTTTTTCACGGGTAAAGAGCATGTCTGTTCTCCTGAGGGGGTTACCGGGTGTGGGATGATGGCAAAGGATCGGCCTGCAGGGTGGTGCCGGGAGACTGCCCCAGAAGCGCCGCCTGAAGCACACCGGGTTGAACGGCTGAAAAGATGGATACCGTGAGTGCGGGGTAAGTGCTCACCAGCTCCAGCATGGAAAGTACCTTATCCCGCATTCCCCCGGTGACATCAATGCCCCGGGAGCCAGAAAGGAAGGGGGCCTCGCGGGGAAGCGAGGAGGGAGTGAGATTTTTAATCAGCCGGGTGCACTGAGGAAAATCAGCCCACACGCCCTCTTCGATGCCCGCCAGAAGGATCCTCCCCGGCCCCAGGCGAGGGGCGAGAGCGATGAATACATCTTCTGTGGAAAGGATTGTCCCTCCACGCCGGGTGTCAAAGGCCACGTCTCCCTGCACTACCGGCACAAGCCCGTGCATGAGGGCGGCAATCAGGGGACGAACTTCAACCCACATGGCTTTTCCGTCGCGCGCAAGCATGGTGGCCGATGGCGGAAAGGCGATGGCAGGTACCCCGGCTTCGGCCAGGGCTTCCAGAACGATCTGGTTCAGCGCACGAGCTTCACGCCATACGGCGGCGAATCCCTGCCATCCCTCGGCGCCCTGCACGCCAGAGCGAGTTTGGTATTGACGGGCGGGGGTGTGCCCAAAAGAACCAGAACCATGACCGAGAAGGATATGCAGCCGGGGTGCGGCCTTCAGAGCCGCGGCGATCTCTTGAGCCAGCCGGAGGATGACATCCGGACGTGGTGTGCGCGGAGAGTCTTTCTCGGTAATCAGCGATCCCCCCAGCTTGAGGAAAACAAGCGGTTCATCCATAATTTGATTATAACAATGAAGGGGAGAAATGGTCAGCCGACCCGTGTGATCAGCGTGGAGACTGCTCCAGCCCGACGCAGAGCATCGGCTACCCGGGCGGCCTGTCCTTCTTCGACGAGGGCTATCATGTTTCCGCCACGTCCGCCGCCGCTTAATTTGGCTCCCAGGGCGCCGTTTTGAAGCGCGGCATTCACCAGATGATCAAGCTCCGGGCAGGAAACCCCAAGTTCCTGAAGCCTTTGATGGTTTTCGGTCAGAAGGGCGCCCAATGGCTCCAGGCTATCCGATGCGAGGATGGCGCGGGCCTGCCTGACGATTTCACCAATGGCAAGGAGAATGGGTTCTATGCTGGAAGGGGAGGACTGATAGCGCTGGCGCACCTCTTCCACCACGGTGAGTGTTGGGCTGGCGATTCCACTGTTCCCGATGACCATCCAGAATGGGTGGTGTAGAGTCAACCGCTCGAAAGGCTCGCCCCGCACAAAATAGATGGGCTGATTATAGGTAATGACGGTGTTATCAATGCCAGAGGGTGTGCCGTGGTGGGTCTGATCTACCCGGAAAGCAATGCCGCTGACCTGCTCATCGCTGAGGGGATGCCCTAGGAAAGCCGAGACCGCCCGCGCCACGGCTACCGATACCGCTGCCCCTGAACCAAGGCCCGAAGCGATCGGAATCGTGGAGGTGATCCGCAGCCGGCAGGCGGGAAAGGCCGGGATGCCCAGTTGTTCACGCACCAGATGGAGGGGTAAGGCCAGAGGATGAGCGGGGGAGAGTTCTTCGAGGGTAGATTTCAACCCGATGTCGGGGGCGTCAATTTCCACTCGACCGGCTGGGGCCGTGGGGATGGCCACAACCGTACAGCGCGCCTGAACCTGAGTGACGGGAACGGCAATGGCGGGCTGTCCGTAAACGACGGCGTGTTCTCCAAAGAGGATGATCTTTCCGGGGGCACTGGCAGTAACCGCAGGCATACGTTTACTGGAAATAGAAGAGGGCGAGAATCGTCAGCCCCCACAGAGCAATATCGATTTGAAGTGGCCGGTCGGTGAGGAGCATTTCTTCGGGGGCACCGCCTTCCTGCTTGACCTGCACCAGGTAGAGGTAGCGGAAGATGCCATAAATGACGAAGGGGATGGTCAACATCATGGTATGGTTATCCGGGAGGTTGACCGCCGAGAAGGTATACAGGCTATAGGCGAGAATGGTGGTGCTGGAGACAATGGTGATGAGCTGATCGAGGAAAGGCAGGTTATAACCTTCCAGCACCCGCCGGTGAGAATTGGCATTCTCATTCAGCAGGGTGAGTTCGGCACGGCGTTTTCCAAACCCAATGTATAAAGCGAGCAGAGTGGTGCAGACATACAACCAGGGTGAGAAACGCTGTACCGAGATGACCACCACGCCGCCGCCCACACGTAAGACAAAGCCCGCGGCAATCACCAGCACATCGATAAGGGGGATGTGTTTCAGCCAGTTTGAGTAGGCCAGATTGAGCAGGAAGTATCCAAGCAGGATGAGGCCGAGTGCGGGCGAGAGAAAGTAAGCCAGAGGAATGGATAGGACTACCATTAGAGCTGCAGCCACAACAGCAGCCGGGATGGGCAGCCTTCCGGAAGCAATGGGGCGGTTCTTTTTGACGGGGTGGTTGCGGTCAGCCTGGACATCCAGAATGTCATTGATCAGATAGACACTGCTGGAAACCAGACAGAAAAGAAACATAGCGGCCAACGAACGGGCGAGCGGGGTAAGATGGCTCAGACTCAATTGCCGGTCGAAAACCAGTGCGGCCAGAACAAATGCGTTTTTTGGCCATTGACGCAGGCGCATGGATTGGATCAGTGCCTTCAACATGCGATTATGATAGCATAAAATGTTAGAATAACCCGGTGACGATGGTTCTTTCTTCTCTTCATCTCCGCGCGGTTGAATGCCGACCCTGGCCAGAACGGCTGGCAGGGGAGTTTCCTTTTTGTGTGCCCGTGGTACGCAGTTTAGAACACCTGGAATTTTCTTCACCGGTGACTTTCTTCATCGGCGAAAACGGCACAGGAAAGTCAACCCTGCTGGAGGCCATGGCTGTAGTCGCTGATCTGCCAGTGGTCGGCTCAGAAGCGGTGCATACGGACCCTCATCTTAGCAGGGTGCGTGAATTTGCCCATTATCTCAAGCTGATCTGGAATCGGCGCGTTCGGCGTGGTTTTTTCCTTCGGGCTGAAGATTTCTTCGGTTATGCGCGAAAGATGGCCCATATCCGAGAAGAATTACGACGTGATCTGGAAGCGGTGGATCGAGAATACACGGGGCGTTCGGAAATGGCAAGAGACCTTGCGCGTATGCCCTATCTGGGAGAAATTCACGCCATCGATCAGCGTTATGGAGAGGGTCTGGATGCGCTTTCTCATGGGGAGAGTTTCCTGCGGTTGTTCCGGGAGCGTTTTGTGCCGGGCGGGCTGTACCTTCTCGATGAACCTGAAGCCCCCCTGTCACCGGTCAGGCAGATGGCCCTGCTGGCGATGATTCATCAAATGGTAAAAGAGAATGGGCAGTTCATCATTGCCACCCATGCCCCTATTTTAATGTCCTACCCTGGTGCCACCCTGCTGGTACTGGAAGGGGGCGAAATTCATCCGGTAGCCTACACAGACCTGGAACATGTGCAACTGACGCGAGATTTCCTTACCCGGCCGGAGGTTTACCTGCGCAGGCTGGGGATTGAAGATGAAGATGGTGGAGGGGGGCATGGCTGAAAGTGCGGAACGGATTCGTCTCGATGTGCTGGTGGTGGAGCGCGGACTTGCCGAGAGCCGGAGCCAGGCGCAGAAGCTCATTCTTGCCGGAAATGTGCGAGTCGATCACGAAGTCATTACCCAGCCATCACGGAAGGTCTCGGCAGGGGCTGTGTTGAGCCTGGACGAAGGGCCGCGGTTCGTTTCTCGCGGAGGAGAAAAGCTGGAGCCTGCACTGCTGGCCTTTGGATTGGGTTCGCTGGAAGGACGAGTCTGTGCTGATGTGGGGGCTTCGACCGGAGGTTTTACCGACTGTCTGCTGCAGCATGGCGCGATCCGGGTGTACGCCATCGATGTGGGGTATGGTATTCTTCACTGGAAGCTGCGTGGTGACCCACGGGTGGTGGTGATGGAGCGCACCAATGCGCGTTATCTGACTTCGCTGCCTGAGCCGGTTTCTCTGGTGACGATTGACGCTTCGTTTATCTCTCTAAAGTTGCTTCTGCCGGTGGTGAAAGGCTGGCTGGGGGCGGATGGGGGAGAGGTGGTGGCTTTAATCAAACCGCAATTTGAAGCCGGGCGTGAGGAAGCTTCCCGCGGAGAGGGAGTAATCCGTAACCCTGAGGTGCATCGTCGGGTACTTGGAGAAATGTTGACCTTTGCCCGACAGACAGGTTTTGGTGTACAAAACCTGGTGCGCTCGGCGATCACCGGGCCGAAGGGGAACGTCGAGTTCCTGGTTCATCTGGTCTGGCCAGCGAGAAGTGAGGCTGTCCTCGAGGGATTAATTTCGCGGGTTCTGCAAAGTTCTTCTCTACCGCACCGCCAGTAAAACTGTCAGGCCGCGGGGTGCGATTCGCGGTTATAATCGATGTTCCGGAAACCAACTGCGTATGACCGAGCTGATTCGCAACTTTTGTATTATTGCTCATGTCGATCACGGGAAATCTACCCTGGCCGACCGTCTTTTGCAACTCACGGGTACGATCTCGGATCGGAATATGACCGAGCAAGTGCTCGACAGCATGGATTTGGAACGAGAAAAGGGGGTGACGATTAAGGCCTCGGCGGTGCGGATGATGTATACCGACGAGTCGGGCACAACGTATGAGTTGAACCTGATCGACACTCCCGGGCATGTGGACTTTAATTACGAGGTCAGCCGGGCGCTTGCGGCCTGTGAGGGGGCGCTTCTGGTGGTGGATGCTACCCAGGGGATTGAAGCCCAGACCCTGGCTAACCTGTATCTGGCGCTGGAGTCAGACCTGACCATTATCCCGGTGATTAACAAAATCGACCTGGTTTCAGCTCGACCGGATGAGGTGGCGGAGGAACTCCACAACCTGCTGGGTACCCCCAAGGATGAAATCTTACGTATCTCGGCCAAGGACGGAACCAATGTCGACCAGGTCTTGCGCGAAATTGTGCGGCGCATTCCTCCCCCGAAAGGCGACCCCGCTGCACCCCTGCGAGCGTTGATTTTTGACAGCCATTACGACTCTTATAAAGGCGTGGTGGCTTATGTGCGGGTGATGGACGGAACCATTCGTCCGACGGATACCCTGCGCCTCATGGCCACAGGTGTGGATGTGCGACCGGTAGAGATCGGTTATTTTGCCCCCGACCTGCGCCCCGGTGAACATCTGGAGGCTGGAGATGTAGGATATGTGGCTACCGGTTTAAAGACCGTCCGGGAATGCCGGGTGGGAGATACCATCACGCACGCCGCCAGGCCAGCTTCAGAACCCCTGCCGGGTTATTTGCAGGCTAAACCGATGGTGTTTGCGGGGATTTACCCGACGGATGGCGAGGATTACCCCAATCTGAAAGATGCCCTTGAAAAACTTCAGCTGAATGATGCTTCGCTGGTGTTTCAACCCGAAACCTCTCAGGCATTGAATTTTGGCTTTCGCTGTGGTTTTCTGGGGCTTTTCCACATGGAAATTGTCCAGGAACGGCTGGAGCGTGAGTACGATCTGGATATTGTAGTTACGGCGCCTTCGGTAGAATACGAAGTGGTACTTCACCATTCTGGAGAGGTTCTGCGCATCGACTCTCCCGCGCAGATGCCCGAGGAAGGCGCGATTGCTGAGATACGAGAACCCTGGATGCTTTTACAAATCATCACCCCTACCGACTTTTATGGCACGGTGATGGAGCTTGCCACCAAGCGCCGGGGCATTTTCAAAGGGCAGGAATACCCTGCGCCGAACCGCGTGCAACTCACGTTTGAGATTCCCCTTTCGGAAATCATTGTAGATTTCTTTGATGAGCTGAAGTCACGCACGCGCGGCTATGCCTCGATGGATTATCAATTCCTGGATTACCGCCCCGGCAATCTGGTGAAACTGGAAGTGCTGGTCAACGGCGACCCGGTGGATGCGCTGGCGGCTATCGTACATCGTGAAGATGCTTATCATAAAGGGCAGGCGCTGGTGAGTAAGTTGAAGGAAATCATTCCCCGTCAGTTGTTTGATGTGGCCATCCAGGCTTCGGCCAGCGGGCGGGTCATTTCGCGGGCCAATGTAAAGGCCTTGCGCAAGGATGTGCTTGCAAAATGTTACGGTGGTGATATTACCCGGAAAAAGAAACTGCTCGAGAAACAGAAAAAGGGGAAACGACGTATGAAAATGGTGGGTATGGTCGAAATTCCACAGGAAGCCTTTTTTGCAGTTTTGAGGCTGGAGGATTAATGGCCGAGGTCACTGCAACGAAAACACGTTCCTGGCTCTGGCAGTGGTTGATCGGCATTGGGATGACCGGCCTGGCCATTTTCATTCTCTCACGGGTAGTGCAGTGGGAAGAAATCAAAATCGCGATCTCATCCGTTCGGCTGGAACGGTTGCTGCTGGTGGCAGGGGTGTATCTGGTCTCGATGGTGGCGCGTGCCTGGGGCTGGCAAAATTTGCTGCAACGGCGGGTAAGCCTGGGGCGGGCTGTTCTGGGAATGAACGAGGGGTATTTTCTGAACAATATTCTGCCGTTCAGGCTGGGTGAACTGGGGCGGGCCTTTTTAATGGGCCGACGTACAGGAGCGGGCACCTTGAATACCCTTTCCACGGTGGTGGTCGAGCGGGCGTATGACCTGGCAATCGCGGCGGGAATTTTACTCTCAACGCTGCCTTTTGTATTGAAGATGTCCTGGGCCAGGTCAATCGCAGTGATCGTTTTGATTGTGATTATCAGCGGGCTGGTGGTACTTTATTTTGCCGCGCGTAACCGGGAACAGTTGATTTCCTGGCTGGAATCGCGGCTGGGACGGTTTGGAGTGGTCAGGCGAATGGCACTGCCTGCGCTTAATTCGTTGCTGGAAGGATTCTCGGTGCTCAACCGTTTTCAGTTATTTGCGCTGAGCCTGGGGGCTCTCCTGCTAAGCTGGGGGCTGGCCATGCTACGTGATTATCTGGTGATCTCGGCGCTGGAACCGGAGGCACCCTTCTGGTGGACGATGCTGGCCATCAGCGCTTCGAACCTGGGCGGGGCGGTGCCCTCGATGATGGCTTCGCTGGGCACATTCGAAGGAGCGGCGACGGGAGCGCTGGTGCTTGCTGGCGCCCGGCCTGAAGTGGGACTGGTGTATGCCATCATCATTCATGTGATTCATCTGCTCTCTTCGAGCGTTCTGGGGGCGATTGGGATTTTCCAGGAAGGGGAAAGCCTTTCTAAATTGATTGCCAATTTACGTTCGATGCGTTAAACCTATGAAAATTCTCATCGGCCTGACATATTACCGCCCGCATTTCTCTGGCCTGACGATTTACACCGAACGCCTGGCGCGGACGCTGGCATTGCGCGGGCATCAGGTGACTGTGTTGACTTCGCGCTTCGACCGTTCTCTTCCTGTGGAGGAGGTGCGGGATGGGGTGCGGATTCGCCGGGTTGGGGTGAAAATGCGAATCAGCAAAGGGGTGATCATGCCCGGGATGCCCGTCGAGGCGTGGAAGTTGATCCGCGAGGCGGATGTGGTTAACCTGCATGTGCCTCAGATGGATGCGGCCTACCTGGCGTTGATGAGCCGTGGGCTTGGTAAACCGGTAGTGCTTACCTATCATTGCGATTTACGCCTCCCTCGCGGATGGATTCATGGCTTGGCTAATCTTGGTTCGAACCTGGCTAATGAAATTTCGATGCTGGCCGCAAACACTATCGTGACCAACTCACGCGATTTCGCGCAACATTCTCCCCACCTGAGCCGTTACCTGAGTAAAGTAGAACCCATTTTGCCCCCCATCGAAGTGCCGGAGATCGGTGAAGAGGAATTGCAGGCGTTTAAAGAACGCCATGCAATCAGGCCTGAGGAGAAAATCATTGGCATCAATGCACGCTTGGCTACCGAAAAGGGGGTGGAGTATCTGGTGCGGGCCATGCCGCTCGTGCTCGAGCGTTATCCCACAGCACGTGTTTTGTATGTGGGACAGCACGAGAATGTTCTGGGAGAAGAGGAGTACGCGCGTAAACTGGAGCCCCTGATTGCCTCTATGGAGGGCCACTGGAAGTTCCTTGGGGTGGTGCCTGTCACTGAGCAGGCGGCTTTCTTTCGGAGCTGCCATCTCACGGTGCTCCCAAGCATCAATTCGACCGAATCGTATGGAATGGTGCAGGTGGAATCGATGTTCTGTGGAACGCCCGTGGTGGCGACCGATTTGCCCGGAGTGCGTCATGCAGTGCGGACGACCGGAATGGGGATTATTGTTCCGCCGCGCGATGCCCGAGCGCTGGCAAAGGCGATTCTGGAGATACTGGATCACCCGGAAAAATATCACGGCGATGTACTGGCGATTCGAAAAAGGTATGCATCGATTACCATCGCCGCGGCGTATGAGCAAATTTTCGAGGAGCTGGTTGGCCGATCATGATTAAGGAGACGAAACCCTCTGAAACCATTCTCTGGCGCCATTTGAAAAGCCTGCCTTACTTCAGGGCGATGGTGCGGGCGGTTGAGGATAGCTTTTATCAGGGGTTGGAGCTGCCTGAGCCTGTGCTTGATCTGGGGTCGGGGGACGGGCATTTTGCTTCGGTAGCTTTTTCGCACCCTCTGGACGTGGGGGTTGATCCATGGTGGGGGCCTTTGCTTGAATCGCGCCACCTGAAGGCGTACCGGTTGCTGGTGCAGGCCGATGGTGGAAGGATGCCCTTCCCGGATGGGCATTTTGGGAGTGTGGTGAGCAACTCGGTGCTTGAACACATCCCTCATGTTGAGCAGGTACTGGAAGAGGTGGCGCGGGTGGTGCGTCCGGGTGGTCGGTTTGTTTTTTGTGTACCCAATCATCGATTCCCGAAATTGTTGCTGGGGCGGCAGGTATTTTCAAAGCTGGGCTGGAAATCTGCGGCTGAAGGGTATTCCAGGTTGTTCAATCGAATTTCGCGCCATCAGCATTGCGATTCACCTCAGACATGGCAGGAACGCCTGACGCAGGTTGGCTTTGTCATTGAGAAACACTGGGATTACTTTGATGCGAATGCACTTCATCGAATGGAAGTGGGGCATGCTCTGGGAATCCCGGCGCTGGTGTGTAAAAAACTGCTGGGACGCTGGGTGCTGGTGCCCGCGGTGTGGAACCTGTTCCTGCCATATCTTATCGCCAGAAGGGTCTTTAACAGCCCCATCACTGAATCGGGAGTCTACAGTTTTTATATTGCCCGCCGCGCAGTCCCTTCAGAAGAAAAACCGTCGGATGAAAGGCCAGATCGGGGATAAAATAGAGGAGAACCCCGGCAAGCAGACTGCCGGGGTCGGTTGAAGCTATGGACGAACCCAGCGTACTGGATTATCTCAAAGCGAAACTGACCTTCTGGAAGAAGTCGAATTTTGAGCTGGCCCGGGGAGGTGAAGAGGTTCAGCCGCGGGAGGAATACCCTGTTTCAGCCGGGGAAGAAAAACAGGAAACCCGGCCGATTCTTCTCGGCCTGCCCTGGCCGATTCTCTTGCCGGTTGGTCTGGCCCTGGTGGCGCAGTTTTTCCTTGAACCCCCCAATCGATCGGGGCTTCCAGCCGCTCTGTTCTATGGGGCAGCTGCTCTGGCCGGGGGAATTGCGGCATGGAAGGGGTGGTTATCGCTGGCAGAGGGGCAGCCAGAGGTAACCGTGCTGGATCATCTGAATTATCGCCGTACAGCCGCGTTGACGGGCTTTTTGGGGTTGATGGCTTCATTTTTGTTGTTCGGTCACAATCGCTTTAACCCCATTAATTTGACGGTCTGGCTCTACTCCCTTGGTGCGCTGGTTGTAGCCTTTGCACAACCGCTCCCTGTGCCTGACTGGAAAGCTCTGGGACAGCGGTTGCAGTTGTGGTTGAAAAACCCCGCTATTGCTCTGCGCCTTTCAGGATGGGGAGCGCTGCTGGTAGTGGTGGCCCTGGTGCTGGCCTATTTTCGCTTTTATGACCTGAACCGCCTCCCGATGAATATGGTCTCTGACCATGCCGAAAAGTTGCTGGATGTAGGGGATGTGCTTCATGGTCAGTTTAAAATTTTCTTTGAACGGAACACCGGGCGTGAGGCGTTTCAGTTTTACTGGACGGCCCTCATGGCGCTGATTTTCAAGACGGGGATCAGTTTCCTCAGTTTGAAAATTGGCACAGTCATTGTGGGGGTGGTTACTCTGATTTATATTTTCCGCCTGGGTCATGAATTGGGCGGAAAGTGGGTGGCACTTTATGCCCTCTTCTTTGCTGGTATTGCTTACTGGCCGAATATTATTTCCCGTATAGGGTTACGCTTCCCGCTGTACCCCTTTTGCGTGGCACCCGTGATGTACTATTTGCTTCGCGGTTTACGCCGGGGATACCGCAACGATTTTATCTGGGCGGGCCTCTGGCTGGGGCTGGGGTTGCACGGGTATACGGCCAGCCGCATTGTCCCCGCACTGGTGATCGTGGCGGTCGTGCTTTATAGCATACATTCCCAATCGGCGGGCAGGCGTCGGCAGGCACTGGTCTGGGGGGCCATTGTGCTTTTTATTGCTTTTGCGGTATTCATACCTCTGTTTCGATACGCGCTTGAAAACCCCCAGATGTTTAATTACCGGTCACTGACCCGGGTGGCAGATATTGAGCACCCCTTGCCGGGTAACCCGGTTAATATTTTCTTCAGCAATACCTGGAATGCCCTGCGTATGTTTTTCTGGAGCAACGGCGATGTATGGGTACATTCGATCCCTTATCGTCCGGCGCTGGATGTGATCACTGCGGCGCTCTTTTTTCTGGGGCTGGTGCTGCTTTTGGTACGGTATCTTCAGAAAAGGCACTGGCGCGATCTCTTTCTTCTTCTTTCCATTCCTGTACTGCTTTTGCCGTCTATCCTTTCACTGGCCTTCCCGAACGAAAATCCGAACCTGAACCGTACCGCCGGGGCTTATGTGCCGGTATTTTTAATCGTTGCGCTGGGTTTTGATGCCCTGGTACGCAGCCTTTACAACCGGGTACTTTCCCGGCAGGGTAAACGGGCGGTGATTCTGACAGGGGTAGTTCTGGCGGTTGCGACGGTTTCTACGAATTACCAGCTCTTTTTTGTGGAGTATCGTAAGAATTTCGACCAATCGGCCTGGAATACCGCTGAAATGGGGGAGGTTATGAGAGCCTTCACGCATTCGGTGGGAACCCCGGAATCGGTTTATGTGGTGGGTTATCCCTACTGGGTAGATACGCGCCTGGTGGCGATTAATGCCGGGTACCCTGAAATTAACCCGGAACTGATGCCGGAGCAGATTCCTACCACGCGGGTCAATCCGGGAGCCAAAATGTTCATGGTCAATCCTGCTGATGAACAGGCTATTGCCCTGTTAAAGGAGATCTACCCGGAAGGGTGGATGCGCAGATACTCCTCTGAAGTTCAGGGAAAAGATTTCCTGCTCTTTTTTGTGCCGGCGATGGAAGATTCTCTCCCTTAATCCTGCTGAGGTGTCGAAACCATGATGGATACATCCCCTGCTCCAACTTCCCCCGGGTCAAAGGCGCGCTTGTCGTTGATCTGGGATGTGTTGCTCGTTGGTATTCTCCTGGTTGGCGCAGCCTTTCGGCTCACCGGGGTGAACTGGGATGAGAATACTCACATGCACCCCGACGAGCGTTTTCTGACCATGGTGGCAACCTCGTTACAACCGGTGCAAAGTCTGAGCGAATACTTCAATACCGCCCAATCCACATTGAACCCGAACAACCGGGGTTATGGGTTTTATGTTTACGGCACGCTGCCCATGTTCATCGTGCGTTACGTGGCGGAATGGGTTCATCAGACCGGCTATGATGAGATTCACCTGGTGGGCAGGCAACTTTCGGCCCTCTTTGATCTGGGGACGGTTTTCCTGGTCTATCTGATTGCCTTACGTTTATACCGCAGGCCGCGCCTGGCTTTGATGGCGGCGCTTTTTTATGCCCTGGCGGTCCTGCCGATTCAACTTTCGCACTATTTCAAAGAAGATACGTTTATGACCTTTTTCGCCACGCTGACGGTCTACTGGGCGGTACGGCTGTTGCCCGATGGTGAAGAGGCAGAGGCGTTGAGGCCGGAAGAGCTGGAGCGCGGGGTTAACTGGCTGCGCACTCGCTGGGGAAGTGTTGTACCTTACATGCTCTTTGGGGTAGCCCTGGGAATGACGGTAGCTTCCAAGGTGATTGTTGCGCCGATCGCCGTTCTTTTACCATTTGCGGCGTGGTTGCGATACCGAAAACTGGATATCACCGGGCGAGAAAAACTCCTGCCGGTGTATTTACGCAACCTGGTCATCGCTGCGATTACAGCATTTTTAGTGTTTCGTATCTTCCAGCCCTACGCTTTTGAGGGGCCGGGGTTTTTTAACATTGGCCTCAACCCGAAATGGGTGAATACCATGCAAGAGGTAGCCCGGCAGAACAGTGGCGACGTGGATTTTCCGCCACAACTGCAATGGGCACGCCGGCCAGTGTGGTTTGGGTTCCAGAACATTGTGCTCTGGGGGCTGGGCTTGCCCCTGGGAGCGCTGGCCTGGCTGGGCTTTTTGGTCATGGGCTGGAAGATGCTTAAGGGAGAGTGGGCCAGGCACATTTTGATCTGGGCCTGGACAGCGCTGTATTTTGGCTGGCAATCGAGCAGTGCTACACCTTCGATGCGGTATTTTATGCCCATTTATCCCCTGCTGACCATATTTGCGGCATGGGGAGTGTTTGCGCTCTGGGATTCAGGCCGTCGTTCGTCGGCTCGTATTCGCTGGCGGCAGATTCTCGCAGGGGCGATCGGCCTGGCGGTGACGGGGATGACTCTGGCATGGGCGTACGCTTTTGTTCAAATTTATGTTCGTCCTTTTACCCGCGTCGAAGCCAGCCGATGGATTTATCAGAATATTCCCGGACCGATTAATCTTTATCTGGAGACTCCCACTGGCCAGCAGACGCGTCTGTTTGCCATGCCTTTCAGTTACCGGCTTCCAGTAGATCGGGTGACGAAGCTGGCCTTCACTGCTCAGAAGAATGCCGTGCTCACGGCGGTAGAGTTCCCACACATTCGGAACATGGCTGGCGATGGCTCTTACGCCGGACTGATTGTTCTTTTGAGTACTGAGAGCACGGGAGACCATCCGCTGGCGTATGCGGCAGTGAACGGCGAGTTTAAACCGGAGGACGATCCGCGTGGAGGAGCAGCTCGGGCGACTTTCGACCAGCCAGTCATGGTGGAGGCCGGGAAGCAGTATTACCTGATTCTGCAACCCGGTAGCTATGATGCTCAGCTTGAGTTTGCAGGTGCCCCTATGTTGATCTATCAGGCCGGGGAGGAAACGACCTGGCAGGCATTGCCTGAGGCTGTGAACGTCCTGCGGAGGGGAGAGCCTTTTGTCACTCGTTTTGATCTCACCGGTGAAGCTACCCTTCAACGTATTTATCTGGCGCATGTGGTGGACTGGGAGGCCACTCCTGCCATGAAAACCCTCAGGGTGAGTCTGCGCCGCGCTGGGAGTGAAGAAATTTTGGGTGAGGCGCGCCTCACGGGAACCTTTTTACCTGTTCAGGATCCGCGCGGAGAGGGGGCCTGGCTTCAATTGGATACGCCGGTCTCTCTGGCGGGGGGGCAATCGTATGAGCTGTGGCTGGAGTTAGAAGCCGGGGATGGGGCGCTGGCCATTTATGGTTCCAAGCAGGCTCTTGAGTCTTCGTGGGATGATGCCCTGCCTCTGAGCCTGGATGGGTACAGCCCTTATGATTATTATTCGGGGGTCTTTCGCAGTGATTTAAACTTCGAAATGTACTGGGACGATAACGCAGAAAAACGTGATCGGTTCCAGACGATTCTCGATCAGGCAGATTATATCTTCATCAGTTCAAACCGGCAGTGGGGGACGACGGTGAGAGTGCCTGAGCGTTATCCCCTTACAACGCTGTATTACCGAAACCTGCTGGGATGCCCGGAAGACCGCGATGTTACTTGGTGTTACGCGGTCGCTGAACCGGGGATGTTCCAGGGGAAGCTGGGTTTTGAATTGATCAAGGTGTTTGACTCCTCGCCTCGCCTCGGTAGCCTGAAGTTCAACACTCAGTTCGCCGAAGAAGCTTTTACGGTTTATGACCATCCGAAGGTGTTTATCTTTAAGAAAACCGCCGATTATCGGTCGGATGCGGTGCATGACCTGTTAGCCTCGGTAGATTTAAGCCAGGTGGTGCACCTGACACCAGCCCAGGCAGGGAAGTACCCGGGTAACTTAATGCTCCCTCCTGATCGGCTGAAGATTCAACGGGCAGGCGGAACGTGGTCTGAGCTGTTCAACCGGGAGGCCTGGGTTAATCGGTATCCCGGTCTGGGGGTCGTTCTGTGGTATCTTACCGTCAGTCTGCTGGGGTGGGTGATTTATCCGCTGGTGCGGCTGGCCTTGCGCGGCCTGCCTGACCGGGGCTATCCACTGGCCCGTCTGGTCGGGCTGCTTCTGCTGGCGTACCCGGTGTGGCTGGCGGGCTCGGCTGGAGTGCCATTTACCCGACAGACGATTGGATGGGCGGCAGCGGGGTTGGTTGTTCTTGGCGGGGTGTTTGCCTGGATTCAACGCGATGAATTAAGGGAAGAGTTGCGTGCCCGCTGGCGGTATTTTCTGGCAGTAGAGGCCATTGCGCTATTCTTTTTTGGTTTGTTTCTGCTGGTACGGCTCGGCAACCCTGATCTGTGGCACCAATGGAAGGGTGGAGAAAAGCCAATGGATTTCTCCTATTTCAATGCGGTGCTCAAGAGCACGATTTTCCCGCCTTATGATCCGTGGTTTGCCGGTGGCTATATCAATTATTATTACTATGGATTTGTTCTGGTCGGTGTGCCGGTGAAATGGCTGGGGATTATCCCGGCGGTGGCTTATAACATTATTCTGCCCCAGTGGTACAGTCTGCTGGCGCTGGGAGCATTCAGCATCGTATGGAATATTCTGGTTGCGGTGCGCCGTGAAAGCGAGCCTGATCGGGCCTATCAACCCTACCTGGGGGCTTTGCTGGGGCCGTTATTCCTGGGGGTGTTGGGCAACCTTGGCTCGATTCGCATGATCTGGCACGGGCTGATGCGCCTGGCCGCTCCAGGGGGAGCCTTTGCTGACGGGAATATCTTCCAGAAGCTGGTCT
The DNA here is from genome assembly GCF_001050195.2 of Anaerolinea thermolimosa. GTDB lineage: Bacteria > Chloroflexota > Anaerolineae > Anaerolineales > Anaerolineaceae > Anaerolinea > Anaerolinea thermolimosa. The sequence continues at coordinate 601,154 of NZ_DF967965.1, forward strand.
GGACGTTCAGCGGGCTGGTGAAGTACCTGAGCGGGTATGCCTTGCCTTACGCACCGGGAGACTGGTACTGGATTCCCAGCCGGGCTTTCCCCAATGAGCCAATTACCGAATTCCCTGCCTTTACCTTCCTTTACGCTGATCTTCACGCGCATTTGATTGCTCTGCCGGTGACGCTGCTGGCGATCAGCTGGGCACTTGCGATTGTGCTGGGACGCTGGCGGTGGGGGCTGGATCGCGGTAGGTTCAGGTTCCTGCACCCTGGGGTGAGCTTCTTCCTGGGCGGTCTGGTGATTGGGGCCTTAAAGCCTACCAATACCTGGGATTTTCCCACCTATCTGGGATTGGCCGGAGCCGCCATCGCGTACAGCGTCCTTGGTTTTGCCCGGGTTGATCCATGGCGGTTGGACTTGCCCGTCTGGCTTCGGCGGGTAATTCTGGCTGTGATCAGTGCTTCTGGATTGGTGCTCCTTTCACTGGTGCTTTATCAGCCATTCTCGCGCTGGTTTGGCCAGGGTTACAGTGCGATCGACTTCTGGAAGGGAGATCATACTCCGTGGTGGTCGTATATGACCCACTGGGGTGTCTTCCTTTTCCTGATCTTCTCGTGGCTTGTCTGGGAGACCCTGGACTGGATGGCCACGACCCCGGTCTCGGCGCTTAAAAAGCTCCAACCCTATACCGGGCTTATTTATCTGCTGGCCGGGGCGCTCCTGGCGGCGGTGGCGGCGCTGCTGGTGCTCAAAGTGGAAATTGGCTGGAGCGTTCTCCCGCTCGCGGCCTGGGCAGGGGTATTGTTGCTGCGTCCACGCATGCCCGCTGGGCGACGAGTGGTGTTGTTCCTCGCAGGAAGCGGCTTGATGCTTACCCTTATGGTGGAACTGATTGTTTTGCGCGGCGATATTGGCCGTATGAACACGGTCTTTAAGTTTTCCCTGCAAGCCTGGACGCTCCTCTCGTTAAGTGCAGCTGCGGCTCTGGCCTGGGTGTTCCCAGCCGCAGAGCGGTACTGGCCGCGGGGCTGGCGAAATGCCTGGCATCTGGGAGTGGCTCTTCTGATCGGTTGTGCCGCACTTTTTCCATTGCTGGCCGGGATTGATAAAATCCGCGACCGAATGGCTCCGCGGGCTCCCCATACACTGGATGGGATGGCTTACATGGCGTATGCCACTTACAACGAAAGTGGTGTGGATATGGATTTAAGTGGGGATTACCGGGCCATTCAATGGATGCAGGAACATGTAACCGGCTCGCCAGTGATTGTTGAAGGGCACACAGTTGAATATCGCTGGGGAAACCGTTATACCATTTACACTGGCCTGCCGTCTGTGGTGGGGTGGAACTGGCATCAACGTCAACAACGGGCGCTGACCCCTGAAGTGTGGGTGACGGGACGCGTTCAGGAAGTGGCCGATTTTTACAGCACCTTTGACCGGCAGATGACCGAACAGTTCCTGAAGAAGTATGACGTCTCATATATTGTGGTTGGGGTGATGGAACGTGTTATCTATCCCATGGATGGCCTGGCGAAATTCGAGGCATGGAACGGGGATCTGTGGAATGAAGTATACCGGGACGGTGATACGGTCATTTATCAGGTGAGAAAGATGGGGGAATAGATCATGATTCTCGCTTTCCTGTCATGGTATGGAATTTTTATGCTGGTAGGGTGGCTGGGATTCTCTGTAGCCTACCGGTTTCTTCCTTTTCTGCCTGGTCGTGGTTTTGCTTTGAGCAAAGCGCTGGGGCTTTTAATCTGGGCTTTTGGGTTCTGGGTAACGGCCTCGTTGCATGTGGTGCAAAATGATGCTGGAGGCATCCTGCTCAGTCTGCTGGCGCTGGTGCTGATTGCCGGGGTGAGCCTGCGCTCCAATGCCAAAGAGCTGGTGGCCTGGGTGCGTAACCATGTGCGGTTGATCCTGGTCAGTGAAGGGTTATTTTTCGTGCTATTCGGGTTCTGGGCGGTAGTAAGGGCTGCCGCACCTGAGGCGGTTGGGACCGAAAAGCCGATGGAACTGGCGTTTATCCAGGCTATTCTTCGTTCGCCTTCGTTTCCACCGCATGATCCGTGGCTTTCAGGGTATGCCATTTCCTATTATTACTTTGGGTATGTGATGGTGGCCATGCTCTCACGATTTACGGGTGTGGCAGGAGAGGTGGGGTTCAACCTGGCGATTGCGGGGTGGTTTGGTCTGGCAGGGGTAGCCTCTTATGGGGTGCTGTATGAGCTTTTAGCTTCTGGATCCAGGCTCAAAATGCGGAAGGCCGCAGTACAGGCGTTACTGGCCCCTCTCTTTATTCTTCTGATCAGTAATCTGAACGGTCCGCTGGAGGTGCTTCATGCCGGAGGGGTACTCTGGCAACGCACACCATCTGGAGAGTGGCGGTCTTCTTTCTGGCGCTGGCTGGATATTCAGGAATTGAACCGTCCGCCTGCGGAACCTTTTTCCTGGGTGCCGAACCGGCCGGGGGGTATCTGGTGGTGGCGATCCTCGCGGGTGTTAACCGATTATGACCTTAATGGTGCGCCACGAGAGGTAATTGATGAATTCCCGGCGTTTTCTTTCATTCTGGGCGACCTTCATCCTCATGTGCTGGCGATGCCTTTCGGATTGCTGGCACTGGGGCTGGCACTGAATCTGTATTTTAAAGCGCGCACCCTGCCCTATTCCAGTGTTCGGCCTTCATTTCTGGTTGTGCAGTGGGATTTCTGGCTGGGGGTCGTCGGGCTGGGGGCGCTGGCTTTTCTGAATACCTGGGATTTCCCGATTTATGTTGCCATATATGTGGCGGCATGGATTCTGGGACGCGGTTCTTCGATGGGCTGGCAGTGGCAGTATGTCCGTGAAGGGATACTCCTGGGGTTGTTAACCGGTGTGGGGGGTGTTCTATTGTATGCCCCATTCTATACCGGGTTTGCTTCACAGGCCGGGGGGGTTCTGCCCAGTCTCTCCTTCTTTACCCGTGGAGTGCATTTCTGGGTGATGTTTGGGTCGCTTTTAATTCCGGCCATGGCATGGATTGTAACGGAACTTCCAGTGGAGAGGCGTCCTTTCTTTCTCGGGCGCGGGTTAGCCTGGGCTGCTGTGGGGGTATTCGGCCTGTGGTTGTTTTCGTATCTTGTGGGCATTTTTTACTATACTCTTCCCGGCATGGCAGATTTAATCACGGCTTTACAGGGGGGTGTTTCTCCGCAGATGGCCCTTCTGGGATCGTTTGCCAAACGCCTGGCGCAACCGGGAATGTGGCTCTCGATGCTTGCGATTTTAACGCTGGCGTTGAGCGTGTTTCTGGCTTTGAGCAGACTGGTTCCCGCAGATGAAAAGCATCTTTCACCCGGCTTGCAGGATCAGGCTTCGGTGGATGCAGATTCAGGAAAACTGTTTGTTTTACTGCTTTTCCTGGCCGGGGTTGGGCTGGTGCTCTTGCCGGAATTTTTCTATCTGCGTGACCAGTTTGGCTGGCGCATGAATACTATTTTTAAGTTTTACTTCCAGGCATGGATGATCTGGGGAATTGTGGCGGGGTACGCTTCTGCCCGGTTGTTGGAGCGATTTTCTGCGGGGATTTCTGCCTGGGTGGTGAGAGCTGGCCTGGCTGTATTGCTCGTGATGGGCCTCGTTTATGGATTCTTCGGAGTGATGACACGCACCCAGGGGTTTCGCCCGGCGGAGTGGTCGTTAGACGGAGCACTGGCCCTGCGTCGGTACCAGCCGGAGGAGTATGAAGCCATTCAGTGGTTGAAAACCGCACCGGCCGGGGTGGTTGCGGAGGCTGTGGGGGGGAGTTACACGGAGTTTGCCCGGGTGGCTACTTTTAGCGGCGACCCAACTGTGCTTGGCTGGCCCGGGCACGAGAGTCAATGGCGCGGCGGTGCCAGAGAGATGGGCAGCCGGGAAAAAGATATCGAACTGCTCTATACCGTCCCCGATTGGGAAACTGCCCGGAGTATTATCGTCAGCTATAATATTCGATATATCTACGTGGGTTCGCTGGAATGGAGCAAGTATCGTGTTCGTGAAGAGAAGTTCCAGACGAACTTGCGGCTGATATTCCAAAACGCGTCGGTGCGCATTTATGAAGCACCCGCTTCCTTGTACGAGAAACTGGACTGATCTGTATGCATGTGAAGAGACCAACCCTCGAAGACGTCCTGTTTTTAAGCGCCCTGCTGTTGGGGGGGCTGGTACGTTTTGCTGCTCTGGGGTCTGCCCCGCTGGATGATAGTGAGGCCAGGCTCGGCCTGCTGGCGTGGCAGCTGGCTCAGGGAGGAGAGGCTGTTCTTCCCGGGCAGCCGGCTTACCTCTTGTTGACCCGCGGGCTGTTTGAATTATTTGGCCCTACCAATTTTTTGGCGCGGTTCTGGCCGGCGCTGGCGGGGTGTGGTCTGGCAGGGGTGGCGTGGTTCCTTCGAGATCAGCTGGGGCGGAAGAGGAGCCTGCTTCTGGCTTTCTTCCTGGCGCTGGATCCGATCCTTGTGGGGACCTCGCGTTATGCGGGAAGCCAGATGCTGGCCATTACCTGCCTGGTATGGATGCTGGCCGCTGGATGGCGTGGAAAGAGCGCTCTGGTCGGAGTATTCGCTGGCCTTGGGCTTCTTTGCGGTGCAACTTTCTGGACGGGAATCATTGCCTTTGGAGTGGTGCTCTGGCTGCTTCGAGCGGAGATAGTTATTCTCTGGCGAGAGGTATTGAACCCAAAGACCATCCTTATCTGGGGGGCAGCCAGTTTTCTTTTTCTGGGTACGGCCTTTTTAACCGAACCCCGCGGTTTGAGCGCGGCGGCCTCGGGACTGGTGGAATATTTTCGCGGGTGGGTTGTTCCAGCGGGAATTTCGGTGCCTCGCCTGATGGGAGCCTTCTTTGCGTACGACCTGCCTGCGCTTCTCTTCGGGGGAATTGGCCTGGTACAGGCGCTTCGTGAGGGGCATCGTTCCTGGCGAATGATGGGTCTGTGGGGGGCGGGTTTACTGGTGCTGATCCTGGCCTGGCCGACGCGTTCGGTGTTTGATGTCGCCTGGCTGGTTGTTCCGCTGCTGGCGTTTGGGGCTTATGCTCTGGCAGCACCCTTCCTCCTTGAAAAGGATGAGCATCTCCCGGCGCTTGGACAGGCGGCGATTACAGCGGGACTGGGATTTTATATCATTTACTCTTTCCTCCGGGTACCGCTTCAGACGGTAGCCGGTTCACCGGTTGCGGCGGAGTACGCCCTGCGCATGATGATTGCGCTGGTGATGATTTTTGCCATTTCAGCACTGGTGGCGTGGGGATGGAGCCTTCGACCGGTGTGGAGTGGCTTTCGCCGTGCAGGTGTTCTGTTCCTTGGCATTTTGTGGTTTTCGGCGTTGTTTCATGTGATGGGGGTTTCCCGTCATCCGTGGGCGGAACTTCTACGTGAAGCTCCCCGGGTTCAAGACGCCGATCTGGTAACCAAGATTATGGGGCAAATTCAACAATGGCGCCCCGATCCGCACACCCCACTGCAGGTCGCCGTGCTGGATATGGATCGTCCATCCATGCGCTGGTTACTGCGAGGATATTCTCAGGTGCTTTTTACCAGCATTCTGGAAGCGAACAGCCACCCTGAGATCATTCTCACCCCTGCTGATGTCAGTGTTGAAGTGGGCAGTGCTTACCGGGGGCAGGAACTGACCTGGACATTAACCCCTGCGTGGAGTCTGGTGGCCCCCAATGAATGGTTGCACTGGTTGTTTTTCCGCGATGTGGCGGTTGAGGGGCAGGAAGCCAGCCGTATCATCCTCTGGGTTCGTGCAGATGCCTTCCCGGGTGGACTTTCGGGAACTGCTCCGGCGGAGAGTCAACCCTCCCAGGGGTCATCTCAAAATTAAACCATGGATTGGGAAATGGATGAAAAAGAAACCCTCTACGATAGCCATTGATGGCCCGGCTGCGTCGGGCAAATCTACCATTGCTGAGAAGCTGGCCAGAGAGCTGGGGTATCTGTTTTTTGACACCGGTGTGATGTATCGCGCAGTGACCCTGGCGGCGTTGCGCAGGCTGGGAACGGTGGAAGATGAAACGGCGGTCTCTCAGCTGGCCGCAGAAGTGGATATTGATATTACCCCTCCCAGTAAAGAAGATGGGAGAAAGTACGATGTATTGCTGGATGGTGAAGATGTCACCTGGGAAATTCGCTCTCGTGAGGTAGAAGCGAGTGTGTCTCAGGTGTCGGCTTATCCCGGGGTTCGGAAGGCCATGACCGACCAACAGCGGAGGATTGGCCTGCGCGGGCATTGTGTGATGGTGGGACGTGATATTGGCACGGTGGTACTTCCCGAGGCGGATTTGAAAATCTATCTGGTGGCTTCACCCGAAGAACGGGCGCGACGACGCCACCAGGAAAATCTTCAACGGGGATTGGCGAGCGACTACTCAGCCATTCTTCAGGCTATGATTCGCCGGGACCAGATCGATTCTACACGGCAGGTTGCGCCGTTAAAACCTGCCGAAGATGCCCACATTATTGACACCGATGGCTTGAGCATTGAGGAGGTGCTCGGTCGGGTGAGATCGTTGCTCGAAGATTGTGCGCGAGCAGAGACTGACCTCAATGGGTAAACGGGCGGTTCAGCAGGGTAGAGGAGGGGGAATGGATCGCTTACGGCTGTTGCTGGTTGGGTTTCATCGGAAAGATCTCCCGGTAGTGGTGGAGAAAATCCGGCGGGTGCACCCGGGGGCGGAGTGGTTTTCGGCTCAATTAGAGGATGTGATCAGCGGTAAGGTACAGACAGGAGTTTTTGACGGGATCCTCTGGTGGGATGATCCTGCCCTGGCGAATCAAAGTGTAAATCTGGAGTGCCTGAGGGAGAAAATTGTTCTGGCCGGCTCTATCGTGCTGGGGCCGGCACCAGATAGGGCTTTCCTTCCAGCGTTTCTACCGGGGGTTGAAGGGGTATTTACGCTCCAAGATCCCTCCTTTGAAGAGGCTCTCACCCGGGTGAGGGCCTCTGAGAACCACCAGCGTGTGTTGGGGGTCCGTGACGAACAGGCCACTTATTTACCGGGGGCTGATCTTTCCGATCTGCACCACCGTATCAACCAGGTCTCGGGCACGGGGAATTTCCTCGAGGCTTTTTTTGACATTTTCGCGTTAATTGTCGTCGTTCTGGATCGAGAAGGGAAAATCCTTTTCTTCAACCGACGTGCAGAGATGGTAACCGGTTATTTGCTGGCTGAAGTACGGGGGAAGTTATTCCAGGATGTGTTTCTCCTTCCTGAAGAGGTGGATGGGGTCATGGAAGTGTTCAACCGGCTGCGCCGGGGGGATTATCCGAATCAGTACCAGAATTCATGGCTGTGCCGCGATGGTAGCACCCGGAGAATCGAATGGTCGAACACTGTGCTGGAGGATTCACAGGGAGAGGTGCGCTACATTATCGGGATGGGGGTGGACATCACGGAGGATTACCGGAAGGCCCAGGCTTTACGCGAGTCGGAGGAGCGCTTTGCCAGCGTGTTTCGGGCGAACCCGATGGGCATGGCCATTTTGAGCTATCCGGATGGCAAAATTATCGAGGTGAACCGGGCGCTGGCTGGGGTGTTGGGGCGCTCACCGATGGATCTGATTGGGAAACCCTATGATGCCTTGGGATTGTTAACCCAGGAGGATTTTTTTGTCGAACGGTTGGTCGTGGGTGGTTCAAGCAACCCGGTTTTTACCGCAGAACGAAAAGTGTTGAGCCCAGAGGGAACTATTCGTCACGTTTCTGTGAGCTTGGATGTTTTTCTGTACGGTAGTCTCCCTTCTTTTTTGCTCTCGGTGCAAGATATTACCGAAAGGATGCTGATTGAAGAACGCACTCGCCGGTTCAATGAGGAGCTTGAAGAACGTGTGCTGGAGCGCACCGCAGCCCTTGAGGCGGTCAACCGTGAATTACAGGCTGAAATCAGTTTTCGGAAGGCTATAGAGGCAACCACGCGGCGCTTAATGCAAATTATATGGGAAACAACCGATGTGGTGGCAATTTTTGACCTCGAAGGACGGGTGTTATATTTAAATAAAGCCGGCAGGCGCCTGTTTGGCATGAACGAACTGGATACAGTAACCCATCTGTGTTTCCTATCCATTTATTCCGAAGAAGTCAGGCAAACCCGACTGGAAGCGGTACTGCGTACGTTGGAACAGGAGAACCTCTGGCATGGAGAAGTGGAGATGCAGTTGCCAGATGGGCGCTTGGTGCCAGTCTCACAGGTGGTGCTGGCACACCGAAACCAGGAAGGGAAGATCGAATTTTATTCGACCATTGCGCGAGACATAACGGAACAACGAAGAGTGTTGGAGGAATTGAGGCGGGCTTACCAAAAAGAAATTGAGGTCAACCGCATGCGGGCAAATTTCTTTTCCATGACGTCACACCAGTTCCGCACACCCTTAAGTACCATTTTATCCTCGGTGGAACTGCTGGAGCATTACGGGAACCGATGGCCTGAGGAAAAGCGCGCCGCTCATTTACGGAAAATTCGGGAGAGCACCCTTGAACTGGATCAATTGCTCAAAGATATACTGGAGGTGAGTCGGCTCGATGGGCAGTTTGGTACCCTGCTGGTTGAGGCGATTGAAGTGCCACTGCTCATTGAGCGGGTCGTTGAGAAACTTCAATGGGTTGATAGGCATGCTCATCCAATCCGGGTAGATTGCGCGGCCGATTCCAGGGTGCTTTACTCCGACCGCCATGCGCTGGAACGAATTTTGGAAAATTTAATCTCGAATGCGCTGAAATATTCGCCCCCTGGAGAGCCCGTTGAGGTGGTGGCACGGCCTGCAGGAGAAGGAATGGAGGTGAGGGTGTCTGATCAGGGAATAGGCATCCCAGAGGAAGACCGCTCTTTCATATTCCAGCCATTTCACCGTGGGCGGAACGTGGTAGATATTCCCGGTTCGGGGATCGGGCTGATGATTGTTGAAAAATCACTTTCGTTGATCGGTGGAGAAATTCAAATCGATAGCCGTCTTGGGGAGGGTACGGTAGTGCATCTATTTTTGCCAAACCTGAAGCCGTCTCCAGGAGAAGATCAGCGGAGGTAGAGTGTGACTCGGATTTTGGTGATCGAGGACGAAAAGCGAGTTCTGGAAAACATTCTCGAACTTCTCAATGCCGAAGGATTCGAGACCTGCGGGGCTTGTGATGGAGAGCAAGGGTTTCAGAAAATTCTCACTGAACACCCGGATCTTATTCTATGTGATGTGCGCATGCCACGCCTTGATGGCCTGGGGTTGCTGGCGCGCATAAGTAAAATCCAGGATGTGGCACATATCCCATTCATTTTCTTAACCGCTTTATCAGAACGGGCAGACCTGCGCGTCGCCATGGAACTTGGTGCTGATGATTACATCCCCAAACCTTTTGGGAGGAAGGAATTGCTTGACGCTATTTCCAGGCGATTGCAAAAACACGATGGCTTGATTCAAAGTGTGAAGCGAAAAACTGTGCTTGAGAATGCATGGATGGCATGGAGAATGCCAATCGAAATTGAGAGTGCGTTGACGAATACCTTGAATTTTGTACAAACCATTGAGGCTCAGGTGAGTGAAGAAAGCTCGCTGGCTTTGGCAGTGCAGGGACTGCGGAGTTCAGCCCATCAACTGGCGCATGCTGTGCAAAATTATAGTTTGTGGCTTCGTTTGAGATTCCACTCCCGCGAGTCGGTGCCGGGGCCGGAATTGCTTTCAGGAACTCAACGAGTAAAGTCAATGATCGAAGAAATGGCACTGGCGTCTGCCTGGCAAAGTCATCGTAGGGATGACCTGCAATTGAGCGTGGATGAGGCTACTGTGGGAGTGAGCCTTCCGGTAGTGCAACGCATTGTGGAAGAGCTATTGACTCACGCATTCTCCCATACCATGCAGGGCGATAAGGTTAATCTCCAGGGGCGGTTGAATATCAGGAGAAACACCTACACGCTTGAGGTTACCTATACTCAGAGTTATGGGGGAGAGGAGTTGCCCTCTGTTTTTGGGGGCGACGACGAGGAGAAAATGTTACACTACGGGTTGAGCCTGGCTGTAGTGAAAGAACTGGCGGGTACATTTGCCGGACAATTTACGATCTTGCGAGATGAGGATGGGAAGATTTGTTATCAGGTGGTTTTCCCAATGAAGTTGGAGGAATGAGGGATGTGCGATACATTCGTCGTTTTCCCTGATGCGACTGCAGATGGTTCTCTTTTATTTGGTAAAAATTCAGACCGCGATCCCAATGAAGCGCATGAAGTCATTCTTGTTCCAAGAAAAAATTACCTCTCCGGAAGCCAAGTGCGTTGCACCTATATGGAAATTCCGCAGGTGGAAGCAACTCATGCTGTTTTGCTTCTCAAACCTTTCTGGATTTGGGGAGCCGAAATGGGTGCAAATGAACACGGCGTGGTGATCGGTAATGAAGCTGTCTTCACGCGGGGGTTGATTGGCAAAGAGCCGGGGCTGATCGGTATGGATCTGTTGCGCCTGGCGCTGGAAAGAGCCAGTACCGCAGAACAGGCCCTGAATACGATGATTGATCTGCTGGAAAAGTATGGGCAGGGCGGAAACTGTGGTTTCAGCCACCCCCTTTATTACAATAACAGTTTCTTGATTGCTGACCCTGGAAAGGCTTTCGTGCTGGAGACGGCTGGTCGTCAATGGGCGGTAGAAGAAATACATCGAGGAATACGCACGATTTCCAATGCGCTGATCATTGAAAATCGCTGGGACCGGGCATCCGCAGGGCTGGTAGAGACGGCGATTCGGCAGGGGTGGTGCCGGTCTGCGGATACATTTAACTTCGCCCGTGATTATTCGGACCGAATTTTTACCACCTTTGCGGCGGGTCGGCCTCGTCAATGTACCACAAACCGGCTGTTGCAATCGCAGCAGAGCAGGGTGGGGGTAGCGGAGGCGCTGGCGGTATTGCGGCATCATCAGGAGAAGCCCAACGGTAAGTGGCGGCCGGATGCCAGCCTGGTAGGCGCTGATGTATGCATGCACGCCGGGTTCGGTCCGGTACGAATCAGCCAATCGGTGGGATCGCTGGTGGCTCACCTGACCCCCGAAAGATTCACTTTCTGGGTTACGGGCACTTCTGCCCCCTGTACCAGTCTGTTTAAGCCCGTCTGGTTTGAGGGGGGGATCCCATGGTCTGGGGAGCCTGCTCCGGCGGGAAAGTATAACCCCGCATGCCTCTGGTGGCGGCATGAGCTTGTGCATCGCAGGCTGATCCACAGAAACCCGGCCTCGTGGGAGTGGTTGCGAGAAGAGCAGACTCAACTTGAGGGGGAATTTATCTCCATGGCCGGCAGGGCTGCACCGGTGGCCAGTGTAAAAGGTGAAATTTCGGAGCGATGTTTCCAGCTTGCAGAGGAAGCAGAAGGCCGCTGGCGGGAGCGCCTCGAGAAGGAGAAGAGGAAAGCCGAATCGCGTTTTTATTATCAGATAGCCTGGCGCCAGTGGAACCGTGAGGCCGGGTTACCGTTGGAAAACGAAAACCTCTGAACCGTCTGTGATGCTATAATCAGGTTAGTTTACCCATGAAGTTCATCGCTGGCCTGTTTGCTACACAACCTTACTTTTTACCCCTGTCTTTAACCGGCATGTTGGGCTGGTTGATGCTTGCCGGGCTGGTGTTATTTGGTTTAAGGCAATGGTGGGAAGAACCTTCCGGGGTGTTGCGCCGCCGCTGGGGGCTTCTGGTAGCGCTGGCACTGGCGATTCCCTTTACTTCTACTGTAGCGGGGTTGCAATTTCACGGGCAGACGCTTCCCTTACCAGGGGTGCCTTCCAATGCCAGTGAGCCAGTGCTGATGTTCCTGGCGGCATTACCCTGGGTGCTGGCGGCTGGCTTTCTGGGACCTTTACCGGCGGTGATTCTGGGTGGAGCGGCAGGGCTGATGTTGGGTTTATATACCACCCATAGCCCTTTTGCTCCTTTGGAAATTGCCGGGTTGGCTTTGCTGTTCAGCCGCGCTGTGAGACAACGTTACCGCACCTGGTTTTACCGGCTCATCCGTCATCCTCTGGGAGCGGCGGTGGTGCTTGCCGTTGCGTATAGCCCGATATTCATGCTTACGACACTGCTGGCGGTCAATGCGCCCCTGGCAGTGCGCCTGGATTATGCTCTGACCCAGACGTGGGAGATCATTCTGATGCGCGGGTTGGAGCTGATGCTTGCGAGCGTGATCGGCGAGGTTTGTTTTCTCACCATGCCGCTCTGGTGGGGGTGCCGCGGACCGTGGTTACCTTCGCCGGCCGAGTCGAATTTTCAGACCCGTGTTTTCCTTGGCACGATTCCGTTTGTGGTGGTTCTGTCTTTGACGTTGACCCTGGGCGACTGGCTTGTGGCCGGAAAGGCCGCACGACGGATGGTGGAAGAACGCCTTTCCAGTACAGCTCGGGTGGCCATGGACAGCCTGCCCTATTTTCTGGACATGGGGCAAAGTCTGGTTATTTCCATGGCCACCCCCGATTTACTTTCTCTTGCACCGGATGAAGTTGAACAGACTCTGGCCGCGCGGATGCGCTCAGTGCCTTTTTTTCGGCAATTGACTCTGTGGGATGCTGCCGGGCGGCAAGTTGGAAGTTACCCTCGCTCTGAGAGCGGCCCTGGCGCAGAACTCTCCCGTGAGGAAAAGCAGGGAATTGAACTGGCACTGGGGGGAGTGCTTTCGCAGACGTATACGATCAAACCCCCGGCCGGAGAACGCTCTGCGGTGGTCATGTTTCTTGCGGCTATTGAAGATAGTCAAGGCGAGATTTCAGGGGTGCTGATCGGATATACGGATTTACAATCGAACCCGTTTGCCAGGCCATTAATTGCGGTGGTCGATGGTTTGGCCGAAATGAACGGGCAGGGGTATCTGCTGGACGAAAATCAAACGATCGTCTACCCGGTTGATCCGACTACCCCGCAGGTGTTGGAGAATATTCCGAAGGCGCCGGTGGCGTTTTATCAGGATACTCTGCCGGATGGCACGCGAAGTTATACCTATTATTACCGTGCTGATGACCGTCCATGGGCTATTGTCATGGCGGTTCCGGCTCAGTATACCCAGCAGGTGGCTTTGAATATTGCCGTACCCCTGCTGGTGATCCTCGCGCTGCTGGCGGCGGCGGCTTTTATCCTGTTAAGGCTAACCCTGGGGCCGATATCGAGCAATTTACGTATGCTGGCATATCAGGCGGGGTTGATTGCCCGGGGTGACCTGGACCATCCTGTGCGGGTGAAGGGTGAAGACGAGATTGGACAGCTGGCGGCTTCCTTTGAACAGATGCGCGTCAGCCTCAAATTGCGCCTGGATGAACTCAACCACCTGCTGGTGGTCAGCCAGGGAGTGGCTGCCAACCTGGAAATTCAAAATGCTGTACAGCCCATTTTACGAGCTGCTGTGCAACACGAGGTGGATTCGGCACGGATTGTTTTAACGAACGAAGTGATGCTTGACCCTCACCTGGCAGAGCCGGTAGCTTTTGGCCAGGGAGAGGCAACTCAGCGGTATGCCCATCTGGATTCAGTGCTTTATCAGCTGGTGCGTCATCAGGAATCGATCATTATCCCAACGCCGATGAGGATGCGACGCATTAACCCGCCAGCTGACCGGCCTGTTCCCGGCGCATTAATCGCTTTGCCTGTGCGTCATAAAGACAGGTATTTTGGGGTGTTCTGGCTGGCCTATGAATCTGCGCATGTCTTTACGGAGGAAGAGATCCGGTTTCTGACGACGCTGGCGGGGCAAATTTCACTGGCGGCGTTCAGTGCACGCCTCTACGCGCAGGCTGAAGTGGGGCGTCAGCGTTTAGAAGCTGTGCTGGCATCAACCCCTGAGCCGGTGCTGGTTTTCGATGAACAATCTCATCTGTTACTGCTTAACCAGGCCGCGTTACAAACCAGTGACCTGGTGAAGGTGGCTGAAGAAGGGCGGCCAGTCCGGGAAGTAGTTGCCTCGCAGGAACTGGCGGATTGGTTAACTACACCGGCCGGTCGGCGAGTCAATGCCAAAGAAATTCGCCTTTCGAGCGGACGGACGTATTATGCCAGCGTTTCAGATGTGCAGGTTGAGGGCAGGGAAGTGGGATATATATGCATGTTACGAGACATTACCCACTTCAAAGAACTTGATCAATTGAAATCAGACTTTGTAGCCACAGTGTCGCATGACCTGAGGTCACCCCTCACCCTGATGCGCGGTTATGCGGCAATGCTGCAGATGATCGGGGAATTAAACGATCAGCAGAAAAGTTACATTCAAAAGATTATCGGGGGGGTGGATACGATGTCGCGGCTGGTCAACCATCTGCTCGATCTGGGGCGGATCGAAGCCGGGGTTGGCTTACAGATCGAAAAGGTCATCGTTCAACGGGTGATTGATGAAGTGATTGAGTCGTTGCAGGCACAGGCGGCACAGAAGCAGCTGACGCTGGATCAGGAAGGCTTAGCCGCGGGGGAGACGATGACCATCGAGGGAGACCGGGCATTGGTTCAGCAGGCCATTTATAACCTGGTGGAAAATGCCATTAAATACACGCCGGTTGGCGGAAAGGTAAAGGTGCGGCTGGAGCAGAGACCCTCCTCGGTGCTGATTCAGGTCATTGATACCGGGATCGGGATTGCCCCACTCGATTTACCCCGGCTGTTCGAAAAATTCTACCGCAGTGGAAGGCGGGAGGCTCATCAGCAGCGCGGCACGGGGCTGGGGTTGGCGATTGTTAAATCGATCGCGGAACGCCATAATGGGCGAGTCTGGGTGGAGAGCCAGCTTGGAAAGGGGAGTGTGTTCTCACTGGAGTTCCCCGTGCGTCAACCTCAATCCGAAGAAGCACTTCATGAAGACCGGCTCTGATTGAAGTGGAAAACAGGTGCGATCCAATCCGGGATGGAATGTACGAAAACGGTTAAAAAGGGCTGGAAATATTGTAAAATCGTGCTATAATTACAGATCGCATGCATATTGTATATGAGCCCTGATCTGTTCACCAGAGCGCAAGGGAAAGGTTCCCTGTGCGCTGGTGTTGTTTTCTTGAACTGACTGGTTCCAAACAGGAGGCGCTTTAGTGGAAACCAAAGGTCTCACCGCTCTACGTATCAGCCTGGCTTCGCCAGAGACGATCCGCAGTTGGTCTTACGGGGAGGTTCTGAAACCCGAAACGATCAATTATCGCCGTTTGCGCCCAGAAAAGGATGGCCTGTTCTGTGAAGCCATCTTTGGCCCGACTCGCGATTATCAGTGTTACTGTGGAAAATATAAAAACCCTCGATATAAGGGTATTGTTTGTGACAAGTGCGGAGTTGAAGTAACCCGCTCTTCGGTGCGCCGGGAGCGCATGGGGCACATTGAGCTGGCAACGCCTGTGGCGCACATCTGGTATACCCGGCGTATTCCCTCCTATCTGGGTCTGTTGCTGGATATCTCTCGCCGCAACCTTGACCGGGTGCTGTATTTTGCGCAGTATATCGTCACCTACGTTGATGAAGATGCCCGCCAGAAGGCCCTTAAGCGGCTGGAAGATGAGATCAGCATCTCGGAACGCGAGCAGGCCAACGAGATCAACGAAAAGATTAAGCAGGTAAAGCTTGACCGCGACCGCCGAATTGCGGAATTGAATCAACAAAAGGCCGAATTACAGGCTCGCTCAGACGAGCTGATCGCCATGAAGCTGGAGCCGGTCATGCGCGAAGGGCAGCGGCTGGAAGCTTTACTGCAGGAAAAGATGGGGCAGGTCATGCCAAAGCCACTGGTCTTTGAGGCCACCGGAGTGACGATTGTTGAGGCGGGTGAGGCCGTTAATGCCCATCACATTGCCACCATTCAACGCGCGGTCAAAGAGCGGTTGGATGAGCTGGAAGCGGAAGTGCGCAACCAGCTGCAGCTGGAATTGGAACAGATCACCATGGAAGCGCAGAAGGCACGGGCCGAGGCTGATGAGCAGATGGAAATGCTTCGCAATCAGCTGGAGGATCAGTCGGTCATTTCTCAGGGGCAAAACACCCGTCTGCGCGATGAATTGCAGGAGCTTCATCCTTTCACGTTCCTCACCGAAAGCCGCTACCGAGAGTTGAAACAGCGCTGGGGGCAGGTTTTCCGGGCAGATATGGGCGCAGAAGCCTTCTACGATATCTTACGCCGGCTTGACCTGGATAAACTGGCTTCTGAACTATGGCATGAGGTGCGCACTTCAAAGAGCAAGCAAAAACGAAAGAAGGCCACCATCCGCCTTAAGGTGGTTGAATCGTTCCGGCGTTCGGGTAACCGCCCGGAATGGATGGTGCTCACGGTTTTACCGGTGATTCCGCCCGATTTACGTCCTATGGTTCAGCTGGACGGTGGGCGTTTTGCCACATCGGATCTTAACGATCTGTACCGCCGTGTCATCAACCGCAATAACCGGCTCAAACGCTTGCTGGAGCTGGGTGCGCCAGATGTCATCGTGCGTAATGAAAAACGCATGCTTCAGGAAGCGGTGGATTCACTGATCGATAATTCTCAGCGGGGTAAGGCGCTTTCTCGCCGTGGCCGCCGTGAATTGAAGTCGTTGAGCGACATGCTCAAGGGGAAGAAAGGGCGCTTCCGCCGTAACCTGCTGGGTAAACGGGTGGATTATTCCGGGCGCTCGGTGATCGTCGTGGGTCCAAAGCTTAAATTGCACCAGTGCGGTCTGCCCAAGACGATGGCGCTTGAGCTTTACCGCCCGTTTGTGATTTCGAAACTGGTGGCGCACAATTATGCGGCCAATGTCAAGGGTGCACGCCGATTTATCGAGCGTAACCGCCCCGAGGTGTGGGAGGTGCTGGAAGAGGCGATTAAGGAACGCCCTGTGCTGCTAAACCGCGCGCCTACGCTGCACCGCCTGGGCATTCAGGCTTTCGAACCGGTGCTGATTGAAGGAAGTGCCATTCAACTTCACCCGCTGGTGACCACAGCCTTCAATGCGGACTTTGATGGTGACCAGATGGCAGTGCATGTACCTCTCTCTGAGAGGGCTGTGTGGGAAGCACGCAACCTGATGCTTTCTTCTCGCAACCTGCTTAAACCGGCGGATGGGGAGCCGATCATCAGTCCGTCGAAAGATATGGTGCTGGGTGTGTATTACCTCACCATGGATGACCATCTCAATCATCCCAATGATGGACGATATTTCGCCAGCATGGATGAGGTAGAACTGGCGTACCAGCTTGGGCAGGTGGGGGTGCATACCCACATTAACCTGATGACCGAAACCTGGTATGACGAAAATGATAAGCGGTTGCCTGCGCCTGAAAAACGGATTTTCAAGACCACTGTGGGACGGGTATTGTTCAACCGCATTCTGCCTGATCGGGTTCGTTTCCGCAATATCAAGCTCGATAAAGGCGGGGTGAAGGACCTGATTGGTGATGTGCTGGAGGTCTGCGGGCAGGAAGTCACCACCGAAGTGGCTGACCTGATCAAGGATATTGGGTTTGAATATGCCATGAAATCTGGCGCGACGCTGGCCGTCTCCGACATTACCATCCCGGAAGAAAAAGAGGAGATCATCTCCAAGGCTCAGCAATCGGTAGAACAGGTAAACCGGGCCTTCCGCCGCGGCCTGCTGACGGAACAGGAGCGCAACGAGCGAATCATCGACATCTGGCAACAGACGACCAAAGTTGTGGCCGATACAGTGCGAAAATCGATGGACCCGAACGGTAACCTTTCGACCATGGCGTTGTCTGGCGCGACCAAGGGCGGCTTTGGCCCCATTGCCCAGCTGGCTGGTATGCGCGGACTCATGGCCGACCCGGCAGGGCGCATCATCCGCCTGCCCATTACCTCGAACTTCCGCGAGGGATTGACCACCCTGGAATACTTCATCTCCACGCATGGAGCGCGCAAAGGCCTGGCGGATACTGCTCTGCGCACCGCCGATGCAGGTTACCTCACCCGCCGCCTGGTGGATGTGGCGCAGGATATTATTATCAATGAGCATGACTGCGGTACCAAAGAAGGGATTTTCATCCGTAAAGCGGATGATGTGGCCGGCCAGTCCTTCCGTGAACGCCTGTTTGGGCGGGTAGTGGCTGCCCGGGTGATAGATCCGCGCACTGGAGAGGTGCTTGCAGAGCGTGACGATATCCTCGACCATAATCTTTCGCGCAAGATCGAAGAGGCCAATGTAGATGAAGTGAAAGTGCGCTCGCCCATGACCTGTGAATTAATTCATGGCGTGTGTGCTAAATGTTATGGCATGGATCTTGGGCGTGGAAAACTGGCCGAACTCGGTTCGGCGGTGGGAATTGTGGCGGCTCAGTCAATCGGTGAACCGGGTACACAGTTGACCCTGCGCACCTTCCATACCGGTGGTGTGGCTGCGGGTGGCGATATTACTACGGGTCTTCCGCGCGTGGAAGAGCTTTTCGAAGCCCGCCGCACCCCCAAGGGTGAAGCCATCATTTCGCAAATCTCCGGCACGGTGCGGATTATGCAGTCCGATCGGTATAGCGATCAACGCCTGGTGCGGGTAGAACACAGTGAAATGATCAGCGATGAATACACCATCCCTGAAGGGTGGAATGTTATCGTCAAAGATGAAGCAGTGGTGTCTCTGGGTGATCCCATTGCCACGATGGGAGAGGCCAGCATCACCGCTCAACACACTGGACGGGTGCGCGTGGAAGAGGGAAAGGTTTTTGTTTCCTATGAACAGCGCGACAGTGCGGAATACGAAATTCCCAGCACTGCCCGGCTCACGGTGAAAGATGGTGAGCATATCGAAGCGGGCACGCCCCTCACTGAAGGTTCGTTGAACCCGCATACGATTCTGCGCATCAAAGGGCGTGATGCCTGTGCCATGTACCTGCTGACCGAGATTCAGAAAGTCTACCGGGCTCAGGGTCAGAACATCAACGACAAACACTTTGAGGTGATCATCCGTAAGATGCTCGGCAAGGTGCAGGTCATTCGCCCGGGCGATACGGAGTATCTGCCAGCGGATTATGTAGACCGCCTGGAGATCCGCCGCACGAATGAACGGATGGTGGCGAACGGGAAACAACCGGCTCGCTTTACCGAGATCCTTCTCGGTGTAACGAAGGCTTCTTTGAACACCGATTCTTTCCTCTCGGCGTCTTCCTTCCAGCACACCATCAAAGTGCTGGCAGGGGCGGCTATTGCCGGTACGAAAGATAACCTCTACGGCCTGAAGGAAAACGTCATCATCGGGAAGTTAATCCCGGCCGGTACCGGCTTTGTGCGTGGACGATTCCAGGAAGAACAGACGGGGGAGAAACCTCCTGAGGCGCCACTGGAAGCGGTCTCGGCGGGTGATTGACCCGGTTGGTAAAGGAAAAGCGCAGGCGGGTAAAGCCTGCGCTTTTTTGATTCAAAAGATAGAACAAATTTCCATTTGTGGTAAGATAAACATGCCACCGGGTGTTGAATATTGCAGTCATGAGGAGCATTCGAATGGAAGTTGGGTTGGTTAAGCGGGTGGATATTGATCAGGAGATGCAGCAGGCTTATCTCGATTACGCCATGAGCGTGATTGTGGCGCGGGCGCTGCCTGATGCACGGGACGGTCTTAAACCTGTACAACGGCGCATCCTGTACGCGATGCACGACTTGAACCTTGGCCCTGATTCGACGTTTAAAAAGTCGGCGCGCGTGGTGGGAGAAGTGCTGGGGAAATACCACCCACATGGTGATGTGGCCGTTTACGAAGCCATGGCCAGGCTGGCCCAGGATTTTACCATGCGTTACACCCTGGTGGATGGGCAGGGAAATTTTGGATCGATTGATGGTGACCCACCGGCTGCCATGCGTTACACCGAGGTGCGCCTGACGCGTTTTGCCACCGAACTGCTCATCCAGCTGGACCGGAATACGGTGGATTTTGTGGATAATTTTGATGGCACCCTGCGCGAGCCTGAGGTGCTTCCGGCGGCGATTCCAAACCTTCTGGTGAACGGAGCGTCCGGGATCGCCGTTGGTATGGCAACCAGCATTCCGCCGCACAACCTTGGCGAGGTGATTGACGCGCTTAATTTTATGCTGGAAGAGTGGGAGCGGCTGGATGATGTGGGGGTTCCAGACCTGATGCAGTTTATTAAAGGCCCCGACTTCCCCACCGGTGGGATTATTCTCCAGGAAGCCCAGGAGGCCGGGTTGCTTTCGGCTTACGGGAGTGGAAAAGGCCGGGTGACTGTGCGTGGCAGGGTGCATGTGGAAGAAGCCGGGCGTGGGCGAAGCCGTCTGATTATTACCGAATTACCTTATCAGGTGAATAAAACCAGCCTGATCGAAAGAATTGCCGAGCTGGCGAGAGATGGAAGCCTGGATGGTATTTCCGATCTGCGCGACGAATCGGATCGGCAGGGAATGCGTATTGTGATTGAACTGAAACAGGGAGTGGAGTTTGAAGATACGCTCCGCACCCTGTACCAGCGAACCCCGCTGCAAACCACACTGGGAATCACCCTGCTGGCGCTGGTGGATGGAGAACCGCGTTTACTCAATCTGAAACAGGCGTTGAGGGTTTTCCTGGAGCACCGGCTCACGGTGGTCAGGCGCCGAAGCGAGTTTGATCTGGCGCGTGCCAGGCACCGCGCTCATATCCTTGAAGGGCTGCGCATTGCCCTGAAAAATTTGGATGAGATCATCACATTGATTCGCAACTCACCCGACGCAGATCAGGCGCGAACCCGGTTGATGAAGCGTTTTTCTTTAACTGAAATTCAAGCCCAGGCCATTTTAGAAATGCAGCTTCGCCGACTGGCTTCTCTGGAGCGCAAGCGGATCGAAGAAGAGTACAAAGAAGTGATGGCGTTGATCAAAGAGCTGGAAACGCTGCTTAAATCGCCCAAGAAAATGCGCCAAGTGGTGGAGGGGGAATTGAATAATGTGCGGCAGGCTTATGCCGACCGGCGGCGTACCCAGATTGTCTCCCTGGGTGAAGGCAGTTCGGCCCGAAGCCTGCTTACGGCTACCGACCTGACCCCGGCGGAGAATCGGTGGGTGGGGATTACCGTGGACGGTAAAATTGGGTGCTCGCATGGAGATACCCCCCCTGAGGGATCACCCTGGCGGTTGGTATATGCTTCTACGCACGATACGCTTTACCTGGTCAATCGTCAGGGACAGGCCTCGGCAGTGGCTGTGCATTCTCTTCCTGAAGTTGAAACCCTGGAAGCCGGGGTGCCGTTTGAAAAAGTGAGCGCCCTGACCGCTGAAAGCGAGCTGGCTTTTCTGTTCTGCCTGCCGCAAGGGCGCACCGATGAGACGGGGTATATTCTGACGGCCACACGACAAGGGCTGGTGAAAAAGTCAGCTCTGACCGAGCTACCTGGCCCTTCATCCCAACGTTTCCTGTTGGTCAGAGTTAATCCGGATGATGAACTGGTGGACGGACTGGTCACCAGCGGAACGGATGAAGTGGGGCTCATCACGGCCCAGGGAATGGCAATTCGGTTTTCGGAAGGAGAGGTGCGCCCCATGGGGCTGGTAGCAGCCGGGGTGATGGGGATTAAACTGGGGGAGGGCGATGCCGTAACTGCGCTGGTGCGGTGGGCCGAGAAAGCGGAACTGGCTCTCCTGGCTTCTGATGGTACAGGCTGGCGGGTCAAGGCTGAGGAATTCCCGCTTCAGGGGCGTTACGGGCAAGGGGTCATTGCCTGCCGCCCGGCCAAAGGGAGCGAGGTGGTGGGCGCGGTCATGGGTTCGGCACGATCAGCCGTGATGGTGCGATTCTTCAAAGGGAGCCTGCGGAAAATGAAGATGGCGGAGTTCCCGGTTGGAAAACGAGGTGGCAAAGGCACAGCAGTAATTGCTGTACGCAGTGGTGACGAGGTGGTGGGAATGCTCCCTGCAGAAGGTCAGCAGCTGCCCTCTGAAGAGCCAGTCCGTGAGAAAAAGAGAGCTAAGCCTGCTCCCACTCAGGCTGTAAGCCGGAGGAAAAAAGAGCCGGATGGAGAAACCCCTACGGGCAGAAAGGCCAGTGGAAGAAAAACTGAGAAGACCGCCTCGAATGCCCCTGTATCCGGCGGGCAAAAGACGAGCACGTCCGTTTCGCATACGCAGGTGGCCGAAACCACTGAAAAGCCGTCGCGCCGGAGAAAAGCCTCTGCTGAAAAAAGTTCCGAGGTTGAGCCTTCTTCAACGCCATCTCGCAAAACGCGCTCATCCGGGAATGCAGAAGCGCCTTCTGGCGCCCCGGTGAGCTCCAGACGGAAAAAGCCACCTTCAACCCCTCAGGAAGCAGAGGCCAGGCCCCTCCCTGGTCTTGAACCAACCCCTCCGCGTACCCGAAAACGCAAGCAGGGTTTGCCCTGAGTGCTGCCCGCGGCGGGCGCTCAGGATTGGGTCAGAGAACCTTCCAGCCCGAGCTGGGGAGCAATCTGACGCATGGCCAGAATGACGTTATCCACATGTGCCCACAACTCGATGCCGAACTCGGCGGCTCCGTGGGCGATCTCTTCGCGGTTAGCGCCAGCCGCAAAGGCTTTATCTTTCCATTTTTTCTTGACGGACTGGGCTGTAAGGTCGTAAAGAGAGCGCGATGGACGAACGAGAGCCACAGCGGTGATTAAACCGGTAATTTCATCACAGGCGTAAAGCGCTTTTTCCATGCGTGACTCGCGCGGCACGCCGGTTTCCACGCCATGCGAGAGGATTGCCCGGACAATGACTTCAGGCACACCCCTCTCGCGCAGAATGGGAGCGCCCAGCACGGGGTGTTCTTCCAGGGTGGGATGAATCTCCCAGTCAAAATCGTGAAGCAGACCGGTAATTCCCCAGAGGTCTACATCTTCACCGAACTGGCTGGCATAAAAACGCATAGCGGCTTCAACCGAAAGCATGTGGTGAATGAGCGAAGGGTTTTTAACGTATTCGTGAATGATATCCAATGCCTGCTGGCGTTCCATGATGTAACCAAACCTCCTCTGTGATGGTTATTTTTGCTGATCAAGGTAAGCTGGCCTGTTCAGGAGGGAAGATTGGTTCGGGGTCTCCCAGTACCGGGGTGGGGTGAGAGACCCAGACGTCCCATAAGGCCACTGGCGATGCCAACCATTCGCGTAAAGCCCACATCAGGCGAGAGCGGCGCTGATATGGCCGTAAGTCTGCGGCGACTCCCCGTGCAGACACCCCGATCTGATTACAGGTGAACACGGCGCGGGGCAAATGAAAACGCTGGGTAACCAGAACCGCTTCCTGCACGCCGAAGATAGATCGGGCACGGTAGCATGTGTCATAAGTACGGCGGCCTGCGTAATCGAGGATGATGTCAGCTTCGGGTACGCCCAGTTGCATGGCGTAAGTTTTCATGGCTCCTGGCTCATTATAATACTCGAAGCGGTTATCTCCGCTCATGAGTAATTTCTGCACCTTACCGGAAAAGTACAGCTGAGCTGCGGTGGCCACACGGTCGCGCAGTACGGGGGTGGGAGAGCCGTCGCGGTACAGCCCGGCGCCAAAGACAATGGCTACCCGGCCCTGTGGAAGATCCCGGGGTGTGTAGATGCGTGTGCTGGCGTAAATTTCCAGGATTAATCGCGAAAGCCCAAGCCCGATAAGGAGGAGAGCCAGCAGAGAGATCAGGATGCGAAAGAGAATTCTGAGCAGTTTCATTGGTTTAATAGTCGTGTTTGAGGGATGGGGGTTACTTTCCGATCAGCTCGTTAAGGTTTACCTGGAGGGCATCGAGCGCCTCTCGCAGGGGATTATAAAGCGAGTCTTCGATGGGCTTCAGGGCTTCAATCTGGTATTCGCCAGCGGAACTGGAAAGCAGTGACAGACCCTCGGGTGAGGAGGCGATCTCCAGAAAAGCGTCGATCAATTGTTTTTCGGTGCTCTCCGGAAGACCAGTGATGAACGAGAGATTCATGTTTGGAATGATCGGTTCACTGCGCCAGAGGATGGGAATGCGTTCGAGGGCATCAGGTAAATCATTCAACACGGTGGTTGCAGTGCGTGGGTCGCCTGAGATGGAAAAGGTGGCACCAAAATCACAGATCCCCTGCACATATAAAGAACGTACAACCCCGGCGTGTGAGCGGGTAAAGGCTGGCTCGGTGGTGTGAATTCCATGAAGGGCCAGCAGGCCAGCCGGAACAAGGTACCCGCTGGCCGAGGTAGGATCGACCCAGCAGGGGCGGCGGCCATCGAACTGAGAGAGGGCCTCGGGAGCATCCGCAAGGTTGACGCCTCGTACAGGATCGAAATAGATGGTGAAACCGCTGGAGGCATTGGCAAGAAACTGGGTGCCATACAAATACACCCCAAAGTGGCTGGTGAGGAGGGCCGCCCTGGCCAGTCCATGCTGGCTGGCTACCAGATAGGTGAGCGGTGGTAGCCAGGCAATGTGTACATGACGTGCTCCAAATTCCTCTAACAAGACCTGGTAGGAATCTACGGGCAGGCTCTGAACCGAGAGGCCGGTTTGCTCGGCCAGCTGATCAGCCAGCCGGGCGGTTGATTCTGCAACGCCGGGTTGGTTTTCAAAGGTCACTACACCGAGAATTAACGGGTTGGTGGGGTGGCCGAGGGGTTGAGGGGTTGGAGTGGCGGTGGGAAGAGGGGTTGGTGTGGGTGTGGTGAGTGGGCCGGGAGTAAGGGTGGGGGTCGCACTGAGACAGCCCGTCAGGGCCATGGAAATGACCAACAGCATGAGAAGAAGCGACCGCCAGTTGGGGGTGCGAAGGATTAACTTGCTCAGGATTGATGCAGGCTGAGGTTCCATCCTGGGAGGATTATATCTTTTTTTCAGCGAGCAGGTTGGGTTTCCGAATAAAGGGGATGCTTTTTAAACCCGGAAGGTCCAGGAGGGATGAGCGTATTTTTCCTCCATTAACGCCTGGGCGCGGTTTGCTTCCTGCGGGGTAAGCTCCCCCGGGGTCAGGGAGATGCCGAGGGTGGTTTCGAAGGCAGAGATCATTGCCCGGGCGGCTTCTTCCCAGGATACGGTGCGATTCAACACGGCTTCAACAGTGGTGGCGTGCTGGAGCAGGCGGGTACGGGCGCTCTGAAGGCTTTCTGTATTCTCGAAGGATAGACCGCGGAGAATGCGAGTCAGGTCGCCGGTGAGGGGCAGGGTGCCATGCTGCAAGACGCCCCCCTGTTTACGAGACTGAGCACTGCCGATGAGCTTCTTCCCATTCACAGTGATCTCATAATTCGAAGGTACCTCAAAACAGACCGGGCCGTTCCGCTCTGTACCCGCTGGCAGGGGGTAAGTCTGGTCAGCGCGGGCGGGGAGCGAGAGTTGATTGAGTGCCGTGAGGAGGGCTCGGGCGATGCGCTGGTAACTTTCCAGCACACTTCCCTCTACCACAGGGTTTTCAGCGGGGGCGATGACCGCATAAGTAAGCTCGTCGGTGTGAAGGATGGCCCGCCCCCCGGTGGGGCGGCGCACCAGATGCCAGCCCTGGGCCGCCAGAGCTTCTGTGGAGACATCACTTGAGGGTTGAGCATAACCTAAAGAAAGACAGGGTGGATCCCAGGCATATAACCGAAGGGTAGGGGGAACTGCATGGGCAGAGCAGGCCTCGAGGATGGCTTCATCAACGGCCATATTCCAGGCACCATGTGCAGGGGGGTGGAGGATCAGCCGCCAAAGTTCCATGGTGATTCTAAAGACGCCATTATACCCGATCTCTCATCGGGAGGGTGTTCAGGTAATGTGTTAATTTACTTTCTTTTAAGAATAGATTGTTAAAAATGTAACGAATGGATTATATACGCATTCAAGGAGAGGCGCACAAAAGGAGGCTGGAAAAGGTTGTTTTTGGGGAAGACAGGGGTCGGGTAATGTCTATACAGGGTAAAAAACCGCCCATTTATGAAGAAAAAATTCGGTAGGGTATTTCTCGGGCTGCGTTTTGGAGCGTGAACGTTTCCGAAAAATCAAACTATTAAACCTTAATCTCTTTTGAGTTAATTATATTGACAAAAGCCATGAAATGTTGTAGGATGGGGGAAGCTTTACAGCAGCTTTCCAGTTCCTGTTCAATTCATGACTGTAATTTATTAAATCAGATGCCGGGTGGCGTCCTGCATCTTCAAGGATGAGGGGGGCATTCCTGGAGGCGGAGATGCCGCGATCGGTAAGGAGGTGAACCAGAGAAGAAGTTAGCCGCCTGTTTTTTCGTACTATCCCATCGCGATTCCGTTTCATTTGAGAGTGTCTCTCTGTAATAAGTGAGACGATCAATTGGAGTGGATCATCCAAAAAATTTTTCGGAGGAATGGAAAATGAAGAAATCTCTTAACCGACGCGATTTCATGAAAATCGCTGGGTTAACTGGTCTGGGGATAGCTGCAGTAGCCTGTCAGCCAGCTCAGAAGACTGAAGCGCCCACCGAAGCACCCAAGCCAACCAATACTGTTCCGGCCATCCAGGCACAGGAAGCGTCTCCTACGCCGGCTCCTACCCTGGCTGAAGCGAAATACAAACAGGCCCCCATGCTGGATTCAATGGATCTGCCTCCGGTTGAGGAGCGGATTTCGGCCAACCCGCTGGTGACCAAACCCCGCGAATCGATTGGAAAATACGGTGGCACGCTGCGCACCGTGACCTGGTGGCCCGAAGCCGGGAATATTCAGCTATATATTTCGGAGCCACCGATCAAATGGAAGGATGATCTGACCGGCTACGAACCTGCCCTGGCTGAAGCCTATGAATGGTCGGATGATGGCTTGAGCTTTACCTTGCATCTGCGCAAGGGTGTGCGCTGGTCAGACGGTGAGCCGTACACCACCGAGGACTGGAAGTTCTGGTGGGAAGATATGGCCAAGAACGAGGATGTGAAGTGGAACACCGTTCCGGGCTATATGCGCAAGAAAGATGGCTCGCCGATTGATATCGAATTCCCCGACGAGTACACCATGGTATGGAAGTCGGATCAGCCGCTCTGGATTGCTCCATATTACCTGGCACAGGGTTACTGGGAGTTCGCCAGCCCGAAGATGAAGCCGGCGCACTACCTGAAGAAATTCCATCCGAAATACGACTCCACGAAGAAGTATGAAGACCTTGAAAAGGCCGATAAATACTACATGAACCCGGACTTCCCGACGGTGCTTTCTTATCATTGTGTGGAAGTCTCGCAGGATGGCAAGCGTTATAAGTGGGGTCGTAACCCGTATTACTACCGGGTTGATACCGAAGGCAACCAGCTCCCCTACATTGATTATATTGACATCGAAATCGTCGAGGACGAGCAGGCGCGCATTCTGGCACTCACCTCGGGCAAGTATGATATTTCCTTCCGCGGCGGTGGCAGCCCGAATGATCTGCCGTTCTTTGACGAGAATGCTGACAAGGCCGGTTATCGCTTACTGGAAGGCTGGATGAACGGTGCGGGCGCCTGGCCTGGTTACATGGTAAATCAGTACTTTGTTGAAGGTGGGAAGTATTACGAAGATGATACTCCCGAACATGCCAAGGAAATCCGCGATCTGCTCCGCGACAAGCGTTTCCGCAAGGCCCTTTCCTGGGGTGTTGACCGCCAGCGCGTGATTGATGTGGCCTGGAATGGCATTGGCGAACCCAAAGCCGCCACCATCAGCCCGCAGTCATGGCACTTTGCCAGCCCAGAAGGGCAGGAAGTCTATAAGAAATGGGCCGCAGCCGATGCGCAGTTCGATGTGGAAGCCGCCAATAAGGCCCTGGATGAAATTGGCATGAAGAAAGGTGCCGATGGCTTCCGCACTCTGCCCAGTGGCAAACCCTTCACCATGGTGGTGATTGTCTCTGACTGGGGTGGTAGTCTCAAGGTTCAGACTGACGCAGCAGCTGAGGTCAAAGACCAGTGGGAGAAGAACCTGGGCATCAAAGTTGAGATTCAAAACCTGCAGGGTCAGCCCAACCTCGACACCCTCACCAACGAAGGCCAGTACATGCTTCGCGGTGCACACATTTCGGAGATCGATATCTGGACTTACCCGGACTGGATCTTCCCGATTGTGAATCGCTACATGTTCCCGTTGGAAGGCCGTTACTGGGCCAAGGGTAAAGAAACCTGCAAGGCTCCCGCTGATAAACCTTACGACTGCGGCGTCAAGCCCGAACCCGACAGCCCCGCTGCCAAACTGCAGGCGCTGTATGAAAAAGGAATGGCGACAAAGACCGTAGATGAACGCCACAAGGTCGTTTGGGAAGCCATCCAGGTGATCATCGACGAAGGTCCATTCGTGATCGGTATCAGCGGTGATCAGCGTATGCCCGTCATTGCCAACAAGAAGCTCAAGAACATTCTGGATTACGGCGTGGTTGGCCCGTGGGCGCCCTGCACTCCCGGAAACCAGGTGCCGGCACAGTGGTACTTCGAAGAGTAATCTGGCATAACGTGGTTTGACCTGAATGTGGCGGGCGGAATCTCCGCCCGCCACATAAGATATTAAGGAGTGGCCTATGGTCAACTATATTCTGCGAAGGCTTGGCTATGCTGTCATCATGATTGTTCTGGTTTCCTTTGTCGGGTTCTGTATTATTAAATTGCCACCGGGAGATTTCCTTACCCAGAAGCTCGAACAACTGCGCGCGCGGGGTGACCGGAGTGCTGAGAGTCAGATCGAAGCACTGCGTGCGAAATATGGCCTTGACCGCCCTTTTATGGTGCAATATACCACCTGGGCGGTGAACTTTCTTAAAGGTGATTTTGGAGAGTCTTTTCAGTATGAGCGCCCGGTCAAAGACCTGCTTGGTGAGCGGTTGACCATGACCGTTGTCCTGGCGCTGGCAACGCTCATCATTACCTGGGTCCTGGCCATTCCACTCGGGGTATATTCGGCTGTTCGGCAATATTCGCTGGGCGATCAGATCATTACGACGATCAGTTTTATCGGAATTGGCATTCCCGGGTTCCTTCTGGCGTTGATCATCTTATTCTTTGCCATTGTCGTGCTCAATCAGGATGTACTGGGATTATTCTCGAAAGAATATATCGATGCACCGTGGAGTGTTGGGAAAGTCATCGATTTATTAAAACATTTGTGGATTCCAGCGCTGATCAGTGCGGTTACGGGGACCGGTGGGTTAATCCGTATCATGCGCGGTAACCTGCTGGAGACGATGGGGCAACCTTTTGTGGAGGCCGCACGGGCGCGTGGTTTGCGCAACCGGGATGTGATCTGGAAACATGCTGTGCGTGTGGCAATTAATCCATTAATTGTGATTCTGGGCTCCGAAGCACTGCCCGGCATTATTGGGGGGAATGCACTGGTTTCCATTGTCCTCAACCTTCCTACCATTGGCCCTCTCTTTGTAGACTCGCTGCGCAGACTGGATATGTATCTGGCTGGTACGTGCATTGTGTTTTTCACAATCCTTCTGCTGGTGGGGAACCTGCTGGCAGATCTGGTGCTTGCCTGGGTTGATCCCCGGATTCGTTTAGAGTGAAAGGGAGAATGAGAGATGGCTGCAGCGACACTTGATTCAAGCCAAAAAGGAAAGCAGAAACAAGTCAGCCAGAGTTACTGGAGCCTGGTCTGGTGGAAGTTTAGAAAAAATCGCATTGCGGTGATCGGCGGATTCATCTTGCTGGTGATGTACGTTTTGATCTGTATCTTTGCTGAATTTATTGCCCCGTACGATCTGGAACACAAAACCAATTATCCTGAAGCGCGTCCTCAGACCATCCGCTTCCTCGATTCGGAGGGGAATTTCTCGATCCGACCCTTCGTCTATGGCCTGGAGAAGAAGATTGACGATAAACTGCGGAAACGTGTCTTTGTTGAAAACCCTCAGGTGAAATACCCTATTCACTTCTTTGTCAAAGGGGATCCTTATAAACTGCTCGGCTTTATCCCCGGGGATATTCACCTGTTCGGGGTGCAGTCCGATAATCCTGAGGCATATATTTTTATCATGGGCACCGACTCGAATGGCCGGGACTTCTTCAGCCGGATTATCTTCGGCGGACGGCTATCGATGTTGATCGGCCTGCTGGGGCAGTTCCTGACAATTATCTTCGGGAGTATCCTGGGGGCTATTTCAGGGTATTATGGCGGGGCAGTGGATATGTTCGTGCAGCGCTTTACTGAGTTTCTATCGGCCTTCCCGGATATTCCACTATTTATGGCGCTGGCTGCCGCGATTCCGAAATTCTGGTCTCCCATTGCAGTGTACTTTATGCTCACGATCATTCTGGCTTTTGTGCGCTGGGGCGGGTTGGCGCGTCAGGTGCGCGGGTTGATCCTTTCTTTGCGCGAGCGGGAATATGTGCTGGCAGCCCGCAGTGCAGGCGCATCAGATTCCCGGATTATGTTCCGGCATCTGCTCCCTGGCACGATGAGCCATGTCATCGTGATTGCGACCCTGTCAATCCCGGGGATGATCCTTTCAGAAACGGCCTTAAGCTGGCTTGGGCTGGGCCTGCGTCCTCCCTTGACCAGCTGGGGGGTTTTACTTCAGGAGGCCGGTACAGTGTATGCCATTCGCTTTACCCCATGGCAATTATGGACGGTGGTTTTCATCCTGATCACCATTATGGCCTACAATATGCTCGGCGATGGCCTGCGTGATGCCATGGACCCGTACAGCGCGCGATAGGAGGTTGCAATGGAAGACGGGAATAAATTTATTGAAGTACGAGACCTCCATGTTGAATTTGATGTTCGGGCGGGTATCATCAAGGCTGTGGATGGAATGTGGCTGGAAATTAACCGCGGCCAGACGGTGGGCGTCATTGGCGAAAGTGGTTGTGGAAAATCCGTCACTGCCCGGGCAATCATGAACATGGTTCCCAAACCCGGGAAGATCTCCGGTGGAGAGATTTTGTATCATCGGAAGAACAAAGATACCGGTGAAGTGACCACGATCGATATTACCAAACTCGACCCGGATGGAGAGGTGATTCGGCAGATTCGGGGAGGGGAAATCGGGATGATCTTTCAGGAGCCGATGAGTTCTCTGACACCCGTGTATACTGCCGGAACGCATATCTATGAGGCAGTTTCGTTGCACCGCCTGGTGCCGGTTAAAAAAGTGGGCGACCAGATGGTTGAAACGATTATGACGTACCGGAAAGTGACAAAGCAGGAAGCCCGCGAGATCGCCATTGATATGTTGCGCAGGGTGGGCATTCCTAAACCGGACCAGCGGGTTGATAGCTACCCCCATCAGCTTTCAGGGGGGCAGCGGCAGCGGGTGATGATCGCCATTGCCCTATCGTGTGAGCCCGAAATGCTCATCGCTGATGAACCTACTACGGCTCTGGATGTGTCGATTGAGGCGCAAATTCTCGATGTAATGCGTGAATTACAACACTCGGTAAACATGGCCATCATGTTCATCACCCACAACCTGGGTGTGATTGCCGAAATGGCAGAGGAAATCGTGGTCATGTATATGGGAAAGCAGGTAGAACGGGCCAAAGTGGTCGATCTCTTTTACGATCCCAAACACCCATACACCCAGGCTCTGTTGCGCTCTATTCCGAAGATCGGAAAGCGGGGTGAACGCCTGGCGACTATTGAAGGAATGGTGCCTGACCCATTCCATTTGCCCACCGGCTGTGTTTTTCATCCCCGTTGCCCGATGTTTATGCCCGGGAAGTGTGACCGGATTGTCCCGACCAATAAGGAAGTCGCCTCGAATCACTGGGCGAGCTGCCTGCTTTACGAGGAGGTGTAACCCATGACTGCCCCTGAAGCAACTGCAACCTCCACTCCTGCGGTGGACGAGAGTATTCTTCTCAACGTGCGTGGCCTGAAGAAATACTTCCCCATTCAAAAAGGTCTGTTGCGCCGGACGGTCGGTTACGTGAAGGCTGTGGATGATGTGACCTTTTTTGTGCGTGAGGGTGAAACGCTGGGCCTGGTCGGTGAATCAGGTTGCGGCAAGACCACTGCCGGGCGTACCATAATTCGCCTTTATGAGCCGACGGGGGGTGAAATTTACTTTAAATCTACCGTGCTGGGTAATAGCGCTCCTAAAATGGTCAACCTGTTGGAACTGGATAAGGCGCAGATGAAACTGGTACGTCAGGAAATCTCCATGATTTTTCAGGACCCGGTCAACTCTCTAAACCCGCGCATGTCGGTGGGTGACATTATTGCTGAACCGATGATGATTCATGGGAAGTACGGGCCAGATAGTGAAGGCGTGATCGTTGCCCTGTTAGAGCGGGTAGGTTTACGCGCAGATCACCTGCGCCGATACCCGCACGAATTTTCAGGCGGCCAGCGCCAGCGGATTGGGATTGCGCGTGCGCTTTCACTTAATCCGCGTCTGGTGATTTGCGATGAACCGGTCTCTGCCCTGGACGTATCCATTCAGGCCCAGACGTTGAACCTGCTGGAAGATTTGCAGCATGACTTTAACCTGGCATATATCTTCGTGGCACATGACCTGAGCGTGGTGCAACATATCTCGGATCGGGTCGCAGTGATGTATGTGGGAAAAATCGTGGAGATGGCCGACTCCGAAATGTTGTATAACAACCCTCTCCATCCCTATACTGAGGCATTGCTTTCTTCGGTGCCCAAGCCTGACCCAAAGTATAAATCTGACCGGATCATCATGCAGGGCGATGTGGCTGACCCGTCGAACCCGCCATCAGGTTGTTACTTCCACCCTCGCTGTCGGTATGCAGTAGATCTGTGCAAGCAGAAATCGCCTGAATTTCGCGAGTTGAAGAAGGATCATTTTGTGGCCTGTCACCGGGCAGAAGAATTAAAGCTGCGTGGGATTTAAGCACATCTCAAGGAGGTGAGCATGTCTCAGCAGGGGCCTTCGGGAAGGCGCTCGCGCTGGGTGCGTGGGTTACTTATTCTTCTCGGGGCAATTACGTGGCTGTTTACGGCCGGGTTGGGCCTGGTAGAAATTTACCTCAGCCGACAAATGGTGGTACGCATCTGGGGACGGTTCTCAACCGACGTACCCATGGCTACGCTTGCAGGGCACGTCATGGTTGTGATTATGGCTCTGGCGTGGTTGACTTATGTGATCTTTGCCGGAGAAATTGGGCTGAAACGCATTGCCAGTAACGGAGGTTGGACTATTTTTGCCTGGGCTGTAGCGATTGAATTGCTGATCCTGATTCTATATTTCCTTGTGTGAATTTCGTTTATACTTATCAGGAGTTAGAAGATTAAGGGACCGGCAACTTTCAATCTATCATGTGGCCAAACTAGAGGAGAGCGTTTATGACCAACCTGGAAGAAATCATTAAATTTTTAAATAATGTACCTTTGTTTAAACCTTTGAACCGACGGCAGCTCGAACTGCTGGCCAAACGTGTTCTGGACAGGGATTACCCCGCTGGAGCGACAATTGTTACTCAGGGAAAGGGTGGAGAAGGGTTTTTTGTCGTCAAATCCGGCAAGGTGGAGGTGGTCCGCGAACGGGCTGATGGAACCAAGTCGGTGGTCAACACCCTGAGCGATGGCGACTTCTTCGGCGAAATGGCCTTGCTGGATGACGGCCCGCGTACGGCAACCTGCATCGCTGTGGAACCTACCAAATGTTATGTGCTCCCGCGCTGGGATTTTGTGGCGGTTTTACGAGAAGAACCGGATATGGCGGTGGTCATTCTGGAAGAAATGGCCAAACGCTTCCGCGCCGCCCTCGACGTTCTCTAAACCTGGGTTCTGGAGGATTAAAAGGGCGCTTTGGGGATCACTGAAGCGCCCTTGATTGTGTTATGACCTGCCCAAAATGCGGATTTGAAAGCCCCCATGGCATGCGCTTCTGTGGTAAGTGCGGTGCACCCCTTACGCATCCTTGCCCGGCCTGCGGTTTTCATAACCCCCTCGACTTTGCCTTTTGCGGCATGTGCGGTATCCGTCTTCCTCGAGAGAGTCTTGAGCCTTTCCATGGCGAGGGAACGCCTGTGGGAGGGAATGTGGATGAAGGCCGGTTAAGGCCTGGCGGGGCATCGATGCCGTTGGAAGGGGAACGACGGGTGGTGACGGTGGTGGTCGCGGATATTACCGGATCGACCGACTTGATGGAGCACATTGGGAACGAAGCCTGGGTAGAGATCATGAACCGCATTCTGCTTGCCCTTGAAGCGGAGATCTACCGTTATGGGGGTGTAGTTGATCAATTCCGCGGGGATGGTCTGGTGGCTTTCTTTGGTGCAGATGTTGCCTATGAGGATGACCCTGAACGGGCAGTTCTGGCCGGCCTGGCCATGCAAGAGGCCATTGCCCGGTTTAATGCTGATCTCGCCGCGGGAGATCACGCGGGAATACGCCTGAGAGTGGGGATCAATACGGGAGAAGTGATCGTTGCCAGTATTGGAGATGCCCGCCAGCACCGGGAGGATACGGCCATGGGCGTGGCCATTGCCCTCGCTGCCCGGCTGGAGAGCGCCGCTGAGCCGGGCACGGTTCTGGTCAGTGAGAGTACATACCGACAATGTGAGCCGCAGTTCACCTGGGAAAAGCTGGGAGAAATAACCGCCAAGGGGTTTTCACAGCCAATGGCGGTGTACCGACCGCTTGCCGCACGGCTGGATTCAGAAAGTATGGTGCAGCTTGAGATTTTTGGCAACGCCATTCCTCTGGTTGGCCGTGATGAAGAGCTGGACATTCTTAAACAACACGTTGAGCTGTTGAAGCTGGGTCAGGGAGGGGTGGTTTTCCTGACGGGCGAGGTGGGGATTGGAAAGCAAGCTCTGATCAGCGAGACGCGGCAGTATTTCTTGCGGCAGGATGCTCTCATAGCCAATACCCGGGGAATGGACGAGGCGGTTCCTGAGAGTTTGCAATGGATTTTTGGGCGTTGCCGGTCGTTCAGCCAGAGCTGGCCGTTTTCTCTATGGTTTGACCTGATTCACAACTGGCTGGGGGTGTATTCGGGTCAGAACCCGGAAGAAATTTATGCCCGGCTAAAGGAACGGTGCTTTGCGTTATGGGGTGAACGTTATCATCAATTTTTCCCCTACCTCGCCGAGCTGTTACGTTTACCTCTGGAAGGAGAGTATCTGGAAAAGGTTCGTTTCCTCAGCGCCGAGGCATTACGGATCAAAATAGGCGAAACCGTACAGGAGTGGCTGGAAAGCCTGACGCAACAAAAACCGCTGGTGGTGGTACTCTCTGACCTTGAGTTCGCCGATCCATCTTCCCTTCAGCTTGCCCGAAACGTGGCGGGGCTGGCTTCGCGCCGTCCTCTTTTGTTTCTCATGCTTTATCGCAGTGGGGCCGGGCAGGAACTGGAGAGCTTCGTTGCGGCTCTGAAAGGGGCGTTGCCGGGAATCACGGAGGAGGTTTTCTTAGAACCGCTCCGAGAGGCAGATATGCACCAGTTGATTTTTTATCTGGTGGGTGAACATACACTGCCCGAGGAAACCAGGCGATTACTGGTTAAAAATTCCGAGGGGAATCCCTCATACATCGTTGAAATTCTACGTTCCCTTCTCGAAAAGAAGATATTGATTCGTGACGCTGAAAGTGGAGAATGGCGTTTAAGCCGACCGGTGAAAGCGCAGGATTTGCAGGGAAACCTGAACCGTCTGGTTCAGGCGCGCATTGATCGGTTGGACCTCAACGAGCGCCAGGTTATTCAGATGGCTTCGGTGATCGGGAATGTGTTCTGGTCTAATGTGCTCCAATGGATGGTGGGAGAACAGTTCCTGGTGAAGGAACCCCTGCAGGCATTGACGAAGGCGCAATTGATTGAACGGCGGGGG
This sequence comes from Anaerolinea thermolimosa, assembly GCF_001050195.2. Lineage (GTDB taxonomy): Bacteria > Chloroflexota > Anaerolineae > Anaerolineales > Anaerolineaceae > Anaerolinea > Anaerolinea thermolimosa. The sequence goes on from NZ_DF967965.1 coordinate 636,726, forward strand.
CGTCATCCTGAACTGGGGGCTGAATACAGCTTCCGCACCGATTTAATTCATGACGTGGTTTATGAGAGTCTGCTGAAACATCAACGTGAAGCCATGCATCTACGGGTGGCTTCGATCCTGGAGGAATTTGTTCAAACGGAAGGTGGCATTGAGCATCAGGCGCTGATTGCCTATCATTACCGGCAGGCTGGAGAAACGCAAAAAGAATTGTTTTATGTTACCTGGGCGGCGGAAAAAGCCCGGGAAGTCTATGCGGTGGAGGAAGCCTTCCACCATTACAACCGGGCGCTGGAACTTCTGGATCAACTGGAACAGAAAACTTCAGATGCAGATCGGCTGGAAGCTCTTCTCTCTCAACGGTTTGAGGTGTTAAACGGACGGCTGGCCCTGCGATACCTGACGGGAGACTTTGACCATGCCACGGCAGATGCCCGGGCGCTTTTGGAGATCGCAGATCGATTGCACGAGCAGCCGATCTGGAAAATTGACGCGTTGTTGAATCAACCGGCAGTTTTACAGGCCGATACCTGGGACGTTGTTCAAGAGGCGCTGGAGATGGTTGAGCAGGCACTGGTGCTCTCCCGGCAGATTGAAGACCGGTATCGCGAAATGTTTGCGCTGATGGCCAAATCACGCCTGATGTTTCTGGTCAATAATCTCGAAGCTTTCAACGTGACCCAGGAGGCTCTTGCTCTGGCCAGAGAACTGGGAGATCCCACTACCCAGCTCTCGCTATTGATCGAACTTTCCAATGCGTATGGAATGGAAAACCCGGAATTGAGCCGAAAATATCTTGACGAGGCGCTGACTCTGCGGGACAAGATCTCTGATAAACGCATTTTGCTGGATTTGCTTTCAGCCCTTGGTGAGTTGCAGGAGCGGGAAGGGAATTATTACCGCCTGCTGACGGATTTTATTGGTAAACGGTTAGAAATTTGCCGGGAAATTGGTGACCGGCTCTCGGAAGGTTTTGTCCTGATGTATCATGCGCAGGTGGAAGGTCTATACCTTGGTGACTATCAGGCGGCGCTGGAACGGGTAACCCAGGCCCTGAAGCTGACCGAGAAAGTATCCGGGAGCCTGTTCCCCATGCTGAGGATTGCTCAGCTTCAGGGATGCCTGGGGATGTTTGATGAAGGGTTTGAAGTATTACGCCGTGCTGAGCCTCTGTGCAGGCAAAGCATACTCAAGATCGGAGAGGCCGGGCGGTTGCTGGTGAGTATGATTCTTTACAACCAGCGGGGCCGGTTTGAGGATCATCAGGCTGTGCTTGAGCTGGCCGAAGAGGTTAAGCAACTGGCTGATGAACAACGGGTATCGCGTCAGTATAAAATGGCCGCGTGTTGTGAAGCATCAGAAGCGCATATTCGTTTGGGGTTGGCCCTTGATGATGAAGCCAAACGTTCCGCTCATTTGCGAAAAGCGTTGGATGAAAGCACAACTGCCCTGGAAATTTACCGCACGTATGGGTTTGTTCAAATCATCGAATGTTCTTCTGAGGAAGTACTCTTTCGGCATGGGCAGGCGCTTTCTGCCAATGGATATGAAGAAGAGGCCGGTGTATTTTTCTCACAGGCCAGGGAGGAATTACTGCGGAAATACGATTTCATCCCTCCCGACAGCCCCTATCGCCGAACCTTCCTGGAAAATATCCAGGTTCATCGGCGCATCATGCAAAAAGGAAGATGAACAGATGCTGGAAACCCCGAGCGGTTGTGTTAGAAAAGTTTCCAAAAAAAATTTATGAGTTATAATCATGATGGATACATTGAGGAGCCTGCTGTGTGAGCACGACGTTCTGGACTGTCCCGACCCAAAACCTAAAAAACCTGAACAAACACGCGATCATTGATCTGATCCGCTTCACTTCGGGTGGAATCTCTCGTGTTGAAATTGCACGAAGGATGGGGCTGACGCGTGCCGCGGTCAGCGCGATTGTGGATGATTTAATGAGCATTGGGTTGGTGCGGGAGACCGAAGGCAGTTATCCGAGTGGCAGACGCCCGATTGTCCTGGAAATTAACCCCGATCTCGGGCATGTGATTGGCATCGATATGGGGGCCTCGCATGTCATGCTGATCCTGGCTGATTTTTCGGGTCGGCAACTGCATGAGATCGAAGTTCCCCTGGATATCAACGAAGGGCCGTCGATTTGCCTGGCGCGGGTGGCCGAACTGGTTGACCAGCTTTTAAAAGAAGCGGGGATGAGCATGTCGCAGATCAGCGCGGTGGGGGTTGGGGTTCCGGGGCCGATTGTTCAGAAAGAGGGGATGGTCAGCGGCCCGCCAATCATGCCGGGGTGGGACAGGTATCCCATTCGTGACCATTTGCAAGAATTGTGGAAGGTGCCGGTTTCTCTCAACAATGATGCTGAACTTGGAGCGGTGGGAGAATGGGCGTATGGTGCCGGACGTGGTGAACATAACCTGGCGTATATCAAAGTGGGCACGGGCATTGGCGCGGGTTTACTGCTGGAAGGGCAAATTTACCGCGGTTCGACGGGCTGTGCGGGGGAAATTGGGCACATTACCATTGATGAGAATGGGCCACTGTGCACCTGCGGTAACCGCGGTTGCCTGGAGGCGATTGCGGGGGGCGCAGCGATTGCGCGCAAGGCCATGGAGGCGGTCAGGATGGGTCAGCGCACCCAGCTAGCAGAAATGGTTCACAACGGGAAGTTGACCGTTGCCGATGTGATGAATGCGGCGCGGCACGGAGATCATCTGGCTCAACGGATTACGGCGGAGGCGGGCATGCACCTGGGAACCGCCATAGCAAATATTGTCAATTTATTTAACCCCAGTATGGTTGTGATCGGCGGATCGGTGGGGCAGATTGGCGATCTGCTGCTTGAGCCTATTCGTCTGACGGTGCAACGGCGGAGCCTGCTGGTGGCTTCACGGAATGTACGGATCACCGCCGCCTTGCTGGGCAAGCATTCTGTGGCTATCGGAGCGGTTGTTGTTGCCCTCTCGATTGCTTTGCATCAGATCGCCGATAAGAATTAGGGGTAAGTTTAACTTTTCTTTCTCTGTAAGGTGTCCATTGGTAGAAAATGCATTTGAACTGGTTCAACCCCGACCGAAGGTGGAAATTCATCTGCCGGATGGGCGGATATTGTCCGGGCCGCGGGGAGCCTCGCTGGAGCAATTTCTCCGTAGCCTGCCGGAGTGGCAGGATACCCCCATTGTGGGGGCGGTGGTCAACCATGAACTGCGCGAGTTAACCTACCCGGTTATGATGGAAGCGCGGGTGATACCCGTCACCACTGCAGATGCCGATGGGGCACGCATTTACCGACGTTCATTAGTCTTTTTGCTTGAAGTGGCTTTTGAGGAACTGTTCGGTGAGGCGGTGCTCTCGGTGGATCATTCGGTTTCTTCAGGGGGATTTTTTTGCCAGGTGCACGGTCGCCCCGGATTGAGCGATGATGAGCTGGACAGGTTAAAGCGGCACATGCAGAAGCTGGTTGAGGAAGATATTCCTTTTGAGCGCTCCGTAGTGCCGTTGAGTGAGGCGATTGACCTGTTTACGGCAAAGAAGATGACCGAAAAGGCTCATCTGTTAAAATTTCGCCAGAAAGAAAGCCTGGTATTGTATTCGATCAACGGCCACCGCGATTATCATCATGGGTATATGGTGCCATCGACGGGGTATTTACGCTGGTTTGATCTGCGCCGGCTCAACCATGAGGGATTTGTTTTGCAATTCCCGCGGCGGCATGCCCCGCGCGAGTTGCTTCCGATGCCTGATTATCCCAAGCTGTTGACGAGCTTCCGCCAGTATGGGAGCTGGTTGAAGCGCCTGGGCATTGAGAATGTGGGAGCACTCAATGAGGCAATTGCTTCAGGGCGTATTCGCGAAATTATTCTGGTGGCAGAAGCCCTTCACGAACAGCAGGTGGCGGAAATTGCCCGGATGATCATGGAAAGAAGCCGTTCGGCGCGGATTGTGCTTATAGCGGGGCCATCATCTTCTGCCAAGACCACCACCTTGAAGCGCCTGGCAGTTCAACTGCTGGCTCAGGGAATCTCCCCCCTGCCCCTAGAGATGGACAATTACTTTGTGGATCGGGAGATGACCCCGAAGGATGAGAATGGACAGTATGATTTTGAGCGGTTGGAGGCTTTGAATACCAAACTTTTGCAGGAACATCTCAAACGGTTGATTGCCGGGGAAGAGGTGCAATTGCCCCACTATGATTTCAAGCTTGGGCGGAGCAGGCCGGGAGAGGTAGTTCGGCTCGAGAAAGATCAAATGATCATTCTGGAAGGCATCCATGGCATGAACCCCCGTTTGCTGCCCGATTTTGCTCCGGAGGAAACCTTCCGCATTTATGTTTCGTGCTTAACCCAGTTAAATCTTGACCGCCACAACCGAATTTCCACCACCGATAGCCGGTTGTTACGGCGGATTGTGCGTGACGCACGTGAGCGGGGCTATTCAGCCCAGGCCACCATCAGCCGGTGGGAATCGGTGCGGCGCGGTGAGAAACGTCATATTTTCCCCTATCAGGAAAATGCGGATGTCTTTTTTAACTCGGCGCTGGTTTATGAGCTTTCGGCATTAAAAAAATTTGCCGAACCTCTTTTACGGCAGGTGCCTTTTGGCAACCCGGAGTATATCGAAGCCAAACGTCTGCTGGCTTTTTTAGACTGGTTCTTACCGGTTGATGTTGACCTTATCCCTGATAATTCTCTGTTGAGAGAGTTTATTGGCGGCTCGATTTTACAGGAATTCCGTCTCTGGGAGAAACCTTTAGATTAAACAATAAGGCGGCTTTTCGCCGCCCTTGTTTCTTCGTCAATGGATTATTGCTCGCGCTGGCGCTGGATGACCGCTCCCAGCGCGGCTAATTTTTTATCCACCTGTTCATAACCGCGGTCGATTTGCCCGACGTTGCGAATTACCGAGGTGCCGCGAGCTGAGAGAGCGGCCAGTACCAGCGCCATACCGGCGCGGATGTCGGGGCTTTCCATCTTTTCGCCATACAGTTGACTGGGGCCCTGGACGATGCAGCGATGAGGATCGCACAGGACGATATTGGCTCCCATTCCGACCAGTTTATCGGTGAAAAACATTCTTCCGGGGTACATCCAATCGTGGAAGAGCATGGAGCCTTTGGATTGGGTAGCCACGACGATGGCGATGCTCATCAGGTCGGTGGGGAAGGAGGGCCAGGGCATGACGCCGATTTCAGGGATTGCCCCACCCAGGTCTGGTTCCACCTCTAACCGCTGTTCAGCCGGGACGATGATGTCTTCGCCTTCCACTTCCCAGCTCACGCCCATCCTGCCGAAGACATAACGGATCATGTCCAGGTGTTTGGGGGCGGCGTTGCGAATCCGGATTGACCCGTGAGTGACCACTGCGGCGCCGATGAAGCTTACCACTTCCAGATAATCCGGCCCGATGGTAAATTCACCCCCCTTAAGCTCACTTACTCCCTCGATTACCAGCGTGTTCGAGCCGATGTTTTCGATGTGCCCCCCCAGAAGGTTGAGGAAGTGGCAGAGCTCCTGAATATGTGGCTCGGAGGCGGCGTTGCGAATGATGGTGCGTCCCCTGGCCGTGACTGCGGCCATGATGGCGTTTTCGGTGGCGGTCACACTTACCTGATCGAGGAGGATATCCGCTCCCTGCAATCGTTCGGCCTGGAAATGGAAGGTGCGGTCGTAGCTCACCCTGGCTCCCAGGCTGGAGAGGGCGAGGAGGTGGGTATCCACCCGGCGGCGACCGATGACATCACCGCCGGGTGGAGGCAGGTGCAATTCTCCGGCGCGGGCGGTCATGGGGCCGGCAAGCATTATGGAAGCACGAATTTTTCGGCAGAGGTCGGGGTCGAGGTCCGCCGGGCGTACCTCACGCGCCTGGACCTTCCAGGTGTGGTCGTCAATATCCGTAAATTCGACGCCAAGGCTTTCAAGGAGACGGCGCATGTTTTGCACGTCAAGAATGGCGGGCACATTTTTCAGGATGACTTCTTCACGGGTTAAAAGGCAGGCTGCCAGGAGGGGCAGAGCGGCATTTTTATTACCCGAGGGAGTGACTTCTCCATGTAATGGATGGCCACCTTCAATGATGAATTTATCCATGAGAATCCTCTCTCAATCAGGGCAGATGGATAATCCTTTTATACCCTGAATGCATGTCAACCGTCAATTCCTGGCCGGGGCCGCCTTATTTTTCGAGCCGTCTGGCGGCCGCGCGGGCTAATTCCTCTCCGTGTTCAACCACTTTTTTCAATGCCGTTACCACATCGTCGATTCCCTTCTGCCCGTCACGGAAAACCGACTCATCCAGCCAGACCGATTCTCGCTCTCCGGCTCGTTCAGCTTCAGGCAGGGAGAGCCTGGAAAAGTCAAAACGGTCGGGGAAGGCGCTCGGAACAGGCAACCTGGAAAGCCGCGGCTGGAAAAGATCGTATCGATGCATGGGAGGGTAACCTGTGTCGCAGGGTATGCCTTCGGCTTCTAGGGCAGCACAGACTACCTCGTGGGTGTTGTGAAATACCTGGGGATCGATGGCGAAACCATAAATGTAAATTGCCCGCGTGGTGTGGCGGGGATCGCGGCGCAAGAGACGGACGCCGGGAACTTCACTGAGGGCCTCTTCCAGATAGCTGGCAGCCTCGTTACGCTGTTTCATCTGCTCGGGGAAACGCTGAAGTGCCACTACGCCCAGAGCCGCATGTAATTCACCGAGGCGATAATTGGCCCCCATCGTGTAATGAATTTTCCCCTGGTATTCATAAGGACGCCCACAATTGATGATGCTCTCGGCTTTCTTCTGGAGTTCTTCGGTCTGGCATAAGAGAATGCCACCTTCGCCTGTGGTGAGGATCTTGCTCGATTGCAGGCTGAATGACCCAAAATGACCGATCGTGCCAGCACCTCTTCCACGCCACCGTGCCCCGTGAGCATGGGCGCAGTCTTCGATGACGATGAGATGGTGCCGTTCGGCTATGTCCATGATAGCATCCATATCAGTCATCTGCGCACCGAGGTGCACAGGGATGATCGCACGGGTGCGGGGAGTGATAGCCTCTTCAACTTTCCGGGGGTCCATGCAGTAGTTCTCCGGATCAACATCGACGATCACCGGAATGGCGCCTGCAGCCATGGGAGCGGCGGCAGTGGCCTGGAAGGTGAGGGCTGGCACGATGACTTCGTCACCCCATCCTATATCTGCAGCACGCAGAGCCACTTCCATGGTAACCGTGCCGTTGACCATCAGAACGGGGTACCCGCCTCCCTGCATTTCAACGAAGCGCTCCAGAAATTCGCGCGTCTGTGGGCCAGGGTAGGGGAACCCACCCCAGCGTCCCGATTGAACGACTGAGGTAACGGCTTCAATATCTCGCTCGTCAAAGACAGGCCAATGCGGGTAAGGGGTGGAGCGTGTCTTTTCGCCTCCGAGGATTGCCAGTTGAGACATCGTGAACCTCCATTACGAAAAAAAGATGAACAGATGGTAATAGCCGTAGCTCACTTCCAGAGCACTTGATATGCGTGGGTTGATTCGATGAGGTGACTGCGCCGTTCATCGGTACAAAGGCCGGCGACCTCCATTCCGAGTAAAACCCCTCCGACCACCGGGGGAGTCGTAAGCCGGGTGAAGGTAGCCCCCGGAGCAAAGGAGAGGATGGTTTCTTGAAGGGGACGGGTGAAAAGCGGTCCGCCGTTGAACACGCTGCCAATAAGCACCACTTCAAAGGTCTGGTTTTGAATATCGATCTGACGGATGACGGCGTTGGTGGTCTCGCCCAGTTCTGTGGCTATCCAACGAATGACCTCCTGCGCAACGGCATCTCCGCTGGATGCCACTTCAAATACAAGCCGGGCGTATTCTCCGTGTATATGATATTTCTGGAGAGCCAGCCCTTCAATGAGGTCGGTCAGACTCGAAGCCCCTACTTTACGAATAAATGCCTCCGAAAGCGCAGTCGCCGGTCCGCGGCGTGACCAGTGATGTGAAATCGCCTGCACTGCCCTGAAAACGATGTCACCTGCGCCACCGTATTCCCCGAACAGGCTTCCGCAACCGGTCACCCAACCCTCGCGGCCATCGGCGGTGCGCCCGCGCACATTACACCCGGTTCCAGCATCCACTACCACGCCCCAGCCATGAGAGGCACCGGCAATGAGCCCGATGACCACATCGTTGACGGCTTCAACGGGGCAATCCAATCCCAGGGTGGCAATCGCGTCGAGGGTAGGCTGGCGTTCAGAGGGAAAGTCGTACCCGGCGATCCCGAAACCCGCTCCGGCGATTTCTGAAAGGGAGATGTGTGCCTGTGCCAAAGCAGCCTGAAGGGAGGCCTGCATGGCGGTGGCGAGTCCATCGTATCCCACGCCTTCGTGGTTTCCGGGCCCGGCTGCACCAAAGCCCCGGACTGTTCCGTGTTCATCGGCAATGAGAGCATGGGTTTTCGTTCCGCCGACATCGATTCCTAGATAATATTTCATAGTCATTTTACGCAAAGAATTGAGGAAGATAGGGTCGGTTGGTATGAAGCAGGTCATCAAGAACGGCCTGTATCTCCGGAACTTCGGGCCCCAGTGGATGAGCAAGCAGGGCCTGATATGCAGCCTTTCGATCACCGTGTACGGCGGCTTCTACAGTAAGCAGTTCATACGCTTTAACCTGGGCCACCAGGCCAAAACAGGCCAGCGGTAAGGGCTGGGCTGGCAGAGGATGAATGCCTGCCCGGTCAATGCGGCAGGGTAATTCCATGACCCAATCAGAAGGATAATCGGAAACTGCACCATTCTGGCGCACATTGACAATTTCCACCTGACCGAGGTCATTGTAATGGGCATTAATCACGCGGGTGGCCAGGGTAGAATACCAGGCACCCCCACGTTTCATAATATCGGGCGGCACACTCACAAGCGCCGGATCGGCATATTGTCGGAGCAGTTCTGCCTCAATTGCCAGAACCTGTTCTGCTCTTGAAGGCGGCCAGTTCTCCTGAGCGCGCAATTTTTCAGAGGTTTTGTAATAGTACTGGAGGTATGAGTTGGGCAACATTCCCAGCGTTTCGATCAATTCGGGAGGCCATTCAGGGTGGGGATCGGAGCGCAGGGATTGGAGGTAAGCTGAGAGAATCTGCGGCCAGTAATCTTCTCCGTCAACCCGGAAACCGCGATACCAGGTGAGGTGGTTGAGGCCGAGAGAGTCGAGTTCTGCTCGCGCCGGGTCGATAGACTGGCCGATGGCTTTCTCCAGTTCGGCCAGGATGCCCATTTTGGTGGTGATGGGAGAATTGCATAACCCCACCGCGGGCACGCCGGGGGCATAGCGGGTGAGGGCTTCAGTGACCAGGCCGGAAGGGTTGGTGAAGTTGACCAGCATGGCCCCGGGGGCCAGGGCTTGCATGTCGGCAGTGATTTCGAGCAGGACAGGAATGGTGCGCAGGGCTTTTGCCATCCCTCCAATACCGGTGGTCTCCTGGCCGATCAGACCATGGCGTTTGCCAAGATACTCGTCTTCCCGGCGGGCCGGGATGAAACCAACTCGAAGCTGGGTGATCACATAAGATGCTCCACGAATGGCTTCGCGCCGGTTGTCGGTGAGGGTGATGCGAAACGGCGCACCGGCATGTTCCACAATTCGTTCGCAGAAATCGCCCACAATCTCCAAACGTTGAGGTTGGATGTCCATCAGGGCCAGCTCACTCAGGGGCAACTGTCCCTGAAGTTCGAGAAACCCTTTGACCAGTTCGGGGGTGTAGGTAGACCCTCCACCAATGACAGCAATTTTCATCACGATTTCCTTTCTATTCCTTGAACGGTTTTCATCGTATAACGGGCTGGCCCTACCCGCTAGGTTCTGGGGGAGCGGCCACAACCGCAGGATTGCCGGATGACAAGTTCAGTGGGTAGAGATGTGACCATCTCGGCAGTGCCCGTGCGGATGAGGGAAATGAGTTGACGGGCGGCCTGGTACCCGGTTTCATAAATGGGGGCTCGCACGGTGGTTAATGGAACCGGAAGGTAGGGTGCGAGGTAGTCATCATCGAAACCAACTACGGCAATTTCATCCGGAACGCGGACGCCCATTTCAAGGAGAGCGGTCATCACGCCCGCAGCCGATTCATCATCTCCAGCAAATATGGCGTCTGGTCTGGTGCCACTGGCGAGCATATCTCGAGCGGCCTGAGCGGCAATGACTCCTTCAAACTCGCCCACTCCGAGGAGAGCAGGATCGACCGGCAGTCCGTGGCGGGCTAACGAGGCCAGGTAACCGGCTTCTCTTTGATGTGAATCTTCGTTGTCCTTTGGGCCAGCGAGAAAGGCTATTTTCCGGTAGCCGTGGTGTTCAATGAGATGGTCAATTAATTGCTCTGTGCCGGCTTTATTTTCAAACGTGATGGATGGAATTGAAAGCCCGGCAGGAGCAGAACGATACATCAGCACGAGGGGAAAATGACGCCGGTAGAGTCGTTCAATTTCGGCATCATCGAGGCTGTTGGTGAAAATAAGCACTCCATCGGTGTTATGCTCGCCGATGGGGATAATGCGTGAAAATTCATGGCGTTCGAGTTTGGGCGAGGCAAAGATGAGCAAATCATAATTGTTCTCGGCCAGGCACTCACCGATGCCTGCAAGCATCGGTTGGAAAAATGCCCCGCTGACCTCAGGGAGCAAGAGGCCAATGGTATTGGTACGCTTCCCCGCCAGATTGCGGGCAGAGAGATTGGGGCTGAATTGAAGCCGTTCGATGGCTTCACGAACCCGCCGGGCGGTTTCTTCAGCCACAGGCATGGATTTATTCATCACCCGGCTCACCGTGGAAATAGATACTCCAGCCTCACGGGCGATGTCGATGATGGTGGGCCGTTTCGGATTGAGGGGTGGGGGCTTTCCTGATTCTACTGGCTCCATGAATATTCCTTCAGCATCACACAACAATGGATTGGCTCCCTTTCTGGAGGATGTTTCACTCTTTCAGGCCGGTCAGTTTAATCCCCTGGATGAAGGTGCGCTGGGCGAAGAAGAAGGCGATGATGATGGGCACCGTAAAAACTACAGAAGCCGCCATGAGCAGGTTCCAGGCAACAATGCGCTGACCTTTGAAGTCTTGCAGGCCGAGGGACATGGTGAAGTTCTGCGGGCTGGTGAGGTAAAGGAGAGGTCCCTGAAAATCATTCCAGGCGTAGAGGAAGGTAAACACTGTGACTGTGGCAAGTACAGGAACAGAAAGCGGTAACATGATGCGGAGAAAGATGTCCAGTTCTGAGGCGCCATCTACCCGGGCGGCATCGGCAAGCTCTTCGGGAATGGTTTTGAAAAACTGGCGAAGCAGAAAAACATCATAAGCGTTGGCAAAGAAGGCAGGAACGATCAGTGGCAGGAAGGAATCGCCCCAGTGCAGGGTTTCATTGAAAAACAGGTACAGCGGGATCATGGTGACCTGGTAGGGCAACATCATGGTGGCAAGGACAAAGATAAAGAATGCCTGCCGGCCCGGAAAGTTAATCCGGGCGAAGGCATAGGCCACCGGGCTGTTGGAAAGGAGTGTGCCAATAATGGTGAAGAAGGCAATGATGAGGCTGTTTTTAAAATAGGTCCAAAAGTTAACTCCCAGGCCGGGGCGCGTAGCGCGTGACATGGCATCGATGTAATTTCTCCAACGCAGACCTACTTTCAGGATGGGTTCGGCAAAACGCATGCGTACCTGAGAGTAAACCATCTCAGGATTTTGCGGGTCGACAAAATCTCCCAACCCTTCAGCCACTTTTAACAGGGCCAGCTCTTTGGTTTCGCCTTCGATCTGAACATGGTAAAGGAGCAACTCCTGGCCTTGAATTTTCACGGTGACGTTGTCGTAGGGCAGCCAGGTTGGTGGAGTGCGGAATACATCCCGGTCTGACTTGAAAGAGGTGATTAACATCCAGAGAAAGGGGATCAGGAAGAACAACCCGACCAGAAGAATAAGCAGGTGGCTGAGGAGCTGGGTGAATGTACGCCTGATTTGCGCCCATTGGTGCTGGCGGAGATGAAGGCGTTCAAATTCTTCGGCAGAAAGGGGTTTGGAGAGCGCGGATTGACCCATCGGGCACCTCTAACCTGAATAATAGGTATAACGATTGGATACGCGGAACAGGAGTATCGTGCAGCCCAGGATGATGAAGAAGAGAATCCAGGCCATGGCCGAGGCGTATCCCATTTTGAGGAAGAGAAAGCCAGTCTGGTAGAGGTAAACGCTGTAGAAGAGCGTGGAGTTAAGGGGAGATCCAATGGAACCGGCCGTATTGCCAAAGACATAGGCCTGGGCAAAGTATTGAAACATCCCGATGACGCCGGTGATCAGGTTAAACAGGGTGATCGGTGAAACCATGGGAATCGTAATGTGAATCAGGCGTTGCCACCAGCTGGCGCCATCGAGCTGAGCGGCTTCAATGAGGCTGAGGGGTACATCCTGCAATCCGGAAAGGTAGATGATGATCGTGCCGCCCATGCCCCATAACGCCAGAAGAATGAGAGAAGGTTTGGCCCACAGCGGATCTTTGAGCCAGTTGGGTCCTTGAATGCCGAACAGGCCAAGGAGGGTGTTCATGAGCCCGGAGCTCGGATTTAAAATCCAGAGCCAGAGCATGGTGCTGGCAATGGTAGGAACGATGCTGGGCAAATAGTAAATGACACGATAAATGGATTGCCCTGGCACTTTGAGGTTCAGGAGGATAGCACAGAAAAAGGAAAGCAACAACGTAAGCGGCACACCGATGACAACCATGTAGGCGGTGTTGCCGAGAGCGGTGTAGAAAAGTTTATCCTGGAAGAGGTTAATGTAATTGGTCAGGCCAATCCACTTGAGCGGAGCACGCAGATGGTACTCGCTGAAACTGTAGATCAGAGAAGCTCCCATAGGATACATGGTGAAGAGGAGAAAACCGATGCTCCATGGGGCCAGAAAAGCCATCCCCAGCCAGAAATTATGGCGGGTCTTCTTCGACCAGCGAACTGGCTTTCCGTGAGATTGTGAAACTACAGAGTCCATTTTTTGCATGGTCCAATTTCCCATCAAGGAGCCAGAAGCCAGGGGGCGGCTCAACACTGCCGCCCCCTGGAAGGTTTTATTTCCCTTTGAGGGCTTCTTCGAGCATAGGGGCAAACTTACTCTGGGCTTCTTTTAGCAAAGGTTCGGGCTCTTCGCCAGCATGAAGCACTTTTTCTTCGATGAGCCCGAGCTCGTTGGAAAGCTCCTGGTTGATGGGGGTGGTGATGGCGCCCGTGGCGTTTGGACTCGCCATCAGGTTGATGAAGATGTCAAAGTTCTTGATTTGTTTGAAGCGGGGGTCTTGAGAAGCCTTCCGACTGGTGGGAAGGTTAGAGTTGGCGTACATCTCTTCAGCAATGATCTCAGGAGACATCATCCAGGCAAAGAGCTTGCCTGCGGCCTCTTTATCCTTGACGCCCGCGGGGATGAAAGCCACCGTGCCCTGTACCACGCCCGTGTTGGCGCGCTCTGGATGAGACGCAGGCGGCGGGAAGGGTGTTACACCATAATTCAGTTCTGGCTTGAATTTAGAGATGAAGTTGGGGCCAACCTGCCATTCGCCATCGACCATCATGGCGATCTTCCCGGCATAGAAACCCTGATCGGGCGACATGTACTCACCGAGGGCAGAGGTGAACTTGAGCACATTGTCCACACCGTATTTGGTGTAGAACTGCTGCTGCCATTTCAGGGCGTCGATCATGGGCTGGCTGTCGAGGGTGACCTGTGTGCCATCGTCGTTGTACCAGAATCCTCCGAACATGCGCACATAAAGGTCGGTATGGCTCCAGGAGAAATCAGGGATGAAACCGACCTGGATCAGATTGCCTTTGTCATCGACTTTGGTCAGTTTGTCGGCGAATTCGACCAGCTCTTCCATGGTTTTCGGCGGGGTGTTAGGGTCGAGGCCGGCGTCCTCAAAGAGGTCTTTGTTCCAGAAGAGGGCGTAGATATCCGTTCCCCAGGGCAGGCACCAAATTTTGTCTCCCTGCTTGCATTGAATCATAGGGGCGGGAAAGATATCGTTGAGATCAATGCCGCTGCTGTTGATGATGTCATTCAGCTGGAGCACTACATTCTCTTTGGCCAGGGATTTGATCTGATCACCCCCTGAAAGGACGATGACATCTGGCGGTTCGGAGCCGGAAAGGGCGGCCAGAATTTTATCAATCTCCACCGGGGCATTGACTTCTACTTTGATGCCGGTTTTTTCGGTGTATTTATCGAACAGCCCCTGAAGCTGAGCCGGGTTATCGCCCCACTCGATCCATACGCGCAATTTTTCGGGGCCACTGGCAGGTGGTTGGGCACCACCGGTATCTGGCGCCTGGGTGGCAGCCGGGGCGCAGGCTGCCAGCAACGCGATCACGATCATCACGGTTACCAGCGTTGAGAAGCGTTTGATGAGCATCTTTTCTCCTTTCTGAAAGGCATGAGGGGGAACCAAAACAGGGAACCAGCGTTACGAAAACGCTTTCATAACGTAAAGTATAGAGATTAAAAGAGTCTGAGTCAACAGGTTGAGAAGGGGAAATCTTCGGAGGAAGGGCTTTTCCCTGAATGAGATCTGGCCTTGCCAGAAGGGGGTGCTCTGGGTATACTTATTTTTTGCTATTCTTGCTTTTATTTTAAGGAGCGCAATCGTTTGAAAAAGGCATTGATCACCGGCATCACCGGGCAAGACGGCTCGTACCTGGCCGAATTACTCCTTTCTAAAGGGTATGAAGTCCACGGGATGATCCGCCGCGCCAGTACCTTTAATACACGGCGGCTGGATCACATTTACCACGACCCTCACGGGAACGGAGAGGAAGTTCACCTCTACCTTCACTACGGGGATCTTACGGCTTCAGACACCCTGCTGGACATTATTTACAATATCCGCCCGGATGAAATTTATCATCTGGGTGCTCAAAGCCATGTGCGGGTGAGTTTCGATATGCCGGAGTTCACCGGCGACGTCACCGGGCTGGGTACCGTGCGTATTCTGGAGGCCATCCGCAAGAGCGGGGTCAAAGCGCGCTATTATCAGGCGTCCTCCAGTGAAATGTTCGGTGGGGCCAAACCGCCTCAAAATGAGCAAACTCCCTTTGAGCCACGCAGCCCTTACGCGGCGGCCAAGTTGTATGCTTACTGGCTGACGCGCAATTATCGCGAGGGGTATTCGATTTTTGCGGTTAATGGAATTCTGTTTAACCACGAAAGCCCACGGCGTGGTGAAACGTTTGTAACGCGGAAAATCACCCGTGCTGTAGCAGCCATCATGGCGGGGCAGCAACGTTATCTTTACCTTGGTAACCTGGATTCGCGCCGGGACTGGGGGTACGCCCCTGAATATGTGGAGGCGATGTGGATGATGCTCAACCGCGACCAGCCGGACGATTTTGTCATCGGCACTGGAGAGGCGCACACCATTCGCGAGTTTCTCGACGAGGCTTTTGGATACGTCAATTTAGACTGGCACGATTACGTCCGGATCGATGCCCGCTATTTCAGACCGACCGAGGTTGATTATTTGCTGGCCGATGCGGCGAAAGCCCGGCGTGAGCTGGGCTGGGAACCGCGGGTACGCTTCCGCGAGCTGGTGCGGATTATGGTAGACGCTGATCTGGAACTCATAGGCCTGCCATGCCCCGGAGAGGGAAAGCGGATCGTAGAAGAACGCTTTGGGCAGTGGCATCGGTGGGATCAGCAGGTGGTTTCCATGGATAACCATTGATAGGATAGGGAGGCGAGGGGGTAACGCACATGCAGGGGAAAACACCAGCTGTGTTGTTTGTGTGTACTGCCAATGTGTGCCGTTCTCCCATGGCGGCGGGGCTATTCCAGGCGCTTTTATCCAGCCGCCTGCCGGGAGGGGGAGACTGGCTGGTAGATTCCGCCGGAACGTGGGCGTCGGAAGGGCAACGCGCCTCAGAAAATGCCGTTCGCGTCATGCAGAAGAGAGGGATCGATCTCAGCCAGCATCGTTCGAAGGTGGTCTCCAGAGCCCTGCTTAACCTTTTCGACCTGATCCTGGTCATGGAACCAGGGCATAAGGAGGCGTTGAGGGTGGAATTTCCTGAGGTGGCAGGGAGGGTCTGGTTGTTGAGTGAGTTAAGTGGCCCACCGTTACCCATTGAAGACCCTTACGGGCTTTCTCTGGAGCATTATGAAAAGACCGCCAGCGAAATTGAAGCTTATCTTCAGGCCGGGTTCCCCGAAATTCTGGCCCGGGTGGGATGGGTTTGAAGAGTATTCTGGATGAAAATCTAAAAATTGGCCTCAAAACCGCTTGACCTCAGGGGAGGCGTTCGGTATAATTACCTTTTGCTTATCATACCCCAAGTGCGCTTTTGGGTCGGTCTACGTTTGGGGTCGGGTGTACTGGATTTTAGGAGCAGGAGAAAAGCATGGCTTCCGATATGCCAACCAAGAAGTCTTACGCGCGCATCCCGGTTGTGTTTAATCTACCAGATTTGATTGAAGTGCAGGTTGAGTCCTTCCAGCGGTTGAAAAAAGAAGGACTGATTGACCTTTTTGATGAGATTTCCCCTATCGAATCGTACAACAAGGGCATGAAGTTGTACTTTCCGGGGCGTTCTCCGGAAGCGCAGCAATTTGGTTTGCGATACTGGTTCGACAAGCCCAAGCATACCATTGAAGAATGTGTTGAAAAAGACCTCACGTATGCGAGCCCGTTGAATGTGTCGGTGCTGCTGGCCGGGCCTGAAGTGCCAGAGCCCATTCGCCAGGATATTTACCTGGGTGATTTCCCGGAAATGACCGAAAAAGGCACCTTTATCATTAACGGCACCGAACGGGTGGTGGTCTCGCAGTTGATCCGGTCACCTGGAGTGTACTTTGAGGCGCCGATTGACCGCTCCACGGGTCGCCCGCTGGCGATGGCCAAGCTGATCCCTGACCGCGGAGCGTGGATGGAATTTGAGACCCGCAAGAATGATTATTTGATCCTCAAGTTCAATCGCAAGCGCACCGTGCCGATTACAATCTTCCTGCGGGCTTTAGCCGCGGTCAATGATGGGCTCCCGGACTCGCCTTTGAAGGAAGGCACTGATGAAGAACTGCTTTCTCTGTTTCAGGATGTAGACACCAGCACCGATCGCCAATTCATTGCGTCTACCCTGCGTCAGGAACCGGTCTGGGATCTGACGGGCGGGGTGAGCATTGCAGAGGCGGCACTGCTCGAATTCTTCAAGCGTATGCGCCCGGGCGACCCGGCCACACTGGAGAATGCCCGTCAATTCCTGGAAGAGCAGCTCTTCGATCAGCGGCATTATGATCTGGAGCGGGTGGGGCGCTATAAATTAAACCAGAAGCTGGATCTTTCGGATCGTATTCCCGTCTCGCATCGCACGATTACCAAATGGGATATTGTCAACCTTACCCGCCGTATGATTCTGATCAATAACCAGGTGCTGGAGCGGGATGACATTGACCATCTGGGAAATCGCCGTGTTAAGACGGTAGGGGAGCTGATCCAGAATAAATTACGCATTGGCCTGCGCCGTATGGAGCGGGTGATCAAAGAGCGTATGTCGATCCGCGATCAGGATCAGGTTACACCGGTCAGTCTGGTGAATATCCGGCCTGTGGTGGCGGCGTTACGAGAGTTCTTTGGCTCCAGTCAGCTTTCGCAATTCATGGATCAGACCAACCCCCTGGCTGAGTTGCGCCATAAGCGCACCCTTTCGGCACTGGGGCCGGGCGGTCTGCGCCGTGAACGCGCAGGGTTCGATGTGCGAGACGTGCACCACTCTCACTACGGGCGTATCTGTCCTATCGAAACGCCCGAAGGGCCGAACATCGGGTTGATTGGCCGGTTGGCGTCTTTCGCGCGGGTCAATGAGTATGGTTTTATTGAAACCCCCTACCGGCGGGTGATTAAACAGCTCAGTTCGACCGATCCGCGGCTGGTGAACCGAAAACTGCGTGAAACCCTCACCGACGAGGCTGGAAACGTCATTGCGCGCGAGGGTGAACGGATTACAGAAGAGATGCTTCCGGCGATCGCCCGCCAGGCGAAAAAGGTCATTTTTGTGGTGCCTTTCGTCTCGGATGACGTGGAATATCTCTCTGCCGATGCAGAAGATAAATACGTAATCGCCCAGGCAAACTCACCGTTGAATGAATACAACGAATTTTCCGATGATCGCATTTCCTGCCGCCAGCACTCCGATTTTACCGTGACCACACCGGATAACATCAACTTTATCGATGTGGCGCCCAATCAGGTGGTGGGAATCAGCGCGGCGTTGATCCCCTTCCTGGAGCATGATGACGCCAACCGCGCGTTGATGGGCTCGAACATGCAGGCGCAGGCAGTGCCGTTGATTCAACCCGAGGTGCCGTTGATCTCCACAGGGATGGAGGCTTTTGCGGCGCGCGATTCCGGGCAGGTGCTGGTTGCCGAAGAAGATGGCGAGGTGATCTCGGTTACAGGCCGGCAGGTGGTGGTGCGTGGAACGAGTGGGAACGTCAGGGCGTATACACTGCGCAAATATCAGCGCTCTAACCAGAGCACCTGCATTGATCAGCGGCCCGCCGTTACCAAGGGGCAACTCATTCGCAAGGGCGATGTTCTGGCCGACTCATCCTCGACGGTTAACGGTAACCTTGCGCTGGGGCAAAACGTGGTGGTTGCCTTCCTTTCCTGGGAAGGTGGCAACTTTGAAGACGCGATTTTGATCTCTGAAAAGCTGGTGCAGGACGATAAATTTACCTCGGTGCATATCGAAAAATACGAGGTGGAAGCGCGCGACACCAAACTTGGACCTGAGGAAATTACCCGCGACATTCCCAATGTGGGTGAAGATGCCATTAAAGACCTCGATGAGCATGGCATCATCCGAATCGGGGCAGAGGTTGGCCCGAACGACATCCTGGTTGGGAAGATTACGCCCAAAGGCGAGAAAGAGTTGACCCCGGAGGAACGTCTGTTGCGGGCAATCTTCGGTGAAAAATCGCGGGATGTGAAGGATACGTCCCTGCGCATGCCCCACGGCGAACGGGGGAAAGTGGTGGATGTAAAGGTCTTCACCCGCGAGGACAACTCAGACCTGGCGGCCGGGGTTGATATGATGGTTCGGGTTTCGGTGGCTCAACGGCGGAAGATCACCGCAGGTGACAAGATGGCCGGGCGACACGGGAATAAAGGTGTGGTGTCGCGGGTTGTTCCGATAGCCGACATGCCCTTCCTGGAAGATGGAACACCGGTGGATATTATCCTTAACCCGTTGGGTGTGCCGGGCCGTATGAACATCGGTCAGGTGCTGGAGACTCACCTGGGATGGGCGGCCAGCCGGCTCGGGTTCCGGGCGATCACCCCGGTATTCGATGGTGCAAATGAGACGGAGATCGAAGCTGAACTGGCGCGGGCTTATTTGATGGACCTGGCCTGGAGCAAGACGGTTGAGCGCGCCTGGGAGTGGATTAAATCCTTCGACTACACCCCGGATAGCATCGAGAGTGATGACGAGGTGCGCCTGCTTTATCTGGAAGAGTGGCTTGGCCCGAAAGGATACCGGGTAGAAAACCTTAAAGCCGACCCGGTCTATGCGCGGCGTGTCACCTTAATGGAATGGCTGCGCGAAAAAGGCTTCCACCCTGAAGGGCTGCTCAACTTTGAGGATGTGGAAATGAACGCCCCGCAATTTTCTCGCGAAGATCAGGATGCAATCAACGCCTGTCTGCGCATCTGGCTTGAAGAAGAAGGGGTGGATGTGCGGGGTGTGTCGGATGCTGAGCTGCGTGCAGTAGCAGAGAAGCACATGGACGAGACGGGGCACCCCATGCCGATTCTGGGAAAACAACGCCTGCGTGACGGAAAGACCGGCGAATATTACGACCAGCCGGTGACGGTGGGGGTGATGACCATGATGAAATTGCACCACCTGGTGGAAGACAAAGTCCACGCCCGTTCAACCGGTCCTTACAGCCTGGTGACACAACAACCTCTGGGCGGTAAGGCGCAATTTGGCGGTCAGCGCTTCGGCGAAATGGAAGTCTGGGCGCTGGAGGCCTACGGGGCGGCTTATACCCTGCAGGAAATGCTGACGGTAAAGTCGGATGATGTTCAGGGGCGCGTCTCGACCTACGAGGCCATTGTAAAGGGTGAACCGATCGAAGAACCGAGCATCCCGGCTTCTTTCCGTGTGCTGGTGAAGGAACTGCAGAGCCTGGGTGTAGCGGTGGAAGCAATCATGGACAATGGCGAAACTGTGCGCTTTGGCAAGGATGAAGAACGGGTTCGTCCGCCTCGAATCGAGACCGGCCTGCTCGGTCTTGGAGAAGAGTTAGACGGCCTGGATGACTTGATGTAAATTACGAGTCATGGTATACTTCAAGGCCGTTGTCTGTTTACGGTGGTAGTCATGGAGAGGCCATCTTTGTGCGCGATGATGGCCTCCCTTTATGAAAAACAAAGAAGATTTTAGTTCTTTTTGGAGGCAAAAACGTGCCAACCATCAACCAATTGATCCGCAAAGGCCGGGAATCGAAGAAGGTGAAGAGCAAGGCGCCTGCACTTCAGTATATTCTGAACACGTACAAGCAGCGCCGCATCCGCGAGGATAAAGGCTCTCCCCAGAAGCGTGGGGTGTGTACTGTCGTCCGCACGATGACCCCCAAGAAACCGAATTCGGCGCTGCGCAAAATTGCCCGTGTTCGCCTGACCAACGGCATCGAAGTGACGGCCTACATTCCTGGCGAGGGGCATCAGCTCCAGGAGCACTCGGTGGTGCTGGTGCGCGGTGGTCGTGTCAAAGACCTGCCGGGTGTTCGCTATCACATCGTGCGCGGTACGCTTGATACGACGGGCGTTGCCAAGCGGCGACAGGGGCGCTCGAAGTATGGCGCCAAGCGGCCGAAGTAAACAATCATTTTGAAGGATGGAGTAAGAAAGCATGCGGCGTACCAAACCTGAAAAGCGGGAATTGATCCCCGATGTGCGCTATAACAGCACGGTGGTGCAGAATCTGATCCATCACATCATGAGACGGGGCAAGATGAGCCTGGCGACCCGTCTGGTGTATGATGCTTTGGATATGGCTTCGCAGAAATCCGGTCGGCCGGCGATGGATATTCTGGAGCAGGCTCTGAAAAACGTTGGGCCGGTCATGGAAGTCCGCCCGCGCCGGGTGGGTGGGGCGACTTATCAGGTGCCTCTGGAAGTGCCCTCTTCCCGTCGAATGACGCTGGCCATGCGCTGGATCATCAATGCGGCCAAGGCGCGGTCGGGTAAATCTTTCTCTGAAAAATTGGCAGCTGAGCTTCTGGATGCTTTGAACAACCAGGGCGCGGCAGTGCGAAAGCGCGAAGAAACGCATAAGATGGCTGAAGCCAACCGTGCATTTTCACATTACCGTGTCTAGGAGCGCGGAAGGCAGGATTTATCTGGTATAGGTGATTTCATGGCACGAACATTTCCGTTAGAGCGGTGCCGTAACATAGGAATAATTGCCCACATCGACGCCGGTAAGACTACGACGACCGAGCGTATTCTGTTCTACACCGGTAAGACTTACCGCATCGGCTCGGTAGATGAAGGTACCACTGTAACGGATTGGATGGTGCAGGAGCGTGAACGGGGGATCACGATCGTCTCCGCCGCTGTAACCGCCGAGTGGAAAAATCATCAAATCAATATCATTGACACTCCGGGGCACATCGACTTCACTGCCGAGGTGCAGCGATCGCTGCGCGTGCTGGATGGGGGAGTGGTGGTTTTTGACGCCACTCAGGGAGTGGAGCCGCAAAGTGAGACTGTCTGGCGGCAGGCCGACCGTTATCACGTTCCGCGAATTTGCTTTATCAACAAGATGGATCGCGTGGGGGCCTCTTACGAATACTGCATCCAGAGCATCCGCGAGCGACTGGGTGCGAACCCCATTGCCATGCAATTGCCGATCGGGGTTGAATCCAGTTTCGTGGGGGTGGTGGACTTACTCACCCGTCAGGCCATTTACTGGACGGATGAACTCGGTCGAGAACCCGAGGTGCGAGAAGTGCCTCCGGACATGGTAGATGAGGTGGAGGCCGCCCGCGAAACCCTGGTTGAGCGCATTTGTGAGCTGGATGACGACCTGACGGTTAAATTCCTGGAGGGTGAACCGATCTCCGTGGAGGAGCTGAAAGCCGGACTGCGTAAGGCGGTGATCGCCAACAAAGCGGCGCCGGTATTCTGTGGTAGCTCTTTGCGAAACAAAGGGGTGCAGCCGCTCCTTGATGCTGTGGTTGATTATCTACCCTCTCCGGCGGATATTCCCCCGGTCAAAGGAACACACCCCGATACGGGAGAAGAGATTACCCGTCCTGCGGACGATCAGGCCCCGGTAAGCGCTCTGGTTTTCAAGATTGTGACCGACCCTTATGTGGGACGTCTGGCGTATTTCCGCGTTTACTCGGGAACCATTTCGACCAATCAGACGGTGTTGAATGTGGTGAAGGGGCGGCGTGAACGCATCGGGCGTTTGCTGCGCATGTATGCCGATCGCCGGGAAGACGTCACCGAAATTCCCGCGGGAGATATCGGTGCGGTACTGGGGTTGAAGGACAGTTTCACCGGAGATACCCTTTGCGACCCGCAATTCCCGATTGTGCTGGAAAGTATATCCTTCCCTGAGCCGGTCATTTACGTGGCGATTGAGCCGAAAACCACTGCCGATCAGGATAAGATGGCGGAAGCTCTGCGCAAGCTCTCGGAAGAAGACCCAACCTTCAGGGTGCGCACCGACGAAAATACCGGGCAGACGATCATTGCCGGTATGGGTGAATTACACCTGGATGTACTGGTGGATCGAATGCTGCGGGAGTTCCGCGTGCAGGCTAACATTGGCAAGCCGCGTGTTTCTTACCGCGAGACGATCACGGTGCCGGTGCAAAAAGTGGACTATCGCTACGTCAAGCAGACGGGCGGCAAGGGTATGTATGGCCACGTCGTAATCAATATGGAGCCTCTGGAAACAGGCAGCGGCGTGGTGTTCGAGAATAAGATTTTCGGTGGTGCCATTCCCAACGAGTTTATCCCGGCTGTCCAGAAAGGGGTTATGGAGGCAGCGGAAAGTGGTGTGCTTGCCGGTTATCCCGTGACGGACATCAAGGTGACCCTGATTGATGGCTCGTACCATGAGGTGGACTCGAACGAGATGGCATTCCGGATGGCGGCCATCCTGGCCTTCAAGGAAGCTTTCCAGAAGGGTTCCCCTGTATTGCTGGAGCCCATTATGAAAGTGGAAGTTGTGGTACCGGAGGAATTTCTTGGGGATGTGCTCGGGCAACTTAACGCCCGCCGGGGTATGATCCTGGGCATGGAAATGCGCCCCGGCAACGCGCAGGCCGCCCGCGCGATGGTTCCTCTGGCAGAAATGTTTGGATATGCAACCGAATTGCGCTCGGCGACGCAGGGGCGCGGGGTTTTCTCGATGGAATTTGACCATTACGCCCCGGTGAGTGCTTCGGTAGCACAGAAAATTCTCAACAGTTAATCCCGTTTTCAAACCATACGGACTTTTTTGAAGGAGTGTTATTTCATGGCCAAGCAGAAGTATGAGCGAACGAAGCCGCACCTGAACGTAGGGACGATGGGGCACATCGACCACGGGAAGACGACGCTGACGGCGGCGATCACGAAGTACTGCTCGTTTTTAGGGAAAGCGGAGTACCGGGCGTACGATCAGATTGACAACGCGCCGGAAGAGAAAGCGCGTGGGATCACGATCAACATTGCGCATGTGGAATACGAGACCGAGAAGCGGCACTATGCGCATGTGGACATGCCTGGGCACCGGGACTACATCAAGAACATGATCACCGGGGCGGCGCAGGTAGACGGGGCGATTCTGGTGGTAGCGGCGCCGGACGGGCCGATGCCGCAGACGCGGGAGCACGTATTGCTGGCGCGGCAGGTAGAGGTGCCGTCGATCGTGGTCTTTTTGAACAAAGTGGACATGATGGATGACCCGGAGCTGTTGGAGCTGGTGGAGCTGGAGCTGCGGGAGATGCTGAACGGGTACGGGTTCCCCGGGGACACGACGCCGATTGTGCGCGGGAGTGCGCTGAAGGCGCTGGAGAGCCCGTCGCGGGATCCGAACGCGCCGGAGTATGCGTGCATCAAAGAGCTGCTGCGGGTGGTGGACGAGTACATACCGGAGCCGCCGCGGGCGACGGACAAGCCGTTCATGATGCCGATTGAGGACGTGTTCTCGATCAAAGGGCGCGGGACGGTGGTGACGGGGCGCGTGGAGCGCGGACGGATCAAGGTGGGCGACCCGGTGGAGATTGTTGGGTTGCGGGAGAAGAGCCTGAGCTCGGTGGTGACCGGGGTGGAGATGTTCCACAAGATGCTGGATGAAGGCATTGCGGGAGACAACCTGGGGCTGCTGCTGCGCGGGATTGAGCGCACCGACGTAGAGCGGGGCATGGTGGTGGCCAAACCGGGCTCGATCACTCCGCACACGCGCTTCCTGTGTGAGGTATACGTGCTGAAGAAGGAAGAGGGTGGGCGGCACAAGGCCTTCTTCAACGGCTATCGCCCGCAGTTCTACATCCGCACCATGGACGTGACCGGGACGATCAAACTGCCCGAAGGGGTGGAGATGGTCATGCCGGGAGACAACGTCAACATGGAAGTCGAGCTGATCGTGCCGGTGGCCCTCGAACAGGGTTCCAAGTTCGCCATCCGCGAAGGCGGCCTCACCGTCGGCGCTGGCGTCATTACCAAGATCTTAGAGTAACAGGTGGAAAATGGCTAAGCAACGCATTCGTATTCGCCTTAAGGCGTTCGACCACCGGGTGCTTGATCAGTCGGCCCGCCGCATTGTCGAAACTGCCGAACGGAGCGGGGCGCAGGTGGTTGGGCCGGTGCCCCTGCCTACGAAGATCGAGAAGTTCACAGTGCGCCGGTCGACCTTCATTGATAAAGATTCTCATGAGCATTTTGAGATCCGCACCCATAACCGGTTGATTGATGTCCTCGATCCGGATTCAAAGACCATCGATATGCTGATGCGCTTGAATCTGCCGGCTGGCGTGGATATTGAGATCAAGATCTAAGCGAAGCGTTTTCTTCCTGGTACAGGATATTTTCCCCGGTTGGGTGTTTGACACCTGGCCGGGGAAAATGCCCCAGAATAAAACCGCGAACTCTGTACAGAGTGAGGGGTTTCTGGTAAAATAGAGCGGTTTGGGTCGATAGACCCATCTGGCGAAAGCCAACAGGCAAGGCAAGAGCCGGTGAACAGGCGCGCGAGGAAAAAATGAGGGCGTGGCCTGTCATAGACTGACTGCCTTGCGGACCGGGATGATGCAGCCAAGCCCAGGCTGACAGTCCTGAAGACTAAACTTGAGGAGACAATTGATATGTTGAAAGGGCTCATTGGTAAGAAAATCGGCATGACCCAGATTTTCGATGATGCAGGTGTGGCAGTTCCGGTCACGGTCATCGAAGCTGGGCCTTGTTACGTTACCCAGGTTCGTGTGCCCGAACGGGACGGATACTCCGCCGTCCAGCTGGGTTACGGAGAAGTAAAGCCCAAACGTCTGACGGGTGGCCAGCTTGGCCATCTCAAGCGCAACGACTTGCCCCCGCTGCGCTTTTTGCGCGAATTTCGGGTGAAGAACCCGGAAGTAAAAGAGGGCGACAAGGTAACCGTTGAGGCTTTTAGCGTGGGTGAAAAAGTCGATGTCGTGGGCACTTCGAAGGGGAAGGGCTTTCAGGGTGCTGTAAAGCGCTATCACTTCAAAGGTGGCCCGAAGACGCATGGTCAGTCCGATCGCCAGCGTGCACCCGGTTCGCGCAGCTCGGGTACGACTCCAGGACGAGTATATAAAGGTTCCCGTGGTCCGGGTCATATGGGCAATGACCGGGTTACGGCCCAGGGCCTGCGAGTTATGCTGGTGGACGCCGAGCGCAACCTGATTGCCGTCAAAGGCGCAGTGCCTGGGGCGAAGGGCGGACTGGTCTTGATCAAAGAAGCCCGCAAGCAGTAGCCGGCAACCTTTGCCTGAACTAAGGGAGCGATCGATATGGTAGTAGATGTATTCAATATGGAAGGGCAAAAGGTCAGCTCAGTGGAACTGCCGCCGAGCATCTTCGATGCCCCAATTCTTGTGGATCTGATGCACCAGGCGTATCTTCGCCAGATGGCGAATGCCCGCCTGGGTACACACGACACCAAAACCCGGAATGAAGTATCGGGTGGTGGTCGGAAGCCATGGCGTCAGAAGGGTACAGGCCGTGCCCGCCAGGGTTCCACGCGCTCACCCGTCTGGGCACGGGGCGCGAAAGTGCATACACCGCACCCGCGTTCTTATGAGATGGCCATGCCGAAGAAAATGCGCCGTGCGGCGTTGCGTTCGGCTCTTTCGGCCAAGGCCGCTGAGGCGGCGATTGTGGTGGTTGACCAGCTTACTCTGCCAGAAGCCAAAACGCGCTACATGGCGAGTTCATTAAACAAGCTGGTGGGAGATGCCAGCGCGTTGGTGCTAATCCCCGAGAAAGAATCATACGAAGCGGTGATTCGCTCGACACGCAACCTCCCGGATGCGAAAATTTTACTGGCAAACTATCTGAACATCCGTGACCTTCTGGTGTTTGACAAAATCGTCATGCCGCTGGCTTCGCTGGATGTGATCACCTCGAACCTGGGTCAGGTAGGAGGGTAAGATGAGCACGATTTATGATGTTCTCCGCCGCCCGCTGGTGACCGAAAAGTCGAACTATCTGGCTGGCAAATTACATCAGTATGTGTTTGAGGTGGCTGAAGACGCCACACGGACGCTGGTGAAGGATGCCGTTGAAACTCTGTTCAACGTAACCGTTCTGCGGGTGAATGTGATTAACGTGCCGGGGAAGCGTGGCCGCCGGGCGCGCAGCCGCCGGATGGTGATCACCCGACCGACCTACAAAAAGGCGATCGTCACCCTGGCGCCCGAAGACACTTTGCAGTTCTTTGAAGGGGTATAGCCATGGCCGTAAAAGTATATAAACCGGTAACCCCCGGTCTGCGCGGCATGACCGGCCATACTTTTGAGGAAATCACTAAAACCACCCCCGAGCGTTCTTTGATCGTCATTCGGAAAAAGCACGCCGGGCGCAATAACACGGGGCGGGTTACTGTTCGCCATCAGGGCGGGGGAAACCGGCAATATATTCGGAACGTTGATTTCAAGCGCGATAAACGCAATATTCCGGCGCGCGTGTCAGCCATTGAATATGACCCCAACCGCACGGCGCGACTGGCCCTGCTGGTTTACGCCGATGGAGAAAAGCGCTATATTATTGCGCCCCTGGGGTTGAAAGTGGGTGATACTGTGCTCGCTGGCCCGCAGGCTGAAATTCGCCCGGGCAACAGTCTGCCAATCGCCAATATTCCGGTGGGTACGATGATCCATAACATCGAGCTCAAGGAAGGGAAAGGTGGGCAACTGGTGCGCGCGGCGGGTGCCTCGGCTCAGCTGCTGGCCAAAGAGGGCGATTATGCGCAGATTCGCCTGCCTTCGGGCGAGGTGCGCCTGGTACGCCAGGTGTGCTACGCAACCATCGGGCAGGTAGGTAACCTGGATCACAGCAACGTGAAACTGGGTAAGGCCGGGCGGAAGCGCCACATGGGGATTCGCCCCACGGTACGTGGTACAGCGATGAGCCCGCGTGACCACCCGCATGGGGGTGGTGAAGGCCGCCAGCCGGTGGGTATGCCGGGGCCCAAGTCTCCCTGGGGACGCCCGACGCGTGGGTACAAGACCCGCCGGAACAAGACCACCGACAAGTATATTGTTCGGCGCCGCAACAGTGGCAACCGCTAGGGCCGGGTAATTTGCAAGAAAGAAGGACGAGATTATGTCACGATCGCTTAAAAAAGGGCCGTACGTCGATCCGAAGCTTTTGAGCAAAATCGAAGCGATGAACGCCAGAGGTGAGAAGAAAGTGCTACGCACCTGGAGTCGCGATAGCGTGATCTTCCCGCAAATGGTGGGCCACACCATTGCTGTTCATGATGGTCGCCGGCATGTGCCTATTTACATCACCGAGAACATGGTGGGGCACCGCCTGGGTGAGTTCGCCCCCACACGCCTGTTCCGCGGGCATGTGTCTGAGAAATCCTCCAGTCGGGGAGGGAAGAAGTAAGCTATGGCAACCGATATTCGTGCTCAACTGCGATATGCAGATATCTCTGCACAGAAAGCCCGCCTGGTGGTTGACCTGGTGCGGGGTAAGTCGGCGGTCGAGGCTGCCAACACGCTCAAATTCATGCCCAAGAAAGCGGCGCGGATTATTGAGCGGGTGCTTAATTCGGCGATTGCCAACGCGGAAGAGAATTTTGGTGTCAGCCGCGACGACCTGTACGTCCATACCATCATTGCCGACGAAGGGCCGACCCGCAAGTGGCGTCGGTTTGGGGCACGCGGGAGGTTTAAACCCCTGCTGCGCCGGTCTTCTCACATCACGATCGTTTTACGCGAGAACGAGTGAGTCGGCAAGGGTAGATCAAGAGAGAAACCAGGAGTTTGTATGGGTAGAAAAGTCCATCCAGTTGGTTATCGCCTAGTGGTCACCAAGGCCTGGGAAGGCCGCTGGTTCGCTGATGGCAAAGAATACCGCGAAAACTTGCAACAGGATTTTAAAATCCGCAAGATGGTGCATGACATTGCGCATAACGCGGGTGTATCGCGGGTAGAGGTGGAGCGGTTCCCCGGAAAGGTGCGGGTGATTGTCTTCACAGCCAAGCCGGGCATTCTGATCGGCCGCAAGGGAGAATCGGTCAAGAAAATTCGCCAGGATTTAGAAGCGCTGGTGGGGAAGAAGATCGACCTGGAAATCAAGGAGATCAAAAATCCCGATACCGATGCGTTGCTGGTAGCCGAAAACCTTGCCGGGCAGATCGAGCGCCGGGTGAGCTATCGGCGGGCGATGAAACGCGCGTTGCAGCAGGCCATTCGCCAGGGTGCTCAGGGCATCAAGGTTGAGGTGCAGGGGCGCCTGAGCGGTGCTGAAATGGCGCGCAGTGTCTGGCTGCGGGAGGGGCGTGTTCCATTACAAACGTTGCGGGCGAACATTGATTTTGCCCGTGCGGAGGCGCTTACCACCTACGGCCGTATTGGGGTGAAGGTGTGGGTCTATAAGGGCGAACAGATGCCCGAAGCTGAAGAAAAAGCTGAACCCACTGAAGGCGTTTACGTCAGCGAGTAAATATCCCCTGGCTCAGGCCAGGATACGAAAGAGGAAACGACTATGTTGATGCCAAAACGTGTCAAGTGGCGCAAGCAGCAGCGCGGACGAATGCGGGGAAAGGCCCTGCGGGGCGCCGAGATCAGCTTCGGCGAATATGCCCTTCAGGCGCTTGAACCCGGCTGGGTAACCGCACGGCAGATCGAAGCTGCCCGCCGCGTGATTGTGCGCGAAATGCGTCGCCGGGGCAAGGTATGGATTCGGATTTTCCCGGACAAACCCTACACCCGCAAACCCCCTGAGACCCGCATGGGTAAAGGAAAGGGCAATGTGGAGTACTGGGTTGCGGTGGTCAAACCGGGCCGGATCATGTTTGAGGTGGGCGGCCTGCCAGAAGAAGTTGCCAAAGCCGCACTTCATCAGGCTTCCTACAAGTTCTCCATTAAGACCAAAGTAATTATGCGTGAAGAATTGGCAGGAGAACAGGTATGAAACCGAAAGAGATTCGATTACTGACGACGGAGGAAATTCGGGCGAAGTTAAATGATGCCCGGCAGGAATATATGAACCTGCGTTTCCAGGCGGTCACCGGTCAACTGACCGATACCAGCCGTTTGAAACAGAGTCGCCGTCTGATAGCGCGCTTTTTGACCGTATTGCGCGAGCGGGAATTACAGGGTGAGGAAGGTGCAGAATGAATACACGTCGACGCATGACCGGTGTTGTCACCAGTAATAAGATGACCAAGACGGTGGTGGTTGAGATTACCCGCACCTACCAGCACCCCCTGTACAAGAAGGTTGTGCACAGCTCGAAGAAGGTTCATGCCCATGATGAGCTGGGGTGCGCCGTCGGCGACGAAGTAGAAATTGTTGAAAGCCGCCCGCTTTCGGCTCTGAAGCGCTGGGTTGTCCAGAGGATTGTCCGGCGCGCGAGTGGCGGAAGCAGCGAAGAGCAGGTAGGAGCGTAAGCGATGATCCAGCAAGAGACGCGTTTAAAAGTTGCAGACAACACAGGCGCACGAGAGCTGCTGGTGATCCACATCATGGGTGGTTCGACCCGCAAGTACGGATATGTGGGCGACATTGTGGTGTGCACGGTCAAATCGGCTGCTCCTCAGGGCGCGGTGAAGAAGAGTGAAATCGTCAAAGCGGTGATCGTCCGCTGTGCCAAGGAATGGCGGCGGGAGGACGGTTCGAGCATCCGGTTTGACGACAACGCAGCGGTGATTCTGGACTCTTCCGGCCAAAATCCGCGCGGGACGCGTATTTTTGGCCCGGTGGCTCGTGAATTACGCGAGAAGGGTTTCATGAAGATCGTCTCGCTTGCCCCGGAAGTCCTCTAGGAATGGTGAGGAGCGAACTATGAAGGTGAAAATTCGCAAGGGCGATACCGTTGAAGTTATTAGCGGTCGTTCTGAAGATAAAGGGAAGCGCGGTGAGGTGATCCGGGTCATTCCAGACGAGAACCGGGTGGTGGTGCAGGGTGTGAACATGCGCACCAAACATCAGCGCCAGGTGCAATCGCAGGGTCGCACGTTGAATCCGGGTCTCGTGCGCTTCGAAGCGCCGATCCATATTTCCAACGTTATGTTGGTGTGCCCGAAGTGTGGCAAAGCCACACGAGTCGGAATCAACCGCCAGGATGGAAAGGCATTCCGCATTTGTAAGAAATGCCAGGCGAGCATCGACGAGTAGGGCCGTTGGGAGTGACAGAATGAACAAATTGAAAGAGCGTTATCAAACCGAGATTGTGCCTGCCTTGATGAAACAGTTAAACCTGGATAACGTCATGCAGGTGCCACGGATTGAAAAGATCGTCCTGAATATTGGATTAGGCGAGGCCCTGGATAACCCGAAAGCGCTGGAGGCTGCCAGTGCTGACCTGGCTACGATCACCGGGCAAAAACCGGTCATCACCAAGGCCCGGGTGAGCATTGCGGCGTTCAAACTGCGCGAGGGACGGTCGATTGGTGCCAAGGTGACGCTGCGGCGAGACCGCATGTGGAGTTTCCTGGACCGCCTGATCAATGTGGTATTACCGCGCGTACGTGACTTTCGCGGGGTTTCTCGCGACGCGTTCGATGGGCGGGGTAATTACACCCTGGGACTGCGCGAACAGTTGATCTTCCCCGAAATCGAGTACGACAAAATCGACAAGATTCGCGGGATGGAGATCACCATTGTAACCACTGCGAAATCCGATGATCATGCGGCAGCCCTGCTGGAAATGCTCGGTATGCCATTCAGAAAGGGATAATATGGCGAAGAAGTGCATGATGTATCGTGAAATGCGGCGAAAGTACCCCATTCAGGTGCGTAATCGCTGCCAGCGGTGCGGCCGCCCGCGTGGGTATATTCGCAAATTCGGCCTGTGCCGCATTTGTTTCCGTGAGCTGGCGCTGCAGGGCAAAATTCCCGGCGTGGTCAAGTCTTCCTGGTAGCCGGTGTGGAGGTATCGATGAGTGTGAATGATCCTATTGCCGACATGCTGACTCGGATACGTAATGGCCTGATGGCCGGCCACAGCCTGGTGGCGATGCCCAATTCCAAGATTAAGGTAGAAATTGCCCGGATCCTGAAGGAAGAGGGTTACATCGAAGGTTTCGAGGTTGTGGAGGGCGAAGTACCGAGCCAGAAAATCCTGCGGCTGAAGTTGAAATATGTAGGTGAACGTCGTCAGCGGCAGCCGGTAATCACCGGTCTGCAGCGGGTGAGCCGCCCCGGGCGCCGGGTCTATACCCATAAACGGGATATTCCCTGGGTGCTTTCCGGGATGGGCATTGCCATCCTGTCTACCCCGAAAGGGGTGATGACCGGGCAGCGCGCGCGCCAGCTTGGGGTTGGCGGCGAGATTCTCTGCAAGGTCTGGTAGGAGGGTGCCATGTCTCGTATTGGACGTTTACCAATCCCTGTTCCTCAGGGGGTTCAGGTTGAAATTGATGGCCTGAACGTGAAAGTCAAAGGCCCCAAGGGCACCCTGGAGCGCACCTTCGCGCCGGGGGTTCAGGTGAGCCTGGAAGGGAACCAGATTGTGGTCACCCGCGAATCGGATGCGCCGATGATGCGCGCTTTGCATGGAACCACACGTGCGTTGATCAACAACATGGTTAACGGTGTTCACACCGGCTTCACCAAGGTGCTGGAGATCGATGGCGTGGGTTACCGCGCCTCTATGGATGGGAAAACTCTGGTCTTGAACCTGGGTTTCTCACACCCGGTACGGGTTGAACCGGTGGATGGGGTGACGTTTGATGTTGATGAACGAACCCGCCAGATCAAGGTGATGGGTTCGAACCCCGAAGTGATTGGTCAGGTAGCGGCAGATATCCGCAAGATTCGCCCGCCGGAGCCATACAAGGGGAAGGGTATTCATTACCTGGGTGAGACCATTCGCCGCAAAGCCGGGAAATCTGGCAAGGGCGGCAAAGGCAAGAAGTAGGTGAACTATGACAAAACGATCACGAGCTGAATCTCGCCTGCGCCGGCATCGCCGGGTACGCTTGAAGATCAGTGGAACGCCGGAGCGACCGCGACTGAACGTCTTCCGCAGCCTGCAGGAAATTTATGCCCAGGTGATTGACGATCAGGCTGGGGTGACGCTGGCCGCCGCTTCGAGCATTGACCACGCTTTACGCGGTCAACTGAATGGTTTGACCAAAACTGAACAGGCCAAAGCTGTAGGCAAACTGGTGGCGGAACGCGCCAGAGAAAAGGGGATCACACAGGTGGTCTTCGATCGTGGCGGGTATCGTTACATGGGGCGGGTGAAAGCCCTGGCCGATGCCGCGCGCGAAGCTGGCCTGGAATTCTAATGAGAGTAAAAAGGGCCTGAACCAATGGAAATGACCGAATATCAAAGCCTGGAACAGCAATACGACGAACGGGTGATTGAAATTGCACGCGTTGCCAAGGTGGTCAAAGGTGGAAGGCGCTTCCAGTTCCGTGTGACCGTCGTGGCGGGTGATAACAAGGGACGGGTAGGCCTGGGTGTTGGCAAGGCCAACGCCGTGCCTGACGCCATGCGCAAAGCCACCGAACGTGCGCATAAGAATATGCACCGGGTGGGGATGATTGGAACGACCATCGCCCATGAGGTGATCGGTAAGACGGGTGGCGCGAAAGTGCTCCTCAAACCGGCCTCACCTGGAACGGGTGTTATCGCTGCTGGTGGTGTACGCGCCGTGCTGGAAGCGGCGGGAATCCGCGATATTTTGACCAAGTCGATGGGCAGCGCCAACGTGCTGAACGTCGTTCAGGCCACCTTCTCGGCGCTCGAGCAGCTCAAGTTCCCCGAAGAAGAAGCTGCCCGACGCGGGAAGCTGGTGAGCGAAGTGATGCCTTTCTGGGAGCGGAGGAAGAATGTCTGAGAC
Organism: Anaerolinea thermolimosa; assembly: GCF_001050195.2. Classification (GTDB taxonomy): domain Bacteria; phylum Chloroflexota; class Anaerolineae; order Anaerolineales; family Anaerolineaceae; genus Anaerolinea; species Anaerolinea thermolimosa. The sequence goes on from NZ_DF967965.1 coordinate 670,268, forward strand.
GACCGAACCCAAGAAATTAAAAGTGACGCTGGTAAAAAGCGCGATTGGTTACTCCGAACGGCATAAAGCGACAGTGCGTGCGTTGGGCCTGCGCAAACTGCATCAGACGGTGGTGCTGCCCGATACGCCCTCGATTCGCGGCATGCTTTACAAGGTCAACCATCTCGTGAAAATTGAGGAAGAGAAATGAAACTTCACGATTTAGTACCCAATGAAGGCGCGAATAAGAAACGCAAGCGCAGAGGCATTGGTATCTCGGCGGGGCAGGGTAAGACCGCCGGGCGCGGGACGAAAGGTGAAGGCGCTCGCTCGGGTCAGGGCGGTCACCTGTACCGCCAGGGCGGCAACCTGCCTTTCTATCGCCGCCTGCCCTTCATGCGTGGTGAGGGTTTCACACCGCCCAACCGGGTAGAGTTCAACGAGGTCAACCTCGAACAGCTTGAGCGTTTCCCGGCAGGCACCGAAGTGACCCCGGAACTGCTGGCGCAGGCAGGGATGCTTCACAAGGTGAAAAACCCGGTGGTGATTCTGGGCAACGGCGAGCTGAACGTTCCGTTGACCGTCAAGGTGCATCGCATTTCTAAAGGCGCCAAAGCAAAGATTGAAGCTGCTGGCGGTAAAGTGGAGTTGATCGCCTGAGAGGGTTCTGAGGCGGTCGGCCAATACAGGAGACTCACTTATGAAACGGTCTGCTTGGCGCTATCTGTGGAAATCAGAAGACATCCGCAAGAAGCTGCTGATTACGCTGCTGATGCTGGTGTTGTACCGCCTGGCCGCCAACATCCCTGTGCCGGGTATCGATCGCGCAGTGCTCGGTCAATTGACGCGGAGTACGAACCCGGCACAGACACTCTTCAACATGCTCGATCTGCTCTCCGGCGGGACGATGTCTAACTTCTCGATCCTGGCGATGGGGGTGTATCCCTACATTACCGCTCAGATCATCATTCAATTGCTCATCCCCATTATCCCTTCTCTGGAGCGCCGCATTAAGGATAACCCGCGGGAAGGTCAAATTCTGATGGAGCGGTGGACCATGCTCCTGACCATCCCCATGGCGGCCCTTTCTGCGATCGGGCAGATCAACATCTTCGCCTCTCTGGCCGGAAGCCCGGTGATTAAAAATTATGGTTTTACCGGGGCCAACCTGTTGCCGACGCTGACTACCATCATTACCATGATGGCCGGGACGATGTTCGGCATCTGGCTGGGACAATTGATCTCGGAATATGGCATTCCCAAACAGGGGCTGTCGCTCATTATTTTCTCCGGGATCGTGGCGCGTATTCCATTCAACCTGGCTTCCCTTTTGAGCGATAAGGTAAACGGCTGGTGGATGCTGCTGGTGGTGCTGCTGTTGTTGGTGTTGATTATTTTCGCCATCGTCTATGTGCAGCAGGGACGGCGAAATGTGCCGGTGTTTTTCCCGGGTCGGCGGGTGGGCAACCGCATGTCGATGCCGGTGCACAGCAATCTGCCTCTCATGGTCAATATGGCCGGGATGATCCCCATCATTTTCGCGCAGGCCATTCTTACCTTCCCATCCATCGCGGCGAGTTACTTCCTTCAGTCCAAGACGCCCTGGGTTGCCAGCCTGGCGCAGGGGATTTACCAGACCTTTAACGGTCAGAGCGGAGTGTATGCCCTGCTGTATTTCCTGATGGTGGTGGCATTTACTTTCTTCTATACCGATGTGCTCTTTCAGCAACAGAACTACGGTGAGAACCTCAAGCGCCAGGGAGCGCAGATTCCCGGGGTTGTGCGGGGTGCACCCACGCAGAAATATCTTAACCGGGTACAACAGCGCATTACCCTGCCAGGGTCGCTCTTCTTGGGTTTTGTGGCTGTGTTGCCCTATCTGTTGCACCCGATCTTCCCTGCGGGTTCGCGCTCGGGGCTGGTGTTAATCTCTGCGGCGGGGTTGCTCATTGTGGTCGGTGTGGTGAGAGATACATTCACGGTCATTGAGACGGAGTTGAAACTCCACGGTTACCAGGAAAGCCTGATTAAAGGATAGACGACCATGGCTATGTACATCGTACTCTTAGGTCCTCCCGGTGCAGGAAAAGGCACTCAGGCTCAAATTATCGCCAGAGAATTCGGGCTGACGCACGTCTCGTCGGGAGATCTGTTCCGGGAAAATTTGAAGAATCAGACAGAACTTGGCAAGCTTGCCCAGGGATACATGAACCGCGGTGAACTTGTCCCCGATGATGTGACCATTGCAATGGTCAAAGAACGGATCAGCCGCTCCGATTGCGCCAATGGAGCCTTACTGGACGGCTTCCCGCGTACTCCAGCCCAGGCAGATGCCCTGGCGGGTATGCTGGCCGAGCTGGGTGGAAAGGTACACTGTGTACCTTACATTTCGGTGCCTGCCGAAGTGCTCATTGAACGACTGGGCGGCCGGTGGACGTGCCCCCAGTGTGGGCGGGTTTATCACGAAAAATACAATCCTCCCAGGACAGCCGGAGTATGTGACGACGACGGTGCGACGCTGATTCAGCGCGATGACGATAAGGCTGAAACGGTTGAACGGCGCATTCGGGTTTACATGGAACAGACCATGCCGTTGATTGAATATTACCGCCGGCAGGGGCTGCTGGTTGAAGTGGATGGCACGAAGAGTATTGAAGAAGTCTCTCGTGACATTCTGGCGGCGATTCGGAAGGGGTAGTCCAGCTTATGGCATGGGATCGGCAGGTCACCATTAAAACCTCGCATGAACTCGAAATCATGCGACAGGCCGGGCGGATCAATGCTGAAGCTCTGGCGGCGGCCAGGGCGGCTATTCGACCGGGGGCTACCACTGCCGACGTAAACGCAGCCGCTGAAGATGTCTTACGCAAGTACGGTGTCTATTCACCGTTCAAGAATTATCCGGGACCCTATCCCTATCCGGCGAGCACCTGTGTCAGTGTCAACGAAGAACTGGTGCATGGCATTCCCAGCAAGTCGCGCCGGTTGAAAGTGGGAGATATCGTCTCGGTAGACTGTGGCACGGTATACGACGGGTTTGTGGCCGATTCGGCCTTCACCGCCGGGGTAGGCGAGCTCTCAGAGACGGCTCAGAAGTTGCTTGAGGTGACCGAAGGGGCGTTGAAGGCAGGCATCAGCCAGATGAAGGCCGGAAACCGGATTGGGGATGTATCGTTTGCCATCCAGCAATTTGTGGAGAGTCGGGGTTTTCATGTGACACGGGAGTACACCGGTCACGGTGTGGGCCGGAGAATGCATGAAGGCCCTCAGGTGCCCAATTACGGAACTCCGGGGCGCGGAATGATCCTTCGTTCGGGGATGACGATTGCGCTGGAGCCGATGGTGCTGGTTGGCACCTGGCAGACGCGGGTTTTGCCTGATGAATGGACAGTGGCCTCGGCAGATGGCTCGCTCACGGCGCACTTTGAGCATACAGTGGCCGTGACGGAAAATGGCCCGGTTATCTTGACTCTTCTCGATGGAGAGCAAGGTGGTACTTAAGGAAAATGGAGAAAGTCCTCTGGACGAAAGGCCGAACAGCAGGTATAATTGCAACTTTGGCTTGTGAAGTGTAAAACGAAGGAGTATAGGCATCATGAGAGTTTCACCATCCATCAAGAAACGATGCGCCAGATGCAAAATCGTGAAGCGCAGCGGGCGCCTGTATGTCATTTGCGATAACCCAAAGCACAAACAGCGACAGGGGTAGGAAACCATGGCTCGTATTGAAGGTGTTGATCTTCCGCGCAATAAGCGGGTTGAGGTAGGTCTGACCTACATTTATGGGATTGGCCCGACGCGTGCTCGCGAAATTCTGGCGGCTACCAACGTCAATCCGGATGTTCGCGTGCGCGACCTGACGGAGAATGAAATTAACGCGATGCGTGATTTCATTGCCCGCAGTTATAAAGTAGAGGGCGACCTGCGCCGCGAGGTGCAGATGAATATCAAACGGCTGGTTGAAATTGGGTGCTACCGTGGCTTACGGCACCGCCGCAACCTGCCCGTGCACGGGCAACGCACCCGCACGAATGCCCGCACTCGCAAAGGCCCGAAGAAGACGGTTGCCGGGCGTGGCCGCCGCCGAGGCGCCAAGAAGTAATTCTGGCCGGGCAGGGCAGGAGATGGGACCCTTCCTCTCCCCGCGGCAGCCTGCCCTGTACCTGGTTGGAGTTGCTTAATGTAGAAACCTGGATGTAACGTAAACAGGAAAGGAATTATGGCACAAAACGTACGTTCAACGCGACGCGCATCTTCTGCCAAGAGAGTCAAGCGAACACTGACTTCCGGGCAGATCCATATTTTTGCGTCCTTCAACAATACCATTGTGACCGTCACCGACCAGCAGGGAAATGCCGTCTGCTGGGGTAGCTCCGGTTCGGCTGGCTTCAAGGGTTCGCGCAAGAGCACGCCTTTTGCCGCCCGCCTGGCCACGGAGCAGGCTGTGAAAACGGCCATGTCGATGGGGTTGCAGGAAGCCGATTTGATTGTCAAAGGGCCTGGCCCGGGACGTGAGTCGGCGATTCGCGCCGTTCAGTCACTCGGTGTTCGAGTGCGTTCTATTGCAGATGTGACGCCGGTTCCCCATAATGGTTGCCGGCCGCCCAAGAAACGCCGCGTGTAAGGGAGAGGGATCGTATGGGTAGATATATTGGTCCGGTCTGTAAATTGTGCCGGCGTGAAGGTGAAAAATTGTTCCTCAAGGGCGAGCGTTGCTACAGCCCGAAGTGCTCTTTTGAAAAGCGGGGTTTTGCCCCCGGTCAGCATGGCCGCACCCGGCAGGGCCGCGCGGAACGCGAATCGGACTATGCTCGCCAGCTGCGGGCAAAACAACGCGCCCGGCGGGTGTATGGCATTTTCGAGCGTCAGTTCCGGCGCTATTTTGGTGTTGCTCTGCAGAAAAAGGGCCTTACCGGTTTGAACTTGCTTCAAACTCTGGAAATGCGGTTAGATAATGTAGTTTACCGTCTGGGATATGCTGCCAACCGTTCTCAGGCTCGTCAGCTGGTCAATCATGGGCATATTCTGGTGAACAATCACCGGGCGGATATTCCCTCGATGCTGCTTCGGCCAGGAGATGTGGTGACCGTTTCTGAGAATGCGCGCCGCAAAACCTACTGGAAAGAACTCGTCGATGTGGCGGATAAACGCATCTGCCCGTTATGGCTTGATCGGGATGTCAAGAACCTTTCCGGGCGGGTGTTGCGCGTCCCGGAGCGGGCAGAAATTGACGGTAACTTGAATGAGCAATTAATCGTCGAGTACTACTCGCGCTAAGACACCAACATATCCGGGCCTGTAAGGGGCCGGGAAGGGGTGAATTGTGGCTGCTCTAAGTAATATGGTAACGCCGAAAGTCGAGCGCGACGCCGAAGCTCGGAACTACGCCAAGTTTGTAATCGGGCCTCTGGAAAGTGGCTATGGCGTAACGTTGGGTAATTCTCTGCGGCGTGTGCTGCTATCCTCCCTGGATGGTGCGGCGGTGACATCCATCCGTATTTCGGATGTGCTGCATGAATTCAGCGATATTCCGGGTGTACGCGAGGATGTGATTCAGGTGATGTTGCAGATTAAACAACTGCGCCTGATCCTGCATGATGTGGAAACCTCTCACCTGCATCTGGATGTGCGCGGTGAAGGGGTGGTGACCGCCGCAGATATTCAAACGCCCGCCGAGGTGGAAATTGTCAACCCGGATCTGTATCTGTTCACGGTGGATGACCCGAACACTCGCCTGGAGATTGACCTGATGGTCAGCCGCGGGCGGGGCTACTCCCCGGCATCAGAACGAAGCGGCAGGCTTCCGATTGGCGAGCTGCCGGTGGACGCCATCTTCAGTCCCATTCAAAGGGTGAACTGGAGTGTGGCTGCAGCGCGGGTTGGGCAAAGCACCAACTACGACCGGTTGATTTTGGAGATCTGGACGGATGGCACGATCACACCAGAGCGAGCTTTGAGCACTGCCTCGAAAGTGATGATCGATCACCTGCGCTACATCGCCGGTGTCAGCGAGGAATCGTTGATGCTTGGGGTGGAGAAGGAAGTGGTCGGTAGCCGGCTGACCAGCGAAGCGGCAGAAACGCCGATTGAGAACCTTGACCTTTCGGTGCGGGTCTTCAACTCGCTCAAGCGGACAGGGATCACCACCGTGGGAGATGTTCTCGAACTGCTGGAAAAAGGCGATGAGGCGGTCATGTCCATTCGGAATTTTGGCGAAAAGAGTCTGGACGAATTACGCCAGAAAATGCAGGAGAAAGGCTTCCTGCGCGATGACAAGACAGTGGAGTGATGAACTATGCGACACGGTGTAGCAGGTTATAAACTGGGACGAAGTGCAGGGCAGCGGAATGCACTGCGCCGCACCATGATCAACCAGTTATTCATGCACGAACGAATCAAAACAACCCGTGCCAAGGCGCTGGCGATCCGCGGGGATGCCGAAAAATTAATTACCCTGGCGCGCAACAGCGCCAAAGGCAGTGACATTGACAAGGTCAATGCCCGCCGCCTGGCTGCCGCGCGATTGGGCAATCCTGAAATGGTGCGGAAACTTTTCGATGACATCGCCCCGCGCTATGAGAACCGCAACGGTGGATATACCCGTATGCTGAAGCTGGCGCCTCGTCTGGGCGATGCCGCCGAGATGGTTCTGCTGGAGCTGGTTGAAGGATAGTTGGGATGAGTCGCCGGTGATGAACCGGAGTGACATGGCACGTTACAAACTGATTCTTGCTTACGACGGCACGCATTTTCGAGGATTCCAGCGACAGAAAACAGGCCGAACTGTGCAGGGAGAGCTGGAAAAAGCCCTGCGAAAGCTTGGCTGGAAGGGCACTTCCATCCTTTCGGCGGGGCGAACCGACACCGGGGTTCACGCCAGCGGTCAGGTGGCAACGGTTGACCTGGACTGGATACACGGATGCGAGGCGCTTCATCGGGCCCTGAACGACCAGTTACCTGATGACCTGGCAGTGGTGGCGGTGGAGTCCGTCTCTGACGGTTTTCATCCTCGATTCGACGCGGTGGAGCGGAGTTACCGGTATCGCATGTATATTTCGCAACATCGCGACCCTTTACGGGAAAGGTATGCATGGCGGGTTTGGCCACCGGTGAATGTGCCTGCGATGGAAAAGGCCGCGGAGCTCGTCCGGGGAAGCCATGATTTTTCGGCATTTGGAACCTCTCCAGTAAGTGGCGGAACCACGCTGCGGACGGTTTCGCTGGCGAAATGGACACAGATCGGTGATGAGCTGGTTTTTGAGGTGACGGCCAATGCGTTTCTGTACCACATGGTACGCAGACTGGTGTTCACAATGGTGCTGGTCGGGCAGAACCGGTTGAGCCTGGAGGATTTCAGAGCTGGTGTACAGGATGCTCAACCTTTACCGCCCGGCCTGGCACCGCCGCAGGGACTGGTTCTTCTGGGAGTGCATTATGCCGAAGAAAAGCAAGAAGCAGGATCGTAATTCGAGACCCTGGATAAGGTGAGAAAATGGGAATGGACAAAACATACGTCCTTAAAGGAAAACAAGAATCCGGGTGGATACTGGTAGACGCGAGCAATCAGGGGCTGGGGCGCCTGGCGACGCAGATCAGCCGGTATCTCCTGGGAAAACACAAGCCGACCTTCACGCCTGGCGTGGAAATGGGCGACTACGTGGTGGTGGTCAATGCCAGTAATTTGCGCCTGACGAATGAACGGATGCTCACGAAATTCTATTACCGCCATTCCAATTATCCTGGTGGCCTGAAGACCGTGAGCCTGCGCGATCAGATGCAAAAACACCCCGACCGGGTGATTCGCGCCGCTGTGTGGGGGATGCTCCCTCACAACAAGCTCGGTCGCCGATTGATCAAGAAACTCAAGATTTACGCCGGGAGTGAACACCCGCACGAAGCGCAGAAACCTGTCCCGGCAGCGTAAAGGAGCAAAAGAAAGATGTCTGTCCAGTATTTCGAGGGTGTTGGAAGACGGAAAGAAGCGACGGCCCGCGTTCGCCTGATGCGAGGAAGCGGCAGGTTTATCGTCAATGAAAAAGCCGCCGAGCAGTATTTTACCCGCCTGGGAGATATTGAGGCCATCCTTGCACCGCTTGAGGCTTCAGGCCATGATCGCTCTCAGTTCGATATCACCGTCATCGTCAGGGGTGGTGGTGTGACGGGCCAGACTGACGCGGTCAAACTTGGGATGGCGCGGGCGCTGGTAAAAATGAACAATGAGCTGATTCCGGTGATGCGGAAGGGTGGTTTCCTGACGCGAGACGCCCGCGTGAAGGAACGCAAGAAACCTGGTCTGAAACGCGCTCGCAAGGCACCCACATACACCAAACGCTAAAAGTTTCATTTCCGGGTGGTCTTTTCCCATGCTTTCAAGGGGAAAGGATCACTATGCGGGAATGGATTCTAGAAGAGCTGCCTGCAAGATGCAGGGGCAGCTCTTTTGCGTTAATGGGTAAAAGTTAGCAATAAGGGGAGGAACTACCAGCTTGTTGAGGCTCTTTGATCAAAAGAAACTGCTGGCTGATCAATCGGTGAGGTGATTCAGGCGCTGCCAGGGTTTAGCTTCCGGGTCGTTCTGGCTGGCTCCACGGCGCAGGCGATCGGCCACCCGGGTGAGGCGGTTGCGGGCTTCGGAAGCGAGTTCACCTAATACGGGGTCTTCACTGCTCCCACAGCCAAGCATTTGATCGGGATCGGCAATACGGACGAGGATGTGATCCTCGCCCATGGCTTCTACCGAAACATTGCAAGGGAGCATTAACCCCATGCGGGGGTCGTGTTCGAGTACACGATGAGCAATGGGAGGGTTACATGCCCCCAGAATGACATAGGGACGAAAGTCGATGTTCAACTTCTGACGCATGGTTTTTTGAACATCAATGCGGGTAACCACCCCGAACCCCTCGGCGTTCAATGCCGCTTCAACCACTTCCAGGGCCTGCTTGAATGGCATCGAAAGGGTAATTTCAAATGGATCCACAGGAATCAACCCTGACCTTTCTTTCTGGTAAAATCACTCTCAATTGTACCGCACTCTCCTGCCGGTGTGTACACACCGGGTTTATGATTGAGGTGGAATGTGAGTAATGACAGACCTGCCGGAATTGTCTTGATGGGGCTGGGGCCAGGCGACCCAGCATTGTTAACGCTTCAGGCATGGAAGCACCTGGAACAGACGAATGAGGTTTACCTGCGAACACGACACCATCCAGTAGTTATGGGAATGCCGGAAGGATTGACTGTGCATTCCTTTGATGAGCTGTATGAGCGTGGGGAGTCCTTTGAGGAAGTTTATGAGTCGATTATTCAAAAGGTGCTCGAACTGGGGCAAAGGCCGGAGGGGGTGACCTATGCTGTGCCCGGGCATCCTTTTATCGCCGAGGCTACCGCACCTGAAATTGCACGTCGTGCCAGAGCCATGGGTATTCCTGTGCGGGTGATTGAGGGGATCAGTTTTATAGAACCCGTCTGCACTGCTCTTGGGATGGATCCGTTCTCGACCATGATCCTGACGGATGCTCTGGAGTTAGGGGGGCGCCACGTGCCTCACTTTCCGCCAGACCAGCCTGTGCTGGTTGCCCAGATTTATTCGCGGCAGGTAGCTTCAGAGGTGAAGCTTACCCTCAACGCTATCTATCCGGATGAACATCGGGTGCGCCTGGTTCACGGAGCGGGCACTCCTGCCGAACAGGTGGAGGAGCTGGCGCTTTATGAAATTGATCGCAGTGAGCATATCGGCCTTTTGACGGCTCTCTACGTTCCGCCCCTGGGTCAGAATCTCTCGCTGGAGGGATTTCAAGAGGTGGTGGCTCACCTTCGGGCGCCTGATGGATGCCCCTGGGATAAAGAACAAACCATGGAAAGCCTTGGCCCAATGCTCCTGGAAGAGACTTATGAGGTGCTGGAGGCGCTGGATGGACAGGACTTCGCCGGTGTGCGCGAAGAGTTGGGCGATGTTTTATTGCTGGTGACCATGCTGGCGCAAATTGGTTCGGAAGAAGGGCTGTTCAGCATGCCTGAAGTCATCCACGGGATTCATTCGAAGATTGTACGGCGCCACCCGCATGTGTTTGGCGATGTTCAGGTAGACGATGCCGCTGGGGTGCTGAGAAACTGGGAGAAGTTGAAAGAAGAAGAACGCCATGAAAATGGAGACCAGACCCAGAAAGGGATTCTGGATGGGATTTCGCGCGCTTTACCGGCGCTTACCCGGGCGCAGGAATTTCAAAGCCGGGCGGCTCATGTGGGGTTCGACTGGCCGCACCTGGAAGGGGTGAAGGAAAAAGTTCTGGAAGAATGGGCTGAGGTATCTGAGGCTGCGACTCCGGAGGAGAAAGAAAAGGAACTCGGCGACTTGCTTTTTGCCATCGTGAACCTGGTTCGCTGGTATCATCTGGATGCAGAGACAGTTTTACGCAAGGCTAATCAGAGGTTTTATCGGCGTTTTCGTCACATTGAACAGCGGGCGCGCGAGCAAAATCGCTCGCTGGGTGATCTTTCGATGGAAGAAATGGAGGCATACTGGCAGGAGGCCAAGCGTCTGTATTCAACGGGCGGTGTTGATTTTTGACGAACTGCATTGCGAAACAACCCGGTGAAAAGCCGGGTTGTTTTAATTTAATTTCCAGGTTAATAAAAAATATTAAAATATCTATTGACAATTATTTAGTTTATGCTATGATAGATTAAGAATATGAAAGGAGTAAATCCAATGACATCAGCGGAGATGCATTTTCCGGTTCAGGAAGGTTCGAAACTTGTTCTTCGTGTGGCAGGAGATCTTTATCTGCTGGGAGGAGAAAGCTCAGACCTGGTTGTAGAAGGGGTTGACGCGCGCCACGTTCATGTTCAGCAGGAGGGGAATGTATGCACCCTTATCACGGATACGGATTGCAGGGTGACGGTACCCTGGAACGCAGGTGTGAGGGTAGAGCGCATTGGTGGAGATGGGATCATCGCTGGCCTGGCAGGCCCCGCTGAAGTGAGCCATGTGGGTGGCGATCTGGCCTTGAGACAGGTTGAAAAGGCAGATATTGCCCATGTGGGTGGAGATTTGTTCCTGGCAGAGGTGGGAGAAGCGGTTGCGGTTCGCCGGGTTGGCGGCGATTTGAAGGGCGAAGTGAGCGGGAACCTCTCGGTGGAAATGGTGGGCGGTGATTGTGTGGTGTGTGTTTCGGGAGGAGTGCGGTTGCGCGGCGGTGGGGATATTGACCTTGGTCTGAAGGGTGCGTCTACCGAAGAAGTGGTGGTGAAATCGGGGGGAGATATTGTGTTGTATCTGCCGACAGATTTTTCAGGGCGGCTTGATCTCACCAGCGGCGGAAGAGATATTGTGGTGGATGTGCAAAATCAACACCGCTCGATGGAACAGGAAAACGCTATCCTCACGCTGGGAAAGGGTGAACGCCTGGTGCGCCTGAAAGCCGGTGGAGATATTCGTGTGGTGGATGAGCCCATGCCCTCTCTGGAGCTGGATGATCTTCTGGATCGGATGGAACAGGAGTGGAAAACGGCAAAACCTTCAGGTGGGGAAGACGGCTCGTGGGAGGGTTTCGCGGAGCGCATTCAGCGCCGGGCAGAAGAGGCTGCCCGGCGGGCGGAAGAGCGGGTGCGGGCCGCTATGGAGCGCATGGAACGGCGTGGCTGGCACCGCGAACACCCGGCCGGGATGTGGGGTGCCCGGGTTGAGGGCTGGGAGGGAGAGAAACGTCCTCCCGAACCTGCTCAGCCTCCTTCGCCCCATGCCCCGGTTGATGCCAGCCAGGTAGCTCCGACGACCGATGTCAGACCTGGCCAGGGAACCTCAGGGGTCTCCAATGAAGAGCGCATGCTGGTGTTGAAAATGTTACAGGAACATAAAATAACCGTAGAAGAAGCTGAAGAGTTACTGGCAGCGCTGGAAGGTCAGATCGATTGAGCTTCAAATTGGTGCAGGGCGACACCTCCTCTGTCTGAGCTGGCAGAGGAGGTGTTTTGTATAATCAAGATATGTTGAGAGGATGGGCCAGGTTGCCAGTGGTTCTGGCATTTCTTTGTGGAATCATTCTGGGGGTAATGGGTTTCCCGCCGCAACAACAACGAGCCGAATTCCCGCTTCGGATCGATGACGGAAGGGTAACTTTAAACCGGGTGGGGGTGCTTATGCTGCCAGCGTACGTCTGGCTGGGGGATGATGCAGACATCCGTTTTATGATTGAGCGCGGAGGGGAAGGGGATTCGTTCGAAGGATGGATTGTTTCGGCCCGGCTGGAAAACTTAAGCACACCGGAAGCCAGGGAAGAATTTCGCGAACCGTTAGTTGCGGGGCAACCGGTTTCTCTACGCTGGACAGAGGAAGTGAAAGATCGTAGCACCTGGCAGGCACGTCTTCGCCTGGAAATGATTCCGGTAGATCAAACGGGTAAACAGGGCGAGGGATACGTTCTCCTCATCCGCAGGATTCAACTGCCGGTACGTTCGTGGCTGGGTTTACCGGCAAGCTGGTGGCGGGGTGGGGCAGGGATTGGACTGGGAATTTGCCTCATCGGGTGGATCTGGGCTGTTCGCCGTAAAGGCTCGCACCAAAGTATGTTACAATAACAACGATCAGACTGCTTTCAAAATTTACCTTTTTACTGATATTACCAAGCATGATCTGGCACACTCTGCGCAATCGAGATCACATCCTGCCCTCAAGGAGTCATTATGCTGAGTGAATGGTTGTATGTGGGGGTGTTTTTTCTGATCGCAATGTTCCTGCCAGCCGCCGCCATCTTCATCGCCGGTATTCTGGCCCCAAAAAAACCCAATCCCATTAAAAGTTCCACCTACGAATGCGGAATCGAGACCGTAGGCCCCGCCTGGATTCAATTCAAGGCGCAGTATTACATCTACACCCTCGTTTTCCTGGTATTCGATGTGGAAGTGGTGTTGCTCTTCCCGTGGGCGGTAGCTTATCACCAGCTACCGCTCTTCGCCGTGGTTGAGGGGGTAATTTTCATTTTGATCTTGCTGGGCGGCCTTTTGTATGCCTGGCGCAAGAGAGCCCTGGAATGGCTGTGAGGAGGATTCGGTGACACCCTGGTATCAAGATCCGGTTCAGTTCATTGCTGAATGGCTGCGTGGTGTGTTGCTGGGCTGGGGGATGCCTCCCAGCGGGGTAGAACTGGTGTTGACGGTACTCGGAGCAGGCACCATTGCCCTTCTAGCCATGCTCTGGGTGGTCTTCCTGATCTGGTATGAACGAAAGCTGATCGGGCGCATCCAGGATCGCTTTGGCCCGAATCGTGTGGGCCCGTGGGGAATTTTCCAACCCATTGCGGATATGTTGAAGATCTTCACCAAGGAATATATCACTCCTGAAGGGGTAGATCGTGTTCCCTACAATCTGGCACCTATCCTCGCGGTGGCTTCGGTGCTGCTGATCTGGGCAGTTATTCCCTTCACCATGACCGTGATGGGGGTTAATCTCAATGTGGGAATAGTGTATATCATCGCCAGCGGTGGCCTGGGTGTGCTGGGGATTATCCTCGCGGGATGGAGTTCGAATAATAAATATGCGCTCCTTGGCGGGTTTCGCGCTGTAGCTCAACTGGTTTCTTATGAAGTACCCATGGTGGTTTCCTTGCTCATTCCGGTGATCCTGGCTGGTTCGCTGGGTGTGAACGACATCGTCATGGCCCAACGCATCCCTTACCTGTTATCAGCGCCCGTAGCGGCGTTGATTTTTTTCATCACTTCTATGGCTGAAACCGGGCGGTCTCCATTCGACCTGACCGAAGCTGAATCGGAGATCGTTGCGGGGTTTAACATTGAGTATTCCGGGCTTAAGTTCGGGATGTTCTATGTGGCCGAATTTCTCCATGCGTTTACGGTATCCCTTCTCTTTGCTACCCTGTTCCTGGGGGGGTGGCGTGGACCGCTGGCTGAACAGGTGCCTCTCCTCGGGTTTGTGTATCTGGTGGTGAAAACCTTTGTGGTGTATTTCGTTGTGATTCTCTTCCGGGGTTCTCTGCCCCGCTTCAGAATTGATCAGATGATGGATTTGAACTGGAAGCTGCTTACCCCGTTAGCGCTTGTGTCTCTGGTTGTGTCTGCACTGGTGGCCAAGCCACTTGAAGAGATGCCGTTAGCACAGACTCTCGCATTGCTGGTGTCTAATGGAATCGTGCTTATTCTTTTTATTGAAGGGACGGGGAAAAAGGTGCAACGGAAGCGTGAGATCGTCGGGAAACCGCGCCCTCTGGCAGTTCCTCATCCCGAAGAGCAGCAACCTGCCCAGTCCACCGGAGGGTAAAAGAATGACCGGATTACAGATTGCCTTTCTAGCCATCGCTGCGGTTACCCTCGCGTCGGCGGTACTGGTGGTGAGTTCGCGAAAGATCATGCATGCGGCTCTCTGGCTGGTCCTGGCGCTGGGCGGCATAGCGGCTCTTTTCGCAACTCTTGAAGCCAGTTTCTTTGCCGCCGTACAGGTGATGGTTTACATTGGCGCCATTGCGATTTTGATCATATTTTCTGTAATGCTTACCCGCCGGGTAATGGAGGATACCGGCCCGCAAAATACCCGCTACTGGCCCGCGGCGCTGGTCGTATCGCTGGGCGTGTTTGGGGGGATTCTTTTCCTGTTTCTTCAGTGGCCCGGGTTCAGCGTGGAATCCAGGCCTGGTCTGGAGCAGGGGGATTTGCTGGTGCGCTTTGGGCAGGCGCTGGTATCTCCGGATGAGTTTGTGGTGCCCTTCGAGGTGGCATCGATCCTGCTGGTAGCGGCGATGATTGGGGCGATGATCATCGCCAGAGATCCTTCAAGAAAATGAAGCTTCTCCAGCCGACCCTGGAGAAATGAGGAGGGGTGAATGATCCCGCTGGGCTGGTATCTGATTTTTTCGGCGCTTTTATTTTGTGTGGGGTTGTTTGGAGTCTTGTCACGCAGGAATGCTATTGCCATTCTGATGGGGGTTGAATTGATGCTCAACGCGGTCAATGTGAATCTGCTTGCATTCTGGCGATACCTCTGGGCACCCAAAGTGGATGGGCAGGTATTTGTGGCCATCGTTCTGGTG
This sequence comes from Anaerolinea thermolimosa, assembly GCF_001050195.2. Classification (GTDB taxonomy): domain Bacteria; phylum Chloroflexota; class Anaerolineae; order Anaerolineales; family Anaerolineaceae; genus Anaerolinea; species Anaerolinea thermolimosa. The sequence continues at coordinate 685,288 of NZ_DF967965.1, forward strand.
GCGGCAGCTGCGGAAGTAGTGGTAGGACTGGGATTAATCATTTCTGCGTATCGCCGACGCAACACGGTTGTGGCGGATGAAATGGATATGCTCAAAGGATAGCCGGAGGTGATATGACGTTTGAGACCCTGGTCTGGCTTATTCCCCTGGCACCTCTGGTTGCCTTTGGTCTGATTGTCCTCTTTACCCATCCTCGCCGTGGGCTGAGCCACTGGACAGCACTGGTGGGCGCGGGGGTATCCTTCCTGGCCAGTATGATTCTGTTTGTACGGGCGATAACTACCGAAGGACTGGCAGAGAATCCCATGCAGGTAGCCCTGAATTGGCTTCCCACGGGGAATACCTGGTTAAAAATTGGGGCTCTGATCGACCCGGTGAGTGCGGTGACTCTGTTTTTTGTGGCCTGGACGGTGCTGATGATTTTTATTTACAGTGTCGGCTACCACAATTTTGGGCAGCCGGTGGGTGACCATGATCAGCCTGGTTTGCCGCCGCATGGGGCCACACTGCGCGAGAAAAAAGGAGGCAGCCGGCGAGTCCCGTCGGTGGAGCCCATGTATTCCCGGTTTTTCGCCCTGATCAGCCTGTTTGCATTTGCCATGTTCTTCCTGGTGATCAGCGACAATCTGTTATCGCTGTATATCGGCTGGGAAATCATGGGGTTCTGCTCCTATATGCTGATCGGCTTCTGGTATGGCAAGAAATCTGCTCGCGACGCGGCGGTGAAGGCATTCCTCACTACCCGGGTTGGAGATGTGTTCATGCTCCTCGGGATTGTAGGGTTGTATTCTGCCACCGGAACCTTGAATTACCGGGCCGCGCTGGGTGACCCGGCGGTGCTGGAGCGCCTGGCCACGACGGATTCGGGAGTGCTTGGGCTTTCGCTGGCAGGTCTCCTTGGGATTTTACTCTTCATCGGCACTATCGGAAAATCGGCTCAATTCCCGTTGCATATCTGGTTGCCCGATGCGATGGAAGGCCCTACGCCGGTTTCAGCCATGATCCATGCCGCAACAATGGTTTCGGCGGGTGTTTATCTCTCCATTCGCATTTTCCCCCTGGTGTCGGCGGGCTGGGATGGGGGTACGCTCACCCAGGCGATGCAGGTCATGGCCTTCATCGGAGCGTTTACGGCTTTGTTTTCGGCAACCATCGCGCTGGTGCAACCCGATATTAAACGGGTGCTGGCATATTCCACCATTTCTCAACTGGGGTACATGATCGCGGCACTCGGGGTGGGGGCGTATGTCGCGGCAACATTCCACCTGGTGACGCATGCCTTCTTTAAGGCGTTGCTCTTTCTGGGTTCCGGGTCGGTGATTCACGGCATGGAACATGGGGTGTTGCATTCGCGCGAAGAGATTGACCCGCAGAACATGTTCCACATGGGTGGTTTACGAAAGAAAATGCCGTTTACTTTCTGGACGTTCCTGATCGGGGGGTTTGCTCTTTCGGGCTTTCCGCTGGTGACAGCCGGATTCTGGTCGAAAGATGAGATTCTCTCCGGGGCCTTTGGCGGGGGTAACCTGGCGGTGTTCATCACCCTGGCGCTGGCCGCTTTGTTGACCGCTTTTTATACAATGCGGCAAATTACTCTGACCTTCCTGGGTGAGCCACGGAGCAAGGCTGCGGAACATGCCCATGAAAGCCGCCCGGTGATGATTGTCCCGCTCATCGTTCTGGCTTTCTTCGCGGTGACGGCTGGCTGGGCTGGTATTCCTCAAAAGTTCCCTCTGTTGGGGGGGATCATTCCGAACTGGTTTGACGAGTTTGTGGGAAGTACGCTTCGGGGAGAGGCTCTTCACACTGCCGAGAGTTATTTGCCGTTGATTACTTCACTGGTGGTCTCTCTGGGTGGGCTTTACCTTGGGTGGAGGGTCTATCGCGGGGTTCAGAAAGGCCACCCGGATCCCCTGGAAAAGCCGCTTGGCTTTCTCTATCGGGTGTTCTATTACAAGTACGGTATTGATGAGTTGTATCAGGCAGTGCTGGTTAAACCCGCGGTGTGGCTGGCAGAAGTCTTTACCTACCGCATCCTTGATCGGCTGATCCTGGATGGCATTGTGGATGGAATCGGGAAGGGTGCGGTATGGCTGGGAATGGTGGTACGGAATTACTTCGATAAGCCGGTTGTCAACGGTGGAGGTGATGGCTTGAGCCGGGGCGTACGGCGTAGCAGTGAAGTGTTACGTTTGTTGCAGAATGGGCGTGTGCAGTACTATATGGTGCTTACACTCACCATGGTAGTGTTGGCCGGAGCCTTAATTACAGTCCTCTTTATTCAGTCAGGGAGGCTACCATGATGGAATTCCTCACTGCTCATCTCCTGACCTTAATCCTGTTTCTTCCAACGGTTGCGGCACTGGTACTTTTGTTCCTGCCATCCACTGCGGTGCGGGCTTTGCGCTGGACGGCTCTGGTAACCAGCCTGATTCCTCTGGGCCTCTCTTTGCTTTTATGGCAGCGTTTCAACCCGGGGGGAGAGTTGTTCCAGTTTGTTGAAAGAGCCGCCTGGTATCCGGCCATCCACTCAGATTATCATCTGGGGGTAGATGGCATTGCCCTGACCATGGTGATCCTCACCACGTTGTTGACCCCCCTGGCCATCCTGGCTTCGTTCAATGTACAACAGGGCGTGAAGGCGTACATGATTCTGTTCCTCTTGCTGGAAACTGGCATGCTGGGCGTGTTCATGTCGCTGGATCTCCTGCTGTTCTTTGTGTTCTGGGAAGTTGGCCTGGTGCCGATGTATTTCCTGATCCACCAGTGGGGGGGAGAAAAACGCCATTACGCCTCGTTAAAGTTTATTCTTTTCACCATGGGCGGTTCACTGGGGTTGTTACTCGCCACCCAGATGATCGGTGTGGTCACCGGCACGTACGATTTGCCGCGTCTGTTGCAGATCTGGCCGGGTTTGACCACGCCCGAAAACAACCTGTTTGGGTTGCCCCTGGCAACGGTTAAAACTATCGCTTTCTGGGCTTTTGTGATTGCCTTTGCGGTCAAGGTTCCGGTGTGGCCTTTTCACACCTGGCTGCCCGATGCCCATACAGAAGCCCCTACCGCTGGATCCATGATCCTGGCGGGGGTTCTCCTGAAGTTGGGCGCATTTGGTTTCATTCGGCTTGTTCTGCCATTGTTCCCGGTTGAATCTCAGCTTTATGCCGGATGGCTGGCGGCACTGGCCTGCCTTGCGATCATCCTGGGCGGGCTGGGGGCTTTCGGACAGGACGATTTCAAGCGGTTGGTGGCGTATTCTTCGATTAATCACATGGGGTTTGTGGTGCTGGGCATTGCTACGGCGGCTCTGGCGGGGGCCTCGCTGGATGGCACCATTGCCTTAAACGGGGCCGTGCTGCAGATGTTCAACCACGGTCTCTACTCGGCAGGGATGTTTTTCCTGGTAGGGGTCATCTATGACCGGGCCCACACCCGCGACCTCAATGCCTTTGGCGGTTTATATGCTCTTCTGCCAGTATACGGCTCGATCCTCATTTTTGTATCCATGGCCTCTCTGGGGTTGCCCGGGCTGAATGGGTTTGTGTCTGAGTTTATGGTGGTGCGTGGGGCCTGGCCGGTATTCACTTTGGCCACCGCGCTTTCGATGATCGGGTTATTCTTCACCGGCGCGTATACGCTCAAAGCGTTATGGAAGGTTTTGCACGGACCACTCAACCAGAACTGGAAGGGGCATATCAGTGAGATAAATGGTCGCGAACTGGTCGTCATTGCCCCCCTGATGGTGTTGATGCTTGTCATCGGCTTCTGGCCGGCCTGGATCGTGGATGTCATTAACCGGGCAGTAGGCTTGTGGTTCTAAGGAGCACAGGATGAGCTTTCCAATTCTTAGCTTCATCATCTTCATTCCTTTAGCGGCTGGCCTGTTGATTCTGGCGCTTCCGGCTGAACGCAAGCAGGCAGTCCGGGTCATTGCGCTGACGGCGGGTTTGCTCGATCTGATCCTCGCGGTGCTCGTCTATTTTCTGTATGATCTCTCGGCCGGGGGATATCAATTCATTGAAAGGGTTGAATGGGTTCAACCTCTGGGAATCTCTTATTACGCCGGGGTGAATGGCATCAGCGTTCCTCTGGTTTTGCTTGGGGCGCTGGTATTGACCGCTGGAGTGATGGTTTCCTGGCGGATTGAGGATCGCCCGCGTGAATTTTTCGCATATCTCATGTTCCTGGGGACAAGTGTTCAGGGTGTTTTCTGTTCCCTGGATCTATTTATGCTCTTCTTTTTCTTCGAACTGGCAGTTTTCCCCAAATTTTTAATGATTGCGATCTGGGGTTATCCCAAAACCCGCGATTATGGTTCGATGAAATTGACCCTGTACCTGTTCCTCGGGTCGGTGGTATCGCTGGTGGGGGTTCTGGCGATGTATTTTACCGCCGGGCTCCATACTTTTGATATGCTGGCTCTGGAAAAGGCCGGATTTTCAATGGCATTCCAGCAGAGCTGGTTTCTGGTAGTATTCGGGGGGTTTGCTATTCTGGGGGGTATCTTTCCTTTTCACTCATGGGCGCCGGATGGTCACGTGGCCGCCCCGACGGCGGTTTCAATGTTGCTCGCCGGGGTGGAGATGAAGGTGGGCGCCTTTGCCGCGCTTCGGGTGGCGATCATGCTCATGCCGGAGGGGGCGCGATTCTGGGCGCCGTTGATTCTGGCGCTGGGGACGGTGAATGTGGTTTATGGCGCCCTCATTGCCCTCATTCAAACGGATTTCAAATACGTGATTGGTTTTTCATCGGTTTCTCACATGGGGCTGGTATTAATCGGGTTTGCGACCCTCTCCAGGGAGGGGCTGCTGGGGGCAGGCCTGCAGATGTTCTCTCACGGCATTATGACGGCGCTCTTCTTTGCTGTGGTGGGTATGGTGTACGACCGCGCCCACACCCGAGAAATTGGCGAGCTGGGAGGGCTGTTTCAAAAGATGCCACTGGCTGCTATCGGATTCATCATTGCGGGGCTTGTCTCGATGGGTATGCCCGGATTCTCTGGCTTCGTGGCAGAATTCCCAATTTTCATGGGGGTGTGGCGGGTGATGCCGGTGGTGGCGATTATTGCGATCCTGGGGGTCATCGTCACTGCAGGCTATATTTTGCTGGTCGTCCGGCGGGTGTTTTTTGGCACTCTTCCCGCCAGGCTGGAGAGCACTGTTGGAGATATTTCTGCCCTGGATCGATGGGTGGTGGGTGGGTTGGCTGCGTTGATGGTGATCATCGGTTGTTTTCCCACGCTATCCAGAATGGTTCCTTTGGTTGAATCGGGTGTGATGCAAATTCTTGCGCTTGTAGGAGGTGCTTAGGTGAACATCGTCACGTACCAACCCTCCATGCTGCTGGCAATCCTGCCGGAGTGCCTGCTGGTGCTTCTGGCGGCGATGATTCTTGTGGCAGATCTGGTATTTCCCCGAGATCAGCGCTCTGCGTTTGGGTGGCTGACTGCCTGTGGTTTCATACTGGTGGCGTTGATGGCCGTGCTTTTCTCTCGTCCCGGGGAGACTCCTGAATTCATTTTCGGTGGCATGTTGCGTCACGATTGGGCGAGCTTTACTTTCCGGTTGATTTTCTTGCTCGGTGCCTCGGTGACAGCCCTTTTTGCCAGCGATGAACCAACCGACAGGCGCTTTGGGGAATTTTATTTTTTGATGGTGATCGCAACCCTGGGAATGAGCCTGATGGCCTCGTCGGCCAACCTGATCATGCTTTTTTTGGCCATTGAAACCACCTCGCTTCCGTTGTACATTCTGGCGGGTTTTCGTATTCTGGACCAGAAATCCGTCGAGGCGGGAATTAAATACATGCTGTACGGGGCGATGACCTCGGCGGTGATGCTGTATGGCTTCAGCCTGTTATGGGGGTTCACAGGGACTGCCAGCCTTTATGAAATTGCTCGCCAGTTCCAGGTCATGGATCGGGCCTCTCTTCTCCTGGGTGGCGCAGTGCTTCTGGTGCTGGTAGGGTTTGGTTTCAAGATATCAGCTGTTCCTTTTCATTTTTGGGCTCCTGATGTGTATGAAGGAGCGCCGACCCCGGTGGCGGGTTTTCTTTCCACAGCATCGAAAGCGGCCGGTTTTGCGGTTCTGGTTCGGGTGTTGCTGGCCGTGTTCCCGGCCGCTACTCCGTTCTGGGCAGTGGTGGTAGGGCTGCTGGCGGCAGGCAGTATGCTGGTGGGTAATATTCTGGCCATGTCTCAGCGGAATATCAAACGCCTTCTGGCATATTCCTCAATTGCTCAAGCAGGATACATTCTGGTGGGATTGGCGGCTCATTCTCCACTGGGAACGGCTGGCACCGTTTATTATCTGGCTTCTTACCTGGTAACGAACCTGGCCGCCTTTGGCATCGTCTGGCTGGTGGGAAGAGAAGTGGGTTCAGACGATCTGGATGCCTACGCCGGCCTGGGGAAACGTAATCCCACGGTTGCGCTTGCCATGTTAATTGCCCTCCTTTCTCTGGGAGGGATTCCTCCCCTCAGCGGATTCTTCGGAAAACTGCTCGTTTTTGGGGCCGCGGTTCAGGCGGGGGTTCAGGGAGAATCCTGGCTGATTGCTTTGGCGTTTGTGGGGGTGCTGACCTCAGTAGTGGGTCTGTACTACTACCTGAATGTAATGAAGACCCTTTATCGTCCCGGGGTTGATGAGCATTCGCTCCGGGTTTCCTCTGCCTGGCGGGTGGCGTTGCTGGTGTGTGTGGCTGGTATGCTCTTTCTGGGTACAATATTTACACCCATGTTTCAGCTGGCTGTGGCAGCGACGGGAGGGTGGTTCTGAGGGATCAGATCGGCACTTATTGGTACAAACAGGTTTGACGCGACATTTTGGGCTGTGATATAATCGCCCCGATGGGCCGGGAATCGCAACCTTCAGAGCGGAGACAAAAAATCCTCAACCTGACGCTGGCGGGAGTGGCGGCGCAGGTGGGTTGCCTGACGCTGGCCATCATTCTCGGTGCGGTGCTGGGGGGTTTGTGGTTGGATGTGCGTTTCCAGACGCGCCCGCTTATCACGATCCTCCTGGTGCTGGGGAGCATCCCTGTTTCGCTTGTTTTGATGTTTGTGGTGGTGCGCGCCGCCACGGCACGCATTCAAAAGAATTTGCAAGACCCTCAAGAACAGGAGGCAGGCATTGGAAAAACCGGTTAACCGTGGCCCGTTGGGCATTCGTCATCGCTGGTGGGTTTTGCTTTTTATTGTTCTCAATATCCTCTCTGTTTTTTTAATTGCCCCTGTACGGCCGCACATTCAGGTAGCGCCTGAAAACGTTACAGAACACCCTCTCTTTACACTTCCGGTGATCGGAGATTTCTACCTCACCAATACCCTGATCATGCTGGTGCTGGTAATGCTGGTCATTATCGGCCTGGCGTGGGGAGTGCGGCAGTCTCTCCGCGATGGCTCTCTGGTTCCCAAAGGGATTGCCGGGGCGTTTGAGGCGTTAATCGAGGTGCTCTATAACCTCACCGAGTCGTCCGCAGGGCGCTACGCAAAGACCATTTTCCCGTGGTTTGCCACGATTGTGATCTTTGTGCTGGTGGGCAACCTGATGAAATTAACCCCCATCGTAGAAACGTTTGGCCTGCTGCACCCGGCGAAGGAAGGTGGGCATCCCATTCAGCAGCTCTGGCCCGGGGCGTATACCCTCATGCCAGGAGAGGTGCACGAAGGTGAACAGGGATACATGGTGACCCCTTTCTTCCGTGGCATTCCCACTGACCTTAATTTCACCTTTGCGCTGGCCCTGATTTCGGTTTTCATGACGCAGGTGGTAGGGGTACGCGCTCAGGGAATGCGGTATTTCCTGAAATTTTTCAACGTGACCAACCTGTTTAAAAAACCGTTTTTCGGTGCGATGGATTTTCTGGTGGGGTTGCTGGAGTTGATCTCTGAGTTATCCAAAGTGCTTTCGTTTGCCTTCCGGTTGTTTGGAAATATGTTCGCCGGGGCGGTGTTGCTTTTCCTGGTTGGTTCCCTGATACCGGTATTTTTACAATCGTTTGTGGTGCTCTTTGAAGTATTTGTCGGGCTGATTCAGGCCTTTGTTTTTGGTATGTTGACGATGGTCTTCATGGCACAGGCAACCCAGGGTCATGGAGAAGAACACGAAGAGGGGGCTCATTAGGAATCCCCTGAGCAGAACATCTCGTTTTCCATAGAGGAGGAGTATTCCAATGACTGGTGACATTATCGTGGCGGCAAAATTCATCGGAGCCGGGTTGTCGATGATCGGCGCACTGGGGGCGGGGATCGGTATTGGGTTGAGTGTTCAGGGCGCGTTGCAGGGTATGGCGCGAAATCCGGATACGTATGGTAACCTGCTCACCAATATGATCCTGGGAATTGCGTTCTCAGAAGCGATTGCCATTTATTGTCTGGTCATCGCCTTCCTGATGCTGTTTGTCCTGTAGAAAACAAAGAAGAGGTGCGGCCTTGGAAGCGCTTGGGATTAATTTAGGGTATTTGCTGGTCTACATCTTTTCTTTTGCGATCATTTTCATCGTGCTGCGAGCATGGGTGTTTGTTCCGCTCACGGGGATGCTTGAAAAGCGTCGTCAGACCATTGCGCAGGGACTGGAAGATGCGCGGATTGCGGCTGAGGCGCGGGCCAATGCCGAGCACGAAGCGCAACGGGTGCTGGCAGAGGCTCAGACCAGAGCGGCAGAAATTATCCGTGATGCTACCCACCGGGCAGAGAATGTTGAAGCCGAAATTCGGGCGCAGGCGGAAGCTGACCTTGCAAAAACCCGTGCCGCTGCCCTGGCAGAATTGGAGGGTGAGCGAAACCGAATGCTGGCGGAGCTACGTTCTCAGGTGGCTGCGCTGGCGATTGCTGCCACGCAAAAACTGATCGGCGAGACCCTGGATGAACAACGCCAGCGGAAATTACTGGCCGAGTTCTTCTCTGGTGTGAAGGGGGGGCGCGTGGTGGTGCTGGATCAGATGGAAGACATTACCGGGCAAATGGCAGAGGTCACCAGTGCCCTGCCGTTGACCGAGGAAGAACAGAATGTGGTCAAGCGGGATGTGCTTGCGAAACTTGGAAGCGCGGCTACGGTGAGTTTTCGAGTTGATCCTTCGATCCTGGGCGGACTGGTAATCCGCGTGGGTGATCGTGTGGTGGATGGTTCGGTGGCTGGTCAGCTTGAAGAACTCAGGCACAGTATGCGTTAAAAAAGAATCCATTCGTTTCGGGAATGATCACCGGAGAGGGCGGAGATTGACCGCTGTCTCCGGTTTCGTATTAGAATAAGGGCAGGTGGCCATGATGACCGGGTTCACGCCGAAAACCTTGAAAATGTTGATGGATGCGCTCCCTGTGGAGATGCATGTGGTGGGGGAAATCCCCGATGTGCTTGTGACCGGGGTATCCTACAACCATCGTACTTTGCAAAAAGGGAATATTTTTGTGGCTCAAAAAGGAATGCATGTTGACAGTCACCAGTTCATTCCCCTGGCCATCGAGCGAGGAGCGGTTGCGATTGTTGGCATGCAGGAGGTGGAGGGATTAAGTGTGCCCTATGTGCGCGTGAAGGATTCGCGCGAAGCGCTGGCGCATCTTGCGGCGGCATTTTACGGGTACCCGGGGCGAGATATGACCGTGATTGGTGTAACCGGCACCGATGGTAAAACGACGACTGCCAACCTGATTTATCATATCTTACTGGCGGCCAATCTGAGGGCCGGGATCATTTCCACGGTGAATGCTGTTCTTGGGGATGAGGTGGTGGATACGGGGTTTCACGTCACCACGCCAGAGGCCCCCGAAGTGCAACGTTATCTGGCGCGTATGAGGACGGCCGGGTTAACCCATGTGGTGCTGGAATCGACTTCTCACGGGTTGGCACAGCATCGTGTCACCGGGTGCGAGTTTGATATTGCGGTGGTCACGAATGTGACGCATGAGCACCTGGATTTTCACGGCACGTATGAAAATTATCTGGAGGCAAAAAGCAGGCTTTTCCGCCTGCTGGGGGAAACGCAGCCGAAGGAACGTGGAAATCCTCGGGTGGGAGTATTGAACCGGGATGATGAGTCGTATGCATATTTGAAGAAGGTAACACCCGTGCGCCAGGTTTCGTATAGCCTTTCGCCCGGGGCGGATTACTGGGCCGAATCGATCGAGTTTGCAGGCGATACAACCCGTTTTGTGGTGGTTGGACCGGCCATCAGACAACCGGTGAAAACTTGCCTGGTAGGCCCGTATAATGTATCCAATTGCCTTGCGGCATTCTGCGCTACGGTCGAGGGACTGGGAATCGATCCTGAAGTAGCGGCACGGGGAATTGCGATGATGAGAGGGGTGCCAGGAAGGATGGAACGCATTCACATGGGGCAGTCCTTTCTGGCCATTGTGGATTTTGCCCATACTCCGAATGCGTTAAAACAGGTATTATTGGCCGCCCGTCAAATGGTGCGTGGACGAGTCATTGCGGTATTTGGATCAGCGGGTTTACGCGATCGTGAGAAACGAAAAATGATGGCCGAAGTTTCCACCGAACTGGCGGATTTTACCATTCTGACCGCAGAAGATCCGCGCACTGAATCGCTGGAAGATATTCTGGCGGAGATGGCGGCAGGAGCAACCGGGCGGGGTGGGGTGGAGGGGGTGCATTTCATCCGTGTACCCGACCGGGGGGAAGCCCTGCGTAGAGCCGTTCAAATGGCCAGGCCGGAAGATTGTGTCATCGCGTGCGGAAAAGGGCATGAACAGTCCATGTGTTTTGGTGAAACGGAGTACCCGTGGGATGATCGGGTAGCCATGCGTGCGGCGCTGGCAGAACTTCTCGGTGTTGAGGGGCCTTCTATGCCCGAATTACCAACCAGTTCTTCGGATTAATGTGCGCCTGGAGCGGGATGGAAAAAGAATTCTGGAAGCACAAAAGCCTTCAGGAAATGAACCGGGCAGAATGGGAAGCCCTCTGTGATGGCTGTGGTCGTTGTTGTTTGTATAAACTCGAAGATGAAGAGACAGGGGATTTATATTACACCAATGTAGTATGCCGCCTGCTGGATAGTTATCGCTGTCGGTGTACAAAATACTCCGAGCGCGCCAGACTTATGCCTACCTGCCTGGTGTTGAATGCTGATCTGGTGGCAGAACTATCCTGGATGCCTTCCACCTGTGCATATCGGTTGCTGGCCGAAGGGAAGGATTTGCCCTGGTGGCATCCGCTGGTTTCCGGGGATCCTGAAACTGTGCATCGGGCGGGGATTTCGGTGCGGTACCGGGTAATTGAAGAGAAGGATGCCGATCTGGAGCACCTGGAAGATTATATTGTGGACTGGCTTGAGTGAAAAAGGTGTGGATTCAAAACCAGGGGCGGTTGTCATTCGACCGCCCCTGGTAATTTATTGTAAAGAGGAGCCTAGTTTCGACGAGGCCCGCGGTCTCCGCTGCGCCCCCCGCGGTCACGATCACTACGTCCGCCGCTGCTTCGGGAACTGCCGTTTCGGTCTCCAGAACCACGAGGTGCTCCAGAGCGACCGCCACTGCTACTGCGGCCACCCCGGTCGCGTTCCAGGGCTTCTTCAGCGGTCCAGCCTTCGAGCACTGCCTGCCGGGAGAGGCGGATTTTCCCTTCAGGGTCGATATTGGTGACCATCACAGTAACTTCGTCGCCTACATTGACCACATCTTCGACTTTGTTGACACGCTCAGTATCGAGCTGAGAAATGTGCACCATGCCGTCTACATTGGGAAGGATTTCCACGAAAGCGCCGAAGTCGGTGACGCGCACCACTTTGCCAGTGTAAATGCGCCCGATCTGCGGAATTTCGGTAATGGCCTCGATTTTCTCGCGGGCGGCCATTTCACTGAGCGAATCGGTGGCTGCAATGTATACTGTGCCATCGTCTTCAATATCGATCTTGGTATTGGTTTCTTCCTGCAGTGCCCGAATGTACTTGCCTCCCGGCCCGATGATGGCACCGATTTTATCAATGGGAATTTTCACAATGGTGATACGCGGCACATGAGGTTTAAGCGAGGGGCGCGGCTGAGGAATTACGGCAAGCATTTTATCCAGAATTTCCAGACGGCCTTTGCGCGCCTGCGCCAGTGCCTGAGACATGATCTCCGGGGTGATCCCTTTGATCTTGATGTCCATTTGCAGGGCAGTGATGCCCAGCGAGGTACCGGCCACTTTAAAATCCATATCTCCGAGATGGTCTTCAAGCCCTTGAATATCACTGAGGATGACGTACCGGTCACCTTCTTTGATCAATCCCATGGCAATGCCAGCTACGGGGGCTTTAATGGGCACACCGGTGTCCATCAGGGCCAGTGTTGAGCCGCACACGGAAGCCATAGAAGTGGAGCCGTTGGAACTCAGCACTTCAGAAACCAACCGCAGGGTATAAGGGAAGACACTCTCGTCCGGGATGACCGGCTCAAGTGCTCGCTCGGCCAGAGCACCGTGCCCAATTTCGCGCCGGGATGAGCCGCGTAAGGGCTTCACTTCGCCGGTGGAATAGGGCGGGAAATTGTAATGGTGCATATAGCGCTTGATGCTTTCAGGGGTGAGCGAGTCCAATTCCTGGGCTTCTTTCGGGGTACCCAGGGTGGCCAGGGTGAGTACCTGGGTTTCGCCCCGGGTAAAAAGGCCCGAGCCATGAGCGCGTGGGCTGATATCTACCTCGCACCAGATGGGACGGATTTCTTCCGGGGTTCGGTGATCGGGGCGAATGCCGCGTTCAAGGATGCGTGTGCGGACGACTTTCTTGTAAGCCTCTTCGAAAGCTGTCTTAACCGAGTCTACCAGGGTCTCATCTTCTCCGGCAAACTCCGAGATGATCTGTTTTTCAAGTTCTTCAACCTCGCTGGCGAGCTGGGTTTTATCATGAGGTTGTTCGAGAGCGGCCTCCAGAGCAGGAGCAGCGCGCTGATAAACCTGTTCGGATAGCGCCGGGTCGAGGGTGAAGAGAGGAACCTCTCGTTTGGGCTTTCCGACCTCAGCCGCCATTTTTTCCTGCGCTTCTACCAGGCTCTGAATGGCCTGATGCCCAAACTGGATCGCAGCGACCATGTCTTCTTCGGCGACTTCATTGGCGCCGCATTCAACCATCAGGATGGCATCGCGGGTGCCAGCGATGCGCAGGTCAAGGTCAGATTGCTCCATCTGGCTGAAGGTGGGGTTGGCAATGAATTGCCCATGAACGCGGGCAACCCGCACTCCACCCACAGGGCCGCCCCAAGGGATATCTGAGATCATCAACGCGGCCGATGCGGCATTAATGCAGAGGATATCCAGGGGGTTCTCCTGGTCTGCCGAGAGGGAGAACATGATCACCTGGACTTCGTTGCGCATTTCTTTATTGAAGAGCGGGCGGATAGGGCGATCGGTGAGTCGGGCGGTGAGAATGGCCTCGGTTGATGGACGGCCTTCGCGGCGGTAGAAGCTACCGGGAATGCGTCCTCCGGCGTACATGCGTTCTTCGTACTCAACGGTGAGGGGGAAGAAGTCGACGTTTTCTTTAGGTTCGGGAGACATGGTGGCGGCGGCAAACACCATCGAATCGCCAAGCCGAACCGTGACGGCCCCTCCTGCAAGGCTGGCCAGCTTTCCGGTTTCAAAGATCACCGGACGCCCGCCAACCATGGCGGTAAATTGTTTTGATTCTGGTTTCATTTGTTTTTCCCTTCTTTTGCACCCCGCTTGATCAGGGACTGAAGCTTGAGGAGGAAACTTTTCCTCATCACGATTCAATTCCTAACCAGCGGGGCGCGATCATCAGATGATAAAAAAGAGTAGATGGCGAAACAACAGCCATCTACTCCAGGTGGCATCCGCTTATTTGACTCGCAGGTTCAAGCGTTCTGCCAGAGCCAGGTAGCGGCTGTAATCTTTGCGGCGCAAGTAGGCAAGCAGGCGCCGCCGATGCCCTACCAGTTTTAACAATCCCCGGCGCGAGGATTCGTCGTGCTTGTTTACCCGCAGATGCTCGGTAAGCTGGTTGATCCGCTGTGTGAGCAAGGCAACCTGTACCTCTGGCGAACCGGTGTCGCTATCGTGGCGTTTATAGGTGCCAATCAACGCCTCTTTTTGTTCTTTTGTCAAACCCATGACTCTGCAACTCCTTCTATAATTTTAGCAGGTCTCCATACGGGCAGCAGCGCCGCCCGCAGGACCAGTCAGCAGGGTGATTATACCACAGGGGAATCGGAATGTGCAGAGTACACTGCCTGACTGGCAGGATCAAAGGGGAGCCTGGTTGCGGAGGGAGGTGCGTAAGGTTTGCTGTTGCGATTCGCTGAGTTCAGGCAGTACCTGTCGGACCAGCCGGGCAGTGGCTGGATTGGAGGATGAAGCAAGGATCTGGCGTAAAAAGAAGGTGGTTTCACTACCGGATCGGCGTGCCATGGCCTGCAATGCGCGCGAAAGGTCGTTAAAAATGGGGGTTGTTGGATTTTTAGCCAGGGGGCCAAGGAGGCGAAAGACGGCGGGCAAATTCTCGAATTGAGGGTCCTGAACCAGCCACTCTATAACTTGCAAGCCAGTACGAAGATGCAGGCTCTCCGTTTCCTGAAGCCACCCTTCAAGAAGAGTCACCATTTCCAGGGGAGAATCCCGCCGCAGAGTGACTGTACCGCGTTCAAGCAAAGTCATTAAAACGGAACGGTCATTACAGTTCAACACCCAGGTTCTCAGACGTTCTTGCACTTCCTTCAGATGGTTTGAAGGCATCTGACCGAGAATATGTGCGGCCAGATGCTTTAATTCAAGATGGGGATCTTGCCAGAGATGATCAGCAATGGGGAGCAACGCTTCGGGCTGGCGCCTGCAGGCCTCACTCAATTCCAGCTCGAGCTGGCGCATGACAAGAGGAGGAATATGATAGGCAGGGGTGCGCGGGCGCGTTGGAACGTTTTCGCCTGCCCGATAGGCATGATCGGCCTGTTGTTCGAGAAAATCAACCAATGCCCGATGAAATTGCTCTGGCTGGTTGATCAGACTGAACAACTGGCCAAGCGCATCGCGTAAGCGCGAAAGCTGGATAGCTGGCATGGAGCGTGCTCGCTGCGCCCGGGGGGGTGCATCAATATGCGCGGGCGAAGTACACCTTTTCGGAAGCCGATTTTCCACAGACCACACAGACACCCTTTCCACCCGGCTGATCAAGTGGGATGCACCGTGAGGTAGCTCTGGTATCTTCCTTTACTCTGGCCTCACAGGCTGGGTCGCCACACCACCATGCGAAAGCCCAGCCTTTTTGTACGGCGTCGGTTAATTCGGCATAGTTTTGCACGTCGAAAATATGCTCATCTCTGAAGGCGATTGCCCTGGCCAGAAGCGAGGCCTGGATATCCTTCAGGGCTTCTGAAACGGCAGGCACCAGGGCTTCTTGAGAGATAAAGGTTTTTCCGGCTTTTCCGGGGCGGTCTCTCCGGGCGAGGGCCACCGAATTCTTTTCGACATCTTTCGGGCCGATCTCAATCCGCAATGGAACGCCGCGCATTTCCCAATCGTTGAATTTAAACCCCGGCGTGAGCCCATCGCGGGCGTCAACGTGGACGCGGAAAGTCTCTGCCAGGGTTTGCCGTACGCGTTCGACGACTGGCATGACGGCACTCTGCTCGGCATCATCGCGATAAATGGGAATGATGACAAGCTGAATGGGTGCCAGGCGGGGCGGGAGGATCAACCCCTGGTCGTCACCGTGGGTCATAATGATGGCACCGATGAAACGAGTGGACATTCCCCAGGATGTGGTATAAGCAAACTCCAACTCATTTTTTTGATTGAGAAATTTGATATCAAAAGCTTTGGAAAAATTTTGCCCAAAATAATGGGAGGTGCCCGACTGTAAAGCGCGGGTGTCGCGCATCATGCCTTCAATAGACCAGCTGCTGATCGCACCGGCGAACTTTTCGGTTTCACTTTTCCGGCCACGAATGACTGGCACGGCCCCTTCGTTGACGGCAAAGTCGTAATAAGTATCGAGCATGAGGCGCGTCTCGGCCTGAGCTTCTTCAGGGGTGGCATGGACGGTATGGCCTTCCTGCCAGTAGAACTCCAGGGTGCGTAAAAAGAGACGAGTGCGCATTTCCCAGCGGACGACGCTCCCCCATTGATTAATCAGGATGGGCAGGTCACGATAGGATTTAACCCATTTGGAATACATGTACCCGATGATGGTCTCTGAAGTGGGTCGTACCACCAGCGGTTCTTCCAGGGGTTGGCCTCCTCCATGGGTTACCACGGCCAGTTCAGGCGAGAACCCTTCCACATGTTCTTTTTCTTTCTCGAAAAAGCTCATGGGAATGAGTAATGGGAATGCGGCATTGACATGCCCCGTTGCTTTGAAACGTTTATCGAGGGCCTGTTGAATATTCTCCCACAACGCCCAGCCATACGGTTTGACCACCATGCAGCCGCGAACGGGGGCGTAATCGGCCAGGTCAGCTTTCTGTACGATCTGGTTGTACCATTCTGAAAAGTTTTCGCTTTGTGGGGTTAGTTTTTCATCTGCCATGGTTTCCCTCTTGCCGGGTGTGTGGTGATAGATATAACCTGCTGAAGAGCATGTGAAATCTAATTATACCGCAGGCCAGTTGCGCTGGTAATTCTCTTCCAGTTTTTGAAGGATGGCCTTTTCCAGATCGATTCCAGTCAGGTGTGCCAGTTGCAGGAGGTAGAGGGCCACATCGGCCAGCTCTTCTGCCAGGTCGGCAGGATGCTGAGGGGTTTCATGCCACTGGAAGTGTTCCAGCACTTCGCTGGCCTCCAGGGAAAGAGAAATGGCGATGTTGCGGGGCGTCTGAGGACGGGGGCTATCAGGCTCATACCAGCCTTTTGAACGTACGAATTGATCCATAGCGTGGGTCAGATCAGTGATTTGCATGAAGAGGTTCCTTTTGGATTGAAATTAACCTGGTATTTTGTTGATATACAAAGAACACCCAGAGGGCGAAAAAGATGATGAGAGAATCATACACGGCACGGGGATATATGCCGGTGAAGGTAAGGGAAAAGGCGATCCAGGTGAGAAGTAAAGCCCCCAGCCACCACAAGTGACGCATCCATGCGGGAGTGGTCTGATCGCGTAAAAACCAGAGTAGAAAAGGAACAAACATGGTCATCTGTTCGTAGGATGTACCGTTAGGATGGAACAAATAGGTGATAAAGCCGATCCAGCTGAGGGTAAAGAGGGTCAGGGCAGGGGTGGGGTGAGAAACGGAGCGGAGAAACAGAAAAAGGGTGAATGCTGCCGAAACCAGAGCGATGACCACGACCAGGATTGAGGAGAGAAAACCGGGGAGAAAACTCTTGAAAAGAGCATAGAGGGTGACAGTGGCCTGCACGTAGCCAGTATACTTTTCAGCGGCGCTGATCCACTGAGGTATCCACCCTGGCCAGTACCACAGTGACCCTGCCAACAGTATAAGAAGGGTGAGCCCGAAGCTGAACCCGAACATGGGGTACTTCCTTTTTAGGGCAATCCATAAAAAATACAGAAGAAATAACCAGCAAACAGGATACTTTTTTTCATGAAATGCTCTTGAATGCTCGAAAACAAAGTTCTCGGAATCCTGACAGGTCAGACTTATTCATCGCGCTGGTTTTGGATTCCAGCTGTGTTCCTGACCATGATCGATGAACGCGCCCATAACCTTTCTACATAAATTTTATTTTAAAAGAAAACCCCTCAACGGTATTGCTGAGGGGTTTGAGCTGCAATCAGGTCTGGGAGAATTACTCCTCTTTCTTTTCTTTTTGCGCCCTGGCGATGATTTCCTGGGCAATATGTGACGGCACGGTCTCGTAATGGTCAAATTCCATGGTGAAGAATCCGCGGCCGCCGGTCATAGAGCGGAGCTGGGTGGTATAGTGCAGCATTTCAGAAAGAGGCACATAGGCAGTCACTACGGAATGCCCGCGTTCGGTGTTCATGCCCTGCACGCGCGCACGGCGAGTGTTAAGATCTCCCAGAACATCTCCCATGTTGGCTTCGGGTACGGTGATCTCAACTTTCATAATGGGCTCGTGCAGTACCGGGCCGGCATCCATGAAGGCCAGTTTGAAGGCTTCACGGCCGGCAATTTCGAAGGCGATCGGCTTTGAATCGACGGGGTGTTCTTTACCGTCAAAGACCGATACTTTGACGTTGCTGATGGGGTAGCCCGCCAGGATGCCCTCGGCCATGGTGTTGCGGATTCCCTTTTCAATGGCTGGCATATAGCTGGATGAAATGGCCCCGCCGAAAACGTCATTGACAAATTCAAAGTCTTTATCGGGGAGGGGTTCAATCCGCAAATGCACTTCGCCAAATTGACCGGCGCCACCGGTTTGTTTTTTGTGGCGATACATGGCCTGACTCTTGCGGGTAATGGCCTCTTTATAAGGAATGCGAGGCTCAACCGCAATGAGGTTGACCTGGAACTTGGTTTCAGCACGGCGAAGCGCGACATCGATGTGCTGGTCGCCCATGCCCTGCAGGATGGTCTGGGCAGTGGCAGGTTCCATGTACCAGGAAAGGGTGCGATCTTCTTCACACAGGCGCGTGAGCGTGGGTGAGATTTTGGTGGAGTCGGCCTGTGTTTTTGGTTGAATGGCCACCCGGTAAAGCGCCCCCGGGTATTCCGGTTCAGGCAGGGTCAGAGGGGTGGAGCGATCACAGAGGGTGTTCCCGGTAGAGGTTTCGGCCAGTTTGGGAACTACTCCAAGGTCGCCTGCATGGATCACTTTCATGGGGAAGGTCTCTTTCCCGCGCATCACAGCCACCGTCCCCAGGCGCTCTTCTACGCCTTTGGTCTGGTTCCATACCCGGGTATCGGAGGTGATGGTTCCAGAATACACACGGAAATAGGTCAGCTTTCCGACGAAGGGATCTGCGGTGGTTTTCCACACGTAGGCGGCCAGCGGGCCGGTATCCGAAGCAGGGAGTTCCACGTCTCCATCTTTGCCTTTGGCCACCGGGGTGGGGATTTCCAACGGAGAGGGTAAAAGGCCGACAACGGCATCCAGTAAGGGAAGGATGCCGATCTCGGCGGCCCCGGCGGATACGAACACAGGAATAAATGACCCGTTGCGTACCACGGCGGCCAGACCCCGCATGATTTCTTCAGGAGAGAGTTCCCCTGATTCGAGATATTTCTCAAGGAGGGCATCCTCACCTTCAGCGGCTGCCTCAATGAGGGCGGTGCGAGCGTTTTCGGCCTCTTTCAGATATTCTGCAGGAATATCCACCACGGTTTTCCCCTCGCCGCGGTAGGCTTTCATGGTGAGCAGGTCGATGACCCCCTGGAAGGATTGTTTCTCACCCCAGGGGAGTTGCACAGGGATAAGACGGGTGCTTGAAAATTCCTGAACCGAGGCCAGCGCTTTTTGATAATTGGCATTCTCGCGGTCCATCTTATTGATGACCACGAAGCGGGGGAGTTTGAACTTATCACACTGTTGCCAGGTAATTTCAGTGCCAACCTCAACCCCGGAGACCGAGTCGACCAGCACGATGGCGCTATCGGCTACGCGGAGCGCCGAAATGACCTCGCCGATGAAATCGAGGTAACCGGGGGTATCGAGGAAATTGATTTTGACATCTTTGTATTCCACAGGGATGACCGAAGTGCTGAGAGAAATTCCTCGCCGAATTTCTTCGTCTTCGAAGTCCGAAACAGTGGTGCCATCCTCGATTCGCCCCAGGCGGGTGGTGGCTCCGGTGACGTGCAGGAACGCCTCGGTGAGCATCGTTTTGCCGGCGCTGCTGTGTGAAATCAGCGCAACGTTGCGGATTGCGTCAGTTCGATATTCTTTCATGAATGAAACCCTTTTATTTTCGTATGATTGCCCGATCGTCTATTTTAAGGTAAGTTACCGTTCTTGTCAAAGCCGCTGGGTGAATAGAGCAGATTCGGCCACGAATATTTGATAAAAGGCTCGGGCGGGGTGAAGTCGTGCAGGGGGAAATCCCCGGAGGCAGGTTTCAGATGCCTGTAGCAGGGTGAAGGTGAGCCGTCGGTTCTTTTTGACTCTGGAGGGTGAATTGGTTATGATTTGGATATGAAAGAGAGATGGACTCAAACGCTCAGGCGGCTGGTGCACCGAATGCGCTTTACCTGGATGTATCTTGGAAGTCCTCCCTGGGATACAGGCATGACTCCGCCTGAGTTGCAGTCTTTTCTTGAGGAGCACTCCCCGGGCCGGGCGTTAGACCTGGGCTGTGGAACGGGGACAAACCTGGTAAGGCTGGCTCAGGCGGGCTGGCAGGTGACAGGAGTGGATTTTGTCAGCAAGGCAGTGAAACGGGCGCAGGAAAAACTTCACCGCCTGGGCTTGGAAGGTGAAGTGATCTGTGGAGATGTGCTGGATCTTCGTCCGCTTCATCCTCCCTACGACCTGGTTCTGGATATAGGTTGTTATCATGGACTGGATCAGGCTTCGCGTGAGGTGTACCGGAGAAATCTTTTTTTTTTACTGGCACGAACGGGAACTTTTCTGTTGTATGCGCATCTTAAGTCTGAACCTGATGCCCGGATTGGGATTTCTGAAGAGGATATTCAGAGATTAAAAGAATATTTCTCTCTGTTGCATCGGCAAGATAGCTTCGACAGGTTTGGTCGTGCGGCGACCTGGATGACCTGGAGCCTTCCACCAGAAGGAAAGCCATGATGATCGGACGAATCGAGAAAAAGGTCTTGCAAAGAGTGGGGCTTATCGGGTTGGCGGCAGTATTGACCGGATGCAGGTTCCCGGTGGAGCTTTTTTTTGCCCCCGACTCTCCCCCTCCCAGCCAGATCAACACGGCGCCATTGCCATCTCTACAGGGGGGGAGTCAACCCGTGGAAAATGAGGCCACACTGACCCCAACGTCCCTTCCCTGTGCCTATGCCTGGGCCGAACAGTCATTGCCTGACCTTACCGCAGAGGTGCAAAGAGCCCTCGATGTTGCCGGTCTGAACCGGGTTGAAGCCCTGGCCGTGGCTTATGGTGAAAACTGTGTAGATACCCTCAATAACCAGGTGGTTTCGTTTTCGGTTATGGAGACAGATTTTTATTTCACCGTGGTGGTGGAGGATACTGGCAACCGGGAGGCTCTCGGAAACCTGATTTATCAGTTATTGTTGATCACGGAGCAGTTTCCGCCTGGTAAAGCCCCCGGGCCCAATCCTGGCCTGCTCACTGTCCTTTTCCAGGACGAAAAACAGAATGTACAGGTTCGAGCGAAGCTGGTAGACGCCCTGGCAGCAAAGACCCGTGGATTGCGTGGGAGTGCTTTGCTGGAGGCACTTCAAGCTGGGCACCCGTAGAGGGACTTTTCCATTCGCCAGGCTGGTTCATGCACCTCAACCACGTGCCCTTCATGATCGAGATAAGACCAGCGGCCAGGTTCCGGGGCAACAATATGAAACCCATGCCGGAGATAAAAGGCGAGCGCACGTTCGTTTACCCGGGCGACATTCAAGGTGAGAAAATGGAATCCTCGATGCCGCAGGTCGTCTTCTACCGTAGCAAGTAAACGGGCACCTACCCCCTGACTGCGAAACTCTTCTTTAACTCGAAACGCATAAAGGTAAGCGCGGTCGATTCCATTACAAAGCTCAGGACGGTCGCATTTTAATTGAACAAACACCTGCCCGATGATGCCGTAACCAGATAAATCGGCAACCCACAGTACGCTCAGTCCCATTTGAGCACGTCGGAAGGCTTCGCTATACAGGCGGCGGAAGTGCGTGTATTCTCCGTTCCATTCCAGAGCGGGCAGATCCTCTGCTCTGACGTGGCGAATGAGTAAATCGCTCCACGATATTTTGGGATTATGGATGGTAATTTCGGCCACGGGGTGGTTTGACCTCCAGGTTTTGTTGTTGGAGCAGTTGATCAAGCAATGCCAGCTCTTCCTCTTTTGAGTGGATGAGACCGTCCAGCCATGCGGTTCGCAGTGTTCCAAGAATTTCTTTGTACAGCGGGCCAGGGGGAAGGCCCATCTCGCGGAGGGTTTCTCCAGTGGTGACGGGTTGGATAAAACGCCACTGGGTGGCATAAGATTCCAGGATGGCACGCTGAGGTTCGTCTTTGTTTAGCGTATAGGTGGTATATAAAACCATGGAAGGGATGGAATCTAACCGCGAGGCCACCTGCGAGGGGCGTAGACCCACCAGAGAGGGCAGGTCGCGCTGTAACTGGCAGGTTAATACGATCTGAGTCTGAAGGATGCCCGGCAGACGCAGGCGGTCAGCAATGCTGAAGGCTTTTTCGATGGGTAAACGTCCAAACCAGACCAGATAGGCAAGTGCGATGCGGATGGGAAGGTTTCCCGCTTCTTCGGGGAGCTTCCATTCCTGCGGAACAGGCTGGTTGAGGGCATTTCGGATGGATTCTGCCACTTCGTCCGACCAGGGGATATCGGGATGAATGGCACGAAGTAAGCCAAGCTCGTTCAGCCGAGAAAGCATGGCGATGGCTTTTTCTTCCTGGAGAATGAGGTTGAGCTCATGACGGAGGCGATCTCCGGAAAGATTGCGGATAAGAGGGTGGCCTTCCTGCATTAATTGCAGGGTGCGTGCTTCGATTTTAAAGTTAAACCGCTGTTCGAAGCGAACGGCACGAAGCTGACGGGTGGGGTCATCGACAAACGAAAGCGAATGAAGGACACGCACCAGCCCTGCCTGAAGGTCTCGCAGACCGCCCCAGTAATCGTACAGGTTGCCATAATGTGGGCCGTCGAGGCGAATGGCCATGGTGTTGATGGTAAAATCGCGGCGGTGCAGATCAAGTTTTATACTGCTGCGTTCTACGGTGGGAAGGGCAGTGGGGTAATCGTAGAATTCGGTGCGCGCGCTGATCAGATCCAGGGTTTCGGGGAGATCAAGAGGATTGAAGCGGTTTTTTTCAGAGAGCACCTCTGCCAGGTGCTCACGCTGTTCCTCAATTTTCCATTTTGCGGTACCAAAGCGGAAGTGAGCGAGCACCCGTCCGCCAAATCGCCGCGTCAGTGCGTTGGCCAGGGCAATGGCATCTCCTTCAACGACCAGGTCGAAATCGACTCCGGGGCGGTCGAGAAGTAAATCGCGCACGAAACCGCCCACAATGTAAATGGCCTGGTGCATGCGGCGAGCCTCGGCAGCCACAGCCTTCAGAAGGGCCAATCTCGCCGGGGGCAGGGCGGTTTCTAGCCGCCGGGCCAGGTTCATCCGGCCCGGTACGGGGGCGTGACCGGTGATGTGCCTCAGGAGATCGGTTCGGGTAACGATCCCCACCACCTGTCCGGTGGAAGGATCAACCACGGGGAGTTGCCCCCAACCGGTGTTAATCATTACATCGCGGACGTGTTCAATGGAATCGTCCGGGGAGACTGAAACCTCACCCGCTTCCATGAGACTGGCAGCAGTGAGATTCATGCGATGCGATACTGCCCTGTCGACTGCCCGACGGGTGAGAAGGCCCACTACCTTACCATGCTCCAGGATGGGATACCCCTCGTAGCCATAACGTTGCATGAGTTGAAGCGCCTTTTCTGCGGGAGTATCCGGTGAGAGAGTGAGAGGCTGAGCCGACATGATCTGCCGCACTGTTGTAGAGGGATGCACGTGAGAGGGCAAAATGTGTTCCAACTCGCGGGCGACGGACTGCAGGGGAGATTCCCCTTCTGTCTGATATGGAAGCGTACCGCCGGATGGCACCTTCACCAGGGCGGCTGCTGCCCGATGATGCCCCCCTCCACCGAAGTGTGCGGCAATTTTGGAGACATCAACCTGATCACTGGTGGAACGAGCCACAAGGCGGATCCCTTCGCCGGTCTGGACGAGCAGGAACAGCGCCGCCGGATCAAGCAGATCGCGAATTTTATGGGCGACGGAAGAAATTTCATCCGTCATTCCAGGGGCCTCAGCGGTTGCCAGGAGAATCTGCTGACCGTGGATCCATATCGTTCGGGCGTTGGCAAGCAATTGATCGTAAACCTGACGCTGTTCAGCAGAAAGTGCGGGGTTGAGGTATCGGTTGGCAATTTGCAGGTTTGCACCCTGCTCCAGCAGGTAACTTACGGCCCTTGCGTCACGCGGGGTGGTGCTGGCATAAGTGAGTGAACCGGTGTCTTCGTAAATTCCAAGGAGCAGGAGGGTGGCATGGATGGGGTCGATGCCTCCATTATGCTCATGCAACCCCTCGACGAAGAGGGTGGTGCAGGCCCCTGTCTGATCAATGGTGACCTTCCAATCCGGGGGTAAGTCTTCCCGGCGAGAATGATGGTCGACCACTTGAATAATGGTGTGATTCCCCATTCCTTTCAGGGTGATGAGAGATTGGGTGTCTACCAGGGTGACCGTCTCAATGCTCTGGCTGGGGAGGTCGTTAATTTCAATAAATGGAAGATCAGCACCGTACAGGTTGAGGAAAGCCTTAACGTTGCGGTTTAAGCGCCTTGGCAATACCGGGGTGGCTCGATTATGCATAAGGTAAGCACCAAGCATGGCGCCAAGGGCGTCAAAATCGGCCTGTTCATGCGTGAGAATGATGTGCATTGAGATTATTATAAGTCAGATAGGGAACGTGCAGAACGGCGGTTTGAGTACCGGGGTGCCATTAAGTTATAATGCTGAGTCATGAGTGATTGCCAGGGGGCTTCCGATTTGAGAAAGGTGAGAATGGAAACTCAGGAACTGACTCAGACTGAATTATTACGATATTCCCGGCATCTCATTTTGCCGGAGGTGGGCCTTTCGGGGCAAAAAAAACTAAAGGAGGCCTCCGTCTTACTGGTGGGGAGCGGAGGGCTGGGATCGCCTGTGGCGTTGTACCTGGCGGCTGCCGGGGTGGGACGAATTGGTGTGGTGGATTACGATGTGGTAGAAGAATCAAACCTCCAGCGGCAAATTCTCCACGGAGTGGATGACCTCAACCGCCCAAAGGTGGAATCAGCCCGGAAGCGGATGCTTTCGATCAACCCGTATATTCAGGTAGATACATACAGTGAGGTCTTCAGTTCTGCAAATGCAGAGGAAATTGCTGCTCCGTACGATATTCTGGTGGACGGCACTGATAACTTTCCGACTCGATACTTAATCAATGATCTGGCCGTACTGACCGGCAAGCCCTATGTTTATGGGGCGGTTTTTCGTTTTGAAGGCCAGGCAAGTGTATTTGCTGCCGGAAAGGGTCCCTGCTACCGCTGTTTGTTCCCTGAACCGCCCCCACCGGATTCGGTGCCTTCCTGTGCAGAGGGTGGGGTCCTGGGGATTTTGCCGGGAACGATCGGCTCCATTCAGGCGACTGAGACGATTAAGCTCATTCTGGGGATTGGTGAATCGCTGGTCGGCAGGCTCTTGCTCTATGATGCGCTAACCATGAGCTTCCAAAGCGTTCAATTGAAGAAGAACCCTGCCTGCAAGGTGTGTTCTGACCATCCTGAAATAACGCATCTCATCGATTATGAACAATTTTGCGGAGTACCTGCTCACGGGCACGCCAGCCGGGCAGATATTCCCCAGGTGGAGCCCAGGGAGGTTCTCGACCGACTTGCCCGGGCAGAACCTCTGGCTCTGCTCGATGTGCGCGACCCGGTGGAATTGGAGGTTTCCAGACTGCCCGGAGCTCTGGTCATTCCTTCGGGTCAGGTGCTTTCCAGGCTGGGGGAGCTGGATGCCTCGAAAGAATGGGTGGTTTTCTGCCGCACCGGAGACCGCTCTGCCCGGGTGGTGAAAGCGTTACGCGAGCGGGGATTTCGGGCGGTCAATCTTAAGGGTGGGATTAACGCCTGGGCAGAACAGGTAGATCCTTCCATGAAGCGGTATTAAGTTTAATGCAACGATTTTGAACAGGGTTGTTTTATGGAAAATCATCGACGGATTTTACTGGCGGTTCTGGCTCATCCCGACGACGAATCTTTTGGAACAGGAGGCACCCTGGCCTATTATGCCAGGCAGGGGGTCGAAGTGTACCTGGTGTGTGCCACACGTGGAGAGGCGGGCGAGATGGAGGAAGGATTTCTGCGGGGATTCACCTCGCCTGCTGAACGCCGTGAAGCAGAACTGCGCTGTGCGGCGGAGAAGTTAGGGCTGAAAGGGGTTTACTTTCTGGGTTACCGCGATTCGGGCATGCCCGGTTCACCGGATAACGCTCACCCCAATGCCCTGGTGGCGCAACCACAGACAGAGGTGGCTTTAAAGATTGCACGTTTCATCCGATTGCTTCGCCCACAGGTGGTGATCACTTTTGATCCGATTGGGGGTTATCGCCATCCTGATCACATCGCGGTACATCGGGCGACGGTAGAAGCGTTTTCTCTGGCGGCTCAGGCGGACGTCATTCTGGATGACCTCCCACCCTATCAGGCTGAGCGATTATATTTTCATCTTATCCCGCGCACTTTTCTCCGTTGGATGGTGCGATTGATGCCCCTTTTCGGGCGTGACCCGCAACGGTTTGGTAAAAACCACGATATTGATCTGCGCTCCATTGTCGAGGTCCATTTCCCTGTACATGCGGTGATCCAATACCGTTCGGTAGCTGCGATCCGGGATGCGGCTTCAGCCTGTCATGCCAGCCAGGGGGGAAGTTCCTTGACCGGGAGCGGAATCATTGGCCGTTTACGGCGGCTCTTCTTTTCTTATGAAATGTATATGCGAGGTTATCCACCTGCCAGGCCCAAAGAACAGGTGGTTCGCGATTTGTTCGCTGGAATTTCGGGTGGTGATTAAAAAAACATCACGGGGTCGAATTTTGACCCCGTGATGTATGTTCAAGGGCAGTGAGAAGCCCGGCTTAGTTTTCGGGCACGGCGGTGACCACCGGGGTAAAGGTGAGGCCATCGGGAACGCGCTCTACACGGATGGTGTCTCCGGGTTTGAAATCTCCAGAGAGGATGTGCATGGCCAGTGCGTCCTGCAGTTCGCGCTGGATTGCCCGCTTTAGCGGACGTGCTCCGAAATCGGGATCGTAACCGATCTCCGCCAGGTATTGCACAGCTTCTGGTGTGAGTTCCAACCGGTAACCGCGTTCTTCCATGAGGCGCATGACCCGGCGCAGCTGGATGTTGACGATCTCCGCAAGGTGCTCGCGGTTGAGCGGATGGAAGACCACAATCTCATCCACGCGGTTAAGGAACTCAGGCCGGAAATGAGCCTGCAGGATGCGCGTGACCTGTTCCCGGGTCACCTGAGCATTGTGGTTGAGCCACAATTCGGACCCAAGGTTACTGGTCATGATGATGACTGTGTTGCGGAAGTCAACGGTTCGTCCCTGGCCGTCGGTAAGTCGCCCATCATCGAGGAGCTGTAAAAGCACGTTGAAGACCTCCGCGTGGGCTTTTTCAATTTCATCGAAGAGCACCACACTGTACGGACGCCGCCGGACGGCTTCGGTAAGCTGGCCACCTTCCTCATAACCTACATAGCCGGGAGGAGCACCGATCAATCTTGAGACGGTGTGCTTCTCCTGATACTCGCTCATGTCAATGCGTATCATGGCGCGTTCATCGTCGAAGAGGAACTCAGCCAGCGCGCGGGCCAGTTCGGTTTTCCCAACCCCGGTTGGGCCGAGGAAGATAAAGGAGCCAATCGGACGGTTGGGGTCCTGCAAACCAGCGCGGGCGCGGCGTACTGCGTTGGCCACCGCACTGACGGCTTCATCCTGGCCGACGATGCGTTCGTGCAGGCGTTCTTCCATGTGCAGGAGCTTCTGCGTTTCCCCTTCCAGCAGGCGAGAAACGGGGATACCCGTCCAGCGAGAGACGACTTCGGCGATTTCCTCGGCGTCCACCTCTTCTTTCAGAAGAGCGCCGTTGGCCTGCAATTCTGCCAGGCGTTTTTCGGCCTCCCGTAATTTCCCTTCCAGTTCGCGCAGGGTGCCGTAACGCAGCCGGGCGGCTTTCTCCAGATCGTTCTCACGCTCGGCGCGCTCAATTTCCACCTCGGTCTGGTTGATCTGCTCCTTAATGGAGCGGAGTTCCTGGATGGCGGCTTTTTCGGTCTGCCAGCGCGACTGAAGGGCGCGGGCTTCTTCCTGTAAATTGGCCAATTCTCGCTCAATCTTCTGCAGGCGTTCCTGAGAAGCTTTGTCTTTTTCTTTTTGCAGGGCCTGACGTTCAATTTCCAGCTGCATGATTGCCCGATCGATTTCATCAATGGCCTGAGGTTTGGAATCGATCTCGGTGCGCAGGCGTGCAGCGGCCTCATCGATTAAGTCGATGGCTTTATCGGGCAGATGGCGGTCGGTGATGTACCTCTCAGACAGTGTGGCGGCCGCAATTACAGCCGGATCAGTGATGCGTACACCATGATGAACCTCATAACGTGATTTGAGGCCTCGCAGGATGGAAATAGTATCTTCTACCGATGGTTCGTTGACCATGACGGGTTGGAAGCGCCGTTCGAGGGCGGGGTCTTTTTCCACGTACTTTCGATATTCATCGACGGTGGTGGCGCCAATCATGTGCAACTCGCCCCGTGCCAGCATGGGCTTAAGCATATTTCCGGCATCCATGGCGCCTTCGGCGGCTCCGGCACCCACCACGGTGTGCATTTCATCCACAAAAAGGATGATTTCGCCCGAGGCCGCGGTAATCTCCTTCAGCACGGCTTTGAGGCGCTCTTCAAATTCACCGCGATATTTCGCTCCGGCGATGAGGGCGCCCATATCGAGCTGGACGATGCGTTTGTGTTTGAGCCCTTCGGGCACATCGCCGTTGACGATACGCTGGGCCAGGCCTTCTACGATGGCCGTCTTCCCTACACCGGGGTCACCAATGAGAGCCGGATTGTTTTTTGTCCGCCGGGAGAGAATCTGAATGACGCGGCGGATTTCTTCATCTCGCCCGATGACCGGGTCGAGTTTCCCGCGTCTGGCAATGGCTGTGAGATCGCGGCCATATTTTTCCAGGGCCTGGTAGGTGTCTTCAGGTGTGGGTGAGGTAACCCGCTGGGTACCACGCACGGTAACCAGGGCTTTCAGGATGGCATCTTTGGTCAACCCATATTGAGAGAGTCGCCGCCCTTCTACAGACTCGGTGAGCCCCAGCAGGATGTGCTCGGTAGAAACATACTCGTCCTGCATGCCCTTGGCGTATCGTTCAGCCGCATTGAGCACTTCTACAACAGGCTGGGATAGCCCCGGGGTAACATTGCTCCCCGTCACTCTGGGGCGTTTCTGTAATTCTCTTTCAAGCTCGTCGCGCAGGGCGATCACAGATCCGGCAACATTGGTGACAATCGCCGGTACGATCCCCTGGTCTTGTTGAATTAAAGCCAGAAGCAGGTGGGCCGGTTCGATCGCCTGATGCCCATAATCCTGGGCAAGCTGTTGGCTTCGTGCCAGCGCTTCCTGAGCTTTTTGAGTGTATTGTTCGAGGTTCATTTTTCCTCCTATAATTCCTTTAAAATCTGACACGTTGAGAATAACCGCCGATTGTCGGATTTTTATAAAAGTATTATTAAAAAAGGGTAAAATGCTGGCATTCTCAGACATAGCGCAGGGCCATGGAAACGAGTGTTGATACTTCAGTGAAAAGGTGTGAGGCGTGGTGGCTGGGCAGGGTGGCCTACCACAAGGCCTGGCAGTTGCAAAACAGGCTGGCTGATCTGATCGCTGCCGGAAAGCAACTGCCCACGTTGCTGTTACTGGAACATCCTCCTACCTATACTATTGGCCGGATGGGCAACCGCGATCATCTTCTGCTGGATGATCAACGGCTTGCAGAACGAAACCTGACGGTGGTGGAAGTGGATCGAGGGGGGGATATTACCTACCATGGGCCGGGTCAACTGGTCGGGTATCCAATCCTCCCCCTGGCGCCGGTGGACTGGCAGGGGGGGGTTCTCGGAAAGGCCGATTTCGTCGGTTACCTTCGCCGGTTGGAAGCCTGCCTGATTGATGCGCTGGGTCAACTGGGGGTCAGGGCAATACGCAGAGATGGGCTTACTGGAGTTTGGGTAGAGGAGAATCGTGAGGAAGATGCCCCAGCTTATGCCAAAGTGGCTTCCATCGGGGTGAAGATCGATTCCCGCGGAATCACCCGCCATGGTTTTGCGCTGAACCTTGCCACAGACATGGAATACTGGGAGGGAATTGTTCCGTGTGGTCTGGAAGGGGTGAGAATGACCAACCTGGTGGACTACATTGCGGGAGCTACCCATTCCATGGCTGTGCTGGATGCTATAGTAGAGGCCTTCGGGAGGGTTATGGGTTATGAGATGGTCTTTTCAAAGGAACCGGAAGCCGGGTGGCAACGTCTTGGTTTGAGTGAATGACTGAAAACAGGTGTCAGCCGGGCTTGATTTGACAGGGTTATGGGTTATCATTACACTATAAAGGGCATTCAAGAAAAAAGGAGGAACCTATGCCTTCCAGCTTTCGTCTGGTGATGCGCTCCGGTCCAACTGCGGGGAAGGTTTTTCCTCTCGAAAAGGGGGAAATTCTGATCGGACGCGATTTAAACAATGAAGTGGTCATCAACGATCCCGAAATTTCCAGGCGTCACGCCCGGTTGTATTTGCAGGGGAACACGTATGTCCTGGAAGACCTTGGATCGACGAATGGTACTTTTGTAGGGGGGCAGCGATTAACCGGGCCGTATCCATTACGCATTGGCGAGGTGATCACCCTCGGTGAGCGTGTGACCCTGGTGTTTGAGCTCAACCTGCCGGATATCGAGGCCACGGTGGCATCAGCGAGTGTCCAGGCGGCGCAACCAGGGCCGGTACAATCGCCGGTACAACCCACGCCCGGTTATCCCCAGGCGCAGCCTGCGCCGATGCCGGTATACCCTCCGCCTGCGGGGGCAGGATACCAGGGGCAGGCTCCCCTGCCTTCTCAGGGAGCTTATGCTGGTCAGGTTCCTTATGTGGCAGAAACTGAACCACCCCGTTCTCAAAACCGGACCGTGATGATTCTATTGATCATCCTGGCGGTCATTCTGGTGGTTACGTGTCTTTGCATCGGCATTTTCCTCTGGAATGCACCCCTTGAATTTTGGTGCCAGTTCCCTATCTGGCCGGCAGGCGCATGCCCGTGAGGTATTTTTTATGGCCGGGCAGGGCGGGGTGGAGTAACGCTGACCTGAACCCTTTTCTGCTTTTAAAGTGAGGAGCAGGTATGCCTATTAGCCAGTACTCCGGCAGTAGAATTCGCAGGCGTACTCTGGTTGACCGGCCGGGGAAAAACGCGAGGAAGAATGACACGACCTGGGGCAGCACAACCAAGCTGGTTGTAGCGCTGGCAATTTTTGCTATTCTGGCCTGGCTGTTCAATCGTTTTGAGCACATTGTTGGCCCCTTACTTTTCTCGGTGGTTTTAGCGTACCTGCTCTACCCGGCAGCCAAATGGTTATCGGGCTGGTCTCATCTTTCGTGGCGCTGGTCTGTCTCGATTCTGTTCTTGCTGCTTGTGATCCTTTTACTTGGCTTGATTACTCTGGGTGGGCTGGCAGTGATTGAACAGGCTCAGAGTCTGATCCGATTCCTGGATCGGGCGCTGGTTGATTTGCCCACTACCCTGCAAAATTTAAGCTCCACTCCCATTACCATTGGGCCGTTTTCTTTCCAGCCCGATTTTTCGGATCTCAATACCCTGAGTCAGGATTTACTTGGCATCGTGCAACCTTTGCTTGGCAGAGCAGGGTCTTTGCTCGGTTCGATTGCGTCAGGGGCGGCTAATTTCCTGGGCCTGTTTTTCTTCACGTTACTGGTGGCTTATTTTATCCTTGCCGAAGCGAGGGTCGGGTCAGGGCAGCTCATCCGCATTAATATTCCGGGTTTCAATGAGGATTTGCGCAAGTTTGGAGAATATTTAAGCGGGATCTGGAATGCCTTTCTCCGCGGGCAGCTTCTTATTATCCTGATCACCATTCTGGTTTACACGGTGCTGCTGGGGGCGATGGGATTACGGTTTTTTATCGGGCTGGCGCTTCTGGCCGGGCTGGCACGATTCGTGCCTTATGTGGGGCCAGTCGTTGCCTGGACGAGTTATGGGCTGGTGGCATTTTTCCAGGGCTCGACCATTTTTGGGCTTCCGCCCATCTGGTATGTGGCGCTGGTGGTTGGTGTGGCCTGGTTTACAGATGTGATCCTGGATAACCTGGTAGGGGTGCGCCTTATGGGGCAGGCCCTGCAAATTCACCCGGCAGTAGTGATGGTTTCGGCTCTGGTGGGTGCCAATCTTTTCGGTCTGGTGGGGGTGGTGCTGGCGGCGCCGGTTGCGGCTACTCTCAAGCTGGTCTGGGGATACGTGATCAGCCGTTTATTAGACCAGGACCCCTGGGAGACCATTGGGCCCGTCAGGCCGCCATCTCCCCGACCTATTTTTAAAACGCTGGAGTTTTTTGTCCGCCGCAATACACGGTGGGTGTTACAATTTGGGCGAATTCAAGTAGCCCGATTCAAACATTGGACCCAAGGAGTTAGAAATGCCCGCACCGGATGAACCGAAAACCGAAACCCTGGCCGAAACTGATTCGTACCTGGCCTGGAAAGCAGAAGAACCTGATGGTGAGACCACCTACCATTTGGAATTGAATAATGTTACCCTGCATTTCTTTCAGGAAGAATGGGACGAATTTCTTCAACTGGTAAAAATGCTCATGCAGAAATAAATCAAGAGGACCCGTCTCTGAGGCGGGTCCTTCTACCGGTGCGATCCCCTGATTACCGCACCGAAAGGTACAGGCAACTATGGGGGGTATCTGCACCTCAAATATACGCCGTGTTACTGACAGATGGCTGACAGGATCATCGGTTCTGGATGGATTCTGCCAGTTCTTGAAGATCACGCCGGGGATTGATGCCCAGTTCCCGGTTGAGAGCCTCAACCAGGCGGCGATACAGTCGTAACGCATAAGGGGCTGACCCTAACTTCAGGTAAGTCAACATCCCCACTCGAACCGCTTCTTCGTTCCAGGGATCAAGGTGAAGCGCCTGGTAAACCCGATCCAGGGCATCGGTGAAGCGTTCCTGTTCCAGGAAAAGGGAAGCCAGGGTGACCAATCCCTCCAGATAAAGTTCTGCCAGACGTGTGCGCAGGGCATCGGTCCATTCTCGATACCGATCCATCGGCAGAAGTTCGCCCTGATAAAGATCAAGAGCTTCTTGCAGAGCATCGGCGCGCCGAGACGCGACCGCGCTCCGTAATTGGGTGCGAAACACTTCAAAATCCACGATCGAACCAGCCGGAAGGACAAGCCTGATTTCTTCTCCCTCGTAATTCAGGTATCGAGAGGGGAGCTTTTCTGGAAGGTCAGGTTCCAGGATGTGTCTCAGTGCAGATGTGGACTGATGCAAGAGATCGGCAGCCGAATGTGCATCGTGTTCGGGCCAGAGAGCTTCGAGTACTACTTCTCTACCGGCCTTTCTTTCTGGCTGAAGGAGGAGAAATCGGAAGAGTTCACCAGCGCGGCGGCGCAACCATGCTTTCGAAGGGATGGGGATATGTCCCTTCCAGACCGCAAATCTACCGAGTGTGACGATGCGTAGAGGTGGGGGCGGCACGTTCGCCAGAGCCCGAAGGATTTGACCGCTGACCTGACGGGTCTCCGGAGTACCGCTTCTCATCCAGCTGGATACGAGATGAAACGCGCGTTCCTGATCTTTCTCCAGCAGGAAAGCGTATCCCCCTCTGGAAATAACCTGAACCGCCAGCTTCCAAGCCTGCTCGGCCTGGGGATGGTGGCACTGGAACTTCCAGAGTGCAGACAGGTAGGCTGCGCGTGCCAGCTCGTACTCGCAATGAAGTGAAGCAAAGAGTTCGCTGGCGTATTCGAGCATGTCGAAGGCTCGGGCCGATTCCTGATTCTCATGCCACACCTGAGCGACTTCAACCGCTGCCTGCCCGATGTAGTATGGGATTTTCCGGTCCTGAGCGCGACGGAAAGCTTCTTCAGCCCATTCCATGGCGAGGGAGGGCCTGCCGGTTTTACGGTAATAGCGGCTTTGCTCAATGCGTAAAAGAATATCGAGGTCGAGGTGCCTGTTCTGGGTGACGATTCGTAAACCCAGGCGCAGGTACTCGTGGGCTTTATCGAATTCCTGGTCGTCCAGTGACAGGCGTGCCCAGAGGTAGTAATAAATGCTGGCGATACGGGTGGCCGGTTCAACTTTGTTTACCATCTCCAGCAGGCGGTTACGGGCCTGTCGTTGATCTCCCATGGTGAGGTAAATCAGGGTTTGTATAGCCGGGAACCCCCAGTGGGAGATACCCGATTGGGTAAAAAGAAAACTTGCCTGTTCACCGTAAGAAAGCGCCAGATGGAATTTGCCGCGGGGTATCCAGACGCAACAGGCCAGGTTGTGCAGAGTCACTGCACCCAGGATTTTCTGGTCTGATGAAAAACTGTTAGCCAGTACCCGGTGAAATTTCTTTTCGGCTTCTTCCAGCTGACCCGACCGGGCAAAGTTGACCGCAAGGAGGATCTGCCCGGCGCTTTCCTCTTGTGGCAGGCTCGGAGGAGCTTCCCGGGGTTGAAGAAGAGAAATGGCCGCGGCATGATCCCCGACCTGCGTAT
Source organism: Anaerolinea thermolimosa (assembly GCF_001050195.2). GTDB lineage: Bacteria > Chloroflexota > Anaerolineae > Anaerolineales > Anaerolineaceae > Anaerolinea > Anaerolinea thermolimosa. The sequence continues at coordinate 719,714 of NZ_DF967965.1, forward strand.
GCAGATAGGCCTGTTGCAGTGTTGCGAGATATGCCGTGGCCCCATCTGTGGGATTGCCGCCTTCCGAGTCAGGAGCGGCTATGCCCATCTGTGGAGTGAGGGCCGGAACAGCGGCTCGAAGCAGGTCGATTTCAGCGAGCATACTCTCTCAGAATGCTCATGGAGCTTTAAAGAGGTCGGGCCAGTGATTCAACGCGCTCAAGACAGGGAGGGCTGCCATTTGCCCTATACCGCAACGGGATCGGTCGGGATGAGTCCATGAGGTATCCTGAAGAAGGGCGTAATCTTCGGGCTGGCCTTTTCCCTCAACCAGCCGGGAGAGAATCTCCCATTGCCGGCGGGTGCCTTCCTGGCAGGCCGGGCAAATACCACAGGATTCTTCCGCAAAAAAGCGTGCCTGACGCAGGCAGACATCTCTCAGATCGCGGGTTTCATCAAAGATGGTGATCACCCCGGAGCCAAGGGGAAGGCCAGCGGCGGCCAGGTCTTCTACGGTCAGACGCAGGTCGAGCTGGTCGGGGGTGGCGAAAGCACCGGCAGCACCGCCAAACAGAGCCGCTTTCATGGAGTGACCATCGCGCACGCCACCGGCAAGGTCTTCGAGAAGGTGCCGGAAGGTGATTCCGAAGGGGACTTCATAAAGCCCCGGCATTTTCACGTCACCCGAAAGACAGAAGAGTTTTGGCCCCGGAGAAAGCTCGGTGCCGATTTTCCGATATTCTGCTGCTCCGACTCGAAGAATGTAAGGAAACGTGAATTCGGGATAAGACGAGGATCTCCAAAGGGAGTAAACTTTTGTCACCACAACAGAAGTCGAAACCCAAGGAGACCCTC
>NZ_DF967965.1:721871-727188 GCF_001050195.2 Anaerolinea thermolimosa
ATCGCTTACTGCCGCCGACCGTCAAAACCTTCTTTGGGCTTGGACAATTGCCTGCCCTTGCCCGCCTAACCCGAACTCACGTTAAGGAACATTGGCCAGCGTTTCAACGTTGTTGACCACGGTTGGTTTCCCGAAAAGCCCCTGAGCAGTGGGAAAGGGAGGGCGCGGGCGCGGATAGGCGGATTTCCCCTCGATGGATTCGATTTGAGCGGTTTCTTCACCGGCTACATAGGTTCCTGCTCCGCGCCGAACTTCAATATCAAAGCTGAAACTGGTGCCCATCACATGTTCGCCGAGGAAACCTGCCTGGCGGGCCTCTTCGACAGCACGGAGCATCACCTGATATTGAAACAGGTATTCCCCTCGAATATAAATATACCCTTTGCGTGCGCCAACAGCATATCCGGCAATGAGCATTCCTTCCAGGATCAGATGCGGCTCATCTTCCAGCAGAACCCGGTCTTTGAATGATCCTGGTTCGGCTTCGTCGGCGTTGCACAGGATGTACCTGGGTTCACCGGGTGCCTGGGCGGCTGTTTCCCATTTCTTTCCAGTTGGGAAAGCGGCCCCGCCACGACCGAGCAACCCGGAGGCTTTGATGGTCTCGATCACTTGCGAGGGAGACATCTGGAGGGCTTGTTCTAATCCCCGGTATCCCTGGGATGCCCGGTACAGAGCCAGCCAGTTTACACGATTCTTGCCGCAATTGGCGGTAAGAATGGCGATTTCATTCCGTACAATACTGCGAGGGTGGCGAAGCTTCCCCGATACCAGATCTTCGTAACTGACGGAGTCGGCGCGAGCCACCGGCGCACCTTGAACGATCATGGCAGGAGCGTGTTCACACAGGCCGAGGCACGGTGAATATTCGATGGTGAGTGTGCCCGGCTGTTCACCGGCTGCTCTGCGCGCTTCGAGCGATTGTGAAAGGCGCTTCATTACGGCCTCTGCGCCAGCATTGGCACAAACCGGGTTGTTGCAAACATGGATCACAGTTTTTCCTGCTGGCTGACGATAAAAGAGGGGGTAAAAGTTGACGATTTCATCCACCTCTTCCACAGACACGCCTAACCGGTGACTCACCTTCTGAATGGCATTCGGCGGGATATAGCCGAAAAGGGTCTGAACTTCATGAAGGATGGGAAGGAGTGCAGTGCGACCGAGGGGGGCGTATTGAGAGAGGATGGGTTCCAGTTGATGCAGATCGAGAGAGGTTTCTGGCATGGACGAATCCCTTTCTATTCTTTATTATAGCGATATATTGGCTCGGCTTGGTCGTGTTGTGGGGATGAATTCTACTCAATGGGCTGGTTCAGAAGGGGGGAAAGTCTGGTAGAATGGGCGATGGTTATGACGATGAAACGCTCTTCGGGAATGACCTTAGGAATGGTCGTGTTGCTGGTCAGTGGGGCGGTGGCCTGCAGTCTTCCCATGGGAAGGAATGTAGAAGGAGGAAGCACGCCCCCGCCTCAATACAGCACAGTGGCAGCCATGCTTACCCAAACTGCCGGGAGTTCTCCCGGCCCAACCATTCAGGCAACTTCAGGGGTAACCCAGGGGGCCACAGCGAGCGCTTCTGCGACCACAGCTCTCCGTCCCACGGATCGAACTTCCACGGTTACACTGGTCACGGCATCCGTTTTGTGTGATATGGCGCGTGCCGGTGTGCCCATTGATGTAACTATTCCGGATGATACACGTCTTTCACCGGGACAGCCTTTTGTTAAAACCTGGCGGCTGGTGAATGCTGGAAGCTGTACCTGGACACGCGGTTACGCTCTGGTGTGGTTTTCGGGAGATGAGCTGGGGGTGCGTCGGGTCGAGCCATTTACGGTAGAAGTGGCGCCCGGGCAGGTGGTGGATCTCTCTGTGGAGATGATTGCGCCTCTAAAGCCGGGAATTTACCAGAGCAACTGGAAACTCCGAAATGAAAAAGGGATTCTATTTGGCATCGGGCCGGGAGGTGAGGCGCCTTTCTGGGTGAGAATTCAAGTGGTAGCACCCGATACGGTAACCCCATCACCTCCACTTCCATCGGCTACACCTACCCCAGTGATCTCAGTCTCAGGGATTGTATCGTTGGGGGCCGAGCAGGGTATTGATCTGGATAGCGGACAGGTAGTTTCTGACCAGGAGGCTGATTTAATTTTCAGGATGAGTTCAGGAGAGGCGATGCTGGCTCCTGTCTCCGGCGGGTTGGTTGGCTTCTTTGGGTTTTCAGAACCCGGATTGAACGATTGTCAATCGGCTTCGGTGAGTGCGGAGACCCTCTTGCTGGGCCCGGAGATGGAGGGGCCGTATCTGTGCGCGCGCACGGGCAATGGCCTGCCAGCCAATCTGAAAATTCTACGCATTGACAGGGCGGGCCCGGTTCTGGATGTTGGCTTCAAGGTCTGGTCTGTACCCTGAGGAGACCATGGGTACTTTATACCTGGTAGCGACCCCGATTGGTAATCTTGAAGATATCACCCTGCGCGCCCTGCGCATTCTACGCGAGGTGCGTCTCATTGCAGCGGAGGATACACGGGTTACCCGGCGGTTACTCGATCGATACCAGATCCATACTCCGATGGTCAGTTACCATGAACATAACAAACTGGCCCGCCTGGATGAAGTGCTTCAAGCACTTGCTGAAGGAGATGTGGCCCTGGTTTCAGATGCCGGTACACCCGGCTTGAACGACCCTGGTTTTGAGCTGGTTCGTGCTGCCCTTGCGGCGGGGTTTTCGGTGAGTCCGGTGCCGGGGCCAGCGGCGCCGGTAGCCGCCCTGGTTGGTTCAGGGTTGCCTACTGATCGATTCCTGTATCTGGGGTATTTACACAGGAAATCGTCGCAACGGAGGCAGTCTCTGAGTGAGGTACAAACGTTGCCGTATACGATGATTTTTCTGGAGACCCCTCACCGGTTGGTCGAGGCGCTGGAGGATTTACGTGATGTGCTGGGCGACCGCCCGGCGGTTGCGGCGCGTGAGATAACGAAATTGCATGAGGAATTCATCCGTGGTACTCTGAGCAGCCTGCTGGAGTATTTTCAGATGCACGAGCCGCGCGGTGAGTTTGTGCTTGTGGTAGGGGGGGCACAACCGGAAGAGACGGCCTGGAATGAAGAACGGGTGCGGCAGACCTTGCTTGAAATGCTCAAGGAGGGGCAACCAGGGTCTGTGGCTGTGGAGGTGGTTTCTGGCAGAGCTGGCTGGCGGAAAAACCGCGTTTACCGCCTGTTGATGGAGATGAAACAGAGTAAAATCTGATGTATCACCCCTTGGAGGAGTTCATAATGAATCTGGATGATCTCGCCTTGTTCCGTTCTCTGGATAGCCAGGATATGATCGGGCAAATCGATCATTTACCCGACCAGCTGGCCGCCGCCTATCAGATGGGACTGCAAATGCCTTTGCCGCTTCAGCGCAACCTTCGGTATGTGGTGGTCTCCGGGATGGGAGGGTCGGCTATTGGAGCAGACCTGGTAAGCGCAGCTGTGGCCGGTCAGTGCAAGGTGCCGGTGATGGTACATCGAGATTATGGCTTGCCTGCGTTTGCCAGGGGAAGTGAAACATGCGTGGTTGCCTCCTCACATTCAGGGAATACTGAAGAAACCCTCTCTTCCTTTGAAGCAGGACTGGCGAGGGGGTGTCAGGTTCTGGCTATTTGCACAGGTGGGAAACTGGCTGAGGAAGCCCGGAAGAATCATGTGCCGCTCTGGACTTTTGACCATCATCATGCGCCGCGCACGGCTGTGGGCTACTCCTTTGGGCTTCTGCTGGCGGCTCTGTTCCGCCTGGGGCTGATCGAAGACCCGGCCAGGGACCTGGATGAGGCCCTTCACGCCATGCGCAACCTGCAAACCAATTTACGCCCGGATGTGCCAACCGTGCACAACCCGGCCAAACGCATGGCCGGGCAACTGGTGGGAAGGTGGGTGACGGTGCTGTCTGCCGACTTTCTGGCTCCGGTTGCCAGGCGCTGGAAAGGACAGATCAATGAGCTGGCAAAAGCCTGGGCGCAATTCGAATATCTCCCTGAAGCAGATCATAATACCCTGGCCGGTACCGAGAACCCACCGGAGATGCTACGGATGATGATGGCGCTGTTCCTGCGCGCTCCGGCCATGCAACCACGCAACCTGGCACGTCTGGAACTGACCCGCCAGATGTTCCTGGAGCAGGGGATTAATACCGACTTTATCGAGGGGCGCGGAAGCGGTCTTCTGGCACAGATGTGGACCACTCTTCTCTTTGGAGATTACACCGCGTATTATCTTTCGATGGCTTACGGAATAGACCCGACGCCGATTGATTTGCTGGACGCGTTTAAAGCCGAGATGGCCAGAGTGTGAGGGAACTGTGAAACACTTCAGTGGCTCGATTGAGGTGGTGACCGGATCCATGTTCAGCGGGAAGACCGATGAACTGATTCGCCGATTGAGACGGGCGCGGATTGCGCGGCAAAAAGTGCAGGTTTTTAAACCAGCTATCGATAACCGTTATGCTGTGGAAAAGGTCAAGTCACACGCTGGCAATGAATTTGAGGCTATCCCGATTGAATGCTCGGCGGATGTGCTGAAAAACCTGGATGTAGATACCTCAGTGGTAGGGATTGATGAAGCCCAATTTTTTGACGCCGGAATTGTGGATGTAGCCAAGCAGCTTGCCGACCGGGGAGTGCGCGTCATCGTTGCCGGGTTGGATATGGATTTTCGGGGTGAGCCTTTTGGAGTGATGCCCGTGCTGATGGCCATTGCTGAACGTGTGGATAAACTTCAGGCCATTTGTATGGTATGCGGTGAACCGGCCAGCCGCACTCAGCGGCTTGTCAATGGCAGACCCGCCCGGTATTCTGATCCGGTGGTGATTGTGGGCGCGGCAGAGATGTACGAGGCGCGCTGCCGTCAGCACCACGAAGTGCCCAGGGAGTAAAACCATGCAAGATTATCATGAGTTTTTAGGTGAAGTGTTGATTTCAGAGGCCGCGCTTCAGAAGCGAATCCGTGAGCTGGGCGAGGAAATTAGCCGGGATTATGAAGGGAAAAAATTGCTCCTGGTGTGTATTTTACGCGGAGGGGTTTTATTCCTGACGGATCTGATGCGGGCCATTCGCGTACCTCATGCGATTGAGTTTATGGCGGTTTCTTCCTATGGGGTGGGAGGGAGAGAGTCTACCGGTCAGGTACGGATTACCCTCGATTTAAATACCGATATTGCCGACCGGGATGTCATTCTGGTAGAAGATATTATAACGTGAATTCGGGATAAGACGAGGATCTCCAAAGGGAGTAAACTTTTGTCACCACAACAGAAGTCGAAACCCAAGGAGACCCT
>NZ_DF967965.1:728558-742087 GCF_001050195.2 Anaerolinea thermolimosa
GATCGCTTACTGCCGCCGACCGTCAAAACCTTCTTTGGGCTTGGACAATTGCCTGCCCTTGCCCGCCTAACCCGAACTCACGTTATTATAGATAGCGGCCGAACGCTATCTCACGTTCTGGAACTTCTTTCCATCCGGCACCCGCGTAGCCTTAAAGTGTGTGCATTGCTGGATAAATCGGAACGGCGGGAAGTGGCCGTACCGGTGGATTACATAGGCTTTCAAATTCCGAATAAGTTTGTGTTCGGGTATGGCCTGGATATTGATGACTATTATCGCAATTTACCCTTCATTGGCGTGGTTGATCTGAAGCGCTACCACGGCTCGAACTCTGATTGAAGCCAGAATGGAGATTGATCGAATCCTCACAGTAGTGACCGAATCTGCCCCTGCTGGTATGGATGTTTTTCTGGTTGGGGGGGGCATTCGTGACCGGCTGATGGGGAGAGACGTTCACGACCTGGATTTTATTCTGCGGGGCAATACTTATTCACTGGCCAGACGGGTAGCAGACCGCCTGGAGGGCGGTTTGTTTGTCCTTGACCGTGAGCGTGGTACCACCCGGGTGGTGCTGAGAGATGAAGATGGACGGCGCCTTACCCTGGATTTTGCGGAGATCCGTTTTGCCACGCTGGAGGAAGACCTCGCTTCTCGTGATTTTACGGTGAATGCGATGGCTGTGGCGCTGCGTGAGCCTGAACGGATCATTGATCCCTGCGCAGGGGCGACGGATTTGCGAGAAAAACGCCTGCGGGCTTGCCGTTCCACCAGCGTACTTGATGACCCGGTGCGTGCCCTGCGCGCGGTGCGACTGGCAGTGTCGCTCGGGTTTCATATTGAACGCGAGACCCTCGGCCAGGTTCGAGAAGCGACGAGAAGGCTCTCGCGCATTTCAGCAGAACGGATTCGTGATGAGTGGGTGAGGATTGTGGAGGGACGGCAAACCAGTCTGGTGGTGCGTTTGATGGAGCACACCGGACTTCTTGGAGTCTTATTCCCTGAGCTTCAGGCACTCCGCGGGGTTCAACAACCACCTCCGCATATCTGGGATGTCTGGGAACACACCCTGGCGTGTGTGGATCGGTTAGAGTCGCTGCTTGAGGTGCTGGCGGGAGACTTTCGGGAGGACTCAGCCCAGGGACTGACGCTTGCCTCCGCTGTTTTATGGCTTGGGAGGTATCGGCAGAACCTGAAAGAGCATTTGAATGACCCCTTACCCAACGATCGCCGTGTGACAGGGTTGTTGAAAATGGCGGCTTTGTTCCACGACACCGGTAAACCCCTTACGGCAGCGATGGATGGAGATGGGCGTTTACGTTTTCTTGGACACGAATTACAGAGCACGGCTATAGGTGAAAAACGTGCTCGTGCGCTGGTGTTCTCCAACCAGGAAGTGGAGCGGTTGAGCGTCATTCTGCGAGAACACATGCGGGTGCACTGGCTGGCCAACACCGGAGAATCACCCACCCGTCGGGCGATTTATCGATTTTTCCGTGATACCGGGCCGGCAGGGGTGGATGTCTGTCTGCTTTCGCTGGCCGATTTGTGGGCGGTCTATGGACACACCCTGCCCCAGGAGCGCTGGTTGGCCGAATTGCGTACCTGCCGTGCATTGATGGAGGCTCGCTGGGAGAAGAACGATGAAGTGGTATCGCCACCCCGCCTGGTGACGGGTAGAGATCTGATTGAGGTGTTCAGGCTTGCACCGGGCAGGGTGGTCGGAAACCTGCTTGAAACCATTCGAGAGGCTCAGGCGGCCGGCCAGGTTACCACCCGGGAAGAAGCTCTGGAGCTGGCTCAATCTGTACTGTTGCAACAGAAAGGCGGTGAAAATGACTCAACCCAAGGCGGTTCCACTGTTTGCTGAGGAATTCGGAACAGGCACACCCCTGGTGCTGGTGCATGGTTTTCCGCTTGACCGCACGATCTGGGGTGAGGTTGCCAAACTGCTGGCCGCAGATGCGCGGGTAGTTCTACCCGACCTGCGCGGTTTTGGCCGTTCCCCGGTGACCGAGGGTGTCTATTCGATGGAGTGCCTGGCGGAAGATCTGGCCGCCTTGCTCGACCGATTGCACATCGATAAGGCGATCCTTGCCGGGCATTCGATGGGGGGATATGTATCCCTGGCCTTCGCCAGGGCATTCCCCGAAAGGTTGGCCGGGCTGGCACTGGTGACCAGCCACGCAGCAGCGGATGCCCCAGACCGTAAAGAAGGCCGTAACCGGCTGGCTGAAGAGGTTGAAAATCGTGGTGTTGAGGCGGTGGTAGAGGCCACCCTCATGCGTTACAGTCCCTATCCTGAAGTTCTGGAGAGAACGCGAGCTTTAATGCTTCAGGCTAACCCGCAGGCCGTAAGCGCTGCTCTGCGCGGAATGGCCATGAGGCCAGATTTGACCGGCTTATTACCTTCGATCCATGTTCCCGCACTGGTGATTGGTGGAGAGGCGGACGAACTGATTACCCTCCAGCGTGCACAGGAAACCGCCCGATTGCTTCCACAGGGAGAACTGGTGGTGATCCCCGGTGGTGGGCACATGGTGATGTGGGAGCGACCGGAGCTGGTGGCTGACGCCTTGCGCAGGCTGGTCAGGCGGGTTAATCAGGGCGATCAATCGGGTTGAGAAGGGAGCGATAGCGATGTACATGGTGCTGTTTGTGCTGGATGATCCGGCACTGCTGGATGAAGTGCTGGATGCCTGGTATGGAATTGGGGTGGGTGGGACGACGATCCTGGAATCGACCGGGATTTTCAGGCATCGTACCAAGCGGCTGAACATTCCAACACGATATAACCTGCCGCGTGTTTCTTCAAATATTGAAGGCAACTACACCCTGCTTTCGATTGTCCCTGACGAAGAGACCGTCTATCGCTGCCGCGATGCTGCCGAAAAAGTAGTTGGCGACCTGGATCGCCCCAATACCGGAGTTTTTGCAGCCTGGCCGCTATTCACCGTGAAGGGTGTGCCTGTGGAGAGACCCGCCCCATGATCTGGTTTGAATTTGTTCTCAGTGCAACCCTGCTGGTGATTGCCGCCACCAAGCTGGCAGAATTTGGTGATGTGATTGCTCTGCGCACTGGCCTGGGCCGGTTATTCATCGGCACAATTTTGATGGCCGGAGCCACCTCGTTGCCCGAATTTCTTACGACTCTGAATTCATTCCAACAGGGGGCGGTCAACCTGGCGGCGGGTAATTTGTTCGGCAGTAATATGTTCAATATGTTTATGCTGGCCCTGCTGGATATCTCTTTCCGTAATCAGCGTATTCTGCGGGTCATTTATAACCGCCATGCGCTGAGCGGGGCATCAGCGGCGTTGTTAATTGGTCTGACGTTGACCATGATGCTGGCCAATCTTGATCTGTCGATTGGCTGGGTCGGGCTGGATAGCCTGCTGATCATTCTGGCGTATGTGGGATTGGTGTATATGTTGCGCAAAAGCTCCGGGGTCAGTGCTCTGCTGGAAGAAGAACAGGTTGACGAAACGACCCCGCCTTTATGGGTGGGCCTGACAGGTTTTGGACTGGCGGCGTTTTTACTGGTCATTGTGTCTCCGTGGCTGGTGGAGAGTAGCCTGGCGATTGCAGAGATCACCGGTTTAAGCAATGGGTTCATTGGCACTACTCTGGTGGGCATCGTTACTTCGTTGCCCGAAATGATGACCACCATTGCGGCCGCTCGTATTGGAGCGTTTGACCTTGCGGTGGGCAACCTGTTCGGGAGCAATATGTTTAACGTCTTTGCTATCGGGGTGGCCGATGTGTTCTTGCTGAACGGTCGTTTTTTGGGAATGATCGACCCAGTTTTCTTACTGGCGGGGTTGATTGGCCTGGTAATGACTTTGCTGGGGATGATTGGTAATATTGCCCGCCTTGAACGGCGCATCTGGCTGCTCGAAATAGACGGGTGGTTGTTATTCCTGTCTTACTTTGCGGGGCTGTATCTGGTGTACATTAAGGGTTGAGTTACCGGGTCTCGGGTTGGGATGGCCGGTGAGTTGTGCGGGTCAAAGGGACCTCTGGTGGGATTATGGAAAAATTTCTCCCAGCAAGGGTTGGTAGAAACAATGACAACCCTGGGGATGAGAGCATCCTTCTATCGGCAGGCGAGGCACACGGTCTTTGGGGTAAGTGCCTGCCATCGCCTGACAGGTGGGGCAGGCATCTTCTGCAACAGCAAGATGAATCATGATAACCCGCGGGTTGTTTTGAAATTCACGCAGTGCCACGGCTGTGGTTGAGCTTTCGCGCAGATCGGCCTGACAGGTGGGGCAGGTGAGGTCAGTATCGGCGGCGAGACTGTGACAACGAGAGCAGGTCTGCATGGAATGGTCTCCTCAGGTTCCTGAGATTGGATGGAGATTATTTTACTACGAATTGGATGAATGGATGACGGCTCCTGCAGCGGAGCCGTCATCGTTCAAAGGAGGGAGGATGAGATAGGCTAAGGAAGAGAGCTCAGATCGTGGGTTTGGTCAGGGGGTCGGTTTTTTTTATAGGGTTTGACCTCCTTACCAGTTTTCGAAGCCTGGCGATGAGCGTGCCGCTGGATACCGGTTTGGTCAGGTAATCATCCGCTCCGTGGTCGAGGGCCTGAGCCACCATACCGGGAGTGTCAAAGTCGGAGAGGATGAGCAACGGCACATTACTGAGCTCACGAATTTGCTGGCAAACCTGCAGGCCGTTTTCAGGAGGGAGAAGCAGATCGAGAATGACGACATCGGGTTTTTCTTTGAGGAGAATGCGGATCCCTTCTTCAGCTGAATTGGCGGTCAACACCTGTGAACTGGCAGGCGTGAGGAGGATGGTCAGCAGATCGGTCATCCCGGTATCATCATCAATGACGAGTACGCGCATAGAAATTCACAGTTCCCCAGAATAAGATAATCCTATTATCAACCAAACCGCGGGGTTTACACCTTTCAAACCGCTTACAGCTCCAGGAAAGGTTGCCGGGGTTCCCGTTGTGGATTGCTTTAAAAAACTATGTAACCGACAGGGATTGTGGTAGAATTTTTAGGATTTTTTAGCGCAACTTCCCCAGTTTCTGGGGTGGAAAATTTCATGGAGGTCTCCAAATGGCAGAAAAAAAATGGGTTTATGTATTTAATGAGCTGGATCAGGCGACGAAATACGTCGGCGGCGCATGGGATGATGTGCGCGGTTTGTTAGGGGGAAAGGGTGCTAACCTTTTTGAAATGTACCGCATTGGTTTGCCGGTGCCTCCGTTCTTCACGGTGACTACCGAAGCCTGCAACGCCTATCTGGCAGCCGGTGAGAAATTCCCCGAAGGCATGTGGGAACAGGAGCTGGAAGCCCTGAAAAAGATCGAGGAAGCCAGCGGTAAGAAGTTTGGTGATCCCTCGAATCCTTTGCTTGTTTCCTGCCGTTCCGGGGCAAAATTCTCGATGCCCGGGATGATGGACACGGTGTTGAACATCGGTTTGAACGATCAGACCGTGGAAGGGATGATCAAACTCACCGAGAATCCCCGCTTTGTGTACGACTCTTATCGCCGGTTGATTATGATGTTTGGCTCTGTGGTGCTCGGTTTGCCTGACGAGGCCTTTGAAGAGCCGATGGATGAGTTCAAGGCCCACAAAGGAGCCCAGGCTGACACCGATCTGACCGCTGAAGATTTGAAAGAACTGTCGGAGATCTTTAAGAAGGTCGTTCGGGAACAGAAAGGCTTCGATTTTCCGCAAGACCCGATCGAACAGTTGCGCCTGGCGACCGAGGCAGTGTTCAAGTCGTGGAACGGTAAACGCGCCCGCGATTACCGCCGCGCAGAGAACATCCCCGATAACCTGGGCACCGCGGTGAACATTGTGACCATGGTCTTCGGGAACATGGGCTGGGACTCGGGTACGGGTGTTGCCTTCACCCGCAATCCTTCTACCGGCGAGCGCAAGGTCTATGGCGATTACCTGCTGAATGCCCAGGGTGAAGACGTGGTGGCGGGTATCCGCAATACCGAGCCGATCGAGAAGATGGTGGAGAAACTGCCAGAAGCCTATCATCAGTTCATGCAGATCTGCGAACTTCTCGAAAAGCATTACAAAGACATGCAGGATATGGAGTTCACCATTGAGCGCGGGAAGCTCTGGATGCTCCAGACGCGCAACGGCAAGCGCACTGCCCGCGCGGCGGTCAAAATCGCTGTAGATATGGTGAATGAAGGCCTGATCGACCGCAAGGAAGCCATCAAGCGCGTCACGCCGAAACAGGTGGATGCCCTGCTCCACCCGCAGTTTGATGAGGAAGGCAAGAAGAAAGCCAAGAAAGAAGGGCGCTTCTTTGCTTCAGGTGTTAATGCCTCGCCGGGTGCGGCTGTAGGCCGGGTGTATTTCGATGCCGATACCGCCGAGCGCATGGCGAAGGAAGAAGGCCAGGATGTGATCATGGTTCGTCCCTTCACCAAGCCCGATGACGTGCACGGGATGCTGGCCGCCAAAGGTATTCTGACCAGCGAAGGTGGCGCTACCTCTCATGCGGCGGTGGTGGCGCGTCAGTTTGGTGTGCCCTGTGTGGTAGGTGCCTCTGCGGTGCGCATCAATCTTGAAAAACGTGAAATGAGCGCCAATGGCATCGTGGTAAAAGAAGGGGAATGGATTTCGGTGGACGGTGGCTCAGGAGAGGTTTACCTGGGCAAACTGGAGCTGACCGTGCCGAAGCTGGAAGAGCAGAAAGATCTGCTGACACTGCTGCAGTGGGCGGATGAAATTGCCCGCCTGCAGGTGTGGGCCAACGCCGATTATCCGAAGGATGCTCAGCGGGCTCGTTCTTATGGCGCCAAGGGGATTGGTCTGTGCCGCACCGAGCACATGTTCTTCGAGCCGGAGCGCCTGCCGATCGTTCAGCGCATGATTCTTGCTGAAACTACCGAGGAGCGCAAGAAGGCTCTGGATGAGTTGCTGCCCTCTCAGCGGTCAGATTTCGCCGGTCTGTTCGAAGCCATGGACGGTTACCCGGTAATTATCCGCCTGATCGACCCGCCGCTGCATGAGTTCATGCCCGATGAGGAAAAACTCCTCGAAGAGGTGATCACCATGCGGGTGAAGGGTGAGACCGAAGGCCTGGTCGAAAAAGAAAAATTACTGGCCAGCATTCGCGCGATGCACGAAAGCAACCCCATGATGGGTTTGCGCGGGGTGCGCCTGAGCATTTACATGCCTGAGATTGTTGAAATGCAGGTGCGCGCGATCTTCGAGGCGGCTGCGGATTGCACCAAACGCGGGATTGTGGTCAAACCTGAGGTGATGATCCCGCTGACAGGAACGGTCAACGAGTTGAAGTGGATTCAACCGCGCCTGGTGCGCATTGCCAAGACCGTGATGGAAGAAAAAGGCGTCAACTTCTCGTACAAGTTCGGTACGATGATCGAGATTCCGCGCGCGGCCCTGACCGCAGGCGAGATCGCCGAGCTGGCCGAGTTCTTCTCCTTCGGCACCAACGACCTGACGCAAATGACCTTCGGGTACAGCCGCGATGATGCCGAGCGGAACTTCCTGGTGCTGTATGTGGAACAGGGTATTTTACCGAAGAACCCCTTCCAGACCCTGGACCGCGAAGGTGTGGGCAAGCTGATGCGTATGGCCGTGGAAGATGGCCGCAAGACCCGTCCCGACCTGGAGGTGGGTATCTGCGGCGAGCATGGTGGTGACCCCGAGTCGATCGAGTTCTGCCATATCATCGGCCAGAATTACGTGAGCTGCTCACCGTTCCGTGTGCCGGTAGCCCGCCTCGCTGCAGCCCAGGCTGCCCTGAAATACAGCTAGTTGGCTGTTGAAAGTTAATCAAGACATGCAATCCTGGTTTTTCAGGGTTGCATGTCTTTTTTTGGAAGTATGGGATGGACAATCCTCACGGGGTATTGCACGAATTTTTGACGATTTCTCCTGTTTTGATATAATTTCATCAGAAAACACAATTTACCAAGTTTTTGGGCAGTGCCTGAAAAGGTACTGTCTCGAAGCGGGCTCTCATCGGGAGGATTTTCATGGAAAAAAGTGAGCATTTCAGGTTGTACCACGAAATGGTGGTGATTCGCCGCCTGGAAGAGAAAGCCGCCGAACTGTATCAGCAAGGCAAGATCGGCGGTTTCTTACACCTTTACATCGGCCAGGAAGCCGTTTCAACCGGGTTGATTTCGGCGCGCCGCCCTGAGGATCGGGTGATCACAGCGTATCGTGACCATGGGGTGGCGATCAACTGCGGCCTTTCGGCACGCGAAGTGATGGCAGAATTGCTGGGCAAAGCTACAGGTTGCTCAAAAGGGAAGGGCGGTTCGATGCACATGGCCGATGTGCATAAAAACTTCTGGGGAGGGCATGCTATTGTGGGGGCTCATTTGCCCATCGCGGCCGGCCTGGCCCTGGGTGATGCCTATGTGGGCAATCAGGCTGTGACGATGTGCATGTTTGGGGACGGAGCAACGAATATCGGTTATTTTCACGAAGCGCTTAATCTTTCCAAAGTATGGAATTTGCCCGTCCTCTGGGTGTGTGAAAACAACCTGTATGGGATGGGAACAGCAGTAGAACGGGCCTCTGCGGTTTCGGAGATTTCACAAAAAGCCCTGGGTTATGGCATGCCCAGCCGTAGAGTGAATGGCATGGATCTGATGGAAGTGCGCCAGGTCGCATCAGAAATGATCGAGCAGATCCGTCAGGGCGCCGGGCCGATGATGCTGGAGGCTATTACCTACCGCTTTCGAGGGCATTCCATGGGTGATCCGGAGCGTTATCGTAAGCCCGAGGAAGTACACCGTTATCAGGAGAATGACCCCATTGGCATTTACCGGCGTTATCTGATCGATCAAAAGATCGGCACCGAGGATGAGCTGAACGCACTGGATGATGACGCAATGGCAGTGGTTCAGGATGCGGTGGAGTTTGCCGAGGCCAGCCCGGAACCGGCACCGGAAGAACTTTACACGAACGTTTACGTCGAGGCGTGAGAGGGTACCATGGCTAGAATAACGATGCGCGAAGCAATTTCTCAGGCGTTATGGGAAGAGATGGAACGAGACCCCAAGGTATTCATCCTTGGGGAAGAAGTGGGAGTGTGGGGCGGAACTTATGCTGTCACCAAGGGATTCTATGATCATTTTGGGCCTGACAGGGTGCGTGATACTCCCATTGCTGAAGCTGCGATTGTGGGTTCGGCCATTGGTGCGGCACTTACAGGGTTGCGCCCCGTGGCAGAGATCATGACCATTAATTTTGCCTTTTCGGCGATGGATCATATCGTCAATCAGGCGGCAAAAATCCACTACATGTTTGGCGGGCAAATGACCGTCCCTCTGGTGATCCGTGCGGTGAGCGGCGGCGGGCGCCAGCTTGGAGCTACCCATTCTCAAACACCGGACGCCATATTTGCACATTTTCCGGGTTTAAAAGTAGTCGCCCCGGGTACCCCGGCTGACGCCAAAGGGTTGTTGAAGGCTGCCATCCGAAGTGATGACCCGGTACTTTTCATCGAACACGCCACGCTCTACCAGGTGCGCGGTGAGGTGCCGGAGGGCGATTATATTGTTCCCCTGGGAAAGTCTACCGTTCAGCGTGAGGGGCGTGATCTCACGCTGGTTACCTACAGCAAGATGCTGGAGGTTTCTACCAAAGCGGCTGATCAGCTTGCCAGAGAAGGGATCGAGGTGGAAATTGTCGACCTTCGGTCGCTTCGCCCGCTGGACATGGGACCCGTTCTGGCTTCTTTCAAGAAGACCAATCGCGCGGTGATTGTGGAAGAGGGGTGGAAATCCTACGGGGTGGGTTCTGAAGTAGCCGCCCGGCTTTATGAAGAAGCTTTCGACTATGTCGATGCTCCCATTAAACGGGTGGCTCAAAAGGAAGTCCCGTTACCGTATAACCGCACGCTGGAGCAATCGGCGATCCCCGGGGTGGAGGATGTAATCACAGCGGTTAAGGAGGTTCTCCATGGCTGAAATTGTCACCATGCCCAAACTGGGATTTGACATGCAGGAAGGCACGCTGGTGCGCTGGGTGAGGGTTGAAGGAGAAGCCGTTGAAAAAGGCCAGGTGCTTGCAGAGATCGAAACCGATAAAGCCACGGTTGAAGTTGAATCGGTAGCGAGCGGCATTGTGTACAAGCACCTGGTAGAGCAGGGTTCTGTGGTGCCGGTTGGAACGCCCATCGCGGTGATCGCCGCGCCGGGTGAGCAGGTAACCGATCTTCCGGGTGGGATGGAAGCGCCCGCAGCTGAGAAGTCTGCTGTGGCCGAGGTGCCCGTTGAAGCTGAAGCTCCGGCGGCTCTCGAGGTTTCAGGGGAGACAGGAAGGATCAAGGCTTCACCGCTGGCCCGCCGCCTTGCTCTGGAAAAGGGGGTGGACCTGGCAGGCATTCGGGGAAGCGGGCCGGGAGGGCGCATCGTGCGGAAAGATATTGAGGCCGCGCTGGCGGCGGCGGCTCAACCTGTTCCTGCCGCAGTGATTCCCCCCGAAATGCCCCCAGCGCCGGCTGTACAACCGCCAGTGATGCCTCTGTGGAGCGAGACAGCGGCGGCCCCTCAGGACGAACGGCTTCCC
Source organism: Anaerolinea thermolimosa (assembly GCF_001050195.2). GTDB lineage: Bacteria > Chloroflexota > Anaerolineae > Anaerolineales > Anaerolineaceae > Anaerolinea > Anaerolinea thermolimosa. The sequence goes on from NZ_DF967965.1 coordinate 739,103, forward strand.
ATCGGGAAGTTACGTGCCGCCATTGGTCGGCGAATGGTGGAATCGAAGCAACAACTGCCTCATTTTTACGTCACTGCCAGTTATAACGTTGAAGCGCTGATGGCCTTGCGAAGCCAGCTGAATGCTTTCTTGCCTGAAGGGCAAAAATTGACGGTGAACGACTTCATCATTAAAGCGACAGCGCTTACTTTGCGAGAATTCCGAAACCTCAACGCCTCGATTGTTGAAAAAGAAATTATCCGCCACGGGCATATTAATATCGGTGTAGCCGTTGCCGTGGAGGGAGGATTGTTGACCATTGTTTGCCGGGATGCTGATCTGAAGCCCTTACGGCTGATCTCAAGCGAGGTTCGCGATCTTGCGTTGCGGGCCCGGTCGGGGAAAGTGCGTCCTGAAGATATTGAAGGGTCTACTTTCTCGATCAGTAATCTGGGTATGTTCGATGTGGAAAACTTCGGGGCGATCATCAATCCACCCGAGGCGGCTATACTGGCGGTGGGTACTGCCCAGAAAGTACCTGTGGTGGAGGGGGATGAAGTACGCGTTGGTATGAGGATGAAAGCCACCCTCTCGGCAGATCACCGGGTGACCGATGGGGCTGAAGCGGCTCAATTTATGCAGGCTCTCCGGAAGTATTTGGAAGAGCCGTTACGCTTGCTGCTGTGAAAGGTATGGCGTTCTTGTACCGGCCTGGAACAACCCAGGCCGGTTTTTTTAATTTTATGGCTTGCGCTCATAAACGAGGCGATAAATATTGAAATTTTCAAAAATGTTCATAATATAACGGCGGGTTTCATCGGCCCGGATGACTTCCAGAAGGAGGTCTGGATCGCCCTTTGAGAGTTCTACCCATTGAAGGGTGTTGCCCGGTCCACCGTTGTAAGCCGCAAGGGCCGCCACGAGGTCTCCGTTAAAATAATCGCGCTGGCGGGCCAGGTAGCGCGCTCCAAACCGGATAGAAACGACGGGGCGAGAAAGGTCACGGTCGGTGTATCCCGGTGGCCAGTTCAATTGAGTGGCAAGTTCCTGGCCGGTGGCAGGCATGATTTGAAGAAGGCCGCGGGCGCTTGCAGAGGAGCGCGCAAAGGGTTCAAAGAGGCTCTCCTGGCGAATGACGCTGAGGAGGAAAAGAGGATTCAACTGTTCAGCGTCGGCGGCGGAGAGGATGAGATCTTTGAAGTAGATGCCAAAGCGGATGTGGTTGAAATAGGACGGGGCGCTGAGGGTACCAGCGTCGTCTAACCCGGCCAGGTCAAGAATCTGGCGGCTGGAAAGGATGGCCTGGCGGTAAAAATTTTTCTCCAGAAGATGATTCATCAGACGGAAGGTCTGCACCGGGTCGTTAAGCACCTGTTGCCGCACGGTCTCATATTCATCGCGTGCCAGGGCATACTCGCCCAGGCGGTACAGTTCTTCGGCACGGAGAAAGGCCGGGGAACTCATGAAGGAAGTCAGATCGGCCAGGTTGGTCTCGGGTGGCAGGTTGAAAGTGGTTTTCAACCAGGCTTCAGCGGTGGGGCGTTCTGCATTCAGATCATACCCCACGTCAAAGGGGTTAAGGATGGAGAATGGTGGGCGCCCGATGAGCAATTCGGCGGCACGTTCGCTATAATAACCGGTTGGGTCGGCTTGTACGGCCTGGCGCCAGGCTTCCTGCGCCAGGTCAGGATGCCCTTCTGCCTGATGGGTCTTTCCGATCCAGAGATAGGCCGCAGCCTGGTCGCCAGGGGAAGAGGAGAGCACCAGTGCGCGCTGGAAGATGGTGCGGGCACCGGAATAATTCTGCAGGCGGTAGAAAGTGATTCCCGTCAGAAACAGGGCGCGATACGCATTGCTGGAGGAAGGGTAAGCATCGATGACACGTTCCCAGGTTTCTGCGGCTCTGGTGAGATAACCGCCCCGCTCGAAGATACGGGCGGCTTCATAAAGCCGGTCAGGGGCATCGGAAGCATCGGGGGCCAGGCGGACGTACTCAAGGAGAGTTTCAGCGGCCTGCTGGTATTGATCGAGGTATGCCCAGAGGGTAAACGCCTTTTCGCTATAGGCACGTGACCAGACAGCATCTCCCTGGTAATTCTGGATCACCACATTGAAGTCCTCCAGCGCATTGCCGTATTCACGCATCGCTCTGCGGCAGAGAGCGCGGTAGAACCAGGCCTCAGCCGGTGCCGAACCGCTTTCGATGACGCGGGTCAGGGCATCGGCACCCAGTCCATATTGCCCGGCGAAGTAATCTACTTTACCCCGGTCGAGGTCATTGACGGGTATCCCTGCATTGACCAGTTCAACCAGGCCGGAGTAGCTCTCACTGGCAGCGGGGAAACGGAGAATGGCCTCGGTAAAGCGGGCGTACGCCTGTTCGGTCTCTCCGAGTTCAAGATAAAGCTGACCGAGCAGGTAATTAGCGTTGGCGCGTGCACTGTCATCGCTGGAGGTCTGATAAACGTCAAGATAGGTAGTGACTGCGGAGGTGTAATCCTGCGCCATGGCATACGCTCGGGCCAGCTTAATGCGAATCCAGGATGGATCACCGGGAGGAGATGCTTCGAGAGCTGCCCGGTAGGCTTCTATGGCTGCAGGGGCGTTTCCGGCTGCCAGCAGAGCATCGCCGCGCCATTGTTGAATATAACCGTCGAGCAGGCCAGGACGAAGCTCCATGTACTTCGCATAGGCTTCAGCGGCTGCGGCGTAATTCTGTTGAATCATCTGGGCTTCAGCCAGGTAGTACCAGGCTTCTGAAGGATCAGAATTCGGTGCATTTTCCTCAATGGCAGTTGTGAACCAGGTAATAGCCGAAGGATAGTTGCGCAGGTTGAATAGAGCGCGGCCAATGCCGGTGGCAGCAGCAACGCGGGTTTCAGCATCCTTTGCTTCGGCATAGGTTTCCTGGTATTGGGCGAGGGCTTGCTCAAAATCGCCCAGGAAAAGGGCGTCTTCAGCCAGATGAAGGCGGGCGGCAGGCAGGGGTGTTGGAGTGGGGGTGGG
>NZ_DF967965.1:742884-916565 GCF_001050195.2 Anaerolinea thermolimosa
GGGTAGGGGTGGAAGTTGGAGAAGGGGTAAAGGTTGGGGTTGGGGTCGGCGTTGGGTTCGCCCACAATGGAAGAATGGCTGGGGCGGCGCATGCGCCGGTGAGAAGGATCAGAAAGAATGAGAATGCCGCGAGTCGACGTTTCATATCTGGCTTATACCGGATGAAGAAGATTGTGTCAATACTTTGACAAAGCCGCTAAGCCATGTTAAACTTTGAGCGCCCACTGGCCCGGAGGATTCAGGATGAAGACGGGTCGGTCCCTTCTGGCGAAAAGTACTTCAGGGATTTACTGGCCAGTCCGGTAATCCCTGAGTTCCTGTAACCAGGAGGACAGGTAAGGATGAATGCGCACTGTCGACTGGGATTCTGCCAACGCTCAGGTAAAGCTCATCGATCAGCGCCGGTTACCCGGTAGCCTGGTTGTGCTCTCTTTCTCACGTTATCAAGACCTGGTGGAAGCCATTCGAAATATGACGGTACGCGGAGCGCCAGCCATCGGGGTGACGGCCGCTTTTGGGGTGGTTCTTGCGGCGTGGTATGCTACTCCGCCTACCCTTGAAGAAGCCAGGAGAGAAATTAAAAAAGCCATGGAGCTTCTTCGAGCGTCGCGCCCTACGGCGGTCAACCTTTTCTGGGCGCTGGATCGGATTCATCAGGTTGCTGAAGCACCGTATGAAAATATGGATGCCCTGCGTCGGGCTCTGCTGGCCGAAGCTCAGCGGATGGCGGAGGAAGATGTTGCAACGAATCGCCAGATGGCCATGCACGGAGCAGCACTCATTGAAGACGGTGATACGATCATTCACCACTGTAATACAGGTGCACTCGCCGCTGTGGACTGGGGAACCGCGCTGGGGTGTATTCGCATGGCGCACGAGCAGGGAAAACGCATCCATGTGCTGGTGGATGAGACTCGCCCCCGGCTTCAAGGAGCCAGACTCACAGCCTGGGAGTTGGAGCAGTATGGTATTTCATACGAGATTATCTGCGACTCAGCCGCGGGGGCTTTTCTGCGGGGCGGAAAAGTTCAAAAGGTTTTCTTCGGGGCAGATCGGGTTGCGGCCAATGGTGATGTAGCCAATAAAATTGGCACGTACATGCTTTCGCTGGCCGCGCACGCCAACGGCGTGCCGGTGATCGCAGTGATGCCCCTTTCTACGATTGATCTGCAAACCCCACACGGGGGAATGATCCCGATTGAAGAGCGCGATCCTGCTGAGGTGTTGAACCTTCAGATCAATGGGGAGCCGGTTGCTCCGAAAGGGGCGCGGGCACGGAATCCTGCGTTCGACGTGACGCCCCATACATTAATCAGTGCGTGGGTTACTGAACGAGGGGTCATTACCCCGCCTTTTGATGTGCACTTTCAGGCGATCCTTGAAGCAGGGTCGAAGCCTAATTGAGGAGCGGGTAAGCGTGACGATTCTCTGTACGGGTTCGGTGGCGTTTGATTATTTGATGTCGTTTCCGGGTTATTTTAAGGATCATATCCTGCCCGATCGGCTGGAATCGATCAGTTTATCTTTCCTGGTCGAGTCCATGATTCGTCAGCGGGGAGGCAATGCTCCAAATATTGCCTATACACTGGCCCTGTTAGGAGGGCGGCCTTCGGTGATGGCCACAGTAGGAGAAGACTTTGGTGAGTATCGGGCCTGGCTGGAAAGCCGTGGGGTGGATACTTCCAACATTCGAGAGGTGCGCGGAACATATACTGCCTCGTTTTTTGCCAACACGGATCGGGCCAACAACCAGATTTGCAGTTTCTTTCCCGGGGCGATGGCCTTTGCCGCACAGCTTTCTCTTCACGATCTGCCGGATCGCCCTGAGCTGGTGGTCATTTCACCAAATGACCCGGGGGCGATGTGCCAGCTGGTGCGGGAGTGCCATGCGTTGAACATCCCTTACCTCTATGACCCCAGCCAGCAGGTAGTGCGGTTATCACCTGATGATATTCGTGAAGGGGTAACTGGGGCCGATAGCCTGTTTGTCAATGAGTACGAGTTTGAGCTGGTGCAGAAACACACTGGAATGACCCCTGATCAAATTATTGAGCAGGTCGGTTACCTGGTTGTTACCCTGGGGGCAAAAGGGGCGGCCATTTACGCCGAAGGCCACTGTTATGAAGTGCCGGCGGCCACCCCACGGGCAATACTTGACCCAACCGGCGTGGGAGATGCCTTCAGGGCGGGGTTCATCCGGGGCAGGCAGCTTGGGTTACCCTGGGAGACCTGTGGAAAAATGGGATCGCTGGCGGCTGCCTATTGTCTGGAAACGCGTGGCCCACAGGAGCATTCCTTTACCCTGGCTGAATTTGTAGGCCGGTATCGGCAGCAGTTCGGTGATGATGGTCGGGTAGATGTATTGTTAGAAAACAGCCTGAGCCCCGGGTAGCAACCCTGCCTGGTACAGGAGAGGGTTGATGCAGGGCCTGGATGTGTTGGAATCTGAGATGGAGGAATCATGACAAATTTTGATATTAAGGACCCAAAGCTGGCCGAAGGCGGTCGTTTGCGGATCGAGTGGGCTGAGCGTGAAATGCCAGTGTTGCGTTTGATCCGCGAAAGATTTCAGAAAGAACGCCCATTAGAAGGGGTGCGCATTTCTGCCTGCCTGCATGTGACCACCGAAACGGCAAACCTGATGCGAACCTTACAGGCAGGCGGGGCAGATGTGGTGCTGACGGCCTCCAACCCGCTTTCGACTCAGGACGATGTCGCGGCGGCGCTGGTGAATTATTTTGAAATCCCCACCTTTGCCATTAAGGGTGAGGACAACATCACCTATTACAAGCATCTCCGCGCGGCTTTGGATCATCGCCCTCACATGACCATGGACGATGGGGCTGATCTGGTGAGCACGTTGCACAAGGAGCGGCGTGAGCTCTTACCAGAAGTAATCGGGGGTACCGAAGAAACCACCACGGGAGTCATTCGCCTGCGGGCGATGGCTGCAGACGGCGCACTGGCCTTCCCGATCATTGCGGTGAATGATGCACTTACCAAGCATTTCTTCGATAACCGTTATGGCACCGGCCAATCTACGATCGATGGTATTATTCGGGCCACCAACGTATTGCTGGCAGGTAAGCATTTTGTGGTTGCCGGGTATGGCTGGTGTGGTCGCGGCCTGGCCAGCCGGGCGCGTGGCATGGGAGCCAATGTGATTGTGACCGAGGTCGACCCCCTCAAGGCGCTGGAAGCGGTGATGGATGGCTTCAGTGTGATGCCAATGCAGGAAGCCGCTCGCGTGGGAGATATTTTCTGCACTGTGACCGGGGATATCAACGTGATTGACCGCCATCATTTCGAAGTAATGAAAGATGGTGCGATTGTGGCTAATTCGGGTCATTTCAACGTAGAAATTAACATCCCTGCCCTGGAGGAGCTTTCTACCGGAAAGCGCCTGGTACGGCCCTTTGTGGAAGAATATACTTTAAAAGATGGGCGGAAGATCTTCCTGCTGGGTGAGGGGAGGCTGATCAATCTGGCTTCGGCAGAAGGGCACCCGGCCAGTGTAATGGATATGTCTTTTGCCAATCAGGCGCTCAGCGCGGAGTATATGCTTAAGAACCATTCCAGCCTGGAAAAGCGGGTGTATTCTGTTCCGGAGGCGATTGACAAAGAAATTGCCAGGTTAAAACTGGCGGCCATGGGGATTACCATTGATGACCTCACCGAGGAGCAGATTCACTATCTGAATTCCTGGGAAGAAGGCACGTAGAATGGTCTTCCGATAAGAGATAGTGAAGGGGTTATCCGGTGCTCGGGGATAACCCCTTTTGATTTATCGCATGGAGAGCGGCGTGGCGCCGGTAATACGAATGAGTTCAGCGGGGGTGATTGGAAAGACGGCATGGGGGGTTCCCGCGGCTGCCCAAACGATCTCGTAATGCAACAGGTCTTCGTCCACGTACGTTTCCAGGGGTTTCTTGTGTCCAAGCGGAGGCACCCCGCCGATGACAAAACCGGTGTCTGCTTCTACCTGGGCAGCTGAAGCCTTACTCAACCTGCCCCCCAGTTTTTCACCGACCGACTTTTCATTGACCCGGTTGGCGCCAGATACCAGAAGGAGGACAGTCTTTCCGGGGGGATCGAGTACGAAGACGAGTGATTTTACAATTTGTCCTACTTCACAGCCGACGGCCCGGGCGGCTTCTTCGGCAGTGCGGGTGCTGTCTGGCAGTTCACGGACAAGGACTGAACACCCTGCCTGAATCAGAGTCGTTTGAACACGTTGAGCCTGTGGATGCATAGTGTCTCCCTGAAAAGGATTTAAGTCTTCCAGACTCTGGCCACAAAATGGACGAGTGCGGCGAGTCCCTTGGCTAATGGGCTTACCTGAATGGTTTCATCGAGGGTATGGGCGTGGTGTCCGATGGTTAAACCCAGCGTGAGCGCCGGGAGCCCCAGACTGAGCGGAAGGTTGGCTTCTGTGGAGGCGATATCCAGATGAGGAGAGAGGTTCAACGAGCGCAGAATAGTAACTCCTAACTGCACCAGTGGATGACTCGCCGGGATGGATCCGGCAGGTCTCCAACCAATTCGGGTGGTTTCGATGGAAACTCCGGGGCGTTCCAGACTTTTCGCGGAACGGAGCGCCTGTGTCACAAGCTCCTCCAATGCAACCGCGCTCTCAGAGCGAAAATCAACTTCCATGGTTGCACTGGCAGCAATGGCATTGATGGAAGTGCCCCCTTGAAGGATGCCAATGTTTAAGGTGGAGCGTGGCCGGCGGGTGAGGCGTAACTTTAACAAACGATTTGCCAGGTTTACCAGTTCATGAATAGCTGAAGGAGCACCATAATCAGACCAGGAATGGCCGCCAGCGGTTTTCACCGTGAAGCGGTACCGGTCTACTCCCAATCCGCGGTGAATTATATTTCCAAGCCCCATTCCTTCCAGTGAAAGATAGGCGAGAGGGCGATCTGTAAATTGCTCAACGAGGTGACGCATTCCGGAAAGATTCCCCAACCCTTCTTCGCCGACCGTGGCGGCCAGCCAGAGATCTCCTTCAGGGAAAATGCCGGTTTGTCGAAGGAGATGGGGAAGGTGGAGAAGGGCTGCCAGCCCTAATGCGTTGTCTCCAATTCCCGGCCCGATGATTTGATCCTCCTGACGTTGAAGGGGGAGAGGATAACCGGGGGGAAAAACGGAATCCAGATGGGCGCTGATGATCAGTGGAGAAGCGCCGGGCTGGCCTTTCAGGCAGGCCAGAACATTCCCCACTGCATCCAGGTGGGGGTTGGTGAGGTTTTGCTGTTGAAATTGTTCCAGGACGTAAGCTGCCCGCTGTTCCTCATGAAAGGTTGGGGCGGGGATTTGCTGAATGAGGCAGGCAGTTTCAACCACCTGCTGTGTTTGCCGGGAGTCGATCAAAATCATGCGCGGCGAACCATATCTCGGAGGGATTCCATGCGGGCTTGAGGAAGCCCTGGAAGCACTCCGAAAGCATAGAAAGGATCAGGGCTTTCCATAACCACTGAGGCAGAAATATTACCCTGGAGCGCGGCCTGTACAGGATCATAGGTGGTACGAAAACCGGCCAGAAAACCGCCGTTGAAGGCATCACCGGCGCCATCAGGACAACGTATTCGAGAGGGATAGGGCGGGATGATCCAGCGGCCGTGAGATGAATGTTCATAAACCAGCTGGTTACCACCGGGACGTTTTATGACGATCATTTCACATCCCCATGAAGCGAGCATTTCTGCCAGCTCCCATAAATCTTTGACCTGATCACGAGCAAGGTTTCTCAAGGCATCTTCGGTGATGAGGAAAGCCGTTAAACCGTGAAGTAAAACCGGGAGATCATCCCAGAAAGCAGGGTCGGTATACCCATTGCCTGTCTCCAGAGTGATGGTGTGGATATGCTTTTGCCGCAAGAGGGGGGGAACCAGGGTGTGGCTCAGGTAATCCAGGGGAGCTATGTGAGCGGCAGTGGCATCAAAGTAATCGTCTGGAAAGTCGTTGGGGCGGATCGTATACCATCTTGGGCGGATACGGTCATCCAGAGTGCGATTGGGGGGAGTGTATCCCAGCAAGGCCGGTGGAAAAGGCCGTTGGAGGCGAGCGTAATGAGCCACTGGCTGGTCTTCCAGCCGGGTTTCCAGATCGGGATACACGATAAACTCACGCAGGTCCACAGGTTCTTCAAGCCGCCGAATTCCACGGGTATCGAGCTGGTATTGATGGCATTTTTTTATCCACTCATCAGGGTAGTCGCATCCAACCCTGCCGACCAGCCCCACGCCCGTATCCCAGACGCTAATCCCTGCCGCAGTATACAGCATGCTTCCGCCGGGAATGTCTTCCAGAACCCTGTCTTCCGGAAGGATCATGAAACGGCGGGTTAACCGACCGATGACCAGGTAGCGAATGTGGGAAGGAAATTCGTCCATAGGTTGAGAAACCCTGTGAATTCTAAAAAAAGAGGTTTCCAACCATGCCATGGAAACCTCATCCAAGGACGGAAGAAAATATCTAACGCGCGCCCAGCTCAGCAAGGAGCTTGAGCACCGCCAGAACCCCAAGCCCGACCTTGACGCCATCTCCGGCGGTCAGTTTTGGTCGAGATTGAGCCTTATCTGCCTGTTGTACCAGAACGAGGGCACCAATGACACCAATCACCGCGCCTATCACGCCGCCGATGAGTAACGTTTTGGTTTTCCAGTTATTATCCATGAGAGGCCTCATCCCCTTAGTATGAACTTTTTCCTGAGGTATTGAACTCTGGCATTCATTTGATGGACGAAGAAAACAGGTGCAACGACACGGTCAGCCAGAGACCGTGCCAGCAGGCGAAGCTGATGGAAGATCCCCTGGAGGCGAATCAACCAGCCGGCAAGTTTTTGGTGAAAGATGGATACCCCTCGAACGATAAGGAATAGAATAACCAGAGTGAACAGGCTGGTAATCAGGTTAGGAAGGATTACGAAAATGGCGGAAATATTTCCCCACCGATTAACCTCACTGCTCTGGTGGACGGTTCCAATTACAGCAAGCACTGCAAGACCCACTCCTACCAGAATACTCAACCAGAGAGGAAGCAAGATTTGGGTGAGTACCTGGCGATGGTGCTTTTGTGTGGACTCTGTGCTTTTCCAATCTTTCATAGATTGATTTTAATACATTCCTGAGTTTCCGAGGAGCCCAATCCGGGGTTTGTTTTTATATACGCAACTGTTAAAATTTCAGGTATAATTGGAGCAACAAACGGTAAAATCGTTTTTACTGCTGCTTAAGTAAAGAAGTCAGCAGGTAGCGGTGAACTTTGGATAACAATTGGCACGTGGAACCAGGCTTTCGGGGGAGCAGGAAGGGGATGCTCACCGCCGGGCATGTTTGATGGTCTTTGTTGAAGAGGAAGGTCAGAGAGTAGAAAAGGATCGGAGTTGTGGATCGGATTCTGTCCTGGTTCATCGTTTCTAGCGATGCTGGTATGACCTTTTCGGACCTTTCTTTCAGAAAGAGGGAGAGGAACGTCCGGGTATCCTCCAGGAGGGATTACCTTCTTCTCTTGATTTGTTCGGTTTGATGCCGCTTTTAGCGGAAGGGCCGACACGTACCTGTGAAATGCCAGAGCAGCCGCTGCCTGCAGTGCAGTTCAGCGGCTGCTTGCGTTCTGGATGAGATATGGATGGCATACACAAGGTCACTGGATTAAAAGCTCAGAAAAGAAACCCGGAACGGATCAATGTGTATCTGGACGGGGAGTATGCTTTTAGTCTGGCGCGAATTGTGGCAGCGTGGTTGTCTGTCGGTCAGGTGCTGACGGTAGAAAAAATCAACCAGCTTCGCGAGCAGGACACTCTGGAAAAGGCCTATCAGACAGCGTTGCGGTTGATCAATATTCGACCGCGGGCGGAAGCCGAGATCGAAAAAGGGCTTCTTTCTCGGGGTTATTCTGGAGAAGATTGTGCACGGGTGATCGATCGTCTGAAGCAGGCTGGCTTGCTGGGTGATCATCAGTTTGCCCATCAATGGGCTGAGAACCGCGCTGAACTTCATCCACGCAGCCGAAGGCTGGTAGCTGTTGAATTGCGTCAAAAAGGGGTGGCAGAAGAAGCGATCGAGCAGGCTCTTCAAGACTTACCGGATGAAAGCACCCTGGCTTACGAGGCTGCCAGGCGAGCCGCCAGGAAGCTTTATCATCTGGATCGAGAATCTTTTCGCAAACGTCTGGCGGGGTTCCTGGCACGAAAGGGCTTTTCTTACGACGTAGCCCTGGAAACCGTCAGGCAGGTGTGGAGTGAACACCTTGAAGAAAGCGGCTCATCTTAATATAAGGTGAGGTAATAAGAACCTATGGGACCCAATGGAACAATTACACTGATCCTCTTCTTGTTGATTGAGCTGATCATCGGAGCGGTCATCATCTTTTTTGTGACCAGATCGCTCAATGCACGCTATGTAAAACACCAGGAAGAACAGGATAAAAAGGCCGATAATGTAGTCCAGCTTGCCATTGAGAAGGCCAAATCTATTGAACTGGATGCCAGAGATAAGGCTTATAAAATCCTGCAGGAGGCCGAGCAGGAACTGGGAAAGCGCAGACAGGAACTGGCCCGGGAGGAAGAACGGCTGACCAAACGGCGAGCTGATCTGGACTTTCGAATAGAGCGGCTGGAACAGCGCGAGCAATTGATTAACAAGCGGCAAAGCGCCATCGATAAACGCGCCAATGAAGTCGAAAAGCTGTATGAGAAAGAAATGGAAGAACTCCAGCGCATTGCCCAGATGAGCACGGAAGAAGCCCGTACGATTGTTTTACAACAGGCAGAAAAAGAAGCCCGGGCCGATATGGCGCGCATCATCCGGCAAATAGAAGCCGAGGCGCGCCTGGAGGGCGAAAAACGCGCCCGCGAGATCATTGCCGATGCTATTCAAAGGGTGGCCTCTGAACATGTCGCCGAGGTGACCACCTCAGTGGTGCCCCTGCCAAACGAGGAAATGAAGGGACGAATCGTTGGGCGAAACGGACGTAACATTCGCGCGTTTGAACAGGTGGCCGGGGTGGATGTGATTGTGGATGATACCCCTGAAGCAGTGACTATTTCTTGTTTCGATCCGGTGCGGCGAGAAGTGGCACGGCGAGCCCTCGAGCGCCTCATTCTGGACGGACGGATTCACCCGGCCCATATCGAAAAGGTGCTGGCTGACGAACAGCGTCAGGTGGAAAAAGATATTGAAGAGGCAGGCCAGCAGGCCGCCTTTGATGCCAACGTAGCCGGATTGCATCCTGAAGTGCTTAAGATGCTGGGGCGCCTGCGATACCGCACATCCTACGGGCAAAACCAGCTTGCCCACGCGGTTGAGGTATCCAGGCTGGCGGCGGTCATTGCTTCAGAACTCAATGCCGATGTGGAAGTATGCAAGGCAGGCGGGCTTCTTCACGATCTGGGGAAAGCCATGGATCACAACACGGAAGGAACCCATGCCAGCATCGGCGCGGAATTTGCCCGACGTCATGGCGTCAACCCGCGGGTGGTGAACTGTATTGCATCCCATCATCACGAAGTGGAACAGGAATCGGTTGAGGCGGTGATTGTTGAGGCCGCAGATGCGATCTCGGGAGCACGGCCGGGGGCGCGGCGTGAAGACCTGGAGCAATATATCAAACGGTTACGAGCGCTGGAAGATATTGCCAACAGTTTCAAGGGCGTCAGCCAGAGCTATGCCATTCAGGCCGGGCGCGAGGTGCGCATTATCGTCAGGCCGGAAGATGTGGATGACCTGGCGGCGATGCGGATGGCGCGGGATATTGCCAAGAAGGTAGAAGAAACCATGCAATATCCGGGGCAAATCAAGGTGACGGTCATTCGGGAGACACGCGCTGTAGATTACGCCAAGTAATCTTACTCCAAATAAGAGGAACACGGTCGGCTTCAGTGCCGACCGTTTCTTATTGGTGAAACAAAAGGATTTTCTGTCCGTTCTTCCTGAACGGTGGTTTCCGGGCCATGGCCACAGAGCAGGCGGGTATGCAAAGGGAGTGAGAAGATGTGCTGGCGGATGCTCTGGATGAGCTGAGCGCTGTTTGCGCCGGGCAGATCGGTGCGCCCAACCCCCCGGCGGAAAATAAGATCGCCGCAGAGCGCTACCCCGGGATGCGGAGCATAGAAAATGACATGCCCCGCACTGTGACCTGGAGTATGGCGAACTTCCCATCGGGTTTCACCGAGGGTGAGGATTTGCCCGTGTTCAAGCCACTGGTCGGGGTCGGGAAGTGGCGGCATGGGAAGGCCAAACCACTGGCTTCCACCACCGGCTTTCCACAGGGGGTGATCGGCGGGGTGCAGGGCGAGGCTGACCGGTGATGAAAAAGCCGACTGCAAAGTGGCAACACCGGCAATGTGATCAAAATGTGCATGGGTGATCCAGATTCCCGCCAGCGACCAGCCGCGGCGATGGATCTCCTCGATGACCGTCTCAACTTCGAAGGTCGGGTCAACCACCACTACCTGGCCGGAGGACGAATCGACAAGAAGGTAGGTGTTGGTTTCCAGTGGGCCGAGGACAAAGGTGAGGATTTCCACAGGCATGGGTTCCCTCTCAGACACGGTTGGAAGGAAAGGCAGGCTGGGAGGCGCGGCGAACTCTGATGGCGCTATTGATCCCGATCAGGACGAGGATCAGGATAAGGCTGGCGAGGTAAACCGAACGGGGGTCAGCTTCGTAAAGCCTGCCGGCAAGTATGGGAGCAAGGATCACCGCCATGCCATTGGCTGTTTCGATCAAGCCAAAAGCCAGGCCGGTTTCGGTAGAGCGGATGAAATAGCGGGCATAAGCCAGCCCCATGGCCCGGGTGAGGCGGAATCCACCGACAAAGAAATATCCAATGGCGAATGCGGTTACCGACTGCCCCTGCCACATCAGGAAAGAAAAGACACCCATCAGAGCGGTGCCGGTGAGAAACCCTATGGGGGCAGAAAGATGTCCTAAACCAAGGCCGATGAGGGCGTTTCCCAGGCTCCCGATAGCCCCAAGTTGACCAATGGCATGCAACGGCAGACCGACTTCATTTTGGAGGAAGTTGGGGGTCAGTGGCTGGGGCAGGTAGAGAGAAAAAGTAGTGAGCATGATCAGGCCGAGCAGGCCCAGGTAACGCGAATTACAGAGCAAATTGGGCCGCAGGGCGGCGGTTTCATGATGTTCATCAGCCGGGGCCTGGCGAATGAAGAAGATCATCACGGTGGAAATGAGAAAGAGGATGGCGGAAAAGAAATAAATGCGCCTGATGCCAGACCCTTCGGCAATGAACCCTCCCAAAATCGGCCCGATCACCATTCCCAGGTTAAAAAGAGCAGAAGGGAGGGTGAGGGCGCGCTCAACGCTCCAGTTTCCTCGGACACGGATCAGATAAGCGTTCATTGGCGCAATGACAAAGGAGGTCAGTCCGTAGCACAGAAGGCCGATGACGAACATTGAAAGGGAGGTGGCTGCGGCCATCAGGATGGTGGCGGCGAGGGCAAAAACCCATGACGCCCACATGACCGGACGGGGGCCAACTCGGTCAGAAAGGTAACCAGCAGGAGCCTGGGCAACGGTCATGGAAATCCCCATGGCTCCGAGGATCAGGCCGATGGTTACCGGGTTGGCGCCCCACTGCTGGAGGTAAATAGGCTGAAAATAGGTGAACATGCCTTCACCTACACCCCAGATCAACAATGAAAAGGCTACGAGGAGCAGGTCGCGGGGGATCAAAGCTGTATCAACTCCCTGGGTAGATCGCTGAGAGATTCACATCCATCCGCGGTGATGACGACATCATCTTCAATGCGGACACCGCCCCGCCCGGGCAGATAAATGCCCGGCTCGATGGTGTAGGTCATGCCTGCGGTGAGCAAAAGGTCATTTTCCGAGAAGATGTAGGGGGGCTCGTGGTCTTCCAGTCCCAGCCCATGACCCGTGCGGTGAGTGAAGTACGCACCATACCCGGCGTCGGTGATGATTTTCCGGGTTTGCCGGTCAACCTGCCCGGCGGGGATGCCGGGCCTGCCTGCCGCTCGGCCAGCCTGGTTAGCCTGCTGGACAATGTGGGCGATCTGGCTCAATTCGTCTTCTACTTTGCCGATGGCGAAGGTGCGGGTGAGGTCTGAAAAATAACCCTCACAGGTGGCGCCCCAGTCCACGACGAGCAGATCTCCCTGCTGGATGGGGCGGTCGGTTGGAGTGGCATGCGGGTTGGCGCTGTTGGGCCCGGCAGCCACGATGGGGGCAAAGGGCAGATGCGTGTCTGCGCCGTGGCGGAGAATCTGGTTCACCAGTTCAGCGGCGATCTGGTTTTCGGTGATACCGGGGCGGATGACAGGCAGAGTGGCAATGAGCGCTTTTTGGGCAATCTCGACTGCCCGACGCATGAGCGCAATCTCCTGTTCATCCTTTTGCATACGAAGAGCTGAAACGACCCCCTCAGCGTTGATCCACTGGGTCTGGGGGAAGGCCGATTCGAGGTATTTAAGTTCCAGAAACCGAAGCCAGTTTGGTTCGACACCGATCTTCTGGATGGATTTTCCCAGGAGGGCAGCTGCCCGGGAAAATGCTTCGGGCCAGGTGGCCGGGTTATCTCCATACGAAATGGCCTGGATCGGGAAGGGGGCCTGGGAGAGGCGGGAGGTTTCAAGATTGGCCAGGATGAAGACAGGCTGGTGCCCGGGAGTAAGAATCAGCACGGTTGGTCTTTCCATCAGGTGGAAGGAGAGCCCCGTAAGATAGCGCTGAGTGGGTGAGGGATTGAGCACGATGGCGTCCAGGCTGGCATCTTGCAGTGCGGCGTAAAGCTTTTGCAGGCGTTGTGAGAACATGAATGCGCTCCAAAAGTAGAATACCCTCCGATTATAAACGAAACAGGCGGCTCATCGCCGCCTGTCGTTGGGGTTAGATTTTCCAGTAGAGGCCATTCTCGCGTGCCATCAGTTTGTGATCAATCATGTATCTTCGCAGTGATGCGAAGTCATCATGGTATCGCTTGAGGAACTCGTTGATCTCTTTCTCGGTGTATTGCCGGTTATCTTCAAGCGCCTGATGGATGTGCCGTAAAAGAACCAGCAATTTCTTTTCCTGAGCGGGAATGGTTTTGAAGCGTCCATCCGGGGTTAGAAAATCGTGCAGGACTTTCCGATCATAGGCTTCCAGGTCGGTGTTTTGAGCCAGGCGAGCAAGATTTTCACGTTTCAAGAGCCGGCGAGACATTTGTTCCAGCTGATCGGTTTGTAAACTGTACACCGAATAGTAGCCTTCAGCCCGCGCACTCACCAGACCGGCCTCGCTCAGGCGAGAAAGATGATGGGATACGGTTGAGGCACCCAGGTTTAAACTGGCGGCAAGTTGCTCCACGGTGTGAGGACCGGTGGCCAGCAGGCCAATGATTTTGAGCCGGTTGGCATCAGAAAGGGCCTTAAAGAAGGCCAGCAGTTCTTCAATGGGGAGGTTCATTTCTGTTTCCATTTTGATATCCTTTATATTAATTTGATGATAATCAAATTAATTATACGCAGTTCGATTTGCTTGTCAAGTGGAAAAGGTTTTTTGGGGTTTTTATATACTCAGGAAGTTTTTAAAGAAAAGGCGGCGCGTAAAGCGCCGCCCCATAACCATCCCATATTTCCCTGAAAACTCAAGGGTAGGTATTGTTCCAGAACCAGTTGTAGCTGTAGTATCCTGAAGTTGGGCTCTGAGTACGAATGGCGATCCGGTCGAGGCCCTTTAATCCATCTGGAATGTTGAAGGTAAAGGTGAGGGTGCCGCCCGATCCCGAATCGATGGTTGCAACTTTGTTACCTCCGATCCCTTTGGTGCCATAGGTATTCATGTATACGTCAAAGTGATCTCCAGCCGGGAAGTTGGCAGTTTTGATGGTAACCGTAGAGTCCTTTACCACGGCGCTGATCGAAAAGGTGGGAACCACACCTGCAGGTAAGGGTGTGCCCGGGATGCCCGCGCTGGCTGGAGTGTTCCAGAACCAGTTATAGGCGTAATAACCTGAGGTGGGGCTCTGTAAGCGAATAGCGATGCGGTCGAGGCCCTTCAACCCGGTCGGGATGTTGAAGGTGAAGGTGAGGGTGCCGCCGCTTCCGCTGGAAACGGTGTCCACCTTGGTACCACCGACCCCGCGAGTGCCGTATGTATTCATGAGCACCTCGAAGGTGTCATCCTTGGGAAAGTTGGCAGTGGTGATCGTCACTTTGCTGTCTTTTTCAACCGAGGTGATTGAAAAAGTCGGGATGACTCCGCCAGGCAGGCTGGGAGTAACGGGGCCGCCGGTGCTCCCCCCGGTTTTGTTGGTAAACCAGTTATAGGCGTAATAGCCGGAAGTGGGGCTTTGCAGGCGAATGGCAATCTGGGCGAGGCCTTTGAGGCTATCGGGAATCGTGAAGGTGAAGGTTAAAGACCCTCCGCTTCCTGAATCCACTGTGGCGACTTTAATTCCGCCAACCCCTTTGGTGCCGATGACATTCATCGTCACATCGAAACTATCATGAGCCGGGAAGTTGTTCGTCTTCACGGTAACCGTGGAATCGACAACAACACTCACGATATCAATCGTAGGAATGACCAGGGTCGATGTTGCTGCCCGGGCTACGGGAACAAAGCCGAAAGCCAGGGCGATAACAAGAATGAAAGCCAGTAGTTTATGCATGTCTGTGTGTCCCCTTCTAAAGCGAAACAAAAGTTGTGGTCTTTTCATTGTACATTCTCGATGGATAAAATCAAGCATTTCGAATGCGCTAATCAGAAGACGTATCGCGCCGTTGAAAGTTCCCTCTGGCGAATGGGGATTTTTATGTGCGAGCCGGTATGACAAGAAAGGGCGTGGTGGCGGGTCTGGTATAATTTGACCCATGAAGGCATCTTTATCTCGCCGGGATTTTTTAAGGGCCTCGGTGCTGGGAGCAGGGGCTATGCTTTTAAATCCATTCCTGCAATCTGAGGCTGACTGGCTGGGCGGAGATGTAATTCGGGTGGCAACGCACTCGGTGAGTGTGTATAGCAAGCCGAATGATCAATCCACGATTCTGTACCAGCGACGTCGGGATGATCTGGTCAATGTTTATGGCGAAGAAGAATCCCCGGATGGCCCGGGGTACAACCCGATCTGGTTCAGGGTGTGGCGAGGGTACCTCCACAGCGGGCGGATTCAGAAGGTGCAATATCGCCTTAATCCGGTGGCAAATTCCATCCCGGAGCGGGGTCAACTCGCCGAAGTTACTGTGCCATACACCCAGTCCCTCCGTTATCTACCCTGGATGAAAAAGTGGGAGCCGGTGTACCGCTTGTATTATGAGTCAACGCACTGGGTGGTGGCCATCGATGAAGGTCCTGATGGAGAACCCTGGTACCGGTTGCATGATGAACTGCTGGAGTTTACCTATAACGTACCTGCCGCACATCTACGCTTGATTCCACCGGAAGAGTTTGCTCCCATCTCACCCCAGGTAGAACCGTGGAAGAAGCGCATTGAAATTTCCATTGCCCGCCAGGAACTGGTGGCCTATGAGGACACCCAGGAAGTGCTGCGGACACGCGTTTCTACAGGGGTGCCCTCGTGGCGAAAAGATCCCAATCTCATTCCCACCGATACGCCTACCGGGGAATTCCATGTATTTTCAAAAATGGCTTCCAAGCACATGGGAAACGGCCAGGTGACCGCCGATATTGAGGCTTACGAGCTGGTTGGTGTTCCGTGGACGACCTTTTTTGTCGAGACCGGCGTTGCCATTCACGGCACTTACTGGCATCGAAACTTCGGCACACCCATGAGCCGTGGTTGTGTCAATGTTCCAACCGAAATTGCCAAGTGGATTTTCCGCTGGACTACCCCTGTGTGTGATCCAGATGTCTGGGAACAGCGGGGTTATGGAACGCTGGTCGTGGTGAGTTGATGCTTTTCAAAGAAAGGCCGAAAACACCCGGTTGCCCAGCAAGCGACCCCGTCGGGTGAGGCGGAGATGATCGTGATTCTGGCCTGCCCACTCGATCAATCCCTGTTGTTCGAGAGCGGGGAGAATGTTTCTGTAAACTTCCCGCAAATTCTTGCCGAACCGGTGTTGAAAAACCTCTTCTGAGATCCCTTCTTCTGTCAATCGCAGCCCCACCATCATCATCTCTGCCATCTCATCCTGCACGCTCACAGGATGAAATTCATCGTTGGCTGGACTGCGCGGAAAAGGCTGGCTTTCTCCGAGCTGGCAACGTTGAATATAATGCGGTACCGGTTTGACATTGGCTGTACGAAAGCCACCCGCATAACCATGGGCGCCGGCTCCCATGCCCAGGTACGGCAACCCCCGCCAGTATTGAAGATTATGACGACAGGAATACCATGTTCCTTCGCCAGAAGGCCTTGCCCAGTTAGAGATTTCATACTGGATAAACCCGGCCTCTCCCAGGCGATCCATGGCATGTTCGTACATGTCTGCCGCCAGGTCATCATCGGGTATTTCCAGCAATCCCCGTGCACTCCAGCGGAAGAACGGGGTGCCTTTCTCAATCGTCAGGCAATACAGAGAAAGATGTTCAGGGCGCAGTCCAAGAACCAGCTCCAGGGTGCGTTGCCATCGTTCCAGGGTCTGGCCGGGAAGGCCAAACATCAGGTCAAGGTTCAGGTTTTCAAAACCTGCTTCCCGGGCCCATTGCACCGAGCGAATGACATCCGAATAATCATGCAGGCGGGTCAGGATGGCCAATTCTTCAGGATGGGCTGATTGAACACCAAAACTGAGCCGGTTGACGCCAAGGCGGCGCAGACCGCGCAACGTCTCTCGGGTGACGGTTCCAGGGTTGGCCTCAAGGGTGATCTCGGCGCGGGGAGACACGTCAAAAACCGTGGCGGCTGTCTCAAGGATGGTGGCCACCTGTTCCACACTCAACAGGCTGGGGGTACCGCCTCCAAAAAACAGAGTATGAACGGGCAACCGGTAAGGCAGGCTGGCGGCTACCAGACGCATCTCACGGCACAGGGCGTTGACGTATGCCGGAATTGTGTTTTCCAGGCCAGCAAACGTGTTAAAATCGCAATATGCGCAACGTTTCTGGCAAAAAGGGATGTGTAAATATAGACTATGGGCATCCATGCGTTTGCAGGATAACACCTTCAAGTTGACTCTGTCAATATCCCACGCTCGCTCCCTGGATATATTCCTTCTCCCTCTTCCTTTGAGAATTCGCCTGTGTCGGGCTTCAGAGGCTGGATGAAGGCCTCATCTCTTCATGGTATAATCCCTCCACCGGGGAAAGCCCCGGAAATTCGGTTAAGGAATCTATGAGTACGGAATCAAACCCTACGAAAATTTGTCCCACCTGTGGGACGCGCTTGAATGCCTCGGCGACGCGCTGCACGGTTTGCGGGAGCACTTTTTCGACCCCAACCGTAGCGGCCAAAGCAGTGCAGCCTTCGCGCCTGCCAGAGGTGACACTTAGCCTGCCGCTGGTCCTCGGGTTGATGATCCTGTTGATGGCCATCGGCGCCGGGGCAGTGTATTTCGTCTACAATGCCAACCGGCCCGAACAGCAGGCTTCGGTTGTGCCAACGTTCACCCCAACTCTGACTCTGACGATTACACCGACGCCAACCGATACACCGACCCCTACCCTGGAGCCAACCTGGACGCCCCTGCCAACGCTGGAATATAAGGTGGCTCCCAATGATACGTGTATTTCAATTGCGTATGCTTTCAATGTATCGGTGCAAAGCATTGTGTTGATGAACAAGCTCCCTGCTGCCTGTGATACTCTGGTCGTTGGGCAGACGTTGTATATTCCACAACCCACGCCTACCCCCTCCCCCCAGCCTACCAATACCTTGAACCCGACCGAGCAGGCCGAAGCCAGCTGTGAAAAACTGGACGTCATTGTTAAAGACACCGACTCGTTAAGTGGGATTGCGTTGAATTATGGGGTGAGTGTTCAATCGATCAAGAACTATAATGGCTTAACCAGCGACGTCATCTTTGCAGGCCAGAAATTAATCATCCCTCTGTGTGAACGCGGCCCCAAAGATACACCCACACCAACCCCTATTCCGCCTTACACTGCCCCTAACCTGCTCTTACCGGCAGATGGGGCCTATTTTGGTTCGGCAAATGACGTCATCACACTGCAATGGGCCTCGGTTGGGGAATTGCGGCAGAATGAAGCGTATGCGGTCACGATTATTGACGCCACCGATAGCAACCGGGGTAAGTTTGTAGAATATGTCACCGACACGAAATTCATTGTGCCTGTTTCACTTCGTCCCACCGATGGCACTCTGCACATCTTCCGCTGGTCGGTTTTACCTGTCCGGCAGACTGGAACGGATCAGTCCACCGGAAAGGCGGTTTGGGAGCCAGCCGGGGCGGTGAGCGCTGAACGGGTATTCGGATGGAGCGGTGCACCCGGCCAACCTGCTCCCTGATGCCTGAGCCTGAAAAGCTCTGCAACGAAAAGATTCTAAAAAAACAAAGCCCCCGCGTTCGAGCGGGGGCTTTGTGGAATTATGCTTCATGCTCTTCCAGGAATTTTATTGCCTGCATGGCAGCGGCTGCGCCCATTCCCGCAGAGGTGACTACCTGGCGATAGAGTGAGTCGGCGGCCTCTCCAGCGGCGAAAACACCGGGAACACTGGTGCGCATACGCTTGTCGACGACAATGTAGCCGTTTTCGTCAATTTCGAGCTGGCCCTGGAAAATTTGAGTGTTGGGGGTGTGCCCAATGAAAATGAACACACCCTCGGTGGGGAACAGAGATTCCTCACCCGATTTCAGATTCTTCAGGCGCACTGCCTCAACAGCGTCCTTCCCGACGATCTCAGTTACTACGGTGTCCCAGATAAAGTGCATTTTCTCGTTGGCGAAGGCGCGAGACTGGAGAATCGCCCCGGCACGTAATTGATTGCGGCGATGAATCACGGTAACGGAAGTCGCATAACGGGTCAGGAAAAGACCTTCTTCCAGGGCGGAATCGCCTCCACCGACGACAACCACCCGTTTATCCTTAAAAAACCAGCCATCACAGGTGGCGCAATACGAAACTCCGCGTCCGGTCAGTTCCACTTCACCGGGAACCTGAAGGTGGTTAGGGCTGGCACCGGTGGCGATGATGAGGGTTTGAGCCTGGATTTGCTTGCCACCATCCGTCTGAATGACAAAGGGACGTTTGCTTAAATCCACTGCGCTGGCGCGGTCAAATTCTACCTGTGCGCCAAAGCGTTCAGCCTGTTTCTGGAAAAGCTCTCCAAGTTGAGCACCGCCTACTCCGTCGGGAAACCCGGGGTAATTCTCAATGGTGTGTGTCAGAGCGGCCTGCCCGCCGAGTTCAAGGCCGGTCAGTACCAGGGGGTTGGTTTCTGCTCGAGCGGCATAGAGAGCCGCCGACCAACCTGCCGGGCCAGAGCCGATAATCACCACTTTATACACCGAGTTGTTCTGTTCCTGTTTTCTGCTTAAAGAACCGCCCAGGTTCAATTCCATACTTTCTGCTCCTCAGTACGAAGGATTGATCAAAGTTTTCTCTTTGAGCGTGATTGACTGTAAATACTCAGTGTATTAGACGATTTTGTTCTCAATAGGTTACATGGATTCGTGGGTCGTGACAGCGCTATCGGTGAGGGTCAGGGCTTCGTCGATCAGCCGAAAGCCCTCAGCAAGTTGTTCAGGGGTGATGATTAACGGTGGGATGATCAAGAGAGTGTGCCAGTGGGTATAGAGAAACAAACCACGATCCAGTAAATACTTGCGAAGGGCGATCATTTCAGGGCTGGTGCCATTAAAGGGGGCCATCGGCTCTTTCGTTTTTCGGTTACGCACCAGCTCGATCACCCCGAACAGGCCAATGGAGCGTACTTCACCCACCGAAGGATGGCGTTCCATCAAACCATGCAGAAGATTCGTCATCAACCTTCCGGTTTCTGCGGCTTTCTCCACCAGGTGATCTTCCTGCATTACCTGAATGACCGCGGCTGCCGCCGCCAGGGAAATCGGGTGACCGTTGTAGGTTAAACCACCGACGAATTCACGCTCATTAAAGGCTGAAGCGATCTCCTCACGCATAGCTACGGCCCCCAGGGGGGCGTACCCGCTGGTTAATCCTTTGGCCATGGTCATTAAGTCGGGCTTGACATCCCAGTGGTCTACAGCGAACCAGCGGCCTGTGCGCCCGAACCCGCTCATCACCTCATCGCAGATGAGTAAAATGCCGTAGCGGTCGCAGAGCTGCCGCACTCCCTGTAGATACCCTGCCGGGGGGATGATGATTCCGTTGGTGCCGGTAACTGTCTCCAGTAAAATGGCGGCGATGGTTTCAGGACGTTCAAATTGAATGATTTCCTCAAGGTGGGCAAGGTAATCGGCAGTAAATTGTTCTTCGGTGAGGTCGGGGCGGTTGCGGTGAAACACTGATCGGGAACGGTAAGGGTCGAGGAAGTGCACCACTCCCGGCATGGTGGTTGGTTCCCATGCGGTTCGCCGGGGGTCGCCGGTGGCGGCCAGTGCCCCATAGGTGGCGCCATGATAAGAGCGATAACGCGCGAGAATTTTATGCCGTCCGGTAAAAGCGCGCGCCAGTTTAATGGCATTTTCGTTGGCGTCTGCTCCTCCAAGGGTATAGAGAAAGCGGGTGAGTCCCGCAGGCACAACCTGCTGGAGCAGTTTTCCGAGGAGGGCACGAGGGCGGGTAGCCATGCCTGGCCCGGCAAAGGGGAGTTCTCGTGCCTGTTGCACCATGGCTTCGATGACTCGTTCGTCTCCGTGCCCAATGTTTACACACATGACCGTGGAGTTGAAATCGAGATATCGCTTACCATGGATGTCCCAGAAGTACACTCCCTTTGCACGGGTGACCGGAATGGGGGAAACATGCGCCTGGGCTGACCATGTCCAGAAATTGGTTTTCAGACTGAGGGGAAGAATTTCGTCATCCGGAATAGTTTGCATTGAGTAAAAAGCCTCTCTGGCGAGTCGGATGTTCCGTGCCATGTATATTATAATCTTCCTGAAGAACCTTCGTTCCGGTTCTGTCCGGGAGGCGAGATGGCCGATGTTCAGGTGCGCACTTTTCAGGTGCAGAATTTTGATTCAATATCCTTTCGCGCTCTTGGGCGCATGAAAATCTATCAGGGTGAGGAAGAAGGCTTGAGCGTGCAGGGAGAACCCTCTGCGCTTGAGCATATCAAAGTGGATGTCGAAAACAGGCAACTGCAGATCCGGTTGTATACCTGGTATGATTTTTTATTCCTGCCGCGTCCGGCGAATTATGAAGTCTGGCTTAAAAACCTTCACCGATTGGATGTGTCTGGCTCGGCAGAGGTGGAAATGGCCGAGCTTATTTCTGGTGAGTTGAAGCTTTCTACAAGTGGGTCAGGGAATGTGCATATCGGAAGCCTGGAAGCAAATCACTTCCAGATCAATGTATCCGGTTCCACGCACCTGAGAGTGGACGAGCTGGTCAGTGAAAACATAGTGATCAATGCTTCTGGTTCCGGGCACTTTGTTCTTAAGGGGCGGGCGGATCGGCTGGAAATCCGCACCAGCGGATCGGCTGAAGTGGATGCCATGCAACTCGATGCCAACCACGTGAAGATCAGTGTGTCGGGCAGCGGGAAGTTCATGGTGACGGCCATAGATACGCTGGATGTATCTGTGAGCGGGAATGGCCGGGTGGGATATCGCGGAGACCCCCGAATTTCGCAGGCGATCAGTGGAAGCGGGACAATTTATCGTGTGGATCAACCTGCATGAGTCTGGTGACGCCTGAGCCGGTGAACTGGTCACCCCAGCAAATAGAACGGGCCTGTCAGGGCGCTTTACATCCCCTTGCCTTGCGCGGGATCGCGTTGTTTAACGCCAGAGATTACTTTGGCGCACATGAAGCGCTTGAAACCGCATGGCGTGAAGAACGCGGGGCAATACGAGATGTGTACCGGGGAATTCTGCAGGTTGGGCTGGCATATTATCACATTCAGCGTCTGAACTATCGCGGCGCAGTGAAGATGTTTTGACGCTGTCGTCAATGGTTGGATCCGTTTCCAGATACCTGTCGGGGGATTGACCTGGGACAGCTTCGCTCTGATTTTTTACGTGCTGAGGAAGAGGTTTTACGGCTGGGGCCAGAGAAACTGGCTTATTTTAACCATGAATTGCTGAAGCCATTGATCTTTCACGATGGGGAGGAACTTTCGAATGAACTTTGACCAGAAAATTGTCCTCGTGACCGGTTCGGGACGGGGGATTGGGCGAGCGATTGCCCTGCACTTTGCCAGAGAAGGTGCCCACGTGGTGGTGAACTATCATCGTAATGAGGCCCCGGCGAGAGAGGTTGCCGGACAAATTGAGGCGATGGGACGGCGTGCACTGGTTGTGCGGGCTAATCTGGCCAAACCGGAAGACCTGGATTTGCTATTCGACACCGTGGAACGAGAGTTCGGCGGATTGGATGTGTTGATCTCCAATGCGGCTTCTGGCTTCAACCGGCCAGCACTTCAGCAAAAGATCAGCGGCTGGGATTGGACCCTCGATGTGAATGCCCGGGCTTTTCTTTTTGCGGCTCAACGCGCGGTCCCGCTCATGGAAAAACGAGGTGGCGGGAGCATGGTAGCCATCTCCAGCCCGGGTTCGCACCGGGTGTTACCCGATTATATTGCCGTGGGCGCCAGTAAAGCCGCGCTGGAAGCCCTGGTACGTTACCTGGCCGTGGAACTTGCTCCGAAGAATATTGTGGTGAATGCTGTCTCTCCGGGGTTGGTGCTGACTGATGCCCTGCAATATTTCTCTTCACTGCGTGATGCGGATGTCATTCCACGGGCTATTGCGCATACTCCGGCTGGTCGGCTGGTGACTCCTGAGGATGTTGCCGGGGTGGTGGCCTTTCTGTGTTCCCCTCAGGCCTTTATGATCCGAGGGCAGGTGCTCATTCTGGATGGAGGATATACTCTGCCGGTGCCTTAAAGGGAGAGCTTACCAGCCGCTGGCAGAAAATATTTCCTGCAGGAAGGAATTCCGTTCTTCCGGTGTCATGGGGCGGGGGCGGGCGTAGTCTTCCAGCATGGCGGTGAGAAGTTCCACTCCCAGATAACGCCCCTCATAAAAGAGATGTCGGTCGAGAAATTCTCGGCGGGTACCATTCACGGGGGTATCCATCTGGTCGAAAAAGAGATTCCCCAGCCCGTAGTGGATCAATCCGCCCTGCTCGAGGGCAAACCCTTGTGGAAAGTGAGCCTGGCTTCCGCTAACGACTACCGCCCCGGCGGCATTCATGGCTTTAAAATCCCGTGCCTGGGCTTCGGAGGGGTAGGGAACGTAAATTTCATTGTACTGGAAAGTCATCACCGGTAAGATACCCTGCTCTCGAAGGTTTCTAATTTCGCGGGCAAAAGCTTCCAGGTCACAACGGGCTGCACCGGGTAGGGTTTCAGTCGCCCAGGCCGAGGGCGGACCGGCCAGGTTGCACCCCAAAAAGGCCAGGCGGTTCCCATGGTGTTCGATGATGAGCGGACGAGTGGCTTCATTGCTGTTGGCGCCCCCGGCAAACCAGTGCCATCCCCGTTGTCGGTAAAGCTCTAAGGAATACAGGAATGCTTCTCTCCCCCAGTCATTGTTGTGGTTCCCGCTGAGCTCAATGATATCTGGCTGAATGGCGTCGAGCAACTGGATGTATTCCGGGCGGCTACAGAACATCAGGCTGGCCTGATAGGGGTCAGCGGGCGGGCAGTCGGGGTTAAAGGAAACTTCATTGCTAATGTGGGTGAAATCGGGTTCCAGCAGCCAATCCCGAATGTCTCTGGCGGGGTAATCCAGGCCTATACTTTCCATACGCCAGCCTGTAGCCCGAACCAGAGCGGTAGTTCCGGTCATCAATACCACAGTCAGGCGGGAGGGGTCGCGGTTGGTGGAGGGGAAGTTTCCCCCATCGTGAAGGAATTGTTCCAGGTCATGAGCACTGCCAGTTAAATGAAAACCGAAGACCAGAGGATACCCCTGGAGATCACCCCGAACGAGAGCTGAGCTTTTGTCTACCTGGAGGGCTTTCCAGCGTGGTTCCAGTTCATCAAAGGGGATTACGCTCCAGGTGCGATCCTGCCAGGCAATATCGACCAGCTCGTCCGGCCTGGCCACACGCACATCTCCGGCTGGTGCACCCCAGAAGTATTCCAGCAGCTGGTGGGTGGTCTCGACAACCCACAGAGGACGCTCATTAAAAGGAGTGTGAAATTGCCCCCGCCACGCTTTGCGCAGGTCTTCCAGAGAGATTTCATCGGTCAGGGTAGGAAAGGGGGCAACCACGACATAGACCCAACGGATGGGTGCATTTTCTACCGGGGCAGGCTCCAGGCGCAGGCGGGCTTCTTCGGGGTGGTCTACCCACTGCCAGGGGGCAGGCAGGGTCATCCGAGATTTGAGGTTTTGCGGCACTGCAGGAGCGGCCCACACTCCCAGAATCTCAGGGGTGGAACTGGGAACAGGGGAAGGGGAGGGGGTGAGCGTGGGACTGGGAGAGGGAGTGGGGGTGAGGGTGATGGGCCTGAAAGGGGTGCGGGTAGGTGTGGCGGGGCTGAACCCTGGCAAGACCGGGGGGGTGCAGCCTGCGCACCAGAGGAAAAGCATGAGCAGGCAGACCCCCGTTCCTGTCCATCGTCGGAAAGAGCCGCCCGGATGAAGAATATCACCGGAAACTGGCATGGAATAACCTCTCTACAAAGCTTTGGGCTTCATCCTCGCTCATGGGAACGGGGCGTCCATATTCTACGATGCGAATAGGGAGCAATTCTACCCCCAGATAGCGCCCTTCATAAAAAATATGACGATCGATGGTGGCCTGGCGGGTCAGTGAGGTATCGGTCTGGTCAAAAAACAGATTGCCCAGTCCAAAATGGATGTAATGATCTCCGACAAACTGGAAACCCTGAGGAACATGAGCCTGACTTCCCGAGACCACAACGGCACCAGCCTGAGCCAGGCGGACAAAACTGTTCGGTTGTTGCATGGGTGCAGGGCGGTAGTCTTCGGTCTCAAAAGCCTGCAAGGTTACTACAGGCAGGTACCCGGCCTGACTCAACGATGCCACCCTGGCGGTGAGGGCATCAAAATCACAGGGGGCGGCACCGGGCTTTTCCTGTCCGGCCCAGGCGATCTCCGGGCCAGCCATATTGCACCCCAGGAACACAAGCCGGTTGCCATGGTGCTCCACAAAGAGAGGGCGCTGAGCCTCTTCGAGGTTAGCACCACCCCCGTAGGTTCCCCAGCCGCGTTGACGGTAAAGTTCCAGCGAGTAGAAGTAGGCCTTTTCTCCGCGGTCGAGGTTGTGATTGCCGGTAAGTTCGATGATGTCGGTACCGACTGCGTCCAGCAGGCGGATGTAATCTGGAGGAGAACAGAAGAGTGCCTCACGCAGTGCGGCTTTTGAGGGCGGGCAGTCCTGGTTAAACGAAACCTCGTTTGAAATATGTGTCAGGTCGGCAGACCGCAACCACTGGTCTATCGAAATGGCCGGGTAGAGAATGCCTTTCTCGTTCATCAATTCGGCAGTGCGGCGCGCCAGTGCTGTGACCCCACTCATGGCGAGTACCGTCAGGTGATCGCGATTGTAATTCTCCACGGTGAGGTTCGGGGAGGTGGATGGATTCCCTGTGGCCACAATGGGAATGGAAAGCGGGTAAGTGGAAGGTGAAAATTGGGGATCAAAGGGAGATTGTCCATTCACCCGCAGTACTCGCCAGCGTGGATCGAGCTGTTCGAAGGGCACAAGGGCCCAGGTGGCATTCTCGTTCCAGGCCTTTTGCAGCAGGTTATCGGGAGATTCTACCCGTACCATCCCTGCAACCGGCTGTCCCCACCGTGCCTTAAAGACTTCCAGAGTCTCGGATGTCATCCACAGTGGGGCAGCGGGAGCTTTTCCCTTCCAGGCCTGTTGAAGATCGTCGAGGGTTACATGAAGAATGGGCTGAAAAAAGGGAACCACCAGCGCATACACCCATTCTCCAATCTGGGTCTGGTCGGCAGATGAAAGGTCACTTCCGCCGATTACTACCTGGATATGGGCCTTTGCAGAGGATGAGGTAACCATACCAGGCCAGGCATGAAGAATTTGTTCTCTCGCCTGCCCGGGCAGGCTGGGCGAAAGCCAGATCGAGATGGCAGAAGAAGTGGGGGCAGGCAGAGTGGGGGCTTGAGTGGTCTGAATGGGAGCGGCTGGCGAAGCCCGGTCGAGATCAGGGGCCGCTGCCGCAGGGAGAGGGGTGCAGGCTTGAAACCAGAACAGGTTGATAAGGATCCATAAAATTCCCGGGCAGTGTTGCAGTCTCATGAGCTCATTATACCGAATAGTCTCTCAAGTTTTCAGAATGGGGAAAGTTTTTCTGAACCACATTCCCTCTACAATTTGATCGCTTTTGATAGTCTCTGGAGATAGAATCAGAGTACACTTTTTTTGGGAGATTGGTATGCGCGAAGTAGCTGTCCTTGGAATTGGCCAGACGAAAGTGGATGAACACTGGGATCGATCATTGCGTGAACTGGCCGGTGATGCGGTACTGGCGGCTATGTATGATGCCGGGATTACCGTGGCGGAGGGCCTTTTTGTGGGGAATATGATGTCGGGATCGGCCAACCACCAGCAGCATCTGGGGGCGTATATTGCAGACTGGGTAGGCTTACGGTATGCTGAGGCGTTGCATGTGGAGGCGGCGTGTAGTTCCGGCTCGGCGGCGTTCCGCGCAGCTCTCATGGCGGTTGCCTCTGGCGCGCTGGATGTTGCCATCGCGGTAGGTGTGGAAAAAATGACAGATTCACCCGGCGCTGAAAT
Organism: Anaerolinea thermolimosa; assembly: GCF_001050195.2. Classification (GTDB taxonomy): domain Bacteria; phylum Chloroflexota; class Anaerolineae; order Anaerolineales; family Anaerolineaceae; genus Anaerolinea; species Anaerolinea thermolimosa. The sequence goes on from NZ_DF967965.1 coordinate 769,657, forward strand.
TACTGCAGAGCTGGCAACTGCGGCCGACTATGACTGGGAAGCCAGCCAGGGGCTCTCTTTCGTGGCCCTTAACGCGCTGATCATGCGGCGCTACATGCATGAATACGGTTGGGAACGAGATCATTTTGCTCCATTTTCGATCAATGCTCATGCCAATGGGGCGCACAACCCGTATGCACGTTTTCAGGCTCCTATCAGCGAAGCGGCGTATCGGAATGCCCCCATGGTTGCTGAGCCGATTAACCTGATGGACGCCTCGGCGATTGGAGATGGGGCAGCCGCGGTGGTTCTTGTCCCGGCTGAGAAAATTCGGAGTGGAGGGGGAAAGAAGATCATCCGGGTGGCGGGGTCTGCCGCAGCGACTGACTCCATTGCTATTCACCATCGAAGAGATGCGCTCTGGCTCTCGGCTGCCGAGCGCTCGGCCAAACAGGCTTACGCTCAGGCCGGGATTGGACCTGAGGATGTGGACCTGTTTGAAGCTCACGATGCCTTTACCATTATGGCGGCCCTTTCGCTGGAGGCCTGCGGTTTCGCTGAGCGAGGCCAGGGGCCTCGCCTGGCATTGGAAGGTCAGATTCGACCGGATGGGCGTATTCCCATCGCTACTCGCGGGGGTTTAAAGGCTCGCGGGCACCCGGTAGGAGCAACGGGGGTGTACCAGATTGTAGAGGTGGTTCAGCAACTCAGGGGAGAAGCGGCTGGCACTCAGGTGGACGGTGCGCGCATCGGAATGGCGCAGAATATCGGAGGGAGTGGGTCGAACATCATCACCCACATTCTCCGGGCAGATTGAACGGCGCTTTTCTTCATGCTTTGCTTTCTCCATTTGCAGGCACATCGAGTGGTCAATCGGGCTTGTTTCCGGTAGAATTATTCAGAACGTATGTTCCTGCCTACCTTCCCCTTTCAGGATGGGTACGATGGCTTTGATACCACTGGCACGACTGCATGCTTACCGCAACCGAACTTTTCGGATGGAACCTGGAACCCGACTTACCTCGCTGGATGAAGCGGTGAGTTATATTAATGAGCGGGGATTCATTTTCTTCTGGCCATACAAGGGATACCTTTTCCCCAGCCTGTGGACGGCAGTGGCGGGCGATCGACCAGTAGCCGACGAGCACGATGACCCGGGCCACGTCACGTGGGGGTGGAAAGATTCGTTGCTGGGAAAAAGGCGGGTGTATTATGCTCGTGTGCTGCGGAAACGAAACACATTCCTCTCGCTGGACCTGTTGCCTTATTTTTATGCCCTTTCGCCCAATTATGGTTCGCCAGAGGAAGATTACCTGATCGATTATGAAGCAGGCAAGCTTACGGCCGAGGCGCGCGCGGTGTATGAGGCTCTTCTGGACCAGGGGCCTCTCGACACAGTGGCATTACGCAAAGCGGCACGCCTGACCAGCAAATCCAGCGATACTCCGTTCAACCGTGCGCTGGAAGAGCTTCAGGTTACATTCCGCATTTTACCGGTGGGAGTGGCTGAGGCGGGCGCCTGGAATTATGCTTTCATTTACGATCTGGTTCCGCGCCATTATCCAGAAGTGATTGAGCGTGCGCATCCGATCAGTGAATGGGAAGCCCGACGCGTGCTTGTACTTTATGCTTTGCGTTCTCTGGGCGCCGCCAGAGCGGTTCACCTGCAGCGTTTGTTCGGCTGGCCGACCGGGCTTTTCGATAAGGCGGTGGATAAACTGGTTCAAAATGGAGAACTCGTCAGCAATGTTACCGTAGAAGGAAGCAGTGACCCGCACCTTGCGCTGCCTGAATTAATTTCCGGGTAAACTCTTTTCTGGTTAGGTGATTCGCTCACAGCCGGATATAATGAATTTAAGGTTTCGCGGTTCTCAAATGCAGGAGGTTGCATGGAGTTTCACGTTTCGAGGCAGGCCCGGGATCGGTATGAATTCGATAAGGCGCTCTTTTCGTTATCGGGCAACGTGGTCTTTGCCAATTTTCATGCGGCCCGACTTTTTGCGCAAAAGATCAACCAGCAACGCGATCTGGTACATTACCCTGAACAGGCGGTACGTGCTGGCCAGATCAATGCCCTTGGTCTGATCGACGAGATTCTTCATTACATCCTGTTGTTGTATCGCCGCGAGGTGCGCCCCGGGGTGATGGTGCAGGCACTGGAAGCGTTGAAACAATCCATCGGCGATGCCGAAGTGGAGCGCGCTCTGGTACGATTTGCCGCCGAGTTTCCGCCGCTGGCGGTGTATCTTGGGCAGGTTAGCCTGGATGAATACCTGGAAGGGAGCACGGAGGGAATTCCCAACCGTGAGGTGCTCCTTGAGGAAATGATCATGCTCTGGGTAGCCAACCGTAACCCGGCATGTCAGCCGTTTTTAGAGCTTTTCGACGAGTCTCATCTTGCCACTGAGACGGCCTATCCGCGGATCATGGCTGAAATTCAGGAGTTTTTCAAAGAACAGCCTCCCTTTGGCCCTGAAAGGCAAGATTTAATCACTCTCCTGCGCACTCCTGCTATTCGCGTGCCGCATTCTCTGACCGGCCAACTGGAGTACATCCGTGAGCATTGGGCGGAGTTACTTGGGCATTTTTTATATCGCCTTCTCAGCAGTCTCGACCTGTTGAAGGAGGAAGAGAAGAGCGGTTTTATGGGGCCGGGGCCAACTCAGCTCCCGATCTACGATGCCTCGGCGCTGGCCGAGCTGGAAGTAGAAGCATTCAGCCCGGATAAAGAATGGATGCCGCGACTGGTTCTCCTGGCCAAGAATACCTACGTCTGGCTTGATCAGTTAAGCAAAAAGTATCGGCGTTCAATCACCCGTCTGGATCAGATTCCCGATGAAGAACTGGCCGATCTGGCTTCCTGGGGGTTCAGCGGCTTGTGGTTGATTGGTTTATGGGAGCGAAGCAGGGCCTCGGCACGCATTAAGCAATTATGTGGTAACCCCGATGCAATTGCCTCAGCGTATTCTCTTTACGACTATACAATTGCCGCAGATCTGGGTGGTGAAGAAGCTTTTCAGAACCTCCGTGAACGTGCCTGGCGTTTTGGTATTCGTCTGGCCTCTGATATGGTGCCCAACCACATGGGAATCGATTCGCCCTGGCTGGTAGATCATCCAGACTGGTTTATCCAGGTTGATTACAGCCCCTTCCCGGGTTACACCTTCAATGGGCCAGATCTGTCCAGCAACCCGGCAGTCAGCATTCATATCGAGGATCATTACTTCGACCGAACGGATGCGGCTGTGGTTTTCAAGATGTACGATCATCGAGACGGACGTACACGCTATGTGTATCACGGGAATGATGGCACGAGCATGCCCTGGAATGATACAGCTCAACTTAACTACCTGAACCCTCAGGTGCGCGAGGCCGTCATTCAAACGATCCTGGCTGTGGCGCGGCGATTCCCGATCATCCGCTTCGATGCGGCGATGACTCTGGCCAGGCGGCATTTCCAGCGTTTATGGTTCCCGGAACCGGGCACCGGCGGAGCGATTCCATCGCGTGCAGAACATGCGATGACCAGAGAGGAATTTAACGCGGCCTTTCCCAACGAGTTCTGGCGTGAAGTGGTAGATCGAGTGGCACAAGAAGCCCCCGATACACTGCTCCTGGCCGAGGCTTTCTGGCTTATGGAGGGTTATTTTGTTCGGACGCTGGGAATGCACCGGGTGTATAACAGCGCTTTTATGAATATGTTACGCAATGAGGAAAATGCGAAATATCGAAGCCTGATTAAGAACACTCTGGAATTCGACCCCGAAATTCTCAAACGTTACGTTAACTTCATGAACAATCCTGACGAACGCACAGCGGTGGATCAGTTTGGTAAGGGTGACAAGTACTTTGGGGTTTGTACCCTCATGGCAACCCTGCCAGGGTTGCCGATGTTTGGCCATGGTCAGCTTGAAGGGTATGCCGAAAAATATGGCATGGAGTTCCGGAAACCCCTTTGGGATGAACAACCCGATCCATACTTGCTGGAACGACACCGGCGGGAAATTTCTCCACTGCTGCATCGCCGTGACCTTTTTGCAGGGGTGGAGCATTTCCTTTTGTATGATTTCTACACCCCCGAAGGATGGGTGGATGAAAACGTACTGGCTTACAGCAACGGGCAGGGTCAACAGCGTGCTCTGGTGGTGGTGCATAACCGCTTTGCTGAAACCTCAGGATGGATTCGCATGTCGGCGTCGTTTATCGTCAAGGCGACGGGTGGAGACCGCCCGCTCGTTCAGCGCTCACTGGCTGAAGGACTGGAAATTCGGGATGAAGAGGGCTGGTACACGATTGCCCGTGATCAGATCACCGGGCTTGAGCATATCTTCTCGAACCGTGAATTGGCCCAAAATGGGTTATTCCTTACCCTCCATGCCTATGAATACCATGTATTTCTTGACTTTTACCAGGTGCAGGATGATTCTGGCGCCTCTTACCGCCAGCTGGCAGAGACCCTGCAGGGGAGGGGGGTTCCCAGCATCGCTGAAGCGTTACGTGAGTTAATCGTACAGTCAGTGTTGAACCCCTTCCGCGAATTAGTCAATCCCGGCTATCTTGGCTATCTTCTCGAGCATCGGGTGACCGAACCTTCGCGTGAGATTCCTGCCGGGCTTCTCTCTGAGGCGGCAACCAGGTACACCCATCTTCTGGAAGGGGCGTGTTATCAACTTGGGATTCAACGTGATGTATCTTCTCTGGCGGCTGAGTTCCGGGCCAGCCTGGAAGCCGCCCTTCACCTTCCCATTCTCGGTGAGAAGTATCCCTTGCCGGGTTCCAGAACGTATGCCAGCGGGCTGCGGTATCTTTCTTCCGGGTTGAGCCGGCAAGGTGACCAGCGCTGGCTGGTTTTCCTGAGCTGGTTATTTGTGCGAGGTTTGGGGAAACTGGTTAATGAGGAACAGTATGCTCCCCTTTCGCGTTCCTGGCTGGATGAGTGGCGGTTAGCTGTGACCCTTGGAGACACCTTCCGTAGCCTGGGGTTCGATGACTTTCAATCGTCGCGTTCCGTCGAGCTGGTTAAATTGCTTACAGAACACCAAAACTGGTTTTCATCTCTGGGGGGGCAACCTCTTTCAAAGGTGCTTTCGACCTGGCTCTCTGATGATGCCATCCGCCGTTTCCTTGGGGTCAATCGCTATCAGGAAAAGCTCTGGTTCAATAAAGAGGCCTTTGAAGAGTTGGTCTGGTGGATGATGTTGCTGGCGGTGTTCGAAGCTCTGATCGTCCCCGGGGCTGGAGCCAGCCTGCTCACAGAACGGGTTCTGCAGGGGTACCAGATTGCCCGGAGACTGCTCAAGGCAGGAAAGGCGAGTGGGTATCTGGTAGAACGTCTATCAGGGTAGGCGATTCCAGGATTCGGCGGCACGTTTCAGGTGGTTGCGGAATACTTCGTCAGCTCTCAGGCCGGTTCTCCAGCTACTTACCCTGGAAAGCGCATCTTCAGCCAGCAATGAAAGATCGGCGCCGGTGGCCTGTTTGGTTAGTAGGACGGCCTGGGCGGCATAAGCCACGTTATTGCGAGGTTCAATGCGGTCAAAGTCGTCAAAAAACCAGCCGCAAGAAGTAAACATACGCTGCCGTTCGTATTGCGCCCGGAGCATGGTGTGGATGCGCATGATGTCCTTCTCTGAAACGGAATGACCGGTCAGTTCTTTGATCAGGTCTTCAAGACCAAGCTCGGCATGAATCACGCGAATATAACGATGGCGCAACTCCCAGGGGTCTTGCATGCGGCCGTCTACCAGTTTGAGGTATTCCCCATCAATGGCATCGGCAAGCTTATCCAGGGCCTGGCGAAAGGGAGCTTTCCACTCACTGTGGGGAGTACAATTGCAAACTCCTGACCAGCGCAATACACCATGCAGACAGCTCCAGGAGGTGCCCTGCCGGATGGAAACGGTTTCGGTGACAGGATGATTTTTAAGCCAGAGCCCCGGGTAGGTCAACTCGACGGCCCGGTTTTTTAGAGCGCCATCTGTCAGATAGGCCAGGAATTTGTCCCGGAAGGGCTGATGATGACCGTAGAGTTCACCATCCGAGGCGATCAGCACCAGTTCGTCATCTCCATCGGGTTCGCCTTCCTGGCGAAACTCCGGAAGAACCAATTCGTTGAGGAAGCGGTCGGCGTTGACAGTTGAAGCCGGGTCAAAGCTGACGCGGGTGCTCAACTCCTGGTTATAGAAAAAGACGATCATTTCCCGGCCTTTTGAAAGCGGAACCCGATAGGGTCTGCGAGTATCTATGGGGCTGAGTGTGGCCTGCCAGGGCGCCAGAATGGTGAATCGGATTCCGCAGTCAGCGAGGACTTCCAGGGTTTCGTCATCGGCGGCAGTTTCTGGCAACCACATCCCTTCAGGAGAATGCCCAAAGCGTAGCTCGAAATCGGATATTCCCCACCGCACCTGAGTAACTTTATCGTGGTACTTTGCCAGGGGTAAAATGGTGTGGTTGTAGGCCTGGGCCATGGCATTCCCGACCCCGTGAGCTTCCAGGTTATCTCTCTCCTGTTGAATGATGTTGGCTTCGGTTTCGGGGTCGAAGTCAAACATCCATTCCATCAGGGTTGGCCCCATGTTGAAGCTAATACGGTTGAAATTCCTTAACAGTGCGTTGGGATAATAACACTGAGCGTGGATTCTTTCGTTCCAGTTTCGGTAAGGAGCAGCCCCTGGTTCGATGGGAATTTCACCTGTGAGGGGATCTTCTCGAGGGGGCTGGTAAAAATGGCCATGAATACAAAGAGCTCGTTGAGGCATGTGCTTAATCCCTTGCAATCGATAAAATAGAGCCTTGCGGACGCAGATAGTGCAGCTGGTGAGCAAAACGTTCAGGCATCAGGCCAAAGACACGGGGGAGGGTATCCAGGTCACAGGTGCGGTCTGCGGCGAGATAATCGAGCCAGAAGGTGCCCATCGGAAAATTGGGATTGAGATGATCTGCCCAGACGGCCAGTAAACGTAAATAACCGGGAGAAACCGGCACCAGCCATCGACGGATCCCTGCGGCTTGAGCGACCAGCCCGGTCACCTGCCGGAAGGTCAGGTACTCCGGTCCACCCAGGGAATAGGTTTGCCCGGCGCAATGGGGGTCTTCCATGGCCAGAATCAGGGCTGTGACCAGGTCCTCAACCCAGATGGGTTGCAGGAAGGTAGCGCCTTCTCCCGGGAGGAGGAAGATTCCGGGGGACATGCGCAGAAGTTGTGCCAGAGCGGTTGTGAACCGGTCTCCCTCGCCGAAAACGACAGCTGAGCGGAAAATAGTACAGGGCACGCCACTTTGCAGGAGGAATCGTTCGGCGATTCCTTTTGCCTTGAGAATCGGGAATGCTGAAGCCCGATCGGCTCCGAGATGGCTGAGGTATAGAAGCCGTTGAACGCGCGCGTCGGCAGCGGCACGGGCGACGACCTGGCTTCCTTCGATATCAACACCCTGGAAATCAGCGCGGGCACCGTCTCTTTCTGCACTTGCGAGATGGAACACAGCTTTTACCCCGCGCATGGCTGCTCTTAATCCCCGCTCATCGGTTAATGCACAAATGACCACCTCTACCGGCACACTCAGCGGAAGCCTGGGGGAACGCTGGGAAGGGCGAATGAGAAGCCGCACCTGATATCCCATCTCCACCAGATGGCGGATCAATGCCTTCCCGATGAAACCTGTACCGCCGGTTACCAGAATCATGCGGTTTCATTATAACAAAGGTGCCTTTGAAAGGGCAATCTGGCACGATCCTTGCTACAGAATTGTAAGGTTTCGCATTCTGGAACCGAACTCCTCACCGGTATAGAAGGAGCATCCCCATGGATCGTCCTGTTTCCCCGAAGAACCGCCTTGGCCTGCATTATCCACCTGATGAACCTACCCGTGTGGCTGACCTGGAATGCTGGAAACCACTTCTGATTCAGACAGGTGCGAGCTGGCTTGTTCTGGAGACTGATGGTTCCCGGGCTATCCCTGAGGTGTTTCTGCGAGGTATTCTGGAAATTGGCGTCAGGCCACTGCTTCATTTCAAGCTTTCTCTCGACCCGGCTCCCAGGCCAGCCGAACTGGAACCCCTCCTTCGGGCTTATGCACGATGGGGAGTGCGGTATGTGGTGTTCTTCGACCGCCCGAATTCGAGCGCAGTGTGGCCTCCGGCGGCCTGGACACAGCACGATCTGGTAGAAAGATTCCTGGATCGCTTTTTACCGCTGGCGGAGGCTGCCTGGCAGGTGGGTATGATCCCAATGCTTCCACCCCTGGAGCCAGGTGGAAGTTACTGGGATACGGCCTTCCTTCGTGCCACACTGCAGGGGGTGTTGCGCCGGAAGCCGGGGTTGGTTCAGAATGGACTTGGTGTGAGCGCCTATGCCTGGTCGTTTGGGCGACCTGTCAGCTGGGGATGGGGGGGCGCAGAACGCTGGCCTGAGGCCCGACCCTATCTTACCCCTCAGGGTAGTCAGGATCAACGCGGGCTGGGGATCTTTGACTGGTACCGGGAAATTTCCAGATCGACCGTGGGGCGTGAACTCCCGCTCTTCCTCTTTGAGGCCGGGTCGCCGGGCGAACAATCGGCCTGTCCTGTAGAACTGGCAGAAAACATCGCCTGTCTCCTTCAGGGAGAACCGGTGGACGAAGCAGAAGCGCCCGAAGGTAAGTTACCACCTTTTCCGGGGTGTATTCTCGGGGGGGCCATTCGAATGGCCGGTAGCCCACGCGATGAATCGGTACAACTCCTGGGGGCTGTACTACAAAAAATCCGTGATCGGGTGGTTACTGGGGGAGCACCGGCTGGCCTGAACGGAGCCCATCCCATCCATCATTACCTGCTGTTACCGGTATACGAGTGGGGTGTTCCCGAATGGCATTTAGACGCGATTAAACCCTTCATCCGCAAGTACCAGCCGACGGTTGGATTCTCGCTCGCCGAAGCAGCCCTGGCTGAATCGGTCACAGTGCTGGCCACTGAAGGAGAAATTCCCGAAAGCGCTCTCGATCATCTCCGTTTTGCTGGCTGTAAAGTGGAGCGCATTGAGGCTCGTGGCACAAGTCTTGCATCCTTACTGGCAGAGAGGTGAGCCAATGACTACCATGATCCCGACCAGACCCGTTCAACACACTCCCCTGACAACGCGCCAGCCCATTTTAAAGATTATCGGGCTGGGTGGCGGCGGTTCGAATGCGGTCAACCGCATGATCGAACTTGATCTCAAAGGTGCCGAGTTTATTGCGGCAAACACCGACATGCAGGCTCTACAGCAAAGCCTGGCGCCGAAAAAAATATGCCTGGGCCCGCGTACCACTCGTGGGCTGGGGGCGGGCGGAAACCCCGCAGTTGGTGAGGCGGCGGCTGAAGAGAGTTTCCCGGCCCTCTGTGAAGCCCTGCGTGGTGCTGATATGGTGTTTCTCACTGCGGGGATGGGTGGCGGCACAGGTACAGGCTCCATTGCTGTGGCGGCCCGGGCGGCGCGCACGGTGGGGGCGGTAACCGTTGCGGTGGTGACGATGCCGTTCTCTTTTGAAATTGGGCGGCGACAACGCAATGCCCGGGAAGGACTGGCAAAACTTCAGCCGCATGCCGACACGTTGATCACCGTGCCCAATGATCAGCTGTTGAAAATTGCACCCCAGAACCTACCCCTGGATCTGGCTTTTCGTATGGCGGATGACGTCCTTCGCCAGGGGGTACAGGGTATCTCTGAGCTGATTACCCAGCCGGGGCTGATCAACGTGGATTTTGCCCACATCCGCCAGGTGATGCAAATGGGCGGCGGGTCCATGCTTTCCATCGGTATTGGGGAAGGGAACAGTAAAGCGCTTAAGGCGGTTGAACACGCATTGAATCATCCGCTGTTGGATTCGATCAGTGTCGATTCAGCCACCGGTATTGTGGCCAATTTTACCGGCGGCTCGGATCTGACCTTCATGGAACTGATGGAAGCTATGACCTATCTTCAGGAGAAAACGCACGGGCGCGCCGACATAATTCCGGGGGTGATTGCCGATGACCGGATGCGGGATCGGGCCCAGGTTATTTTGATTATCACCGGCCTGGGAGCTACCCCGCTGGTTACGTCTCAATCTCCGGCAATGCGGGTCTCAACTCCTGAAGCCAGCCACACTGCATCTTCTGTCCCCCAGGCCGTTTCTGAACATGAGGAAATGGCCGCTGTGGACCTTGACCTGCCTGCATTCATGCGGCGGCGGGTGCGCTAAAAAGGGGGATCCTGTATGGAGCGCTCATCTCTCGTTTCCATTTGCAACCAGGTGTACCGGAAGTTCCCTGAAATGAACGGGGTGCAACCGAAAATTACAACCCGTCCTGACAACCAGTTTCTCCTGGTCTTCAAGACATCGGTAGCGGTTGCCGATGGACGAAGTCTTCCGCGTGCTGTGCGTGTGGTGGCCAGCGCGGAAGGAAAAATCCTCAAGATAACGACCTCTCACTAGGGGAGTGATAGATATGAATCACCGATTATCCTATCGAGCTGAATTGTTTGCCTGTCAGTTTGCCATTCAAACTTTATCGCTTGCTCGCCCGCTACGGATGGCCCTGAAAAAAGGAAGGCTAAAGGACTACCTTCAGGATTTACCTGTCTGGCTTTCTACGCTGGCGGCAAGCGGAATCTGCGGGATGCTGGCCGGTTTCACACTTTACTGCATAGTAGTCTTGATGCGGTAACGGGATATGAAACGTACTATTTTATGGGGATCGGCCGGGTTGAGTTTTCTGGCCTTTGCGTTGATTGGCTTTCTCCTGGCCTATCGGGCTGACTCGTTATCCCGATTACCTCTGGCGCGAAGAATCGCCCTTCAGGAGCGTCAGAACAATCTTCTTCTCGTGCATGTAGATGACCTCAAGTCGCAGCAGCCCGTTTTGCGTTCGGTCTGGGTGATCTTGCGATACCGTTCGGAAAGCCAAACCGCGCTTACTTTTTTACGTTTGTACCCCGATTCTGATGTGCCTCAGCGGGGACAGAAAATAAGTCAGGCTTTTGGCCTTACCAACCGGGGAGAACCTGCGCCGGGTTTTCTCAGAAGACTGGAAGAGCAGGGGGTGAAAACCTCGGCTTTCTTTGTAGTGGATGATGAAGGCATGAGCCAGGTCGGCGCCTGGGTTCAGAGCACCTTTGGAAAAGTGAACACGTCAGAGGATGCGGACATTTTACAATGGGGATGTGCTGTATTGAACTCAGAGCCGAAAATGAGCCTGCCCGACTTTAACTGGCTAACCTTTACCGAGCATTTGCAAACGAACCTTGCATTTGATGATTTGATGGCCGAATGGAGTGGCCTGATTTCTTCTCATTCCCCGCTGCGTTGTGAGCTTGCAAGCCAGTAAAGAGTTTTATGAGTAAAAACGGACGCAACTCTGGATGAGGGGGGCATCCAGAGCTGCGTCGATTGTTATTATATTCCAATTTTCTGGTTTGTGAAGGGTTTTTGGGGGTTCTAATTCAACTCTTAATGAGATAACAATCCTCCATTTTGAAGAGCGAACGTTCTCTGGCGTCATTTGCGTATGGATGGCTCATCTCAGAAGGGATGGGGAGAGTTCGTGGATCGCGTTATCTGCGGAAGACTCCCAGCAGCAGGAGGATACCGGTGGCAATGATGAAAATTGGGAAGAGAAGATTCCAATCCAGCCCGGTAAGGGCGATCACCCCGACTACTCCAAAGGTAAATGTAGTCAGGAGGTTGCTGATGGCGGCCCATTTAAAACCGTTGCCCGATGCCAGCAGCCGAAATGCTGTGAGGATACCTCCGAAAGCCGGGATGAGGATGGCAACGGCCCACCAGTTAGGAAGAATCACAGCAGGGTTGAAAATGCCGAGCTGGTTAAGTAGAAAGCCGACGCCGAGGAACAACGCCCCTAAACCGCTCCATCCAATCCAGGGACGATGAAGGCGAAGGGCCAGAGGACGTTCGCGTTCGGAGCTTCCCGGAAGGGGGAAGCCGTTGAGGATTAATACCATGCCTGGCACGATCACAACCAGAGGCCACCAGATCGCCCAATCCAGGTTGGCAAGGAACATGACTGCGATGGTAAGGAGAAGCAGGCTTCCATTGAGGCTGCCACGCACACTTTCGTTAATGCTTCCGGTGTTTTGGTAGATCAGCCAGCCGGTTGAGAGGGCGCCAAGCGCAGGGATGAGAAGAAATAAAGCCCACCAGTTTCGGAACTCAAAAGCAGTAAAACGCTGTAACAGGAGCAGGAAACCAGCCAGGATCAGTATGAATCCCAAAAAGATGCGGTTTCGGCGACGGCGATTACCTGCATTGGATGGGGGAATGGCGTTGGTCATATACACCTCGAAGTAGAGAACCTGAAGATCTTTTGAATGGATATACGTCTGCTTCTCTTAAAAAGTTGTATCGGTTGGATGCACATCATGTAGAATTGGATAACTCTATTTTGGGGAGTCAGCATGGCTGAAGGCAAAGATGACACGACGATCAAGGCAACCCGTTTGGATGTTTTTGTAGGAGCCCTGTTATTTCTCCTCGCCAGCATTCTGTATCTCCGCACGCTGGCACCCTCGCTGCTCCTGGGAGACAGTGCCGAGTTTCAGGCGCTCTCATACACCCCGGGACTGGCCCATGCTACAAGTTACCCGATTTATCTGCTTCTGGGCAGGCTTTTTGTTTTGTTGCCGTTTGAAAGTGTAGCCTACCGGGTGAATTTGCTTTCGGCCATCATGGCCTCACTGACGCTGGTTTTCATGTTTGCCATTGGGCGAAACCTCGGCGCCGGGAGGCTGGCAAGCCTGGCAGGACCGGTGGCTTTAGGGATCAGCTTTATTTTCTGGTGGCATGCTGTTATTGCAGAGGTTTATACGGCAGGAGCGGCGTTTCTTAGTGCCGTTCTCTGGTTGGTCTTGTTGTGGAAGAATACGGGGAAGGTTCGGTTTCTGTTTCTGGCGGGATTGCTCGGGGGGTTAAGCCTTGGGGTGCATAATACCGTCGTTCTTGTAGCACCCGGAATCTTTCTCTTCTTATTACTCACCCGCTGTGACAGGCGGGGGTGGGTTGGAGCAATCGCCGGAGCGGTGGCAGGGGTGTTGCTCTTTCTGGCGGCTTTTTTTATTCTGGATTCTTACCAAACGCCGGCAACCTTTACCGAAGTGGTGCGCCCCATGAACGATCTATGGGGGTATCGATGGGAAGATTTTAATTCGCCTCTTCGTCGCTTCGAGTATCTTTTCCTGGCCGCCCAGTGGCGCAGACAGATGTTTAGCATGTCTCCACCTGAGGTGGAGGCTCATGTACAGGGATATTTCAGCCGGTTAACCGAGTGGTTCCCATGGCCAGTGGTGATTCTGGCGGTTGCAGGTTGGGCGGCTTTGTTCATCCGATCTCTCTGGGGGAAAAAAGGCGGCTGGCCGGAGGGTCTTCTCCTCGGGGTGGGTTGGCTTGGGATAATCGTATATATCGTTAACTACAATATTGGCGATATTGAGACGTTCTACATCTCCAGCTACGTCCTTCTTTTCAGTCTCACAGGTGTGGGAATTTCCTGGCCGGGCGCTTGGCTGGGAAAGGCCTTAAAAAAGCCACAACTGGGAATGCTCATAACCGGGTTCATGGGGGTGTTTGCGCTGACATTTGCTCTGTTACCGTCCATCCATCGGATAACGACGGCCTGGGAAGAAAAACGTATCAGCTTTTTGCTGGGGAGTGGGCAGGAATGGTATCCGTACCCGATTCAGTACCCGCAATCGCCGTTATGGACGGCGGAAAACATCGTGAACCATTTAGAGCCCAATGCCATCCTCTTTACAAGCTGGGACAAGCTGTACGGCGTGTGGTACGCGGCCAGTGTAAACCATAACCGCAGTGATTTGCGTATTCATGAGATGTATCCCTTTGGGAGCGATGGCAGGCTCTCTCCGCAGACTCTGGAATATCTCCGAAAGAATTTGGGTAAGCACCCCATCTACTTTACTCAAAATGACCCGGTTCTGGAGAGTCTGGGTCATCTGCAAATGGTAGATGGAGATATTCCCCTGTTTCTTTTGAAGCCATGAGCTTTTCTGTGGTGCGGTTGGTTTAATTGCCCGGAATGGGTCTGGCACGAAGCGCTTGACGGAGGTTCGAAGACTGCTGGATACTGAGGAAAGCAGTAACCCCGTACCCCAGCGCATAAAGGAGCAGGAAGGGCACAATTTGCGGAGCGCGATGGAGTGCGATAGAGGCTGTTCCTAACCCATAAAGGCAGAAGAACATCTCCCAGTAGGTCGCCTGGTCGAGGGGGAGGGCATAATCGGCGTGCTTCGCATTGGCGGCGGCGAATTTGGGAGTTCGAACAAATGGACTCTGCCGCCCGGTGAAGGCTTCCCAGGCTGCACGGGTAAGGGTCACGGACAGCCCTATGCTAATCAGGGAAAGCAACGGGTAATAGAGTACAAAGTTTTTCCAGTCGCGTCTCAGCGAGACCTGGGAATAGAAAATGGCGATGGGCGGGATGAAGGCGACCACGCTGAGGAAAGCCAGGTTGATAGGTAAATTGCCATGGAGGAAGATCACCGGCAGGGATAGCAGGAAGGAGAGCAACATCAAGGGGCTGGCCAGGTACATACTCAAATGAACAAGGCCACCCAATTTGTGTAGGGGTGGTCGGCGTGAGGTGATGATTTTCCAGTCCAGCTTAATCAGGGTCTGAAGGATGCCCTTGGCCCAACGGAATTGCTGTTGCTTGAACGCCAGAATGGTGGCGGGTAATTCGCCCGGTGCGGTGACATCGGGTCGGTACACGATCTTCCAGCCCTGAAGCTGTGCTCGGTAGGACAGATCGGTGTCTTCAACGAGCGTGTCACTTTGCCACCCACCAGCCTCTTCAATACACTGCCGGCGCAAAATACACCCGGAACCATTGCTATTCATTAACATTCCACTGCGGCTGCGGGCAATCTGATCTATGGCGAAATGCAGGTCTAATCCTAAAGCAATGATGTGAGTGATGGCATTCTGATCACGGTTCAGGTGTTCCCAGCGGGCCTGAACAATGCCCACACGGGGGTCTCTTAAAAATTCAGGCACCAGGCGTTTGAGAAAATCAGACGGGGGGATGAAATCGGCATCAAAGATTGCCACCAGATCGCCGGAAGCATGGCGTAACCCTTCGGCCAGTGCCCCGGCTTTAAAGCCAGTTCGGTTGTCGCGGTGAAGGTATTGAATGTTGATTCCGCGCTCGCGGTGAACATTGACCATCGTCTCAGCAATCAGGCTGGTCTGGTCGGTTGAATCGTCCAGCACCTGAATGGTCAGACGGTCGCGGGGGTAATCAAGCGCGACGGCAGCATTGATGAGCCGTTCGACCACAAAACGCTCGTTGTAAACAGGCAGTTGAACCAGCACCGATGGGTACTCGGTGAGGTCGGTGGAGGTGGGGATTTGCGGCGGTCTTCGATGGAAGATCGCCAGGATCAAGAGGATCAAAATGTTCAGGCTGAACAGCGCCAGAACAATATTGAGCACTGCATAGACCCAGGCCAGTTTATGAAAGATGGATAACCATGCCATAATGTCAAAACTCCTGCTGCCGAATTATACTTCAACAGGGTAGGGTTTTAACTGGTTGGTAGATTCCACTAGCATTTGTATGTTACTCCACTTTAATATGAAATGTATTAAAAGGACTCTGGCGGAAATGCATACGAAAAGGCGGGCAGGGAATAGAGGATTCCATGGTGAATCAGATATCTGCCGGGAAACCCGGGAAGCCGGGCAGGCGAAATGAGGTACACTTGGATTAATTCCAGATAAGGAGGTGCTGAAATGTCGATTGATGAAACCCGGGCAAGAATTAAGGCGAGCCTGTGGCAGGCTATCGCTCAAAGTGGGGTCAATTTATCCTCGCTGGGTGAAGAAGATCAAAATCGGCTGGTGGAGACGATCACCGATAAGATGCTTCTGGTCATCAATGATTTTCTCGACGATGCTGGGGCCGCTTTACCTTCTCAGGTGGATTTAGGAGAAGAAGAGAAGATTTTGTGGGAGGGACGTCCGTTTCTATCTCTGGTTGAACGTTATGTGTTAACCAGTGAGCGCATTAAAGTCACCACCGGATTGCTGGGCAGAGCGATTGAAAATTACGAGTTGATCCGCGTTCAGGATATGGATGTGCAACAGAATGCAGGAGAGCGGTTGCTGGGAATTGGCGATGTGCACATTCGGGGCGCCGACCCCTCGAACCCTGAGCTGGTATTGCGCAATATTCGCGATCCTCAGGAGGTATACGAAATATTGCGGCGGGCGTGGCTGGAAGCGCGGCGAAAATATGGCCTGATTTTCCGGGAGGAGATGTAATTTCTCTTGAGGATAGCGGCATGAAATGCTTTGACCCACTTTACAACACGATGCCCAAGGTTGAGTTGCACTGCCACCTGGAGGGCTCCATTCGAACGAATACACTCTTTGAGATAGCCAGAGATGCCGGGTTACCTTTGCCTGCTGAAGATGCAGACCATCTGGAGCCTTTTGTGAGGGTGTATGAGCAGATGGATGATCTACAGTCGGTATTGAATGCTTTTGCCCTGGCACAAAACAGCTTCACGTCGCCAGCTGTGGTGGAACGAATCGCGTATGAGCTGTTTGAAGATGCGGCACGGCAGAACATCCGCCTTTTTGAGGTTCGTTTTTCTCCTGACTGGGTGTTTAGCCGTCACCAGGTAGACTGGGATGCTGCGCTGGAGGGAATCTTGCGTGCCAGAGAACGGGCTGAGGCGCAGTTGGGAATGGCAATCGGGTTGATCGTAATCACTTCCCGCAGTCTGGGAGTTGAATCCTGTAAAAGAACGGTGGACTGGGCCATCCGACATAAAGATGTACTCTGTGGTGTTGACCTGGCTGATGGAGAACGTGAGCATCCCATCCGTGAGTTTTCCCGAGAGATGTTGCGCGCCAGGGACGCAGGCCTGAAAATTACGGTGCATAGCGGAGAAGATACCCCGGCATCTTTTGTGATGGATACGATCCGGGCGGTGAATCCAGAGCGAATTGGGCATGGTATTCACATTATTGAGGATGATGCCGCGGTCGAAATGGTGAAAGAACGGGGTATCACGCTGGAGGTGAACCCCTGGAGCAATTACCTGACGCGTTCTGTGAAGAGCATTGAAGAACATCCACTCAAGCAGTTGTTTGATCGGGGGATCAAAGTCACGATCAATTCAGATGATCCGGAATTATTGAATACCAATTTAAATAATGAGTATCGTATTGCGCATGAGGTGCTGGGGATGAGCCTGGAAGAGATTGCGGCCTGCAACCGTTTTGCTCTGGAGGCGTCTTTCTTGCCTGACGAGACGAAACGGATGATGATGGAGCAATGGTTTTCTTGAAATCGAGAAGTATTTTACTTGCCTGAAGGTGGAATAATGGCTTTAAGGGTTACTGGTTAGTTTTCACGATTGAAAAACAACCCGGTTAAGAGAGGCTGGCCAGACTTCTTCGGGCCAGCCTTTGTATTCCGGCAGATTGGGGCGTTTTTAGCCCATTTTTCTGGATTGTTAATGGCTATTTTATTCCTTCTCTTCCACGGAATCGGTAGACTCCCTCTGGCTTGAAAGTACATTTTTTACCTTGGGAGAAAAGAATGAAATTCAAAACCAGGCTTATCCTCTTTGTGATCATTCTATTAACGGTAACGGTAGGATTAACAGCTTCATGGCTAACGGTGAATTCACAAAATGCTTTCTACGACCAGATGAAAGAGAATGGGAGGGTTATTGCTTCTAATCTTGCTTCGGCTTCACGCTATGCGGCCAGTATTCCCAAAAAAGTAGACCATCTGGTTGGTCAACAGATGGTAGCGCAGGCTCAAATAGCGGCTCAATTAATCAAACTGGCCCAGGAGCTTCAGTACACACCCGCTCAGACCAATAAAATTCTCCAGGAAATTACTGCAAAGTCTGATCTTGAAGAGTTTTGGATCACGGATGAACAAGGCGTGGTGGTTTTCAGTAATTTTGATGTGCCCTTTAAGTTTTCGCCGGATCCCAAAGAACAACCGCAGGCGTATGTGTTTTACCAGCTCCTCAAAGAGGAAAACGGAGTGGTCATTCAGGATGCTATGCTGCGTGAGTTGGACGGCAAACCCTATAAATATGTGGGTGTTTCGGGGGTGGATCAGCCCCGGATTGTGCAGGTGGGGTACGAGGCCGCCTATTTTGAAGAGCTTGACCGCGACCGGAACCTCAAACAACTCATGGATGAGATGGTGAAGAATGAACACGAGGTCATGGCAATTGTTGTAAAAAGTTCAAACGCCGATACCCCGATTTTTGCCTCCGGTGGAGAGATAAACCTCGAAGATGCCACTGACCAGACATGGCAAAGCGAGGTGGAGGAGGCTTTGCAAAGTGGGAAAGAGCAATTTTACAAAGGGAAGGGGTATTTGAGGGTTACGGCTCCCACCCGTCTTTCAGGTGAAAATGTTGACGGGGTAATTTCGGTATACCTTTCTACAGCCCGTGTCGAAGGGGCAGCGAAACAGATGATTGGGTCGGCCGTGGTGGTTTCGGGGGTAGTACTGGTCGTCGGGGCAGTGCTGGCTTTCCTGATCGCCCAATCGATGACCAAACCTTTGCAGTGGGTTACCCGAGCGGCGGAAGATCTGGCCAGTGGAGACCCTCAGCTTTCCAGTGTGGATTCACGAGCCTTGGCTGAAATTATCAGGCGGAGCGATGAATTGGGTCTGGTTGGCAGGGCATTTCAAGAGCTGGTGGAATATTTCAATGAGGTGGTTGCCGCTGCCGGCCGGATTGCAGGTGGGGATCTGCGGGTGGCATTTTCTGTGCGAGGAGAGAAAGATCAATTAGGAAAGGCCTTCCAGCAAATGATTACCCACCTGAGGGCAGCGGTTGAAAGTGTGGCAGTGAATTCCCGTCAGGTGAATGAGGCTTCGAATCAACTCGCTGTTGCCGCCGATCAGGCGCGTGAAGCCACAAACCAGATCGCAGTGGTTATTTCGCAGGTGGCTCGGGGAACTGCTGAGCAGACCGAGTCTGTAACCCGTACGGCCTTTTCCGTCGATCAGATGGCAAAAGCCATCGATGGTATTGCCCGGGGGGCTCAGGAACAGAATATGGCAGTCAATCGAGTTTCTGAGATTGGTGCGTTGATCAACCAGACGATCGAACAGGTATCCGGAAACGCGGAGGCGGTGGCCCGTAACTCAGCTGAGGCTTCCCTTTCAGCCCGGGAAGGAGCCACAACGGTTAACCAGACGATTGAAGGAATGCGGGCGATACAATCCAAGGTGGGGCAATCGGCGGAAAAAGTCAAAGAAATGGGAAAACGTTCCGAGCAAATCGGGGTGATTGTTGAAACCATTGCAGACATCGCTTCGCAGACCAATTTGCTGGCATTAAATGCGGCTATTGAAGCGGCCCGGGCAGGTGAACAGGGGAAGGGATTCGCGGTGGTTGCGGATGAGGTGCGTAAACTCGCTGAGCGTTCTGCCACTGCAACCCGCGAGATTGGAGAACTGGTAAGGGGAATTCAGGTTGCAGCCAGTGAAGCGGTCAATTCGATGGATGAAGGTGCCCATGAGGTAGAAAGTGGCGTGAGCCGCGCCAATGAGGCGGGGCTGGCACTGGAAAATATACTCAACAAATCAGAAGAAGTTTACCGTCAGGCAACCCTGGCTTCGAACGCAGTAGAAGAAATGAAACAGGCCATTCGTGATCTGGTCAGTGCGACCGAAACGGTTGCGGCAGTTGTGGAGGAAAACACGGCTGCGACGGAAGAAGTATCTGCTGGAACGGGTGAAATTACCCGCTCTATGGAGAGTATTGCCAGTATCAGTGAGGAAAACAGCGCTGCCGTTCAGGAAGTGAGCGCGTCTACCGAGGAGATGAACGCTCAAATTGAAGAAGTAACCAACTCCGCTAAGAACCTTTCGCAAATGGCCGATGAGTTACAAAAAGTGGTAGCCAGATTTACCATCGAGTAAAACAGGCCACCCGAAAGAACGCTACGGGAGAGAACAGGGCGTGATCAATTTGCTCTGTTCTCTCCCGTGATTCATGCAAGAGAGGTTTGCCACTGGCAGGGACAGGAAATAAAAAAGACCCCTTGTGTGCTGAGACACTGCACATAAAGGGCCTCTGTGTCGGGGCGAAAGGATTTGAACCTTCGACCTCTTGCACCCCATGCATCAACCGGGACAAACGAACCTCCGGCTTCTTGCTATCGGTTTTCAGGTATGCAAGATACCTGTGGTAGGCGCATAAAATCAGGAAAGCAAGAGTACTACGCTTATTATAGAAAGCCGCAAGCAGAAGTCAAGAATTTTTAAGGTTGCCATGAAAAAGCGTCAGGATTGGGTGGAGGGGTGCTCCCTTGACTGGCTGAACAAGTAAAATGCCGTTGCCCCCAGCGGATACCGGCGGTGGTAATCCTCAGGACTTTCTACCATCAGGTCACCTATTGGCGGCCCGAAGAGGGCTTTCGCGAGGTGGTAAAACTCATCATTTGCTTCCTTGCTCTGCCATGCTTTTGTGGCTAAAAGTAAATGCCAATAGGTTTTATCGGGGGTATCAAAGTAGGTATTTGCCAAAATCCAGGCTAAAGCCAACGGTATATCTGGCGCGACTTTGTGTACCCAAACCAGCCGCGCGGCTAATACCTTGCTAATGATGGGTCTGGAAAAACCGTTTTGTACAGCCCATTCAACGGAGCGCTTCCAGTGCGCCAGGATAATTCGGGCGTCCTCTGGTGGGGTTTCTTCTGGCGACCATTCATCAGTGGTTTCTTCCTTACTGAATTTGGCAAACCAATGCTCAACGGTGCGCCTGGTGGGTAAGTCGAAATCCGCAAGGCGGGTATCTCTTTCCATCTGCCGGACAGTTTCGGCGGCGGAATAACCAAGTCTGTACTTCTCACGGGCGTAGTCGTGTACTTTGGTGTCGTAGTTTTTTGGCATAGTAACCCTCGTTTATTTTCGCTTTATTCGCGTATTTTCGCTTTTATTTTCGCTAATATTTCTGAATACTTCGTATCATCTAGGATGATACCACAAAAAGCGGAGATAATATGTTACGTTCCCACAAACGATTTGTTACCCAATCCAAGCCTGTGGCGTTTCGACTGCGCCAGTTGGATATCGAAGCTCTACACGGGCTAGCCGCGCATTACAGAATTGGACGCTCGGAGGTGATTCGTCTGCTGCTGACCAGCGAGTGGGCAAAAATTCAAACAATGGGGGGAAACCATGACCGGAATACAAGACAATAGAAAGCCCGCCGCTGGCACGGCGGGGCAAGGCAACGGCGCAAGGCAAAGCGTCCGTCAGACCTATTATAGCTCCGACGGGAAGCTTGTTGCAAGTCTTTGCGGGACGGTTTTACGAAAACGGGTGCGGGCGTCCGTCCATCAGTTACGCCAGCCGCCGGCCTGGGCGGTGGATGCGGACATACTCCGCAAGGCAATGGCGGACGGGGCGCAAGTGGTTGAAATTGAAGATACCGAAACTGGACGGGTTTTTGTTACGGGCATTCGGGCATTTGAACTTTGCGGTTTTTGCTTCAATCGTGGTTTTGGCGAGCAGGTTGCTTTGCCCTTGAAGTTTTGGCGGGTCGAAGTTGTGGATGCCCGGCAGCCTTCGTTATTCGAGGTGTGAAATGGCCGACCTGGAAGATTTGCTAAAACAAGCCACTGCCGCAGCGCAATCTCCGGCCCGGCCTGAACCGACAGGCGGGGAATATGCTATCGCCGTTGCGGTTGCTGATGAACTGCGAGGCCGACTTCGGTACGCAGAGCATACCCGCAGCTGGATGATGTATTCTAACGGTATTTGGCAGCCTGTCAGCGTCAACCAGGCGGCTGAATTGGTGGTCGTGGCGGCGGAAGAGCACTACTTACGGGAAATCGCCGCAACGACCGATAAAAGCGAAAAGCAGCGATTGACGAAACTGCTTGAAGCGTCCTATCGGGCGAGGACAATTACCGGCGTTCTGTTCTTCCTTGCCGGGCAGCCGGGCATTGCCACAGGTGCGGATGAGTGGGACAGGAACGGTATGCTACTACCGGTGGCTAATGGAGTAGTTGACCTGGCGGATGGCAGCCTAAAACCGCATGACCCGGACTATCTCTTTACGAAACAAGCCGGCATAACTTACGACCCGCAGGCAAGCGCGCCGCGCTGGGTGCAATTCCTTGACGAGGTATTTTCAGGCGACCAAGACCTAATCGCCTTCATTCAGCGGGCGGTGGGCTACTCGTTGACGGCGCTGACCCGTGAACAATGTTTCTTCTTCTTGCACGGGACAGGGCGCAACGGAAAAAGCCGCTTTATTGAAACCGTCCTTTCCTTGCTGGGCGGTTTTGGCAAGTATACGGCGTTCAGTACCTTCACCCGCGAGCGAGGCAAAAACGGGCATGAAGACGACCTGATGAACCTTGAAGGGGCGCGGCTGGTGGCTTCATCCGAAAGTAAAACGATAGGGAAACTAGCAGAAGATGTTTTGAAAACGCTGGCGGGGGAAGACCCGATAACCGGTAGCCGCAAGCATGAAAAGACCCGAACCTATCGGCCACAATTCAAAATCTGGCTGGCGGCGAATAACAGGCCCAAAGTGGATGATGTAACTGACGGGTTTTGGCGCAAGGTCATTCTGATACCGTTCGAGGCAAAGTTTGAAGGCGCAGCGGAAGATAAGCGGCTGGGTGAGAAGTTGCGTTCTGAACTGCCAGGTATTCTCGCCTGGGCAGTAAAAGGCTGCCTGGCCTACCAGCGGGAAGGATTGAACCCGCCGCAACGGTGCATTGACGCAGCGGCGGCCTGGCGGACGGACAATGACCCACTGGCTGACTTTCTGGTGACCTGCAAAGTGGGGGCCGGCCTGGAAGTCAAGGCAAGTGCGCTGTATCAGGAATACATGCAGTTTTGCGCCACAAGTGGGATGAAGCCTATCTCTTTGACGGCGTTTAGTCCACTGATTGAAGCGCACGGCTTCAAGCGGGAAGTGCGGCGCAATGGCAAGTTTTTTGTAGGAATTGGCTTATGACGGGTTTTGTGACGGGTTGTGACGACTTAAGGGGGGGTTTTAGGTTTTTCCCTATTAACTGCGAATTAATAGAAAAAAACCTAAAAGTGGCCCTAACCCGTAACAACCCGTCACACCTTGCGGAAAGTGAGAAAAAAAAATGGAGCGTATCAGTGAAACAATCAGGCGGACGACCGACCTTCTCTCCCTTGTGGAGCGGGACACTCGCTTGGAGCGGGTTGGAACGGGCTGGTGGGCCGGCCCGTGTCCGTTCTGCGGCGGAACTGACCGCTTTGTCATCAAGCGAACCGCTGACGGCTGGAGATGGCTTTGCCGCCATTGCACGGACGGCAAATACGGGGACGCTATCGATTACGCCCGGCGGCGCAATCGGGTGGACTTCAAAGAGGCCATTCGCGAACTGGGCGGCGAGGTATCCTCACCCTTGCGGCATGAACGGGAGCAGCCAGAGCCGCAGCCAGAGCCGCAGCCACAGCCTGAGCCGCAGACGATTGAACGGATGACCCGTTTGGCTTACCAGGCCGCAAACGAACTGGACGGTAATTCGCCGCTGGCGGCAGAGGTGCGGTCCTACCTTGACCGGAGGGGTATCATCGAGCCGACCCGTCAAAGGGCGATGCTGGGGGCGCGGATGGTTTACGACCCGAAATTGAAGCGGGAGCGGCCAGCGGTGAGCATTCCTTACTTCAATTCCAGGTTGGACGTCCGGGGAATCAAATACCGGTTTTGTGACGACCTGCCGGGTGGTTTGAGATATGCGATGGAGCGGGGAAGTCAGAGCGGGTTTTACTGCCTACCGGAGTGCCTGGGTGGCTTCGACCGGTTGATGATTGTAGAAGGTGAATTGAACCTGCTATCGCTGGCGCAGGTGCTGCCGGAGCTCGACCTGATTAGCACGGGCAGCCAGAGCCTAAGCGAGGCAATGAAGCAAACCCTTTCGCGCCTTGCGGCCCGATACCGCCGGATTTTGTGCTGGTTTGACGACCGCGAACGTGCGGCGGAAGTGGCCCGACTTGTGCGGGGCGTGCCGGTGCAATCGCCACAGGTGGACGGCGAAAAGTGGGACGCGAACAAGCTGCTTCAGGCTGACCTGTTACACAGCTTCGTCACCCGACTAACCGGTGTTCGGTGCTTCGGATGGACGCTGGAAGGCTGGAGGAATCATCATGAATAGCACCTGGAAAGCAACGGAAAGAGCAATCGCCCGAAGGCTGGGCGGGAAGCGTGTACCGATAACGGGCCGTGCGCGTGGTTCAGCGCCGGACGTTGCCCACACATGGCTTAGCATTGAGGTCAAGCACAGGAAGCGCCTGCCGCGATGGCTGGCGGATGCCATCGACCAGGCTGTGGCTGCGGCGGTTGAGGGGCAATTGCCGATTGTCATTCTTCATGAGAGTGGACAACGGCACGATAATGATTTGGTGTTGACGCGGCTGAGTGATTTCGAAAGCTGGTTTGGCTCGATTGGAGGTGACGATGAGGACTGAAACCGATTTCGTCTTTCGCCTGGCTGAGGTGCGCGACCCGTTCGCTGTGGAAGACCCTTTCTTGCTGGCATTCATGGCCTTGCCGCCAAAGCAGCGCCGGTGGGTGGCACGTCAAACGATTTTGTTGTGCGCCGCTGTTGATGGGCTCGACACGCTGGGGGCGCTGGAATTGTTGGCGCGGATTGCGCCGTTTGCGGAGGCGAACCGCCATTGAGGGCTGGCGACTGATAGCGGTCATAAAACCGCCTCAAAATAGAACACTTGCTCTATAATTCGAATAGAAAGGACTATATGGTATGTTTACGCAAAAAATGTCGAACGATGATGCTCTCCGGTATGCGAAGGCGTATTTTCCAAAAAGCCTGGTAGCCGAACTTGAGCGCCTCACCTACCAGACCGAACCGGAACGGGCGCATGAGGCGCTTGCTCGATTTTCGGCGGCGATTGTGAAAGCGCGGCGAGAAATCGCAAACGGGGGTTTTCAACCGGAGGTCAAGGTTGCCATGTTTGAAATGTTGCGCCAGGAGGCGGAAAATGGGCTAAATGCCATTCGGGCGAACTTGACCAAAAAGCTGGCAAGGGAGAAAGCCGACATTGCTGACCGGCTGCGGGAGTTTGAAGATGAAGCGGCTGGCGACAATTTTCAGACTTACCTTTCAATGCGCTGGCCGTTGCTGCAACGGGCGTTGGATGCCGGGCGTTCTGTGGCTGAGGTTTTGGCCGCTTCGGGTGACCGGCGGGATGCTTACGTCTTGCGGCGAAATTTGCCGCTGCTGCTGTCAGAACGGTACACTGGCAGAGATTTTGAAATTGCCTTGCAGGGCGCGCTGGCCGAAATCGAACTCTGGGAACGCGGAAAAATGTCCGAGCAAGAATTGAAACTCCGTGACCGCCTGGGCCGCCACAATTCGGGTGCTTATCGGGTGGAGGTTTCGCTTTCTCAGGCTGAAACGGCCCTTGCTTCTGACCCACAAAGTGGATTGCCATTCACTGGATTTGACGGTGAAGTAGTCTGGCTTCACCCTGACGGGCGGGTGAACGAAACTCCGCCACAGGGATTAGGACAATGAACTATACTGCTTTGCCACTGGCTGACCTGATAGCCGGCCTGCCGCCGGAAGTGCGGCGCGACTTCGACAGGGCCCGCTTCCGGCTGGCGCTGGAAGGCGCAACGGATGAGGAAATCACGGCGGCGCTGGTGACGTTTGGCTATCTGGTGCAATTGCTTACCGGCAAAATTCCCTTTGACTGCTGGAAATTGCGTTCATATCTGAACATGGGTGAAAATGACCGCAAACGACCTAACCGCAAGGCAAAAGCGCTTTATTCAGGCCCTGCTGACCAGTAAGAGCGCACGGGAAGCAGCGCGCCAGGCCGGGGTGGGTGAGAAGACCGCCTACCGCTGGTTGCGCCTGCCACAGGTGCAATCTGCCCTTGCGGAAGCGGAAGCCCTGATGATGGGTGAAGTCATGCGGCGACTGCTGGGTATGCAGGGGGCGGCGGCGGATGCACTCGACGAGATTGTCTCCGACCGCCGCCTTCCTGCCGCACGGCTTCAGGCGGCTAAAATGATTTTAGACAACCTCCTGCGTCTGCGAAGTGCGGTTGAGCTGGAAACGCGCCTGGCGGAGCTGGAGCGGAAGCTGGAGCAGGTATCCAGCCAGGGTGAGCCGCCGCACGGCGATTGAACCGAAATCGGTGCAGAATGCCCTTCCAGGCGCACGTAGAGCCGCGATTTCAGGATGGGGTGATAAATGACCTGTGGCGGCTAATCGGCGGTTTTATAGGGGCTTTCGGCGGTAACCGCAGAATTGCCAAACTCTCCGCCATGTTTCCAAATGTGAATCGTCAGCCGACCTACACATTCGGTGAAGTCCGCGATGGTATCGTAAAGAGTTGTGCTGCCCTTAGCCGACTCATAGAGGACATAGTAAATCCAGGCGAAATCTTCAAAGAACTCTTTGAGTGAAACAGGTACTTGCCTGGCAATCAGGCTTTGGGCCTCTTCCAGTAACACCTCGACAAATTCGGGCTGGACGCCCAGGAACTCAGGCGTCAGGCTGGCCGTAACCATCTCGAAGCGGTCTGGCTTGTGTGTGGTGTCCGGGGTGGGTTGGGTTTTGCCGTTGGATTTAGACATGGGAAACCTCCTTTTGGGTGAAAAAAATGGATTCTGGTTTTTTCATTGACGTAATTTGTCAACAGGGCTGATTTGCGCGTGAAAAATATATTCTCATCCTTTCTTCCACAGGTTATCTACCGGGCTGGCCTTACGGTGGGCGGCCCGGGTGTCAGTATCGGCAAGAGCCAGATAGTGCTCTACCATTTTCAAGGTGGAATGGCCGAGAATGCGCTGAAGCGTGAATACATCGCCGCCGTTACGCAGATACTGAATGGCGAAGGTGTGCCGGAAGCGGTGGGGATGGACGTTCTGAACGCCGGCGCGGTCACCCAATCGCACTAACAGATGACGCAGCGAAACGCGGTCAAACGGTCTGCCTTCGCGGGTGAAGAACAATGCGCCGTCGTTTTCGTTGCGCCTGGCCAGATAAAGCCACAGCGCTTTTTGGGTGGCGTTGCCAATCGGAATAACGCGGGGGCGCGATTTTACGCCGGAAAGGTGAGGTCTTACGGTGATTGTGCCATTATTAAGGTCGATGTCTTTCACGGTCAGCCGGCACAATTCAGAGGCGCGGATGCCTGTATCCAGCAGAAGCATGATAATAGCGCGGTCTCTGTGCGCTGTTGCACGCGGCATGGTGAAGGACTTGCGCTTTCCCTGAGATGGGGTGGTGCGTTCAACGGCTTTGAGCAGAGCCTTTACTTCATCTTCCGAAAGCGGCAGTATCTCACGGTAGGCAAAGCGCGGTTTGGTGAGGGCTTTATCCGGTCTGTCGGATAATCCTTCGGAGGACGTCCATTTGAAAAGCGCACGGATGGCTTTCCAGACATGAAACACAGAAGTTGGGGAAAGGCGCGGGTTTTCCTGAACGGCGGCCAGAAAACGCCGCAGGTCATCGGTGGTGACCTGTTGAAGCGGCATATCGGAAAAGCGGATGAGCATGTCCAATGCCCATTGATACTGGTTGAGGGTTTGCGGACTGTATCCATCCGCCCGGCGAGCCATGAGGAAGCCATGAACGGCCTGTGAAAGCAAGAGGCCTGAGGTAGTCATGGATAATCTCCAGTTGCCTACCACAGGCCTCATTGTCCTGATGATTCAGGAGAGCAAGTTATCTTAGGTCGGGGCGAAAGGATTTGAACCTTCGACCTCTTGCACCCCATGCAAGCGCGCTAGCCGGGCTGCGCCACGCCCCGAACATCGATGGCTATTATACTCATGATCGCAAGAAATCGCAACCTTTTTGGGTCGGTTTATTTCGATCTTCCTGCCTGGAAGAAACCGGCGTAAGCTTTATCCTCACCAAGGATATGGTTCACCAGCCATTCTTTAAGAAAGTGAATCATCTGCACGCTCAGGCCGATTGTCCCGTCCTGGTACTGACGTTGAAATTCAAGTACTTGTCGCGTCAGGCTTTCATGAGAGGCCTGATGCCGAGCGTACCCGGGGTACTGGTATTGCACCATCCATTCTTCCTCGCTTGCAAAGTGGACGCGGGTATACTGGATCAGTTTTTCCAGAATGCTCCCGAGTTCTTGTTGTCCTTTCCCTTCACGCATGGATTCGTGGAGCTCGTTGATTAAATCCACCAGGACGTGATGTTGACGGTCAAAGCGATCCATTCCTACTGAAAAGCGATCTTCCCATTGAAGCAGGCTCATGCGTAAACTCCAAGTCAGTGTTAAAAATTTCACCCACTGTACCGTAGAGGATGAGCGTTTGCCATAAAAAAAGGGTAAAAGGTCAGGGGACGATCCCCATCGCGTAGAAGGTGGGAACGAAAAGAACGCGGGTGCCTTTCTTCCAGGCCTGGCGGTCTAGCTCTTCCAAAAAATTAAGGTGCTGACCATTGACCCGATGCTGTAAATCGGAGCGAAGAACGCACCACTCGAGGTCAAGTTCCTCCCTGGCAGGGGAATCCTGCCACTGCCCCCCGATGACCCCGCTTTGAATGGCTTGTAGTCCCGCCTCGGAAAACAGGGCGCGGAGTTTTCTACCCATTAATGGGTCGGCTCCCTGTTCCTGTAACGCCCGGGCCTGCCATTGACCCAGTTCGGCCAGAGCGTCGGGGTAATCGATGCGCCCGCCATAATCGGGCTCGGCCAGTGCAAGGAGGATTCCGCCGGGAGCGGTTACCCGTTTCATTTCCATTAGGGCGGCGGGTGCATCTACCCACATCAAGAAAAAGTGGCAAAGGGTAACATCGAAGATGCCCGTGTCGAAGGGTAGAGCGTTTGCGTCTGCCGTAACAAGATGTGCCTGCGGAGAAAACCGGGAAGCAAAGCGGGCTTTGGTTACCTCGATGTCAACGCCCACAAGCCGGGTGGGTTTCGCATAGGCGAGAAGGTCTTGAAGAATGACCCCTGTACCACAGCCCACTTCTAATACTGAGCGGGCCTCAGCCAGGTTGCATAGGTTGTACAGGTAGTTTCTCAGAGATTGTGTCCAGCCGGCCTGTTGGGTGTATCGCCGGTGCCAGTCTGGAAGAGAGATCATTCCTCCCTCTGCCGAACGTTTTTCCAGATCATTTCCCAGGAGTCGCGCAGGAGGTTGCCGAGCACCCCGGGTACCCCCTGACTCAACAATACATCTCCATCTGGTTCCACATAGATCCAGGCTTTTCCTGCACCATGAGGGATTTCGCCATTGGTCTGAGCGAGCTCCAGCGAAACAGGATTGAATCGCGAATAGGGGACGGGTAAATCCCAAACCAGGGTTAGGCCTCGTTCTGCAATGATCTGCCTTGCCGTGGGGAGCAAATCCAGCAGTTCTCTTGAACCTGCGCTGAGCGAAACTTTTTGAACCCCCATCGAGGCCAGCCGGTCTACGATGGATGCAAACCGAGGCTCATCCCGCGAGGTAAGGGTCAGGTGGACTGCAATGGCAAGGTCTTCAGCCAGGCAGTCGCGCAGGGCTTCCCATGAGGCTTCATCCACAGGATCAAGAATAAGCATCATGTGGTCCAGGCCGGCCTGCAGCATTCGATGGAGGTAGTCGCGTTCGGCAAAGCGCAGGCCATTGGTGATGACTCCGGTGACCATGCCAAGCTTACTTGCAAAACCAACCAGATCGGGTAAATCGGGGCGCAGGGTTGGCTCTCCGCCTGTGAAAACCACGTGAGGAATTCCGGCATCCCAGGCCTTTTGCAGAATGACTTGCCAGTCTGAGTGGGGAAGTTCGTCTTTGACTCGATCTACCGGTACATATTGCTGGTAACCAGAGTCGGGGAGGCGATAGGTGAGGGCACAATCCAGGCGGTATGGGGCGGAGATGGCGCCTGAGTAGGGTTCCTCACGGTCGAAGTCCAGATAGGTTACCGGATCGAGATCGGGCACTTCGATCAGGGCCCGCAGGCGTTCAACCAGATTCTGGTAATCAGCCAGAGCCCGGGTTTCTTGAATGTTATACCGTCTGGCGACCTGTGCGGCGACCTGTTCAGGCGGAGTGTTGTAAATGAGATGGTAGATATACTCTGCGGCGGTTTGATTGAGATGGATGACCGTACTCCCATTGAGGATGAGTACGCCCCAGCCATCGGGCTCGATGCGAAGGTGCAGCCGGTAAGGAAACTCAGCATCAGGGGGGGCGGTGTAGGTATATACCCCGGAAGGAAGGGGCCGGTGAGGCGGGAAAAAGCGTTCGACAAGGGTGCGAAAGGCGTTCATAGAACCTCGCAGATCAGCTGAATCTCAAAGAGGCTGGTTGTGAAACAGGGATGGACGAACGAGAAAGAGGACATCCACCCCCACACATCTCAAGAATACTGCATTCCTGGCAGGCAGCCGGGAGATTACGCCGTTCTCTCAGGCTGACCGCAAGCGGGTGATTCCAGATGCCCTCCCAGGGATCGTTGGGAAGATACCCCAGAGGCTGATAATAAGACTGGCAGGGCAGAACTGCGCCATCGGGTTCGATGCACATTGCATAAAGAGCAGCCGTGCATCCTTTCACCCCCAGATCGAGCAAAACTGGATCGAATTCACAATACCGGGTGGGGGTATACCAGATGAGGCGCTGACCGGTTTGGGCCACCCTTGCTCTGGCGGTTTGAAGCAGTGCGGGAAGGCTGGCTTCCGAAAGGCCGGTACCCACAGCGGCTCCCTTTCCAGAGTAAATCAGGGCATTTAACCCGATGGTAGGAACCCCCAGTTCGGCCAGGAAGGAGAGCGTTTGATTCAGGGTAGGACTGTTGTGGGTAAGCAGGGTGGTGTTGGTCATGACATAAAGCGGAGAGGCCAGTGCGTTGCGAATTCCCTGAACCGTCTCCTCCCAGGCTCCACGGGCGCAGACCATGGCGTCATGGATCTGTGGGTCGTGGCTTTCCAGGGTGATCTGGATGTGGTCAAGTCCGGCTTGAACCAGGGCGTGAACAAAGGCAGGGTCTTTCAATCGGCGTCCATTGGTGTTGACGCCGGTGATTTGCCCATTTTGTTCGGCATGGGCAATGAGTTCAGGCAGGTCGGCGCGTAGAGTTGGTTCACCCCCGGTAAAAACGATGTGGGGAATGCCGATCTGCCAGAGGAGATCCAGAATGCGCTTCCATTCTGTGGTGCTCAATTCAGGGAATTGGCGGGGCCGGGCATTGTAGCAGTGAGCACATTCATTATTGCAACGGTAAGTCAATGCCAGGTCCATACGGTAGGGCGCGAAAGGCGCGGACTGGAAGGGCATGGTGGTTTCCAGATCGAGTTCACAGAGGGGGCAATGCTCGCCTGGTTCTGTGAGGAGATCGATCCGGGTGGAGATCTGGGTGTAATCTTCCGTCAGAGTCTGGCGCGGCGCATGATACCAGTTCTGTAAGGTTTTCAATGCCTGCTGAAGGGGAACTTTTTTCAGCGCCAGGTACGCCATACGAGCGGCTGTAGGGTTGAGCTGGTAGGCGCGGCTGGCGTTCACCAGGAGCAAACCACGCCCATCAGGTTCAATACGTAAATGGATGCGAGCCTTGCCGGCAGGTGTATCCCTTTTGAAGTGATACACCCCACTGGCTGGCGGTAATATGGCCGGATGAGGAGAAAGCCAGCGCGTTAAGCGGGAGGAGATATGAGACAGTTTTCCTATCATGCTGGTTTATCGGCCACCACCGGCGCACGCGCAGGCACAGCCTGCACAGGCACAGGCGCAGGCACAGGAACGCCCACCCCCACCACCTCCGCCTTTCCAGGTGGAAGAAGTAGTTTGAGGAACAGGGTTGGTCTTATTGGTGATATTTCCTGTGAAACTGGTGAGGTCTCCAATGACCCCTGCAGAGAAGCTCTGCACGCCGCCGACGATCGAGGCGGCAAAATCTGCTCCGGGGAGGGTAGGCATCGAGGAAGACGCGGGTGCCTGTCCGACCTGGGCGGGCGCACGGCTTACAGGGGAACTTCCGGTGGAACGACCGAAACCCGGATCGTACCTTCCCCACCACATGGGGACGACGACAGGCCCACGGCTGAGCACTTCGCGTGAGCGATCGTCGAAACGGCGGTCGAGCATCGTCCAGTCCATATTTTCGTCAAAACGCTGCATGCGTACTTCGGGCGTGTCGGCGGCCTCTACCTGTTCCCAGGCTTTTTGCATGATGTCTTTATAATAGTCAACGGTTTCCTTCCGGCTGAAGCCACGCATTTTTTCAGAAACCGAGCGTACTAAAGCGATCATCATGTCCTGTAATTTCTGACGTCTTTCCCGCGGAGATTCCTCAGCCATGGCGGTGAGGAAGTCCTTTTCGTAAGATCTTAACTCGACTTCCGCAGGGAGTTCGTGGATTTGCAATTTCAGAGGGTCACGGCTGATGACCGTGGCGGCTCCCTTCTTGATCACTGAAAAGAGAATCATGCTGAGGATTTTATCCATCGGCTGTTCCATTAAGATGGCAGCCTCGACAGCGGTTAGGCCTCGCTTAATTCCGTTGCCTTCGAGAGATATTTTTGGTGGAAGGTACTGGAGCTTTCGCTTGCGGTTGGAGACAACGGAGGCCCAGATGACTAACCCCATAAAGCCGAAGAAACCAAGGCAGAACAGAGCTGGACACAGGCTATCCCAGACATCCTTCGTCACGATTGGTTCGGTCACCAGTGCGGCTGCGGGTACGGCACGTTGTGGGAAGGCGGCTCCAAAGATGTACTGCGTCTCGGTGTCCGCGTTATTGGCCTGCCAGCGGTAGAAGATCCGTCCTTCCTGGGTGAAACCCGAGGTGGGTTCTTCAGTACCCGGCCAGGATTGGGGAGTGAACCAGCGAGGTTCATCAGCGTTTAAACCAGGAGGCAGAATAAGAGAGACGGTTACGTCTGTTTTTCCGTGCACGAACTCACTTCCAAAGGAGTTTGGGGAAAACTGGAAGCTTGCGTACGGTTCGGGAGCGTTTTCTACTTTGTTGGTTTTATAGAGCATCTTCTGGATACCTGAGATGGTTATCCTGAAAGTGCCCTGGCCACCCGGTGGAATGGCACGTGAGCCCAACCCAATCGCAACGCCGGGTTTAACATAGGGGGATTCCTCGATGCTGGATACCGGTTGCCCATTGATATCAGCGGTGACATTGTTGAGGCTGTAACTGTAGGTCGGAAGGCCGATATCGATGTAATCAATTGGCGCCCCTGATGGATCATTCACAAACACATACAGGTAAGAGACCGTTGCCGATCCATCGGCTTCAATGAGGAGGGTGACTTCTTCACGCTCGACCTGAAAGCTCAGGTTCTGAGCCGAAGCTGGAGTGGTGACAGAAAACAGGATGAGTAAGGTGGCTAAAAAAAGCCAGATGCGTTTTAACAACATTTTCCCTCCCGGTGTTTTTATCCCGTGCGGCCCTTTACCACTTTGGGTCTTCGGTCAGTTGATAAACTGTATGGCAGTAAGGGCAGGTCACCATGGGTGCCCCATTCACCACCTTGATGTTCTCAGCGGTCAGAGTGCCCCCGCAGGATTTGCATTTGATCGTGTCCATTCCCACATTGCCGGGGAGGTCGATTTTCAATGTCACCTGAGTGCCGGCCTCAGCTTTGGCTTTTCGAGATATCAGGTAAAGGATTGTGAGTCCAATGCCGGCGCTGAGCACACCGACGACAATCCAGCCGGGTTGCGGGGTTGAGCCAAACGCCCCCCAGATGAATAAAACCCCGAAGAAAATAAGGATCGCTGCCACAATATAACCGATCGTTTTCATCCCTGACCTCCACGTTTGAAGATAGTGTAGCATCATCAAATAGGGAGTGCAATAAGGTGAGGCAGTGATGAACGTCATGGATTTATCAAGATTCGCCAGGAATGGTACAATTGTTCTGACAGATGGTCGAATCGGTGTATGATTTCAGGGGCTACGGGGAGGCAGCATGACCGAAGATTCAGAATTTGAAGAGCTTCAGCGGTTAAAGCGAGAAATCCATTTCCATAATTATCGTTATTACGTTCTGGATGCACCGATCATCAGCGATTATGAATATGACCGTCTCATGCAGCGCCTGAAGGAGATTGAAGCCAGGCACCCGGAATGGATTACTCCCGACTCTCCCAGCCAGAGGGTGGGTGCCGCCGCTGCGGAGAAATTCGTTAAAGTACGCCACCCTGCGCCAATCCTGAGCCTGGGAAACGCATATGGAGTGGATGAACTGAAAGCCTGGATCGAGCGTCTGATCAGGCTGGATGAGCGGGTTCGTTATGCAGATTTTGTGGTGGAACCAAAAATCGATGGTCTAACCGTGGTACTCACCTATCGGGATGGGGTGTTTGTGCAGGGAGCTACCCGTGGCGATGGTGAAGTGGGAGAAGATATTACTGCCAATTTACGTACTATCCGGGCGCTGCCGTTGCGCATACCGGTTGATCCTGAAGGCCCCCAACCCCCCGGTTTTTTAGTGGTTCGGGGTGAAGCATTCATGTATATTCGAGATTTTGAGGCTCTCAATCAAAGGCTGGAGGAGGTAGGTGAACGAACTTACCTCAACCCGCGAAACACTGCCGCCGGGTCACTGCGCCAGCTTGACCCGGCCCTCACAGCCAGCCGACCTCTGACCCTGTTAACCTACGCTATTGTTGCTGCCGATGGCCCCACTCCACAGACCCAGTGGGAATTGCTCCAGTATCTTCGCAGGCTGGGCCTGCCTGTCTCCTCTGACGTTGAATACTGTGCTAACCTGGATGAAGTGCTTGCCGCGGTAGAACGCTGGTGGGTAAAGCGTGATACGCTGCCTTATGAGGCGGATGGAATTGTCATTAAAATCAACGATTTAAAGCTTGCCGCCGAGCTGGGGTTTGTGGGGAAAGACCCACGCGGGGCACTGGCGTTCAAGTTCCCGGCGCGTGAAGTGACTACCAGGTTAATCGATATCGGCGTGAATGTAGGGCGCACAGGGGTGCTGACACCGTATGCCATTCTGGAACCGGTGGAAATTGGCGGGGTGGTCGTCAGGCAGGCAACGTTGCACAACTTCGATTACATTAAGGAGAAAGATATCCGGATCGGTGACCGGGTGTTGGTGAAACGGGCCGGGGAGGTCATTCCGTATGTGATTGGCCCGGTGGTAGAGGCACGCACCGGAGATGAAAAAGAATTTATTCCCCCTGCTACATGCCCTGCCTGTGGGCAACCGGTTGAACACCTGGAAGGAGAAGTGGCCTGGTATTGTGTAAACCTGGCGTGTCCGGCGCAGCTGGTTCGCAATCTGGAGCATTTTGTTTCGCGCGGCGCGATGGATATCGTAGGGTTGGGAATTAAGATTGTGGAACAGCTGGTGGAATCGGGGCTGGTTAAAAGCCCGGCAGATCTCTATACGCTGACGAAGGAAGCGCTTCTCAAGCTGGAAGGATTTGCCGATAAAAAGGCGGAAAATCTTTTGCAGGCGATTGAGGCTTCCAAGAGCCGACCGCTGGCACGGTTGATTAACGCGCTGGGAATTCGCGGGGTGGGAGAAGTGATGGCCGCCGATCTGGCGCGAGTATTCCCCGACCTGGAAACGTTATCCAGGGCAACCGTGGAAACGTTAATGACGATTGAAGGGGTTGGGCCGAATACAGCCCAATCTATCGTTGATTGGTTTGCCCGCCCCGGTAATCGGGAATTCATTCAGCGCTTGAAACAACTTGGAGTGTGGCCGGTGAGTCGAATGGAAGAGGAAGAAAAGGAACGGCCAAAGCCGCTGGCGGGGTTGACCTTTGTGGTGACTGGCACGTTACCCAGTTTTACCCGCGAGGGGATCAAGGAATTTATTCA
The DNA here is from genome assembly GCF_001050195.2 of Anaerolinea thermolimosa. Lineage (GTDB taxonomy): Bacteria > Chloroflexota > Anaerolineae > Anaerolineales > Anaerolineaceae > Anaerolinea > Anaerolinea thermolimosa. Next base: position 805,432 of record NZ_DF967965.1, read on the forward strand.
ACAACAGGGTGGTAAGGTGACTGACTCGGTGAGTAAAAATACCAGTTATCTGGTGGCAGGTGAGGCTGCTGGCTCCAAGCTGGATAAGGCACGTCAGCTAGGGGTGCCTGTAATTGATGAAGCGGGCTTCATGGCTCTGGTCGGGCAACGATCGAAATGAAGGCGACCACACCAGCGCTGATTTTAAAACCCGGCCGGGAAAAATCCCTTATCCAGCGGCATCCCTGGGTATTCTCGGGTGCAGTGGACAGGGTAGTGGGTGAGCCAGCGGCAGGGGTAACCGTTGCGGTGTACAGTGCAGGAGGGGAATTCTTAGCCTGGGCCGGGTACAGCCCTGTTTCTCAAATTCGGGCGCGAGTATGGTCATTCCAGAAGGAAGAGGAAATTGGCCCGGACTTGTTCCGTGAGCGGCTGAAATCTGCACTCCGATGGCGAGAAAAACTCATTTCTCCAGAAGAAACCAATGCCATGCGGCTGGTACACGGGGAATCGGATGGGCTGCCAGGGCTGGTGGTTGATCGATATGCGGATGTCCTGGTGGTACAGATTTTGAGCAGTGGGGCCGAATACTGGCGGAGAGATCTGGTGAGCTTGCTGGTGGAGTTAACCGGTATTGAAACGATCTTTGAGCGCTCGGATGTGGATGTGCGCGGTCTGGAGGGCCTGCCTGAGCGTACGGGACTGTTATCCGGCAGGAACGCCCCGGAGCGATTGATGATTTACGAGGAAGGTATTCGGTACGAGGTTAATGTGCAGACCGGGCAAAAAACCGGTTTTTACCTTGACCAGCGGCGCAACCGTGCTCGCCTTAAGGCTTATGCTGAGGGTAGAGAGGTGTTGAATTGTTTTTGCTACACCGGAGGATTCACTCTTTCGGCGCTGGCGGGAGGGGCCAGTCACGTCCTCTCGATTGACAGCTCCGGGGAGGCGCTTCTGGCAGGCCGGCAAAACCTGGCATTAAACGGCTTGCCGGAAGATCGGGCGGAATGGCTGGAAGGGGATGTTTTTCAGGTGTTGCGAAAATTCCGTGACCAGGCACGATCGTTTGACTTGATCGTGCTTGACCCGCCTAAATTTGCTCCCACTGTGGCTCAGGCTGAACGTGCTGCCCGTGGATATAAGGATATTAATCTGCTGGCGTGCAAACTTTTGCGGCCCGGCGGGGTGCTTTTCACTTTCTCCTGTTCGGGGGGGATTTCGCCGGCGTTGTTTCAAAAAATAGTGGCAGGCGCGGCGGTAGATGCCGGTGCTGAAATGATGGTTGTGGAACGGCTTGCCCAGGGGCCAGATCACCCGGTTAGCCTGTATTTCCCGGAAGGGGAATATCTTAAAGGCCTGGTGTGCGTGAAACAGTGACCGGGAAAGATGCGATGGATTATTCGATTGTAGCCACGCTGGGTCCGGCAAGTTCTTCTGAAGAAACCTGGCTGGCCATGGCGGAAGCAGGGGCCACGGCTTTTCGCCTGAATACTTCTCATCTTTCACTGGATGAGATTGACGCCTGGATGATAAGATTGGCTGCGTTTCGCCTGAAATTCGGGATATGGCTGCCCGTAGTCCTTGATTTGCAGGGGAGTAAATGGCGCCTGGGAGAGTTTCTGCCATTTGAGTTAAAGGAAGGAAAGCTAGTCCGAATTGTTCCTGCAACAAAGGCGCAGATCCCCGACGCCCTGCCTGTTCCTCATGCGGATTTCTTTCGCGCGGTGAGGTTTTCGGCGAAAGAAATCCTTCTTAATGATGCCCGATCCATTCTCCGAATATCCTCATGGGATGAGGACGAGGTAGTTGCCCGGGTTTTGCTGGGCGGATGGATTGAACCGCGAAAAGGAATTACCCTCTCAGGAGGAGACTTTCGCACAGAGGGATTATGTGAGAAAGACCGTGCGATTCTGCAGAGAATTCCATCGGAGGAATGGATTCACTTTGCCATCTCTTACATTAAAGATGCCATGGAGATGGAGGTTTACCGGTCTCTGATGGGAGAGGAACGTTACCTGATTGCCAAGCTGGAGCGCAAAAGCGCCGTGGAGGGGGCGAAGTCAATCTCTCAACATGCAGATGCTCTCTGGCTTTGCCGGGGTGACCTGGGAGCCGAACAGGGATTACCCGCCATGGCCGAGCTGGCCTATGGTTTTGAGATGAACCTGGGTGAGTTTAAAAAGCCCGTGTTTGTCGCCGGTCAGGTTCTGGAGCACCTTACACACCACACAACCCCAACGCGGGCGGAAGTAGTGGCCCTGTATCAGGCGATCAAAGCAGGGTATGCAGGATTGGTACTTTCCGATGAAACAGCTATCGGGAAGAATCCGGTGGAGGCCTGTCGGGCGGCGGCAATGTTTCGATCTTTTCAGCCCGCGACAGGCTCGAGGGATGGATAAAATGAAAAGCGGCGGATGATAACTCGAGTCCGCCGCTTGCAGAGTGGAGATGGCGGGAATTGAACCCGCGTCCGAAAGATTCGATCCGCAGACATCTACGAGCGTAGCTGCTCCTGAATCTCACCGGCATTCCCAGGAACAGCAGACAGGAACACCGGCCAGTCACTCAGGCCCGAAAGCCCTCTTTTGCCCGTTACGTGACACTCACGGGCAGCACCCTGACTTTGTCACGCCTGCTCGACCTCCGGCCAGGGAGCGGGGCCGGCAGACGTCACCCCGAGGGGTGATTTGCCACCGAAGGCTGGATTAAGCAGCCAGCGGGAGGGCGGAGTAAGTGCGGTTGGCACTTGATTTTTTGTACTGATTTTACGAGGTCGGTACCTCTCGGCTCGCAGTCTGGAATCAGCCTCTCCCGTCGAAGCCGATCATCCCCGGACACTTTGATTATATCATAACTCTACTCTGTCGGATCAACCGCAGGGCAACAAAATACTGAAGTGACACAGGTGGACCAAAAAAGGGAAAAACCGGTGAAATGGAAACAGGGGCAAAAAGGGGGTTATCAGGTAGAATCAGAATTTGCGCCGTGAGGCGTACATTTCTCAGGTGGGAGGGCGCTCATGATTACTATTTACAAAAACACTGAAACCGGCCTGGAAGTGATCCCCGAGGTGGTAACAGGTTGCTGGATCAATGTCATTGATCCAGCGTCATCCGAAATTGATGAACTGCTGGAGATGGGTATTCCGCGTGACTTTATCACCTACTCTCTCGACCTGGATGAGCGCTCGCGTACCGAAAGAGAGGATGACGGCACGCTTCTCATTCTTCTGCGGATTCCGTATTTTCAGGGAGTGAAAACCGATATTCCCTACACAACCATCCCGCTCGGAGTGGTTATGAGTAATCGGTTTGTGGTGACGATTTGTCGTATGCAAAACGACGTCACGACCGAGCTGAGTTCCGGGCGGCTCAAAGGGCTATCAACTGCCAAACGCAACCGATTTGCCCTGCGGATCCTGCTGGCAACCGCCAATCGCTACCTGGCCTATCTGCGAGAAATCAATCGTATTGTAGATACTCTTGAAGATCAGATCACGATTTCTCAGCGCAATCGTGAAATTCTCGAATTGTTGAAGTACCAGAAGAGTCTGGTGTATTTCAACACGGCGATCAAGTCAAACGAGGTGATGATGGAGCGCCTTCAGCGCTGGCAGATTTTCAAGGCGTTTCCTGAAGATGAAGATTTGCTGGAGGACGTGATTACTGAAAACCAGCAGGCGATTGAAATGGTGGGGATTTCGAGCAACATTCTCAGCTCGATGATGGATGCGTTTGCTTCAATCATTTCTAACAACCTCAACGTGGTGATGAAATTCTTAACCTCAATCACCATCGTGATGAGCATTCCGACCATTGTCACCAGCTATTTTGGCATGAATGTACACCTGCCTTTTGAGGATCATCCGCTGGCGGCGCTTTATGTAGTGTTGATCTTTCTGGCCTTTTCAGGCATTGTCATTTATCTCTTCATGAAGCGCGACTGGTTTTAGGTCGGATTATACAAAACTTGTCTGATTTGCATTCCGGCTGGTACAATGCGAGCATGAGCAGGCCTGTACCGGAAAAAATCACTCTAAGGGAACAACCACCCTCCATGGAGCCGTTGGATGCTCCCTATTTGTTGATTCGAGACCTATGTAAGCATTACCCTGAAGGTGCTCAGGTCCGTACTGTTTTGCAGGGGGCGAGTTTAGCCGTATGCAAGGGGGAGATGGTAGCTATTCTCGGGAAAAGCGGCAGCGGGAAGACCACCCTGCTGAACCTTATCAGTGGAGTTGATCGCGTAGACTGCGGGGAGATTTTCCTGGAGGGGGTTCGCCTGACCGGTATGGATGAAGCGGCGCGAACGATCTTCCGTCGACAGAGGATTGGGTTTGTCTTCCAGTTTTTTAACCTCATTCCCACTCTGACCGTTTGGGAAAATATCATCCTTCCACTGGAGTTGAACGACCTGACTTCAAATGCGGATTTCAACCGGGCGCGTGGATTGCTGGCTGAAGTTGGACTGGCAGGACGCGAGAAGGCTTTCCCGGATCGTTTATCGGGAGGGGAGCAGCAAAGGGTAGCGATTGCTCGTGCGCTGGTGCATAACCCCGCACTGGTGCTGGCGGATGAGCCTACGGGGAATCTGGATGAAGAAACCGGCCAGCAGGTGATGGCCTTGCTCGATCGTCTGACCCGTGGGTCAGGAAAGACCATGATTCTGGTGACACACTCGGCAGAGGCGGCTTCTTTTGCTGATCGGGTCTTTTCATTACACGAGGGCCGCCTGGTGGCGGTGAATGGACACAAATGAAGCTTGCAGGGCTTTTTCCGTCCGTGTTGTGGATGGTGGGGTTACGTTATCTCCTGCGCCATGCCCGGCAGAGCGCCTTGATGATCCTTGGAGTGGCCCTGGGTGTGTCCGTGGTCATTTCAATCGACCTGGCCAACGCCAGTGCAGCGCGGGCTTTTGAGCTCAGCACTGAAACCCTTACCGGTAAAGCCACTCACCAGATTGTCGGCGGCCCGCCGGGTGTGCCCGATGCGGTTTATACCAGGCTCAAGCTTTCGGGGTTTTCGTATCCGATAGCCCCCGTGATTACCGAGTATGTTTCTTCACCCCGGCTGGGAGGGTACCCTCTACAACTTCTGGGGATTGATCCGTTTGCGGACAGAGCTTTTCGCTCCTTTCTCGGCCAGGAAGGCAGCCTCTCACTGGATGCCCTGGCGGCTTTTCTGAGTCACCCCGGCGCAGTGATCCTTTCGCGGTCTCTGGCGGAGCGCTATGACGTGGCTATTGGACAAAAGCTCCCCCTGGCTGTGGGAGGGCAGATCCGGCAGGCGGAGGTGGTGGGCCTTCTGGACGCCGCCGATGATTTGAGCAGGCGTACCCTGGAGGGGGTCATTCTTGCTGATATTTCTACTGCTCAGGAATTAACCGGTAAAGTGGGCTTTCTATCCCGGGTAGACCTGATCCTTCCGTCGACGGAACTGCCCGAATTAAAAACACTGCCGAAGGGCCTGCTGGTTCTGCCGGCATCTTCTCGCAGTGCCACCCTGGAACAAATGACGGCGGCTTTTCGGGTCAACCTGACCGCGCTCAGTTTACTCGCGCTGGTGGTGGGGCTGTTTCTCATTTACAATACCATGACCTTTTCGGTGGTACAGCGACGGGACCTTTTTGGAACCCTGCGTTGTTTAGGAGTCAGCCGGAGAGAAATTTTCGGCATGGTAGTGCTTGAAGCTGTTGCTGTGGGCCTTGTTGGATCTCTGGCCGGGGTTGGATTGGGCATACTCCTTGGGAAGAGCACTGTTCAGCTTGTCTCTCAAACGATTAACGATTTGTATTTCACCACGACTGTCCGAGCGGAAGGAATAGCCGTAAGCAGCCTGGTTAAGGGAGCGCTGGCTGGTCTGCTGGCCACGGTGATTACTGCCGCAATTCCTGCATGGGAGGCCGCCTCAGTGCCGCCGCGGGTGGCTTTGCTTCGTTCTGGTTGGGAAAGCACAACCCGTGGGAGGGTGTGGTGGTCTGCTCTGGCTGGAGGAGGGTTGATCGGGGTTTCTGTGCTGGTATTTCGGGCTCAGGGCGGCGTGCTTACCGGGTTTGCTGGAACGCTGCTTGCGGTGCTTGGAGCCGCTTTATTGACCGGACTGGCGGTCATGTTACTCGTTAAACTTGTCTCCCCATTAACAGGACGCGTTTTCGGGCTGGTGGGGCGTGTAGCACCGCGGAGTTTACTGGCCTCGCTGAGCCGGATTTCGGTGACGGTCACGGCGCTTATGGTAGCGATTGCGGTGACCATAGGGGTTTCGATCATGATCGATAGCTTCCGCAAGACGGTGATTCTCTGGCTGGATGAGACCCTGCACAGTGATATTTATCTTTCAGGGCCTATCTACACCGCTGCCATGCCCATGTCGCCGGTTGCGCCGGAAGTCATAGACCGTTTACGCACCTGGCCAGGTGTGGAGCGTGTGGATACGTTGCGATCAACCAGTGTTCAATCGCGGGTGGGGGAAGTCAACCTGTCGGCCACGGATAATTCAACGGTAGGGTACGAACGGTTGTTTGTATTCCTGGATGGAAAGCGTGACCAGGTCTGGGAACGCCTGCTGGCGGGTGAGGTGTTGGTGTCAGAACCGCTGGCCAACCGACTGGGTATTCGAAACCCCGGTGAGGTCATTGAGGTTAACACTCCACAGGGCTGGCATTCGTTCCGGGTAATGGGGGTTTATTACGATTATGCCTCCAGCGAAGGAACCATGTTGATGGCCATGAAACCCTACCGTGAGCTCTGGCAGGATAAGGCGGTAACTTCGGTAGGATTGCGGCTGGCAAGCGGAATCGACGCCGACCAGGTGGTGCGAGATTTACAGGATGCCCTGGCCGCTGAACAGCCGCTGGTTATTCGGGCGAATCGTACCCTGCGCCGGGATGTATTAATGGTGTTCGATCGAACCTTTACCATCACGGTTGCCCTGCGGATTCAGGCCACTGTGGTCGCTTTTATCGGAGTGTTGAGCGCACTATTCCTGCTCCAGGTTGAAAAACAGCGCGAAACTGGTATTTACCACGCGCTGGGATTCACCCCTGCTCAGCTTCGGCGTATGGTGTTTTTAGAAACCGGACTGATGGGGTTGGCTGCTGGACTGCTGGCCATGCCGACGGGTTACGCGCTGGCGGTGATTCTCATCTATGTGATCAATAAACGTTCCTTCGGGTGGACACTTCAGCTCTCTGCCGAGCCAGCCGCCTTTTTACAGGGATTGCTTGTGGCACTGGTAGCGGCATTACTGGCAGGAGTCATCCCGGCGGTGCGATTCAGCCGGATGTCAGCGGCGGAGACGATCCGGTATGACTAGGCGATGGCTGCGCTGGTTCCTGGTGTTCTTGCTGGCAGGAGGGGTTCTGGGAATGGCCGGGCTGGCGTTTTCTCCTCGCCCTGGGACAGCCGAGGTGCGCGCGCGGCTGGAAGGGTTAAAAGCCAGCCCCGGCAATTTTATGCGTGCTGAAGGACCGCGCGCGTTTGTTTTTCCGCGCGATCATGGGGCACACGAGGCGTTCCAGACGGAATGGTGGTACTTCACTGGAAACCTGAGCACGACCGAAGGGCGCGTATTTGGTTTCCAGCTCACGTTTTTCCGGCGCGGGTTGCTTGCACCGGCTCAGCAGTTGCCGCGAGAGTCGGCATGGGCGACAGATCAGGTTTACATGGCGCACTTTGCCCTGGCAGATGAGAAAGGCCAGCGTTTTCAGTACTTTGAACGCTTTCAACGCGGGGCGGGAGGTTTGGCCGGTGCACAGGGAGAACCGGTTTTTCGGGTGTGGCTGGACGACTGGCAGGTTGAACAAACGATGGAGGGGAAATTCCACCTTGCAGCGAACGAGGGGGATCTTCGTCTTGCTCTTGAACTTGAGGATGTTAAAGGCCCCGTTTTACAGGGAGACAGAGGGTACAGCCAGAAGGGCGACGAAGCCGGAAATGCCTCCTATTACATCAGCCAGACTCGTCTGGTGAGCCGGGGTACACTGGAGGTGGGCGGTGTTCGATATACGGTGAGCGGACTGAGCTGGATGGATCATGAATTTGGTACCAGCGCGTTGAGTCAGGGGCAGGTAGGCTGGGACTGGTTTTCTATTCAACTACAGGACGGTTCAGAGTTAATGATGTATACGATCCGACGCCAGGATGGGGATGTTGACCCGTACTCGAGCGGCACAGTGATCCGCCAGGACGGCAGTACACGCCGATTGGGCGTGAAGGATTTTTCAATCAGGGTGGAGGACACCTGGAAGAGCCCCCATTCGGGCGGGGTGTATCCATCTGCATGGGTGATTGAGGTGCCTTCGGAGGGTCTCGTGCTTCGGGTTCGTCCCCGGCTTGCTGACCAGGAATTAAATGTGTCTTTTGTCTACTGGGAGGGGGCAGTCCTGGTTGAGGGGGAAAGGTCAGGGGAGCGTGTTGAGGGAAGTGGTTATGTGGAGCTGACAGGGTACGCGCAAAGCCTGGAAAATACATTCTGAGAGAGGCTGTTGGGATTGGATAAAAAAGGGCGGTCTGAACATACTCGTTCAGACCGCCCCCGGGTGACTCACCACCTGGTGTATCCCTGGCTCATTCCCCGGTATTCGATAAAGGGTTCGTTGATCAGTTTTGCCCAGAGGGCGATCTGACAGGACTCTTCCAGGGTAGTTGACCAGTGGAAGGCTTCGTCAAGGGTTTGACCAATGGCAAAACTACCATGCCCACGCAGCATGACAATTTTATAAGCGGTGAGAGCGTCGGCCAGTTTATTGGCCATCTCAGGCGTGCCTGAGGCAAACTCTTCAGTGATGACAGGGACTTTCTTCAGCAGATAGGAGGCTTCGTTATCAATGGGCACAATTTCATCGCGTGAAAGGGAAAAAGCGATGGCCGCACGGGGATGGCAGTGGACGATGGCCAGGGCAGGGGTGCGCATGTAGATGGTGCGGTGGGCTAAAAGCTCGGTGGATGCCAGGGCAACCCCCGAATCGTTTTTGAAAAGGCCAGTTTCGATCAGGTCATGGGGCTTGAGCCGTCCAAGCTGGGCACCTCGCCGCTTGATGATCACCCGGTCACCCACGCGGATGCTGATATTCCCACCGTGTGAACTGATCATCCCGGCGGTGTAGAGATCACGGCCAATCTCGCAGAACTGTTCATAAATACGCTCGTCGATCATGCGGCCACCTCCATCCATTCACTTAAACCAAGTTCTTCAAGCTTTGTGCGCAATGGGACGCCGTTTTCATCCCATCCTCGCGCGCGGTAATACTCTTTGAGCATGGGTTCGAGGTGATTGACCCACCCCTTGCTCGGACCATCGGGAATGGCCTCCTGCAACAGACGCGGCGGGAGGGTATCATCGGCGCGGGTAAATCCCTCGCGGAGGTTGTACAACCGTTCCAGGTTCCATACCCGTTCTCCGACACGAATCAGATCACCCGTGGCGTACTTGATCCCGGTGATGGCACTGAGTGCGCGGGCAAAATACTCCTCGGCCACACCCATATTCGTAAATTTACAGATCACCAGTGAATCGATTGCCGCCGCGGCGTTCTGGTGAAGGATGACATAGGATGATTTCCCCTGCACCTGGAAGCGGTCGATCAGTTTGGGGAGGCCAAGCACTTCCAGCCCGAGCATATTGCCGCGCATGTGGCAGGCTCCGCGATTGGAGGTGGCATAGAGGAGGCCCTGGCCCTGCATCCCGCGCGGGTCATAGGCGGGCATTTCGAGGCCTTTCACCGACATTGAGAGGTCAGGTCGTCCCACTTTGGTTGCAAGCCGCAGGCTGCCATCAGCCAGTTCTGCGCCTACATCGCGCCGGTATGCCATGGCTTCAAGAGTAGGGGCGAGAAGGTCTGCCCGCCCGAACCGGAGGTCGCTGTCGAGCAATCCCAGTTCGCTGAGTTCCATAGCACAGGCGATCGTTGATCCGGCAGAGATAGTATCCATGCCCAGATCATTGCAGAGGGTGTTGGCCTCAATGATGGCGGCGAGGTCGTTGATCCCGCATTGCGCTCCAAACGCCCAGGTCGTTTCGTATTCCGGTCCTTCGCCTTCCACTTTGTCGGTCTTGCTCACCCGGGTACAGCCGATGGGGCAGGCCCAGCAGGCCGTATTTTTAACCAGATACTTTTCTTTGAGGGTCTCTCCAGAAATATCTTCGGCGTGTTCAAATTGAGCCTGCCTGAAATTTCGGGTAGGGAGAGCTCCCACGGCATTGACAATGTTCATCATCACCACGGTGCCGAATTCGGGTAAGGCCTGGCTGGTAAGGGGGCTGGCTTTGAGGAGCTTACGAGTTTCGTACAGCATGAACTTGAACAGTTCCTGGTCGAGGACTTCGGGGCGGTCTTTACCCTCAACCACGATGGCTTTGAGATTCTTACTTCCCATGACAGCCCCTGGCCCACCCCGCGCCAGGCTTCGCTCGCCATCGTTCATAATGGCAGCGATGCGAGAGAGGTTCTCTCCGGCTGGCCCAATACAGAGTACATTGCGGCGGTTGTTGTTTTGCCCCAGCAGAGAAGTGGTCTCACGAACCCGTTTTCCCCAGAGACCAGAGGCATCTTTAATGTGTACTCCTGCGGGGGTAATTTCCAGGTACACAGGGCTGGGCGATTTACCACGTACGATGAGTCCATCAAAGCCGGTACGTTTGAACTGCATTCCCCAGTACCCGCCAGAGTTTGCATCCAGCACGGTGCCGGTGAGGGGGCTTTTTGTGCTGACCGAAAAGCGGTTGCTGGTTTGATAACCGGTGCCAGTGAGCGGCCCGGTGGTAAAAATGAGAACATTGCGCTCTGATAGCGGGTCGACATCTGGCCCGACCTCATCCCAGAGCAGTCGCGCTCCCAATCCGCGCCCGCCCAGATACTGCTGTGCCATTTCCATGTCCAGCGGTTTGATGGTTATTTCACCGCTGGTGAGGTTGACATCCAGGATTTTTCCCATCCAGCCACCCATGAGAGTTACCTCCTTCTGCTTATGGTTAAATCAAAAACACTCCGAGGGATTTTACGATTTCTATCTTATCATAATGTTTAGAAAGTGAATGAAATCATTTGAAAGTGAATTCTCACCCGGGGAGGATTCGCGGAGCCTTAGAAAAGGTCAATTGTGTGGAGGTTGGGGGTTATCGCGGCGAAGGGGCCCCGTGCCTTTTTTCCTGGCCTTGTCTTCGTACATCAGGTTGTCGGCTTCTTTCATCACGTCGACAAGGCGGCTTCCGGCCAGGCTGGTGGCTGCCCCGATAGCCAGACTGATCGGTAATCCCTGGGTGGCGGCATTCACGGCGTTGACCTTTTCATTGAGGCGACGTAAGATGGCCTGGGCGGTCTCCTGACCGGTGGCCGGAAGAAGGACGGCAAACTCGTCCCCCCCGATTCGGGCGATAATGTCTTCAGAGCGGAATGATTCTCGCATCACCTGAGCGATGGAGCGGAGCAGATCGTCACCGGCGGCATGGCCGTAAGTGTCGTTGGTGTTTTTCAGGTTGTTCACATCAATCATCACAATGGTCACCGGGTACAAACGACTGTTCTGCAGGCGTTCCAGCTCTGTTTCAAAAAATGCACGGTTGAAGAGGCCGGTGAGGGCATCATGGTTGCTGAGGAATTTCAATTGTTCTTCCGTGGCCTTCCGTTCGGTGATATCTGTCATGACCAGGATGATGGATGTAATCTGGCCTTCCTGGCGCACTGGCCCAAGGATCACTTCATAATAGACGAACCCTGATGGCTCGGGCAGTTCGAATTCCATGCGCTGGGGCTTGCCGCTTGAGAATACGGCATCTACGGCGCGGTGGAAGGCAGGCCTTACGCCAGGGGGGAGCAGAGAAAAGATATCCTTACCGATGATTTCGCCAGCGGTCTTGATGAAAGGCCGGTTCATCCAGCTGATGTGCCGGTGGAGGTCAATGGTCAGGATGATAATGGGCGCATTTTCTGCCAGGCCCCGCCAGCGCGCTTCGGAGTCTTTGAGGGCGGTTTCGGCAATTTTCCGGGAGGTAACGTCTTGAACGGCGCCGAAAATGTGGGTGACGCGCTGTTCTTCGTCACTCCAGATGGGTTGAAGATAGTCTCTCAACCAGATGATCTCACCATGTTTCGAAAGAATTCGGTACTCGATGACGACCGGCTGGTTGGAAAGGGCAAAGGTATAAGCCTCGACCGTCTTCAGGTGATCTTCGGGATGTTCCAGAGATCTCCAGCTCTTTCTGACCGCAGACAGTTCTTCAAATTGAAAGCCTGTAATTCGTTCGAACGCTCCGCTCACCCAATCAATTTGCACTTCATTGTTGGGATGGACTGTGGCGGAATAGATGAAATCGGAGGTGAGTTGAGAAATGATTCGGTGGCGTTGTTCACTTTCATACAGAGCCTGTTCGACTTTTTTCCGGTCGGTGATGTTGATAAAGGTTAATTGAAGCGCTGGATGACCGGCAAACGTCACCCGGCTGACGTATAACTCCAGCCAGAAGGTCATCCCACGCCGATTCAGCAGGCGTACTTCCCTGCGCACCGAGGGTGATTCCAGGTCTTCTGTCTGGAGAAGACGCCGGACATTTTCACGATCATCGGGATGAAAACACTGGCTGAAGCGGTTGCCATCCATTCCGTGAATTTGTTCGGGCGGCAGGCCGGTGAGGTAGCTGAGGGCGTGGTTTGAGAACACCAGATGCGCCTGTTGAAATACGGCCAGGCCCTGGGTGGAATTCTCTACAAACAGGCGATAAAGATCTTCAGAGCGTTGGGTTTGAATGAAAACCGGCTGGAGCCTCCAGATGGCCAGAAGTAAGATTATAGAGAAAAGTAAATGCCCCCATTCAAGGGTGGGTGAAAGGGGTTCACTCGAAGGAGGAAGCAGATAAACAACGACCTGAAGCCCTTTGAGCAGGGCAATCACTACAAAAACACCACAGAATATTCTCCATTCTTTCTGCCAGGAAGCAACAGGTATGAGGCGGAATGCCTGGTAGGCGACGACGGCCTGGATGATGGCTGAGATTGTGGTAATGATGATGGTTGGATCCATCCCCCTGAAACCCTTCTGCAGTTAGATTGCAGTAATAATTTGAAATATTATACGTGATATTGGGGTGGAATGTCTTAAGAAACTTGCAAAGAGTCAACGCGGTGGGGGAGCGGTTGACCCCCTCAATACCAGGGCTGAAGGGAGGATGATCTGATTGGAATCCAGAGCCTCGCCTTTGAGGATGCGGATCAAGGCTCGCGTGGCCGATTCGATCATTTCTTCCAGCGGCTGATGTACGGTGGTAAGGCCTGGCCAGATATTTTTGGACATGGCAAAATCGTCGTATCCGCAGATCGATAATTGATCGGGGATGCGCAGGCCAATTTCGTGAGCGGCGAAGATCACCCCGTAGGCGGCCTCATCGTTTCCAGCGAAGATCGCTGTGGGGGGAGAGGGCAGGTCCATCAACAGGCGGGTGGCCGTATACCCACCGTCAAAAGTAAATTCCGAATCCCGAATCAGGGTGGGATCAATCGGCAGGCCTGCGGCAAGCAGGGCGTTCTGGTACCCGGCCAGGCGGTCAAAGCTGGCGCGCATGTTGCGTGGGCCCATGAGAAAAGCAATGCGCCGATGCCCCAGGGAAAGCAGGTGCTCCGTCACCTGCCGGGCTCCGAGCACGTCATCTCCGGCCACGAAGGGAATGGTATCGGAACGGTGGAACGGATTGATTTGCACCAGCGGCACTTTATACGTACCGAGTAAATCGGCGACAAAATCCTCGGCATCACAGGGCGGGGTGGTGACAAATCCGTCGATGTGCTGTTCGCTGATCAGGCTGACGAGTTTACGTTTGGAGCGGGAATGGGTCGGGAAGTAGGGCTGGATCAGGATATCATAATTCTCTTCGTAGCCAATATCCATGACCCGGGAAAGAATAGCCGAAGAAGGCTGGAGGAGACCCGGGTAAAGCAGGATACAGATCATAAACGATTTGTTCTGGGCCAGCCTGCGGGCCGAGATATTTGGGGCATAACCCACCGCACGAATAGCTGCCTGAACGCGGGCGCGCGTCTCTTCAGAGACGTAAGGCTCTCCGTTGATGACTCTTGACACGGTTTTAATCGAGCACCCGGCCATGCGGGCTACGTCTTTGATTGTGGCTGGCATGGTGTATGGCTCCTCCCTCCTACCTACCAGAATTATAGTCGAAGAAAGCCCCCCTGTTGAGTTGAGAAGCGGGTGTTTGGGGATGAAAATCATCTGACAGCGATATCTTTTGTGATTGACAACGTTGTCAGTTTGGAATATAGTTGAGTCAGTAATTCGCCATCACCTCAATTTGGAGCCGTTCTCATGTCCAATTCCTCTCATCGCCCTCATGGAAAAGAATTATTGCTGGCTGCATTGCGCCATGAAGCTCCGGGTGCCATTCCCTGGGTGCCTTTCGCCGGAGTCCACGCCGGAAAGCTACGCGGGTTTTCTGCGCTGGAGGTGCTCCAGCAACCAGAAAAATTGCTTGAGGCTCTGCTGGCTGTGAACGAGCTTTATGACCCCGATGGTCAACCGGTGCTTTTTGACCTGCAAGTAGAGGCGGAAATTTTAGGATGCGAGCTGGCCTGGGCGCCGTTTGCGCCGCCAAGTGTGGTTTCTCATCCCCTCGAAACCCGCCTGGAGCTTCCCAAACACCTCCCGGAGCCCGATGAGGGGCGCCTCCCGATGATTCTGGAGACCATGCGAAAAATGAAGGAGATGGTTGGGGAGAAAACGGCGCTCTACGGGTTAATTTGCGGCCCGATGACGCTGGCTTCGCATCTCCGGGGAACCGAAATTTTCATGGATACCTTCGATCATCCGGATTTTCTGGAGGGGTTGATTGGCTATTGCCGCGATGTCAATTTGCGTATGGCTGAGCTATATCACCAGGCCGGGATGGATGTGATCGCGGTTGTTGACCCGGTGGTTTCACAGGTATCTCCGCGCCATTTTAAACAATACCTCCTTAAGCCCTTTACCGAGGTGTTCCGGGCGATCAGACAGATGGGGGCTTATTCTTCCTTTTTCGTCTGTGGAGATGCGACCAAAAACCTTGAGTGGATGTGCCAGACCGCGCCCGATTCTATTTCGGTGGATGAGAATATCCATTTACCGACAGCCAGAGAAATCACCGAGCGTTACAACATTGTGATCGGTGGGAATATCCCCCTGACGACCTGTATGTTGCTGGGTACGCAACAGGATAATATGAAATATGTCGTCGATTTGCTGGAACGGTTGGGGGCCATTGACGGGATAGACACGTTCAAGAACTTTATTCTTGCACCGGGCTGTGATATGCCCTACGATACTCCTGTTGAGAATACCGTGGCAGTGGTTCAGGCGGTGCGTGATCCTGCCACCACCCGACGCATGCTTGCCAATTATGAAAGCCACACTTTCGATCTGGAAGTGACTCTGCCCGATTACAGTCGTCTGGAAAAACCACTGGTTGAAGTGTTTACGCTGGACTCGGATACCTGCGCGGCCTGCGGGTATATGCTCAGTGCGGCCCGCCGGGCTGTAGAGTCGCTCAATGGGCAGGTGGATCTGGTGGAATATAAATTTACCCGACCAGAGAATGTAGCCCGGATTAAAAAAATGGGGGTCAAGAACCTTCCATCGCTTTATATTAACGGCGAATTGAAGTATTCATCGATCATTCCGGGAAACCGCGAACTTCTGGAGGCGATTCGACAGGTGATGCGATGAAACTACACCTGGTAGGTGGATTTTTAGGGAGCGGTAAGACGACAGCCATCATTCAGGCGTGTAAACGGTTGCTGCGAACCGGCCGAAGGGTAGGGGTGGTTACCAACGACCAGGGAAAATTCCTGGTGGATACGGCATTTTTCCGCCTGGAAGATGTGCCCGCCGTAGAAGTGGCCGGGGGATGCTTTTGTTGCCATTATGTTGACCTGGAGCAGAAACTGGGCGAATTGATGGGTAGCATTCGGCCAGACGTAATCTTTGCCGAAGCGGTGGGTTCGTGTGCCGACCTGGTGGCAACGGTTCTCAAGCCACTGGCGCAGTTTCGGGCGTCAGAGTTGGCTCCCACCAGTCTGAGTGTTTTTACTGACGCGCGATTACTGCTCCACTTTTTACGCGGAGATGCAATGCCCTTCAGTGACGAGGTCGTTTATATTTTCGAGAAGCAGATTGAAGAGGCTGGCCTGGTAGTGATTAATAAAATGGATTTACTTACACCGCAAGCCATGGTCGAGGTGCAAGGTTTATTCGGTCGAGCTTATCCTGAGAAGAATGCCATCATGCAAAATTCCCTGGCGGAAGATGGCGTGCAGGCCTGGCTTGATTGGCTGGACTTACAGGCTGAGCCCAGGATGGGTGCAACATTGGACATAGATTATCTGCGTTACGGTGAAGGGGAGGCCAGGCTTGCCTGGTATGATGCACAGGTGCATCTGGTTGTCTCGGATGGCGACGCGTCGGTTGGCGTAAAAACACTCATTGCGACGGTTCTGGAGGAGCTGGAAGCCTGCAAAGCCCGGGTGGGGCACCTTAAATGGATGATTGAGGGAGAGGCAGGGGGTGGTAAACTGAGTTTTCTGTCTCTTCCCGATCCAACCTGGGAACAAAGCCTGCCCGCCCGGATTGGCAGGCAGGCTCGTATTCTGATGAATGCGCGGGTTGAAATGAGCGCAGACGAATTACGCGCTCTATGCCGGAGGGCCTTCGAAAGATCAGGTGTTGCCGTGCAGGTGGAAGAAGAATCAGCGTTTCATCCTGGCCAACCCCGACCGACCCACCGCTTGATTTAGACCCTTATTTCTATTCGTTGCCCTGTTTCTGCCGATTCGATGGCGCTGAAGACCATGGCCAGGCTTTTAATGTTATCGGTGCAAATTGTCTCCGGGAGGCGGTTATTCTCAAGACACTCAAAGAAATCTCGAATTTGCCCCGCATGCCCCCCGGTTTTTTCTGTGGCGTTCCATGGAGCAGGTTCTACTTCTTCCCATTCAGAAAAGAACCCCCCGGTTTTCTTTACTCTTTGAACGCGGATGGTTTCTTCACCATCCCAGAGAATGGATCCCCGGGTGCCGATGATCCGCCAGGCCGCGTTCCATGAGGTGTTCAGCCCTTCGGCGCACCAGCTTCCATGATACCCGTAGTGAATGCCCTCGCTCATTTCGAAAATGGCATCCGCAGACGCGTCGTGATCATACCAGGAGCCAGCCGGGTTCCATTCATGGCAGAAAGCAGTCAGCGGGTCGGCTCCGGCGAGGAAACGGGCGGCATCAAAGGTGTGAATGGCCATATCGAGCAAAAGCACGTGGCGCATTCGGTCGCGGAACCCCCCAAAGTGGGCGCCGATGAAGAAATCGCTGTAGAGGGTGGTTATCTGGCCGATACTGCCGGTCTCAATGAGTTGGCGGACGCGTCGGATGTTGGCGTCATATCGCCGATTCTGGATCACTGCAAAAATTTTTCCGGCTTTTTGTGCGGCATCGACCATTTCGCGGGCGTGAGCCATGGTATCGGCGAGAGGTTTTTCTCCCAGTACATGGCACCCATGCTGTAAAGCTGTGAGGGTTACTGAATAATGGGCTTCGGGCACGGCGCAATCAAAGACGACATCGGGGGAGGTACGCTTCAGGGTGGCAGCGAGATCGTCCGAAAGAAGGGCAGTTTCCAGGCCGTATTCCTGAGCCCGCTTTTGCGCCGCTTCTGGATGGATATCTACCAGTCCGACGATTTTGATGTGAGGGAGGTTCTTCAGGGCATCGAGCCAGGCGCGGCTGATCCCCCCGCATCCGGCCAGAACGACTTTCCAGGTGGTGGGTGGCATCATGGGTACTCCGAAGTGAGGTGAAAGTTCCAGGGGTGGAATGAGCTTAATCAACGATCCCTTTACGGCGTTTGAAGTCTTCGAGAATGGTTGCGGTGGCGGTAGCCCCACAGCGGGTACAGCCGGCTTCCATCACTTCAAGGAGGGCATCGAGGGTGCGCACGCCGCCGGCAGCCTTTACCTGCACCTGAGGCCCGACGGAAGCCCGCATTAACCGCAGGTCGGCGAGGGTTGCGCCAGAAGGGGCAAAGCCGGTGGAAGTTTTCACCCAGTCGGCACCGGCCTCTTCGCAGAGGCGACAGGCCGTAACCTTTTGCTCGTCGGTGAGGTAGGCATTTTCGAGGATGACTTTCACTTTTACTCCCCGGGCATGAGCCACTTCCACCACGGCGCATATATCCTCCCGGACGAAATCCACGTGACCTGAACGGAGTTCACCAATATTGAGTACCATATCAAGTTCACGGGCGCCCTGCTCGATGGCCTGCCGGGCTTCAAAAACTTTCACGTCGGTGGTTTGACCGCCATGGGGAAAGCCGATGACCGTAGTGACGAGCACATTCGATCCCTGAAGAATGCGGGCCGCCAGTGCAACGTAGCATGGTTTAACGCACACGGTGGCTACCCGGTAACGACGAGCCAGTTCACAGCCAGCTATGGTCTCATCGGCGGTTAGTTCAGGTCTCAACAGTGAATGGTCAATCATCCCGGCGACCTGTTCATAGGAAAGGTTTTGAATGTCAAGGGCCATACTTTACCTCAAAGAATGTATCATCAGTCGCGTATTGCTTCAGTTTTTACCCAGTCTACGAGGTCGTCCACGTGGGTAAACGCCATAGCCGTTACCGTGTCAGCGGCACCATAGTAAATGGCCATTCGCCCTGTGGCTCCATCCACCAATGCGGCACATGGAAAGACAACGTTGGGTACATCACCCACACACTCATAAAGCATCTGGGGAGAGAGCAGATAGGGAGCGGCACGGTAGATTACCTTCCAGGGTTGTTCCAGGTCGAGGAGCACAGCGCTCATACTGTAAACAAACCCGTTACAGCTTGTAAGCACCCCATGATAGATCAAAAGCCAGCCTTCGCTGGTTTCGATAGGGGTAGGGCCAGCACCCACTTTGGTATAACACCAGGTGCCTGGCCCGAGCACCCAGCGATGATGTCCCCAGTGCACCATATCCGGGCTTTCGCTGTAATAGATATCTCCAAAGGGGGTGTGTCCGTTGTCACTGGGGCGGCTGAACATGGCGTATTTTCCACGAATCTTTCGCGGGAAAAGGACGCCATTCCGGTTGAATGGGAGGAAAGCGTTTTCGATCTGATAGAAAGCTTCAAAATCATAGGTGTAGCCAATGCCAATGGTTGGGCCATGATACCCGTTACACCAGGTCACCCAGTAACGGTCTTCGCACCAGCACACGCGGGGATCGTACCGGTACTGAAAACGGCCGATCTCGGGATCGTCGCATAGAAACTGGATGGGTTGATGGTCGATATTCCAGGCCAGCCCGTCTTTGGAGAAACCCCGGTAGATGTTCATCACCCGGCGGGTATCATCTATCCGGAATACACCTGCAAATTCCCCCCGGAATGGGATCACGGCGCTGTTGAAAATACTGTTGGCGCGCGGGATGAGATTTCGCGGGATGACCGGATTTTTGGAGTAACGCCAGATGACACTATTGCTTCCGGCGGGGGGCTCTTCCCAGGGCAGGTTGGGTATCGGAGGGAGGTTGGTGTATCGGGTTGGCATAGCTTTTCTCCTGGCAAACAGCTTGAGATTGAG
This sequence comes from Anaerolinea thermolimosa, assembly GCF_001050195.2. Classification (GTDB taxonomy): domain Bacteria; phylum Chloroflexota; class Anaerolineae; order Anaerolineales; family Anaerolineaceae; genus Anaerolinea; species Anaerolinea thermolimosa. Next base: position 824,997 of record NZ_DF967965.1, read on the forward strand.
GGGATATATCGGGTTGCGTCATCCATAGTTTACCAGCGTTTCTTTTTTTACAGTAACCCTGAGGAATTGAACGGAGAAAGAGAGCCCCCTGAAAAGATTACAGGCCGCTGGAAGGCGGCCTGTTGCAATGGGTAGAACGATAAAAAATCTAGGAAAGTCGGATAACGGCATCCAGATTATGCGGGCGATCGGGGTCAAGACCTTTAACCATGGATCGCCAGTAGGCGAACAGCTGACCAACCGGAAGGTAGAGGATATTACGGAGTGGTTCGGCTACGGAGGTGTTGAAGCGAACATCAGCGTCGGTGTTATCCATACACAAAATTTGGCCGCCGAGGGCTTTCATATCGTTGAGAACGGCCTGTTCGTAGGTGCGCTGTGACTCAGAGCGCAAGCCGATAATCAAAGATGATTCGGAGACCATAGATTTTGGGCCATGGCGGAATTCCATGAAGTGGAAAGGTTCGCTATGGCTGAGGGACATTTCCTTCATCTTCAGGCTCAATTCACAGGCTAAACCATACCGGGAACCAGAACCGAGGAAGTAAAACCGATCCAGCCCCATGTTGCTGGCGGTCTGCTCTGCCAGGGGGGCGAACTGATCGAGCAATTTCTGGCAGGTTTCTGGCAGCTGGTGAAGCTCATTCATGGAGTGCTTGAGGTCGCCCCATTGCAGGCAAAGCCAGGTGCTTGCCAGGTAAAGAGAAGTAAACGCACGAGTCTGGCAAAAGCTGGTCTCCTGCCCGGCGGGGAGAAGAATATTGACATCTCCCATGGTTGCGAGGGGGCTCTCTGGGACGTTCACCAGGGTGATGAGCTGGCCGGAGTGGTGTTTGCGAAATGCTTCGCAGGCGTGCAGGGTTTCGCTGGTTTCACCCGAACGGCTGACCGCAACGAGAAGCGTCCGCAATCCCTGCGGGTAGGCCTGTGCGGGGTTTAACCAGACCTCCGAGGCAGGCAGGGCACGCGCCAGACGACCCGTCAGTTCGGTGTAGAGAGCGGCAGCGGCCAGAGAAAGGTAGTAGGTAGAGCCGCAGCCGGTAAACAGAACCTGGTCATACTGCCGGGCATCGGGCAGATCGGTCACACTGCTCAGATCGGAGAGGGTTTTTTCCCAGGTTTCAGGTTGTGAAAGAATTTCTTGCAAGGTGTGGACGCCACGTTCGGTCATTGGAGTACTCCTTAGGGTAGTGTAGAAAGCTGGAATAAACGTAATGCATTCTGGTGGTAGACCTTTTTAAGTACATCATCCGGCAGATAGATTCCGTAAATATTCCAGCGCCCCTGCCCTGGAATATCCCCCGGATCATAGCGAAAATATTCGTCCTCGGTTTCCAGGAACCGATAATAGATGCGTGTCCCTTCGGGGTTGGGGCCGATATCTGTCCCAAAGAGAATGCGATCGGCATGTTTCAGGAAGAAACGGCGCGATGAATAGGGCTGACGGCCAAGTTCGCTGATGCGTGCGGCGATATCGACATAAAGGTTGGGGCAACGCTCGAGGAGCTGGCTGACCCAGGCAAGGTTTTCGGAATAACAACCCACATGGGCCCCGATGAAGGTCGTTCTGGGGTGGGCGGTTACCAGAGCGGCAAAGTCTTCAAGGATTGAGAGGAACGGTGGGAACGGCGGGCTGGTGAAAGCCCAATCAGGGTTTTGCTGAAGCTCTTCCCAGCGTTCGTTGGTTTCATCGATCGGATCGAAGAAGGCAACCGGATCGGCGACGTGAATCAAGACTGGTAACTGGTATTCAGCGGCGGTTTCCCAGAGAGGAGAAAGCCGCGGATCGTTCACCCGTACCCGTTCTCCATGCTGGTCTGTCACGTGCAGCCCAAAATTTTTCCAGATTTTTAACCCCTGCGCTCCCCATGCAACCTGCTGGCGGAAGCGAGCAGCTGCCCACTCACCGAATCGATCTCCATGTTCTGGCCATTGAGACCAGTCAACTCCGCCAAAATGAATAAACCGTTCCGGAGCAGTGGCTTTGTATCGGTCGAGATGCCGACGAAGAATTTCTTCTCCCCATCCGCCATCCAGGTCAACATAGACGCGAATATCCACCTCGTCCAGCTGATCGAGAATGGCAGAGACGGGCATACTCGCGAGGTGGGGGAAAAGATTATCCAGATGATTATGGGCATCGACCACGGGAAAACGTGGGCGCTGGGTGAGGGTTTGCGGAGTAACCAGTTTGGGAATCGGTTTATAATCCTGAAGTTGCATCGTTTCCTCTTTTACAGGGGGGCCACCTCAACCCGGAGGCCCTGATCACGCAGAGAAGCAAGGAACGAGGATGGGGTGGAAGCATCGGTAATTAAAAGATGAACGGCATCCAGGGATGCCACAAACGCGCCAGCAATGCGACCCATTTTGGTGTGATCTGCCAGGATAACAACCTGTTTACCGATGCGTAAAATGGCGCGGTCGGTAAGAGTCTCAGGAAGATAATCGTTGGTCAGGCCGTGTTGCAGGTCGATGGCGCGAATGCCCATAAAGACACGGTCAGCACGCACTTCAACCAGGGCCTGTTCGGTGATATGCCCGATGAAGGAAAGCTCTTCAGGCCGAAAACTACCCCCTAAAACAATCAGGTTGATGTGCGGTTCTCCGGCGAGGGTGTTGATGACAGGCAGAGAATTGGTGATCACCGTCAGGTGTCTTTCGTGGAGCTGTTCTGCCAGGCAGTGTACCGTTGTGCCACTGCCCAGGAAAATGGTTTCACCGTCCTGAATCAGACTGGCGGCGAGCCGGGCAATGGCCAATTTCTCTTCTCGTTGTTCGTTTGCCCGTGTGGGGAGGGGGAGTTCGCGCGGTGCACTTGGGGTGGCAATGGCTCCACCATGGACGCGCTGAACCAGATGCCTGTCAGCCAGAGATTCCAGGTCGCGGCGGGCAGTAGCCTCGCTCACCCCGAACAGCGATGCGATTTCGCCCACCGTGATACGCTGTTTTTGGGCGATCAGGTCCACAATCTGCAATTGGCGTTCGGTAATCGAGAGAGAATGGGCTTGATTCACGGTTGTACCAGTGATTGGAAGAGGTTATGAAAATTATATCATTAATTCAATCAAAGAATGTCAAAAACGAGCGTAATTTTATGCAATTTTTTGAGGGTTTGGTTTCCGAAAATACCCCGGATGGGGCATGGACGCATGCATGAGGTTTTTTTATAATGCCTGCAAGGTATCTTTATGTATTATAAATAAAGAAGAACCAGTCCAATCAGAAGTGTTTTTCAACCCGGAGTGGTTGGTTCGAGTGGATCGCTGGAATGGGCATGCAACCCGATGACTCTCTTTCTCGCTTTTCGGATGATGATCTGGAAACGCGCCTGCTGAATGCGCTTGCCAATCTCAACCGAATTGGCAGTACGATTAACCGTATTGGCAGTGGTAATGCGGTGGATGAACGCACTGCCCTTCGAATGATCGTTGAAGGCGCCACCCAGGTGGTGCCGGGAGCTTCGGCGGTAATCTATGCTTACGATAGCCGGATGCGGGTTTTTGTGCCCGAGTCCAGGGTATCGGCAGGCGAGCTGGCAAAGGGAGTGCCAGGTGAACAGCCCCGGCCGGATGGTATGGGCTGGCGGGCAATTCAACAACGGCAGCGCGTCCTTTCGTACGAAGAGCCTCATTTTGATATCGATCCGGTCAAGGCCAGGGCCGGTGCCCGGGTGGTGGCCTGCTTCCCGCTGGTAGTGGCTGAGGAACCCCTGGGAGTTCTGTACGTTTACCTGGCTGAAGAGCGCCCCTTTACTGGTATGGAATTGTTAATGCTGGAAAACTTTGTGAATCAGGCGGGGATGGCCATTTTCCAGATTCAACGCATGGCTGAAGTAAGCCGGTATTTGATGCGTAAGGAAGAGGAATTGGAACGCCTTCGACGCGCCGGATTGATTATTTCATCGCGGTTAGGGTTGAAAGAAACGCTGGAAGCTATCCTGGAAATGGCGCTGGAAGTCACTTCGGCACAATATGGGATTTTCCGCCTGCTTGAAGGCGGCGGCTCCCGGCTGGTGACTAAAGCGGTGGCCGGGGCTGGCCTGGGACACCCGTATACACAGACCCTGGCGATCGATTCGCCTTCGATCAGTATGTGGGTGGTGCAAAACCGTCAACCGGTTCTGATTTCTGACCTGACAGAAGAGCCATGGTCTTCCATTTATTTTCCGCTGGATGCCAATGTGAGGATGCAATCGGAGCTGGCAGTGCCTTTGATCAGCGCAAGCGGGCGGGTGCTGGGGGTACTCAATCTGGAAAGTCCCTATAAAAATGCATTTTCCGACGATGACCGAATCCTCCTGCAATCTTTCGCCACCCAGGCTGTCATCGCCATTCAGGAAGTCCGCCTGTTGGATGCCGTGCAGGAAATTCCGCAACTTTTACTGACCCGCACTCGCGATGAGGTGCTTGACCGCCTGGCTAGCCTGGCCTGCGATTTACTCAATGCGGCTTCTTCTGGAATCTGGCTGGTTGGAGAAAATGGTGCTGATCTGGTTGCCGGTGCGCGAAACGAGGCGGAAAATACCTTCCTCCACGCGAAGGAATGTTCTGAGTTACGGGCGTTTCTTACCGATGAGGTGGTCCTGATTCCACGCTGGCGATTACCAGAGTCACTGGCCAGGGGACTTTTTGAGGAAGGAAGCTGGAATTTTGTCTGGCTGGCTCCGCTTTCTTCTTCTCCTGATGATAAAAGCTGGGGATGGTTTGCCGTTTTTGTTCTGCTGGAGGATGCCAGCCAGGGGGGAGAATGGGAAAAGAAAGTCATGGGAATGCTTGCCCACTTCAGCGGGATGGCCATTCTGTATGCGTCTCATCTGGAAGAGCTGCGGAAAACGCAGGAACAGCGTGCCGTTGCCGAAATGTTCGCGGCAGTGGGAGACCTGGCGACCAATCTGTTACACCAGCTCAATAACAAAGTAGGGACTATCCCGGTGCGGGTGCAGGGAATTCAGGACAAATGTGCCGACCTGCTGGCTGAAGATCGTTACCTGGCCAGTAATCTGGCGGAAATCGAGCGGAGTGCAATGGAGGCCATGCTGGCCGTGCGTGAGCACCTGATTCACCTTCACCCCATGCAAATTTCGCTGGTAAACCTGAAAGCGTGTGTAGACATGGCGCTGGAGTCAGTTAACCTTGGGTCGGGAATCCAGGTTGAAGAAAAAGGCCTGGCAGAGCTGCCTCAAATACCGGCAGCCCAGCAAAGTCTGAAGCTGGTGTTCTCCAACCTGCTGGAGAACGCCGCGCGGGCTATGGGCGGAAAGGGAAAGATCCTCATTCATGGCCAGCTCAGGGATGACTCAGTGCGGGTGCTGGTCACTGATTCCGGGCCGGGTATTCCCCCTGAGATGCATGACCGTATTTTTGATCTCAGTTATTCCAGTGGTCAGGAAGCACATGCCGGAAAACTGGGTTTCGGTTTATGGTGGGTGCGGGCCTTAATGATGCGGCTGGGAGGAAGTATCCGGGTGGAAAGTGACGGGAAGACTGGCACCACTTTTATCTTGCAATTTCCAAAAGCGGGTCAATGATGATGAGAAAACCACGCGCTCTGGTAGTGGATGACGATCGTTCGTGGCAGGAAATTCTCCGGGAAATCCTGGAAGATTCCGGCTGTGAGGTAGACACTGCGGCCAGCCTGGATGAGGCTCAGAGACTGATGGCTGTGCCGCATCGGGTTGCCGTGGTCGATCTGGCGCTTCATGAGCGAGATCATCACAACCGGGATGGTTTGATGGTTTTAAAACTCCTTCGCGAACATGATCCGGGTTGTTCGGCGATACTTTTGACGGGGTATGCCACCGTGGAGCTTGCAGTCAGCGCCATTCGCCAGTATGGGGCGGAGAATGTTCTCCGAAAAGAGGTTTTCACCCGGGGTGAGCTTAAGAAATTGCTTCTGTCTATTTTCTCAGCCGAGGAGAAAAAGCCAGAAGACACGAAGCCCACTGTGACGCTCCCTCAACTGTTGAAGGTGAACCGCGAAGCCAGGATCCTGTTGGTCGAAGATGATCAGAGCTGGCAGGACATTCTTTCAGAACTGCTGGGTGAGAGTGGCTTTCAGGTGCGGGCGTGTCGGAGTTTTGGTGAGGCGCTCGGCTGTTTACGCCGTGAGCGGTATCAACTGGCTATTATTGATTTAAGCCTGAGCCATGCTTCAGGAGGGGGGGGAATTGGCGCTACACGCCCGGAAGACCTGGAAGGATATCGGCTGCTACTGGGTTTTCAGGGTGGAGGAACACCGGTCATCGTGTTAAGTGGAATGACAGATCCGGTGCTCATCGAACAAACCTTTGCCCGTCCTCAGGTCTTTGCGTATCTTGAAAAACAGTCTTTTCATCGAAAAGTCTTCCTCCGGACAGTTCACGAGGCGCTCCAGCAAAAGGGGCCACCGGCAGAGTTCGAGAAATTAACCGAACGTGAGCGCGAAGTATTGGAATTGCTGGCCGAAGGGAAAACGAATAAGGAAATAGCCGAAGCCCTGGTTATCACTACCAATACTGTGAAACGTCACTTGAAATCTATTTTTGCTAAATTAGAGATCCACACCCGGGCGGCAGCGGTGGCTCGCATTAAGGGTGAGACATAGGCGATCGTCCATTCGATCTTCAGCAATCGATCGAGGAACACACTATAATAAAACGCGATGGTAAGGGTATCGCGCTGGATGATGGGTTTAAAGATTCTCCTGCCTTTGTTATTTCTGGCGGGTATAAATCTGGCTCCTGTGGAGTTTGCCATCGCCGAGACTCTGGAACAGGCGCGGGTGGCTGAGGTCGACGATCAGCCTGTTCTGGCAATGATCCGCTACCGCGAGGCTCTCGAACGACACCCCTGGGAGAGAGACCTGTGGGAACATTTAGGGCGAATGGCGCTGATAGCAGGAGCCCCGGAGGAGGCCATTCACGCTTTTGAACAGGCTGACCGGTTGTTTCCATTATCTCCGGACACTCGAAAACTTCTTGCCGACGCTTACGAAAGCTGTGGCCGATATGAAGATGCCGCACGGCAGTGGGCAGAAGTGGCCGCGGTTCAACCCACAGCAGAAAATTATGCTCACCTCAGTGATGCCTGGCAAAAGGCAGGGAGGCTATCTGAGGCAGTGCAAGCCTTGAGGCGCTGGCGTGAGATAGACCCGAAGAACGGGCTCGCAGCTTACCGGCTGGCGCTGGATGTATCGATCTCCGATTTAGACGAAGCCCTTAATCTGGTTAAAGAAGCGGCCCGGCTGGATCAGGCTTTCCAGGAAGGAATGAAGGTGTTAGAGCGGGTTGGGTCGCTTTCCAGTTTAGACGATGATCCAGCGTATCGACTCACCTTGCTGGGCAGAGCGCTTGGGGAGTTGAACGAGTGGGCTCTGGCGGAACGGGCACTCACGGAGGCCGTGCATCAAAACCCGGATTATGCCGAAGCCTGGGCACTTTTAGGGGAGACACGGTACCATACCGGGGGCGATGGCAGGGTTGAGCTGGAAAAAGCTCTGGAGTTGAACCCTTCATCGGTGCTTGGGCGGGTGCTCATGGCGTTTTACTGGAGCCGAAAAGGCGACTGGCAACAGGCGATTGACCAGATGGCGATCGCCGCTCGTCTGGAACCAGCCCGGAGTATGTGGCGTGTGGAACTGGGAAATCTCTATGCCCAGAAAGGAGATTTACCTCAGGCTTTAATTGAATACCGCCGGGCGGTTGATCTTGACCCGAACAACCCTGCGGTGCTGGAGGCACTGGCGCAATTCTGCCTTACCTTTCAGGTGCAAGTGGAAGAAACTGGCCTGCCAGCCGCGCGGGAGGCCGTGAAACTGGATGATCAAAGTGCTCATGCGCGCGCGCTGTTAGGGGCACTGCTGGCAGCCACGGGGCATACGGAAGAAGCCGAAAAGGAGCTTGCCAGGGCGCTTGAGCTGGACGACCATCTGGCGGAGGCGCATTATTACCTGGGAAGCCTGTATCTGACCTGGCAGAGGATGGAACTGGCGCAGGAACACCTGTTTACTGCCAGTCGTCTTGATCCTCAGGGAAGATTCGGAATTCTGGCCAGCAGACTGCTCGCAAAGTATTTCCACGGAGAAGCGGATGAAAATGGATCTCCCTGAATGGAGAAACGGGCATAAGGTATGGGAATGTCACCATCCACACGCATGAGAGGTTGGAGCCTGGTGTGCATCTTCCTGGTGAGCTGTGGCTTTCCCTTATGGATGGCGGGGGAGGTTACCCCATCGCCGGTAGCAAAGGGAGAAATCCTGTTTGAGGATGATTTTAACCACGTTCCGTCAGGATGGGGGATCAGTGACTCGCCAGACGCGGTGGTTTCGTATGAACAGGGGGGACTGCGGTTGCTGGTTCGGGAAGCGGGCAAAAATATCTGGTCGGTTGCCGGCCAGCGGTTCTCTGACGTGCGGATAGAAGTGGCGATCAGACAGGTGGCCGGGCCGGAAGATAATCTGATGGGGATCATTTGCCGGTATCGAAATCGAGAGAATTTTTACATGATGTTTGTCAGCCGGGATGGGTATTATGGGATGGGTAAGGTGGTCGATTCTACCTATACCCTGTTAGGCGCAGAACAGTTACAATATAGCTCCATGCTTCAAAGCTCGAGCTGGCCCCTTCGGCTGGTGGCTGAGTGCTCAGGGCATCGGTTGTCTCTCTCTGCGGGGGACAAACTGTTGATGGCCGCAGAGGATGATACCTTCGATCGCGGTGATGTAGGGGTGATCGCTGGAGCTTACCGGGAGGGTGGCGTGGATGTTTTGTTCGATAACTTTGTGGTACGTCAACCTTAAGGGTATATGAAAGTTTTTCTGGATTCTATTGGCTGCCGCCTGAATCAGAGTGAGATTGAAAAATTTGCCATGCAATTGCGGGCAGCAGGACATACGATTGTGGGTAGCGCTGCCGAAGCTGACTGGGTGGTTGTCAACACCTGTGCGGTTACGGCAGAGGCTGCGTCAGATTCCCGTCAGAAAGTGCGCCAGGCGGCACGTGCTGGTGTGCGGGATATTACAGTAACGGGGTGCTGGGCTACACTGGAACCTCAGGCCGCACTGGCTTTGCCAGGTGTAAAGCAGGTGGTAACGAACGAGCGCAAAGAGCATCTGGTTGCGGAACGTCTGGGGGTGCCATTATCAAAGTTTGACCTGGAACCCCTTGCCAGGGAGCCATTGCCGGGATTGCGTCAGCGGACACGGGCTTTTCTTAAGGTGCAGGATGGCTGTGATAACCATTGCACTTTTTGCGTCACCCGTCTGGCAAGGGGAAAGGGGCGGAGTCGGGGTCTCGAAGAGGTCTTAACGGATGCCCGAATGGCACAGGCCGGAGGGGTGAAAGAGATTGTTCTTACGGGTGTGCACCTTGGATCCTGGGGTCAGGACTTTTCCCCTTCGCTTCACCTCTATGACCTGGTGAGTGCATTGCTGGTAGAAACGAATCTACCGCGCATTCGCCTCTCTTCGCTTGAACCCTGGGACCTGGACGAGCGCTTTTTTTCTTTATGGCAAAACCCTCGGCTCTGCCGCCATTTGCATCTACCCTTGCAATCAGGGTGTGCTGAAACCCTGCGGCGGATGGCGCGGAAGACCTCCCCCGATTCGTTCATGCATCTGGTTGAGATGGCGCGTAAGGCGGTTCCGGAGATAGCCATTACCACCGATGTGATCGTGGGCTTCCCCGGAGAAAGCGAAGCAGAATTTCAGGAGAGCCTGGCTTTTGTCAGAGAGGTAGGATTCGCGGGGGGGCATGTGTTCAATTATTCTGCCCGGCCAGGCACCCCGGCCGCCCGATTACCCGGGGCAGTGCCTTCGGATATTCGAAGATACCGGAGCACTCAAATGCGCGAGGTATTCCAGGAGGCCTCCAAAAAATATGCCACGCAATTTATCGGAAAAGTGGTAGAAGTGCTGTGGGAATCTACCGATGGGATTGGGCCGAACGGCTGGCAGCTGCACGGTATGACTGACCACGCCCTGCGATTAAGCGCCCGGCATGGTCAGCCATTGTGGAATGAAATCAGCCGTGTCAGGGTGACCGGTTGGGCGGAAGATGGTTTGTCGGGTGAAATCCTCTGACAGGGATGGTTCCTGCGGGCGAGGGTGAATTTTAAAAAAGGAGTTTCACAGTGAAATTGATGGATTTACCATGGTGGCAGAAAGCGGTCTTTTATCAGATTTATCCGCGTAGCTTTGCAGATGGTAATGGAGATGGGATCGGAGATTTTCAGGGGATTCTTGCTAAGCTCGATTACCTGAAACACCTTGGGATTGATGCAATCTGGCTTTCTCCGCATTATCCATCTCCCCTGTTTGATTGTGGCTACGATGTGGCGGATTATTGCAGCGTGGCTCCGGAATATGGAACGCTGGAACTTTTTGAGCAGTTCCTGGAAGAAGCTCATCGCCGTGATCTCCGGGTGATCCTTGATCTGGTACTCAATCATACCTCTGACCAGCATCCCTGGTTCCTTGAATCGCGTTCCAGCCGCGATCATCCCAGGCGCGACTGGTATATTTGGCGGGATGGAAAAAATGGGGGACCACCCAATAACTGGTATTCAACCTTTGGGGGTTCAGCCTGGGAATATGATCCGGCCACGGACCAATACTATTACCACTTTTTCTTCAAACAACAGCCCGATCTGAATTGGCGAAACCCCGAAGTAAAAGCGGCGATGTGGGACGCGGTGCGCTTCTGGTTGAAAATGGGGGTGGATGGATTCCGGTTGGATGCTGTGGGTACCATCTTTGAGGTGGAGGATTTACGTGGTCAGAAAGCGCCAGTCTCGCATGATGAATTGCTGGTGATGAGTTACAAGGCCAAAACGCGTGAAGAGCAGGCACAAACCGAGCGCCTCTGGCACAGCATGTTTAAATATCAGGTTGACCTTCCTGAGGTGCACGATTTGATGAAGGAATTACGCCGGGTGGTCGACGAATTCCCCGGGCGAGTGCTGGTGGGCGAGACCGAAGATATTCGTTTTTATGGGAATGGCAGGGATGAACTGCATCTGAATTTTAATTTTCCCTTGATGGAAACCCGGCGTATCACCCCGGCGTGGGTGCGAAGGAACCAGCGTCGGCGCCTGAGTCGTTTGCCAGATGGGGCATGGCCGTGTAATACGCTGGGAAACCACGACAGTCCCCGCATGCTCAGCCGTTTTGGAGATGGAGAACATGACCGGGAGATTGCCCGGGTCAATCTGGCGTTGATCCTTACTCTGAAAGGCACACCCTTTCTTTACAATGGTGAAGAAATAGGAATGAGTGATTATCTGTTCACGGATGTATCCAAATTCCGTGACCAGCTTGGCATTTTTTATTACAACCTGCTCAAGAGCCATCCGGATCTGGTCGATCCGGAAGAAGCGGCTCTGATTGCTGCCCGGGGTGGGCGCGATAAGTGCCGTACACCTTTACAGTGGGAAAATACAGTCAATGCGGGGTTCTCGCCAGAGGGTGTTGAGCCCTGGTTGCCGGTCAACCCGGATTATGCTCAGGGGGTCAATGTGGCTGATCAGGAAGCAGATCAGGGTTCTTTATTGAATTTCTATCGAACCATGCTGCGCATACGACGGGAAAATCCCGCTCTGATGGCCGGAGAATATGAACCCTTAGGCACGGATGCCGCGTGCCTTTCTTTTCTGCGCATAGCCGAAGAGCAGACCTTGCTGGTGGTTCTCAATATGAGTGAGAAAAAGCGGAGGTTGAATCTAAAAGTTCCGGGTCAGATGGAACTGGTGTTTTCATCTCACCGCTCTCAGGGCACCGAGATGGTCTTTGAACCGTTTGAAGTTTTTCTTGCCGAACTCCGCGGAGTGCCGGAGAATCAGGCGTAACTTGAGAACAACGCGTTTACTCCCCACTGAAAAACCACCCCGCAGGGTGGTTTTTCAGTCAGCGGAAACAATCAGACGAGACCTGTTTATAACTTAAGGTCATGGATGAGTTGCCTGAGTACGTTGGCTGAGTTTCGTAAGCCAATGATCTCTTCAGGAGCGAGTTCCAGCCTGAGGATGCGTTCTACACCCCCGGCGTCGATGATGGTGGGAAGGCTGAGGTAAACATCCTCGATGTCGTAGTAATTTTGGATGTAGCTGGAAACAGACATCACCGTACTTTGATCGCGCAAAATAGCTTCAACAATGCGCAACAATCCACTGGCGATGGCGTAATATGTGGCTCCCTTGCGTTCAATGATATGATAGGCTGCATCGCGAGTGCGACGGAAGATATCCTCAAGGTCTTCCTCGGCGCATCCCATATCATTCTGGGCGCAGTAGACCGGCAGGCGCATCCCGGCAATATTGGCTAACGACCAGACGGGCACCTCGCTGTCGCCGTGCTCTCCAATGATGTACGCATGTACACTGCGTGGATCTACTTTGAAATACTGGCTTAGCAGATAGCGGAACCGTGCCGTGTCCAGTACAGTTCCTGAGCCAAAGACGCGTTCTTTGGGGAGGCCGGAGAGCTTCCAGGCGGCGTATGAGAGGATGTCTACCGGGTTGGTGGCGATCAGAATAATGCCAGAGGGGTTGTGTTCAGCGACCCGGGGAATGATCGATTTGAAGATTTCTACATTACGGGTCGTGAGATCGAGGCGGGTTTCACCGGGCCGTTGAGCTGAACCGGCGGTTACCACAGTAACGGCAGCACCGGCGACGTCGGGGTAGTCCCCCGCCCAGACCCTGGCCGGGCGAGCAAGCGGGGCGGCATGGTTGAGGTCCATGGCCTCGCCTTCAGCACGGGCATGGTTGGCGTCAATAAGAACAATCTCTGAAGCCAGACCACTCTGTAACAGGGCGTAAGCAAATGTTGCCCCTACATTCCCCGCACCGATCACCGCAACTTTGGTGGGCCGATGGTACTCGTCAGCAGCCATAGAACTGTTTTCTAAATACAGGCAGGGTGATGATTCGGCGAACTATTCGGATTTTTCTTCTGCCTTGGGTTCTTCTTTGGTTTCTTTCTTTTCCTCAGGGCCTTTTAAGCCTTCACGGAAAGCACGGATACCTGCTCCCAGTTCGCCTGTGATTTTGCCGATGCGGCCAACGCCGAACAGCAAAATGATGATCACGAGAATGATCAGCAGTTCTGGCACACCCAGTCGGAATGGCATAGGTTTCTCTCCTTCTTGAAAGAAAATAAATCGGTTTGATTATACTCGATCATTCTTAGAATCTCCTGAGGAATTTTACGGTAAACAAAGTAAACCTTAGCACCGAATACATCGAAGCTGGGAGAGATGGGGTTTTGTGAAATGCCCCTATAATGAAAGTGAATCAAACTACCCTGTGGAGGAAAGCATGAAAGTATTGTTTATCGGCGGAACAGGTATTATCAGCTCTGCCTGCTCGAGCCTGGCTCTGGAACGGGGAATGGAGCTTTATCTGTTGAATCGGGGAAAATCCAGCCGGCCTGCACCCCCCGAGGCGCGGATTCTTTATGGCGATATTCGAGATGCGCAGTCGGTACTTACGGCCCTGGGCAACCAGACCTTTGATGTGGTGGTGGACTGGGTGGCTTTTACCACACAGCACATTGAAACTGATTTATCCCTCTTCCGGGGAAGGACGGCCCAGTATATTTTTATCAGTTCTGCGTCAGCCTATCAGACTCCACCTTCTTCTCTGCCGGTGACCGAGTCCACGGTACTGGATAATCCCTACTGGGAGTATTCGCGCAATAAAATCGCCTGTGAAGAGCGCCTGGTGAGAGCCTATCGCGAAGAAAAATTCCCCATCACTATCGTGCGGCCTTCACATACTTACGATCGCACGCTGTTGCCCATGGATGGGGGATACACGGTGGTAGACCGTATGCTGCGTGGAAAACCCGTGATTGTGCATGGAGACGGCACGTCTCTTTGGACCCTGACCCACCATGCCGACTTTGCCAGAGGGTTTGTGGGTTTACTGGGGAATTCGAAGGCAATCGGTGAAGCAGTTCATATTACGTCTGATGAGTGGTTGACCTGGAATCAGATTTTTGAGATTGTTGCTCACGCTGCCGGGGTGAAGGCAGAGCTGGTGCATGTGCCTTCTGAGGTAATTGCCCGGTATGATCCCCAATGGGGAGCTGGATTGCTGGGCGATAAAGCTCACAGCATGGTTTTTGATAACAGTAAAATCAAGCGGCTGGTGCCAGATTATGTGGCCTCTATTCCATTTTCACGCGGGGCTGAAGAAATTATGGCGTACTACCGGGAAGACCCGGCACGTTGCGTGGTGGACGAGTCGTTAAATCAACTTTATGACCGGATCATCGCGGCTCAGCGTTCAGCCAACCCCGCCTGAGGAGGTGGAACCACTGTTCAGAAGTTCTGAGCTACTGTTCAGGCCGCGAAGGCCGAATAGGAACAGCTGGGTGAAAAAACGTGAGGCTTCTTCTGGCGGGTAGGGTATGTCTTCTTCGAGCCACCAGGTCAGAAAACCCAATAAAGAGGCCGCAAAGTAACTGCTAACCGCTTTTAGAGGCACCGGGAATACCCCGGGATGGGGTAAATTACGTTCAAAAATGGGGAGGGCGGCTTCGCTCAGAAAGTTCAATATGGTATGCCGAACTTTAGAAGCCGCCCCACCTTTAAGGATGATGCGATAGAGTAAAGAATTCGCGGCGGCGTGCGTGAAGACCCGTTCAATGGCATGCAGCCCTTCCTGAGGAGAAGAAAGCCCTTGCAGGCCCTTTTCCGGGTAAATTTGCTGGTAGAGCTCCTGGGCGGTGGCTTCGATGCTCTCTAAAAGCAAATCTTCTTTATCGCGGTAATGCAGGTAAAAAGTGGTTCGGCCAAGCTCGGCGCGCTCTGTGATGTCTTCGATGGTCACCGCGTCATACCCCTTTTCCAGGATGAGTTGCATGAGGGCTTCGCGTAAATGACGGCGGGTGCGGGTGACGCGTCGGTCGAGACGGGGGGAGATTTTCTCGGTTTCTGTATTCATGTTCAGAATTGAACACTTAATTCTGGTTGCCAGTTGACAGTGTCGGCACAGGGATTATAATGTTGCATTGCATGTATGATTATAAACAAATTGTTTATAATTGCAAACAATGTTTAGAAATACAGAAATGAGCGCTTCATTGCAGGACAGATCTGAACCCCGGGGCGAGCCAGTTATCCGGGTGAAGGATGTGCGGAAAGCCTACCCGACGGCGGGCGGGTTGTTTTATGCATTGAAAGGGGTTTCTTTTGAGGTAAAACGAGGCGAATTCCTAGCCATCACCGGGAAATCCGGGGCCGGGAAGACAACCCTGGTTAACATGGTGACGGGCACTGACCAGCTGACGGCGGGTGAGGTCTGGGTTGGAGCGGTGAGTGTCCATCAACTGGATGAAGACCGCCGGGCCCGCTGGCGTGGAGAAAACGTCGGGGTGATTTATCAATCCTTCCATTTGATGCCCATGCTCACATTGCTGGAAAATGTGATGTTGCCCATGGATTTTTGCGGGCTGTTCCACCCCAGAGAAAGCCGGGAACGGGCGTATGAGTTGCTCAAACAGGTGGAACTGGCAGACCATGCGTATAAACTTCCCTCTGAAATTTCCGGTGGCCAACAACAGCGGGTGGCAATTGCGCGCGCGTTGGCCAATGACCCCATGATCATCGTGGCAGATGAGCCTACTGGCAGGCTGGATACCGTCACTGCCGGGGTTATTTTTGAAATTTTTCGAAAGCTTGCCGAGCAAGGGAAAACCATTCTCATGGTCACGCATGACCGTCAGATGGCAAGGCGCGTGGATCGGCTTTTGACTTTACACGATGGGGTTCTTGTAGATGGCAACCAACCGGCCTGATGCTCACAGGAATTTCAGTGCACCGTTGATTGAGGTGCAGGAGCTAAATAAAGTATTCCACACAGCCGCCGGAGAAGCCCGGGTGTTGAAGAATATTAGCCTGACCATCTCAGCAGGTGAATTTGTCAGTATTATCGGAAGGTCAGGCAGTGGCAAGTCTACCCTGATTAATATGCTGACGGGGATTGATCATCCAACCTCGGGTGAAGTTCGAATAGAGGGGGTGTCGCTTCACGGTATGGATGAAGGTCAGCTTGCCAAATGGCGTGGGCGTACCCTGGGGATCGTTTTCCAATTTTTTCAACTCCTGCCCATGTTAACGCTGCTTGAAAATGTACTGTTACCGATGGATTTCTGCGATTTCTTTCCACCAGAAAAACGAGAGGAGCGAGCCCTTCAGTTGCTTGATATGGTGGGACTGAAAGACCTGGCCCATCGGTTGCCCGGGGCGGTCTCCGGGGGGCAACAACAATGCGCGGCTGTAGCCCGTGCTTTGGCTAACGATGCTCCAATTATTATGGCCGACGAACCCACCGGTAATCTGGATTCTGCATCGGCGGAGCAGGTGATGAGTTTGTTTGAAGACCTAGTGAGGCAGGGAAAGACCATCCTCATGGTGACTCACGATCGTGAGCTGGCACGGCGCGCCAACCGTACCCTCTTGATCTCTGATGGAGAGTTGGTGCACGAGGCGATTACCCATGCTTTCCGCGGGCTGCCAGATGAGGTTCTGCTTCAGCTTTCTCGGTCTGCGGTGCAGGAGACGTATGAACCCGGGGCATGGATTGCCGGTGTGGATGGAAAAATGAGCGATGTGCTTGTAGTGGAGCGCGGAGAGTTGTTAATCACTGAGGAACGTGGAGGACGGTTCAATGGGGATGTCCTTCGAGTGCTCCCAGGGCAGTGGGTTGACCTGCGATGGTTTGTGGGGGGCAGGGGGAAGAGCCGCAGGGTGCGCGCCGGGCTTGATGGAGGTGCCTGGCTATTAAGATTGAATGGCAGTCTGGTTGATCAGCTTACCCCTGGCCATACTCTGGAACCTAATCCCTTTTCGCCGGGAGCAGGAGGAAGAGGATGATGCGACCGAGGTGGCGAAAAGTTCTGGCTGATTTGACCGGCAACCCGGTTCGTACCCTGCTGGTGGTTCTCTCGATTGCGGTGGGGTTGATGGCAGTAGGAATGATCATCATTCTCCACCATGGTATTGGCGAAGATATGCATCAGGGGTACGCAGCGGTCAACCCGGCCAATATTCAGATTCGTGTTCCGGCTGTGGAACGTGATTATATTGATCACTTGAAGAAGCTCAACGGGGTTCGAGATGTAGAGGGCGTGCGGGTCTTTGAGTTGCGCATAAGGGCGTTGGGCAACCAGTACAAACCGATTAAGATCAAGGCGTATACCAGTGGTGACCGTTCGGTGATCAATCAGGTGCGTTTGCTGGAAGGGCGCTGGCCCCCAAAGAAGAACGAGATTGTGCTGGAAGCCAACCGCCTGGGTGATACCCGCTACCGCCTGGGCGAAGAAGTGGAAATTAAACTTCCTAATGGCGACCTGCGCTATTTGAAACTGGTCGGCATTGTCAACGATCAGACCATCGGAGCAGATGCAGGGGGAGCAGGGTTCTTTCTGGCACCGATCCAGGGATATATTCTGGAAGATACGCTCTCTTTCCTGAACCAACCGGAGGAGGCCAATCTTCTGCTGGTTACTGTCGATGGTGATGCGAATGACCTTACATACATCCGTGAGGTGGCGGACAGGATTCTGGATGACCTGGACAGGAATGGCATTGAAACTTTCGGCACGGTCACCCGGCGTTCGATTGACCATCCAAACGCAGTATATGTGGACGCGATGACAGCGATCCTTTATTTACTGGGCTTTCTGGTGATCTTCCTGAGCGGATTTTTGATCATTAATACTCTGTCGGCCCTGTTGAATCAACAGCTGGTGCAGATTGGCGTGATGAAAACCTTTGGAGCAACCCGTCTGCAGTTGATTGCCATTTATCTGACGCTGGTGGTGATTTTCAGCCTGCTTGGATTGATTGTTTCTATCCCGCTGGCCAACCTGGTGGCTTATTTTGAATTTAATGCCCTGGCGCCAAAATTGAACTACATTTCCCGTGGACTGCGGTTTGTGCCTCAATCCGTCCTGATTCAGGCCGTTATTGCCATGATCGTACCGCAGATGGCGGCCCTTATTCCTGTGGTGCGCGGAACCCGATTGCCCATTCAACAGGCCTTAAGCGGCATCAGCGGATCACAGGAACAACAATTGAGTCGGTTTTCGGTCTGGCTGACTCGCATCCGCGGGTTATCGCGTCCAGCGGCCATTTCTCTACGGAATACCTTCAGGCAACGGGTAAGGCTGGCACTCACCCTGGTCACACTGGCGTTAGGCGGGGCGATCTTTATTGGCACGTTCAACATGCGTGCCTCTCTGGAAAATTACATTGCTCGTCTGGCGCGTTATCATATCGCGGATGTCAATTTAAGTTTCACCGAACCCTATCGCATCGATGAGCTCTCGCGGGTCATTCTTGGGGTGCCTGGAGTAAAGGCCGTAGAGGGTTGGGCAACGGCTCTGGCCCAAACGGTGCAGCCCGATGGTCGTAGTGGGGAGACGGTTCTTGTCCAGGGGCCGCCAGATGATACCGTCCTGGTGGAACCAATTATGATCAAAGGCCGCTGGCTGCTGCCGGGTGACTACCGCGCCGTGGTTCTGAGCGAGGTTTTTCTCGAGCACTACCCTGGTCTGAAGCCCGGGGATAGGTTGCGTTTGAAAATTGCTGGAAAAGAGCAGGACTGGACGATTGTCGGATTTTACCGATTCGCCGGGAAAAATATCGGGTTGACGGCCTTTACCCGTTACGAGAGTCTGGCCGAGGCCACACACACATACAACCGCTCGGCTGATTTCCGGGTTGTTGCTGAGCAAAACGCTATGAGCTTGCAAGACCAGGAAGCACTTGCCGAGCGGTTGGAGCAGACTCTGGCCGATAAAGGGTATAAAGTGCAGGAAGCACGGGCAGGTAAATCGCTGAAGCAGCGCACAACCAGCGGATTGGATACCCTGACGAACTTTTTACTTTTCCTGGCCATGCTCATGGCGATTGTCGGGAGTATTGGTCTTACCGGGACGATGAGCCTGAATGTTCTGGAACGAACGCGCGAAATTGGAGTGATGCGTACTATTGGGGCATCCAATCGCGACATCATGCGCATCGTGATTACAGAAGGGGTTTTAATCGGTTTGATCAGCTGGGTGATCAGCGTGGTGGCGGCACTTCCGGTCAGCCAGGCGTTATCCCGGGCCATCGGTGAGGCTATTTTTGGGGGGGCTTTCCCACTGGAATATGTGCTTACCGGGCCGCTTATCTGGTTTGGCGTGATCCTGGTTTTCTCAACGGTGGCCAGTATTCTGCCGGCCCGGAATGCCGCCCGGTTGACCATTCGAGAAATCCTGGCTTATGAATGATTTCAATGGAAAGGCAGGTGTGCCATGAATGGAGTCAAAAGATGGTGGAAATGGTTGTTCTTTATGCTGGCCGTGTTAGCGCTGGCGGGTTGTTCTCAGGTCTCTGATCTGTTCTCAGGTTCTGAAACGCAATCCCCCTCTCTGCCGGTGGTTACTCCAAAAGCTTCGGTGATGGCTGAGGGGCGGGTGGTGCCTGAGCGTTATGTCAACCTGGCGTTTTTAACATCGGGCCGATTGGAATCATTGCCTGCCGAAGAGGGGACACTGGTAGAGGCCAATGCTTTGCTGGCCAGTCTGGGCCCGCTGGAGGTCGCTCAGGCAGAGGTACGCAAGGCTGAACTGGAGCTGGAAGATGCCCAGCAGGCGCTCGACCAGTTGAACGAGGATGCGACTCTGGCAAAGGCCAGGGCTGAGGCGGCAGTTGCCCAGGCACGTCAGGCACTGGTGGATGCGCAAAAAGCTTATGATGATACCCAGACACGGAGTTTCCGTGATCAACTGGACGATAAGGAAGAAGCCCTTCAAAACCGAAAGAAAGACCTGGATGATGCCCGGGAAACCCTGGATAAATATCTCAATCTGGATGTTAATAACCCGACCCGGGTGAATGCCCAGAATGATGTCGATGCGCGTCAGGAAGATTATCAGAAGGCACTTTTTGAGCGCGATCAGCTGGCCAGCAGGCAAGAAGTGGCTCAGGCCAATCTTGAAGCCGCCCGCGAAGCCCTGAAAAAAGCAGAAAAGGATGCGGCAGATCTGGCCAATGGCCCCGACCCTGATCAGAAAGCGCTGGCTGAGAAGCGTGTAGCAGCCGCTCAGGCTCAGCTTGAGGCTGCAAAACGCAGGCTGGCCGATCTGGAATTACGGGCTCCCTTCCAGGGGGTAATCGCGGAGGTCAAGCCGTTGGCGGCAGGTGCCTGGTTGAATGCGGGTCAGGTGGTGGTCACCCTGATTGATCCATCAGCCTGGTATGTGGAAACCACGGATTTAACCGAACGTGATGTGATTTCTATCAAAGAAGGTGAGCAGGCCCGGATTACCTTTGATGCATTATCCGACGTGGAAGTGCGGGGCACGGTCACCGCAATCTCACAGGCGTATACAGAGAAAAGCGGTGATATCCTGTACCGCGTGCGCCTCCGTCTGGATAAAATTCCTGAAGGCCTGCGCTGGGGCATGACTGCCAGTGTGGCGTTCGGTGAGAAGTAGTTTATAATTTGAGGAGATGGAACGAGGTGAGTGTCCGGGGAATTTTTCAGGCGCTCACCTCTTTGTCTCTTGAATGATCTTTTTACCCTGAGCGGACAAGGAGAGGTGCTGTGTCATATCAGGATGGGTGGGCTGCAATCCATTTGGAAATGCCGTCGAGAGTGCCACATACCGAATATTCACTGGAGAGTCACTGGGAAGTCGTGCGAAGATCCACCGGGATTTACGTCACTGCCGAAAGCCCCGAAGGTCGGAAACACGAAGCCTCTCTGGCGCTGATGAAAGCCTGGAATTATGATTTCCGCTGGGCCACCCTGGTGGGAAATGAGGTTTTTGGCTCTCTACGAACGGATATGGGGCATGCGGAATACCAGGAAGGGGGCAAAGATCGGCGCGAGGTTGGAAAGTGCCCTTTTGAAACCCCGGAAGAGGCATTGTCGCTGGACTTTATAGAGACCTATGGAACCATCGACCGGCAGGAGTGGGCCCGGAAATTTGAGCAGGATTATCTCAAACGTTGTGTGGAAACTCCCGATATGGTCAATATGACGGGGATCTACGTTACGCTGGTTTCGGGGCTGGTGGAAATTTTTGGCTGGGAGATGCTTCTGCTGGCCGCCGGAAGTGACCCCCGGGCCTTTGGCCAATTGTGCAATCGATACACCGATTGGGTACTTCAATACTTTCTGGCGCTGGCTGAGGCCAGAGTTCCGGTTGTGATGGTGCATGATGATATGGTGTGGACATCGGGGCCGATTTTCTCCCCCCAGTGGTACCGGCAGTTTATTTTTCCCAATTATCGGCGGCTGCTTTCGCCCCTGGTAGAAGCGGGAAAGAAGATCATGTTTACATCAGACGGCAACTTTACTCGTTTCATTGATGATATTGCCGCCTGTGGGATTCATGGGTTTGTGATTGAGCCCTGTACGGACCTGGCCGAAATTGCCGAAAAATACGGGAAGACTCACGTAATCATTGGGAATGCAGATACCCGCATTTTACTCAATGGAAACCGTGAGGAAATTCGGGCAGAAGTGGCACGTTGTATGAGTATCGGTAAATCCTGCCCGGGGTACTTCCTGGCGGTTGGAAATCACATTCCTGCGAATACCCCGGCCGAGAATGTCCTGTTTTACAGGGACGTGTACGAAGAACTCTCCCGTCGATAAAAAGGGGCTGCCCTTTTTACTCCGTTCCTCAGGGGAGAACCCGTACCCTCTGCTGGAGCGTGTAGTTTCTTCAGGGCAGCCCGGACAGGTGTTCGGTAACGTTTATCCCTGCCAGATGCCTGGTCCGTAGGTTTTTAAAATGACAAGTGGGTCGGATGGGCTGGGGTTGACATAAGTTATGCCAGAAGACGCCGCCTCTGCGGATACGAAAAATTCATCATGGGTGAGTTGCCCAAATCGGATCAGAACCGGAGCTTCTATCTCCCAGACGCCCATTTTCCCATGCCCCTGGATCGCAATTGCGCTGAACGCCCCTGGTTCCTGGAGGGTGACCGTGCGGCCGGGGAGGATGGTCAACTCGCGTGAGGAGAAGAGCGGGCTGTTATACACCACCCATCGTTCGATGTAACCCTCGGCGCGCATTTCCTCTTCCGGGCGGACGGGTACGGGCAAGAGTTGCCGGTGAGCCTTGAAGTCGGGATCGGTGTTGAGTTCCCAGTCGATCAGAGAGACGATAAAATCAAGGTCCTGTTTTTTATCCTCCGGGACAAATTTGGTCAGCATCTCCCAATCAAAGGGCACGTCGTTTACCAGGGACTGGAACATGGCGGCAATGTCACTGGACCACTGGGGTTCATAGGTGCAGAGGCTTCCCGGAGCATGAAGAATACCGGCGGGCACGTCCCAGCCAGTGCCCAGTTCAAGGCGATACGCTCGGGAGAGATTAAGAATGCCATTGTCTCCACGGTACCAGTTCTCAAGGCAACGGCGTACATCACCCGGGGTGACGCCAGGCTCCAGGCCAAAAAAGGTATACGGGAAATCGCCCCCATAATTATTAAGCTGCGGAGGGAAGTAGTAGGCTTCGGGTTTGGCGCGCAACCCGACCAGCTCGGCATGTTGCTGGCGATGGTGTAAATGATGCGGCAGAGCACCTTTGTTATCAAAAAATTTGGCGTAAACAGGCCAATCCTGGTAATGATCCCAGATCGTTGCACCGATCAAACGTGCCTGTAACTCCTGAACCACATCTCGAAAGAGGACTTTCTTAACGTCCTGTCCAATCCCGCAGGCAACGTAACTCAATCCTTCATCGGGAAGGGTCAGGGGGCCGTTATCGGCGTGGGTGGTGGAAGCAAACCAGCGTTCGTCAATACCGCCGCGGTGAGAACCGTAAGCGTAAAGGTCATCCGGGTGAAGTTTCAGGCGCCTGCCGGGAATACAGAAAGAGCGCGGAACCCAGTTAGGCACCATGCGGAGAATCCCTTCACCTTGCTGGAAAGCCTGTTCTGCCAGAGAGGACATATACGACTCCTTGAGATCGAGAATCTTGAGCGTTGTTTGCAAAGGCCAGGTTAACCCGGAAACGACGAAGAGAGTGGTTGAGCCTCTCCATGATTGTAGTGATCCTCAGAGATTACGTCAATCAAAACAGGTTTAAAAAAAGAGAGATTTTCTCGATTCGACAGGGATAGACAGGGAAGAGAGAGAAGGCTTCCGGGTATAATTGGCTCATTCAAAAGACTGAAAGTACGGCTCAATGAAGCATAGCGTTCACGAATCGATCCTGCCCCGGTTTTTATTGCTCTTATTTGGAGTCATGTGCGGCGCAACTGCCGTGATCATGATCAAGGCCAGCGATGAACACCCCTTTCTGGTGGCATCTTATCGTCTGATTATCGCCTCGGTGGTATTGTTCCCGTTCTTTTTGCGTGATTTACAGACGTATGAAGGCAAGTACGGATGGCGGCAGATCAGCTGGGCGGTACTGCCTGCCATAGCCCTTGCGGTGCATTTTATGAGCTGGGTGGTGGGGGCACGCATGACCCAGGTGGCCAACGCCAGTCTGATTGCCAACCTCACCCCGGTGGCCATGCCATTTTTTGTATGGCTGTTTTTCGCCGAGCGGGTTAACCGCCAGGAAATTATAGGAACTTTATTCACTCTGGCGGGGCTGGTTGTCCTTACGGGCAGCAATTTTCAACTGGATAAAACGCATTTCACAGGTGATTTGATCTGTTTTGGGTCCATGCTTGCTTTTGCAATGTACCTTGCCCTTGGACGGAAGAATGGGGGACGGTTAAGCCTGTGGCTGTATATGGTTCCCCTTTATTTTATGGCAGGTATGTTCAGCCTGATAGGGGCCCTGTTTGTGGTCAATCCCATCAAGCCGTACTCACTTCACAATCTTCTCTATATTCTGGGGTTGGGAATCATCCCCACGGTTTTCGGGCATACTATTCTCAATTATTCCCTGAAATTTTTTCGCGGTCAGGTGGTCAGTGTGACCAACCTCAGCCAGCCTCTGTTTGCCGGAATCATGGGCTTTCTGTTTTTTGGCGAAAAACCCCGCCCCATTTTTTACCTTGCCGCGGGGTTAATTCTGGTGGGAATCTGGATTGTTTTAAACGCCAGCCGGTTGCACTATCAGGCATCCAGGGTGCGCTCCTGATTGGAAGGTGGGATTGGAAATAGCCCGGGGTTTGAAAAAGGTAACGATGTACACGGATGGGGCCTGCCTGGGCAACCCTGGGCCGGGCGGGTATGGTGTGGTGCTGATGTACGATGGGCACCGTAAGGAGTTGAGCGGAGGATTCCGGCTGACCACCAACAACCGCATGGAGTTGATGGCGGCAATTGTCGGACTGGAAGCGCTCACAGACCCCTGCCAGGTGCGTCTCTATTCCGATTCACGCTATGTGGTCGAGAACTACAACACGGGTGCTGTTCGGCGCTGGCAGGCCAATGGTTGGAAGCGGAGCAAGAAACTGGCGGCTCAGAACGTCGATCTGTGGGAGCGGTTGCTTCGACAATGCCAGAAACACCGGGTGGAGATGATCTGGGTTGAAGGGCATGCAGGGAACCCGGAAAATGAGCGATGTGATGTGCTTTCTAACCAGGCAGCGCGCCGGAAGGACCTTCCACCGGATGAAGCCTATGAACAGGGTATAACCCGCGATTCATCGACGAGGTTGTTTTAGTTTTTGAGGGGGCTCACGTGTAGAGCCCCCTCAAAGTCAGGTGAATCTCAGGCGGCGTTAAGCGCCTGGTCGAGATCCCAGAGAATATCTTCAATATCCTCGATGCCGATGCTCAGGCGGATAAAATCGGGGGTTACCCCGGCGCTGCGTTGTTCTTCTTCGTTCAACTGGCTGTGGGTGGTGCTGGCCGGATGAATGGCCAGGCTCTTGGCATCTCCGACATTGGCCAGATGGCTGAAGAGTTTCAGGTTGTTGATGAACTTTCGCCCCGCTTCGAGGCCACCCTGTACACCAAAGCCGAGGATAGCCCCGGGCCCTTTGGGAAGGTATTTCTTTGCGCGTTCGTAATCAGGATGACTGGAAAGACCAGGGTAAGAGACCCAGGTCACTCTGGGGTGATTCTGAAGAAATTCGGCCACTTTTTGGGCATTGCTCACGTGGCGATCCATGCGGAGGCTGAGGGTTTCGAGACCCTGAATAAAAAGCCAGGAGTTGAAAGGTGACTGGCAAGCCCCAATGTCTCGCAGAATCTGCACCCGCGCTTTGAGGATGAAGGCTGGAGCGCCAAGATCGGCGTAGACCAGGCCGTGATAACTCTCATCGGGGGTATTGAAATTAGGGAAGCGGGGATTGTTTGCCCAGGTGAAGTTTCCTCCATCTACAATCATCCCGCCGATGCTGGTGCCATGCCCGCCGATAAATTTGGTGGTGGAATGGACAATAATGTTCGCGCCCCATTCAAAGGGACGGCATAAGTACGGGGTAGCAAAGGTATTATCGATCATTAGGGGAATGCCGTATTCCCTGCCAATGGCCGCCACCTCTTCCAGGGGGAAAACGTTGATGCGCGGGTTGCCAAGCGTTTCTCCGTAGAGGATTTTCGTGTTATCCCGAATGGCACGGCGGAAGTTTTCAGGATCGGATGGGTCGACGAAGGTTACCTCGATGCCCAGACGGGGAAAGGTGTAAGCGAACTGGTTATAGGTGCCACCGTAAAGAGTCGATGCAGAAACGATGTGGTCTCCCTGTCCGCACAGGGTGAGGATAGCCATGGTCTGGGCGGCGTGTCCGGAACTGGCCGCAAGTGCGCCTATCCCCCCTTCCAGATCAGCCACACGTTGTTCGAACACATCACTGGTGGGGTTCATGATGCGGGTATAAATGTTACCAGATTCCTGCAGGGCAAAGAGGCGGGCGGCGTGGTCGGTATCGTTGAACACATACGATGTGGTCTGATAAATGGGAACGGCGCGAGCGTGGGTGGTAGGGTCAGGCGTCTGGCCGGCATGGAGCTGGCGGGTGGTGAAGCCAAAGGTGCGTTGGGCAGGATCTACAGACATGATGAAATACCTCCTAATGGATTTCGTCCAGGTTATAAGGGGTTACCTGATACACATAATAATTCAGCCAGTTGGCGAACAAGAGGCTGGAATGCCCGCGCCAGCGCACCACGGGTGCGCAGGTGGGGTCATCATTGGGATAGTAATTTTCGGGCACATGGATGGGCAAACCGAGGGCCACGTCTCGCTCGTATTCGTATTTCAACGTGAGCGGGTCATACTCAGAATGACCGGTGACGAAAATTTGCCTGCCATCGCGCCGCGCTACAATATACACCCCCGCACGGGGAGATTCGGAGAGAATCTCCAGATCGGGAATGCGGAGAATATCTTCCCGGCGGATTTCGGTATGACGGGAATGAGGCGCGTAAAATACGTCGTCAAACCCACGTAAAAGGGGGACGTTACGGCGGGAAAAGGTGTGCTCAAAAACACCGAACATCTTTTGGGGAAGGGGATATTTAGGAATGCCGTATTGGTGGTACAGGGCGGCCTGAGCCCCCCAGCAAATGAAAAAGGTGGAGTAAACGTTTTGTTTGCTCCATTCGATGATCTCCTGAAGCTCGTTCCAGTAATCCACTTCTTCAAAGGGGAGGTGCTCAACAGGCGCCCCGGTTACGATAAATCCGTCATATTTTTCATGCTTCATCTCCTCAAAAGTTCGATAAAAAGTCTGCAGGTGCTCTTCCGGGGTGTTTTTACTCTGGTGCGAACCGGTGCGCATGAGAGCAATTTCTACCTGCAGGGGAGTGTTTCCCAGCAGTCGAAGGAGCTGGGTCTCGGTGGCGATTTTCGTCGGCATGAGGTTGAGAATGGCAATGCGTAAAGGACGAATATCCTGGTGAATGGCACGATCCTCGTCCATGACGAAAATGTTCTCGCTGGTCAGGATTTCTCTGGCGGGAAGGGCGTTGGGTATCTTAATAGGCATTCTACCTCCTGAGGTTCAGGCTACTCTTAACAGATAGGTTGATCAGGAAGGGGGTTCTGGAAAAGAAAACCCTCTTCTGTTCAATAAGAAGAGGGTCACTGTTGACGGTCTCCTCTTATCTCTCAGAATTTCTTCCGCGGGAATTGGCACCATGCCCGTAGGGCTGGTTGTCGAGGTATCACAGGGCCCGTCCCTCCACCTCTCTGGATAAGAGCGCAGTATTTAGTTGATGGGCATTATCATAACAAGTTTGATCGTAAAAATCAATACCCAATTTTCATGGATTTATGATACATTGGATTAAAATCCTGGAAACAGATTGCGAAGAGGCGCGAGTGGGCACCAAACAACCAACCTTGCACGATGTTGCCAGACTGGCACAGGTTTCTCATCAGACAGTGTCCCGGGTGATTAACAACAGCCCCAACGTGGCGTTCGCCACACGTGAGCGGGTGATGAATGCCATTCGCAGTTTGAACTATCGCCCCAACCGGGCGGCCAGAAGTTTAATTACCGGGCGCTCGCAAACCTTGCAGGTGATTGACTTTGATCCCAACTACGTTACCCCTATTCCACCCCTTATCACCATCGCGGGAGAACATGGATACCATGTGGGCGTTTCCATTGTGAGACAGACAGACACGATCACGGAACTGCATCAGCTGTTTGATGACCTGACCTCGCGGATTGTGGATGGTTTTCTCCTATTTGCAATGGACGTGGCGATGGATGCACGCCTGATTAAAGAACTGTGCCGGGGAATACCATTCATTCAGCTTGGGGCAAACCCGGCCCCAGAGGTTCCGGCGGTGGTGTTTGACCAGCGCTATGGGATGGAAAGATTGATGAATCATCTCTTTGAGCTGGGGCACCGGCAAATTGCCGAGATTACCGGCCTGTTCACCCAAAACGACGGACGGGTGCGTCATGAAGTATACATGGAGATGATGCAGGCACGGGGTTTAGACAACAGCTGCTGGCTGGAGGGAGATTTCACAGCTAAAAGTGGTTATCACCAGACGCGAAAATTGCTCGAGCAAAAGAGGGCATTTACGGCGCTGGTTTGCGGGAATGATGAGATGGCTCTGGGGGCCTTGCATGCATTACATGAGGCGGGTTTGCGCGTCCCGGAGGATGTATCAGTTGTGGGTTTCGACGATCACCCTCTGGGTGGCTATTATGAACCTCCCCTGACGACAATCCGCCAGGACTACGTGGAACAGGCTCGTCAGAGTATTGACTACCTGCTTAAACTGATTGAATACCCGGAAACTCCTGTAACCCACCTGGTGATTTGCCCGGAACTTGTCGTTAGGCAAAGTACCGGACCGGCCTGTGAGAGTTCTCGGACCTCCGGGTGATTGACTTCCTTTCCCTTTTAAGGTGTAGATGGATACGATGATGCAGGGAAAAAGACTCCTGTTGGTGTGAAGCGTACCTTGTTTTCTCGGGTTATACTATTCACGGGTATGGATGGGTGATGGTTTTGCCTCACGCCATGCCAGTGATTTTTATACCATCCTGCTCCCCGGAGTTGCCTTATGAATTTCAGAGAGAGACTGGAATACCTGCAAAAAGAGCACGATGCACTGCTCAGCCGAAAAAACGAAGTGGATCCGCGCTGGTCCAATGGCTGGTTTGAGCGCTACCGTTACCCGGTGGTCACTGCCGCCCATACCCCTCTGTTCTGGAGGTATGATTTTGATGAACACACCAATCCATTCCTGATGGAACGGATGGGAATCAATGCCACTTTCAATGTGGGCGCCATTGAGTTAAACGGGAAAATTTACCTGATGGTGCGGGTAGAGGGAGTGGATCGAAAGTCTTTCTTTGCGGTAGCGGAGAGTGAAAGCCCGGTGGATGGTTTCCGCTTCTGGGATTACCCGGTGGTGATGCCAGAAACGGATGATCCGGATACCAATGTGTATGATATGCGTCTGACAAAGCATGAGGATGGCTGGATCTACGGAATTTTCTGCACGGAACGCAAAGACCCCAATGCGCCACCGGGAGATTTATCCAGCGCTATTGCTCAGGCGGGCATTGCCCGTACGCGAGACCTGGTAACCTGGGAACGTCTTCCGGATCTCAAAACGACTTCGCCCCAGCAACGAAACGTGGTTCTTCATCCAGAATTTGTCCATGGAAAATACGCTTTTTATACCCGTCCACAGGATTCCTTTATAGAAGCCGGGCGAGGAGGTGGCATTGGTTGGGGTTTGTGCGATGATATCACCCACGCGGTCATCGAAGACGAGTGGATCATTGACGAGCGGCAATATCACACTATCAAAGAGTCAAAGAACGGGGCAGGGGCAACCCCGATCAAGACCCCGGCAGGGTGGTTGCACATTGCCCACGGAGTCCGTGGGACGGCTGCCGGGTTACGTTATGTGCTGTACGCCTTCCTGTGTGACTTGCATGAGCCCTGGAAGGTCATTGCTCGGCCGGGAGGGTATTTCCTGGCGCCTAAATTCGAGGAACAGGTGGGGGATGTCTCCAATGTGGTATTTTGCAACGGGGCTGTGGCGCGAGAAGATGGGAGTCTCTATATCTATTATGGTTCATCGGACACTCGCACGCATGTGGCTTCTACCTCCATTGAGCGCATGATTGATTATGTTCGTAATACCCCCCCTGATGGATTGCGTTCTTATGCCTGCGTGGAACAACGCATGGCGTTGATCCAAAAGAACCTTGCTCTGGGAGCCCGATCGGATGCGCGTCCAGATATCCGCTGACCCATTTCTTGAAAGGAACGCAGGGAAACCCTGGCGTGAACAGGGTTGCTGGCCAGCCGGGTGGGTGGGCTGCCGGGAGGCGCTCCAACCGCCTTTTGTGGCGGCGTTCAGGTTGAAATTCAACGCTGAGCGTCAAGACTCTGTGCGCTTCCATGTCAGTGCTGATGAGCGTTATGAATTGTATCTGGATGGTGAACGCCTCGGCCGGGGGCCAGAGCGCGGCGCCCCGGATAACTGGTTTTTTGAGACATACGAGCTCACCCTGAAGCGTGGCCGCCATGTCCTCGTTGCGAAGGTGTGGGCGCTGGGTGAGCTGGCTCCGGACGCTCAGATGAGTTCACGCCCTGGATTCCTTCTGGCTGCTGAGGGAGTATGGGGAGAACGACTGAGCACTGGCGTTGCAAACTGGCAGGCGAAACCTCTGACCGGGTTTTCTTTCCACCGGGCTGATCTCATGCCATGGCGTGGGGTGCGGGTGGCTATTCATGGTGAGGTTTTCCCGTGGGGGTTTGAAGCGGGTACGGGGCGTGGCTGGCTGGATGTGATTCCCCTCGGCCCGGCCCGTGGACGATGGACGGATTGGTCTTTTTATCGTGATCATCTCCTGAAACCGGCAGGGCTTCCTCCCATGCAGGAGGGGTTGTTGCCCGTCGGGCAGGTGCGGCATGTGCAGGCTCTTCTGGGGGATCGTGACACGCGGAGAAAGGAACCTGTGCGTGCTCGCGATCATCTAAGTGGTGAGGCAGAAGCCTGGATGACCCTCTGGGCCGGGCGGGGGAGGGTCGTGATTCCTCCGCATACGGGGCGGAGGATCATCCTTGAACTGGCGGATTACTCCATCGCTTACCCCCAGCTCAAGGTATCAGGTGGGCGGGGAAGTACAATCGAGGTGCAGTGGGCGGAGGCATTAAAACTCACACCACAACCGACGAGTCACGAAAAAGGACATCGTGGAGAGATCGAAGGAAAGTATTTTATCGGGAATGGAGATTGCTTTTACCCGGACGGGGGAGAAAACCGTCTCTTCGAACCGTTATGGTGGATGGCGGGGCGCTTCGTGGAAATTTATCTTGAAACCATGGATGAACCGCTGGAGATCCAGGCGATTCAGTTCCTTGAACGGCGTTATCCGTTGAGCATGGTCAGTGATTTCGATTGCAGTGATCCACGTTTGGTAGAGGTCGTTCCCATTCTACTGCGTGGGATGCAGATGTGCTCGAATGAGACTTTTTTTGACTGCCCCTACTATGAAGAGATGATGTACACCGGCGATACTCGTCTGGAGAGCCTGGTGACTTTTCTTATTTCAGAGGATGATCGTCTGGTGCGTAAAGCTCTGCGCCTTTTCGATGCCTCACGACTGGCCAGTGGATTGACTCAATCTCGATTTCCCTGCCGGCCCACCCAGGTGATCTCGACGTTTGCCCTCTGGTGGATAGGGATGGTGCACGACTTCTTATACTGGAGGGATGACCTCGACCTGGTGAAGGAATTATTACCGGGGGTGCGTGCTACCGTTCAGGGATTCCAGCGCTGGATTGGGCGTGATCATTTGCTCCGCGGGCCAGAGGGCTGGAATACCATCGACTGGGTTCCGGCCTGGGATCGGGATGCAGGGGTTCCACCCGATGGACATTCTGGTATTTCGGGCGTGCTGAACTGGCAATACATCTATACACTTGCCCTGTATGAAGACCTTGAAAACCGCGTTGGCGATCCGGAAATGGCGGCATGGGCTCTGCGGTCACGGCTGAAGGCCTCAAAAGCCGCGACGGAGGCCTTCTGGGATGAAGAGCGCGGCCTTCTGGCCGATGACCTTGCTAAAAAGCATTTTTCAGAACACAGCCAGGTTTTAGCGCTTTTAAGTGGCTCTTTACCCAGAGAGAAAGAATCCCGCCTGGTTGAAGGGCTTTTTTCAGACCCGGAGCTTGAACGCACAACGATTTACTTCAGCCATTATTATTTTGAGGTTTGCCGAAAATATGATCGCATGGATGCGTTCTTTGAACGCATGAAGCTCTGGTTCTACCTCAAGGAAATGGGATTTAAAACTCCAGTGGAGTCACCGGAACCCAGCCGTTCCGATTGTCATGCCTGGAGTTCACACCCGCTTTTTCACTATTTTGCCACCCTTTTAGGCGTGAGGCCGGCGGCACCCGGCTTTAGAGAGGTGGAAATTTCTCCCCATCTGGGTCCTTTGCGGTGGGCCAAAGGGAGCTTCCCTCATCCGGCAGGTGGGAAGATCAATGTAGAATGTGAGGTGGTCGGAAACCACCTGAGAGCCCGGGTGGAAATCCCCGAAGGGTTGAGCGCAGTATTCATCTGGAGAGGGAATCGGCGCATCTTAAACGCGCCGAGAGATGAAGTAATCCTGGATGGATAATCCAAACCGGTGGAGGGTTTGCTGGTCTGAGAGCTGGAGGGCTGAGTGTGGAGGGTCTGCTCCAGAGGCCACATCCAGAATCACGATCCGTCTACCTTGATGAAATGTTCCCCCGGATGAGTTGACTAGACAAGAGAGCGGGTGTAGAATTTGCCCATTCCACCTCTGGCGAGTTAGAAAGTACACACTTCATGACGCAAGAACACTCCGGGGTTTATCGTTTTGTTGTTTACCCGCTGACCGAGCCGGATGCCCGATCCATGGGATACCTGGCCGATGCTCACGCCCTGGGTTTTACCGGGGTTGAATCGATCCGGGTGCATGACCTGTATTTTATAGAAGGCGATCTTGATCGGTCTGCTCTGATGAGACTGGGGGAGGAACTTCTCAGTGATCCCGCTGTACAAACCTTTACCTGCCATCGGCTGGATGAGGAGGCAGCCTCTCCCGCCGGGATAAAGGTGGTAGAAGTGGCCCTGCGTGCCGGGGTCACAGATCCTGTGGCTGAACAGATTGTTCGGGCAGCGCAGGTGATGAATATCCGGGGGGTAAAGCGCGCCTCTACAGGGCAGCGCTTTTTGATTAAAGGGGATGATCTGGAAGAACCTCAGCTTCATTTGCTGGTAAAGCGTTTGCTTGCTAATCCTGTCATCCAGCGGTATGAACTGGGTCTGGTGCAACCTGCGTTCCCATCAGAGGTAAGTGGGTCAGCTCAGGTGGAGAGGTTAAAGATTCGCGGGGTGGATCTCCCCGGGCTGATGGCGCTCTCGGCCGAGCGCCGGGCTGCACTGGATGAGGCAGAAATGCTCGCTATTCAAGGGTATTGTGAGCGCGAAGGCCGAGACCTGACGGATGTTGAGTTCGAAATGATTGCCCAGACCTGGAGCGAGCACTGTGTGCATAAGACCTTCAAGGCACTGGTGGAAATTGAGAACTACGCGGAATTGCCTGAAGAGCTTCAGAAGGCGTACCCCGATGGTCGGGTGAATAACCTCATGCGGACGTTTCTCAAATCCGCCACCGACCGGATTGGGGCAGAATGGGTACGTTCGGCTTTTGTGGACAACGCCGGTATCCTCGACCTGGATGGATTCCATGAAGTTTCCTTCAAAGTGGAAACCCACAATCATCCTTCAGCCATTGAGCCGTTTGGCGGAGCCAATACCGGAGTGGGAGGGGTCATACGGGATGTCCTTGGCGTCTCTGCCAGACCGGTTGCGGCCACCGATGTACTGTGTTTTGGTCCGCAGCGCTGGCCTTTTGAACGCCTTCCTGAAGGTGTCCTGCATCCCCGGCGAATTTTTTCCGGTGTGGTAGCGGGTGTGCAGGATTATGGGAATAAAATTGGAATTCCTACGGTCAATGGGGCGATTCTCTTTGACCCGGGATATGTAGCCAACCCTCTGGTGTTTTGCGGTTGTGTGGGGATTGCCCCCCGTGACAGCCATCCCCGGAACCCATTACCAGGTGACCGGGTGGTGGTCATTGGCGGGCGCACGGGGAGGGATGGGTTGCGCGGTGCCACTTTTTCTTCGATGACCATGGACGCCCAGACGGGAGAAGTCTCAGGGGCTTCGGTGCAGATTGGAGCACCGATCACCGAAAAAGGGTTAATTGAGGTGGTGGTGCGGGCGCGCGATGCGGGTCTTTACCATGCGATCACCGATTGTGGCGCGGGTGGGCTCTCTTCGGCAGTTGGAGAGATGGCCGCCGATACAGGTGCCACAGTGGAACTGGATCGGGTGCGCCTGAAGTATCCTGGCCTGGCTCCCTGGGAAATCTGGCTCTCAGAGGCACAGGAGCGGATGGTTTTGGCCATTCCGCCGGAAAAGATAGAAGAATTTCAGCGCATCTGTGATCTCTTTGCTGTCGAAATGACGGATATCGGGCAATTTGAACCCTCCGGTCGGCTGGTAGTCCGGTATGGGGGGCAGGTGGTGCTCGATCTGGATAACCATTTTTTACACCATGGTATTCCTCAACGCCGCCTGAAAGCCCGCATCAACATGGCGTCTAATTGCGCCCAGAAGAAGGACTGTTGCCGGGGAGTGTACACTGAGGGGGTTGATTGCCAGGCGGTTCTGCTCGATCTGCTTTCTCATCCTAACATTGCGTCCAAGGCGCAGGTGGTGCATCTTTACGATCATGAGGTGCAGGGCGGAACAGTGATCAAACCGCTGATCGGTGTGCTCCACGATGCCCCTGCGGATGCGGCGGTGTTGCGCCCTGCGGAGAGTATGGGCGAAGTTGCCATTGTGCTGGCCAGCGGAATCAACCCGGAATATGGGAAGGTAGATGCCTATCGGATGGCAGCCAGTGTGATCGATGAAGCGATTCGGAATGCCGTGGCGGTTGGCGCTGACCCGGCGCGTATTGCCCTGCTGGATAATTTTTGCTGGGGCGATCCCAAAAGACCCGAGACTCTGGGGAGCCTGCTGGAGGCGGCGCGCGCCTGTCACGACACAGCTCTGATCTTCGGTGCTCCGTTTATTTCTGGAAAAGACTCCCTCAATAACGAATATGTGGGAATGGATGGAATGAGGCATGCCATTCCACCTACCCTGTTGATTTCGGTGCTTGGGCTGATGGAGGATTTCAGGCTGGCCACAACCAGTGACCTGAAGCAAGCCGGTGATGCTCTTTATCTCGTTGGGGCATTCAATCCACGGCTGGGGGCGAGCCATTACCGCCTGGTTGAGCAACCCGACGAAGTTTTTGACGGGGAAGTGCCTCCACTGGCTGAAGAGACCCCCGAAGTGTACCATGCCCTCCATCGAGCGATGAAAGAAGGGTTGGTACGTGCCTGTCACGACCTCTCGGAGGGCGGTCTGGCAGTAGCGGCCGCTGAAATGTGCATCGGTGGCCGCCTGGGGCTCGATCTGGAGGGTGGAATGGGAGAAACGGTATGTGCTCTGTTTGGAGAAAGCAACGGTTGTTTGCTGGTGGAGGTGAAGTCAGGGGAGGAAGATCGCTTTGAGCAGACCATGCATGGCTTGCCTTTCCGTCGGGCAGGGAGGGTGCGTGCAGATGACTGGTTCTGTGTGAGGATGGATGGACGTCTGTTGATCGAACTCCCTGTGGTTTCTCTGGTGCGGGCGTGGCAGCACCCCATTCAGGAGGGGCGATGAATCCCAGGGCACTCATCCTTCATGCGACGGGTACCAACCGTGATCGAGATGTGGCCCGTGCCATCGAGCTGGCGGGTGGGAGCCCGGATATTCGACACATCCATGAGCTTCTTCACCGGCGGGTGGTGTGGGGTGAGTATCAGATGCTGGTGGTGCCGGGAGGGTTTTCTTACGCTGATGCGCTTGGTGCGGGCCGTTTGCTGGCCCTTGATCTGGAGGCTTATTTTGCCGATCAGGTGCACGCGTTTGTGGCGGCTGGAAAACCCGTGATCGGCATCTGCAATGGATTTCAGGCACTGGTCAGGGCTGGCATTTTACCCGGAATTGCCAATGTCAGGGCGACCCTGACGTTTAATCAGAGCGGTCATTTTGAGTGCCGCTGGGTGACCTTGCGGGCTGTTTCGTCCCAATGCGTGTGGACGCAGGGGTTGAGTGATTTGATCGATTGCCCGGTAGCACACGGAGAGGGGAGGTTCCTGATTTCTCCCAAAGAAGGATGGATGGAGTTACAGCAAAACGATCAGATCGCGCTCGTTTATACCAGCAGAGAAGGTGAACCCGCCGGCGGAGCTTACCCGGAGAACCCGAACGGCTCACCGGGTGATGTGGCCGGGGTGTGCAACCCCCAGGGGAATGTTCTCGGGTTAATGCCGCACCCTGAAAATCATATCTTCTATTGGCAACATCCACGCTGGACGCGCGGTTTTCGAGGGCGGCTTGGACTGCGGCTCTTCGAAAACGGGGTACGTTATGCCAGCCAGATTAACTGATTGATTGGGAATGATTATGCCTGACCAGACCGATTTGATCACGTTATTGTCCCACTCGTTTCTGTCAACCCATTTGCCTTTGCCCGGAAAACAGAGCGGCAAGGTTCGCGACTGGTACAGGCTGCCGGGCGAGCGACGGCTGATCATTACTACGGATCGCCTTTCTGCATTTGACCGCGTGCTGGGGTGTGTGCCTTACAAAGGGCAGGTGCTCAATCAATTAACCAACTGGTGGATGGAGCAAACCCGGGATATTCTCCCGAATCACCTGGTCTCTGAACCCGATCCGAACGCGGTCGTCGTTCGGGAACTGCGTCCTCTCCAGGTGGAGGTGGTGGTGCGCGGCTACATCACCGGGGTGACATCCACAGCTCTGTGGTATCGATATATGCTTGGCGAGCGAGATATTTATGGATATCGTTTTCCGGAAGGGCTGAAAAAGAACCAGGCGTTACCTCAGCCTATTTTAACGCCGACCACTAAAGGGGGGCCAACCGGCCACGATGAACGATTGACCTGTGCGGAGGTGGTAGAACGTGGCCTGGTGGATGCGGATATCTGGGAACAGGTGCAGAGCCATGCGCTGGCACTGTTCCGGCGTGGACAGGAGATTGCCCATCGAGCGGGGTTAATTCTGGTGGATACCAAATATGAGTTTGGGTTGGATGAAGCGGGATTGGTAACCCTCATGGATGAAGTGCACACCCCGGATTCGTCGCGTTTCTGGCTGGAAGAGACCTACCGGGAACGGCTGGAGCAGGGTGAAGAACCTGAAAATTTCGATAAAGAATTTATCCGATTGGAATTTGCCAGGAAAGGGTATCGTGGAGAAGGTGAGCCCCCTGTGATGCCAGAGACTCTGTGGGTGGCAGCCAGCCAGCGATATATCGCCATTTACGAAAAGTTGACTGGTCAAGCGTTTGTGCCGGGGAGTTATCCGGTGGAATCGCGGCTTGTAGAAAATTTGCGCAGAGCGGGGATTCTCCCCGAGTTCGGGCAGGAGGAATGGAGATGAATCCACTGGTGGGTGTGATCATGGGCTCGAAGTCAGACTGGGAAACCATGCAACATGCAGTGGCGATCCTGGAAACGCTGGGAATTTCATATGAAGTGAAGATCGTCTCAGCCCATCGCACCCCTGAGTGGATGTTTGAGTATGCCAGCAGGGCCGAAGAGCGCGGCCTGGAGGTGATCATAGCGGGCGCGGGGGGGGCGGCTCATCTGCCGGGTATGGTGGCGGCTAAAACCTGTCTCCCGGTGCTGGGGGTACCGGTTCAATCGAAAGCTCTGAATGGACTGGACTCGCTCCTTTCTATTGTGCAGATGCCGGCCGGTGTTCCAGTGGGAACGCTGGCGATCGGGCGGGCGGGGGCAGGGAATGCTGCTCTTCTGGCTGCGGCTATTCTGGCACTCAAATATGATGATATCCGGCAGGCGTTGAAGGTCTATCGCGAACAGCAGACCCAAAAAGTACTTCAGGAAAGCGACCCGAGGGAAGGATGACCACGATTGGCGTTCTCGGTGCTGGACAACTGGGCTGGATGCTGGCACTTGCAGGGTATCCGTTAGGGTTTCGCTTTCATTTTCTCGATCCCGTGCCGGGCTCACCGGCTTCCTGCCTGGCCCCTCAAAAAGTGGCCGATTATGCCGATCAGGCAGCCCTGGCTTATTTTGCCCGGGGGGTTGACCTGGTCACGTATGAATTTGAAAATGTGCCGGTTGAGTCGGCCCGCTTCCTGGAAAGGCGACTCCCCGTATACCCTCCACCCCTTGCCCTGGAAAAAGCGCAGGATCGACTGATTGAGAAAGACTTCTTCCGTTCTCTGGGGATTCCCACAGTTGCTTACAGAGCGGTTCAATCTCTCGAAGACCTCCGCGTTGGGGTGGAGGAAATTGGCCTGCCAGCCCTTTTGAAAACCCGCCGCATGGGATACGACGGCAAAGGTCAGGTGATGATTGCTGATGAGGCCATGATCGATTCGGCCTGGGAAACTCTGAAGGGAGCGCCATTGATTCTGGAGGCTTTTACGAAGTTCCGGCGTGAGCTGTCTGTGCTGGCCGTTCGTAGTGCTTCGGGTCAGTGCGTGTTCTACCCGTTGGTAGAAAATCATCATCGAGAGGGTATTCTGCGCCTCTCGCTTGCGCCTGTTCCTGATCTGGAAGTCAAGCTTCAAAACACGGCTGAAATGTACGCCGCTCGGGTCATGGAAGCGCTGGATTACGTTGGGGTGCTGGCCATTGAGTTCTTTCAAACTGATGAGGGTTTGCTGGCGAATGAGATGGCGCCCCGTGTCCATAATTCGGGTCACTGGACAATCGAAGGGGCGGTTACGTCACAGTTCGAGAATCATCTCCGGGCCATCACTGGCTACCCTCTGGGAGCGGTAGCTGTGAACGGCTGGTGTGCGATGATTAATCTGATCGGTTCGGTGCCGGAGTTTCCCGATCTTTTATCTATACCGGGTGTGCACCTGCACTGGTATCACAAGACGGCAAGGCCGAATCGGAAACTGGGTCATTTAACGATGGTGGTGTCAGATCCAGAAGCCTTAAACGCCATGTTAAGGCAGGTTGGTGAAAAGTTGCTTCTCCATCCAAACAATGGCGGAT
This sequence comes from Anaerolinea thermolimosa, assembly GCF_001050195.2. Taxonomy (GTDB): domain Bacteria; phylum Chloroflexota; class Anaerolineae; order Anaerolineales; family Anaerolineaceae; genus Anaerolinea; species Anaerolinea thermolimosa. Next base: position 863,522 of record NZ_DF967965.1, read on the forward strand.
GGGGAGCCTGGGTGAAGGAGTTATTGTTCCATGAGTGATTGGTTGAACGGGGAAGATGCCCCGAGAGAAGAATGCGGGGTGATTGGGATTTTTGCCCCCAGTGAAGATGTGGCTCGTATGGCCTTTTTTGGCCTTTTTGCCCTCCAACACCGGGGTCAGGAAGCGGCGGGGATAGCCGTTTCGGATGGGCGTTCGATGCGCTTGCATAAGGATACCGGTCTGGTGTCACAGGTATTCAGGCCCGAAAGCCTGGCCCCTTTGCGTGGCGATTATGCTATCGGGCACACCCGTTACTCAACGACCGGCTCCAGTGTGCTGCGAAATGCTCAGCCGTTTATGATCGAAACCCGTTATGGGCCGGTGGCTGTGGCGCATAATGGCAATCTGACCAACTCAGCAGAATTACGGCAGGATTTACTCAGGCGAGGGGTGGGGCTGCAATCTTCGTCAGATACTGAGGTCATTACCCTGATGCTGGCTGGAGCCGAAGGCTCTACCTGGATGGAACGTATTCACGGACTGATGTACCGGTGGCAGGGAGCGTACTCGCTGGTTATCCTTACCCTGAACGGGGTGTTTGCGGTACGTGATCCGTGGGGTTTCCGCCCCTTGAGTGTGGGAATTTTACCCGGTGGGGGGCACGTTTGCGCTTCGGAGACCGGTGCATTACGCACGCTGGGTTGCCAGGCGATCCGTGAGGTGAAACCCGGGGAAATTATTTCCTTGAGTAATAATGCACTTACGGTGAAACAGGCCCTCCCCCCCGCTCAGCCCACTGCCCTGTGCACCTTCGAGCACATTTACTTCTCGCGCCCGGATTCTTTCTGGGATGGGCGCAGTGTGCATGAGGTGCGGCAAAAGCTGGGCCGAGAGTTGGCCCGTGAAAATGGGGTTTCGGCAGATGTCGTAATCCCCGTGCCCGATTCTTCCATCCCGGCGGCCATCGGATATGCGATGGAATCAGGAATCCCGTACAACGATGGGTTTATCAAGAATCGTTACATCGGGCGGACGTTCATCGAACCAACCGATTCGTTGCGCAGGCAGGGGGTGGCTCTCAAGTTTAATGTCATCAATGAAAATGTGCTGGGGAAGCGGGTGGTGATGATTGATGACAGTATTGTGCGTGGGAACACTACCGGTCCGCTGGTACGATTGTTGCGAGAAGCCGGTGCGCGTGAGGTACACGTTCGTATTACCTGCCCACCGATCAGTCATCCCTGTTTTATGGGGGTGGATATGGGCACGTACGAGGAATTGATTGCTCACCGCATGAGTGTGGCGGAAATTTGTGAATGGGTCGGTGCTGATTCCTTACATTTCCTGTCGTTGGAAGGCATGATGCGCGCCATTGGTCGAAATGAGGGGTATTGTAATGCCTGCTTTACCGGACATTACCCCCTGGATGTGCATTTCTCGGGTGTGAAAACGGGGTTTGAGAAGGCGCTGGTTTGAAGAGGGAGGGCGAATGAATGTTCTGATAGTGGGGTCAGGGGGGCGTGAGCATGCTATTGCGTGGAAGGTAGCATCCTCGCCGCGTCTGACCAGGCTTTTTATTGCGCCAGGAAACCCCGGAAGCGCATCCTGTGCTGTGAACCTGCCTCTATCGGCATCTGACCAGGCCGGGCTGGTTTCCTTCTGTCTCTCGCAAAACGTTGACCTGGTGATCATTGGGCCGGAGGCGCCTCTGGCAGAGGGGCTTGCGGATGCTCTGCGTGATGCCGGGGTGAAGGTGTTTGGCCCTTCGGCAGCAGCGGCGGAGATTGAGTCCTCCAAGGCTTTTGCCAAGGCTTTTATGCAACGACACGCAATTCCCTCGGCGCGTTTTGCGGTCTTCACGGAATATCAACCCGCTGTAGAGCACCTTTCTTGTACACCCTACCCGGTGGTGATTAAGGCATCTGGACTGGCGGCTGGTAAGGGGGTGTTTTTACCCGAGAACCCTGAAGAGGCGCAACGCTACCTGAAAGAAATTATGGTGGAAAGGGCGCTGGGAGATGCAGGCCAGGAAGTGGTGATCGAGGAGCGCTTAAGCGGGCCAGAAGTCTCCCTGCTGGCGTTTACCGACGGGAAAACTGTGCGTCCTATGCTTCCGGCGCAGGATCATAAACGCCTTCTGGATGGAGACCGGGGGCCTAACACGGGAGGAATGGGGGCATACGCTCCGGTATCGAGCCTTTCGCAGGCATGGGTGGATGAGGTGGTGAACACTATTCTCCAGCCAGCGGTGGATGGACTGCGAGAAGAAGGAAGGCCATTCATCGGGGTGTTGTATGCTGGCCTGATGCTCACCGAAGATGGCCCAAAAGTACTGGAATTCAACTGTCGTTTTGGTGACCCTGAAACCCAGGCTTTGTTGCCCCTGTTAAAAAGTGACTTGCTGGAAGTGGCTCTGGCCTGTACCGAAGGTCGGCTGGAGGAGGTGGCGGTGGAGTGGTATCCGGGCAGTGCGGTCTGTGTGGTACTGGCGGCCCGTGGATACCCGGCGAAGCCAGAATCCGGGCAACCGATCGTCATTCCTGAGAATTTGCCGGAAAATGTAGTGGTGTTTCATGCTGGAACAGCGATGAAGAACGGCAGACTGGTCACGGCTGGGGGGCGGGTGCTGGGTGTGACAGGTTGGGGAGATGACCTGGAAAGTGCTTTGTGCCAAACGTACCGGGCAGTGGAACAAATTCAGTTCGATGGAATGCAATGCCGCCGGGACATTGCCAGCCATGCACGCCAGGCATATACACAGGCAGGGGTGAACATTGATGCGGGAAACCGGGCGGTTGCTCTGATGCGTGAGTCCGTGAAGTCCACTTACAACCCTCGTGTGCTGGCAGGGATTGGAGCCTTCGGGGGATTGTATGATGCGGTATTCCTTAAAGAATACCGCCACCCGGTTCTGGTGGCTTCAACGGATGGGGTGGGTACCAAAGTAGCCCTTGCGGCACAGGTTGGAAAATACCGTTCGATTGGTCTGGATATTGTCAATCACTGTATCAATGATATTTTGGTACAGGGAGCACGTCCGCTGTTTTTCCTGGACTATTTTGCCACTGCACGGTTAAAACCGGAGATCACGGCAGAAATTGTGCAGGGGATGTCAGAAGCCTGCAGAGATGCGGGTTGTGTCTTGCTTGGCGGGGAAACCGCTGAGATGCCGGGGGTGTACACTCCAGAAGCGTTTGATGTGGCCGGTACCATGGTTGGGGTGGTCGAACGAGACGCCATCCTGCCGCGTACTGCGGATCTTTCGCCGGGAGATGTTCTTCTGGGGCTGCGCTCCTCGGGTCCCCATACCAACGGATATTCTCTTATCCGCAAGATATGCCAGAACCTGGCTCTTGACCGGGTGATCGAAGGAATGGAGACTTCTCTGCAGGAGGCACTGCTGGCTCCTCACCGGTCTTACCTGCCCTTACTGGCTCCAATCCTTGACCATCCCGACTCTCCGATCCGGGCGCTGGCACACCTCACTGGAGGTGGATTTATTGAAAATATTCCCCGGGTGTTGCCCGTTGGGTTAGGGGCAATCGTCAGGCGGGGAGCATGGCCGGTTCCGCCGCTCTTTCAGTGGATTCAGCACACGGGCAGAGTGGCTGAAGATGAGATGTACCGTGTTTTCAATATGGGAATTGGAATGGTTGCAGTGATCGGGCAAGGGGATGTGTCCCGGGTTCAACAGGCTCTCGGAGAAGAAACCTGGGTCATCGGAGAACTGGTCAGGGGTGAACGAAAGGTGACCCTGGTATGAATACAAGACTGGCCAGGCTGGTGGTGCTTATTTCGGGGAATGGGTCTAACCTGCAGGCCATTTTAGATGCCTGCGATGACGGTACTTTACCGGCTCGGGTTGTGGCGGTTATCTCCAACCGCGCCGAAGCCTACGGGCTGGAACGGGCCCGCCGGGCAGGCGTGGAGGCGGTCTATTTTCCCAAACCGAAAGAGGAAGACCGTCAGAAGTATGATCAACGGCTGGCCACAAGGGTGGCAATTTACCAGCCCGACTGGGTTGTTTTAGCTGGCTGGATGCGCATTTTATCCAATGAATTTTTAAGCCGTTTTCCCATGCGGGTGATTAATCTTCATCCGGCGTTGCCGGGGTGTTTTCCTGGGAAGAATGCTATTGAGCGGGCTTATGCGGCCTTTCGGGAGGGAAAAATTACCCGAACGGGAGTCATGGTTCACCTGGTGCCTGATGAAGGGGTAGATTGCGGCCCGGTGCTGGGGCAGGTAGAAGTACCTTTGCTGGAGGGCGAGTCACTGGAAAACCTTGAAGCACGCATGCATGAGGTAGAGCATACGCTCCTGGTGCAAACCCTCCGTAACCTTCTTCTCGATCCTGAATTGATTAAGGGAGTTAAAAAGGATGCCTAAAGCAATACTATCGGTCTATGACAAGCAGGGCCTGCTGGATTTTGCCAGAGGGTTAGCGGAATTAGGATGGGATTTGATAGCCTCCGGAGGTACCGCGCGCGTTCTACGTGAAGCAGGGTTGCCGGTTACTGAGGTCAGTGCTTTTACCGGGTCTCCAGAAATTCTGGGGGGCAGGGTGAAGACCCTGCATCCGGCGATTCACGGGGGGTTGCTGGCACGCAACCGGGAAGCCGACCTGAGTGAATTACGTAGCCTGGGCTGGAGCCCGATTGATCTGGTGGTGGTCAACCTTTATCCGTTTGAACAGACCATTGCTCGCCCCGGAGCCACCCTGGAGGATGCGGTAGAAAATATTGACATTGGCGGGGTGACTCTCATCCGGGCGGCGGCCAAGAATTTTGAACGGGTGACTCTGGTGTGCGACCCGGTTGACTACCCTGGTGTGCTGGAAGAACTGCGGCAGGGTGGAACCTCTGCTGAAACCCGCCGTCGGCTGGCGGTGAAGGGGTTTGCGTTGACCACTCGTTATGATCAGGCGATCGCGGCGTATCTATCAGGAGAAGGTGCTCTTTCGCTCAATTTGTATCCTGTGCAGAACCTGCGATATGGTGAAAACCCGCACCAGAAGGCTCGATTGCTGGCCTATCAACCGGGGATGGGGCCGCTGGGAGGAAAAGTGTTGCAGGGAAAGGAACTATCGTACAACAACCTGCTTGATCTGGATGCTGCCTGGCGGGCTGTGGTGAGTTTTGAGCGGGTGGCGGTAGTCATTGTGAAACATTTATCACCCTGCGGGATTGCCTGCGGTGAAACAGTGGAGGAAGCCTACCGCCTGGCCCTGGCCTCTGATCCGGTTTCGGCTTTTGGCGGGATCATTGCCAGCAACCGTCCCATTGATGCACCGGCAGCCCTGGCGATAAAAGAACTCTTTGTGGAGTGCATCATTGCCCCCGGGTTCACAGAGGAAAGTGTGGGCATTCTTTCCGTAAAAAAGAACGTACGCCTGGTAGAAATGCCAGATTTGAAAATCGATCCCGATTTTGAGCTTCGTTCGGTCAATCGAGGCGTCTTGATGCAATCGGTTGACCTGGGAGATCCCGAATCTGCGGAGTGGAAGGTGGTGTCTCAAAGGGCGCCCACAGATGAGGAGTGGAAGGCTTTGCGCTTTGCCTGGAAGGCCTGCCAGCACGTCAAATCTAACGCGATTGTCCTTGCTCAAGGGAATGCTACTGTTGGCATTGGTGGAGGTCAGCCCAACCGGGTAGATTGCGTTCGCATCGCAGTCCAGCGGGCGGGGGAGCGTAGCCGGGGAGCTGTGATGGCTTCAGATGCCTTTTTCCCCTTTGCGGACTCGGTACAGGTGGCGGCTGAGGCCGGGGTGACGGCGGTGATTCACCCGGGCGGGTCGGTACGCGACCAGGAATCCATTGCTGCGGCAGATGCGGCGGGAATGGCAATGGTGCTGACGGGGGTGAGGCACTTCAGACATTAAAAAAGAGGTGAGATGAACGAAGAACTGTTTCAGGGGCATCAGGCCCTTACGTTTGACGATTGCCTGATTGTGCCGGGGTATTCAGAGATTCTCCCGAGCGAAACGGATGTGCGTGCCCGGTTGACGCGGGAAATTCAACTCAACATCCCTCTGCTTTCGGCAGCCATGGATACGGTGACTGAGTCGCGCCTGGCGATAGCACTGGCGCGTGAAGGAGGCATTGGAATCATTCATCGGAATATGTCTCCTGAAGCTCAGGCGAGCGAGGTTGATAAAGTGAAACGTTCGGAGGCCGGGATGATTACCAACCCGGTCACGCTGGGGCCAGAAGCCTCACTGGCAGAAGCTGAAGCCATCATGGGCAGGTTTCATATCAGTGGGGTGCCCATCGTTGATCCGGATGGGATTCTGGTGGGGATTCTCACCAATCGGGATATCCGCTTCGCAGAAGGTGACGATTTCGCACGCCCGGTCAGGGATTTTATGACCAGCGAAGGACTGGTGACCGCCCGGGTAGGGACAACGCTGGAGCAGGCCAAGCGAATCTTACAGCAACACCGCATTGAAAAACTTCCTCTGGTGGATGAGCATGGCCGCTTGCAGGGGTTAATCACGGTCAAGGACATTCAGAAAAAACGCGATTACCCAAACGCCGCCACCGACAGTCAGGGAAGGCTTTTGTGTGGAGCAGCTGTGGGGGTGGGAAACGACCTGGAGACGCGGGTTGATCTGATGGTGAAAGCCGGGGTGGATGTGGTGGTGGTAGACACCTCTCACGGGCATTCTGCGGGGGTGATTCGCGCCATCCGCCGGATTAAAAGCGCCTGGCCAGGCCTGCCAGTGATTGCGGGAAATGTGGTCACGGAGGAGGGTACGCTGGCTTTGATCGAGGCGGGGGTTGATGCGGTAAAAGTGGGCATTGGAGCCGGATCGATTTGTACCACACGTATTGTTTCTGGGGCGGGGATGCCCCAGATGAGCGCCATTTTCCACTGCGCCAGAGCCGCCGCCAGGCACGATGTTCCAGTCATTGCAGATGGAGGAATTAAATATTCCGGTGATATCGTGAAGGCGATCGTAGCCGGAGCAGAAACCGTAATGCTCGGCAGTTTACTGGCCGGGTTGGAAGAGTCGCCCGGGGAGGTGATTCTGTTTGAGGGCCGGCAATACAAGAGTTATCGCGGAATGGGCAGCCTGGGGGCGATGCAGGGATATGGCCGCGATCGTTATGCGAGTGGGCAAAGTACTGGCCGAAAACTGGTGCCAGAGGGTGTGGAAGGAATGGTACCCTACAAAGGAACGCTGGCTGATTTTGTATATCAGCTGGTGGGTGGTTTACGTTCTGGCATGGGGTACGCCGGTGCGCGAAATCTGGATGATCTGCGCCAGCGTACCCGCCTGGTGGTTATATCCAACGCCGGTTTGATTGAAAGCCACCCCCACAGTGTGACCATTACCCGTGAAGCGCCCAATTATCAGCGCGGCAATGATTAAGCGCCAACCTTCCCCGGAGGGGGGTAATCGGCATCAGCATCATCGAGAATAAGGACGCAATCGGGCATTTCGGAAGGTGAAGTAAAAGACATGGCGCGGCGGATGGGTTCTTCTCCCTGAAGCCGCGCTTCACCATTGCAGGGGTCGTACCACCAGACCCTCACTTTTGAACCCAGGAAGGGTTCTAAGTGGAATCCTGCAGTGAGCCCTCCCTGAGGGAAATAGGCCATGGCATAAGTGAAATTCTGATCTCTGGTCACGCAGATATACTGTTCGGGGTGAGTGTGTTCGGTGAGGAGCAGGTCTTGCCCGGGGACGCGTTCGAAAAAGGGGCGTGAAAGCATCAGGTTTTTCAGGTGAACCATCTGGAATGCGCCGGGACGGTCGAGAGCTTCACGCCAGGTGAAAAGTGGATCAAGCACCGGCTGATGGCGCTGGTCATACATTTGCCAGACGCTGTTGTGCCCGTAGGTTACTCCAAACCCGCCTGCAAAGACTGAGCGATAGGCCTGTCGACGAACGTGGTAATCGTTAAAATAACCGTTGCGTACATTAAAGCCGATGGGAATATCTTCATAATTGGGTTCGCCATCCAGGACGGGGCGGACGGGGTGAAGTTTGTAATCGGCAGCGATCATCTCCCAGGTGGGCATACAGAGCCGCCCGTGTCCCGATTGAATCATGTGGAAGTCAATCCAATCTTCATGATGGAGCCATTCGGAGGATGAATGTTCACCGAAAGGGTGGTAGGTTTTCAGACCGTGGTGGCCAGCTCCATCGTCAATGCCTTTCGCAAGGGCACGCCAGATTTCTTCAACTCCTTCTGCCGAGCGGTCACCGCCCAGAATCCAGATGATGTTGGTGTCGGCTGCAAAACGAGTGCCCAGATAATGCCCGTAAGCGTAGGCATTCTGGGGGTTGAAGATTTCCTGTTCACCGCCCCACATGCGTTTAACCTTGTCGGCCCAGGTGGTGACCAGCCCTACATAAAGGCCGCGTTCGTCAGCCGCGCGAATGACCTGCGCGATGTAGTCAAAATAGGCATCCTCAGGCTGGGTTGGATCGAGATTGCGGAAGGGCAGATGACCGTAACGATTGGCTTGAGACAGTCCCTCCAGTTCAGGAACGGCAACTGCCTGAATGAGGTTAAACCCTTTGGCACGGCGATTATCCAGATAAAATACGGCCTCCTCAAAGGTGAGGCGATGAAACAACTCCCAGGCAGTATCGCCCAGCCAGAAAAAGGGTTCTCCCAGTTCGGTCTCAAGGAAACGATGATTGGAACTAACGCGGAGTCGAGGAAGGGTGCTCATCGCTTTGCTCCGTACTGTCAGGAATAGACGCAGATCAGGGTTTGAGAGATCAATCCCTATTATTTTATCAAACTTCAATTCAGGTTCGATGGTCGGTATAATGACACTATGGATCTCGCTCTCATCGTTGAAGCCCTTTCATTGCGTACGAAACGCTGTATTGCCCTTTGTGGTGCAGGTGGAAAAACCTCAGCGATGTTTCGGCTGGGGCGTGCTCTTAGCGGAGGGGTGATCCTCAGCAATACCGCGCATCTTGCACTGGCGCAGTGTTCTCTGGCCGATCGGGTATACTTTGCAGCACAGGTGGAAGACGTTCCTGCGTTCAAGCACGCATTACCTGACGGGCTAACCCTGATTACCGGCCCGGTAGGGGAGAAGGAACGTACCCGGGGCCTCTCTGGCGAGGTTTTCCAGCAGGTATTGGGCCTGGCGGTTCAATGGAAGGTGCCATTTCTGGTTGAAGCAGATGGGGCACGCGGACTACCGCTTAAAGCACCGGCTGCCTGGGAGCCACCTATCCCCGAAGAAGCGGATGTGGTCATGGTGGTGGCCGGGCTGAGCGGGCTGGGCAAACCTCTCACGGATGCCTGGGTGTATCGGCCTGAGGATTTTGGTCGGCTGGCGAACCTTCAACCGGGTGAACCCATCCATGAGGCGGCGCTGGCCAGGGTTCTGGTGCACCCTGAAGGCGGGCGGAAAAACATTCCGGCAGGTGCTGGAAAGCTGGTGTTGCTGAACCAGAGAGACGCTTTTACCATGGGGGCCGCAGAACTTAATGGACTGGTTAGACGGTTGCTCGGAGCATTTGATGGGGTAGTGGTAGCGTCTTTGCATGGGGCTGGCGCGGATGGCCGACCGGCTGAGATTGTATCGTTTCACCGGCCAGTGGCCGGGGTGGTGCTGGCGGCAGGGGCCGGTGAACGGTTGGGAAAGCCAAAGCAATTATTGCCCTGGGAAGGTGTGCCTCTGGTGCGGAGAGCTGTAGAATCTGCCCTGCATGCGGGGCTTGATCCCGTAATTGTGGTCTGTGGGGCGTATTCAGGCGAGGTGGCCGGGGCATTGCAGGGTTTGCCGGTTAAGATCGTAAGAAATGATCGCTGGCAGGATGGACAGGGCACCTCAGTCAGCGCCGGGGTGCGTGAATTATTGAAGGAAGATCGTTGTGGTGGAGCGATCTTCTTACTGGCCGATCAGCCCTTTGTCAATCAGGATGTCATTCAGGCGCTTGTTCACCGGCACGCCACTACCCTTGAAGCAGTGATTGCGCCGCGGGTAAAGGGCCAGAGGACAAACCCGGTGCTCTTTGATCGGCGGACTTTTTCAGATCTTGGTGCGTTGACGGGAAAGGCCGGTGGGCGACAGGTGATGGATCGGTGGCCTCCCACTTTTGTAGAATGGGAGGATGAGCGCCTGCTGATTGATATTGACACCCTGGATGATTATCAAAAATATCAGCCCATGGGGTAATCCTGGGGTGTGGAAAAGAAAAAACCGCAAGGGCTTCAACCCCTGCGGTTTGGTTCTAAAAAAGGGAGGCCTTCTCTACTTAATGGCTATGTACCGCTCGATCCGCTCTCCAATGATAGCGAGGCTGTTTTCCCAGAAGGATCGCTGGCGGATATCGATCCCAAAGCGTTTGGCCAGGTCGGCGGCAGAGGCTTCTCCAGTGGAAGCCAGCAGGTTCTGGTAATCCGGGATGAAATCTGCTCCGCGCTGGCGGTAAATGGCATACAACCCGACGCCGAAGAGCAACCCGAAGGCATAAGGAAAGTTATAGAAAGAGATATCGGTAAAGTAGTAATGGGGTTTCCATGTCCACATATATTTGTGGAGATAGCGTTCATCCAGCCCATCGCCATAGGTTGCTTTTTGAGCGCGTTCCATGATCTCACACAATTCATCAGGGCTGAGTTCAGCTTTTTCGCGCCGTTCGAAAACTTCTTTCTCAAAAAGATAGCGTGAGTAAATATCCACGATAACCTGGGAATCGCTGATGAGAGAAGTTTCCAGAATGGAAAGCTCTTCCTGAGGGCTGGCGGCCTGTTTAAGGGCGGCATCCACCACAATCGTCTCGCAGAGAATGGAGGCGGTTTCAGCCAGGGTCATGGGCAGTTCGCTTTGTAAAATGGTTTTTCCTGCGCGGAAAAGGCATTCATTGTGGTAGGCATGCCCCAGTTCATGGGCAATGGTAGAGACCTGATCGAGCGAGCCATCAAAATTGCACAGGACACGCGACTCTTTGACACCAGGGATAGCCATGCAGAACGCCCCGCCGCGTTTACCGGGCCGTTGTTCTGCGTCGATCCAGCTCTGATCGAATGCCCGGCGCGCAAAGGCTTCAAGATCGGGAGAAAACTGCGAGAAGTTGGTGAGGATGAAAGAACGGGCATCTTCGAAGGTGTAGGTGCGATCTGTTTTACCCATGGGGGCAAAAAGATCCCACCAGGCAAGCTTTTCTTTACCCAGGCGGGCGGCTTTGGCCCTGAAATATCGCCGAAAGACGGGGAAGGAATCGGCCATGGCTGAGAGCATTGCCTCAAGTGTGGCCCGGTCGATCCGGGCAGCGTCGATTGCCCCATGCAGGGCATCTTCGCGCCCACGGCGTTTATTGAGGGTAATTGCCCATCCTTTCACTCCATTCATCGCCGCCGCCAGTGGCGCTTCGATGCTCTTCCAGGCTTCCATTTCAGCTTCGTACGCCCTGCGGCGAACGGATTCGTCGGGGTGGGAGTGGAGGTTGATCAGAGCGGGCATGGGAAGGGTTTGGATTTTGCCGTCCAGCTCAAACTCCACGGTTTTCTGTGAGGTAACGGTGCCCTGTAATTTCGACCAGGCGTTGGAACCGCTGAGAGAAAGCTCGGTAGCCAGGGCTTCCATTTCGGGCGGCATGAGATAACGGCTCTGCCGATAGGTTTCCTGCAAGAAGAACCGGTGGCTTTCAAGAACGGGGTTGAGTGGAATGATTTCTTCCAGCCGTTCGCCAAGGGCGCGCACCCAGAGGGCAAACTGTGTGATGGCATTCTGCCCGATCACCTGGGTCTTTTCAAATTGAGAAGTCAGGCGCATTGCCTGTTGATTGAAAGAATCGGTGCTGACAAATGCATAGAGATATGCCTGGATGGTGCCCGTTAGCTCAAAAGTGGCATTGGCTTTCTCAATGACCTGTCCTGTGACTTCCGCCAGGGTGGCTGAGGGGGTCCGGGCGGGATCGGCAGGCAGGGCCTGGATCATGGCCGCAAGAGCCTGCACCTGTTCGTTTGCCTGAGCCATGGCCTGACTCAATTCTTGAGATTCCAGGCCGGGAAAAATGTTGGAAACATTCCAGCGAGGAGGTTGATGGGGTGATGTCATGCTGATCTCCTTGAATTAATGGGTTTGAAATAGGCTGGCAAGGCCGAAGCCACCGAAGGCAAAAATAGCTGCCCCCAGGGCGGTGGGAATGGCGGTTGTCCACAGGTAGCGCCCCAGCGGCACATGATAGACACCGCCTAAAAAGCTCACCAGTTTGGGTCCGGCGCCGGGAACCATGCGTCCGAGGATGAGAAAGAGCGGGGAATCTACCGGGAGTTTCCCAAGGCCAAGAGGTAATTTGTGCTTGTTTTCGATGAACCCTGTTGCATGTCCCACTTTTCTTCCAATGTAATATTCCACCAGGGCGGCAAGAATATTCCCAAAGGTAGCCACCAGGGTGGCAATCCATGGACCGAAGAGAGCGCCAATGAGCACGGTGAGGGGTTCTGAGGGAATCAGAGATGCTCCCAGAATTCCATATACCAGAAAGGCTACAAACAGGCCGCTTATGGCATGCTGCTGGATATAATCCTGGATTTTTGTGAAATCTTTTGAGACCAGAAAGGCCAGTGCCGCCATGATCAACAGGCTGAACACCAGGTTACGGATAACTTTGTATCTTCCCCTGCCTTCCAGGCGTTGAATTTCATTGTTTTCAATCACGTGTTTCTACCCGCCTGTGTGTTGATACCGGTAAGGACTGCATAAAGCCAATTATAAGCGAGAATGACAGAACTCTGGCTGAGAATGCTCCAGTGCAGGGTTTCGCCTTGAGAGGCAGTTCCCTGCACTGGATGATGAGATCAATCGAAAGGTGAAAGCACTACGCGTCCAGCTGGCCGGGTGGCAGGTCAGCTGGCAGAGGAGCGGGCCTTTCGCAGGTGGATTCAATCAGAATTGCCCGGTTTTCACGAGAAGCATCTAACACGGCATGCATTACGTCCAGAACATGGTAAGCCATCTGGCCGTTGGCCCGGTGGGGCCGCCCGGTGCGCAACGCATACGCCATATCAGCCACACCGATGCTGCGGCTGTTTTGAGAGCGTAAATTCAAGAGGGGAACATTTTCCCATTGGCGCTTCTCGGGTTTCCAGATCTGGACCTGCCCACCGAATCCGTTGGGGTCGGGTACAGTAAGAGAGCCGCTGGCGCCGTGCACCTCGATGTTGGGCAGGTGATGTGCCCAGACATCAAAACTGGTGACCAGGGTGACTACCGCGCCGTTATGGAAATCGAGTGTGGCCGAGAGATGGGTGGGGGTGTCCACGGTGATTACGGTGCCAGCTTTGGGCTGGCTGGTAATCGTGCGGGTGGGGAAGCTGATCCTGGCTGAGCCGCTGACACGCCTGACCGGCCCAAGCATGGAAATGAGGGCAGTCAGGTAATAGGGGCCCATGTCAAAGAGCGGGCCGCCGCCCACTTTGTAATAAAACTCAGGGTCAGGATGCCAGCTTTCATGCCCGTGGCACATCATAAACGCAGTTGCGGCCACCGGCTCACCAATTTCTCCCCGGTTGATCAGATGAACACAGGTCTGAATCCCAGCTCCCAGGAAAGTATCGGGAGCGGCGCCTACCAGCAATCCCTTTTCTCTGGCCAGGGACAGGATTTTCTGCCCTTCCTCGCGGGTGATCGCCAGGGGTTTCTCGTTGTAAACGGATTTCCCGGCCTCTAAAGCCGCCAGTGCCACTGAGGCATGGGCTTTGGGAATGGTCAGATTAACTACAATCTCGATCTCTGGGTCAGCCAGCAATTCTTCCACAGTCAGTGCACGGGGAATGTGGTATTTCTGAGCCTGCGCCTGGGCGCGCTCCGGGATCAAATCAGCGCAGGCAACCGGTTCCAGAATATCGAAGGTCTGGCTCTGTTCCAGATAAATCCCGCTAATGTTTCCACAGCCAACGATGCCGATTTTTACCTTTTTCATAGATTCACCTCTACCGCGATGCCCACAGCATGCCCCGGCGGACGATTTCACGCGCTTCGGGAACGTTGAAATCGCTGGCTACATGTCCCAGTGAACAGTAGAATACTTTGCCTTTTCCCCAGAGGCGCTTCCAGGCCACCGGCATGACAGTTCCGGAAATCCAGGGGTGAAACTGGTCATTGAAGGTGGTCGTTGCCAGCACATGGTTTGACGGATCGACGTGCATGTAATATTGTTCGGAATGCATGGCAAAGTCTTTCAGCCCTGCTGTAATCGGATCGATGTGGTCTGTGATTTGGACGGTATAGTCAATCACTCCTCCGGGGTGCGCAACCCACTGACCGCCGATCATAAACTGATAATCGGTGCTTTCGCGGAAGGAATCCCCCAGGCCTCCGTGCCAGCCAGCCAGGCCAACCCCGCTGGCGACTGCCTCCTGCAGGCCTTTCAGTTGTTCCGCGCTAATTTTTCCCATCGTCCAGACCTGCACGATCAGGTCTTTGGATAATAAATTTTCTCGTTGAAGATAGGCATCAAGCGTATCGCTGATCTCTACCTCAAAGCCTTCACTGGCAAGAATGGGAGCGAAAATTTCGACGCATTGTCTGGGTTCATGTCCCTCCCAGCCACCCCAGACGAAGAGGACTTTTTTCATTGCAGAAGACCTTTCATAAAATGAATACTTTTCTCAACAGCTTCGAGCGGGTCGCCATTGACCCGGTCAGCTTCCATAATCCACCATTCGGTAGCAGAGCTTCCGGCATCCCGAATGGAAGCGAAATCCATGATGCCCTCCCCCAGGGCAGTCTGGGGTTCATCACGAACCCCGGGGCCATCCTTGATGTGAAGCAGGGGGGCACGTTTGCCCAGCTGGCGTACACGTTCTGCCGGATCGACCCCGGCGACTTTGATCCAGTATGTATCCAGCTCAAAAAGAATCGCCGGATCAAGCAAGTCGATCATAATATCGGCGATGAGCCTGTCATCCATTCGGGCATATTCCCACCAGTGATTGTGAATGGCCAGAGTCATCCCATGCGCTCTGGCCACTTCCTGGCTCTGATTTAAGCGATCACATAACTTTCGGATGGCATCCATATCTTTGACATCCTCACGCCCGATGTGAGGCGTGACCAGATAACGGCAACCGAAAAGAAGGGCGTTATCGATCACTTCGTGTTGATGCTCTCCGAGCGGCATGGGGGCATGCAAACCGACCACTTCCAGGCCGAGGGAGTCCAGAAGGTGTCTGGCGGCGTTGGGGGTGCTATTGCCAAAGCCCGCCGTTTCAACTCCCTCATAACCCATGGCGGCTACTTTTCTTACCACACCTTCAAAGTCATGGCTGGTAAGATCACGTAACGTGTACAATTGCAATGCCATTTTGGGGCGCATAGATGGGTTCCTCTTAGGTAAACGAAGGTTAATCCCTCTCACCGGGGGGCATCTGCCCCCCGGTGAGAGGGCAAGGGTTAATAACGAATGGTAATCGTCTTCTCTTTTTCTGCCGATTCTAAGATGGCATCGCAGATGACTGCATTCTTATAGCCGTCGAGAAAGTCGGCGCCGTAGGGGGCGATTGTTTTCTTGTTGACGATGGCATCCAGCAGGTGGGCGATTTCGTGAACGAAAGTGTGCTCCCAGCCGATGATATGCCCCTGAGGCCACCAGTGCTCCCAGAAGGGATGATAGGACTCACTGACCAGCACATTGTGGAAACCCTGGGTTTCACGGGGCTGTTCATCTTTCCAGAAGACCTGTAACTCGTTGAGCCGTTCCAGGTCAAAGACGATGGAGCCATTGGCGCCATTGATTTCCAGTACCTGGTGGTTTTTCCGACCGGCACAGAAGCGTGAAGCCTCCAGTGTGCCGACTGCGCCGTTTTCAAATTCGACCAGCGAAACGAAAGCATCATCCACGGTGACTTCGGCGGAACCGCCACCTGGCAATGGGCGCTGCTTGATGAAGGTTTTTGCCATTGCCGAAACTTTGCGGGGTTCGCCCACCAGGAAGCGGGCCAGGTCAATGATGTGTGAACCGAGGTCCCCCAACGCCCCTGACCCGGAGACTTTCCTGTCCAACCTCCAGACAAAGGGAAAATCGGGATCCATAATCCATTCCTGCAGGTATACTGCACGGAAGTGGTAGATTTGACCGAGTTTTCCCGACTCGATCAGGTTACGCGCCAGGCGAATGGCTGGTACAAAACGATAGTTGTGCGCCACCATGTGCACGACACCAGCTTTTTCTACGGCTTCGAGCATCTCAGCGGCTTCTTTAGCATTGCGCGCCAGAGGCTTTTCGCATAAGATGTGCTTCCCGGCTCTGGCGGCCGCAATGCATGGCTCGGCGTGAGCATCATTAGGCCCGCCGTTATCGAAGAGCTGGATGCGATCATCGCTGATCAGTTGTTTCCAGTCGGTGTAATAAGTAGCGTAGCCGTAGCGTTTTGCGGCTTCTTTGACCGATTCTTCATTACGCCCCGCAATGGCGATGAGTTTAGGTATGGCAGGCGGGGGGTAGACCATGTAGGGGAGTTTCTTAAAGGCATTGGTATGAGCCTTGCCCATAAAGGCATAGCCCATCATCCCTACCCCAATTTCAGGCGCCTCGCCGGTGGCTTTGGCTCCGGCCATAGTGATAAAACCAACTTCATCAGGCATGGTTTTCCTCCTCAAGAAAGAGAATTACACCGGTACTGAATGGGCTTACTTCCGCTCGAAGGCCGCATCAAAAGCAATGGCCGAGGGGGCGAAGTCAATTCGCCGAACAAACGCGCAGGCTTCTTTGGCGCCAAACTCGCGGTCCATGCCTCCATCCTCCCATTCGACCGAAAGCGGCCCCTGGTAATGGATGGCATTAAGGGCGCGGATGATCTCCTCAAAGTTAATGCGCCCCCGGCCTAAAGAGCGAAAATCCCAAAAACGACGTCGATCACCAAAATTCAAATGTCCTCCAAACACTCCTGCCTCGGTCGGGTGGTCAGACCAGTAGACGTCTTTCATGTGAACATGGTAGATGCGGTCACCAAAGCGGGTGATGAAGGCTATATAATCCACGCCCTGATATCCAAAGTGGCTTGGATCATAGTTAAACCCGAAAGCCGGACGGCCCTTGACTGCCTGAACAGCCATTTCCGCTGAGGCGATATCAAAGGCAATTTCTGTGGGGTGGGCTTCCAGGGCAAAACGCACCCCCACCTCGTCAAACACATCCAGGATAGGGTTCCACATTTCAGCAAAGAAGGCAAAACCCTTTTCCACCAGGTCTGGCGGGTTGGGTGGGAAGGAATAAAGATACGGCCAGATGGACGAACCGGTAAACCCGGGTACCACCTTCACGCCCAGTTTGGCTGCCGCCCGGGCGGTCATTTTCATTTCCTCTGCGGCGCGGCGGCGGACGCCGTCTTCCTTTCCATCACCCCAGACGCGCGGCGGAAGGATGCTTTGGTGCCGTTCATCGATGCGGTCACAGACGGCCTGCCCAACCAGGTGGTTACTGATGGCAAAGCATTGCAGGCCGTGTTTTTCAAGGATGTCGCGGCGGGAACGCAAATAAGCATCACTGCTCAATACCTTTTCAACGTCCAGATGATCGCCCCAGCAGGCGATTTCGATACCATCATAGCCAAAGCTCTTCGCTTTGGCGCAGATGGTTTCAAACGGCAAGTCGGCCCACTGGCCGGTGAATAGAGTGACAGGTCGGCCCATAGGTATACTCCTTATCAACCAGAACTGAGACTGAACGCTTTACCCAAGTTTCTCCAGAGGTTCGGGTTTATGCCAGAAGGTAATTTTCGGCAGGTCACCTGGTGCAGCCCATCGGACAGCATTAATGAGAACCTGTTGAACTTCCTTCTGGTAGTAGGTGGGGAAGGTCTCGTGGCCGGGACGGAAGTAGAAAATTTTCCCCAGGCCGCGGTTCCAGCAACAACCGGAGCGGAACACTTCGCCACCCTGGAACCAGCTCACGAGAACGAGCTGATCAGGAGCCGGCACGTCGAAGAATTCTCCGTACATTTCTTCATGAGGGAGTTCAAAATACTCCGGTAAGCCAGCCACGATGGGATGAGAGGGATCAACAACCCACAGTCGTTCTTTTTCTCCGGCTTCGCGCCATTTCAGTGCTCCGGTCGTCCCCATGAGTTTGAGGAATGGTTTGGACATGTGCCCGGAATGCAAAACGATTAATCCCATACCTTCCAGGACGCGTTTGGCCACGCGATTGACAATCTCATCGCTGACATCCTGATGCGCCATGTGCCCCCACCAGGTGAGTACATCTGTTTCGGCTAAAACTTTTTCGGTCAGACCATGTTCAGGCTCATCGAGGGTGGCAGTGCGGGCCTCAAATCCGGCTCCCCGGAAGGCTTCGGCCAGTACTGTGTGAATGCCGTGAGGATAAACCCGGCGCACTTCTTCGTGGGTCTTTTCGTGACGACCTTCGTTCCAGACAGTTACTCGTAGGGTAGATGACATAGTTAGCTCCTTGGATTGAACTGTAGATTAATGATTTATGGAGTGAGAGGTTCCATGGTACCACAGCGCACGGGCTTTCCACCCTGTGCGGCTGATTCTCTGATTGCATCGTAGAGCAAGGCCATGCGCAGACCTACTTCTGGGGGGCAGGGGTTGGCCATGGCTCCGCTCCGCACGGCAAGGAATTGCTCCCAGACGCCCAAGCTGGCAGGCACAGGGATCTTTCGAAAGGTCTGCCTGCCAGCTTTCTGAATCTCCAGATATTCGCCCCAGATGCCAGTGCGCAGGATGGCCTGCCGGGTAAATACATAAATTGTAGAACTGCAGGAAGGAATGGCCTCTCCACATCCATGTAATGAGACCAACCCGCCCGATTTTAACCTGCCGATGACCACCCCCAGGGTTTCGACCGGGCGTCCGTAGTTGTCCAGGAAGGCACAGACTTCGCTGAACTCTTCTCCGGCGAGGTCGACCACGGTGTTCAACATGTGAGCGCCGGTATCGAACAGGAACCCACCCCCAGAGATGGCGGGTTGCTGGCGCCAGGTACCGGCGGTTCCAGGCCCCCAATTTTGCCAGACAGTAGCGCTGATGGATAGCAATTCTCCCACTGTTCCATTATGGAGCAGGTCATGTGCCCGGCGAATTTGCGGTGAAAGGCTACCCGGAAAAGCCACCACCAGTAAGCGCCCGGTGCGATTGCGCACTTCGATCAGCGAACGGGCTTCATCGGCATTCATGACCATGGGTTTTTCGAGTAAAACGTCGACCCCGGCTTCAAGGCAGGCTTTCGCCTGCTCATAGTGATAAGCATGAGGGGTAATGATGAAGGCGGTATCTGGCTGATAAGTGACCAGCAATTTTTCCAGATCGGGCTGGTTGGGGGGTGGGTTTTGCCCGTTTACCGTAAAAATTGCCGCGGAGAGGCGAGCTTGCTCTTCCGAAGGCTCACAAAGGGCCACAATCTCGGTGGTTTCGGTTTGTTTGAGCATCTGACGCAGATGATGGCGAGCCATGCCACCTGCGCCGATGATGGCAACGCGTGTTCGGCTCATGATCAGCTCCTATAGAGTGACTGCATTGGCCTGAATCACTCCGGCATACCAGTGAGCGCTCAACTTGGGGATACGTTTCTGGGTGGCGTAGTCAACCCGCACAATACCAAAGCGCGGTCGGTATCCCGAAGCCCATTCGAAATTATCCATTAAGCTCCAGATGAAATACCCCTGAAGGTTGACTCCCGCCTGAAGGGCATCATGGGCGGCGATCAGATGAAGGCGAAGGTATGCAATTCGCTCGTAATCTTTCACAAAGCCATCAGAATCGGGTTCATCGTGTGCGGCGCATCCGTTCTCGGTAATATATATCGGCAACCCTCCGGCAAACTGATGCGCTTTGTGAAGCATGGCGGTCAGACCGGCAGGATACACGCCCCAACCGACCTCCGTCTGCCCCCACATAGGCAGGGTTTTCATGCTCATGGTAGATTTTAACAACCCTCCATGTGGATGGTGGCTTACAAGCGCGGTGAAATAATGATTCACTCCCAGAAAATCAATCGGTTGATGGATGAGCTCAAGGTCGCCAGGCTGGGGTTGAGGCGCCAGTGCGCCTAACCATTCGGAAAGGTAGGCCGGGTAACGTCCCCGGAAAATGGGTCCCAGATAAAGGTCGTGGGCATTTTCGGTGACGCGCTGTGCGGCCAGATGGTCGGCTTCTGAATCGGAGGCAGGAATGAAGTTCTGAAGGTCAAGGACGATGCCGATTTTCCCGCGGTAATTGCCCTGACGGAAGACCTGCACAGCCTTTCCATGTGCCAGATTCAAATGATGAACCACCCGGTACGCCTGTGAAGCGTCGGCCAGCCCGGGTGCCATTACCCCTTGAGCGTAGCCAGACGCGACCACCGCAGGTTCGTTATGGGTAGCCCAGAGTGCAACACGGTCCCCAAAGCGATCAAATACGATACGGGCGTAATCGGCAAACCAGTCGGTGCAATCCCGATTGGCCCAACCGCCAAGATCCTGAAGAGCCTGGGGTAAATCCCAATGGTTCAGGGTAACGTTCGCCTGAATACCAGCCTTATGCAATTCATCAAGCAGGCGATCGTAAAAATCCAGCCCTTTTGAATTTACCGTTCCCCGACCTGCAGGCAATATTCGCGTCCAGGCAAGGGAGAACCGATAGGCACGCAGACCGAGCTGCTTCATCAAGGCCACATCTTCAGGCGCGCGATGGTAATGGTCACAGGCGACATCGCCTGTATCTCCATTTTCAATGCGATAGGGCTGATGGCTGAAATGATCCCAAATACTTTCGCCTTTTCCGTCGGCGTTCCAGGCGCCTTCAATCTGGTAAGCAGCGGTGGAGGCTCCCCAGAGAAATCCTTCCGGGAATTGCCTGATGAGCATACAATCCTCCTTAACAATGATTGAGCCTTGGGTATGATAAAGTCTGCAATTGATAAAGACCGTTACCTCATCATCATTATAGTATGATTTGGCGAGATGACTTGTGGAATTTCACGTAGATGCGAGCAGGGTCGTGGGGGTGGGGTTTTCGGGTGAACGGGATCCCTCTCTTCCGAAGAATACCCCGCCGCATCTCTGAGATGGTAAACGGGTTATGTCTGGCAAGAGCGGTATAATCAACCGGGGAGAACCAGAAAGGACCTTCTACCATGGGGTATTTACCAGTCGGGCTTTGTGTGTTCAGCCTTTTCGGCCTGTTCCTTCTGGGAAAAAGCCTGGATCAGTTCAGAGAAAACTGGAGCGGCCTCTTCAAGCTTGTTGGGGAGAAACGCGTTCGTCTGATATTGCTCGGGTTGTCTTCTGTGCCTGTTCTGATTCTGGTGAGCCTGGGGTTTTTATTCGTTTTCTTTTATCGAGAGGATCGTCCGGTGCGGTGGGCACATGGAATTTTCATCCTTGGGCTGTGGTTTGTATTAACGTTCTCTTTCATCCTTCTGGTGTCCATTACCCGGCTGGGAAACCGTCCGGCTTTTTCTACCCTGGCAGCTCCGGTGCTGGTGGTTCCCCTTGTGGCCTACCTTACCCCACTCTGGCGGTTTAAAGAGACTTTTACTGAGGGAACGTTCCCCTGGGCGGGGGTCACTGGAATCATCCTGGTTGTGGTGTGTTATGTCTATTTGTCCGCTGTATGGCGTGAGTGGATTGGCCGCCGACCTCAGAAGATCTCACGGGAATCGAACCGGGTTCACATGCCTTAACAGGTGAACCCGGAGAAAGGGATCAGCAAAAAAGGGGGTTAAATTTTTGGTAATTCGATGGATTGCTGGTACTGATATTTCCCTTTTTTATCGGCGTAGGATAATTCGCATTCTTCATCCCCTTCGAAGAACAACACCTGGGCGATTCCCTCATTGGCGTAAATTTTGGCTGGAAGGGGCGTAGTGTTAGAGATCTCCAGGGTAACGAATCCTTCCCATTCTGGCTCGAAGGGGGTCACATTAACAATGATGCCGCATCGGGCATACGTGGACTTGCCCACACAAAGCGTGAGTACGCCGCGAGGAATGCGGAAATACTCCACCGTGCGGGCCAGCGCGAACGAGTTGGGGGGAATGACGCATATTGGGCCTTTGAAATCAACCATGGAGGCGGGGTCAAACTTCTTCGGATCCACTACAGCGGAATATACATTGGTAAAGATTTTGAATTCATCTGCGACGCGAATATCATAACCGTATGAGGAGACCCCGAAGGAGATGACCCCGTCCCGTACCTGGTGATCGACGAACGGCTCGATCATTCGTTGCTCCAGCGCCATTTTTCGTATCCAGTGATCAGGTTTAATGCCCATAAAACAGCCCCTTATCTTTCAAGAATTCGGTTTATTTTACCTGAGAATCGCGCACCCACCCGCTGGCAGCAAAGATTGTTTGCAAGAGAGAAGCTCTTTCTGCCGGAGTCATGGGGCGGGAGCGGGCGTAATCGACGAATCGAATGGTGAGGATCTCGATGCTTATCAGTCGCCCGTCAAAAAACACGTATCGGTCGATGAATGCCTGATCAGTGCCCTGCTGGCTGTATACCTGGTCAAAAAACAGGTTTCCTAACCCGTAATGCAGGAAGGCGTCGCCTGCAAATTCCATGGCCTGTGGCTGATGAGCCTGGCTTCCGCTGACGATCACCGCTCCGGCCCGGGCAGCGCGCCGAAAATCTTCCTGCAGAGCTGGCCTGGCTTTATATTCGTAATATTCCTGGTGCTGGAAGGTTATGATGGGGAGATAGCCTTTGGCTTTGACGTCAAGAATCGCTGGCTCGAGCCAGTTCCAGTCGCAATGGATAGCCCCTGGAGAGTCTGGCCCGGCGGTGGCATAGGCTTTTTCCTTGGCATTGCATCCCAGAAAGGCGATTCGGTTGCCGTTAACCTCGAAGAGGGCCGGGCGCTGGGCGAGGGATTCATTTTCTCCTCCGCCGTAAACCTGCCATCCGCGCTGGCGGTAGAGTTGCAGGGTGTATAGCATGGCCGGTTTACCCCAGTCCGCAAAGTGATCGCCTGCCAGGTCAATCACATCGGTGCCGATGTCTTCCAATAATTGAATGGTGCGTGGCTGGCTACAAAAGGCCAATCCCTGCCAGTTGTTGGGATTGGGACAATTTTCTGCGAAGGCAACTTCGTTGCTGATATGCAAAATATCTGCCTGCTGGAGCCAGGGAAGGATGTCCCGGGCGGGGTAATCCATTCCAAATTGTCCCATCAGCGCGGCAGTTCCTCTCACCAGGGCTGTCACACCGGTGAGCACCACAGTGGCCATTTTTGAGGTTGGCCGGTTGGTCGGTGGAAGAAGGGGCTGGTCTGAAGCGGCCCCGCAACACCGTTCGAGTTCGCCAATGAGCGCGGAGTCACCCTCAAACCCAAGAGACACAGTGAGGGGATATTGATCGGGGCGAAAGTCTTTGTGCAGTGGGTTCTGCCCGTCGACGGCGATGACTTTCCATCGTGGCTGGAGTTCTTCAAATGGCAGGATGGCCCAGGCTGACTGCTGATCCCAGGCGCTCTGAAGAAGCTCACCTGACGGGATGATTTTGACACCGGGTGAGGGCTTTCCCCAGAGTGCCTCCAGAAGAGTGAGGGTTTCGGGGGAGACAAGCAGGGTAGTGGGGCCACCTTCAGGGATGCTCCCGTCGGTCCAGAGGTCGAGCAGGGACTGGAAAGAGAGTTGATCAGCAACGGTCGGAAAGGGCGCTACCAGGACATAGACCCATTGAGCAAGCGGGTGGAGGGTTGAAACTGTGAGGGTAATTTCAGCATGTTGAGGTGAAGAAGTCAATTCCCAGCCAGGGGGGAGGTGGATGGACTCAAGGATCGAAGGGGGAAGGCCGGGCGAGACCCTCAGGGAATGAGCAGATGGAGAGGGAGTGGACAGTAAGGCAGGTGTTTCAACCAGGGTGGGCTCAGGGGCAGAGGGGGAGATACTGCCTGTGGGGGTTGGGAAGGGTTGGCACCCACCCCAGAGCACGCTCAGAAGGAGGAGGCAGCAGATCATTCGCGCACGAATCATAAGTTGTTGCCCCGAAGACGCGTCCCCGTTTCGAATGGGAAGATTTCAGAGTTCCAGCCCGCCTCGCTCCGTCAGGACGCGGCGCATTTGCTCATCCAGATCGGCGGCCCGTTCTTCAAGCGTTCGAATTTCAGCGATGAAGGCATTTACACTGGCCGGGTCATCCAGATTCTTGCAGTTGATGCGCACATTCAATCCGGCGGCATGGAGGGCTGCGCGTGCCAGTGCTGCTGCGCTTCCAGCATCAGAGATGGCGTTCAGATTGCCTGCTCCGGCAGCTTCCACTGCCAGCCCGAGCACTTCCAGTGCCAGCCGGGCTACTTTGAGAGGCACCAGAATAGCTCCCCTGGTGGCATCCTGAAGGGCCTGATGGCGGGCCTGCTCCTGTTCGGGTGTGTCCTTGGGAAGACGATTAGCGGTCAGATAGGCCTGGAAGGCCGCAGCATCTTCCTCGATGGCAGCCGTCAATTGCTGGCGCAGATTCTCTGCCTGCTCAATCAGGCTCCACATTTGAGTTTCTACGGCAGCGTATTTCTTTTTTCCAACCGTCAATCGGGCGACCATGGCCACCAGGGCAGCGGCAGCCGCTGCGCTAAAGGCCGCCGCCGAACCCCCTCCCGGGGTGGGTGTGGCGCGCGCCAGATCATCCAGAAAACTGCTCTGGCTGGCAGACGAGGGAGGTGGGGTGTCTGCAATTTGCGCCATGCGGTGTTCGAGCACCTGCTCTGGCTCGAATTGATCCAGCTGTAAATACCAGACAGCCGAATCGATCAGGGCTTCCTGAGGGATTAACCCAACCAGCTCACTGTGATGAATGCCTACCCCGTATCGCTCAGCCTCCCGGCGGATCATCTCGACCACCCGGTGCACCGGCGTCTGGCGGAAGTTTGTTAAATTCATGGATACCTGGGCGCGGCCTTCCACGAGGACGCCCATGGCTTTAACAAAGCGTAATCCGCCATTAGAGAACCGCACAGCGCGGGCAATCTTATTTGCAATGGCTACATCACCGGTGGTGAGGTACACATTGAAGGCGATGAGGGGTTGGCGGGCACCGATAACCGTTGCCCCGGCAGGGCCGATGGCCGAGGGGCCATAATCGGGTTTGCGGTCAGGATGGGTTGCGATCTCTTCTTTTAGGGCCTCGTATTCACCCCTGCGGATATCCTCCAGGTTTTTTCGGGAAGGAGATGTAGCCGCTTCTTCGTATAGGTAAACGGGGATGTGGAGCGTTTCTCCCACGCGTTGACCAAGCCGGCGTGCCATTTCAACGCATTCCTGCATGGTAATGTCACGGATAGGCACGAAAGGAACGACATCGGTGGCACCAATACGCGGGTGTTCGCCAGTATGATGATTAAGGTCAATTAATCGGGCTGCCTGTTCAATGGCTCGGAAGGCGGCCTCTTTGATGGCCTGAGGTGGGCCGATCATCGTGATCACCGTGCGGTTATGATCCAGGTCGGAATGACGATCGAGGACGCTGACCTGTGGAACCGAGGTGATAGCCTGAAGGATCGATTCGATGACTTCGGGGCGGCGAGCTTCAGAGAAATTGGGGATACACTCAACGAGTGGGGTAGACATGAGCAGAGCACCTTTCCCTGAGGGGTGATGGGGGTATTATACATCACAACCTGCCAGCTTCCTGAAGGGCAGGAGTTGCCAGAGGTGTTAAAATAGTATCAAGGATGGGTGTACATCCGTTGGAGAGAGGATCTCTCCAGGAAGGATACAGGCCTATGTGTGGGCGTTTTTCTCTGTTCCTGGACGCTGAGACGCTTCAGCGAGAATTCAACCTGACGGCGATACCGGCGGACTACTTTCCCAGATATAACATTGCGCCGGGGGCGTCCCTGCTGGTGGTGACAGATGCTCAGGCACGCCAGGCTGAGTGGATGCGCTGGGGATTGATTCCATCCTGGGCTAAAGATCCCACGATCGGGAATCGGATGATCAATGCCAGGGCAGAGACCCTGTTAGAAAAGCCGGCTTTTCGGAATGCGTTTCGGCGCCGCCGCTGCCTGATCCTGGGGGATGGTTTCTTCGAGTGGAAACGAGCTGATGGAAAAATGGCCACGCCGTATTATTTTCGACTGGCAGATGGCCGACCCTTTGCCTTTGCTGGCCTGTGGGAATCCTGGCGTTCACCGGAGGGGGAAGATGTGCGTACCTGTACGATCATTACCTGTGAACCCAATGCGTTGATTGCTTCGATTCATAACCGCATGCCGGTGATTCTCCCACCGGAGCGATGTTATGCCTGGCTGGAAGATTGGGAGGCTGAGGTGCTTCAGGCTTTCCTTAAACCCCTGGAAGCTGACCGGTTGACTTTCTATGAAGTTTCGAAGGCAGTCAACCACCCTGAAAATGATCAACCGGAGATCATCTTACCGGTGGCGAGGTGACACCTTGAATGGGGGCATGAGATTGTTGATTGATGGGGTATGTCGGTAAAAATTAAAACTTCCCTGCTGACCATGATTACCCTGCTCGTAATGGGAGCAGGGGTGTTTCTCATGTCTCAGGATATTCTACTGGCTCATTTTGCTCAGCTGGAAAGAACGATCCATTACAAGGATGTCAGCCAGATCGTGAAAAGCGTGGATCGGATTTACAGCGAAATAGGAAGCCTGGCGGTAGACTGGGCCTACTGGGATAGCACCGATGCCTACCTGAGAGGGCAAAACCCTGCTTTTCCCGAAGAGAACCTTATGCCCGCGGTTTATTCCAGCCTGGGGATCGATCTTGTAGCTCTGGGGGGGGTTGATGGTAAGGTGTTGTTTGCCGAGCGTTATGATCGCACCTCAGGAAAGGTCAACCAGGCCACAGCAGTGATAGAACCATTGTTCATGCCAGAAACCGCGTTCTGGAAAACCCTCTCTGAAAGTGGTGCAGCGAATAGTTTTGTTCAGATTGACGGGCGATCTTATTTTGTGACTGCGCGTAAGGTCTACCCAACCAGTGCTACAGGAGATTCAGCTGGTTTTCTGGTGTTTGGAAGGGCGTTGGATGAAAACGTGCTGGACACGCTCCGGGTGGAGACCGGAATCGAAACGATATCTTATTACCCGATTTCCAGCCTTCCCGAGGAGTTACGACCGTACCTGTCTCAATTGAAGGAAGATCAATCTCTTTTTCTGGACTCTTCCAGTGAGGACAGTTTGCTGGGAATTGTCCCTCTCAGAGGTCTGGATGGGGAACTGACAGGGCTTCTGGTCAGCCAGATGGCACGAGACGTTTATCGTGAGGGGCAGGTAGCCACGCGTTATTTACTGTATGGTTTGATTTTGATCGGAGCAGTTGCGCTGTTAGCCAATTTGCTCGTATCTAACTATATGCTGTTTCGGCCGCTGGAAATTCTCGCAGGCCGGGTAAGGGAAGCCGGAAACCTTCAGGAGCAGATCCAGGTGCTGGCACAGAATCCGATTGAACTGGAGACGCTCAACGAGCCACTGCAGACCGTTCTCCAGAAGGCACAAGAGGCACATCAGGAGAGCCGTAATCGTCAGGAGCTTTACACCCATCTCTTTGAACAGGCCCGGGAGGGGTTCGCTATTCTGGACGGGCAAGGGCTAACCATTCTTGAGGGAAATGAAGTATTTACCCGAATGCTTGGTTGGAACCGGAGCCAGAGCGAATCTGTCACCCTGATTGACCTTCTTTCTGGAATGGTGAATGAGGAGACCCTGAGCCGCGTTCGCTCAGTAATAGGAAAGGTCGCCGAAGAGAATGCCAGTGAGCAGTCGATCGAGGTGTGGCTTAAAGGCGGAGGGCAGGTCTTTGATGTCAGCTTCAGTCCGATTCAAATTGAGGGGAACCGGTTCTTTTATGTTCTTCTTCGAGATATTCGAGAGAGAAAACAACTCGAGCAGTCTCTGAAGGATCGACTACGAGAAACCACCTTACTCAATCAGATTGTTGCCGTAACCACCTCGAATCTGGAACCGATCACGGTTTTTGCTACAGTTTGCCGGGAACTGGCAGTGAACCTGGGGTTGCCTCAGTCGGCGCTGGCTCTGTTGAATGAGTCGCGCTCGGCGCTGGAAATCGTAGCGGAATATTCTTCGCAAACCATACCATCGATCATCGGGAAAGTGATTTCGCTGAATGATCGCCTGTTTGAACTGGCTACGAGTCATGCAGAACCCTACCAGGTTCATCCCGGGGAAGAAAGTGCCTTTTCGCGCGCTTTTCGTCCGATTCTGGAAAGCCGCGGTACACGTTCGGCGTTGCTGGTTCCGCTTATCGTGCGCGAAGAGGTGATCGGCTGGCTGGGGCTGGAAGACCGTAGAGAGAGGGTTTTCTCGCCGGAAGAAATACGTCTTGCTCAGAGTATGGCCCTTGCAGCCAGCCGGGCGTTTGAAGTGACCTCACTTTATCACGATTTGCAAAGAGAGCTTGAGAAACGCCAGCAAGCCGAGGAAGACCTTGACCGACGGAAACGGTATCTTGAGGCTCTGGTGCAGGTTCTCTTTGATCTGTTGAGTCTGGAAAACAGCGCGGGTCTGTATGATATTGTGCTGCCGATGCTTGGCGAAACAACCCGGGCTGACCGGGTCAGTGTGTTTGAACTATTCCAAAGCGCGGATCGAGGTCCTTATTTCCGGCGAATGGGAGGCTGGGTATCTGGCGCATCTGGTGATCATCTTTCTTTCACGCCGCAGGAAAATTTGCTTCTTTCGGGCGAATTAATGGATATTCTGCCAGAATTGGAAAAAGGGCAACCTGTTGCCAGGCTCACTGAGGATTTACCTCCCGCGTTGAAGGAGCGCCTGGAAGCGCATGGGTTCAGATCGGCTTTCATTCTGCCCATGTTTTTCAAAGACCAGCTTGGGGGGATCATACTGTTTGATTCCTTTGAGGAAAAAATAACCGGAGATGCTCTGGAAGTGGCGCTTCTTCAGGTTGCCGTTGCCTCCATGGCAATGACTCGGGAGCGGATTCAGGTCAATGAAGCCATGCGAGCGAGTGAAGGGCATTACCGCCTGGTGGTTGAAAATGCCCGGGATGTAATCTTCCAGATTGATCTGACCGGGCGTTTCACCTTCTTGAACCCGGCGTGGGAGACAGTAACCGGTTTGAAGGTAGAAGATGCCATTGGGCTGCCGTTCTGGAAGGTTGTACCCGAGGGAATGCTTCGGGAACTGGGGGCCGGGTTCCGCATTTTAAGGGAGAAAGTAACGGACCGATATCACCAGACAATCACCATCTCCAATATTTATGGGAAAACCGTCTGGCTGGACATGCATATCCGGCTGGTGCCCGATGTGAGCGGCGAGGGTGAAATGATCGCCGGTACGATGGTGGATATCACATCCTACAAACGCATGGAGTACATCCTGCGGCGAAACGAAGAGGCATTGCGTTCGCTTTATGACATCACTTCCTCCCTCTCGTTGTCCATGGAAAATAAATTAGACCATCTATTAAGGCTGGGAACGCAGACTTTTGACATGGAACGAGGGTATCTTGGGCAGGTTCAGGGGGATGTGGTCTTTTTAAGAAATGTTTATCCGCCCGATGATGAGGCAATTAAGCAGAGGGTTGATATTCAGCGTACTTTTGCCCGTGAAACCTTACGCGCCAATGAACCTGTTGGCATCGAGAATGTGGCATCTTCTGACTGGGCAGACCACGAGGCATTTGTATCCAACCGGATTCAATCGTTTATTGGCACACCCGTTCTGGTTGGAAAAGAACTTTATGGGGTGATTGCCTTCTACAGTAGCCAGCCGCGGCAGGGTTCCTTCTCGCTGGCAGATAAAGAGTTCATCCGGTTAATGGCTCAATGGATCGGCTCTGAATTTGAGCGCGAGAGGTACACCGCTCAATTGAGAGCCTATAACGAAGAAATTGCACAGAAGAGCTTGGAACTGGCCGAAGCCCGAGACCAGGCCCTGGAGGCATCGCGCTTAAAATCAGAATTCCTGGCGACGATGAGCCATGAGATCCGCACACCCCTGAATGCCGTCATTGGGATGGCAGAGTTATTGATGGAAACCCATCTGGACGACGAACAGAGTGATTTTGTACGTATCATTCGCGATTCGGGCCGTGGATTGCTGGGAATTATTAATGATATTCTGGATTTTTCCAAAATTGAAGCTGGCCGGATGAGCCTGGAAATGGTTCCTTTTGAGCTCCTTCCACTGGTGGAAGGTGTGCTGGAAATGTTTGCGCAGGCGGCGCAAGAAAAGAAAATCGGGCTGATGGGATACGTTTCGCCAGAGATTCCATCCATATTAATAGGAGATCCGCTCCGGTTGCGCCAGATTTTAACCAACCTGGTCAGTAACGGGGTTAAGTTCACCGAGAATGGTGAAGTGGTAGTGCGGGTTGACCTGGTCAGCCGGGAAGATGGGCACGTCCGTTTACGGTTTAAAGTAAGTGATACAGGGATTGGTCTTTCAGAAGTCGCTCGAAGAAGGCTATTTACTCCCTTTACTCAGGCAGATGGGAGCACAACCCGGAAATATGGCGGAACCGGCCTGGGATTGGTGATCTCAAAGCGCCTGGTGGAATTAATGGGGGGAGAAATCGATGTAAAAAGTGTTGAAGGGGTCGGTTCGGTTTTTCAGTTTACGATTGGGTTGCACACCTCATCCGAGCCGACTACACCCTCCCGGCAATATCAAGCTGGAATGAGAGGGGTGCATTGCCTGATACTTTCTGAGGATCCTGCCTTACGACGAATTCTGTGTGCATTTCTCCGTTCCCAGGGAATAGGAAGGATCGTTGAGATCTGGGATAATCTGACTCTGGAAAAAACCTTACAAATTGAGGGTGATGGCCACGAAGGCTCTCATTTCTTGATCTGTGATCTCGACTCTGAAAATCTTCATCTCGAAGAGCCAATTTTGACTTTTCGGCGGCAAGCCCCTCAAAACCGGGTCTTTATCCTCTACCTGGCGGGGTTCTCGAAGCGCGATCAGGCAGAGCGTCTGGCAGCTTACCCGGGTGCGGCTTATTTACTCAAACCCATCAAACAATCAGCTTTTACCGGGCTTCTGGTAGAGGTATTTGGCGAGGGCCAAGGCCAGAAACCTGCCGTACCTCAGCCCGTTGAAAAGGAAGTTCGGGCAGAAGTGGCTTCTGTTGAATCTACAGTAATACAGATTGGCGAGGGGGTGATCTTGCTTGCAGAAGACAATCCGGCCAATCAACGCCTGGCTACGGTGCAGTTAAAGAGGTTGGGATACGAGGTGGATCTGGTCACCAACGGAGCGCAGGCCCTGGAAGCGTATGAGCTGTATCCGGATCGATACGCTGTTATTCTGATGGACTGCCAGATGCCAGTGATGGATGGTTTTGAGGCCACGCGGCGGATTCGGGTTTTAGAGGAGGCCACTCACCGACATATTCCCATTGTGGCTATGACGGCCAATGCCATGCAGGGCGACCGCGAGGCATGTTTGGCGGCTGGAATGGATGATTACATCAGTAAGCCAGTGTCACTGGATAGCCTCCGTAATATTCTGAGCCAATTATGCGAAGCAGTGTCAACAAAAACCGGGAATTTGCCAGGTTTGCAAAGCGAGAAAACTGTTTCCTACAATCCGATTGATCCAAGTGTGATCCAGGGGTTGCGTGAATTGCAGGAGGAGGACGAACCTGATTTTCTCACCGAGCTGATTGATATCTATCTTGAGGATGCGGCGGTGCTTGTCTCGGAAATTGAGGAAAAAACCCGGAGCGGTGATCTGGGTGGGGTTCGACAGGCCGCGCATACCCTCAAGGGCAGCAGTGGAAATCTGGGAGCGCTGGTACTCTCAAAAATTTGTTACGAAATGGAGCTTTGTGCAAAGAATGGTGATCTCGCCGGAGCGCAGAAGGTGCTGCCGCGCCTGGTGGAGGAATTCGAAATGGTGACCACTCAGCTGCGTAAGGAGAGGAAGATATAATTTTATCCTTCGGATTGCTTGACCAGAGAGGAAGGGTCTGGTAGAATCACGCTCGTTGCCCCCATCGTCTAGGGGACCAGGACGCAGCCCTTTCAAGGCTAAAACGGGGGTTCGAATCCCCCTGGGGGCACAGGAGGAAAGCCGCTCGAATGGGCGGCTTTTGGGTTTAAAACGGTGGTCCCCAGGGAGGGGATGCTATTCGAATCCCCCTGGGGGCGCAGGAGGAAAGCCGCTCGAATGGGCGGCTTTTGGGGTTAAAAGGTCTGTAAGTGGGATGTATCAGCTCTTGATCGGTGCTGTATAATGAAATAGGGGGTCATCCTCTCTTCAAAAAGGAGGTGGATATGTACGTGACAATCTTGCAAGGACAGGTTGCCCAGGAAAATTGGGGTGAATTGCAACGCCAGTATGAGATTGCCTGCAAAGCAACTCCCGAAGGGCTGTTACAAACTTTCCTGGTGCAGGACGACGAGCAGAAAACGCACTGGCAGATCATCACCTTCTGGAAGAATGAGGAGGCATATCATAAGGCCCACGAGGAAAAGAAAACCGAAACCTGCGTTTTACTGTTTTGCAATGCTGGCACAGTCCCGGAACGTCGGCATTTCCACGTACGCCGGGGCCATCAGCGGGTATAACTCGTTGCCAGCCGCCAGGCTTTTCATGGGCGTTCTATGGATTCTTAAAAGAGGAATCGCTATTTTGCCAATATAACCGGGTACCAGGTTGTTTTTCTAACTTAGGTTACTTTCACAGGATGGGTGAGGATTGCCCATCCGAAGAAAACTGGTGAACCATCCCTTTGTGCAAGTCATCAATAGGTCTGTTTTTTACTCCCCAGACACAAATCCGATTTGTCAATCGCATTTGTGACGAATTGCCCCAATAACACAGATACCCTACACGTGACAAAGAGCCATTTCATGTGTATAAGCGTTAAGGTTATTCTTTGCCCCACAGGCATGGAGAGTCAACATGATTAATTTTCTGATTGCAGTGGGTATTCTGACCTGTGCCCTGCTGGCAATTAGAGAGAACCGGCTGCTCATTTCGGCATTATGGCTTGCCCTGACGAGTGCGCTGGTTGCCTTTCTGATGTACCAGCTTGGCGCGGCTGAGGTTGGTGCAGTGGAATTGAGTGTGGGAGCAGGACTGGTTACAGTCCTCTTCGTCTTTGCCATTAATATCACCGGCGGTGATGAAATCGAAGGGCGGATTCCCATCCCACGGCCGGCGGCCTGGATTGTGGTGGTGGTTACCCTTTTACTCTTGTCCTGGATGATCCTTCCCTCCCTTCAACTGGAACGATATTTTCATACACTCGCCCGGCAAGTTGAAATTGCCGGGTTGTTTCGTTCCATCCTGTGGGGAGACCGCCAGGTTGATATTCTCCTGCAGATTGTGTTGATCTTTGCCGGGGTACTGGCGGTGCTGGGTTTGATCGGCGACATCCATGAAAAGGAGAAGGAGAAGGGAAAATGACCTTCCATCTATTAAATATTGCGATTGTGGTAGTACTTTCTTTGATCGGGATTGGGCTTTATGGCCTGATGATTGCCCGGAACCTGATCAAAGTGGTGGTAGGCCTGCAAATTGCCACCAAGGGGGCCATTTTGGCCTTTGTGCTTGCTGGAAGACTTGCTTCTCAGGTAGATGTGGGTCAAAGCCTGGCATTGACTGTGATTGTTGCCGACACTATTGTTGCGGTGGTGGCACTGGCGCTGGCCGTTCAGGTACGGCAAAAATTTGGCACGCTCAATATTGAAGCCCTGAAAACATTGCGGAGGTAACGCATGGTTTCTAACCTGATTCTTCTCGTGATCGGGCTTCCATGGATCGGGGCACTCTTTGTCTGGTGGGTAGGCGATCATCAGCCACGCTGGCAACATTATCTGGCGATCGGGTTTTCGGTGGCAGCTGGAATCGCCGCCCTGGCGTTGCTCCCGCTCTATTCGTCTCAACCCGGATTAATCCTCTCCGTCGGTGGAGTGTTTGGTGATTTCTCTTTTGTCCCCGATGGCCTTGGGGTCATGCTGGCGGCCATCGCGACCGTGATCGGAAGTCTTGCAGTTATTTTTTCGAAAGATTACATGCACGGTGAAGCGCAGCTTGGCCGTTATTATGCGCTGGTATTATTTTTTATTGGTTCGATGGCCGGGCTGGTTCTCACCAGCAATCTTTTCCTCATGTTCCTGTTCTGGGAAATTACAGCTCTTTGCTCTTATGCGCTCATTTCGTTTTACAATGATGACCCGAAAGCTGTGGCTGGCGGAATTAAAGCGCTGGTAATTACCCAACTGGGCGGGATTGGCCTGCTGGTGGCCGCTGTACTGGCATACAGTTACCTGGGTAGTTTTGACCTTTCTGTATTATTAAAAGATGCCAACCGATTACCGGCAAATGTGCTGGGAATTTTAGCCTTTGGTAGCCTGATCGCCGCGGCGGCAAAAAGCGCCCAGTTCCCTTTTCAGACCTGGTTGCCCGACGCGATGGAAGCCCCGACGCCAGTGAGCGCATTGATCCATGCGGCAACGATGGTGAATGCCGGGGTCTACCTGCTGGCGCGTCTTTATCCGGCCTTTGAGAGTGTTCCCTTCTGGCGTGATGCGGTCATGCTGGTTGGGGTTCTATCGGCGTTGATGGCGGCCT
Organism: Anaerolinea thermolimosa; assembly: GCF_001050195.2. Lineage (GTDB taxonomy): Bacteria > Chloroflexota > Anaerolineae > Anaerolineales > Anaerolineaceae > Anaerolinea > Anaerolinea thermolimosa. The sequence continues at coordinate 897,962 of NZ_DF967965.1, forward strand.
TGATGGCCCTGGTGGCTACCGACCTCAAGCGAGTGCTGGCCTATTCCACCGTGAGTCAGCTGGGATATATGGTGTATGCGGTGGGGGCCGGTGGTGTGCTTGCCAGCCAGTTTCATCTTCTAAGCCATGCTATCTTCAAGGCTCTTCTCTTCCTGGGGGCAGGGGCGGTTATCCACAGCGTGGGGACACGCGATTTGCGTCAAATGGGTGGATTGAAAAAACAACTGCCTTTTGTCTGGCTGGTGTTTGGGGTGGGGGCTCTGGCTCTGGCCGGTTTGCCGGTTCTCAACGGGTTCTGGAGTAAAGAACTGATCCTGGAGGCAGGGTTGAACGGAGGGCCGCAGTGGATGTTCGGGGTGATGGTGTTCAGCGCAGGTCTAACCGCCCTGTATACTTTTCGGTGCGTATGGCTGGTGTTCTATGGTGAGCCGCGCAGTCATCTCCATGCGCATGATGCCGGGACGGCGATGAAGGCGGCACTGGCTCCTCTGGCTGTAGGAGCCCTGCTTTCCTGGCTTCTGGTGGGTGGGTTGAGTGAAATGCTGGCAGTTACCTTGCCCTACCACGAGATTCATTCCCTCACTATTGGTGAAATGGCGCTGGAAATATTCACTGCACCGGCTACCTGGATAGCCCTGGGGGTGATTGCTCTGGGGCTGGCAGCCTGGTGGTGGCGGAGCCGGTTACAGTTGTTCACCGAGGCACTCCAGGGGGTTGGCCGTGCGGCTGAACAAAGCTTTGGTTTTGAGGCGATCAATCGTGCGGTACTCGCCCTGACCGCTCAGGCAGCTGAAGATTTGCGTGGGCTGCAAACAGGCCTGTTAAATTGGAACATCCTGGCAATTGTTACCGCTCTGGCGGTGGTGATTGCTCTACTAGCACTGGGAGCATAAACACATGGAAGCAAAAACAGCCTTAACTCTGCTTTTGGCTTTACCGCTAATCGCTTCGCCTGTGATTTACATCCTGGGCCGGGTAGAGTACCGATTCCTGTACAGGCGGATTGTGGCAGCCCGCTGGCTTTGCTTGCTGGTTTTGGGGGTAACCTGGTTTCCTCTGTTGCAATTACGGGTGCCAGTTCTCGAGGAAGGTGCGGTTCTGTGGCCCATAGGACGAATTGTTTTACAACTGGATGGACTGGGCTTTTTCCTGGCGGTTACTGTTCTTGGCCTGGCGACCCTGGTAACCATTTTCTCTTTCCAGTATGTGAAGGGTGAACCTGACGAAGAAAAGTATTATGCACTGCTGTTGGCGATGACAGCTTCGATGATTGGCCTGGGGTGCACACGCGATCTTTTCAACCTTTGGGTCTGGTTCGAAGCTATGGCTATTACAAGCTATCTGCTGGTCGCCTTCCATCATGAACAGAAAAGCTCGCTTGAGGCGGCAGTCAAATACCTGGTACAGTCGGCTGTTGGTTCGTTACTGGTGCTCCTGGGTATTGCCCTGGTCTTTATGCTGACATCTACCCTGGATCTGGAGTCGATTCGCCCGTTGATGGCCAATTCGGGAGCTGTTGGGCTGGCGGCCGGTGGACTGGTCATTGTTGGTTTTGGAGTAAAAACCGCCATGGTGCCCATGCACACCTGGTTGCCTGATGCTCACTCCCAGGCGCCAAGTGGAATCAGCGCCATGCTCTCTGGAGTCGTGATCGAGTGTGGGCTGGTGGCAATGCTTCGGGCCCTGGGTGGCCTTGCCGAAGCCAGCCTGGCCTGGGGAGCGTTATTGCTCTTTTTTGCGGCGCTCAACATGCTGGTTGGCAACCTGATGGCCCTGCGGCAGACCGAGGTCAAGCGGATGCTGGCCTATTCCAGTGTGGCGCAGGTAGGGTATATGTTGTTCGGTTTCGGGGTGGCCATTTCTTATGGCGTGTCCGACGGTGCCGCGGGCGGGTTCTTTCATCTATTCAACCACGCGATGATGAAAGGACTGGCCTTTCTGGCTGCGGGGGCCTTGCTTTATGCGCTGCATCTTTCTCAAGGCAGGCACCAACCGCTGGTGCTGGATGATCTGAATGGCGCCGCCCGGCGTTACCCGATCACTGCGTTTGCGCTGAGTGTTGCACTGCTTGGCTTGGGTGGGTTGCCGCCACTGGCAGGCTTCATGTCTAAATGGCAGATTTTTGTCTCCGGGGCTGAGGTGCGCAGTACCCCGCTGCTCTGGCTGGTGATTTTTGCCGGGTTGAACAGCGTGCTCTCGCTTGGATATTACGCTCCGCTGGTTAATCGTCTCTACCGGCGCGAGCCATCCTCAGTGGTGCTTCAGGGGCGCCCCATTGCCATTTTGATGGGGGTGCCTCTGCTGTTGATGAGCCTTGGAAGTGTGGCTGTAGGAGTCTGGCCAAAGTTACTGTCCTGGGTTACCTACCCGGCGGCGCTGGCATTGTTGCGTTCATTTGGCTTTCATTAGGAGGGTAGATAATGGACTTTCTGGTTTCTCCTCCGGTTGCGTTTCTGATTTACATTCCTCTGGTGCTGTTGATTGTGTGGTTTGGCAAGCAACTCGCTGGCCCCGAAAAGCCTTCTCCTGAGAAGAGCCAAATTTACAGCTCTGGAGAGGAGGCACCCAGTTATATCGCTGCTCCTGGCTACATGCCTTTTTTCCTGGTGGCGCTTTTTTTTGCCATTCTTCATCTGGGTACGCTGGTGGTGGGGTTGAGTGATTTTTCGGCAAGTTCGGTGATCTTTGCCGTGGGCTTGTTCATCGGCTTAATCGCCTTATTATTGGGGTAAGTAGAGGCTAAACTGGAGGAATAAATGGAATTTTCCCCTGATACTCCATGGCAGAAGGTGTTGGATGCGGTTCGCCGCTGGGCAAGGATCAATTCACCCTGGGCGATTCACTATAATAGTGGGTCGTGTAATGGATGCGATATTGAAATTCTGGCCACGTTGACTCCACGTTACGATCTGGAACGGTTCGGGGTGAAATTGCAGGGGAGCCCTCGCCACGCAGATATTCTGATCTGCACCGGGCCGGTTACGCGGCAGTCTCGTGAGAGGTTATTGCGCATATATGAGCAGATGCCCGACCCGAAATTTGTGGTCGCAGTGGGATCGTGTGGGCTTTCTGGGGGGGCCTTCCGGGGGTGTTACAACATTGTGGGTGATATCAGCGAGGTAGTACCGGTGGATGTCTTTATTCCGGGCTGTCCACCACGTCCGGAGGCGATTATCTTTGGCATGGTGAAACTGCTCGAGAGTCTCAAGAAAGGGAAGGCTGAGGTTGCCACCGTCAGCGAAGGAGCGCATGCCTGATGGACTCAGAAGAATTAATTCAAACCGCAATGGAATTGCTGGTCCCATGGGCGCTCAAAGTAAATCGGCCTGAAGGGAACCGGCTGGATGTTTTCGTCGAGCCCCATCACTTAAAAGAAGCGGTTAAGGCGCTGGTTGAGACCCAGTGGGGGTATTTTTCCGCGTTGACCGGGCTGGATCAGCCTCCTGCTGAAGACGGAGCAACTGAAGGGCATATTGAAGCGCTTTATCATTTCTGCCGCGGACCGGTGGTACTCTCAATTCGAACGAGCGTGCCTTATTCAAACCCGGTTATCGAGAGCATCTGTGATGTCATTCCTTCTGCAACCCTGTATGAAAGAGAGCTGATGGAGATGTTCGGGGTGGTGATGCCGGGAACCCCAAGCACGGATCGGCTTTTGTTGGCCGATGACTGGCCGGAGGGGGTTTATCCTCTACGTAAGTCATTTACAGGTCTTGGGGAGCAGAAACTGGAGGAGACGGATGGAAACGCAGCGTAAATTTATTGTGCCGATCGGGCCGCAGCACCCGGCATTGAAAGAACCGGGGCATTTCCAGTTTACGGTGGATGGCGAAATTGTCACCGATGCTTCGGTACGCCTTGGATATGTACATCGAGGGATCGAAAAGGGAGCCGAAAACCGGAACTGGACTCAGAACCTGTACCTTTTTGAGCGTATCTGTGGTATCTGTTCGCATGTTCATGCTACCGCGCTGGCGATTGGTGTGGAAAGACTCGCCGGTGTACAGGCTCCTCCACGTGCTCAGGCAATTCGGATTCTGATGGCAGAACTGGAGCGTATTCACAGCCATCTGCTCTGGCTGGGTGTGGCCGCCCACGAAGGAGGTTTTGATACGCTGTTCATGTATTCCTGGCGCGATCGGGAGATCGTGATGGACCTGCTGGAGAGTCTGAGCGGAAACCGGGTGAACTATTCGGTTAACCTCATCGGCGGCGTGAAATTTGACGTGGAAGATAAGCATCGAGATGCCATTCTGCGCGGTCTGGATACTCTGGAAGAACGTACTCGGCATTACCTCAATGTGGTGACGACCGATCGAACTTTTCTGGCGCGGACCCGCGGTGTGGGAACGATGAGCCGTAACCAGGCGGAACTGTTTGGAACAGTTGGACCAACAGCCAGGGCATCGGGTGTGGCGCGGGATGTGCGTGTGGATGCTCCGTATGAGGCATATACGCTCTTTCCGGTCAACCTGGTTACTGATGAAGGCGGAGATTTAATGGCGCGCTTTGTGGTACGCACTAAAGAATTGTTCGAAAGCTACCGCCTGATTCGGGAAATTCTCGATCATCTGCCTTCGGGTGAGCTTACGGTGCGTGTTCCCCGAAAAATTCCCGCAGGAGAAACGGTGAGCCGTGTCGAGGCTCCCCGTGGAGAGTTGTTTTATTTTATCAAGAGCAACGGTGGAGAAAAACCAGAGCGCATTAAAGTGCGTACTCCCAGCCTGTGCAACTGGGCTTCGGTCATGCAGGTTGCCGTTGGGCATAAACTGGCTGATATGCCGATGATTCTTTCCGGGATTGACCCGTGTTTTTCGTGTAATGACCGGATGGTTCTCATCAATCGGGGTTCCAGCTCACAGGTCTGGAGCTGGGACGAACTGCGGCGATATGGGATTGAGTATTATAAAAAGCTATGAATAACCTCACCGTGCATCCTCTCATTGCTCTTTTACTCTTCCCAGGGGGGCTGTTCTTGCTGGGAGGAGGATTGCTCTACGAATGGATTGATCGGAAGCTGGTCGCTCGCTTCCAGAACCGCCTTGGGCCGCGGTGGTTTCAACCTCTGGCTGACCTTGTAAAACTGCTAGCTAAAGAAGAAATTACTCCGCAGGGAGTCAACCGGGCGCTCTTTTTCATCCTGCCGGTGATTGCTCTTGCAAGTGCATTGACGTCTGCGTTATATGTGCCGATTGCCGGGTTTGTGCCGGCGTCTTCCTTCCGCGGAGATTTGATCGTTACACTGTACTTACTCTCCGTGTTAACGCTTTGCCTTGGGTTGGCGGGCGCCAACACGATGAACCGTTTTGCTTTGATTGGAGCTACCCGAACGCTAACCCAGCTTTTCTCGTATGAAGCGCCTTTCTTACTGGCACTCCTGGGGCCGGCGATTGTGACCAAGTCGTGGCAGATCATGACGATTAATTATTATGCCCAGCAACATACGTGGATGGCCATCACACAACCCATTGGCTTTGTGGTGGCTCTGGTAGGGTTGATGGGAAAACTGGAGCTGCCTCCGTTCGATGCTCCGGAAGCCGAGACTGAAATTGTCGCCGGGGCTATGACGGAATATTCTGGCCGGGGATTGGCGCTTTTCCATCTGGGAAAAAATGTCGAATTGTTTATTGGTCTGACGATGGTGGCGGCCTTCTATCTGGGGGGGCTGGCCAACCCTCTGGAGTTCCTTGCGAAGACTCTCGGGTTGCTGGTGGTACTGACGGTTCTGCAGTCGCTCTTTGCCCGCTTACGCATTGATCAAACCGTGGGGCTATGGTGGCGAGCCGGGGCACTCCTGGCTTTGGTTCAATTAGTGGTAGTTTTCCTTTTGCGCTAAGGGAGGTAAAAAATGAAGTTTAAACTCGGGACGATGCTGGGTGATGTCATTCGTTCTGCCTTTAAATCGCCTGCCACAGAACGATACCCGTTTGTGCGCAAAGAAGCTCCAGAAAGGCTCCGTGGAAAACTTTTCTGGGATCCGGCAAAGTGCACCGGTTGCCAGTTATGTGTGAGAGATTGCCCTTCAGAAGCCATTGAGCTGATTGTTCTTGACCGGGTAAGCAAACGTTTTGTCTTGCGTTATCACCCCGATCGATGCACGTACTGTGCTCAATGTGTGGTCAATTGTCGGTTCAATTGTTTAAATATGTCCAGTGAAGAGTGGGAACTGGCGGCAACCGGGAAAGAACCTTTTACGGTATATTATGGCAGAGATGAAGATATCCAATTTCTCCTGGAGAAAATTGCTCGCGAAAACGCTGGAGAACGCGTGGAGTGCCCGGAATGAGCGGGCACGGATTGCTGTTGTTGGGATAGGGAATGAGTTCAATGGGGATGATGCCGCCGGAGTTCTGGTGGTGAAAATGCTCCGCCGTGAATTGGCCCGCGTTGTGGGCCGCGAGAGCCGGGCAAGTGAGATGGACAGCCCGGTTTTTCGTTTGGATAACGCTGTTCTTATCGAGGCAGCAACTGCGCCGGAAAATTTCACCGGTCTTTTACGGCAAGAGCAACCCGCACACATTTTGCTCCTGGATGCTACCTGGCTGGATGCTTCACCGGGGACGATCGCGGTGATGAAAGCACATGTGGCTGGAGGAATGGGAGCCTCGACTCACCTTCAACCTCTGGCTACCCTGGCGGGTTTTCTGGAACGTGAGCTTGCTTGCGATGTTACTCTGGTGGGGGTTCAGCCGTTAAATTTAGGCTTTGATGCGCCAGTATCTCCTGCTGTAAGGCGAGCTTGCCGTTCACTGGCCACCTTTTTTGCACGTGTTCTAACCCGGATGTGACAAAAATCATTCTGCGATGGGTAGTTTTTGCGCTTGAGTGTCATCAGGAACGGCCTACAATTCTAGGCTATGCTTTTTAATCAAACTGACAAGAGGAAAGAGGATTAAAGGATGACCATGGAATTGACCGCCCAGGCCGACCTGGAGAAAAAGAATGCCGCGTTAAGCTCGGTGGTAGCTGCGGTCATTTTAACCACCTTTAAAATCATTGTAGGAGTCCTGACGGGCAGTCTTGGAATCCTGGCTGAAGCCGCTCATTCCAGCCTCGACCTGATCGCTGCCCTGGTGACCTTCCTGGCGGTTCGGTTGTCTGGGAAACCGGCAGATGCAGAGCACCGGTACGGGCATGGAAAGATCGAGAACCTCTCGGCGCTGTTCGAGACCCTTTTGCTGTTGGGCACGTGTGTTTGGATTATTTCCGAAGCGGTGCAACGGTTATTCTTTAAGACCGTCGATATTGAAGTATCTGTATGGTCTTTTCTGGTGATGGCGGTTTCGATTGTGATTGACTTTACGCGTTCACGTGTCTTGTATCAGGCAGCAAAAAAACATAACAGTCAGGCATTAGAAGCCGATGCCCTGCATTTCAGCACGGATATCTGGTCTTCAAGTGTGGTCATCCTTGGTCTGATTGGTGTCCTGATCAGCGAGCGCATTGGTGGGTTGGGGTTCCTCAAGCAGGCCGATGCAGTGGCTGCACTGGGTGTGGCGCTCATCGTGGTGTATGTGAGCATCGAACTGGGAATCCGAACCGTGAGGGCATTGCTGGACACCGCCCCTCAGGGTGCTGTCGAAAAGATCAAGGCGGTGGTCGAGAGTGTCCCGGGTGTGATCGATTGTCACCATATTCGTATTCGTCCATCGGGTCCCTCATACTTTATTGATGTGCATATTCTGGTGGATGGTTCCTGGACGCTTGATCAGGTTCATCATCTGACGGAACAGATCGAAGAGAAGATTCAATTACAGATGCCCGATACGGATATCACGGTTCATCCGGAGCCCGTCACCACATAATTAATCAACGGTAGAGAGTCATGGTGGCCCGGTAGAATAATCTGCCGGGCCATTTTATTCGAAAGGATGTTTGAACCCCGGGTTGACGAAAGAGGCCCGGTCTTACTTTCCTTATGGTAAACTTTTCCAAGAGGTAAGAATATGCGATGGATTCGTGAAATAACCCCTCAACCAGAGCAGAACCGTCTTTACCGGCAAGCTCTGGTTTTAACTCTGGGCGGGAATGTTTTTCTGGCGCTTATGAAAGCGTTGGTGGCGTATATAAGCGGGAGTGTGGCCCTTTATTCGGATGCGGCGAACTCCATTTCGGATGTAGTGTATTCGTTGTTCATGGTTTTTGGCCTGTGGTATGCCCAACGCCCACCCGATTTATCCCATCCCCAGGGACACAGCCGGTTTGAACCGCTAATCGGCCTGATGGTTACGGTCTCTATGGCGTTTGCCGGGTATGAGGCGGCCCGCGCATCGATTCAACGCTTCCTGGCAGGAGGCCTGGCTGTTGAACCGGGTTTACCGGCGCTCGTGCTTTTCGTTAGCGCGGCAGTTAAAGTGGGAATGTTTTACCGGATTCGTTCCTTAAGTAAAAAGCTTGCCAGCCCCACGCTTGCGACCACTGCGCGGGATAATTTGAGTGATGTTTTAACCTCAGGGGCGGCGCTGGTGGGAGCAGTCGGGTCTAAATGGATTCACCCACTGACCGATCCTATCGGGGGTGTACTGGTATCATTATGGATCTTTCGCACGGTTTTCAAAGCAGTGCGAGAAAACCTGGGTTTCCTCACCGGGCAGGGGGCCGATGAAGCGTTGCGGCAACAACTGGTGAAAGTGGCTGAGGGGATTGAAGGCGTGCAAAGGGTGCACCACCTGATGAGTGAATATACGGGGCCTCGTCTGGTGGTTGATTTACACATCAATGTGGATGGAGAGATGAGTGTGCATCGGGCGCATGAAATTGCCGACGAAGTCATTCGTCGGCTGGAAGAGTTTCCAGAGGTTGACCGGGTTTATGTGCATATTGAGCCGGATGGGGTCGAGTGACCACCGCGAGGGCTGGCTTCGTTTCTTAAAAATAATAATCAAGGTGAGAAGAGTACGTGTTGCATGAGGAAGCGCTCGGTCTGGTGCAGGTAGCGAGCGATATTTTCACTTTTTCTAAAACCATGCCCTTCTCCTTCAAATACCACATACTCATGGGGTACTCTTGTGCGGTTTAATGCTGCAACAATCTCTTCGGATTGAGCCGGTGGAACGACCCGGTCCTCTGAACCCTGGAAAATGATCAGGGGGTCGCGGATCTTCTCTGCATGAAAGGCTGGCGACCAGGCATGGTAGCGGCCAGCGGCCTCGGGGAGAGGTCCGACCAGGCTATGGGTGTAATGCTGTTCGAATTTATGGGTGTCCATATCAAGGGTAAAGAGGTTACTCACACCATACAGGCATACCCCGGTTTTAAAGACACCCGGATAACGCGCCAGAGCATTAAGCACAGTATAGCCCCCTGCACTTCCCCCTTTGATGACACACCGGGATGGATCGGCCAGAGAGGCTTTACCCAGTGCTTCTACACAGCTAATGGCATCCAGCACATCGGCATCTCCCCAGCGTTGGTGCAGGGCATTGCGGTAGGCATGCCCGTAGCCGGTGCTGCCCCGGTAATTGACTTCAACATAGGCGTATCCGCGGGTGGTAAAGTAAGCGGCTTCGGCGGAGAAGCTGACGACTGCCTGAGAGGTTGGGCCGCCGTGGATATTGAGTATGGCAGGGGGAAGGCCGTCACCTGAGAAGTCAGGATGAGTGGGAGGATAATAGAGGCCATAGGCTTCGGAGCCGTCCGGCGTTGGCCAGTGTAGTAGTTGAGGGGCAGGAAAGAATTCAGGCGAGATCGACTCACTGCCGGAGCGGGCAGCGATTTCAAAGGTATGCCCGTTCCAGACGATGATTCGAGGGGGAATAGAAGGAGCCGAAGCGATCATGGCGAGCAAACCGCCGGGAGATACTGCGAGTTGAGAGAGCCAGGTGTAAGGTGCGGTTGGAATGGTTTGCAGGGTTCCATCGAGCTGGATTGAATGCAAGCTGGCAAAACCCCGTGAGTTCTGGATGAAATAGAGCATACGGGAGTCCGGGCTCCATCCAAGATGACGCTGCCCCTGCTTCCAGGCTGGAAGGCCAATATGAGCTTCCCTTCCTTCAAACAGCAGGCGGCGTTGATGCTGGTGAAGATCATAAAGAATGAGGTTGTCCCATTCCTCCCCTGATTCAATAAAAGCCAGCCAGCGGCCATCGGGAGAAAAGGCGGGCTGTGTGGCAGTGTGATCCATGAGACTAATAGTGTGGGCCTGGGTTATTTGGGGAATAGAGCCATCCAGGTGAGCCAGCTGGATGCGTGTGGTGTCCCAGGGCATATTGGGATGGTTCCACTCAACCCAGGCGAGCATCCTGCCTGAGGGATGCCAGGCTGGTTGCATGTAAAAATCGGCTCCCCGCGCCAGTTTTACTGGCCATTCCAGGCCGTCAGATCTGACCAGAGCCAGGCAATCCTCAATGCCATCGCTGAAGACATACGCTACCCATTGACCATCGGGTGAGAGGGCAGGTGAGGCCACCCCTCCGAAGGCGGGGGTGATTGCAGTTGGCTCAGCATATTCCAGCGAATGACGAACCAGGCGGCCGGATTTTTCGGCGAAGATGAGCGTTCCATGGTGCAGGGTAAACTCACCTCCCCCGTAGCCAACACCCCCTCGAGGAATGAGGTTGTCCAGCAGATCACGCGGGGCATCTTGCCCTGAACGGGCTACAAGCATGGATCGATCGGAACGCCCTTCTAGCCAGACGAGTGTATCACTGCTGGAATCCCATTGAACTTCTTCAAGGCGGTTTCTTTGACCGACAGACTCAGCCGAGATAGGACTGGGCCAGGTTCCGTAGGGTTTTTGTTTTTTCATACAGGGACTCTTTCGGAGAGGGTAGAAAGAATTCGGGCGCTTTGCGCCCGGGATATCGTTATTTCTTTTTCTTCTTTTTCTCTTTTTCTTTCTCTTTACTTTTTTCTTTTTCTTTGGGGTGGGGCTCTTCTTCCTCTTCTTCAGCCTCTCGCAGTTCTTTGGGTCTCCAGATCTGCACCAGTTCACCCACGGATTCGCCGTTAATCTCTTCCCAGTGAGAAATTGGGAGACTGATATAGGCCACTACGCCTGTGGGTAAGGCTTCGATTCGCCCGGTGATCAACTGTAAGAGCGATTCTAACCCCGGGTTATGACCAATAACCATGACCCGTTCGTAATCGTCAGAAAGCCGTTTTAATTCATGGAGGTACGCCTCGGCCTCGGCCAGATAGAGAGAATCCAGAGCGAGGATTTCACCCTGGTATCCGGTTTCTTCGCTAAAGATTTGAGCGGTCTGGGTGGTACGTACAGAGGAAGATACAAGGATGACCTGAGGAATCAACTCTTTTTCCTGAATGATATCGGCCATCATCCGTGAATCGCGCAAGCCGCGTTTCGATAAGGGGCGTTCGTGATCCTCAAGATCTTTATGTTTCCAGCTGGATTTTCCATGCCGCATGATCAGGAGTGTTTTCATACGCTATGTCCCGTGAAAATGGAGAACCAGGATTTTCGTTAAGCGAAGTATATCACAGCAGAATGTTAACAAAGGTTAATGGTGTCACTGAACAATTCGATTGAATGGAGGCGACTAAAAAAACACGGTATCTGGTATGAAAATGAAAAGAACCCCTCCAGGTTGAATGAGGGGTTCTCATGGCTTTTTTATAGAGGTTTTTATTTTTCCGGCGCGCCTGCCTTGATCCAGTCGATAACGATCTGTAATTCGCTGGCAGATAACTGGATGAAATGCGGTTTGGTCTGGCTTTGCGCAGTAACCAGCAGGCTTTGTTCCGGTTCACCCGGAACGACCAGAGCGCCATCTTTGCCACCAGCCATAATGGAGGCATAACTGGTGAGGTTGACTCCTTTTTGCCCGCCGGAAGCATGGCATCCGGAGCATTTTTTCAGAAGAGGGGCAATATCTCTTTCATAGGTAGGATTGCTGGCAACAGGAGCAGGCTCTTCGATTGGGCTTTCATCTTCGGCTGGCACCGGGGTTGGCGCCGGCGTGGGGGTGATGTTAAGCCCGAGGATTTCGCGCACTTTGGGGGCATCAAACCCTGCGAATTTCCAGCTAGTACCGTGACAGACGCTATTGGAACAGAAGGATGTGTTGCTCACTCCGCCAGCATCTTCCACTGTATGACAGCTGGCACAGGACTCATCAAAGGCTGAACGATGGCGGTTAATCCAGTTGCTATCCTGGTGGCTGGATGGTTCGGGGCCACGGCTGATCTCAATGCGGGTGGCCAATTCGTTTTGAGTTGAAACAACCGGGATAGAATGGCAAAGGTTGCACTCCAGACGGATAGCTTCATTGTCTTTTGTGAGGTGTTTGCCGTCATGACAGCGGAAGCACCCCGGAGAGTCTACATGCTGGGCATTATCGGGATGAGTTTGCCAGTTAACCTTTTGATCGGGAAAATTAGTACGCTGGTATGCCGTTTGCAGAGCGGTAATAGCTGATTTGACCTGTTCCATATCGGCCCGAGTGTTCTGGTAGAACTGTTCCAGGCTCGCTATGGCGTCGAGGGCTTCTTTTTCAGAAGGATAGGAAACGCTCAGGATTTCTACAGCTTTCTTCTTGATCCCGGGAATCTCTGGAGAGATCTGACCGCGCGCCAGCATAGAATCTACCAGGCTCTGCGGGTTTTCGATCCGGTGGGCGGTGCGGTTGTGACAGGTAATGCAATCCATCTGTATCAGTTGACCCGATGGGATGGAGGCCGGGTCGAAATCGGATTCGACATCCACGTATTCAGTCCGCGTACCGTCTTTGTTTTCTACCACCACGTACGGAATGTCTTGCTGCTCTTGGTCTGACGCGTAATAATAAACCGGGTTTTCGATATGCCAGTGAATGCCATACCCCAGGCCTTCGCGGCTGGTACCTCCGCCGGTTTTAACGACCAGGTAGGTGTAGGTAAGGGTATTGGCCTCATCTTCAGCGTAATGTTTGATTTCTACCAGAGAATCCTTTGAAAAGGTTTCAGGTTTGTGGCAATTTTCGCAGGCCTGACGGGCAGGGGCCATATTTTTTGCCACGATGGGATATTCATAGGTGTTAAAAAGCATGGCGGTGCCAGTTTGCCAGGAATAACGCACCTTACGCCCAATCATTACATAAAGGCGGTCGCGTCCCATGTGGCAGTCTTCGCAAGAGACGATGGCGTGAACGGAATCCTGGTGGGTAGTGTACTCTGGGGGCATGGTGTGACAGGTGAGCCCACAAAAAGCAGTGGAATTGCTTTCCTCCCAGGCATAATTGGCGATAACGAAGAGAAGAATGATCAGGAAGGCAACTGTAATCAGGGGGAGGATTCGAAGTATGACTTTGGAATCAGCAGGAGGGAAGAAAAAGCGTTTCAATGCCTGGAGAAAACGTTTCATGATGCAGATTCACCTCGATGAAAGGAACTTTACTTCTTGGTAAATTTTATCACTAATCCGTTTTTAATGTTGAAAAGTGATCTGATTTCTCGCTTTACAATCGCGTTACAAAAAGAACACCCCGGTCATTCCGGGGTGTTCAAGTGCGAAAGATTCCAGGTTACGGGCGTTTAGCCTTGGTCAGGTCGACAGGCACCTTGGTGCCCAGATCCTGGATTGAGTCGTATAGCGCCTGAAGCACATACTTGGCGTTGTGGACATACGCTCCCGGGTCTTTTTGAACGTACTGGTAGTTGTACGCTGCTTTGAGCAGGCGCGGGGTGAAGGCGTTGTAGGCAATGGGGCCATTATCACCCACATCTGCTTTACCATCGCCATCGGCGTCGACGAAGAAATAGGGGTAAGCCGCCGGGTTGTAGACGATACCCTTGCCAGCCACATCTTTGGCGTAGGCCTGAATGGCGCTGTAGAGCATCTCGGCCATGGTGTCAACCTCGCCCTTGAGGCCTTCGGTGACGTCGCCGTCACCGTCGTAATCCTCTTTCGAGTTCATCCTGATCTTGGCCGGGTCATCAACCCCATGGCAACCGGTGCAGGCATCCACTTTTGGAGCGAGCTGGTGGGCATCGTGGCAGGAGGTGCAGGTGTTGAGGTTACCCTCGTGCTGGAAGCGACCGGCGTATTCCTTGCCAGCATACTGATAGATACCCTGAGCCTCACTACCGAAGAGCGTTGCACCTGCGGCGAAGTAATGTACGTTGCGGAAGCGGATAGCTTCGCTGGGAGTATCGGCTGCAGCGTCACCCAGAGCTTTGTTCACTGAGACAGTGGACTCGCGCCCCTGATGGCAGGCCAGGCAAAGATTGGAGGCATTGCCCTCACCGAAGGTGAGTTTCGCGCCGCTGGGGAAGGTTACATCGTTGACCACGTAGTTGGCTGGCCATTCAGCTTCGTTGTGGCAGGTGGAGCACATAAAGCCATTCGAGGCTTTATTGGTGATATTGACTCCCTCTTTAATAAACTGAGGCAGCCCAGTGGCCGTGTGGCACTTTGCACAGGTACCGGGGACGTTGCCTTCCTCGGCATCCCAGTGGCGGAAGGCCTCAGTATTCCCTGCGAAATGCCCGGCGTCATCGCGGTGCATCTTGCTCATGTCGATCGGCTGGCTGAGCTTGATGTTCAGGTCAGCGAGTGAATCATAGAGCAACTGGACGATGTATTTATTGCCGTGGGCAAATGCGCCTGGATCTTTCACGGAGACCTGGTAGTTATAGGCCGCCTTGAGCAAGCGTGGGGTCCAGGTGGAGTAAGCTACCGGGCCGTTGTCGCTGGTATCCGGTTTACCGTCACCGTCAGCATCGGCAAAGAAGTAAGGATAGGTTGCCGGATCGTAGGTAATGCCAGTACCAGCCACTTCTTTGGCATAAGCCTGAATACCGCTGTAAAGGGCAGCCTGCAGGCCTTCAATTTCACCCGCCATGCCTTCGGTCACGTTACCATCACCATCATAGTCAGGGGCGGAGGAAACCATGCGTACCTTCTTCAGGTCATCCACGGTTTTTACACCCTCATGGCAGAGGGCGCATTCCTGAACCTTGACTTCCAGGGTGTGAGGGTTATGGCAGCCAACGCAGGTGTTGTACCCCTCGACATGGTCGTTCTTGGCGTCGTAGGCCTGGCCGTCGTACTGGTAGCCACCCTTGACCTCGGTACCATAAAGGGTGATGGCAGCGGCGAAGTAGTGAACGTTGATGAAGCCGAAGCGCACTTCCTGATCGCCCTGTTTAATGGGGGCAACCACGGCGTCGGGATCGGTCGCGTTGAATTTTGCGATCTGATCATCGACCTGAACTTTGGTAGCGCGGCCCTGGTGGCAGACCATGCAGCGCGCTTCAGGCCCGAGACCAGAAATGGTGACTCCCGAAAGGAAAGAAACGCTCGAAAGCTTTGCCGTGGCTTCGTTATGGCAGGCAGTGCAGGTAATGGTTGTGCCGATAGGAGCGGGTTTGTCCACTTTACCGGCTTCACTACCATCGGCACCCAGGAAATCGAGGTAACCGGTGGTGCTATGGCAGGTAGCACAGGCAACTGGAACCGACTTGTCTTCGGTGTTATCCCAGTGCTTGAAGGCTTCGGAGTCTGCCGCGTTGTGTGGTGAGGCAGCCCATTCTGCCTGGAAGGGGGCCTCGGGGCCGGCTTCCGGGGTTGGGCAGGGCTGCGGCGCGGGGCAGGTTGGGGCCGGGGCCTGGGTAGGTTGCTCGGTGGCGCTGGGAGTAGCAGTTGTGCAACCCGCAACAAGCAGGCTCAGACCGGCAAGCAACAAAAGTAGATAAAGTATTTTGTTTGACCGATATTGCATAATGTATTCTCCTCGTCAAATGGTCCTTGGGAAATAAGAAAAAGCCAGTTGTTCTACCCGATAAATATCACCTCCAATCTGATACCATGTAACTCGAATTTTAAGACCGTTTTCATTTTATATGATAACCGAGATGAGAGCAAGTTAAAAATGTCACAATTTCCATAAGCAGACAGGCTGGTGAGAGAGGGGAGAGCAGAACGTTGGGCACTTAAAAAGGAATCAATCCTTATTTTTGAGTTCGGGATTCAACTCTTGACGGATGGAATGGGAATGGTATAATGTCTTACAGCGATGCGGGGTAGAGCAGTGGCAGCTCGTCGGGCTCATAACCCGGAGGTCAGTGGTTCGAATCCACTCCCCGCTACTAACGAGAACCGTAGTCCCTGCCCGTAAAGGGTGTTTTGCGAGGGCTACGGTTTTTTTTGATCCCCAAAGGGGCATCCCGGGGCCGCGCTACAAAGAAGCACCCGCGGCTGCCTTAACTACTCAGGAAGATCTTCCCGCATTGCTCAAAGCCTGCGTCCACTCGCGCGAGGTGCGTCCGAGCAATCGCAGAGGCTTTACCAGGCGCTTGCGTTTCAGCCATAGAGATCAGGCGATGCTCCTCACGCTGATCGATACCGGCTTGCGCGCTATGGAGCTGTGCAAGCTGCTAATCGGGGAATATTGATTTGAAGACCGGGCGAGTGGAAGTGAAGCATGGCGTGATCGGTGTGGTACAGGGCGCACAGTGTACCTGGGCAGGACAACCTGCTAAGCGGTGTGGCACTCCCTGGTTGACCGGGAAGATGCGGATGATGCCGATGCGCCGGTTTTTCATGACCAGCATGGTCGACCTTTCAACCCGGGCTCGTTGCGCCAACAGATCAAAGATATTGCGGATCGTGCAAGAGTCAAGGATGCTTACAAAGATCGGATTGGATCAGCAGATCGATTTCAGCCTGGTGAGCCTGGTAAAACCTCAAAGCCGCATTGTCCAGGCTTTCAGGCAAATCGAATTGAGCTGCGATCTCAGCCGGAGTCTCATTACAGTCTCGATTTGAAATCACGATTGTTTGGACGCGGATACCGGTGTTTCTTAAAACTGATACCGGGATGCCAGAAGATCCACGGCAATAGGTTATGCATTATACCGGGGAATTCAGGATCATCTAGGCTGGCTTTGAAGGCGCTGACCTTTTTTACAACGGACCAGAGGATGAACTGGTTCAGCGAGATGCCTTGTTGCTTCGCGAACGCCTCAGCTTCCTTTTTCAGCTCTAACGGTAAATTGACAGCACCCAGGATTTCTCCAGTTGTTACCATTTATTACATCATACATTATTACATTATGTCATCTCGACGCGCCTACAATTGCGTCCATGTTGCCATTAATATAACGTTATTTGGATTAGTATAATGAAAATTACACAATGTAGCATACCCCTAACCGTTCAACTCCTCTTATGTTCTTGTGGCATCATCAGGTAGAAATCGGAGTTCAAGCCGTGCGTTCAAGGCAGCTGCGATCCGCCTGAGCAGTGACAGACTCGGAATGTGTCTACCGCTCTCCAACCTGGTTAGGGTTGCTTCCTGAACGTCAACCATTTTCGCTAGTTGAGCCCTGGTTAATCCACGCCGAATGCGCAATCTCGTGATTTGGTAACCAAGCTCAAGTTCATTGAGGGCAATAACGTACTCAGGATATTTTTTCTGCTTTGCCTGCCGAACCTTGAAACTGGTCATCGCTGCTTCGTCCCCAACGATTTCTTTTACAGGGAGCGGCGGTTCCTTCTCTGGCTGCCCAGTCTCCGGGTTATGCGTCAATACCGCTTTGATCCGGCGATCCTCGATCTCGATCCAGACTTTGACGTATTCTCTCTCATTCTTTTCTCTACAGCCCTGACAGGGAAAACCTTCTTCGATGAAATAATGCCCCCAATGAGCCGGGACTTCATCGCCGATGAAGTACATTTGAAGGACGCTATCGAATGCCTTGGTTTGGATTGCCGCCAGACCGAGCTCTTTTCGCATGCGCCAGCGCTCGATATTTTCGGGTGAGTCAAGCTGCTCGATCCACGCCAGGATATCTTCCCGTTCGTACCTGCCTTCTCGCACAGGATAGCCATCGGCGCGTGCTCGCATAGCCTGACTGTGGCGGAAGAACTCACCCCATCGATTTTCCGAAGGCTGCGTGTGCTTCAGTTCCCTTTCTTTCCATTCTCCGCGCTCACGCTTCGCCTGCTCCCAGGATAGCGGAGTGTGACGATATTGCCAGCCACAGAAAGGGCAAACTAATTCAGCATAGATCGTATCAAACATACCCATAGGAACCTGCCTTCCAGTAATGCTCATTATATTACGTCGACAAACGATTAGCGATAATCCTCCAACCCGCTGCCATATCAGACCAGGTCTTGTATCCCCGAACGGGATATTGCCGAAAGGTTCTCCGGCTGCGGCGGCAGCGATAGCAATACACCCATACTTCTCCCAGTTGCGGATCGATGACCCGTTTCCCTTCCCCTCCCCAGCGTTGAAAGGTCTCCCCACTGCAATATGGACAGCGCTGCTGTCGCTCCTGCTGGCAATCCTTGACTTCTGGAAGTTTGAGTGTGACCATAGACATGGCAAGCTCCAGGTACATGGCTGTTGAGGCAACTACCATATTACTCGGAGCTTGCTCTTTTTTCAAAACCCACCAGCTTTGGGAGAGATACTGATCAGGGAGTTGAAAAAGTGTTTGTCCCATATCTGGTTGGTTTTTGATTGCTTGCCACATATGGTGATAAAAAGTTGTAAATCAGGCGGATTTGCCCCCATATGTTGGGTTTCAAAAGTCGCCCACCATTTTTGGGACAGACACACACCGATTTTCTGTCAATGCAAAATAGAAATGTCCCCTGAAATGCAAAATAGAGATGTCCCCTATGAAGAGTGGTGAGACAATGCCAGATGTGATG
>NZ_DF967965.1:917158-919525 GCF_001050195.2 Anaerolinea thermolimosa
TGTCAATGCAAAATAGAAATGTCCCCTGAAATGCAAAATAGAGATGTCCCCTATGAAGAGTGGTGAGACAATGCCAGATGTGATGTTGAGGTCCATGTTAGTCAGTGCCATGGGGTGAAGCTTCTTCGATGGGTTTCCCGTTCAGGTGGTGACCATAGCGGCGCCAGGGGTGATTGGGGGCAGGGGACGGTGGAGCCTTGACCTGACGATCGAGGGATTTGGTATCCACGATGTCGGCTTGACGGATCGCCTTCTGGTAGAGGGAGTAAGGCAAGGGCTGGTTTTTGTAGAGGATCGTCACTTCTCCTTGAGGGGTCTCGCAAACGGTTACCCGGGCATTGCGTAAGGCATAGTCTGGGCGTTCGGATTGGATCTGGTAGATCATGTGCTTGAACTGGAGGGTCAGGTTTTTGGAGAGGGTACGGGTTTCCTGGTGAGACAGGATCAGGTCCAGGTTTTCGGCAGGTAACAAGGGTCGATGGGCATTGTGATGACTGCGCGGGGCTACTGCAAAACGGCGGTTGAAATCTTCCCGAAACTCGGGTAAGAAAGCATTCGCCGTGGCCATGTCAGAAATCCCCCGTAAACGCAGTTCTTTCACCAGGCGGTCTTGCAGGGTCTGGTTCGCCCGTTCAATGCGTCCTTTGGCTTGGGGAGTACTGGCACACAGGATCTGGATCTCCAGTTCCTGCATGGCCCGTCCAAATTGGGTCAACCCGGAGGTGGTTGCCAGAGGACGGGGCTGATTGACCCGAAAAATGCCATGACGGTCGCTGTAGAAGGCTAGCGGCTTGCCATAACGCTCCAGGTAGTGGCGCGTCGCCTCACAGTAGGCGAAAAAGGTCTCATCGGGCACAAACCACAGTTCCATCAACTGTCCCGTCGCATCATCGATAAACACCAGCAGGGTACACTGCGGACCCCGTTCTTCGAACCAGGCATGATCCGAGCCATCGATTTGCACTAACTCCCCTAAACACGCTCTCCGTTCGCGCATCTGGTGCACTGGCGCTTTCTTCCCCCGCCGCGGCTTCCATAGCCCTTCAGCTATCATCAGTTTGCGCACACTTTCCCGCGAAAGCCTCAATTGATGCCGCTCGCTCAACTTCTCATGCGCTAACGTCGGACCAAAGTCCGCATAACGCTCATACAGCAGGTCCAGGGCTTTCTGCCGCGTTCCTCCATCCAGCCGATGGTTGCTCGGCTTCCCCCGCCTTCGGCTCACCAGCCCTGCCGCTCCTTCGCCTTTGTATGCCCGATACAGCCGTTTGATCTGTCGTACACTCAGCCCCAGTATCCGCGCGGCTTCCCCTTGCGTTAGCCGCTTGTCTTTTATCCGTTGCATCGTTTCTAACCGGGTGATCTCTTCTTTACTCATCGCTAGTAGTTCGTCCATTCCCTTTCTCGTCCCTCCTATGGGGACATTTTAACTTTGCACAAAGGGGACTTTACTACTTTGCACTAACAGCCTGGCAGAAATCATCGACATCGCAGAACAAAACGAGTAAACTCTCCATTGAGGGTCTCCTTGGGTTTCGACTTCTGTTGTGGTGACAAAAGTTTACTCCCTTTGGAGATCCTCGTCTTATCCCGAATTCACGTTAGCGTTAAATGGGATCGTCTGGCTGGTGAAACTCCAGCAGGGGCAGTCGTCACGGGGCTGCATTACCCCACCCCACCGGCAAGGGCAGAATAGAACAGACGTTTCCGCCACCAGCGGGAATGTGTACGGGGAAGCGGAAACCGTGCAAACCACAATTCCGGTTCTGCCTTGCCAACATACAGGGATGCGCCTGCTCAACGCATAACTTTGACTGCACCTTAACAAGGTTATAAGGTTATATCGCTCGCCTGATCTGTGTCTTTTCCTACCCGCCCGCACGGGGAATCACCACCTTCCCCGGAGCGGTGCGGGACGCGCCGGGGGGAGGAGGACTGCGATGATCGTGGCTCAAATTATCCTTGAAGAGCAGGATGTTCAGCGTATCCTGGCCTCTCACCGTTTCAGGCCCAAAGACTGGAAGGGTTTTCTGAAGTTCTTATCCGAGAACCTGGGGGATGCGCTGGGTGATGCGGTGTGGAATCAGGTTCGTGACCTGGCCGAGTTGTACCGGCTTCGGGAAGACTGCCCGCACGAACACACCACCCTGAGCGCCTCTGGCGAGATGCACTACACTCCCGGCTGGGGGCCCTGGGATGATCTGCGGGAAGAGGTGATCTGTCTGGACTGTGGGAAAGCCCTCACCGACCAGGAGCTGGAGCGCCTCAAGGCCCGCCGCCTGTCTGCCTGATGGTTACCACCCCCGCCGCCCCGGGGAGATTCATTCTCTCCCGGCGCGGTGCGGCGCGTCGGGAAAAGGAGGACAG
>NZ_DF967965.1:919565-926172 GCF_001050195.2 Anaerolinea thermolimosa
AGTAGTTCGTCCATTCCCTTTCTCGTCCCTCCTATGGGGACATTTTAACTTTGCACAAAGGGGACTTTACTACTTTGCACTAACACACACACCGATTTTCTTGACACTATGAAACAATCAGGTATAAAATGAAATTGATAGTTATCGCTAAGCGATGAAGCTCGCTTGGTGCTAAACCAACCGCCTTTTTGGGCTGATAGCTTCTAACCGTTACGCAAATAGCGTATGGATAGAGGCTTTTGTTTTTTTAGAGATATTTCATCAGGAAAACCATTCGTGTTTAATAAAAATGATGTATCCGTGGAGGGGATTTTTATGGCTCAAACTAAGGACAATGCAGGTATAGAAAATTTATACCAGGAGGAAGGTTTAAGTGACCTAGATATCCAAGCCAAACGAATCCAATATGGGTATAACGAAATACCGGAAAAGATAGTAGGGCCAATTAAAGGAGTACTAAAACGCATGTGGGGGCCAATCCCCTGGTTACTTGAGGCGGCCATGCTCTTTGAATTGTTTTTAGGTAAGGGTGTCCAGGCAGCAGTTGTTTTCTTGCTGTTAGTTTTTTCTGCAGTGGTCGGATTTTTCCAAGAGAATCGTGCTAAAAAGGCAATTGGCTACCTGCATCAACAGTTGCAAATCAGTGTCCGGGCATTGAGGAATGGAACCTGGGAGACAATACCCTCACGCGAACTTGTTCCTGGTGATATTGTGCACGCCAGAGTGGGGGATATTGTGTCCGCGGACATGGAAGTTATCTATGGCAATGTCAGCGTGAATGAGTCTGCTCTGACCGGTGAATCAATTGATGTCACAAAAGAAGCGGGAGATACAATTTTTTCTGCATCTACAATCAGTCATGGGGAGGTTATTGCACGCGTATCCGCAACTGGAACAAAAAGCTCGTATGGAAAAACCGCAGAGTTGGTCCGAACCGCTGAGGCCCCGGGCCGGTTACAGACATTGCTGTTCAATATTGTCCGATATCTGGCGTACCTGGATATATTTCTTGCGGTTATTCTGGTCACCACTGCTTTCATCCGCGGAACAGCCTGGCAAGATTTATTGCCATTCGTGGTGATTTTGTTTATTGCAACGATCCCAATCTCAATGCCTTCCAGTTTCGTCGTAGCCAACTCGTTGGAAGCAAAGAATTTGGCCAAAGACCACGTGCTCGTCACAGGGTTAACAGGTATTCAGGAAGCCGCAAGCATGAATATCTTGCTTGTCGATAAAACGGGAACATTAACGAATAATCGACCCGAGATTGCTGAACTGGTCTTGTTTGGACAACTGGAAGATACCGATTTGCTGAAATTAGCAGCTGCTGCCAGTGATGACACATCTAATGACACCATCAGTACCGCTATCCTTGGTGCTCTTAAGCAACAAAATTTAGCGATGCCTGAGAGAACGTCATTTACTGCCTTTGATCCTGTTCAGAAAGTCTCCAGGGCTAAGATCAACCAAAATGGGAGGCAATTGAATGTGGTCATGGGGTCTCCGGCCATTATTGCTGAGCAGGCAGAAGTCCCGGAAAATTTTATGTATCAGGTAAATTCGTTGAGTTTGAAAGGATCCCGGGTTCTGGCATTGGCCTCGGGAGAAGACGAGAAACAAGTTTGTCAAGGGTTGATTGCTTTCGCGGATTCTCCTCGAGAAGACGCCAAGGAATCGATAGCAAAAATCCAGGCTTTGGGTATCCGTATTATTATGTTAACAGGTGATACAGCCGGCACCGCCAAAGCGATTGCAGAGCAGGTGGGAATTGGTAATCGCATTGGTACATTGAAAGATGCATTATCCAACCCGTTGGATTTTGACGGATTTGCGAATGTTTACCCCGAGGATAAGTACAAGATCGTTAAGGCTCTACAGGATTTAGGCATGGTCGTTGGTATGACCGGAGATGGCATTAATGATGCACCGGCGCTGAAACAGGCGGATGTGGGTATTGCGGTCAGCACGGCCACAGACGTGGCAAAATCGGCTGCCAAAGTCGTTTTAACACAGGCAAAATTATCTGATATCACCAAAGTGATTGATGCCGGTCACCGTGTTTATAGGCGGATGATGACGTGGACAATTACTAAATTGGCGCGAACCGCCGAATTGGCGGCGCTTCTGACTATTGGATTTATCTTTACGGGCTTCTTCCCGGTTTCATTAAGTCTGATCGTGTTCATCGTGGTGATGAATGATATGGTCACCTTAACGTTAGGATCCGACCGAGCCTGGCCAACCGCCGTTCCCGAAAAATGGAATATGCCACAACTGGCAATGATCTCTGCTATTTTTACCATCGGTTGGTTAGCCCTTGGAATGGGGCTTCTTATGTTCTATCTTAAATTTCAAAATTTAAGTGCTGACCAAATTAGTTCTTTAATGTTTCTGTATTTAATCTATTCAGCAATGGTTACTATCCTGATGACCCGGACCCGCGATTCATTCTGGTCATTCGCACCGAGTCGATGGGTTATTGGCATGATCGCAATCAATTTTATTGTTGCTACACTCATGGCTGCCTTTGGCCTGGTGATGACCGCAGTTTCCTTCCAATTAATTATCACATTATTCATCATCACGCTCATTGCCATGTTTATCTTAGACGCCTTAAAAATCAGGTTTTACAGAGTAACGGGTATTTTAGGAACGGAACGACATTCCTGATGCGTAAACAGGGAGTTTCTAAAAATGGCGAGATGAATTTCGATCGAGTAACCCAATGCAATTCACGCCCGTCTTTCCAAATCAGCGGGTGGAGTTCAGTTGGGATCCTTTATTCGCCATATCCTATGGCTAAAAACTTCACCCAGAATTTATTCTGGTAGAAGATACTTTATTTTCTAAAGATGAAGTATTCTTTCTGATGTAAAAGGAGTTGAGGAAATGATGATTGTCAGAGATTTCATGCAAAAGAATTTTACTTGTGTATCCCCTCAATGTACCGTGAAATCAGCAGCAGAAGAAATGATCCATAAAGGGGTTGACACATTGTTTGTCACCGAAAATGACGAAGTCGTTGGTGTGATTGGAATTCGGGATTTATTCACCCTTCCAATCCCCGCTAGTTTTGGTGGCCCTATGAAAATTATGGAGGAAGGGAATCTTATCAGGGGTTGGGAAGATACTCCTGTTGAGCAACTAATGAACCCTAACGTAATCAGTGTCCCGGAGAATTATCCAATAATGGGTGCTGCCATGAGGATGATCAATGAGGGTAAACATCCTCTGGCAATTCTACATGGGAAAAAATTGATTGGTATTATCGATCGGAGCGATATCGTCAAAGCATTACTCAAAATGGATGTTTCAACTTAAATCACCTAAAAAGAGGGTTCTTGGATGATCGAAATGATGGCCTTTTGGTTGTATCCGAAGCCCAAACTGGCCAAACGGTTTTATTTTAAAGATTAGACTAAGCACTCAACTCTCAATATTAGCCTTTTGGGCAATCTCGTAATACAAATCTCTTCCAATACTCGTTTGTAATGGTTCCACGTCAAGTAATGTGTACGTTCGTTTCCCGTCATTTTACCTGACAGCCCTCTGAAGGACTGTGATTTCCCGTTCCTTTTCATAATAATGAGTGAGCAAACTCATACAGGAGGGATACAAAGAAAACCTAATTGTTATCTTCTAGAAGAGCTGTTGTGATCTAACTGGCGATCTCCGATCCTTCTCTCTCGCTGCAGAGGATTCATTAAACAAGAGCTGAAGCCAATCTCCTTCGATAATGCAGAAAATTGGATCTTTTCTGAAGCCAGGTCGAAATCAGTTGTTCATGTTGAGAAGCTCTTAGAATTGCTGATACTTGTTAAAAATTGAGGAGGTCTTGACCAATATTCCTTGTCTAATACCCGTCTCCATTTGTTTTAAAATCGCGCGCACCAACCAATTGAATCAATGCGTACTTCCAGGCGCCAGCCTCATTATCATTTGCCAGGGAACGGCGAATAGCATCCCTTTTTAAGATGTAATTATGCATGTCTTCAGATAATTCTTCAAAATGCCTGGCCTGCTCATTGAACAAGAATTCGTTGACATCACCTGGTAGATTGGTTTCTAACGCTTTCTTTAAGTGAGGTAAACAGAGCCCAAGCGATCGCCTGTAATACTCCTTGCCTTCTTCCGTTGAAATATAATTGATATATTGGTTAATTAAAATCGCTTCCCTTTCGCGTAATATTCTACATGCCAGACAGTTTTCACTATCAGGAAGTATTTTATCCATATAATTTCTCTGTTGTGCAGGTGTCAAATGGCTTGCAAGGCGAAGATCTGAGGCCACTTTTTCAACCCAGGTAACATACCCTTCACTGATTCCTTTGGGTGATGAAATTTGTTCAAATTGCCAGGTATGAAATTTACAAAATCCTTTGGATTTCACGAACGCCTTGCGGACTTCATCTTCTTCTATAAGATCACTTTGATACTTTGCAAAGAAATCAAAGGTTAATTGACCTAAAGCCGCACAGATCGGGCAGGCTCGCGTTTTGAAGGTAATTGCTGGTGTCTGTAAAGGTGAAATTGCCTTTGATTTTTCGCTTTTAGTCAGCCGTGGCACCTTTCTAAAGGGTTCTGGAAGCTTTTTGAAATCATTTAAGATGCTGTCCCGCAAGGCCACTGCTGCAGATTGCAATTCGAGTAATCTACCCTTATCTTCATCCGAGAGACTGTTGTCGCTTGGAAGAGCACCAACTGAATCGGAAACAATTCGCAACAACTGGTCTAGAATTGAAACCAGCAAAAGCTGGCTTTTTTCTTCGGCCAGGAATTTTTCAAGATCAGCTTCAAGAATTTCAAGTCCATTCTGCCCAACATTTGGATTTCCAGAATGTAATTTGGATTCCAAAGCCAGGCGGGCAGAGAGTGGATAGATTCGAATATCTGAAGAACCCAGGATTCTGGATACACCAGTCTTAATGTAATCGAATACCGAATCAACCTCTTTTTCAGCCAAGAGATCAACCTTATTGACGACAACGAATAACCGCCTGGCATAGAGCTGGACATCTCGCAGAAAAGCCTCTTCTGGTTCGCTCAATGGAGCTTCCACACTAGTGACGAAGATAACTGCGTCTGATTGAGGCAGGAAAGCATATGTAGTGGCGGTGTTTTCAGAGCGATTGGAACCAATTCCAGGTGTGTCAATAAAAAACAGGCCACGGCGTAAAAAAGGAATGGGGAGCTCAACACGGGCTTCAATCACACCTTTGGTGTTCCCTGGATTTCCTTGTTCAGTTACGTATTCTGGCAATTCTGAGAAATTAATTTCCTGTTCAAAAACCCAATCAGATCTTTTTATGTACACCTTCTCTTGTGGGCCAAAGCATAATGTGGTGATGGCGGAGGTAAGTGGAAGTAAACCGGTTGGTAACAAATCACGTCCGATAATTGCGTTCATCAACGAGCTTTTCCCTCGCTTGAACTGACCAACAACTACTAGATTGAAACGATCTTCAGCAAGTTTTACAAGCAGAGCTCGGCATTGCTCTTCGCCCGTTACATTATTATTCTTCCGAAACAGTTGTAAGCCCGAACGCAACAAATCACCTACTTGTTGTCTGGCTAGCGTGTAATACCGCAATTGATTTTCTTGTGAATTTTCGGTTGTTTTTGTCATAGGTTTTATACTCAAAAATTCGCTTCCAAATGTCAATTTCTAAAAAAGAAAGGCCCCCACCTGAGTCGAAACTCGGTAGAGGCCATCAGTCTTGAAAGACATATTTGGCGAGCCTCATCGCATGTAATAAATTATAAGTCTCTGCAGTAAACACGTCAAGCTCAACTTTTTCGTGTTTGTCCCGAAAACGGTTGGTGAAATTGAAAAAAGAAGTGGGCGCAGTATTCTCCCCCAAATACCATCGGCAGACTATGCCACCCCTACCCCAGCCACCATCAACCCGCTGGCCATACCAGACCAGGTCTTGTAGCCTCGAACGGTTCGGGCACGCATTTTCATCCTGCCTATCACTTGTTCGGTGGGGTTGTTGGTCCAGGGTACGCCTTCTTGCCAGTCAAACACGCGAAACCTGGCCCAGTTCTCTGCCAGACGGAGGATCATTGATCGCAGCTTGTCCACGGGCGTGTAATTGCTGCCAGCTCGGCCCGTGGAACCGGGTGGAAACTGCCGGGAAATGGCCACCAGACGCTTGTCTCCCTCGACGGGTAAATCATGCAGAATCTGGCGGACTTCCTCGGCCACCCCGCTCCATTCCGGCGGGAGGGTGGCCTTGAGTTCATGGACAGCTTGCCCTACCCAGCGCCGGACATGGAACTGGCAGATCTGATGCTCCAGCTGCAACGCTTCGACCACGGGCTTGTAACTGGAGAGATCATCGGTGACGATGACACTGATCCCCAGGCGCTGGATGAGCGGTTCCAGAAACCGCTTGACCGCCTGAGGGTCTTTTTCATCCACATATCCCACCGTCACCGGCTCCCCCGTGCCCATATCTACCACCACCAACACCGGTTGCGTCTTGCCCCACCCGCGCACACACGCGCCATCCACCCCAACTACCCGCACCGGCTTCCAGAACCGCTCCCGTTCCAGCTGCTCAGCGCGCTGCTGAACATCCCTCCAGATGCTCATCCGGCTCAA
>NZ_DF967965.1:927352-1039185 GCF_001050195.2 Anaerolinea thermolimosa
CTACCCGCACCGGCTTCCAGAACCGCTCCCGTTCCAGCTGCTCAGCGCGCTGCTGAACATCCCTCCAGATGCTCATCCGGCTCAAAGCGATCCCAAAGGCACTCAGATACCGCGAGCCACAGCGATAGCTCATCCCAAAAAGCCAGCCGATCGCGGCCAAAGCTCGCATTCTCGCTGTTTGCCGTGCCCGATCCACTCCCACCGGGTAATGCCGAAAGGTTCTCCGACAACGGCAGCAGCGATAGCGATACACCCATACTTCTCCCAGCTGCGGATCGATGACCCGCTTCCCTTCCCCTCCCCAGCGTTGAAAGGTCTCCCCACTGCAATATGGACAGCGCTGCGGTCGCTCCTGCTGGCATTCCTTGACTTCTGGAAGTTTGAGTGTGACAATAGACATGGCAAGCTCCAAGTATATGGCTGTTGAGACACCTACCATATTACTCGGAGCTTGCTCTTTTTTCAAAACCCACCGGCTTTGGGACGGATACCTTAACCCACTCCAATTGCTTTTAACGCAGCTGATAACGGATCAGAATAAAAGATTGGATCTACCTTTTCTAATAGGTCTCCAGGTACTTCCAATACTTGTCGTTTATTACTAATAGGGATTAATACTTTCTTAGCACCATTATCAACAATAACTTGTAAGGGTTCTACAAGCGAACGTAAAGGTAATATTGATCCCTGAATTGTCATCTCCCCTAAAACGACCAAGCCGCCAAGTGTTGGCTTATCTCTCAAAAGAGAATAGAGAGCAATAAAGAAAGCCACCCCACCTTGAGATCCTTCTTTGGTTTGCATCAAATCGACCATTTGGACATGAAAATCATAACTATCCATGTCGCGCTCAATTCCTAATCGATTTTTATTGGCGCGCATATAGTCAAAAGCAGTAAGGATAGAATCTTTCATCGTTCTATCTGGACTGCCTGTAATCCGTAATTTTCCCGATCCGCTCATTCTGGATACTTCAACACGAGTCAATGCTACTAGATCGTTATCAGTTAAGGACGCGGTATAGATACATCCAGGAGTTAATGGATCTTGAGCGATTAAGTTCCGCCCTCCCTCTTCAGGTACTCCCACATAATACTCTCTCATTGTTTCGCTATCAATATATGAAAAAGATGTCTGATAATATTCGAATGCCCCCATTTTTTTGAGTTGTTCTTTTACTCTTCTCCGACCCTCAAGGGCAATTTCCAGGTATTCCTGAGTTTCTTCTTTTGTTGGATCTCCACCAGGATGTAAAAGCTTAATTAGTCCGGATACTGTTCTGCGGACGGCTTTTGCATCCCTTGTGTTTAGATCTGTACCCAGTGAGAAATAACGATCAAGTACATCTGTATAATTGCGTCGGCGCAATTCGCGGAAGGCTTCAGCAAGATAATCCACAACAAATCCATAATGATCGGTCATGAATTCGTTTCTCATTTTAGGCATCTCCCATCCCGGGAGATAGTAATGAATTCGGTCGATCAAGGCCATATCTTGCATTTCTTCTGGTAATGGTTGTAGTAAAGTGGATGTCCTCACCAATACATCAACCGGCTGATTTAGGTTGCCGGCAAATACAATTGAAGCCTCTGCCACTAATTCTTCTCGTCCACGGCTAAAGCTGCCGCTTTCCATATAATCTTTAAGAATTTGAACAGCTGATTTATCATCAAACTTGATCCCGGCTACCTCATCAAAAGCGACCACATCCCACATTCCTACTAAACCGACCTTGCGAGTGCTCATATTGTAAAAAAGATTCGGAACTGTGGTTTTTCCGCCCGAAACAAGAATCGCATAGGGTGAGAGGTCCCGATACACATAACTTTTACCAGTCCCGCGTGGGCCTAGCTCAATTAAATTGTAATTTCGTTGAATCATCGGGATTAACCGAATAAGCATTAATAATTTAGTTCTTCTCTCAAATTGGCTTGGTTCAAGGCCAATCGTCCTAACCAATAAATCTAACCATTCATCTGTTGATAAATTAGATCGCCTTTCTATATAGTCTTCCAGGTTAAACGAAGCAAGTTGGATGGGATTCAATTCAGATACAAAAAATGGCCTGGCTTTTCCAGATACTTCTTCGTCTTCTCGATATTCCAATTTGACTTGTGCCCACACCCCCCCTTCTAGTAAACGATCATATTTTCTGACGATTGTGTCAGGAATATGCAAGAAGCTGTGTCCAAAATTGACCATTTCTGCCCAATATTTTGTGCCATCTAATCGAACGAGGATTTTGTCAATGAACGTCATCTCTCCTCGTTCTTTTACTCTCGATTGAGCTTTCATGGCCTCATCCGGCCGAATGATATTCTCTGAGATTATGCTATTAACTAGTCGTAATCCCGCCTCAATTGCCGTTGGATCATCAGTAGCACAATATTTTCCCAATAAGTATTCCAATACATAAACAGGGACATTTGCTCCAACTTTTACTCTCCGAACCAAATCTTTGCGTACCACTCGCCCTGCGAAGATAGAAGTTGCTTTTTGATCAAGGTTATCCATAGTCCAAATCTCCTAAAGGGAAAATGCAATTGGAATATTTTGGACCTGAGTTAGGGCGAGCCCAGTCTCTGAATTGATTAAGTCAAGATCAACGGTGACTGTTCCCGCAGGAATATCATCTATAAAAAGAGTCACCGTATTAGGAATCAATGTTGTTGATCCTTCCTCAATCTTCATCTTTACGTCTTTTGTGGTTTCATCAAGGCCATATGTGGCTGCTACAGGCATTGATAGAACATGGTTCCCGGATTTTAATTCCACACGGATTTTAGGCGGTGTTGCGAGAAGCTCAGTTGCGTTTCCATTAATAGTAACAGAGAAAAACCTTGTAGATATCTGTTTGCTACCAAGGATTACCTCCCAATGAAAAGCAGGTTCCTTGTTGGATGATAAGTAGTTTTTCCCCGGTCGAACCGATAGGATGGGAATAATTATTTCTTGAAGAGACATGCCACCATGAAAATATTGAGTTGATCCACCTGGTGCCTTAAAGCACCCCAGTCCTATTGGTGTTACAAGTTCTAAATCACCACCAATGCCAAATGCAGAAACTGGTTTGCGTAAGCACGTTGAGACATTAGCTCCTCCATGACCAATCCAAACACGGCGATGCAAGTCAACAGTATCGCCGCCGGGGGGATCCATCGGAGTGCCTACCATAAGGTTGTCTCCAGCTATGAAGCCATGATCAGATGTGATAATAACCGTTTGATAATTGACATTCAGTAAATTGCGGATACACCGGCGTAATTGGTTGAAAACATCGTCATGGATACGCCTAGCAATTTCTGGCTGACTTTCCCACAATCCGTCGATTTCGTCTGTCGCAGTAATGACGGCCAGCTTTGCATTGGCAAGGGCGTTTACAATCTTCTTATCCTTTAGCGGTGCAATTTGGTTAAGTTCCAATACAATGCTTTGTGGGTGGTTGGTTTCTATATATTTCACGCGGTCTGGTCGACCCTTGAGCATTGTTTTTAAAATCTCAACACCCAATTTCCCTGCTCCGACAGGTGAAAATGATATTCCCTTTTCTGCATCCGGCATAAGTGCTGCCATTCCCACTTCTGTGATAGTGGGTACTGTAGCTAAGGCGGGTAATACCTGACAATCCCAATCTGTTTGGATTTGTTCGAATAAATCTAAAGCCATCTCATATCGAAATGAGTCAACCAGAATATATGCGATTTTTCCACTTTCCAATGACGGTTGAACAAAATCATGGAATATATTGGCTTGTTGCACAATTTCTGGAAGGTGGAAGCTTGCTTTTTCATAACCTTCTATAAACCGTTCGGTCATTCTGTGAATCACATCAATATAACTTGATCGAGCTGATGCCAGGAGTTTTTGAAGTGAATCATGATGCTCAGTCTCGAAATCAAAACTGTGCTCATCTCTTTCCATTCTTCTAAATGTTGTATCTAATTTGCACCAAGGAGATTGTCCATCACTGGCATGAATTTGATATCCAGTATAATTTTTGACCAATTGGGATGCTGACCATTCTTGTTTCAGGGCAGTCTTAATGGCGTTGGATTGAACGAGGACTTGTCCAGCTTCTACGATCATTTGCCAATGTAATTTCAAGGTCGGGATTTGGTTCGGCCAGAATCCGTTCTGCCGCTTTCTAGCAATTTCAACCAAATCTTGAACCGGTTTTTCTATAAGTGCTTTTTCGACCAAAGACTGTAGAATGTCTTCAATTCCAGCAAAAGTATCTGCATGATCCAACATTTCGATCGTCCAGACGTGTTTTGATAAGTCAATCTCCGGTTCAAATTTATTGGCTGCTTCTATGTAACTGGCGGTGGTATCACTCCTGAGGCGCCATTGTCTTACAAGGCGAAGCACGGTTTCATAGGCTCCTTTACTCTTCGGGCCTTTGAATGTACTGAGTGAGGCAGGTAATGATTTACCCAAATGACTCGCAAACTCTGCGAATAATAAATATCTGGCTAAGGATTCGCGGACTTTACCCAATTCATCTTTTTCACTAAGTTGGATTTCCAATTCGTTTTTTAGTAAAGCGATTAGTGTTGTAATCGCATTTTTCGTTCTTATGTCTTCATCAAAATTCTTAGAGGCAAGGAATTGAAGGCAAATATCTTCTATGTTTTCACTTTTAAATATTAGAGCTAAAGCTCCAATGTGGATTTCCTTATGCCGGCTTGCTATCTCATCCAATTCTGAGAGGGATAACTGACCGTTTTCCACCTCACTAATAACTTTTGACAGGTTATTGGCAGGCAAAATTCCATTCAACGCTTGACGTGCAACGATAGCCAAGCGAGAATTTCGCTCAACAGGCTGTTCCCCTGGTTGAACAGTTACGCCGGCTGTTGTATATTCAACCAGTGCGTGATTGGAAAAATCTTCGGATGTGGGTACATAGATTAAAAGTTGGGGCGGTTCAAAAGTACCCCAAACCTGCTCTAATTCTCGCCGCAGCGCCATGAAACCTTTTTGGGGTTCGTATGAAAATAACTGCACGTTAGGAAAATTCTCTGCACGAACGAGGGCTTGATACTGCTTCTCGGGATCAAACCAAACAACAATATGGTGCTCTTGGATTTGTTGGCGAAGTGTTTGGATCAAATATTGGCTGACAAGATTTGCAGTATTACTCATGCTCTCCTCTTCCTACTACTCGTTCTAGTTTCCGATAAACCATTCTTCATGCCCATGCGCAATGGCATAGGACTTGTTCTTCTTGCAGGCCTGCTTCACCCGCTCCGGCCAGTAATGCATGGCAATGTGGCTCCAATCGTACTTCCCGGCGGCCAGCTCCTCCCAATACTTCTTCGGTTCGCTCTTCCATAACGGGATCACGCTCCATAACGGCGCCATGCGCAGGATCACCCCGTCGTCAATCCAGTCTGGCTCCGGTTCATACCCGCCGCGGGTGATGGCCTCCAGGTCTTTGGCAAACTGCGCCAACTCCTCCGCCAGCTGACGCAGCTCATCCATCTCTTTCTCGATGGGCTTGCGGGCGGCTCCCTGAGCGGTCTGCGCCTTTTTGCCAAGCTCTTCCAGGCGCAACTGCACGGCGCGCCGTTTGGTGGGCAGGTAGGGTTCCTGCTGCAGGGCGTAGAAGGTGTTGCGGTCGATCTTCTCGTGGAACAGCACGAAGCCGTAGGAGCGTTTGGACGACTGAATGGGCCAGTAGACCGGGCGTTTGCGGTATTGTTTGATATGGTGCTGGGTGAAGAAATCTTTCTCCAGGAACCTGCGCAGGTCGCCACCAGCCGCCTGCTGGATCACTTCCTGAGCCTGCGCCTGGCCGAGCATCAATTCCAACGCCTTGCTGACCAGGGTAGGCAGATCGCGGGGGTGGTTGGGGTCAAAGACGGCGATGCCGTCGGGCAGAGCCAGATTCTGAAGAGCCAGTTCCACTTCGCGGGAGAAGACGTGCCGCCCGCCATGCTCGTCGATGGTTGCGAACTGGGAGGGATCGCCGACCAATTCGTCGAATTCTTCTTCGCTGGGTTCGGGCAGCGAGCCGATGGCAAAATCCGATCGGCGGTAAACGGCAGAGCCTAGTGCGCCTGGGGTACCAGGCTGGAAACGACCGAGGAGAATGCCGATGGCGTAGGAGAGCCAGTCGCTCGCTATATCCTCTTGATTGATAATAATAGGTTGTGCTGTTTCTTCTTCATCTTCACCCATTAAGCCATCATTTTCTGTTGCTTTTACCAACCCTCCTCCAGCAAGATCAGTCTCGATGAAAGCTTGATCCTCCTGGTCAATTTCAAATAATTGGTAGACCTCTTGGTTGATTTGTTTTTCTAACTCCATTAATTTTTGTCGAATAATGGTTACTTCGCTCGATCCATTGTGCCATGAAAGAGGAATATCGAAATCAATAGAGACCTCCTTTTTGGTTTCGAACCACCTAGCAAGCCAAATACTAAAATTGGAAGGTTTTGACAAACAATCTGGTGAAGATCCTTCGAGATTCGGCCACGGCAATAAACTGAGTTGCCCGATCTCAAAACCCATCGTTGGGCTAATCAAAGACAACAGTCCTGAAATCGCTACCGAGTTTAGGATTGCTAGCGCTTTACTGATTGAGGTACCACCCGGAAAGTAAATACCAGGTCCTTTGTGGGTTATTATCCAACCTGGCGGAATAATTCGAAATCCTGCACCTTTTGAACTTATAAGACTCCATGAAATTCCTTCACGAAAATAATATACCGTGTTCCTAATCACTGAAGCAGTAAAATTCTTTAATTCATACCCGTTATTTAACCAATTTATGACATACTCTTGATTTCCATACCACTTTCTATAACTACCACCCTTTGTGCATGGAAACCATTTATATGATAATTGCTTAGCATCGTTTTCATTTCTACATGAAAAAACAATCTTATTGAATCCAATTTCCCACCAATATCTTAAGAAACGCATATTATCAGCTGTTGCCAACCCTTGTTTAGGTTCAGCTACTTCTGATAGTGATTGGTAACTTGAAAATATCTGCTGAACCTTTTTGCTGACCCAATACACCCAAGGGCTCCCAGGAATCGCTCCAAAATCAGCCTGGCGCAAGCGGTATACCTGGTTTGGCAACTTCGTCTCGCTCATGAAACCTCTCCCCCTAACTTAGCGGGCATTGATCACCGCCTGCAGTTCTTTCATTCTTTTGTCCACAATTTCATCCAGCGCCAGACAGATATTCTCTATTGTATCCACGGATTGTTTCGCCCAGGCAAAGGTGATCTCCTGTTGATTGCCTTGAGGATTGGCTTGATCGTGATCCGCCCGGTGAACGATATCATTTCTACGCTTGACCGTCTCATTCACGATGGTCATCAATTCTTTCTTGTCGCGGTTCAGTTGTTTTGAGATCATCTCCCAAGGTTTTTCGATCCCCAAAAACCGAGCAGTAACGTGAATCCCTTTATGCGTGCTAAGATACGAAAAATTCGTTAAATTCAAAATTTTATTTGCGATGTATTCTGCTGCATTTGGATCTTCGCTTAGACGTAATACTTCATCCAAAGAAAAAGTTAAATTGGATAGATACTCTTTCACCGTTTCATCTTCACTCGAGACAAAACCACGACCCTGTGCTTTGATGACAATTGGCAGGTTTGCTCGCAACAGAGCCGGAAGATAGGTATCCAATCCTGTACATGCGGCGACAACAGCCTGTCTTAATAGGTGAGCCAGGGTTCCCCGCCTCAATGAGGCGCGCGGAATTTCTGCTCCTTGGCGAACAAGGCCCAGAAAGATTTCGTTGTACACGAGCAAGAGTTCTTCATCTGTATTGGCTTGTACTACCCCGCGCAGGATTTCGACCAGATCGCCTTCAGAGACAATGTTGTCATTTGTATCCAGCAAGGAATATACCTGCAGCAATAATTTTGCCGGACGGATATTCTCTTTAAAGGTCTGAATAGGACTGGGCATGCTGATTACTCCAGGATGACCTTCACACCGGCATCAATCCGTTCCATCAGGGCTTCGCGCAGCTGCTCGAGCGCTTCTTCCACTTCTTCACGTGTATTCAGCGCTTGAAACGTGTTCAGGATGGCGGATAGCTTCACCCGCTCCACTTTTTCTTCCGGTTTGAGGATTTCCTGAATTTTTCGCATCACTGCGTTTTTTAGCCCGTTTGCCGCGGCAATATCCGATTCCATCTGCGGGATGGTGGCGTGACACTGCTCGCATACCAATTTACCGGCTGGCAGTGCAAACGAACCATCCTCTATGCCGCCATCACAGTACCGGCTTGTTAACGGAGCAAGGATCGCCGCTTGATGATCAGGCTGCAAGGCAACCCAATCAGAAGAACCTTTCACCTGGTCAATTGCTTCACGAAAGACTTGCGCTCGTTCCTGGTGGATGGTTGAATACGTTTGGGCGTAATGGTTTTCAATGGTTTGGATCGCCTGATCCACCTCGACCGTCCTTTGATAGTACGACCCATCGGTCAAACGAGCATCCAGCAAATCCTTCGCTTCAGCTACTCCTGCATCCACACCCCGTTCTATCAGGAGCCCAGCCATTTGCGTGGCAGCCATTCTGGCTCGCTGCAAGCGTTTTATGCCAGCCGGTTCGGTTGCTCCGCGAATACCCTGGACATGTGAGCGCAGTTTCTTGAATGATTCGCCTTCACCTTCCAGCATGTTCACCAAATCATCGGATGCTCCCTGCAGAATCGCCTTCAAAGTACTCTGATATTCTTCCAAAATGTCGAGAACGGGAATGGCATTGGCTCTGGCAACGGCATCCACTGGCAAAAGGGCGTTCAGTTCTGCCTGAGCTAATTTCTGGAAAGCCTGAGCAATAGCCGCTTCATCCACGTCCACTTCTTCCCCAGTGATCTCCTCATAGCGTTTGGCGGCATTCACCAGGGTTTTGAGGTCAGGAGCTTTACGAGGAGCGAAGGATGCTGATCGGAAGGTATTTGTGGATGCGAACACGGATCTCACCTGGGGATCCAGGTGATTGCGGAATCGGCGGCCCTGATACGTTACTTCGATCACGCCAGCGCGTAACAATGCCGCCAGTACGATCCATAAAACTTCACGCGACCAACCGTATCCCAATCCACCAAAATGATCCTCCAGGATACGCCCGGTCACTTTGTTGCCGTAGCTGTGTTCCTGCTGCAAATACCCCATCACTTCAAGGGCAATCTCTGCTTGAGTATGGATGACGGTCTTGCCGCCCTCGGTGATCACTAGCTTCAGTCCGTCCTGACCAGAATAAAAGACCTTTGATAAACCATTCAGGTTGACCGCCTTGAGGATTTCATCGGCTTCCGTTCCCTTTACCGGAACGCTGCCCATCTTTAATTTATCGTATAGTTTCGGAACGGCATAATCCAGCATACTTTTCAGAATTTCAGGCAGGCTGGTGCCCATATCTGGTCCATTCTTGGAAACCCCATTAAAAAACCCGGTTCCTTGCTGGAGCGCTTCAAGCAGCAGGCGCTTCAACCGTTCCTCATGCCGGCCGGCCTCTAACTTTTCGCTGGCCAGGCTGCTGGAATCATCGGCGTTCAGCTTCCCTTGTGCTCGAAGCTGGTCATATTTTGCCACCATCTGGCGTGACCGTGAAAGCTCCACAACCCGATCGTCAATCTCATCGGATAAAGCAGCGACCCAAAACACCTGGCGGGGTTTCTCGCGGCTTTCATTTCGAACGAGTTCCAAATTCGCCGAAAGGCTTTTGGGTTCATCTATAAGTCTAAGCTCTATCGGGATCTCGCCCTGAGCAATACTGCGCCCTTCCCAGCCAATATCGAGCTTGAAAGTACGTTTCTCCATCGTATAACGGCTGAGGCTTGGCTCGCTAAAGCTCGCCCTCAGCATATCTTCGATGATATCGCGACGCTCCTTCGGGGTAGGGCTGATGCTGTTGCGTTCCACCGTCCAGTTCTTTTCTTGATCCGTCAGCAGCTTCCAGCCGTCCTCGGTCTGGCGAATGAACTGCTTCTCATGCAGCAGCCCAATCGCCCGTTCAACCTCGGGCAAGCAGCTTCCGGCATCCACCGCATTGAAGAGTAAAGCCGCAAGGTTTTTCTCTGTACGCGGCACAGTGCGGACAAACTCCAATAAAGCAATTGCCTTAGCCACTTTGAGGGGCCAGACATCATTGGGCCACATGACTGCAATATCACGGATATCATCCTTGCGCTGCGTCGGCAAGTTTTCGCCGATCAAGTCAAAAATCCGGTCAATGGATACCAGGCTGCCGACGGGCGCATCCGCCAAAGCCGTGCGTTCGCTGACCAGCATTTCATAGACCTGTTTGATGATTGTGCGATTACTGCCGCCAATGTGTCGCGGCGCCCCGGCCTGCAATCGCATGCCGGATACGATATCAATGGATAGCTCGATGAAGTGGGGCAGGTAGGGGTAGAACTGGATAAAATCCTGTTCACTGAAATCAAAACTGATCTGCGAACGCTCCAGGGATGTGTGTGCTTTGATTTGGCTATGATAATCCTGATACATTTTGCGAAGTATAGGTTCGGCTTCTGCCTTTTTGCTCAATACACGCCTGGTAGCTACTTCACGGATGTCAGACGGAGCCATATCCACGCGATAGCGAAACCGATCCTGTAGTTTCGCAAGCTGCACCCGTTTGTCATCAATGGCAGCGACAACCTCATCTAATTTCTCTTGTGAGGTGACAATGATCCAAACCGGTGCAACAGCCTTATTAGCCAGAACACGATTCTTACCTTCTTTACCATATTGCTCAACCACAGCGCGTAAGTTCTCAATTTTTTCACCGCTGCGCGCCACGTACTGCCCTACCTCATCGATGACGAATACGATGGCTTTACCAGGACTGCGGCGGGCAGAAAGCTCAAACGTCCGATCCACCAGGGTATTAATCGTGATGTCCGCATTTGGATTAAAAGACATCGCCCAGGAATCGGGAGCGGGATAGGTCTTTGGATCCAATTGATTCATCACAGCACTGGTGCGCAGCACTTTTTGAGCGCCTTTACGAACCATTTGCCAGACTGCATAATCCGCGGCATTGACGCCCGCCAATGTTACTGGAATGGTGGTTCCACCCGCGTCGCTTACATTGACTTGATCGCGGTAAAGCTCAGCGCATATTTTGACGAATTTGCCTAACCGTTTTTCTGCTTCCAACTCAATTTCCAGGTTAGCGATGTCGAAATCCTGGGCATAATCCAGCTCACGCAATAAAACGGTATACATGATCTCGGCAATCGTTTCGGTCGAGCGCCGGACTGCGCGATCCACCTGGACATCAAACAAGATCGTTTGAGTAGGTATCCTTACGGTGATGTAGTTGATGAGGTCGCGCAGTTTCTTTGTAGAATCTTCACCGGGAGCCTGCTGCTCCAATTGCTGCAGGAAGATCTGGCTGGCCGGCGTTCCGTTCAATGAGCGATTTGAGAGGATATAACCCAGGTTTTTCGCAAATGAGCTTTTACCAGAGCCAAAGAAACCCGAGACCCATACCCCAATCGCTTCACTTGGATCGCCCGGACCCTCTGAAATTGGTTTCAAAACCTCGATGTATTGTTCACGGATGCGTTTGGTGGTGATATATTCAGTCAGCTCCGTATACACCGTCTGTTCATCGCGCTGGTCTAGCTTGATGACTTCTTCGATGGGGCGGGAAAGATCACGAGAGAGAAGATTTCGAATGGTCTGCATGCTCATTACTCCTGGATTCCGGATACATTTTGATAAGCGGCTTTCAGCATTTCACCCAATTCCGTTATATCTATCGCGCTTCCGGGAATGGGACGAAATATCGAATTCTTAAAAGTAGCGTCGTACTTATGATATTTCCAAACTTGCCCATGGAAAGTCTCTGATATTTCAGGCGGGATCTTCATGTGAATAGACCAAGTTTTGGTGCTTTCCCATGAGACATCGAAAACCACCTTATTTCCGAGTTTAAAGCCGGTGTAAAATTTATTGAGGTTAAAAGGAAGATCCCAACCTTGCTCCTTAACAAATTCCGCTAACTGGGTGACCACCTTCTGGAACTCTTGGGTGGGTTCCTTACCATGTTCAGATTCGTAGTAATCCCAGGTCCAGTCACCCATCACTTTTGTCGTCGTCGGCTTCGCTGGGGGCATATCCGCAAGAGTTTCTACCATAACGAATTCGTCATCGTCCTGGCAAAAACGCCTGATCTGAACCAGGTCAAGAGGATAGTTAATTTTGCTGGATAATTTCAGTACGCTAGATTTGAAGGATGGCGCAATCACAACAATCCGAACTTCTAACGCATCCCACTCAATCTTGATATCCTCGGGGCGACTTTTAGCCTCCAACCAAATTGCTTTGATCGAATCAGGATTCGTCTCAGCCCACATGGCATAAGTGAGAACTTGCGGAAGGATTTCTTCACCCACCTCTACGTTCTTCATTTCTATGATGCAGATACGGGAGTCTTGATCTACACCCAACATATCCGGAATGCCCTGTTTATTCCCTGTTTGGATCTGGCGATAAAGTATAAAAATATCTGGGAGTAAATCTTGGTTTCGAAAAATATAAGATTCAAACTCTTTTTCGTTCTGAAACGGCTTCAGCAGTAGATTACGGGTTTGGTCTTTCGACTTCCAATACAGATTCAACATTTCATCCTCCCTCATACCATTCTTCATGCCCATGCGCAATGGCATAGGACTTGTTCTTCTTGCAGGCCTGCTTCACCCGCTCCGGCCAGTAATGCATGGCGATGTGGCTCCAATCATATTTCCCGGCGGCCAGCTCCTCCCAATACTTCTTCGGTTCGCTCTTCCATAACGGGATCACGCTCCATAACGGCGCCATGCGCAGGATCACCCCGTCGTCGATCCAGTCTGGCTCCGGTTCATACCCACCGCGGGTGATGGCCTCCAGGTCTTTGGCAAACTGCGCCAGTTCCTCAGCCAGTTGACGCAGCTCATCCATCTCTTTCTCGATGGGCTTGCGGGCGGCTCCCTGCACAGTCAGCACCTTTTTGCCAAGTTCTTCCAGGCGCAGCTGCACGGCGCGCCGTTTGGTGGGCAGGTAGGGTTCCTGCTGCAGGGCGTAGAAGGTGTTACGGTCAATCTTCTCGTGGAACAGCACGAAGCCGTAGGAGCGTTTGGCAGATTGGATCGGCCAGTACACCGGACGTTTGCGGTACTGCTTGATGTGGTGCTGGGTGAAGAAATCTTTCTCCAGGTATTTACGCAGGTCGCCCCCGGCAGCCTGCTGGATGACTTCCTGGGCTTGCGCCTGGCCGAGCATCAATTCCAACGCTTTGCTGACCAGGGTAGGCAGGTCACGGGGGTGGTTGGGGTCGAAGACGGTGATGCCATCCGGCACGGCGAGGGCTTGCAGGGCGGCTTCCACCTCGCGGGAGAAGATGTGCCGCCCGCCTTGCTCGTCGATGGTTGCGAACTGGGAAGGCTCACCCACCAGTTCGTTGAATTCTTCTTCGCTGGGTTCGGGCAGCGAGCCGATGGCAAAATCGGTACGGCGGTAGATGGCAGAGCCTAGTGCACCCGAGGTGCCAGGCTGGAAACGACCTAAAATGATGCCGATGGCGTAGGAGAGCCAATCCAAAGCCCTGCCCCCATTGTCTTCGCCCTCAGTAAGATCTCCCTCCTCCTCCTCCGCTTTAACGCTTTCGCCTTCCTCAGGCATATTGTGTATAACGGCAAGTTCGCTTTCAATCGCCTGGCGGTCTTCCGCGCCAAGATCGTACAGTTCATAGACCAGATGATTGATCTTTTCCTCGAGTTCCGCCAGACGCTGGGAGGAAAGCCTGCACAGATCATTTCCGTATTGCCACGAAAACGGTGCGATAAAGTCAAAGGTTGTTTCACTGTGCATGGATTCCGCTTGTTGCAGGTGGATGCACTGTGGAACCAGTTGGTCAAAGCTACTTCTGCTGGTTGCATCCGGCACATGGAAAGGTACCCGCGCTATGTCGCCAATTTGGAAATTTATTGTTGGATTGAGAAGCCTCAAGGCATAATTCATCCAAGGTGAATTCATCACCGCCATGACCGAAAATAACAGTTCTTTATCTGGAAATCCGCAGGATCCACCCACATCAAATATAAACCCGGGTGGCAGGTAGCGCACTCCAAACCTTGTGGTACTAACCAGTGACCAGGTGATGCCTTCGCGGAAATAATAATTTACATTCTGCGGTCTTGAGGCTAATCTGCCATTGGGGGCATAAAAATTTTTAATTTCCTTACCGTCATTTTTCCAATTAACAACAAACCATTGATTTCCGAACCATTTATTGAGACCACCACCCTTCATGTAAGGGATAAATGAGTTAATTTGGGATAATTTCTCGGGTTTTTCATCGATTTGGTTTTCTAAAGGCATTTCCCAAAAATATCTCAGGAATCGAAAATTTTCACCTGTGGCTAAACCCTGTCTTGGCTTAACATAAAATTCCAAAGATACGGACTTTAAAAAAACACCTCTAATCTCACGACTTACCCAATACACCCACGGGCTACCAGGAATCGCTCGAAACTCACTCTGGCGAAGTGTAAACACATTGGGAGATAAATTCGAATTGCTCATGAAACTATCCCTCTCTGCTGCGCAATACTTCTGCGTGCCTGGCTTAGGTTAGGCCCATTTCCTGCCTTTTCCCAAACAGCCTGTTCGTAAGACTCGCTCAGCGTTGTTATCACTCCGGATTCAAGATTGTCTGCCAGGTATTGGATGCCGTCCATCATGTTCGCATAAGTCTCTGACGTAAGGCTGTCAATCGCAGCTTGCGCCAGAAGTTCGGCTTTCTCTTCTTGTGTGCGTCCCGCTTCAAGAATCTCGGTAAAGTTGGGTTTGAGCGCGGTGTAATAAATCACTGAAAGTCCAAATTGATTCTGCATGCTTTCAATCACCAGAACGTCTCGTTTCTGACGCTGCGCCTGATCATCATAAATAACTGTCAGGTTACCTTCTCGATGGATTTCACGGCGATAAAGAAAGTTCTGCGCCTTCTTCTTTCGGGTGTATTCCTTCAAGACATAGACGACTGCTTTCACTGGAACACCGCGACCCTTTGGCACAGGTGCCAGGGTTGGCGCGCCAGCCCGGCTCCGGCTGCGCCGGGCATATTCCACCGGGAAAGAAGTCAACACATCCGGAATCACATGATCCACAACAGTTTCAATCTCGTGTCCTGGGTAGGTGATGAGGGAGCCGTAGGCGAGAATGCCGATCATTGCTCAAATTCCGGTAAGCCGCAGATGTAGTTCATTTTATTTCTAAAATTGGGCCTCAATTCTTCACGGCTGTCATTTGCACGAAGATGACTGCAATACGTATTAAGTTCGTCCGCAAGGACTTTCACAAATTGCTTACGGTAGACGGTCAAAGCGCCGCCTGTTTGTCTGAAGAGATTTTCTCCATCTCTTAGCTTGATTTTTGATTTTCCGCCCGTTTCACACGCATGTAATAAACCGCAGCGAATATCTTGATAAAAGATTCGTGCTTGTTGGTCATTGAAGTACCGACTCAGGACAAATGATTTTGAAGTCAGGAATTGTGAAAAAAAGTCTGAATTGTTCATGGGGTGGCCGCATGGAAACCTGGCGTCGTTACTATTTTCCAGCCCATCATAGAATTGGGCTAATGTCTCAATCAACATACAGGATAGGGCCATCACAGAAAAGCCAGAAAATTTCCCATTCGAATCGATCTCTCTACTGACATTCATATACCTGAAATTTATCCGATCTTCGAAGATACAGACTGCTTTATCCCAATCTTCTTGGGTCGCAAATGCGATATTCTGCCAATTTTGAACGGCCCATTTTCCCCCGTCACTTGAAGGAGCAGTGATCAAATTTGGATTTAAAGATCGTCTTTCTCTGGGCATTCTGTCCTCAAATCTCAATGGCTGCTCAGAACTTGTTTGAGTTCTGACAATGCTTTTTCAAAAGCAACGCGCTTCGACTCTGCGTCTGGCTCATGCACCAGGCGGAAGTAAATCCCTTCCGATTCTTCTCGTTTACGTGTGTCCGGCTCGCGGCGCAAAACAAAAGCTGCTGTTTGTAATGTTCCCGGGTTTCCCGTAGCAAAGAGTCCTGGTCCGAAATGTGCCAATGTCTTAATTGCAGCCCGACTGGTGATATATTCCCGCAACGATTCGTAAGAAGAGATAAACATAAAGGAATGCATCGTCAACATGCCAACCCAACCATCATCTTTTACCAACTCCAAAGCGCGCATAATGAAAGCGGCATAAAGATCGCCTTTGCCTTCTGGATACTGGTCATCTAACAGCTTTGCAAGGGTATCATTCATTTTACGTCTTGAAAGATATGGGGGATTTGTGACCACAACATCATATTGTCGTAGCATCATGTCTAGGAACCGAAAGCCTTTGCTTAC
This sequence comes from Anaerolinea thermolimosa, assembly GCF_001050195.2. Classification (GTDB taxonomy): domain Bacteria; phylum Chloroflexota; class Anaerolineae; order Anaerolineales; family Anaerolineaceae; genus Anaerolinea; species Anaerolinea thermolimosa. The sequence continues at coordinate 943,726 of NZ_DF967965.1, forward strand.
TTCTTGAGTAAAGAATCTCACATTCACACCGTGGTTTGCTGATTCCTTATAAAAAAAATCAAGAGCTTGAATAAGTTGATTTTCAAGATATCCCCAATATTCTGTTTCCGTTGCATCATCATCCATTTCTGGGAACAAGCTTGGAGCAGGTAAGCCTGGAAGAAGATGGGCTTGACGATATCGGTCATGTTTTTGTCGTTCACTTTCAACCAACTCGTGGATATCTCGTTCAATTCTGAGGAGAGATCCAAGTTGATTGATATCTTCTAGTTGCTCCTTAATACGGCGAAGCATCTTCTCAAAAATTGGATTGGAGAACTTCATTTCTATGATGAATCTGCCAAGATCAGCAGAACTAAAAGGTAATACATCAGCACAAGATAAGTTGTGATCTTTAATCTGTGCGTTTTTACTCATCCGTTTTGCCCGTAGATACAAAGCCAATGCTGAAAGCTGCACAGCCCGAAGATCAATATCAATTCCATAAATATTATTCTTTATAATCGCTTCTGGAATTTCATCTTCAGTGGATACTGAAGGTTGTTTTGGCCAACCCGGTTTTCCAATGTTGGCTAATTCTTCCTTGTACATTGCAGCAAATATGTCAAAGGCTACTAAACCGAAATGCATACTACCGCACGCTGGGTCAAGCAGTGTAATTTCTTTGGCTAATCGTAGGGGTTGAGTGTCAGATTCACCCGGCAAATTGATAAAATATTCCAATTTTGTTGACAATTGCGAATCGGGATGGATCTGTATCCACAATTGTCCTAGTGTATTTTCAACGAGATAGTGGACCACCCAATCCAAAGTAAAAAGTTGGGTTGCAGCTGGTATATCGCCGGCTTCGAATTTTTGGCCGGATAGCCGTACGGCAGCAAATGCAGCCTGCAGTTCAGGTTCATTGAAGTATTGATATATCCAGCCAATTGTTTCCTCGACTTGCCACGCTGGAGCTAAAATCTCATCATTCAACATGGAAAGAAAATTCGTCAAGGATGTTGGCCGAGGAAATAATTGAGAAGGTAAGGTTTCAACATCAAATAAAACAGCTATTTCACCCGCTACCTGACTAGATTGCCACGTAAGAAAATGTCGGTAAGCCGTATCTACTTTTCCTTGGTCATATAAAGTTTTTTCTTCAGGGTGATCTGCTAAATAAAATTTAAACCCATTTGATTGGTGTCCCCGACGCACCGTCTCGCGAATCAGCTTTCGCTCTTCCATCATCTTGAAGGCCACTAATCGATTCAGGTGGGTAAAAGCGATTTCTTTCACCAATTTATCCACTGCTTCTTTGCGCTTCAAGCCTGCACTTACTTCATCATCCAGAAAGCGTATTAATTGGCCATAGATCTCACGGGTTTCAGGATCTTTGAGAGTTGGGAGGTTTTCCGGTTTTTCCAGGCTTCCATCAGAATGCAGCCCATAAACCCCTTCCAGCAAGTCGCGCGCTTCTCGGGTCAGAAGCTCGCGGCCTTTTAGGGCAAAATCATGAATAGCATTACGAGTGGACTCAGGTAAGTATTGTTCTGTGAAAGCCATCATTCCTCTCCTCAACTAGGCGACATAGATCTTGGTGTGATAGCTGCCGCGCGGTTCCAGATCGGCTAATCCCATGAAGCGCAAACCCTCACTCTCCCCAGATGTAGCCGGCATGAATAAGACACAGGACACTGAAGTCCGGCCTTTCATCTTGTCCAGAAGCGTAGAGACACGATACATTTCCGGAGCAAGGGCTCCAGCGCGCCATAGAAACACCAGGTCTTTTTTGGGATCCAAATGGTTAAGACGTTCAGCTAATAAATCAGGCAAAGGGCGCCAATCAGGATCAGAAAGATACTCGTAAACTTGCGATTGCGCGGTTGGGAAACCACTGCTTCTTTCAAGAGCAGTTATGGCATCCATTCCCTCGGTCTCATCTATTGATTGCCAAACCAGCTCTGCTAATGAGATCAAAGTTACTTGCCAGTTTTTGTCTTTCTCTAGACGGGTTTTGAGAAGCTGCATTTCATGTCTCATTTCCCATTCCTGTTGGGGAGGATAGCAAAAGACAGCAAATGGCAAGTCATTGTAAATATAATGACGCGGTGGGCGAGAGCGTAAGTCGATTTCCAGGTTACGAACGAGATCTTTCAATGATGGCATTGGTCAACTCCATAAAATCCTGAAATGGAAATTCCAACCGGATTACTGCTCCAGCAGCAAAATACTCGCATAATCTTTGTTGGTGAGCCTCAATCAGGTGTTCTTCTACCTCATTCGGTTTTAAATTAAATAATCCCCAATCTGGTGAATGTAAAACACGATCTCCAGATCCGTTCCTTTTCAATAGATCAAAAGCAATGAAAGCAAAGGGCTCAATAGGGAGCATCACAGGGATCAGATATTTTTGGGTAGCCCCTTCGAGGATTCCAAAATCACGTAGGCTGGCCAATGCATGTTGAGCGACATGCAAGAGAGTGTCTTCTCCCCATGCAGTGGTTGTTTTGCCCTCTGAAGACCAATCTCTTAGCTTTCTAATAACATGATCCAGGTGTATATCTGAGAAGCCGGCTTGCCGGCGGGGATTGACAACCTGAAGAACAATATCTTTTAATGTCTCGTCGTTTTGCGCAGAATAATAATAAAAAAGGGAGTCAATCCATTTGGTCGGAACCTTGGCCTGAACCAACGTCACCAATGCATTTCCAATTTGCGGATCTTCGAAATACCGCTGTTTAAAAATACGAAGGATATCTTCTACGCGAGAGCGTGAAGCTTTTCCAAAGATATTATTTTGACGAGCATTGTTTAAATTTGTATTTACGTCTACTGATAGATCCCAAGATGCCATTAAAGCTTTGGTATCTGGTAAAAGAGCTGTTGCTTTAATTAAGCGACTAGAATAAGTCATATGTTCATTCACTCTTCATGTTCAAAAATGATTAAATCGCCGACTTGGCAAGAGAAATATTCGCATAAAGCTTTAATAACAGGAGCATCATAACGGGTTACTTGATTATTAGCCCAGGCGTTTAGTGTAGACCAAGCGATACCAGTTTCTCTAGCCACTTCTTTCAGGGCAATATTTCGTTGCTCACGAGTAGCTTTTTGCGCTAGCAGGATACGAAAACGGTTTGAAATTTTTTCGGTCATTTCCGCCTCAGCCAATGAGTTGGGGGTCGTTATCATCTTATATCAGCCTGAAAAATTTGTCAATCAAATTAACTGACTAGTCAGAATTTCGCAATCATTACTCAAGATTATTAGATAAGAGTATTAATTAAAGGGAGGGTAATACTCATTGGAGAATTCCTTCAAAAAACGATGGTTACATAATTCGTTACCAGGTATTAAAAAAATAACCAGCGAAAATTAATGCTGGTTTTTTCTCACGCAATGAGATTTCGTTGTAAGTTTCTAGCTGTTGGGCTTATCAAATCCCCATTTTTTACAAGCTTCCAAAAGAATAGACATAGCTTCCTCTGAAGTATCTTTAACACCTTTTTTACTCATTGAGCTTCCCAGAGTGCATGCACAATTTTTCCCCGGTTCTCACCAGTGATATGTGCGAAGGATTTGTAGATTTCTAGTAATTGAGGTTCAGGTTTCGGAAGATCTAATACTTCGTAAACATCAGTTCCGAAAATCCCGGCAATGCTTAACACTTCAGGCTCTTCAGGTAAAAACTCGCCGTGCAACCAACCTAACACCTTGGAAGGTGGATAGCCTAATAGATCAGAAAAGGCAATGAAATCTTCCTCACCCGCCTGGGATCGGCTCCATCGTTTGTACGCTCTGTTAAACCAGGCCGGAAAGTTGGACATGTGGCTTTACTTTTCAAGGATTACGATGTGGAATATGAAAAATATGTTCGCCTCTAATCCATATAATATTTTCTTCGATCTGACAACAAATCCCCCTTCATGTGTCTGTCCTAAAAATGGTGGGCGACTTTTGAAACCCCACATATGGGGGCAAATCTGCCTGATTTACAACTTTTTATCACCATATGTGGCAAGCAATCAAAAACCAACCAGATATGGGACAAACACGAAAATCGGTAGGTTAGTGTATTCTATTTTCTGTAGGATCTGAACCTTAACAAAAAGTGTAGGTCAGGTGTATCTTACGGTTACCACACCAAGCGGCCATCATCGAGCAGGTGTGCGGGACGGAGATCTCCTCCACGCAGGTCAGCCGGGCGGCAGCCCTCCTGGATGAAACGTTGGCTGCCTGGCGCAAGCGTCCCCTGGGCGAGATCGTCTACCTGTTTCTGGATGCCCGCTCTGAGAAGGTGCGCCAGGACGGCCAGATCCGCGACGCAGCCATTTTGATTGCCAGCGGAGTGGATCGGGCGGGCAAGCGGCGTATTTGGGGCGTTTCCGTTTCGCTCAGCGAGCAGGAAGTGCACTGGCGCGCCTTTTTGCAGAGTTTGATCGCCCGCGGCCTGGGTGGGGTGCAGCTCATCGTCAGCGATGACCACGCCGGTCTCAAAGCCGCCCGACAGGCCGTCTTGGGTAGCATCCCCTGGCAGCGCTGCCAGTTCCACCTGCAGCAGAACGCCCAGGCGTATGTCCCGCGCAAGGAACTGCAAGCTGAGGTGGCCAACGACATTCGGATCATCTTCAATGCCCCTGACCGGGCCACCGCCGAGCAGTACCTGGCTAGAACCGTGCAGAAGTACGCCCAAACTGCCTCGCGCCTGGCCGACTGGATGGAAAAGAACATCCCCGAAGGGCTGACGGTGTTCTCCTTCCCAGCCGACCACCGGCGCAAGCTGCGCACCACTAACGGGCTAGAACGGGTCAACAAGGAGGTTTATCCCTCGATTCTTAACGTTCTTTGATAATCCGTTTGGGTCTCCTGGCTCATCCTACAGAAAAACCCTTACACAATCATCTTGATTTATTCTTGACGTTTCTTTCTCGATTCTTGCCCGATTCTTAATCAATCATGGAATAAATTATTGATTGAAATGGAGGAGACCCATGAGTGATTTCTTAATGATCATGATTGTGATTGTCTTTTTTCTATTAATGATAGGATTTGTCTCTTTATGTAATTCGTTATTGGAGAAGTGATATGAATGGACTTCTGATCATTGTGGGCATAATGGTCTTAGCCTTATTGTTCTATCTGTTCGTTTCACTCATTAAACCGGAGTGGTTCGGATGAATATTATGAGTTGGCTTCAATTACCTATATACATTGGGGTTCTGTTAATTCTGGTCAAACCTCTTGGATCTTACATGGCTCGCGTTTACCAAGGAGAAAGGACTTTCCTTTCCCCAGTCATTGCTCCAATTGAAAGGTTTATGCTAAAAATTGCCGGTGTCAAATCAAATGTTGAGATGACATGGAAGACCTATGCATTAACCGTTTTACTATTTAACTTAGTTGGTTTTTTCTTCCTATACCTTCTATTGCGTTTTCAGCAATTTTTACCTCTCAATCCTCAAGCGCTTGGTAGTATTTCACCTCAACTTGCTTTCAATACCGCTGTTAGCTTCGTAACCAACACGAACTGGCAGAGTTATAGCGGTGAAACGACCATGAGCTATCTATCCCAAGCGTTGGGGTTGAGTGTGCAGAATTTCCTCTCCGCAGCCACAGGAATGGCGGTCTTGATCGCTTTAATCCAGGGACTGACAGGGCATTCTACTAATAGGCTTGGTAATTTCTGGGTAGATCTGATTCGTTCAGTTTTATATATACTCCTGCCTCTATCCATAATACTGGCATTATTGTTGGTCGCTCAAGGTGTTGTTCAGAGCTTTCAGCCGGCGATTATTAGTCAAACGGTTGATCAAACATCAGGTGTGGTTTCGCAAACCATTCCACTAGGGCCAGCAGCTTCCCAAATTGCAATAAAACAATTGGGAACTAATGGAGGGGGTTTCTATAATGTCAATTCTGCTCATCCCTTTGAAAACCCCACGCCGTTTTCAAATTTTCTTGAAATGCTCGCGATTCTGTTGATCCCAGCTGCATTGACTTATACCTTTGGCAAGATGGTGGGGGATACGCGTCAGGGTTGGGCACTACTGGCAGCAATGACAATTATTCTCATGTTGATGATTAGCGTCACAATCAGTGCAGAATCACAAGGTAACCCAGTATTTACTTCAATGAGTGTAGATCAATCTGGTGGAAATATGGAGGGCAAAGAAGTACGTTTTGGCGTCGTGAATTCAAGTATTTGGGCTACCGTTACAGCGTCATCGTCTAATGGTTCAGTCAACACCATGCTCGATTCATTTAGTCCCCTTGGTGGTTTGGTACCCATGTGGATGATACTGCTAGGTGAAGTCGTTTTTGGTGGAGTTGGCTCTGGTCTTTATGGGATGCTGGCTTTTGTTGTTATTGCAGTATTTGTGGCGGGTCTGATGGTTGGAAGAACCCCAGAATATCTTGGTAAAAAGATAGGAATCCATGAAATGAAAATGGCAGTTTTGATTGTCTTAATCCCTGTGATTACGGTTCTGTTTGGAACGGCTATTGCTTTAACAAGTTCAAGGGGTACGGCGACTATCTTTAACGCAGGTCCGCAAGGTTTCAGCGAAGTACTCTATGCCTTTGCTTCTGCAGGAAATAATAATGGATCGGCGTTTGCAGGATTGGGTGTAAACACAGATTTTTATAATATCACACTGGGGATCGCAATGTTGTTCGCCAGATACGCTCTAATTGTTCCTATATTGGCGATGGCAGGTTCACTTGCACAAAAGAAAATCGTACCTGCTAGCAGCGGCACAATGCCAACTTACACACTATTATTCATTGGTTGGCTGATAGGAGTGATCATCATTGTGGGGGCACTCAGCTTTTTACCAGCTTTAGCATTGGGACCTATAGTACAGCAATTGATGATGGGCGCAGGAAGGTTATTCTGATGAAACACAATAAACCCTCACTGAAAAATAGTCACTATGAGATTTATCGCCACGCCATTCTAGACGCTTTTGCTAAACTAAATCCAAAACACCAGGTGCATAATCCAGTCATGTTCGTGACAGAAATCGGTAGCCTTTTGACCACGGTTCTTTGGATCTTGGCATTACTTGGAAAAGGGGAAGCGCCCACCGGATTTATTGGCGCCATAGCTTTATGGCTCTGGTTTACGGTTATATTTGCAAATTTCTCAGAAGCTATAGCTGAAGGGCGCGGTAAAGCGCAGGCCGAATCTCTGCGAAAAGCACGTCAAGATACTCCGGCCAAAAAACTCCAGGGAAATCCAGCAACTTTGGAATCTGCGAAAAAAGTTGTTTCATTGGTTTCTTCAACAAAACTAATGAGGAATGATCTTTACCTCGTTGAGGCCGGAGATATATTGCCAGCGGATGGAGAGATTGTCTACGGTATTGCTTCGGTAGATGAAAGTGCAGTTACAGGTGAATCCGCTCCAGTAGTGCGCGAGGCTGGTGGAGATCGTTCAGCGGTGACAGGTGGAACTCGCTTGCTATCCGATTGGCTGATTGTTCGAGTAAGTGCCAATCCCAGTCAGGGATTTTTGGATCAAATGATCTCTTTGGTGGAAGGTGCCAAACGCCAAAAGACACCAAATGAGATTGCTTTAAGTATCTTACTCTCAAGCTTTACTATTGTTTTTTTTAGTTGTGTGTACGACTCTACTGCAATTCTCACAATTCAGCGTGCAAGTAGCTGGACAGGGCACACCAATCAAGATAACGGTATTGATAGCATTATTGATCTGTCTGATTCCTACTACTATCGGCGGCTTGCTTTCAGCTATTGGTATTGCTGGTATGGATCGTTTGATTCAGCGCAATGTGATTGCTATGTCAGGTCGTGCGGTTGAAGCTGCCGGCGATGTAGATGTATTGATGTTGGACAAAACCGGTACCATAACTCTTGGTAATCGTCAGGCAGTGGCATTCATTCCAGTCAATGGTGTCAGAATTGAAGAGTTAGCTGAAGCTGCACAATTAGCATCATTGGTGGATGAAACACCTGAAGGACGTTCAATTGTAGTTCTAGCAAAAGAAATGTTTGGGTTACGTGGGCAGACGATTGGTGCAAGCGAGAAAGCACCAGGAGGAATGCATTTTATCCCATTTACAGCGCAAACTCGTATTTCGGGTGTTGATTTTAATGGCACACAAATTCGCAAAGGTGCGCCGGATACCATGATTGCATTAATAGAAGGGAATGGAAACAGAATTCCTGAAAATCTACTCCCAACAATTGAGGACATTGCAAATAATGGTGGAACGCCACTGGTAGTATCCAAAAATGGTAAAGCTCTGGGAGTGATCCATCTGAAAGATATTGTCAAAGGGGGCATCAAGGAGAGATTTGCGCAACTACGGAAAATGGGCATCAAAACAGTCATGATTACAGGCGATAATTCTCTCACAGCAGCAGCAATAGCAGCTGAAGCTGGTGTGGATGATTTTCTTGCTCAATCTACTCCAGAAACCAAGCTCAAATTGATCCGGGAATACCAGGCGGGTGGACGGCTTGTGGCGATGACCGGGGATGGGACAAATGATGCTCCTGCGCTCGCCCAGGCAGATGTGGCTGTGGCAATGAATACCGGAACGCAACCGGCGCGTGAAGCAGCAAATATGATCGATCTCGACAGCAATCCCACAAAACTTATCGAAATTGTTGAAATCGGCAAACAGCTATTGATGACCCGCGGGGCTTTGACTACTTTTAGCATTGCCAATGATGTCAGTAAATACTTTGCCATCATTCCAGCGGCATTCGCTTCGACTTATCCTATCCTTGAAAAGTTAAATTTTATGAAGTTGACCTCTCCTGAGAGTGCTATCCTTTCGGCAGTTATTTTTAATGCGCTTATCATCATCATTCTTATCCCTTTGGCACTTAAAGGCGTTCCATACCATCCTAAGTCAGCGGCCAATCTACTTAGGGATAACTTACTTATTTATGGTGTGGGTGGTTTGGTGGCTCCATTCATAGGCATTAAATTGATCGACTTGCTTTTATCTCTATTAGGTTTGGTCTAGGAGTAATAAGACGAAAAAACAACGATTGATCAAAGTTGTAAAAATTTTATCAACATTGGCAGTGATAGTAGTCGGATTTGCACCTTCAATTTTTAGAATTCCGACAATTTATCACCCGTGGTTGTTTCTAGTTTCCATTGTATGGATTGTGACTTATTCGTCTGGAGTATTGGGTTCATGAAAATTCAACTTCGTCCACTATTTGGTGTTTTTACTTTATTGGTATTGATTACAGGTGTTTTTTATCCCTTAACCGTTACTGGTTTTGCACAATTGTTATTCCCTTACCAAGCAAATGGGAGTCTTATTAGCGTCAACGGGCAGGTGGTGGGTTCGGAACTGATTGGGCAAGACTTTTCTGGACCACAATATTTTGGGGGTAGACCTTCAGCTACTTCTGTACATCCATATAATGCATATGATCAAGCTTCATTAACCGGTTCAGCGGGTTCCAATCTCGGACCTTTATCAAAGGAATTGGTCAAAAAGGTTGAAGAACGGATAAAACTACTCAAAACCTTCGATCCAAATAATGAGAATCTGATCCCTATTGATCTCGTAACCTCGTCTGCTTCGGGTTTGGATCCAAATATCAGCGTATCAGCAGCTTATTATCAAGTTCCAAGAATAGCTCGAGAGCGTGGTTTGGATGAGTCAACATTATTATCCCTGGTGGATCAATATACTGAAACTCGTCAATTCGGAATATTGGGTGAACCTCGTGTGAATGTTTTACTCATAAATCTTGCACTCGATGGTATAAAAATAAAATAATGAAATCACGACCAGATCCTGATGAACTATTAAAAAATATCAAGGCTGAAGAACCCACCCGTGGCAAGTTAAAAATATTCCTGGGGTATGCCGCAGGAGTCGGGAAGACTTATGCGATGCTTGAGGCTGCGCATCAACGGCGACAACAAGGTGTAGATGTGGTGATCGGGTATATCGAAACCCATGAGCGTGCGGATACACAAGCCATAGTCGATGGCTTAGAAATTATTCCACGAAGGCAAATTGAATACCATGATATAACGTTGCCTGAATTAGACGTGGACGCAGTAATCAATCGTCATCCACAATTGGTTTTAATTGATGAATTGGCACATACCAATGCACCAGGGTCCCGGCATCCCAAACGATATCTAGACGTTGATGATATTCTAGAGGCCGGGATTGATGTTTACACTACATTGAATGTACAACATCTTGAAAGCTTGAACGATATTGTGGCACGAGTCACAGGTGTTGTAGTTCGTGAAACTGTACCAGATCGGGTGTTGGATGAAGCATCAGAAATCGAAGTTATAGACCTCCCACCAGATGAACTAATCATCCGGCTTAACGAAGGAAAAGTTTACGTTCCAGATCAGGCTAAAAGGGCGATAGAAAAATTTTTCCGCAAGGGGAATCTTTCTGCTTTGCGAGAAATGTCTCTACGGCGCGCTGCTGAACGCGTGGATACACAGATGCGTAATTACATGCGGACTCGAGCAATCGAGGGCCCGTGGCCGGCAACTGAACGGTTATTGGTTTGTATCAGTTCCAGCCCGCTCTCTGAAAAATTAGTCCGTACCACACGCCGATTATCAGACGAACTTAACGCAGAATGGTTTGCAGTGCATGTGAATCTGACTTCGAAGCCAGAAATGAATCCAGGAAAAATTGAGCGTGTAGCTAAAACAATGCAGCTTGCTGAAGAACTTGGAGCGCGTACACGAATATTAACTGGACGTTCAATTCCTGAAGCGGTGCTCGCTTATGCAAAAAAGCATAATGTCACAAAAATTGTGGTGGGTAAACCTATACATCCTCATTGGATGGAATTACTATCAGGGTCGATTGTTGATCAATTGATTTATGCCAGCGGTGACATTGATATTTATGTGATTAACGAACAACCAGACATAAATCCATCAAAAATCGCCGATGTTATTCGTCCTCACCTGCCATATTGGAGATATTTAATCGCGTTTGGATTGGTAGTTCTCGCAACTATTATTGGGAAACTGATCCATACCAGGCTGGAACCTGTAAATCTTGTGATGCTCTACCTGGTTACCACAGTAGCAGCAGCTGTTTACCTTGGACGTGGACCAGCATTATTAACTTCTTTTTTGGGCGTTTTGTCTTTTGATTTTTTCCTCGTTCCTCCTTACTTGACATTTGAGGTTACTGACACCCAATACTTCATTACCTTTATAGGATTATTACTTGTAAGTCTGGTAGTAAGTACTCTCACGGCGCGAACTCAAGAACAAGCTGAGGCGGCAATTCAACGTGAATCACAAACATCAGCTTTGTATGCCTTGGGACGTGACTTAACTTCTGCCACCGACCTTCATCAAGTGACAGAGATAATAATCAACCATATCAGTCATGTGTTTGGATGCGATGCAGTGATTTTTTTGCCAGAAAATAATAAGTTAAAAATGTATGCAACAACAGCTGGATATACCCCTGATGCCAATGAGATAGCAGTAGCGACATGGTCTTTTGATCACAACCAGCCCGCAGGTCTCGGAACAGCCACATTACCTGCAGCTTCGTTGAGATGCCAACCTTTAAAAACTGCCCGAGGACGAATTGGAGTGCTTGGGATTCATCCCAAAGAAGGTGAAAAATTACTTTCACCAGACTTGCGGCAAACATTTAATGCGTTTGTGAATCAGGCAGCTCTTGCAGTTGAACAAGCAAACCTGGTAGAACAATCACGCAAAGCAGAATTACTTCAAGCTACAGAAATACTTCAAACTGCTTTACTCAACTCAATTTCCCATGACTTACGTACCCCATTGGTTAGTATCACGGGGGCATTAAGCAGCAGTCCTTGAGTATTAACGAAGAAGATCGCAGTAATTTGCTTGAAACAGCTTATAATGAGGCGGAGCGTCTTAACCGGTTAGTAGGAAATTTATTAAATATGACCCGACTTGAAGCCAACGCTATCCATCTCAAGCTTGAACCTTGCGATATTCAGGATGTGATCGGATCTGCGCTGGATCAACTTGAAGATCGTCTTGGTAAGAAACCCATCGTGGTGACCCTCCCGGAGGAACTGCCGATGGTCATGTTAGATTTTGTCTTGGTTGAGCAAGTGCTGGTTAACGTGTTAGATAATGCAATAAAGTACTCGCCAAAGGACACTCAAATTGATATAGATGTTTTCCAAACTGATAAGGAGATCACCATCCGTATCAGTGACCGGGGAATCGGAATTCCCAATGAAGACTTGGAACGAGTTTTTGACAAGTTTTATCGTGTATCCCGACCTGAAAATGTCAGCGGAACGGGTTTAGGATTAGCCATTTGTAAGGGAATTGTTGAAACTATTGGAGGAAAGATAAGTGCAGCAAACCGTGAAGGTGGAGGAACGCTAATCACAATTACTTTTCCAAAAGGAAACGAGCCATGACCCTTTTGGGTTTGAAAGTATTAGTGGTCGATGATGAAATTGCTATCCGTCGATTTTTACGGGTTGCTTTAAACGGGCAAGGATTTGTTGTCAGTGAAGCCAGCAATGGGGAAACTGCTTTGCAAGCAATTACAATAAATCGACCAGATATTGTGATTCTGGACTTGGGATTGCCTGATATTGATGGCATCGAAGTTACCAGACGTACACGAGAGTGGTCGAAAGTTCCCATCATCATTCTGTCTGTTCGTGAACAGGAGAATGATAAAATTTCAGCTTTGGATGCTGGTGCAGATGATTATTTAACAAAACCTTTTGGTATGGGTGAGTTATTAGCTAGAATAAGATCTGTATTGCGTCGTCAGAGCAGTAGTATTTCGGAACCGATTTTTTCCATCGGTGGGTTGGTGGTTGATCTTGCTCATCGTTTGGTAACAGTGAATAGTGTTGAGATTCAACTCACACCGACCGAATATGATATTTTACGATTATTGGTCATTAATGCTGGGAAAGTCATTACCAATCGTCAATTATTGAAACAGGTTTGGGGAGAAGGCTATAATGACCTACATATTCTACGTGTAAATGTAAGCAATCTAAGGCATAAGCTAGAACCGAACTCTTCCAGACCTACTTATATTCACACTGAACCGGGGGTGGGATATCGGTTGAAGATATGAAATTATTACAAATTCCATTGAGTTTTTCAGATACTTCGATACCCTATCCTCTCGGAAGTCAACCGCCAACCAATGGGGGGAGCGAGCCAAACACCGGGGGAACCACTTCGTTGCTTGATGTTGTAGGTACAAAGAAAGAAGGAGTTTTTCGCCGATTCCGCGGCACAGTGGAACTGGACGCTACCCGTCTTGGCCGAGATGCAGGCCGGATTTCGGATGAAGTACTGACTCACCTCACCAGTCTGGTTGGTGCAAAAGCGAAAATTGTTCTCGAAATCGATGTGGAAGTTCCTGACGGTATCCCGGAGGACAAGGTTCGGGTGATCAATGAAAATTGTAACACTCTGAAATTTAAGGGATTTGAATTTGAGGAAGGATAGCCCGCTGTGAAAAAGGCTTCCAGGGGCCAGGTCTGCCTCCACTGCGCACCCCGGGTGCTCTGCCATGATAGGTAAGTACTATCCGTGCTTAACTTCAAAGGACACTGCAGTTGAGAATCGCTCCGGGCCGAGACCTGTTTTAATAGATGAGCGCTACTTTATTCCTCCAGATCGGGGTCAATCCCCAGTCTCTTCTTGCGGACATATTCGATCTGGTAAACACGCTCTCTGGCCTGACGCATGGCGCGGCCGCGCATTTTGACGGTTTGCTTTAGGGCATCATAAAGACGTTCATCCTGATTAAATCCGTAAAGACGGACGGCATAATAGCGAGTATTTTCATTTTCATCCACAAGCAGTTGCTCAAGCACGTCTGTTGGCACTTTTACACTCATTTTATTTAACAATCGTGCAGCCTCTAAACGAACCCATTCTGATGGATCTGCCGTGGCTTTGATCAAGGCTGGGATGATCTGACCGGGATCTACCTTTCGAAAACGGCGCAAGGATTGAACGGCGACCGCACGAACCTGTTCGCTGGGGTCTGAGAGCATGTGCAGGATCAGGGAAAGGCTTTCTGGATTGTGGATTTCAGCCAGTGAAAAAAGGCCCGCGGTTCGCAATTCTTCATCTCGATCCAGTAAAATCGCCTGCAATGCTGCAGGAGGGTGTTCCAGTCCCATATACCCCAGGGATAGTACAGCCTGCCGAACGATCTCCCGGTCTTCTTCTACCAATCGTTCAAGCAAAAATGGTTCATAGGCGCGAAAGGCACGCTGTCCCAGAGCGCGAATGACCAGAAGCCGCATGCCTCGAGTTAAAGTGGAATAGGCACGAATCAGATCATTGATTCCACGTGGATCACCCAGCCGGGCAAGGGATAACGAGAGAGATAGATCATCGGGGGTGGCATACCAGAGGCGGATTAAAAGTTCTCTGTTTTGCTGGATGTTCTTTAATGCCTCACGAGCGGAGATAATGTCTTGATGGAAACCGGAGGGGTTTAATATCTCCTCGCCGGCTATTTTTTCAACCAATGGTAATGCTGCGGGATGCCCCAGCAACCCAAAACACACCATGCATGCCTCATTTTCAAGAAAAGGCTTCCAAAAATAATCATCTTCCCAGTTCATAATTAAATCAACGACCTCGACGGCATTCAGGTCAATGAAGGCGTAGAAAATTGCATCCTCCAGAATATCGTCTTGACCTTCTAATAGCGCCAGGCAATTCAGCAAAAATGGGATAGAAGAAACATCCAATCGGTCTCTTAGCGTATCCAGCGCCGTTCTAATTTGGGCTTTGTTCCCTGTAAAAAGCCTCTTTCTCAATTCTTGAAGGGGGGTGGATTGATCTTGGATTTTTTGCAGCGCATCCTGGCAAAACAGACGTGTAGTTGAATCCATGGGGTCACGAAACCGCTGGTTCAAGTATTCTTGAATGTATGGCAAGGCGCGTTTGTCGGGGTGTGCCGCGAGATATATGGCGGCATCCAGGCGAGATAGCGGGTAAGGGTCGGTTAACGCACGGCACATGATATCAAATACCTCTGGCGAGTCCACGGCTTTCAGACCATGAAGTGCAGCCGTGCGGATGTGATGATCTTTGCTTCCGGATTGCTGAACCAGGAAGCCAATAGCGTTTTGATTTCCGCTCTGCGCCAGTGCCATGGCAAGGGGCGCCATCAACCTGGGAGGAATATCCTGTGCATGTGAAATGAGTGTAAAGATTCCTAACTCACCTGTGGTTACCAGCAGATTCAGCGTGCGCCGAATCATATTTTCATTCTCGCTGAACAAGTATGGTTCCAGAGATGGAATTGCTTTTTCGCCGATAACGTGGATTAATCGTTCAATCTCATGATCGTATTCTTGATGGACGGGTAGAGCAGCAATACAGGCGGCAATTTGTTCGTCCCAGAAACTGCCGGTAAATTTTGCCAGAGTGCGAATACCTTCTCCACGCAGTGATGGGATCTGGGTGGACGAAATAAAGTTAATGAGCGGGTGGAAGAGGCGAGGGTCTGCCTGAACTCCAATCGCTCGGAGCGCGGCTTGCTGAATCTCCGGGCTGTCAGATCGCAATGCTTCTTCTATTGCCTGGAGGGCTGGATCTTCTTTGTAATACGCTAGCTTTTCCAGTGCTGGTATTGCAACCTGAGGATCATTGGAGCGCGATTGAACGATTAAATCCTCTAGAATGGACAAGGTTTCCTCTCAAAACATGATTCGCCAGCTCAATAGATTGGTTTCAATGAGCCCTTTAACGAGTTTAAAACAAATTGTTTGATAAGGGGATAGAATTTCAGGCCTAATATTTGCAAGGCCAATAAATTACTGTGCATGTATCGATGATTGACAGTAGCCGCTCCTTTGAGATGTGTTGTACTCTTGATGTAGAATTTATTGTAACTGTTCCAAAGTGGATAGATTTTGAAAAGAGAGCAAACTTGGAATGCTGTGGCATTTACCTGAACCGCCAGGATCTCGGAGATCAATATATCTGTTGGTATGCTAAGTATCGCAGAAGCTAAGTACTCCCCGGGAAGCACGTCTTTATAAATACACTCCTATATCAGAGGGAGACCTATCAAAGCCTGGGAGGGGAAACGGGGCATCGATCTAAGCTGGGTTTTACGATGCACTTCCTCGGCATAGGCCCGGGGTCTGGAATGGGCGTGTCCTTTTTAACAAAACAGACAGCGATAACGTTGGCTACCGCTCTCTGTTTTTCCACCCCGATTTTGACGTTCCGTTCGGTGACATTTGGGACATTCGAGCATTCTATTTACCCCTGTTTATAGCTACTTTCTCATCTCTTGTGCTTGTCGAATGAGTGGAAATTTTTGGTGAAAATAAGAAAAAAACAGCAAATGTGTCGGTGTGATGATCTTTTGATTTGCCATGGCTGATGGTTAGAAAGTTACCCACCACTGATGCGACAGATTCTTTTCTTTAAAACTATTTACCTGTTTTTTGACTTCGTGATAAAATTAACAAAAGGAGCGATGAGGCTCGCCGAAATTGTCTTGTATGACTGATAGCCTCTACTGAGTGCATATTCAGTGGAGGTTTTTTTTATTTCATAATGCCCGTGCAGAGATTGTAAAAAACTTATATGTCTGTTTATACCATTTTTAGGAAATAACCTATGGATAAATTAACGATTGAAATTGAGATTGTCCAATCTGGACGCGCGACGGGAGAATACAAGCCTGGTGAACATGGTGTTTTACGGCTTAAACAAATTCTCTATCCCGAAGTAATGTTACCTTTTGATATTGGAATCCTACCAAACACTATGACCTCGGAGGGAGATCCTCTAAAAGTAATTTTAATTGGGGAAATCTCCCATCCGCCAAGAACACAAATCCCTGCCCGATTATTAGGTGGTGTCCAAACAGATGGTACCGATCCATACCTCCTGGCAGTATCCGATGTGGATGAACGGTTTGCCGCAATTACATCAGTTTTGGATCTGGAAGACTCTTGGCGAAGTGCAATTGATCAACGATTAAAGACGTCCTCAATAGCAGATTTACATTGGATAAAAGCAGACGAACTTGAACCCTGGATTAAAAAAGCGCAAAAAAAATACCGGTTAGCTAGAATTAAGAACAATGAAGGTGGGCATTCACAGCCTGCCTGGAAACCGGTTGATTCCAAAAAGCCGGTTACAAGTTTCACTGAAGCGGAACATTATACTGCAGCTGAATACACGTTCTTTCAACTCCCGTATCATATTCAGCACTATGTGAGTGAGTATTTGGATAAAGATGAAAGAATCCTGTATGCAGTTCGCCGCCCAGCTACATACAGCCATCGTACTCGCTCATGGTTAGGCCGTGAGAAACTTCAGGAGGGCGTGCTTATTCTAACAACTCAGCGCTTGATCCAACTTGTTGAACTGGTTCCATTAGGAGATAGTGGTGTGCGATATGGTTTTAAAGCCCAATTGGGAGTGCTGGAACGTTTAATCGATGCGTCAGTCGAAACGGTTTCAGATGAAGCGATCCTTCTCAAGTTTACGTGGCGAGCAAAGAATGGTTATTCTTTCCTGGAATGGGAATCGCCTATATATACTCGGGCAGAGATAGATGAATTGATGGGCTTCTTGAAAATGTTTGCTCCTTCAAATATCAACCCGCGAGCTTTACAGTGCTCCACCTTACCTGTTCCATCAGAATTACCCCCCTTAATTGATCCGGCCAGTAATGATGGTCAAAAAATAAATTATCAGCATTTCGTAGATGCTATATCATCCATGCTATTACCTGAAGAAAAAATTTATGCATGGGCATTATGGCCAGCCTGGTTTGAAGAGAGGGGGTTTGATCAAGTCATGGTTATAACTGGTTCCAGGCTCCTGGTAGTTTCGGATTCTGATTTACATCAATCTATTACATTAAGTATTCCTCTTACACAAATCGCAACATTATCTTATACGGGCTCCATTTTGAACTCATACATGGAGTTGAGTGTAGTGGAATCAGGGAAAGTTCAGAGTATCACATTAAAATTTCCCTATTCGGCTGATGAAGCATTTCACAGATGCTTTGAAGCCATGCGACGATGTATGGCAGTGTTGCCTTTAATGGATTAGGTAGCAACCCGCGCGTTTTTTCTAAAGAATATTAATACAAACAGAGCGGCAATCTCGATCATTACTACATAGGTAAAGATCCATATGGTTGATATGTCGTACAATATTCCCACAACGACCCCGCTAAGCAAATAAGCTGCTCCGTAAATTGTATTAAAAATGCCATAAGCAAAGGCTCGCCTTTCAGTCGGGATAAGGTCAGCAATGGCTGCACGAATGATTGTTTCATGAACGGCCATAACTATTCCCCACAAAATGATTCCTCCACTTGCCAGCAAATATAGGTGTGAAAAAACCAGGAAGGGAATTGGGAGTGTTACAAGGGGAATCATGACGAGAGATAAAAAACCAATTTTGTCGTATATTTTACCCACTACCAGAGCGGCTAATGCATCAACCCCCATAGCAACTGCATAAAAAAATGGAATTTGTGAGACCGGAACCACAGACTGATTTACCAAATGGTAGGAGATGATTTGAAAATTAGTAAATCCAGCCACACTCATAAAGGTAAACAAACCATAGATCCAAAAAATGCTGGGGAGACGCTGTTTTTGTGCTGTGGATTTTGTTGAAATTCTGCCAGGCTGGTTTTCAAGTTTCTCCGGTGCAGGTACAAGTATTCGGGCTACAAAAAGTGCCAGTATGGTTAGAAAAGCTGAAATCCACAGGAGCCGGAAACCATCGTGATAATTTTCCCGCTGTAAAAAAGCTACCATAAAAATTAGTGGTCCAGCCACTGCTCCAATCTGATCTAACGCCTCATGAATGGCAAATCCCCATCCACGGCCAACCTTGTGTGTGGCATGCGACAGGATTGTATCTCTTGCTGGCGTGCGTATTGCTTTGCCAATGCGTTCTAAAAGTAGAAGAAGGACAGCCCATTCCCAGCGGTTTGTATAAGCAAGCAATGGAACACTCAGGAGCAAGCCATATCCAATAAATGTGGCAAGCCAATAAGACTGTGTACGGTCGATCAGATAGCCTGAAACCAATCGCAATGCGTATCCAAGAAATTCTCCCAGGCCAGAGACAAAACCAATCACCGCAACACTTGCACCCAGAAATGCCAGGTAGGGCCCACTAATGCTTCGGCCTGTTTCATAAGTAATGTCTCCTAAAGCACTGACCAAACCCAGAAGAAGTATCAAATTAAGTGCCAGGCTTTTATCATTCTTGTTGGAGTAGTTTTGTTTCTCTATCATTTTGTCCCGCTTCTTTGTTGGTGAAGTTGACTAAAAAAGCTTCTACCAACGGTTTGTTTCCGCTGACAGAAGCTATCATCCGTAAAACCGGCAGATCAATTAAAAAAAGCGAGCTTCATCGCCTGGTAGCTATACTACTCATAATGACATGTTTTGTCAAGTTACGCTGAAAAGGAGTCGGGGCTATCTTAAAGTAGGAAATAGGTGATTAAAAATGGCCTTCTTCGGGGTGGTTGGGACAGACACCGAGGAATTGTTGCTATGACGTGTGGCACAAAAGCAGGGATTGTGTTTGATGTTGAGAACCTGAATGCGCATTTTCAAGGTCTGCAGGACACAGGGAATCCAAAGGGGGTGGTATCCGCTCGTGCCGGTGCTTTTGCTGTCCGTACTGGCGAAGATGCATGGAGAAGATCGTCCCGGTGAGATTGCCGGAAGGGCCAAACATCGCACGACGATGCTGGTGGAATGGCTAAGGTTGAAAAGGAGAAACATGCCGCATCACAGCCCCTATTGGCGCATTCTGGCAGAGGTGGTGGGTGGGAAAGTTGGAGCGCATCTAACAGGTCTATCTGAGCGGGAAGAAATCCATTAGCAAACAAGGGCTGGTGAGGATAGATGGCGAAGTATTCCGTGGGACATTGCTGGAGCGTCGTTTTACGTCCACCCGCAAAGGCAAGGTACAGAAACAGGTCGTGTATGGAATAACCAGCCTGTGCAGGCAAGACATCGTCCCAAGGTTACTTCGTAGATGACCTGTGCCTTTTGGGGCATTGAAAACGGGCTTCACTATCGTCGAGATATCACCATGTTAGAAGACCACGCATGGATGACTAAAGAAAGGATGGGACAGGCAATGGCTTGTATCAACAATCTGGTGTCGGGCATTCTCCTGGGCAGACTGATGTTTCGTTACCTTCCCCGTGCCAGACGCTTCTTTGCTGCTCGTTTTGCTGAAGCCCTAGCTCTCATTTCTTTAGGAAGTCCTGTCGTTCATGCATACAATGGTTTCATTTTGATTGTCTGGATATAGAATCAATGCAAGATCGATTAAAAAGGGAGGATAGAAATAACCAGGCGTCATTGCAGCATTATCTGCTTTTCCCGGCCTGTTTTACGGAAGCATGCCCCGCATCAGGGGAATCCGTATAGTTATTAATCGCTAAAGAGAGGGAGAGGGAATAAAACATGTCAAAAATCCTGGTCCTGGGTGGCACAGGATATACGGGAAGGTTGATTGTTAAGCATCTGGTAGAGAACTCCAAAGCGGATATCACTGTTGCGGCGCGGCACCTCGACAGGGCGCAAGCCCTGGCCGATGAACTCAATCAGCAATATTCTGACGATCGTGTCAAAGCGATCTACGCTGATGCGTCGCAAACAGATTCGTTGTGCCAGGCGTTTGCAGATCAGATGATGGTGGTGGTCGCTGCTCCTACCACTGCGTACGCCGAAAATGTCATTCGAACCTCTCTGAGTATGGGTTTGGACTATCTGGATGTGCAACTCGGCGCTCAGAAATTTGCGTTGTTGCAATCACTGGCGCATGAAATTGAACGGGCCAGCCTTTGTTTCATTACCGAAGCTGGCTTTCATCCCGGTTTACCCTCCGCGCTGGTGCGTTATGCCGCCTCTCATCTGGATCGCGTTGAGAGCGCCATTACGTTGGGCTATCTGAATATGGGCAAAGGCTTGCCGTATTCCGAAGCTGTGGATGAGGTGGTTGAGAGTTTCAGAGAATATAACGGACAGGTCTTTAAAAATGGCTCGTGGACGAAGCTCAATTCATACGAAATGCGTACATTCGATTTTGGCGGTGATATTGGACGCCGACGCTGTTATTCCATGTTTTTGGAAGAGTTGCGCACTTTGCCTTCCCTGTTCCCCTCACTGCGTGAGACCGGGTTTTACATTTCAGAAATGCATTGGCTGTTGGATTGGGTGATCATGCCGATCACCTGGGCCTGGCTTAAGATAGCGCCGCAGGCCGTACGTTCCATCGGGAAATTCTTGTGGTGGGGAATGGGTACCTTTCACAAACCGCCCTATCGGGTTGAACTTCAGGTTCAGGCTGCTGGTCTGAAAGATGGGCGACCGGTTACGGTACGGTCAAGCGTTGCCCATCCCGACGGATATGAACTAACCGCCATCCCGGTCGTTGCAACCTTGTTACAGTACCTGGATGGTATCGCCAGAAAGCCCGGCCTCTGGATGATGGGACACCTGGTTGATCCGTTCCGTCTTATCAAGGACATGGAGAAGATGGGCATTACCTGTGCGACCAGAATTCAAGCAGAGGAGGCGGAATGTCTCTAGAATATCACGCGGCTAAAAAACGGCCTGCACCCGAGGCGCTCCGCCGGTTGCGCCCATTTTGCGTGTAGCTAAAGCAAACTGTTGAGCAGCTTTGTCCGAGGAAAGAAAAGAATTAATATGTCATCCATTTCCACCGACATCTTGATTAAAGCAATGGTTGTTATTGGCCTGGTATTGTTTTTCTTGTCCACTGCTTTTGTTAGGTTTTCCACCAAAATCGTACCCGAAAGCAAACGAGTTGTGATTATGAGGTTCGGGAAGATCCTGGGGAGTCGAGGTCCAGGAATCGTGACCCTTATTCCCATGATTGATTATGCCATTTGGGTTGATTTGCAGCCAACCTTCCACTACAAATATGGTAATTTGCTCACATCAGATAATCAGATGATTTCCCAGGCAGTGACTGTCGAAGGAAAAGTGACTGATCCAGAGAAATACGTGATAAATGTGCCCAACCTGGAAAATGCTCTATCCAGAGTCATTGAAATAGAGATAACCGATATCGTAAAAAGCAAAAGCAGGGATGAGTTAATGCAACGACGTGATTGGCTGGAAGATCAATTGAAAGATGTTCTTTATCGTTCCAGCAGGTTATGGGGCTTTGAGGTCAGTAAATTAAGCATTCATGATACTCAATAACCGTATGCCTGAGCAGGATTTCAAAATAAAATGCTGGCGTTATGCGATAAATCGAGTAAGGCCTTTTGGCGAAACGCTGCCCAACAAAGCGTGCAGCCGACTGTAAGTAAGATTCTGCGCGGCTTACAGGCATTTTCCTCGCTTCGGGCTTTTTCCTGCTCTCGGAGCTTCTTTCACACCTGCCCAGGTGATGTTAACGCATGCTGTGAGGCGGGTCATTCTGCAGAATGGATAAGGGAATAAGATGGCAAATATTTCCGTAGAAATCATCACACTCTTTGCAGGGATTGTCCTTCTGTTGGTTTTGTTCTCCCTGATTTTCTTTATGGTTGTGATGTTCTTTCAACTGAAAAAACTTCAGGGGAAGAAAAGCGACTCATCGGAACTTGTTTCCCAGATTGCTGTTCTGGGAGAGAAATTATCTCATGTTGAGCCAATTACGCAAGCAGTAAATGCCATGCAATCGGAAATTCGGGGGTTGACAGAGAGAATCGTTTCAGTTGAACAAAATCAATCCCTATCGAATCAGGGGATAGGAAGGTTGGCGACAAGTGCCTTATCATCCATTTCAGAACTCAAAGCGCTCACAGCAAGTCTATCCGAAGCAACAGGGGCAATGAGGAATGAATTATCGAGCACTAAAAATGATTTAAAAGAACTTCATGCTCATCTAAAATCAAAACAAGAAATTGAGCGCCAAACTGCAGATTCGATTCGCAGGCTGGAAACCATTATTGCAGGCACACAAACGAAAGGTTTAGCAGGTGAAAATGTTCTTGAAGTGGTTTTTTCCAAACTTCCAGTCGAATGGCAGGTCCGAGATTTTAGAATTGGTGGAAAATCGGTCGAATTTGCACTGCGATTACCCAATAATTTGATTATGCCGATTGACAGCAAATGGGCGGCTACGAATTTGCTGGAGCAATTTATCAATTCTGATGATACTCAGGAAAAACAGAAGCTAAAGAAAGATATTGAAAATGCAGTTTTGGCAAAAGCAAAAGAAGTAAGAAAATACCTCGATCCCAGCATCACTGTAAATTTCGGCGTTGCTGTTGTGCCAGACGCAGTTTATGATCTATGTGCAGGGATCCTGTCGGAGACTTTTCAACTCAATGTGGTTCTGGTGAGTTACAGCATGTTTGTACCTTATCTGCTTTTGGTTTTTCAGACCGCGTTGAAAAGTAGCCAGAGTATAGATTTGCAGAAATTAGAAGTCTATTTACAGACTGCCCAGGAAAGTATTACTCATTTACAGGAAGAGATAGATGGGCGATTATCGAGGGCTATAACAATGATGAATAATTCAAGGGATGATATGCGGGCGGTACTGGGCAAGCTGAGTAGCAGTCTCACAGGTTTACAGATGGGCGTAAATTCCGTACCTTCATTGTCTGAATCAACGGATCAAATACGTGAGGGCTAACCAGCCTGATAAAGGAGAAATGCTATGGGATTATTAAGCGATTTGTTCATAACGACACCCCCAGAACTCCAATCTCTCGATATACGCCAGAGCCCTGCGCAATCTTTACCATCTGTCCGGGCGCGGAGAATTGAGGTCGTCAAACTCGTCCAGCTTCAGTGCATCATGGATGGTTCTTCATTCAACGACCATCTAAATAGTCTTGGTGACATGATCGTAAGATCGGCAAGTGATGATGGCCCCTGGGTAGTTCTTGTTCCAAACGCTTTAACGCGGGCGCTTGCGGAGGCCGATCGATCTCAGGTTGAAGAAATGGGTAGGTTATGGGCTTCAACCGAGGAATGGCTGCTTGATGGTGGCAGAGAAGAGGAGATTATTTCTTTGATAAAAGAAATTGCGACCTTAGCCAGAAAAGCAGTGGCCGGGGGTCAAAATTTGTATTGTTGGATTAGTTTATAAAATCCTGTGATCACTGCCTGATGCTGACTGCTGGCGACTGCGCTGCTGAGTGGAAACGCTGTTGGTGAGCCTGGCAAAGGTAGATCGTTTGCAAAATCAAGCCGTTTTTATTCTTGCCTTCATAAGTACATTTATTCTCCCATTTTCTCCGCTCTCGGTGGTATCGCCAGTAATCCTGGCTATATCTTTGCTGTTGGATAAAGAAACACCAATATTGCCGGAGAATATACCATTCACAAATTGACCGGAAGAAAAATTTCTGTCCCTCGTTAACCTGTCCATCCTTATTTCACTCCTACCTGCACAGATAGGTGAAGGGCACCTTTGCGTTGGCTGGCAGACTGGCGCTATTCTGATGTGCTCCGGGCAAAACAGGGACTCTGATATATTCCGTCAGGCTGGTTTCCACAGGTATAATCTCTCCATGCGCACATCGCAACTTTACCTCGCTGTGTTTTTCTCCGGGTTGACCACCCTGGCTGCCGAACTGGCAGCTTCTCGATTGCTGGAGAATCATTTTGGCACCAGCAATTTAATCTATGCTTCGATCATCGGCTTAATTTTGATTTATCTTACCGCCGGATATATGCTTGGTGGGCGCTGGGCAGACCGGTCTCCACACCCACGGACTTTTCTTAATATTCTGGCATGGGGAGGGTTTACCATTGGCCTGGTGCCGTTAATCTCCCGTCCGGTGTTACGACTGGCATCCAATGCGTTTGACCAGCTCCAAATGGGGGCGCTCCTGGGTTCTTTTGTTGTGGTTATGGTGCTTTTTGTGGTACCGGTTACTCTCCTGGGAATGGCATCTCCCTTTGCCATCCGTCTGGCCATTCAAGACCCGGGGCAGGCAGGAAGTGTTTCGGGGAAGATTTACGCTGTTTCTACCCTGGGTTCGTTTCTTGGAACATTTTTACCCGGTCTGATCCTTATTCCCCTAGTGGGAACGTATCGTACTTTTCTATCGATCAGTGGGTTAATGCTGTTCATTTCGCTCGGGTTATTGTGGCGCTCATGTGGATGGAAGCCGGTGCTTTCGCTCCTCTGGATGCCCATGATCATCCTTTTACTGGCGGTGCTTGGGGTTCGAGGATTTGATAAGGCTACACCCGGGCTAATGTTTGAAACTGAGTCTTCCTATAACTACATTCAGGTCATCCAGGATGGTGATTTCCGATATTTACGCCTGAATGAGGGGCAGGGCATTCATTCGATGTATCATCCTACCCAATTGTTTTATGCAGGTCCCTGGGAACAGGTGCTGGCTGCCCCCTATTTTAATCCTGCTCCGTATGACCCTGAAACTCTTCGTAGCATGGCGATCATCGGGCTGGCGGCCGGAACGACTGCCCGGCAGGCCACAGCTGCTTACGGAAGCCTGACTATTGATGGTTTCGAAATTGACCCCAAAATTGTTCAGGTGGGTCGTGATTATTTTGGTATGAACCTCCCCAATTTAAATGTGATTGTGCAAGATGGACGTTATGGTCTGGCGCACAGTTCACGACGGTATCAGGTTATCAGTATTGATGCTTATCGGCCGCCTTATATTCCCTGGCATCTCACCACCCGGGAGTTTTTTCAGGAGGTGCGCAACCACCTTACTGATGATGGCGTGGTAACAATCAATGTGGGGCGCGCCCCCGGTGATCGCCGATTGATTGAGGCCTTCAGTGCTACCCTGCTGACCGTATTCCCCAGTGTGTATGTGGTTGACCTGCCCGGTACCTTTAACTCGATTCTCTACGCTTCTATACAACCATCTGATCCGGCGAATCTGGATGCCAATCTGGTCTATCTTCTTGGGCGAGGCGATGTTCATCCCCTGATCCTGTACTCTCTCAAGGTGGTTCTTGAAAATCTCCAACCTGCGCCCACCGGGGGAGTTGTATTCACTGATGACCAGGCTCCGATTGAGTGGATTACCAATACGATGGTGGTACGTTTCTTGCTCTCTGGAGAAGCGGAGGTACTGCAATGAAAACCGTGCTGCGTTCACTTGGGCTTTTCCTGATCTCGCTCAGTGTGCCGTTCTTTCTTATGATGACAGCCATTCGCTTATTGATTACACCGTTTTATCCTCAGGTTGAATACCGTATGCCCTGGTTCCCACCCGATCCTTACGGTTTTTCTCTGGAAGATCGTTTGCACTGGTCCAGAGTTTCTATTGACTACTTATTGAATGATGCCGGGATAGAATTCCTCGCTAACCAGCGTCTTCAGGATGGTACGCCGCTTTATAATGAACGTGAATTGTCTCACATGCGAGATGTAAAATTGCTTGTGCAATCCATGGTAACGGCGTGGACTATTTTAACCAGTATCTACCTCATTTTACTGGCGTGGGCCTGGCGGCGCGGATGGCTGACAGATTTGCTTCGTGCCTTTGGGAGGGGAGGATGGTGGACGATCGGACTGGTTGTTCTAATTCTGGTGGGGGTAGGGGTTAGTTTTAACTGGCTTTTCACCATGTTTCACCGGCTCTTTTTTGTGGGAGATACCTGGCTCTTCCGATATTCCGATTCGTTGATTCGGCTTTTTCCGCTTCCATTCTGGCGAGATGCCTTCATCCTTATGGGAATACTGACTTTGCTGGGTGGGTTCCTGTTGACCCGCTTACCGAAGCGTTCTGTCTAGTTCATTGGTGTAATGCAAAGAAAGACAACGCCCCGCTTCTGCGGGGCGTTGTGCTGTTCCCGGTGAAAGGATTCTTAGCGGATAGCCGGCGGATTCTCAGAATCGGCGGCGGGATCGAAGAGGTGCATGTTGTCCATGTTGAAGACGACCTGAACCTGCTCACCGATCTGGAAGCGTGTGCGTGGGTCAACCCGGGCGACGAAATTATCTTTGCCGTTTACCAGGTAGAGGAAAATTTCATTGCCCATCAATTCGGTTACGTCAACTTTGGCCTCGACAGGAGCGGCATGAATTCCTGGAGGGGCGAACACGGGGTTGTGGATATCTTCCGGGCGAATACCGAAAATGACATCACGCCCGACGTAAGGAGCATAAACCCCAGTCTTGTTTTCTGGCACCTTGACCGAGAAGGCACCGCCTTCAACCACGAGAGCACCATCGCCGCGGCGGAGTTTGGCCGGGAAGAAGTTCATGGCAGGAGAACCGATGAAGCCCGCGACAAAGAGGTTGGCGGGGCGATCATAGAGGTTCTGGGGGGTATCCAGCTGCTGGAGGACGCCTTTGTTCATGACTGCGATGCGCGTAGCCATAGTCATGGCTTCTACCTGATCGTGGGTCACGTAAATAAAGGTGGTCTGCAGGCGCTGGTGGAGTTTGCTGATCTCTGCCCGGGTTTGCACGCGGAGTTTTGCATCCAGGTTCGAGAGAGGCTCATCAAAGAGGAAGACCTTTGGCTCGCGAACGATGGCTCTTCCTACTGCCACACGCTGGCGCTGACCGCCGGACAGTTCGCGTGGTTTCCGCTTCAAAAGATTCTCGATACCAAGGATCTGGGCGGCTTCTTCAACGCGGCGCTTGATTTCGTCCTTGGGTACTTTTCGGAGCTTAAGGCCGAATGCCATATTGTCGAAGACCGTCATGTGAGGGTAGAGCGCGTAGGACTGGAAAACCATAGCAATGTCCCGATCCTTGGGAGGAACATCGTTGACTACCTGGTTTCCAATTAAAATCCGTCCCATCGTGATCTCTTCCAGCCCTGCCAGGCATCGCAGAGCCGTCGTTTTACCGCAGCCTGAAGGCCCAACCAGCACAAGGAACTCCTTGTCTTCAATTTGGATATCCAGGTCGTTCAGAGCGGTAAAATCCCCGAACTTTTTTGTGACATGATCGTACGTTACACTTGCCATTGGTCATTCCTCCTTCTGGAATTGGGTATAGTGAGCTTATTATAGAATTCTTTTGATGGAATGGCAAATGAAAAACGGGGAGAAAATTTTTAGATAAAAATATTTTTATGCGGTGATCCATCCATTGGTTTCCTCCCCTGAAGGCAAAATTGGAATACAATACCCCTTGATGAGTGAAGATGTAACCCCTATTCGCCAGCAATACCTTGAGATCAAACGTCAGTACCCGGGGACGATTCTCTTCTTTCGCCTGGGAGATTTTTACGAGACCTTCGATGAAGACGCAGAAGTAACTTCGCGTGAACTGGATATTGTGCTCACTTCACGCCCGGTGGCTCGCGGAGTACGTGTGCCGATGGCCGGTATTCCCTATCATGCGGTGGAGAATTATCTGGCCCGTCTGATCGAGCGGGGATACCATGTGGCTATCTGCGAACAGGTTGGAGATCAACCTGTAAAGGGGTTGTTTCCTCGTGAAGTGGTTCGGGTGGTCACACCTGGCACGTTGATCGAACCGGGGCTTCTGAAAGGTGACCGCAATAATTACCTTACGGGAGTTGTGGTGCAGGACAGCCGCGCAGGAATTGCCTATGTGGACATCAGCACAGGCGAGTTTTCAGCTACCGAAATCGATACCGATGCCAGTCTGTCTACCTTGCGGGCAGAGTTGATCCGCCTTAGCCCATCTGAAATACTCCTGCCGGAAACGCTTCATCTCTCCGATTCTCTTCCCGGCCATGTGACGCCCTTCCCTGCCTGGCGGTTTGAGACCGCCCGTTGTCAGGAAGTCCTGATGACCCATTTTGCAGTAGCTACTCTGGATGGGTTTGGTCTGCGTGGGAAACAGTTAGCCGCTCGTGCGGCTGGTGCTATTGTGCAATACCTTCAAGAGACCCAACCTGCCGCGCTAAAACTGCTTACCGGGCTTTCCACGTATAACCTGAGTGAATTTATGGTGCTGGATGCGTCCACCCGCCGAAACCTGGAGTTAACAGAAACCATCCGTGATGGCCAGGTAGAAGGCAGCCTGCTCTCGGTGCTCGATTATACTCTCACCCCGATGGGGAAACGTCTCATCCGTCAATGGGTGAGTAAGCCACTGCTGGACCTGGAAATGATCCGAAAACGACAGGTTGCGGTAGGGTATTTTCTGGAACAGGGCATTCTGCGAGCTGAGTTGCGGGCCGTACTCCGTCCCATTGGTGATCTGGAAAGGCTGGTCAACCGGGTGGTCTCGGGGCATGCGTTACCCCGCGACCTGGTCGCCATTCGGAGTATTTTACGCCAGCTACCCGCTGTAGGGAATCTTTTCTCAGAGATTCCCTCCGCGCTAAAAGAATTTCTGTTGGAACTCCATCTCTGCGGTGAACAACTTGATTTGCTGGAGAAGGCTCTGAGCGATGATCCGCCTGCCACGCTGCAGAACACGGGAGTGATACGTGCGGGGTATTCAGCTGAGCTGGATGCTGTGATTGATGCCTCTACCCATGCACGTGAATGGATTGCCAACCTGGAGGCCGTAGAACGTGAAAGAACGGGGATTAAAACCCTCAAGGTCGGGTACAACAAAGTTTTTGGCTATTATATTGAAATTAGTCGTGGGAACGCCGCCAGCGCGCCGCCGAATTACATCCGGAAACAGACTTTAGTTAACGCAGAGCGGTTTATTACCCCGGAAATGAAAGAATACGAAGCTCTCGTGCTCAATGCCGAGGAACGTATTCGTGAAATTGAGGCACGCCTGTTTCGGGAAGTATGTTCCAGTCTGGCGGTTGCCAGAGAAAGCCTTTTATCCACCGCCCGAGCGCTTGCAAACCTGGATGCCCTGGCTTCTCTGGCCGAGGCGGCTGCACTCGGCCATTACACCTGCCCTGAGGTGACCGCTGACAGGGTACTGGAAATTCGCGACGGACGTCATCCTGTGGTGGAACGCCGGTTGAGCGGGGAGCGGTTTGTGCCTAACGATGCTGTCTTTGAGCCTGGTGAAATTATCCGTATCATTACCGGGCCCAACATGAGCGGGAAGAGTACTTTTTTACGCCAGGTAGCGCTCATTGTTCTTATGGCACAGATGGGAAGTTTTGTGCCTGCTTCCAGTGCCCGGATTGGTGTGGTAGACCGCATCTTTACCCGGATTGGAGCCCAGGATGAAATTCATGCCGGGCAATCGACTTTTATGGTGGAGATGATTGAGGCCGCGAACATTCTCAATCATGCCACACCTCGCAGTCTTCTCATCCTTGACGAGATCGGTCGGGGAACCAGCACGTATGACGGGGTTTCCATTGCCTGGGCGATGATCGAATTCATCCATAACAACCCTGCACTTCGCGCGCATACCCTGTTTGCAACGCATTACCATGAATTGATTCAACTCAGTGATTTTCTTCCCGGTGTGCGTAATTATAATGTTGCGGTCAGCGAAGCCGATGGTCGGGTGGTTTTCTTACATAAAATTGTGCCGGGTGGATCTGACCGTTCTTATGGGATTCATGTTGCCCAGCTTGCGGGGATGCCTCGTCCGGTAGTTCAGAGGGCGAATGAAATCCTTCAGCAACTGGAATCTTCCTCAGGCAAAGCTGTGCGTATTGATCCTCAGCTTCCCCGGCAAATGGCTCTTTTCCCTGAGACCAATCCGTTGCTGGAAGAGCTGAGGAAGCTGGATGTGAATTCTCTCACGCCGATTGAGGCGATCAACCGGTTGTACGAATGGAAGAAGCGGTTTATTCCGCCTGACGAATAATCCGGGAACGGCTGATTAAAATCAACGTCAGTCCTGTCAGAGCGCAGGTAATCTCAACTGCGGCGGTCCAGAGGAGGAATTGTTCCATTACCCGGTACATTACCCCGCCAAAGAAGAGAAAGACTTCCTGAACTGCACCGGGAAGCCAGAGAGAGATCATCTCCAGGAGCCAGCGGAGGCCTGTACCTGCGAGGCCGCTTAACACTGCACCAAGGAGTCCGCCAATATAGAATGGAAAACCGGCCCACTCAATCCAGTGGGCAAAGTTGCGCCTGGCAAGGAAAAAACCAGATATTAAAAACAGGATCACTGAAAAGCTACTTCCCCGAAGGATGCTTCGGATTGATCGGAACAGACCACGGGTGGATTGGCTCTCATCCTGAAGCGGACGGGTTCTGGTAAGAACGGCCTTATCGGGAAGCTGATTGATAAAGGCCTGCAGTGTGGATTGAAGGCCGGTAATGACCAGTGGTTCCAGGAGCGCAGGCGGGCGGCACTGGATGGGTGAAGCGGGCTTTCCCTGAAGAGCAAGCCCGGCGATGGTCAGCAAATCCTGGGTGGTGCAAACGGGAAGGTTCTGAAAGGCTTGCTGGATTAAGATTCGTCCATCTTCACCTCTAAGCCTGGTTTTGACAGGGAAAAAATCCAATGTGAGGGATGTTTCTCCGGGGGTCGGGGAGAAGGCCAGAATCCAGAAATGGGTAACCAGTTGCTCCGTCTGATCGCGTACCCAGGTCTCGGGGAAAATGAAGCGGATGATCTGCTGTGTCTGATTGGGCGGGAAGAGGGCCTGTATCATCGGGAGCAATCCGGGAATCAACCAGCCGCTCCAGCCTTGAACCAGGTCCATGAGCAGGTGAGGATATTGGGAATACCAGCCGGAGCTCTCGAGCGAATCGAGGTAAGGTTGGGGTTGAAAAAGGATCTGCTCAGCAGGTAAAGTTGCCGCCGCCGGGATGAGAGAAAACATCAGCAACAGGGCCGAAATAGAACGCAAGGCGCGCCGTACCCATGGAACAGGGGTTAAGGTTAAAGTAGAGGAAGAATTTTTAGCAGGGTTCATTCCATGGTTATAATAACACATCGAAGAAGTGTTTCCTGAAAGTTTCCCGGCGGCTGGAGGGAAGTGAATGCAAGATTTACACTTGATGAAGTGTGTTCCTTGCCATGGGCAGATACCGCCCCTCACGATGGATGAAATAAACCCTTTGCTTCCTCAGGTCAGGGCATGGAATCTTGTTGAAGAAAGGGGCGAGCTCCGTTTGCAAAGACGCGTAAAAACACCGGGATTTATGGGTGCAATCAAGCTGGCGAATCAGATTGCCGAAATAGCAGAGATGAACGATCACCATCCCACCTTGCTGATTGAATATGGTTGGCTAACTATCACCTGGTGGACGTATGGAATTGGTGGATTACACAAAAATGACTTCATTATGGCGGCCAAAACGGACCGGCTCATTGAAGACTTGAGGTAAACGTTGGCGAAACCTGACGTGTATGATGGGGTTAACCCTGATGAAGAGCCATCTTCCCCTGATCTTGAAGCTCTTCCCGAAGATCAAATCATCGAAAGGGCTTCAGCAGGCGATACCGAGGCGTTCACACTGTTGTATGAACGCTACGTCAATCGGATTTACAATTATATATATTACCGCACAGGCAACCCTACCGAAGCTGAGGATCTGACGTCACGGGTATTTCATCGGGCGCTCAACCACATTGCCCATTATCATAACCGTGGTGTGCCTTTTTCGGCTTGGCTTTATCGCATTGCTCACAATCTGGTAGCTAACTGGCATCGTGATAACAGCCGCCGAAATGAGGTGCCTCTGGAAGATCAACCTTCCCTGGCGACTCGTACAGAGCTCCCGGAACATACTTTGGTGACCAACCAGGAATTGGAGAATTTGCTCAAAGTCATCCGCCGGCTCCCGGCAGAACGCCAGCAATTGTTGATCCTGAAGTTTGTTGAGGGGATGTCGAATGCGGAAATTGCTGCGATCATGATGCGCAGTGAGGGAGCCATTAAAAGCCTGTATCACCGCACTCTCCTCACCTTGCGAGATCAGATCAATGGGCTGGAAGAGGAGTGAAAGACCATGTTGCGGATTGTGACTGACGGGGCAACCGATATGCCCGAGGGGTGGCAGGAAGAGTATCAGATTAACATTCTCCCATTGCGTGTCAGTTTTGGAGAAAAGATTTATACGCAGGGGGAGAACTTCAGCTTTATGGATTTTTATAATCTGGTGAAGCAGACCCGGATTATTCCTAAAACATCGTTACCTTCTCCCGGGCAGGTGGTCGATTTTTACCGGAGAATTGCACAAAAAGGGGATACGATCCTTTCCATGCATGTGACAGGAAAACTTTCGGGCACCCTGGCGACCATTCAGGCCGCGGCTCAGGAGCTGAAAGAGGAATACCGTATTTTCCCGTTCGATTCGGGGGCCGGGTCAGCTGCTGTTGGTTTTATGTGCCGAGAGGCCCGTATTCTCGATAGAGCTGGCAAGACTCCGGAACAAATTTTAAAACGTTTGGAGAGAATTCGCACTCGCCTTACGGTGATCTTCACCCTGGATACCCTGGAGTTTGCGCATTTGAGCGGGAGGATTAACGCGTTTCAGAATGCGCTGTCTTCACTGCTGAAGGTTAAACCGATTGTGATCTTGAAAGACGGACTTTTGGAAATGGCTGATCGTGTGCGCACACGCCAGAAAGCGCTGGAGCAGGTGCTGGAAACGGTTCGGCAAAGGGTTGGAAATCGCCCGGCTAATATTGCCATTGTTCACGCGGCTGATCCTCAGGCGGCTCAGCAAATGCTTGAGCGCATTCGCAACTTGCTTAATGTCAAGGAATCCATTATTACGGACCTTTCGATACCGGTGGCGGCAAACCTTGGCCCCGGTACCATCGGAATTGTAGCTTATCCAGTGGATGAGGAAGAAGAGGAATGACGCTATCGACCCCGGATCAAATTCAAGGCCTTGAACAACATCTGAGGCGTTCTCTGCGCCCGGTGAATCCTGACCCTGAATTTATCAATCGTCTGCACGATCGGCTCGTGACCCCCAGACCTGTGGTTGAACCGGCAACCCCGGATTCGAAATTGCCCCTGTTCATTGTGCTGGTAATTTCGTCTCTCGTTTTTCTGATCTGGGCTATCCGTCAGATGCGTTGAGAAAGGGCCTGTTTCAGGACAACCCAAGTTTTTCTTTCAATTCGCTCGAAGAAGGTTCTACCAGGATCGTCCCATCGGGGAAGACGATGGTTGGAACGCTTCGATACCCTTTGTTGACCTGTTCCACGAATTTTCTTCCCTCAGAGTCACTGTCAATATCCACCCACAGGTAGGGGATTTGGTTCTCGTCAAGAATTCGTCGAGCTCGACGGCTATCTCCGCACCAGGTTGTCCCATAAACAATGATCTCGGTTTCCATGGACGTTTTATAATCCTTTCAGTATTCTGGGAGAAGTTCTTCGATCAGGATTTGGGCTTCTTCTAAAAGGTTAAGATGGGCTGGAAGCTGGAAGGTTTCATCAACCCGCAGGGTAAGAGCCCGGGCGGCCTGACGGACACGGGCAGACACTGTAGATAATGCGGCTACCTGGCGCAGGGCATCGTATGCGCTTATGGTGATGTTACTTCCCTGAGTGTGGAGGAATATGCGGGCGGCAATGCCAGCGGCTCTCCGTGCATGGACTCGTGCCCGTCCTTCAAGCCCCTGCTTGTGTGCGGCCCATCCATGCTCCAATTCAAGGTTAATCTGGTTTCTGGTTTCTTGATCCATCCCCTGATGATTCTACACTATAATTTTCCGTAATGGATTCATATCGGCTAATCCGTTCACGCAGGAAAACGATCGCCATTGAGATTCGCCCGGATGGGGAGGTGTGGGTTCGCGCTCCCCTGCATGCCAGCAAAGCAGCGATCGAGGCCTTGATAGCCCAAAAAGAGGCCTGGATCACCCAAAATAGAGAAGAAATGCGCCAGCTTATGCAGGCGGAATTGCCTCCCCGGTTTGTGGCGGGAGAGAGCTTTCTCTATCTGGGTAAGGAATATACGCTGACATTCTCAAAAAGTCTTGAATCGGTAAAAATTAGGCATGGGTTCGTCATTCTCCCCGAAAATGACCAATCCCGGGCACGTGATGTGCTGATGGAGTGGTATCTCACCGAAGCACGGCGGATTTTAATACCGATGGTTGATCGGCTTGGCTTACGTGCAGGGGTGAAACCTGCGCGCATCCGTATTTCCAACGCCCGTAAGCGCTGGGGGTCATATTCCAGTAGTGGAACGCTCAGTTTGAACTGGCGTCTGGTGATGGTTCCTCCGGCGGCCATGAGTTATGTTATTTTTCATGAGCTGGCCCATATTCTCATTCCCAACCATTCCCGTGCCTTTTGGAACCTGGTTGCCTTATGGCAGGCGGATTATCGGG
Organism: Anaerolinea thermolimosa; assembly: GCF_001050195.2. Taxonomy (GTDB): domain Bacteria; phylum Chloroflexota; class Anaerolineae; order Anaerolineales; family Anaerolineaceae; genus Anaerolinea; species Anaerolinea thermolimosa. The sequence goes on from NZ_DF967965.1 coordinate 978,841, forward strand.
TGCAACGTGCCTGGTTGAAGAAGATGGGAAAGAAGATATTTCAATTCTGAGCGTTCTGGTCTGTGAAGTATCTATTTATACTTGAAATCAGAGAAAACCCGGCTATTATGGAAGTATGGTGAAGCCGGGTCTGGTGGTGTTGATTGGCTCAGGCGAGACAGCCTCCGCGGCTGGTCAGGTTTATGAAACGATTGCCGGGAATCTGGGGCAGGGATTTACAGTGGCTGTGCTGGAGACCCCTGCGGGTTTTGAACTTAATGCTGCCGGTGTTGCTCGAAAAGTAGCCGATTATCTGGCCCTTCGTTTACAGAATTACCGGGCCAATGTCGTATGTATCCCGGCACGAAAACAGGATGGGCCTTTCAGCACAAATAACCCCGAAATTCTATCTCCCCTTCTTGAAAGTCAACTCATTTTCGCCGGGCCAGGAAGCCCAACCTTTACGGTAAGGCAATTGCAGGACAGTCTGGCCTGGAGATATATTCTTGCACGGCACCGTCTCGGTGCGGCCCTGGTTTTTGCCAGTGCGGCCAGTATTGCCATTGGCAAGCTGGCTTTGCCGGTATATGAAATTTATAAAGTAGGAGAAGATCCTCACTGGAAACCCGGACTTGATCTTTTGAGGGTATATGGTCTCTCGCTGGTGGTTTTTCCCCACTGGAACAATTCGGATGGAGGCGCTGAACTGGACACCAGCCGTTGTTTTATGGGGATGGAACGTTTTAAGCTGCTACAAACGCAACTCCCTGAAGAAATTGCTATCCTGGGGATTGATGAACATACCGCGGTGATCATGGATTTGAATGAGGGTGTCTGTCACGTTGTGGGAAGGGGTGCGGCCCATGTTCTTCGCCAGGGAGAAGAATGGACATGGGGGGAGGGCGAATCCTTTCCCCTGGAGGTCATGGGAGACTTCAAAGGGCTGGTGTCTCCAGAGGAGGGAATTGGTAAGGAGGTCTGGGAAGAGGCCCTTGCGCGAGAGAGGGAACGGATTGCGGCGGCTTTTTCTAAGAGACCTCTGCCAGATGAGGTTGAAATTCTTGTTCAAGAACGTGAAAAGGCTCGGAAACAGGGCCAATGGGGAGAGGCGGACCGCATTCGTACCCAGCTCACCCGGCTTGGCTGGGAGGTACGGGATACCCCTTCAGGCCCCCAGCTGATCCATCGGGGTTAAAAGAAACCAGGCCGTCCAACTTGGGGTTGAGACGGCCTGACGCGATTTCACGAAAATCTATGGAACCCCCCTCATCCCGCTTTTTTGATCTTACCAGCCCTGTTGCCGAACGAATTTTGTAATGACCGGGATTTCAAACACCTCACCCCGGTTGGCTTTAATCCCCAGGTAGATGTTCAGGATCAGCGTCAATACGCTGGTAATGCAACCAATCACGACGAAACTGAGAAGAATGTTGATGATCCATTCTACAATGCCCAGGATTAATGCCTGCATGTTGTGAGCCTTGATGAAGGGGCGATTTTTCTTATCCTCTAGAAGAAGCACGACAATGGGGATAATGGGTGTAAAGATATATCCAAGCAAAACCCAAAGACGATCATCGCTGGTTGATTCGATCTGCGGAGCCGGTGATTCCATAGCAATCCTCCTGAAATGAAAATGGTTATCTGGTGAAGAATAGTTATCATTTTACTCACTTTTTTAAAATGTACAACTGTAAAATGACCTTAAATTAATCCATGTGTTACAATTTTAGCCAATGACACTGCGCATTGTTTTCATGGGATCGCCTGAATTTGCGTTGCCTGTTCTTCAGAGGCTGGCAGAGGTATATCAGGTGGTTGGGGTGGTCACGCAGCCTGACCGCCCTGCGGGACGTGGAAAACAACTCACTCCACCGCCGGTTAAGCTCCTGGCGCAATCGTTGGGAATTCCGGTGATGCAACCAGAAAAACTGCGCCAGCCAGAGGCGTTTCAACAGCTTCTGGACTGGGCCCCAGAGGTGATTGTGGTGGCCGCATTTGGCCAGATTTTGCGCCAGAACGTGCTCGATTTGCCTCCGTACGGTTGTATCAATGTTCATGCTTCTCTGTTGCCCCGGTGGCGCGGAGCGGCACCCATCCAGGCGGCCTTGCTTCACGGTGATGAAGTCACCGGGGTGACGATTATGAAGATGAACGCCGGGGTGGATACAGGGCCGATTCTCAGTCAAAGAGAAGTGCCCATTTTGCCTGAAGATAATGCCGCATCACTGTCTTCACGACTCGCAGAGGCCGGGGCATCTTTGCTTATGGAAACCCTTCCCCGTTATCTTTCAGGTGAAATTCAACCGATTCCTCAGGATGACTCGAAAGCTACCCTGGCGCCCATGCTGAAAAAAGAAGATGGTCGGTTAGACCTATCGCAGCCGGTGGTTTCTCTTGTGAATCGGGTTCGCGCATTTAATCCCTGGCCGGGTGCATTTATCGAGTGGCAGGGGCAACCCTTAAAGATCCTCCGCGCGCATGGGGTAACAGATGATCATGCTGTACCCGGAAGGCACTGTGTGATTAATGGATGGCCCGGGCTGGGTGCTGTGGGTGGCTGGTTGATCCTGGACGAGGTCCAACCGGCCAGCAAAAGACCCATGAGTGGGAAACAATTTTTATCTGGAGCGCGCCACTGGAGCGATTAAGTTTTTTATGACCGACTCTTCTCTCCCGCAACTTCGGTTTCTTTGTTTTGGGGCAGGTGCCATTGGAACTTACCTTGGAGGTAGCCTGGTTTTGGCCGGGCATTCGGTGGTTTTTTTTGAGCGCCCTGAACCTGCTCAATTGTTACGCGAAAAAGGGTTGACCATCTGGCAGGGTGAAAAAGCCAGCCGTGTACCTTCCCCGCAGGTAGTAGATCATATCGATGATGTGCTAACGCATGGGCCTTATGATGTAGCCATCCTGGCGGTAAAAGCGTATGATACGTTAGCCCTGGCAGAGAGCCTTCATCCCTATCGGGTTGCACTCCCGCCGGTGATTTGTTTTCAGAATGGGGTGGAAAACGAGGTGGTGATTGCGGAGCACCTTGGTTCAGACAAGGTGATCGCGGGCACCATTACCACTGCTGTAGGGCGCCGGGGGCCGGGAGAAATTGTGGTTGAACGGCTTCGTGGGGTTGGTATCGCAAATGAGCACATCCTGGCGCCGACGCTTGTAGCGGTCATGGATCGCGCTGGATTGCGGGCGCGTATGTATGATCAGGCGGCGGCAATGAAATGGTCGAAGATGCTCACCAATTTGCTGGGGAATGCGTCATCAGCGATCTTAGATATGCCCCCTTCTCAGATTTTTGCCCATCCGGGGTTGTTCCGCATGGAAATGCTTATGTTGCAGGAGGCCATACGGGTGATGCAGGCTCAGGATATACCAGTGATAGATTTACCAGAAACACCCGTGCGGGCACTGGCATGGTCTGCAAACCATCTGCCTCTTTTCCTCAGCCGGCTCCTGTTGGGCAGGGTACTGGCCAGCGGGCGAGGTGATAAAATGCCATCCTTCCATATTGACTTTCACGCCGGGCGTGGTAAGAGCGAAGTGGATTATCTCAATGGGGCGGTCGTGCGCTTTGGAAGGCGATTGGGCATTCCAACTCCAGTGAACAGTCTTTTGACCGAAACCCTTCTGGCTCTCACAGCAGGGAAAATACCCCCCGACCGATTTGCTCACAAACCTGACCAGCTTCTCAAACTGCTCCCCTGAAGGCCAGGTTCATGGACACAGGTATTGTCTGTTGAAATGAATACCCGGAAACGCGAGGTGTTAGGGGTTGGCAGGACTGCTGAGATTCTTTCGGAGGGGGAAGGAAAGGTTCTCAAGCTATTTTATGCGTGGGTGGAACCAGAATGGGCAAACTTTGAATTTATGGCTGCCCGGCTGGCATTCCAAAATGGCGTGCCAATGCCTCAGCCTTTTGAGCTGGTTCAGATGGATGGGCGTTTCGGGATTGTATATGAACGGGCACGGGGTCCAACCCTGCTGGCCATGTTTTCCCGGCAGCCATGGAGGTTATCTGCACTGATACGCGGGTTGTCTGCTCTGCAAGCTGGGGTCATTCGTACTTCAGGTGATGGCTTGCCCCCGGTGAAACGCTCGCTGGAGGCAACCACACAAAGGATGATCGAATCCGGGGATTTACCCTCTGATAAGGGGGCAGAAATCATGGCACGGATGCGGGAATTGCCGGATGGAGACAGCCTGTGTCATATGGATTTTCATCCTGACAATCTCATTTTCACAGAACGCGGATGGATGATCATAGACTGGATGAATGCAAGATGCGGTAGCTCTCTGGCGGATATTGCTCGAAGTGCGTTGATCTTCCAAATTGCCGGGCCACCCTCCGGTAAACGAGCCAGATGGCTCTTTGAGTGGGCTGGCAGGCTCGTATACCGTACATACCTGCGGGAAGTTCAGAGGCTGGTTGGTTTCTCCATGGATGATCTCAAAGCCTGGCTTCTGCCAGTAGCAGCTGCCCGATTGGCAGAAGGTGTTCCCGGCGAAAAAGGAAGAATCGTAAGGCTTATCCAGTCTTTGCTGATGTAGAGAGGCGGGGTTTGGATGAAAGGAATAATAACCTTAAAAAATATGGAGCGATTCTTGCTTCTTCTCTGGTTGGGGGGTATTCCATGGATCGGGGGATTCCTTCTCGGTTGGTGGGCGGCTTACCTGTTTCTCCCCGAACGCTGGATCCTCGCGGGGGGCGTTTTCGGGGCACTGGCCGGGGCGGTTGTGGATGGAGTTTTCTTAAAAAAAGGCCTGCTTCGGGCCATCCACGCTCCGATGTGGGTCTGGGGAGGGGGGTATTTGTTTTACTCTATATGTACCTTTGGTTTCTTCATGGGAGTTCCGGTATTTAATCTCCTTCCGGGTTTCCTGTTCTGTTTCTTGATGGGATGTCGGCTGGCACACCAGGGGCGCAATGGGACTGAAGTAAAAAAATCTGCCATCGGAATCGCCTGGTTTACACTGGGTGTCCTTCTTATCGTCTGCGTTACCTCGGCTATCCTTGCGCTGACAGACCCTTACACTGCGGCTAATCTGAAGGGGATGCTGGGGCTGCCCTTTGATGTTACCCGGGAGATGATTTACTGGTTAATTCTTACCGGCGGTGGAGCGCTTCTGGCAGTGCAATGGTGGGGGAGCCGGGCTACGGTATGGTGGGCCTGGAAGCTCCTGGCGAGCATGGGGTGATCAAACGCCTCACCGCTCTTAAGGCATAGAACAAAGTTTCCCATTTTCTTTGATATAATACTCATTTGTTCATTGACCATTTCAGCCGTCTGGCTGATGGGAGGCTCAGGGGTATGTCACAGAATGTAATCCGGGTGGTGGGCGCGCGCGAGCACAACCTGAAGAATATTACTGTTGAAATTCCGCGCGAAAAACTGGTGGTCATAACAGGGTTATCAGGCTCAGGCAAGTCTTCGCTGGCTTTTGATACGATCTTTGCCGAAGGTCAGCGGCGGTACGTTGAGTCATTATCGGCGTATGCAAGACAATTTCTGGGCCAGATGAACAAGCCTGACGTAGATGCTATCGAAGGCCTTTCTCCGGCGGTATCGATCGACCAAAAGGCGACCACACATAACCCGCGCTCGACAGTGGGCACTGTCACTGAGGTATACGATTATCTGCGTTTACTGTTCGCCCGGGTGGGGGTGCCCCATTGCCCGGTGTGTGGCCGCGAGGTAGTAAAGCAGTCCGCTCAGGAAATTGTGGATGCCATCGAGCGAATGGCAGATGGTTCACGGTTGTTAATCCTGGCGCCAGTGGTGCGTGGACGTAAGGGCACCTATCAGGCTGTGTTCGAAGAGATACGCAAACTGGGTTTTGTTCGCGCGCGTGTGGATGGCACGGTATACAGCCTTGAGGATGAGATCACGCTGGACCGTTATAAAATCCACACCATTGAGGCTGTGGTTGATCGTTTGATTCTCAATCGAGCCGAAACCGAAGAAGATCGGCGCACTTTCCTGACCCGGCTCACCGATTCGGTCGAAACTGCGTTAAAAGTAGGTGAAGGCTACCTTACGGTGCACAATCTTTCAGCCGAACCGCCCCAGGATTTGTTCTTTTCAGAACACCTGGCCTGCCCGGAGCATGGGGTGAGCCTGCCAGAAATTGAGCCAAGGACTTTTTCCTTCAATACCCCTCACGGAGCCTGCCCTGATTGCCAGGGTCTGGGTAGCCGGTTGGAAATTGACCCCGATCTGTTGATCCCTGATGATGAACGCTCGCTGTGCGATGGAGCCATTGTGGCGTTGGAGTGGAATGGCCCGCGAGAACAGGGAGGTTACTACTGGCAGACCATCGAAGCGGTCGCTGAGAGGTATGGCATTGACCTGGATGCCCCGGTGAAAAGTATTCCGCCGGAAAAGCTGGAGAAGATCCTCTATGGGACGGCTGGCGAAGAGGTTGATGTGAGGATTGAGGGACGCAATGGACGCGAAACGAGCTTCAGGACTCCCTTTGAAGGGGTGATCCCGAACCTTATGCGGCGATACCGCGAGACCAACTCGGAATATATTCGCGGGAAGATCGCCGAGTTTATGACCGATAAACCCTGCCCAACCTGCGGTGGGGCTCGTTTGCGTAAGGAGGCTCTGGCTGTCACGGTAAACGGTGCGAATATCATCGAGGTGACGAGCTGGCCAGTGTTGAAAACCCTGGCATGGGTGAATGAGCTGGCAGAAGGGGGGGCCCTTTCTCCGCGTCAGCTTGCTATTGCAGATCGGATACTCAAAGAGATTCGTGCGCGGCTGGGGTTCCTTGTCAATGTTGGGCTGGACTATCTGACTCTGGGGCGTTCGGCGGGTTCGCTTTCGGGTGGAGAGGCTCAGCGTATTCGACTGGCTACGCAGATCGGCGCCCGTTTAATGGGGGTGCTGTATGTTCTGGATGAGCCATCCATCGGGTTGCACCCGCGAGATAACTCCCGGTTACTGGCTACCCTGAAAGAGTTGCGGGATCTGGGGAATACTGTGCTGGTGGTGGAGCACGATGAAGAGACCATCCATGCTGCGGATTGGGTGATCGACCTGGGGCCGGGGGCAGGTGAGCATGGTGGAAAGGTGATTGCTGAAGGGCCTGTGGAAAAAATCCTCGAGAATCCAGAATCCCTGACGGGGGCTTATCTTTCCAAACGGCTCAAGGTTCCTTTGCCACCTCAACGCCGAAGGGGAAACGGAAAGCACCTGACGATCATCGGAGCGCGTGCCAATAATCTGAAGAATCTGACGGTAGAAATCCCCCTGGGGAAACTGGTGTGCATTACAGGGGTTTCAGGATCGGGAAAATCGACCCTGCTCGTAGATGTTCTATACAATGCACTGGCAAGAGAGTTACACGGTGCTCATACTCAACCAGGTGATTATGACCGCATTGAAGGCCTGGAGTATATTGATAAGGTGATTAATATTGACCAGTCACCCATCGGGAGAACTCCGCGCTCGAATCCGGGAACGTATACCGGTGTGTTCGATGAGATCAGGGCGTTGTTCGCTGAAATGCCCGAAAGTAAAATGCGGGGGTACAAATCGGGGCGGTTTTCTTTCAATGTCCATGGTGGGCGGTGTGAGGCGTGTCAGGGACAGGGGCAGTTGCGAATTGAAATGCAGTTCCTGCCCGATATTTATGTTCCCTGTGATGTCTGTCATGGAGCGCGTTTCAACCGTGAAACGCTACAGGTGCGTTTTAAGGGGAAAAATATCGCTGAAGTACTGGATACGACTGTCGAAGAGGGGCTTGAACTCTTTTCGGCTTTCCCTTCCATTGTCAATAAATTGCGCACTCTCATGGATGTAGGCCTGGGGTATGTGCGGATTGGACAACCGGCTCCCACATTATCGGGAGGCGAAGCGCAACGTGTCAAACTGGCACGGGAGCTATCGCGCCGTGCAACCGGGAAGACCCTGTATGTGCTGGACGAGCCCTCGGTGGGATTACATGCTGCTGATGTGCATAAGCTAATTGAGGTGTTGCAACGGCTGGTAGATGCAGGAAACTCGGTCTTGATCATTGAGCATAATCTGGATATTATCAAAGTGGCTGATTACCTGATCGATCTGGGACCGGAGGGGGGCGATCGAGGCGGAGAACTTATCGCTGCCGGAACTCCTGAAGAAGTATGCCAGGTGTCGGATTCTTACACAGGTCAGTTCCTCAAGCGATATCTTGAAGAGGAGCAACAATTGGAGAGCCTATCGCGATCCAAAGTTCTTTAGTACAATGAAAAATGGCAGAAATTTGAACGCCTGCCATAACTTTTCAGGAGAATTTCAAAACAGGAACCCTTATGATTGGAAAAGACTCACCGCAAAGCGTGATTGATTCCTACCGAAAGCGCCAGCAGATGTTGCCCTTTATGATCTGGGGGTTGGTGGTTTTGCTTGTTGTGGTAGGGTTAATCATTCTCATCACCTGGTTTGTTGGCCCTGGCAAGGGCAGTATTGCGCTCTTTGCATCGCCCACTCCAACGGCGACGAGCACCAACACCCCGACTCCCACAGTGCCCAGCGCGACTCCGACTCTGACGCCAACCGAAACTTTAACGCCGACGGTTACCGAAACTCCTACCCCGAGCGGGCCGTTTGAATACACCGTGCAGGAGGGAGATACCTGCTGGGATATCGCTGTGAAATATGAGGTCTCTCTGGATGTGCTTCTGGCGTTGAACAGCTTCGGGAATGCATGCCCGATTAAACCGGGAGATAAGATCCTCGTGCCGGTTAAAGGACAGGAGTTGCCCACTGAAACCCCGTTACCCAGTGATTTCCCGCGGGGGCAGAAGATTGAATATACGGTGAAGACGGGTGAGCGGCTGGCTGATATTGCGGCCCGGTTCAACAGCACCGTGGATGCAATCCTGAAAGAAAATAAGCTTACCGACGCAAACAATATTTTTGCCGGGCAAAAACTGGTGATTCCGGTGAATATTGTCACGGCTACCCCCACGCGGGTTCCAACACGCACGGTTACACCCGGCGGGCCCACCTTTACGCCGGTTCCACCGACTGCTACTGGCACCCCTTCTCCAACGCCCTGATTACTCTCAGATTCTCTGTCTGATCTGACTTTTAACATTCCCGCCGTCCTCACCAGAGGACGGCGGGGGTACTCTTGATTAATGGCAATGAAATCTGGAACTGGCAGACGGTTGATTTTCTTCCTGGGCGGGGGGCTGTTCCTGCTTCTGGCTGTTTTTTGGTTTGGTGTGCATTTACTCCAGCCTGCAGGGATTGTGCCCGGGAATGGAGATGGGACGATCGGTGTTTTTGGACCATTCGTCGTCATATTCTCATCCACGGCGGATAAAGAGGCCGCTGAGGCATCGATTGGGTTTGAACCACCGCTGACAGGGGAGTTTCGATGGGATGGAAGTCGAGTTTCTTTCTGGCCTTCGCAACCGTTGAACGTGGGGGAAGAATATACAGTGAAAGTAGCGGGGAAAAGCCCCCTGGCAGGAGGACAACCTTTCGGTAAGGGGAGTACCAGAACTTTCCTTGTGCGTTCCCCCCAACTTCTTTACCTTTCACCAAGTGACCGTCCAGAAATATGGCGTCTTGTGCTGGATGGTACCCCGGCGGTTCAAATGACGCATACGCAGGGAAAAATATATGATTACGCCGTAGATCGAAGCGGCGAAAAGATTCTATATTCGGCGAAGAATGATCAGGGGGGAATCAGTTTATGGATTACGGACAGAGAAGGAGGTTCAGCTCGAAGCCTCTTACCCTGCGGCGAAGATATATGTATCCAACCGAGTTTTTCTCCGTTTGGAGATCAGCTGGCCTATGTGCGTCGGAATGCAAACGGGGTGCCGGGGAGTTCGCCGGGTTTACCACGGGTGTGGCTGATGAATCTTAACGATGGTTCAACACAACCCCTGCCGATGAGCCCGGAGCATTCTGGAAGCAACCCGGCATATTCTCCCGATGGTAAATGGTTGAGCTATTATGATGAGCTGGCGGCCCAGATTCATCTGGTGAAATTATCGACCGGAGAAGAGGTCGTGCTGGAAAGGGCGGCAAACATTCCGGCCACCTGGACTGCGGACAGTCAGTGGTTATATTTTGTTCAGGTTCAACAGGAAGAAACAGTTACTTTCAACATTCTGGTTCAATGGAATGCCGATACCCGTAAAATCAGCCGGGTGTTTCCGGGCGAAGGGGAGTCTGGGATTGATGAAGGGCCTGCTTTGTTTTCTCCGAATGGTCAGTGGCTGGCAGTACGGCGGGCTGAGATTGGTCACCCCGAATCGCGAATTTTTGAGGTCATGTCAAACCCAGGAGGAACCGCAACCACGATTGCGATTAACGCCCCCGATATTCTGGGGATGGCTTCCTGGAGCCCGGACAGTGCTCATCTGGCGTTTCAGGTTTTTCGATCGGGAGGCTCTTCTGCAACACCAGCAGTCAGGGTCTGGTCACAGGAGGAGCACCGTACGATAGAGGTTGCCAGCGACGCGATGCTACCCCAGTGGCTTCCGTGAGTTCGGTCAGCCGGACTGGGCAGATTGGATCGCAGCGCGAATTTCATCCAGCACTGCAGGGTCACGCTCCTGTTGCAGGGCTTCATGGAGACCCTTAAGAGCCAGGGGAGTGCCTATCTGTCCAAGAGCCCAGGCAACATGGGCGCGAACAAGGGGTTCTTCTTCATGATTCAGGCAGGTTAAAAGGGCAGGGATGCTTTGTGGGTCACGGGTATTTCCCAGGGCGACTGCCAGGTTACGTAAAAAGCCACGGCGTTTGGATCGCAACAAGGGGGTTGCTTGATATTTTTCTTTGAATTGTTGAGGGGTGAGGAGGAGTTCCGTGGGCAGGTGGGGAAATGGTTGTTCAGGGTGCGGTGCAAGGTGCGGGCTTCCATCTAATTTTCCAAAACACAGGTTCCATGGGCAAACCTGCTGACAGATGTCACAGCCAAAAACCTGGTTTCCAAGGGCGGGACGCAAATCAGCAGGGATAGAGCCTTTGTTTTCAATGGTCAGATACGAGATACAGCGTGATGAATCGATGGTGCGGTCGGGTAAGATACAGTGGGTGGGGCAGGCTTCAATACATCTCCGGCATTTGCCGCACTGGTCGGTCGTAAAAGGCGGATCTGGATCGATTTTGAGATCGACGAATAACACACCCAGCAGAAAGTAAGAGCCATGGCGGGGAGAAATGAGACAGGTGTTTTTCCCGATCCATCCCAGTCCGGCCTGCATGGTGATATCCCGTTCCAGAATGGGGCCGGTATCAGTATAGGCGCGGTAGGTGAGGGGGGCGCCATTCAGAGTTTTAATGCGGTGAGCTATCTGTTCGAGCCGCTCGAGGATAATTTCGTGGTAGTCCTTTCCCCACGCATAGGCAGCCACTTTGCCATGCAGGGGGGTGGGAGGGGTGGAGTGACGGGCAGGGTTAAAGTAACGCATTCCAACCACGAGGATCGACTGCACCCCTGGGAGAATGCGTGCCGGATCAGCCCTCAACTCCTGGGCGCGGGAAGTAGCCAGATAAGCCATTCCGGCATGCCTTCCCTGGGCTACCCAGTTAAGATAGGTTTCCAGGTGTGGAGGTGGAGATGGATGGGTAAAACCAACCAGCTCGAAACCGACTTCGTGAGCCAGCTGGCGAATAAGCTCTTTGAGGTTCATCTTCTGTGGTAAGTATAACAAAAAGGCCACAGGATGGCATTCCTGTGGCCTTTTCTGTGGACTGAACGGTTTATTTAACTACCAATTTGAGGTAAACCGAGAAGAAATTCACCCCATCAGCATTGGTGAGCACCCAGATGGTATTGGTCTCTCCGGCTTTATCCGGGGCGGTCAACTGGAACAAGATTTCAACCGTTTCATTGGGTTTGACCTCTTTGGTGAGGTTGAGGTCATTGGGGGAGCCCATTTTATCTCCCGCGTAATATCGGAAGGTATATTTGGGTGTCCAGGTGGTCTTTCCCACGTTCTTAAGGACGTACTTGACGGTAACGACGTCCTTTTTACCCACTTCGGTACCATCCACCGGGCTTTGAGAAACCCACTCGGCTTTATCTGCGACGCTGGGTTGGGCGACTGCCGGGGTATTTGTGGGAATGGGAGTAAGCACCACTGCCTGGGTAGCAGTCGGTGTTTCATTACCAGGGCCAGGTTGGTTAAGGGTGGCAGTCGGATTGACGATCATCGTGACGGTTGGGGTGGGAGGCAAGGGCGTGGGGGTTGGGGATGGCAAAGCCTGTTGAGTCTGTGCCAGCCCGGCCGCGACGGTAGCAGCAGCCTGGGTGTAGATCGCGTTGGCATCGATGGTGGGAGCCACCGGTGTGCTTTGCTGGCAGGCTGCCAGAATGATGGTTGCCGCCACAAGAAGAACCAGGCTGGCGGTGATTTTCGTTTTTGACATGCGAATTCCTCCTGACGTAATAGACGAGGTGTATTCTCTTTCGGGATGGCCGAATTGTCAAGGGTAAATGAAAAATTAAGGATTGAAAGGTCTCAACAGGTCATCCACCGGGGGAGGGGAGGGCATTCCAAGCTTAAAGCCATTCTTCCCGCGGAAGGTAAAGTAGGTGATGGCACCCGGGCGGATCTGGCAGTCGAGGGTGAATTCATCTTCCAGATACTGAAGCGTGATCTGATAATCTCCGGCGGGCAAATCACTCAGTACGAGGTTTTCACGGTAATAAGGGTCACTGTTGACGGCGGTTTTCCCATACGAACGCACCGTCCATTTCTGGTTCGTTTGGAGGTTGCGTACTATCACATCCTGTTCGGTGAGGAATGAGCCATTCGTGTTGCGTAGCTGCCCCACCAGAACCCCCCAGCCAACCGGCGGGGCGAGCCATAATTCGGGGTTGAGAGTGGTGAAGTAGCTGTTTCTGTCGGTTCGTACCTCAAAATGGAGGTGAGGTCCTGTGGTGAGACCTGTGGTACCTACCAGGCCAATTTGTTCTCCAGACTGTACGATCTGACCGGTCACCACGAGAATGCGCTCCAGATGGGCATATACGGTGTAAAGCCGTTGGCCGTGAAAACCAAAATCATGCCGGATAGTGACGGCGAGGCCGTACGGATCTTTCGGATCGTTGTTGCCGTAATACAGGCCATAACCGGCCCAGACCACACGCCCGGATGCCGCAGCAAGCACAGGGGTATTGCGCGGAACGGGGATGTCTACCCCGGTATGAACAATATCGGAGCTGAAGAAAATACCTCCGTATCGATAATCTGCCACAGGCCAGTTCACTTCATTGGCGGCGATGGGGCGAGAAAAGTAAAAATGATCAAACGGTCCCAGCGCCCAGGGCACCTCGTAGAGTGCGGGTCGCCAGAGAGATTTTGGCGGGGGAATGGGTGTTGGAAAGGTAAAGCGGAGAGGCGCAGAGTTGTTTTCCGGGGGTTGGCTGGTTTCAAGGGCTTCTTCAGTCTGAGCAACCTGGCTCTCAATGAGGATCATCGGGGGAAGTGTGGCAGAGGGTTCAAGATTGGCGGGCACTGGTTGAGGCCGACTGCAAGCCTGAAGGCTGATAAGTAACCAGGTCAGGGGCAGGGAAAACAGGAACAGACGACGCATTACCGGGTGAATCCAGAAGGAAGGGTCAGGGTTGGACGGAAGGTTGGGGTAGGAGTGGAAGTGAACGTGGGGGTTGGAGTGGAAAGTGCCACACGGGTTCGGGTCGGGGGGAGGGTGAAAGTTGGGGTATTCGTATAGGTTGGCATGGAGGTGGGGGTTGCAAGAGCTTCAGGGGGGTAAATTTCTGCCATTGCCTGGTTCCAGTCCAGTCCATTCCTGATGACGAATTGATTAAAGCGAATGCCGGGGAAGAATGCTCGCCAGTTTGGCCTGGCCGGGAGTCTTTCCCAGCCAAAGCGAGATGCCAGTTCGGTCAGATCAAGCCAGTATCCTTCGGGAACGCCGTCAGTCTCACCACCCTGCTCGTAAGCGTACGGGTTGCCGCTAAACCGGGCGTTGAGGTTCCACACTGGCTCCATGAGGGGGGCGCCTGAAGACCCATCCTGAAAGCGCGTTTTCAGATATAACCGCCAGTAGGTTTGCCCGTTGAAGTCTTCTCTAACCACGGCAAGCCAACCTGCGGAATAAATCACCGGATTTATGGCAAACGCCCGACCTGTATAAAGCCAGTCATCATATAGGGTTGGCTCAGGCGGAGAGGTAAGGGGAATGAAGGCGTTTTCCAGGCTGGAAAGCACATCCCAACCTGAGAGCCTGGCGGCTTCGAGCCTTAACGCCTGAAATGCTTCATCCATGGCATCGTGGAGCATTGGTTGGGGGGCTGAAACATCTTCCAGGGGCACCATGCTCAGGCGACCGGTTGGAGGGCCAGCCTGCTGGGTGAGGACAGGGTAGGTCAGGGGTGGGTGGGGAGCGGTGTCTGCACGATTGATTTGATCCAGAAGCCAGCCAGAGAGAGGGCCCCGCACCCAGACCAGCCCATAGACCTGACCCGGCAGGTTGAGTGGTGGCATGCGCTGCATGCCACTTCCTACCAGATAGGCCGCCAGGGTGTTCTGATTGGGTGCTGATACTGCTGAGAAGAGAATACGATCATCCGGGGTCCAGGCAGGCCGATCACCCGTTCCACCAGAGCTGTCAAACACCTTTTTTGTGCGATTATCCCATATACGCAGGAGATGATCCCCTGCCTGAGCTGAAGCCCAGGCAAGCTGTTGTCCGTCATGCGACCAGATGGGGAATAGATCTCGAGCAGTCGTTTTCTGGCTGATGTTCGTGAACCGCCCTTCTGTACGGTCAAGGTCGGCAACCCAAATTTCCGCATCGCCGGTGCGTGTGGATACAAAAGCGATCTTCCGTCCCTCGGGCGACCAGGATGGCTGGGTATCGGCAGCAGGGTCATCGGTGAGACGGATAGGGTTCAGCGATGAATCCGTTAAGGAACGAAGGTAAATGTCGAGGTTATTATTGATGTATGCGCTGTAGGCCAACCATTGCCCATCGGGCGACCAGGATGGTGTGCCTTCGTATTCAGGAGTATCGGTGATCCGGGTAACCTCACCGGAACGAAGGTCAAGGAGGTAGAGATCCCAGTAGCCGTTTTGACGTGAACTGAAGGCCAGCTGCGTGCCATCCGGGCTTAATGCGGGATCAATGGTATCCCATGGGGTGTTTGTCAGGCGGGTGAGTGGAAGGAGGTCTGGATGGTATGCAAAGAAATGCACCTGATTCCCATCTCGTAAGGCCAGTAAAAGCATCCCCTGTTCTTTAAGGCTGGCAGCAACCTGTGGATCACCAAGATGAAGGGGGAAGGGGGTGAAGGTGGGGGTAGCCGGGAGAGGAGTGGGAGAGGCTGTCTGAGTGGGTTCGGGCTGGTTGGTTGCCGGAAGGGGATGCGCCGGGCTACCTGGATCGGACTGCAGAGGTGCGGGCTGGTTGCTCTGAAAAACTGGCCATCCCAGCCAGGCCAGCGCAAGGCCGTTCAGAACGATGAGCAGGAGCAGAATGAGGACGACCAGTCCGGGGGTAAGACGCGCGGTTTGTTTCATCCGATTTGTCTGATTCTAGCATCTTTTAACAACAAGGGATGACCTTACAGTTTACAACTACCAGACAAATCAGGGGGATGGGAGCGAAAGGAGGAGCAAGGGATCAAAGGGTTGGAACTCTCCACTCAGACGCCAGAGACAATAGGTGAGCATTTCGTCTTCAGTTGCGGTGTTATCGTAGTGCGCCATGGAACGAAAAGATATTCCTGCTGGGCCGATTCGCGTCTCCAGATGAAGATGAGGGTTGACCGATTTTCCGCTGGTGCCCACCTTCCCGATCGTTTGGCCACATGACACAACCTCTCCCGTGGTCAGGGTGGGGGCTTCCTGAAGATGGGCATACAGGAGATAGAGAGAGGCGCTTCTGGCAGCAGGAGGGTCGGGGTATTTTGGGCAGGTGAGACTGATGGGAGGAATTAGCGGGGAATTGGAATGGAATGACGAAAAGGGAAGAGCCTGCTGCCAGGCAGGTGGAATAAGCTCCAGCGGGGTTTCGATCAAAATGGCATTCCCATAAGGCGGGCGGTTGTTGATGACGCCGGCAACAAAGCCATCAACAACTGACTGAACGGGTAAGCCGAGCATGGAAGAACCATCAGGGCGAGACCAGTAAGCCAGATCAATGCCGTGATGTCCTCCATCGTCACCAGGCCGGGGTGCCTGGAAAGGATTCTTAAGCAGATCAGGCCGGTTTAGAGTGGCAAGAGGTTCTCCTTCTAAAGGGGAGCAGAGGTTCGTGAATCCTGGGGGCGTGGGTGAGGCTGAAGGGGTCGGCAATATGGGAGTCGGGGTGAAGCCCGGCTTACGGGTAGCTATGGGGAGAGATGTTGAAATACCTGGAGTGGGAGAGTATTGGGGTGCATTTGAGGCGGGAGCCTGACCGGTCTGACAGGCAACCAGGAACCCGATAACCAGGATAATAAAAGGGAAGAAAAGCTTTTGCCGCATTCAGGCTGATCATATCACGCATTTATGGGTGCGGGTTGCGATATAATCGGGTGAACTTTGGTCAGGATTGAGGTAACGATGGGGATTCGAGCAGTCATTTTGGATATCGATGGGCTGATGATCGATTCGGAGAGAGTCTCACAGCGTTCATGGAGTGAGGTCATGCGCCGGGCCGGGTACGAGTTAACCGAAGAAGTCTATTTACAGATGATCGGGCGTACCGAGAAGGATGTGAAACAGATTCTGACCAGTGTGTATGGAGAGGCGTTCCCTTTCGAACGGATGTACCATGAGCGGGAAGAAACCTTCCTTCGAATCCTTGAAATGGAAGGCATTCCGGTAAAAGCCGGTTTGTTTGAACTGCTGGACTGGGTGGAATCCAGAAAATTAAAAATGGCCGTGGCTACGTCAACCTATGGCAAGCTGGCAGAACGTAAATTGATGGCTGCGGGTATCCGTGAACGTTTTCAGGTGATTGTGTCGGGTGATGAGGTGGACCACGGGAAACCTGCGCCAGATCTTTTCCTGGGTGCTGCCAGGCGGATTGGGGTTAACGCACCTGAATGTGTGGTGTTGGAAGATTCACAGGCCGGGATTCAGGCGGCTTACGCGGCAGGGATGAAGGCGATCCTGGTGCCGGATATGCAACCCTTGGATGAACAGATTGCCAGGCTGGCGTACCGGGTGGTGCCTTCTCTCAGGGAGGCCATTCCAATCCTGGAAGAATTGAGTTAGACAATGTAATTTGCGGCAAAAGCTCGAAAGCAGCCAACGGACTTCTCCCGTTGGCTGCCATTTTTATTCTCGGGAGCGGTGTAGAATTAACTTATGACCAGATTCTTCAACATTTTACAGGCATGGTGGAGAGCCCCACGAAGAGTGTGGCGTAGATCATTCCCCGGAAGACTGGTCAGCATTGAGGTGCAACAGGGAGGGGTTTTTCTGCTACTGGCGGGGTTGCTGGTCTGGTATCTGGCAGCCCCTTCAGAAACCATTGCATTTTTACTGGCGACGGTAGCTGGAATGGTGGGAGTGGCTTATATTTGGGCGAGGCGATTGGCTTCAGGGTTGCATTCCAGGCGGATACTTCAATCGGTGGCCATGCAGGTGGGGGATGAACTTGAGGAACAGGTATATCTTACGAACCAATCTGTCTTCCCGGCGTTATGGGTGGAGTTTATGGACAGGTCGAATTTACCCGGGTACACCCTCAGCGGTGTGCGGGGGGTTGGAGGGGGTGGCAGTCTTTCATGGAGAGCCCACACCATCTGCAGCAGGCGGGGAGTCTTTATCCTTGGGCCATGGGAGGTGCGGACGGGAGACCCTTTTGGCCTCTTTTTGGTGCGGCATCAAATGCTCGATAGGCAGGAAATCTTAGTGTATCCGCCTCTGGCTGTTTTACCGGAGACTCTGGTTCCCCGGCGTGGAAAGCTGGGAGATCACCGGCCCCTCCGTCTTCCTTTACAGGCTGACACTGTCGATGGAATAAGCGTAAGAGAATACACTTATGGCGATTCATTACGCCGTATTCACTGGCCGACCACGGCCAGGAAAGAGGCACCATACGTTAAGGTTTTCGAACCTGAGTCCGTTTCCCGAATATGGATACTGCCCGACCTTGACCCTGAAGCTCAACTTGGGGAAGGGGAGGACTCAACGGAAGAAACGATCATTCTTCTGGCGGCGTCCCTCGCTGCGCGTTTATTGAGAGATCGTTTCCACGTGGGAGTGTTTCTTGGGGGTGAGGAACCCGTGGCGGCTTTGCCTGATCGAGGACTCTCTACCCTGTGGAAACTGCTGGAGCTTCTCGCCCCATGTCACCCGGTAGCCGGGAATAACCTCAGCCGTCAACTGGCGCAACTCCGGCCGCTGCTTTCTCCGCGGGATATGGTGTTGATCGTCACGGCGGCGATGGACGAGGGATGGGTGCAGAGTCTGCAACGCCTGATTCCCTTTTATGATCGTGGCGGAGCCTGGGTTTTGTTGCTGGACCCTCATTCTTTTGGGGGGAAGCTCCAGGCGGAGGATTTTCGGATGGTTCTGGCCAATCTCGGGGTGGAATCTCAGATTGTCCGGCGGGGGGAGATTCGTTCGATGCCCGGGGTGTATGGCGAGCTTAGCCGCTGGGAGTTCATGACTCTGGGAACCGGGCGTGCCATTGCCCGCCAGACGCCCAGGCGGGCGGCGGCTCTCTTTGCCAGTCGGGATGGGTTACGATGAGCGCACTGGGAGAAAAACTCCGGGCGTGGATTGTTAGAACCTGGCCTGATCTGTGTCTTCTGGGCGGTCTGGCATTAAGCCTTTCGTTTTCGATCGAGAAGGCCGGCTGGGTGGCTAACGCCGGACCGATTCACGGAGGTATCTTTCTGGGAGCTTTGATGGGAGCACTTCTGGCAACCACTCGCTGGAAGGGTTGGCAGGCAGGTGCTTATGCGTGGGTGCTCTCTCTGGTTGCCGGTGCTCAATGGGTGGGGCAAATTCTGCCTTCTTCTTCAGAAGCGGCTGCATTGTCTCTCATGCAGTGGGCTGAGGGGGTTCGCCTGCGAGGACTGGTATTTGGCCTCAGATTGGCCGGTTGGGTGTCATCCATCCAGCAGGGGGAAAAAATCCAGGATACGGGGTTATTTTTGTTGTTATTTTCTATCGTTTGCTGGAACGGGATGGTTTTCCTGGTGTGGTGGGCCGTGCGACGCCGTCATCCTTTACCGGGGCTGATTCCAGTGGGTTTCTTAATGGCTGTCAATGTTCATCTTGCACGGTTGGAACGAGTTCACCTGTTCTATTTTCTGGTCCTGGCCGTCTGCCTGGTGGCGCGGGGTGGGTATATGGCTCAGAAAGCCGAATGGCGTCACCGGAAGGTGGATTACGCAGAAGATCTGGGGTTGGATTGGGGGACGAGCGGCGTTTTGACAGCTGTGATGATTGGAGTGGTAGCCCTGGTGTTTTCGCTGGTAGGATCCCCTGAAGGCTGGAGGGTTCTCAGTGAATGGGTCCAGCGCAGCCGGGCTGAGGTCTCTGAAACAGCAGAGCAGTGGTTTGGCGGAGTCAGGCCGCCTCCGCCTGCCGAAGATCATTTCTCTGGAAAGGAGCGAATCCGCCTGCCTGACTTGGGTGAAATTGGTGCGCCCTTGCCCCAGGGGAATGAAACGATTTTCACAGTAAAAATTTCTGACCCACCTCCTCTGCCGGATTCAATACGCGGTATGAGTCCAACCATGGATGTTCCCCGGCATTACTGGCGCAGTCAGATTTTTACAGCTTATACCGGGCGGGGGTGGGAGGCAGCCAGCGCCCGAGCCATTCAAACACCTGTTGAGCCGCAAGAGATACCAGCAGGACGGTATCGACTGCAACAGGACTATCGCTTCCTGGCGAGGCCCCAGGGAGATTTGTTTGCAGTCAACGAACCCGTTGGCGGTGAAGATGGGATCGCCTTTTGGGCCGTAGAACCGGAAGGCAGTTTACTGGTGAAAGGGGAGGTGGAAGGCTATACTGTTGTTTCGTGGGCTTCTCGGGTGACGATATCCCAGATGGAAAATGCACCCGTTGAGTATCCCCCGGCAGTGGTTGAGTATCTTCAGCTGCCGGAAAATATTCCCCAGCGGGTACGATGGTTAACTTCAGAAGTGGTCGGGGAGGGAACACCTTACCAGAAAGCCACGAAGATTCAGGAATATCTACGGCAGAATTATCGTTACGATCTTGCAGTTTCTGCTGCTCCGCCCGGATGGGATGTGGTGGATTATTTTCTCTTTGAAGCACGAGCTGGTTTTTGCAGCCACTTTGCCAGCGCTATGGCAGTAATGTTGCGCCTGGAGGGGATTCCGGCGAGGGTGGTTTCGGGGTATGCGATGGGATGGTATGATAGCCGGACGGGGGCTTATCAAGTTCCGGCGTCAGCATCTCATG
Organism: Anaerolinea thermolimosa; assembly: GCF_001050195.2. Taxonomy (GTDB): domain Bacteria; phylum Chloroflexota; class Anaerolineae; order Anaerolineales; family Anaerolineaceae; genus Anaerolinea; species Anaerolinea thermolimosa. Next base: position 999,182 of record NZ_DF967965.1, read on the forward strand.
CATGGGTAGAGGTGTTTTTCCCCGGGCTGGGGTGGGTCGAATTTGAGCCAACCCCGGCCTACGAACCGTTTCGATATTCCACGGGGCAAACGGAGGCCTTACCGCCATCGAGCGCCGTTGAGCAAACGGAGACAGGCGAGAGAAAAGAAGTTTCTCCGTTGATCTGGCTGGGAGGCGTTTTCTTGCTGCTCGCAGGGGCATGGGGGCTTTTTTTCTGGATGCATGTGCAAAATCTCCATGGGAAGAAGGGGGAAGCCCGTGCCGTCCAGTTGTACTGGCGGGTACGCAGGGAATTGAGCCGGGCAGGGCTGGCAGCAAGTGACCAGCTGACCCCTCTGGAATTCTTCTCCAATTCCAGGGGACGATTGGAGGCTTATCCCACTTTACAGAATGCTTTCCATCTGGTGACGATGCTCTATATCCGTGCTATTTACAGTGGTCATCCGCCATCCATTCAGGAGGTACGGATGGGCGCCTGGCACTGGAAAAATGCCCGGAGGGAGAGGGTGACCTTTCTCTTCCGGTCGTGGTTTAAAGTTGACTGAGTGTGTGATGAATATCGCGCAATGAGTGATAAAGAGGGGTGTAGACCTGATGATAAAGATGGTCGTACCATGCACTGCGGGTGGGGTCGGGTTCGAGGATCCTTCTCCGGCCCAGTACGGGCGCTAAGGCGTCTTCTGGAGTGCGAAAAAGGCCACATCCCAACCCGGCGAGTAGAGCGGCACCAGTTGCTGACGCTTCAGGGATTTCTGGAAGGAAAACTGGCCGATTGAGAACATCTGCCTTGAGCTGGCAGAAAAGGCCAAGTCGGGTAGTACCTCCAATGAGGACAACCTTTTCCACAGAAATTCCGGCAATCTCCTGCATTTTTTCCAGATTTTCACGCAGCCAGAAAGACAGCGATTCCAGTAAGCCGCGAAAAAAATCTCCGCGAGTATGCCCAAGGTGCGTGCCAACCAGCGCGGCACGGCTGAAGGGGTCGGCCTCTGGTGAGCCAGATTCCAGGAAATGAGGTAGCCAGAGTGGGCCGGGAGTTTTTCCGACACCTTGCCACGCTTCGGCTTCCAGGGCGGCATAATCCGGATCTTCTGACTCGGGCATGAGAATGCGCGCGAGCCACTCAATGGCACTTCCGGCAGCCTTCAGACCCCCTTTGAGGACATATTTGCCAGGGAGCACATGGGCGTAGCAGGCCAATCCGAGAGAGGCAGAAGCCGGATTGGGTAGAAAGCCCGGAATCACGAGGAGAACGGCCTCGGCGGTGCCGGTCGAGTCCACCACGGTACCCGGGAGGTGCCCGCCTGCAGCGAAGGAAGCGCATAAATGGTCGTGCCCGCCTAAAACACAAAGCACACCGTCAGGAAGCCCGGTTTCCCGAGCAGCTTTCGGGGTCAGGGTAGCCACAGGAGTTCCGGCATGAGCAAGGGTGGGAAGGTGGTTCTCGCTCAGTCCGGCCAGGTCGAGCAATGTGGATGACCAGGCGAGGGAATTTTGATCCAGAAGCAGAGCACGTGATGCAATACTATAATCCACTGCCTGGTGACCACAGAGACGGAAAAGAATGTAAGAGGGTAAAGGTAGCCATGTGGCAGTCTGGGGGACAGCACCGGGAAGATTTTCGCGTAGCCATAACCATTTGGTGAGGCCGAAAGAAGCGCTGGAACGTTGCCCGGTGATGGTATAAAGATTCTCTCTCCCAACCGCTCTTTCAACCTGCTCAGCCTGGGGAGATGAACGGCGATCATACCAGGTGATGATCGGATAAAGGGGATTTCCATGGGCATCGACCGGTAAACCGGCTTCGGCCATACTGGCAATGGCCAGTGCTTTTACCGGATGCCCTCCTGCGCATTCTCTCAGACATGAAACGCAGACCTGCCAGATGGCCTCGGGATCGTGTTCGCTCCAACCTGGACGAGGATGAAAGACCGGTGTGGGGCGGCTGGCAGAGGCCAGGATCTCTCCGCTCTCGCTCTCCAGGAGAATAGCTTTGATTGAGGTGGTGCCAAGATCAAGACCGACCAGAAGCGCCATGAGGTTTTTACTACTTACGGCGATCGTTCTGCAGGAAGGCAGTAATTTCTTCGCGCAGAGGAAGCGAAGGTTGCGCACCTGGGCGCATGACGGTGATGGCACCGGCAGCATTTCCCCATTCTACAGCCTCAAGCAGGTCTTTTCCTTCCGCAAGGGCGACAGCAAAAGCTCCAACAAACGCATCGCCTGCGGCTACCGTGTCAACCACTGGAACGGTATGTCCCTGTATGTGAACTTTTTGTTCTGGTGTAGAAACAAAGGCGCCGTTTCCTCCCAGAGTAACAATTACAGCTGGCGTTCCCAACCCGTGAAGCGCATCTGTTGCCAGGGATACTACCTCGATGCCGGTGGCCAGGGCAAGCTCATACTGGTTGGGGATTAAATAATCTACCTGTGCCAGCAGATTGGGTGGAAGCGGCTGTGCTGGAGCCGGGTTCAAGATAACCCTAACTCCGTATAGCTTGGCCAGGGCTATGGCACGCGCCACCGTAGCCAGGGGAATTTCCAGCTGGAGCAGGAGGATCGATGCCCCTTCGAATACAGGAGCGAAGTCACGTAAATCTTGAGGTGAGAGAAGCGCGTTGGCACCGGAAGCAACGACGATGGTGTTCTGGCCCTGTGCGTCCAGGGTAATGAGTGCAACACCACTGGAGGTATCTGGGGTTGTTAGGACACAGGTTGTATCGACCTGGTTTTCCTGTAAACCTTTTCGAAGAGTTTCTCCGAACGGGTCATTGCCAACCCGACCAATCATTTTTACCTTCCCGCCAGACCGGGCGGCAGCCACAGCCTGGTTGGCTCCCTTGCCGCCAGGAAAGGTCTGAAACTGAGTTCCCAGCACGGTTTCTCCGGGTTTTGGATGGCGTTCGGTACGTACAACGAGATCCATGTTGATACTGCCTACGACAAGAATATGCCCGCTCATACAGCTGTCTCCTGTCCAATGAACCTTGACCAGAGGGTTTGGGGATGCTTCAAGGATTGTAGAAGGTGGATGTCATGCCTTGGCCATCATACTTCTGGCCATTCCTGGAGGAACCCATTTCTTGAATTATAGCAGGGAGATGATGAAGACGTTATAATCCGGGGAAGGAGGAAGACAATCCATGCAAGAAGCTATCTTAAGGCAAATTCTGGAAAATGTTCAAAGCGGCGGCCTTCCCATCGAAGAAGCCTTACAGCGCATGCGCTCCCTGCCATTCGAAGAAGTGGGAGAGTTTGCCCGGGTAGACCATCATCGTGCGATACGGACAGGATTTCCGGAGGTGGTGTTTGGTCAGGGGAAGACATCTTCTCAGGTAATCCAGATTGTGCGGCGTTTAATGGCACAGAACGATCGAGTACTGGTCACCCGGGTGACCCCTGAAATGGCGGCAGAGGTATTGGCGAGCGTTCCCGAGCTGACCTATTATGAAACAGCCCGTCTGTTAATTCTGGATCATTCTGACCCTGAAAAGCGCGTGCCGGGTGTTGTGGTGGCGACGGGTGGTACTGCGGATATACCGGTGGCAGAAGAAGCCGCCCTGACTGCGGAATTAATGGGGAACCAGGTGGAGCGAGTTTATGATGTGGGTGTAGCCGGATTGCACCGCCTGTTAAACCAGCTGGATAAAATTCAAAAGGCGCATGTTATTGTAGTGGCTGCGGGCATGGAAGGCGCTCTGGCCAGCGTGGTGGGCGGCCTGGCGTCGGCCCCGGTAATTGCAGTCCCTACCAGTGTGGGATATGGGGCCAGTTTTGGCGGGTTGGCTGCCCTGCTCACCATGTTGAACAGCTGTGCGACCGGGGTGGCTGTGGTCAACATCGATAATGGGTTCGGGGCTGGTTATCTGGCCGGGTTAATCAATCGCCAGGTTTATACAGGTATTCGAGAAAAGAACTAGGAGGGATGGATGGAACAGGCATTACACCAGAAATATCAGACCCTTCTGGAAAAAATCAAAGGTCTGGGGTCTGTGGTAGTGGCATTTTCCGGCGGGGTCGATAGTGGTTTACTGGCAGCGGTGGCTTATCAGGCTCTGGGAGATCGGATGCTGGCCGTCACGGTACGATCGCCAGTGGAACTACCGGAAGGGGTCGAGGCGGCGGCGGATCTGGCGCGTGCGATGGGGTTCCGACATCAGATTGTTGATTATGACGACCTGGCCAACCCGCAATTTATCAATAATCCGCCGGATCGTTGTTACTATTGTAAACTGCAACGGTTGGGAATGCTGGTGGATCTGGCTCGTGAGCAGGGGTACGCAGCGGTACTGGAAGGTTCCAATGCAGATGACCGGGGCGATTACCGCCCCGGAAAACGCGCTGTAGAAGAGCTGGGTGTGCTTTCTCCTCTGGCAGAAGTGGGTTTCACCAAAACAGACGTTCGAAACCTGGCCAGAGAACTGGGGCTGGCTTTGTGGAATCGGCCAAGTGCCCCCTGTCTGGCAACCCGTTTCCCCTATGGAACACCTGTGACTCGTGAGGGAATTGAACAGGTGGCGCGGGGAGAGGAGTTTTTACGCAACCTGGGATTTGAACCGGTGCGCCTGCGACATTACGGCAATCTGGCGCGTCTGGAGGTGGCACCCGAAAAGATTTCTGCCCTGGTAGAGCGAAGGGCCGAAATCACCCAATTTTTTAAATCCTTGGGGTTTATCCATGTGGCGGTTGATTTGCTTGGATACCGGTCGGGTAGTTTAAACGAGGCAATCCAAAACAAGGGAGTTGAGAAATGAAGCTTGCTTACGTGGATGCATTCTCTGGAGTGAGTGGGGATATGTTCCTGGCCGCATTACTGGATGCGGGGCTCTCCCTTCAAATTTTAAACGAACAACTGGCATTCCTCGACCTTCCGGAAGCAGTGACGGTTCAGGTGGAAGAAACCCATAAGGGGGCGCTGCGAGCAAGCCTGGTGACCGTGGTTGCGTCGGATAGTCATCATCACCGGCATCTTGAGGATATCCAGAGAATCATTACTGAAAGCCGCCTGGAAGATGAAGTGAAGGCGACCAGCCTGAAAGTCTTTCAGGTTCTGGCTGAGGCCGAAGCCCGGGTGCATGGTGTGCCTCTCGAGCATGTTCACTTTCATGAGGTAGGAGCACTGGATTCCATCGTTGATGTGGTGGGCACGGCGATTGGATTACATGTTCTGGGAATTGAGCGTCTGTATGCATCGGCTTTACCGTATGGTACAGGGCAAATCAACACCGAGCATGGCCCTTTGCCTTTACCGGCTCCTGCTACCCTGCAAATTCTTAGCCAGGCGCATGTTCCTCTGGTGGCTTCGCCCGCACAGGTTGAGCTGGTGACTCCAACCGGGGCGGCCATTCTTGCGGCTCTGGCAACGTTTGAGCGGCCCGATCTGACTCTGGAACGCATAGGCGTTGGGGCCGGTCGAAGAGACCTGCCCTGGCCGAATGTTCTGCGGTTGTGGGTAGGATGTACGAAAGCTGAACAGGATTTGCCGATGGTTCTCCTGGAAACCAATATTGACGACATGAACCCGCAGCTTCTCGGTGCAGTGATGTCAAGGTTGTTTGAAGCCGGGGCGCGAGATGTGTTCTTTACCCCGATCTTTATGAAGAAAAATCGGCCGGCGACCATGCTTTCGGTCATTGCCCGGCGCGCTGAAGAAGCCACCCTGACAAAAATCATTCTGGAACAGACAACCACACTGGGTTTGCGGGCGCAACCTATCTCGCGGGTGGAAGCTGAGCGTGAATTTACAACTGTAGATACCCCTTACGGAGCAATTCCGGTGAAACTAAAGATTCTGGATGGAACTCGCCTTCAGGCTCAGCCTGAGTATGATGCCTGCGTGAAGGTTGCCGAGGCAATGGGTGTTCCGATTGGAGATGTGTACATGGAAGCTCTGCTGGCAGGTCGAACGCTGGTAAAGTGAAGAGAGATACGGCTTTCTTTCACTGGCATAAAATTCAGCGTCTTTCTGTTTCACGGAGATGACAGCTTCATGAGTGATTTTGAAGTGCGACTGGTGAGCGAGTCGGCTGTGCTGGTTGTTATGGGCCAGACGATCGACCCGCAAACCAATCTGCGGGTGCATTCTGCTGCAAAACTTCTGATGGAACAGGGATGGCCTGGTGTGGAGGAATTCGTCCCCGGGTACGCAACTCTTCTTGTGTATTTCGATCCTCTTCTTTGGGAGGGAGAAGTACTGGCGACGAGAATCAGGAAGGTGCTTCGAGAACTCAGGGAAATTTCTTTCTGGCGCCCCCGTAAGGTGGTGATTCCTGTGCGATATGGTGGAGTGTGGGGGCCGGACCTGGATTTCGTTGCCGAAGCCACTGGTTTGAGTTGTGACGAGGTTATTCGGTTGCACAGCCAATCGGAATATGTGGTTTTTATGATGGGTTTTACCCCCGGCTTTGCTTATCTGGGAGGGATGAATTTAAAATTGTCGGTACCCCGGTTAGAAACGCCGCGTAGCCAGGTTCCGGCTGGATCAGTTGGAATTGCCGGGGCACAGACCGGGATTTACCCGATCGATTCACCGGGAGGGTGGAGAATCATTGGCCGAACCCCTCTCCGGTTATTTGACCCACAGAGCGAGCGACCTTTTCTGCTTTCACCGGGAGACAGGGTGTGTTTTGAAGCTCTGGAGGGCGAAGCCCCATGAGGCTGAGAATTCTGGATGTTGGATCACTCTCAACCATTCAGGATGCCGGGCGTTATGGCTTTCGACGGTATGGAATGCCGGTGTCGGGACCGATGGACTGGTTTGCATTTCAGGTGGCGAATCGATTGGTTGGAAATTCTCCAGCAGATGCAGTGATTGAGTTTTCTCCGGGTGGATTAACCTTCACCCTGGACGCGGATGGATTGATTGCAGTTACCGGCAGTGTGCAAGTCTGGGTGGATCAAATGCCTCTGCCGGGCTGGATGGCTATTCGGGTGCGGCGTAGGCAAGAAGTACGTGTGATGACTGCCCCGTACGGGTGCTGGGGTTATCTTGCCGTTGCCGGAGGAATATTGACCCCACCGGTGCTCGGTTCACGGGCTACTTTTTTACGCGGCAGACTGGGCGGAATGGAAGGACGCCCCCTGGAGCCCGGTGATTGTATTCTCTGTGGAGAAGGTGGTAAAAATTCTCAGAACCGCGCGGGGTACAGGCTTATGGCGGAGAGCATTCCGGCTTATTCACAGCGGGTGACAGTAAGGGTAATGCCTGGCCCGCAATACGATTGGTTCGAGGAGGCAAGAGTTGAAACCTTTTTCCGAACGGAGTTTCGCGTCGATGAGAAATCCGATCGTATGGGCTTCCGGTTGATTGGTACTGAGGTACAACCCCGAGCACGAGATTTGCTTTCAGAAGGGATGCTTCCCGGATCCATTCAGGTGCCACCGGATGGGCAACCTATCGTTTTGATGGCTGATAGCCCAACAACAGGTGGTTATCCAAAAATTGCTACCCTGATCCGGGCTGATCTGCCTGTGTTTGCCCAGTTAAGACCTGGCGAAGGACGGGTTCGCTTTAAAGTTGTGACACCTGCCCAGGCTCGAAAGGCTTATCTGGAGCTTCTTGAAACAATAGACTTCGATTGGGAAGAGGATCATAGTCTATGGATGACCGCTTGATGGTGGATTTGAACTGTGATATGGGAGAGAGCTTTGGCAGGTACACCCTGGGAGCCGATGCAGAGCTTTTGAACTGGGTGACCTCAGCCAATATTGCCTGTGGCTTGCATGCAGGTGATCCTCTTGTGATGCAGGAGGTGGTGGAAAGGGCACTAAAAAAGGGGTTGCCGTTGGTGCGCACCCGGGCTTCCCTGATCTGCAAGGTTTCGGGAGACGAGAGATGGCTCTGACTCCCGATGAGGTGGAGGCGTATTTGCTTTACCAGCTTGGAGCTCTTTGGGGGTTCGCGCATGCGGCTGGAGTCGATTTAACTCATGTAAAACCGCATGGGGCGCTTTACAACCAGGCAGCCAGAGACCCCTCCATCGCCCGAGCCATTGCCCGGGGGATAGTTCGTTTTCGGCAACCGTTGATTCTGGTTGGTTTGGCTGGCTCGGAGTTGATCCGCGCGGGACTGGAGATGGGATTGCCGGTTGCCAACGAGGGATTTCCTGACCGCGGGTATCGTGAGGATGGAAGCCTTAAGCCCCGGAGGGAACCAGGTGCGGTGCTGGAGTCAGTTGAAGCAGTCTGCAAACAGGCGCTGGCGTTGGTTCAGCAGGGGATCAAAGTGGATGGAAAATGGATTCCTGTCGATACCTTATGCATTCATGGGGACCATCCTCAGGCTGTAGCCTTTGCGCGGGCGGTTCGTCAATCCCTTGAGGCTGAAGGGGTTCGTGTCTCTCCGCTGCCTGTGGTCATCCACGGGAACCACCCGGCCTGATTTCGCCGGTTGTTTGGGTTATAATCGTTTTATGAAGCGGTTGAAACGCCTCGGGATTCTTCTTGTAGTTCTGGCGGTCATGAGCTGTGCGGTACTCGCGATCCCCGGTGTGAGAGAACGGGTTTTATGGCACCTTCAACAGTGGAGTATACAGGCGCGATATACCTTCCGGCCTCCCGAAAAACAGGTCTTTGTTCCTCAATCTACGGTGGATACAATCATCCGGGCCACTCAGACTGCCCTTGCCATGGCCAATACCCCGACCATTGAGCCGACTCTAACGTTTACCCTTCCCCCAGAATCTCCCACACTTACCCCTACTCCCTTACCCACCCCTTTACCTGCTCAGGTAACCCTGAGCGGGGTTAAGTATTTTGATCAGCATGGGCTGTGGAATTATTGCGCTCCGGCCAATCTGGCGATGGCGCTTTCTTTCTGGGGGTGGAACGGCGACCGTACCGATGTGGGAAAATGGGTAAAACCGTTTGAAAAAGATAAAAACGTGATGCCCTATGAATTGGCTGACTACGTTCAAGAACAGACCAATCTTTCGGTGGTGTTGCGTTCAGGTGGAACACTGGATCTTTTGAAAAGGTTGATTGCGGGAGGGTTCCCGGTGTTGGTGGAAAAGGGAGCCTACATGCAGGATATTTCGGGCAAGGTATCCTGGATGGGGCATTATGCCGTGGTCACCGGGTATGATGATTCTCAACAGCGATTTATCACACAGGATTCCTTTTATCAGGCGAATTACCCCGTCTCATACGCTGATCTTGAACAGGGTTGGCGGGCGTTTAATTTTGTCTTCCTGGTGGTGTATCCTCCGGAGCGTGAGGTAGAGGTAATGGCACTCCTCGGCCCTTACACCGATGCAACTCAGGCATTAACCATTGCTCTCAATCGGGCCACGTCCGAAACCGCACAGCTTGAGGGGGCAAGCCGTTTTTTTGCCTGGTACAATCGCGGTACCAGCCTGGTGGGATTGCAGGATTATCTGGGTGCGGCTGGAGCTTACGACGAAGCCTTTCGGGTGTACGCGGAACTGCCTGAAAAGGAACGTCCATGGCGGATGTTGTGGTATCAGACAGGGCCGTACTTTGCATATTTCTACAGTGGACGCTATGCCGATGTGAATAACCTGGCCACTCAGACCATAGAAGCTGCCAGCGAACCTTACATCGAAGAAAGTTTTTACTGGCGAGCCAAAGCGCGACAGGCGATGGGTGACTGGGACGGTGCGGTGAATGATTTACGAACCAGCCTGGAGTACCACCCCGGTTTTCAACCCAGCCTTGCCGCTTTGAGCGATATGGGAGTCAGTCCCTGACGGGGAGGTTTCTGGTCGAAGATGAGAATTCTGCATTTTGCCGATGCGCATATTGATATTGCCACACATGGTCGGCATGACCCGGTTACGGGGCTTGCTATTCGCACGCTCGATTTTCTCAAAGCTCTGGATACGATCGTGGATACCGCGATCCAGGAAAAGGTTGATCTGATTATTTTTGCCGGTGATGCTTATAAAGATCGCACTCCTGTACCGACGTTTCAGCGAGAATGGGGAAAGCGCATGATGCGTCTTTCGGAAGCCGGCATTCCTACCCTGCTCCTGGTGGGAAATCACGATCTCTCACCGGCCAGTGGAAGAGCTCATGCCTTGCAAGAATATGAGACGCTTGCTGTTCCTCATTTACATGTGGCCTCGAAACCACAGTTTCTTTCTTCCGCAGACCTGGAGGGGTTACCGTTGCAGGTCATTGCTCTGCCCTGGATTGCCCGATCCAATTTTATGGCAAGCCAGGAATTAAGCGGCGCTGATGTTGCCAGGGTGTATGAACGATTAGAGGATCGCCTTACCCAGCTGGTTTCGATGTGGTTAGAAAAAGCCGATCCATCGCTACCCATTGTTTTAACGGCTCATGCGTCAGTTCAGGGGGCAATGTATGGCGGGGAACGCAGTGTCATGCTCGGTAATGATCTGGTGCTACCGGGGTCGCTGGTGCGTGACCCTCGCCTGGATTATGTGGCTTTGGGTCATATCCACAAGGCGCAAAATTTGAATGAAGGTGGGCACCATCCGGTGATCTACCCCGGATCCATTGAGCGTGTGGACTTTGGTGAGGCTGCTGACGATAAGTTTTTTGTCATTGCGGATGTGCAAAAAGAGGGTCAAACCAGGGTGGCGTGGAGAAAATTAGAGGGAAGGCGTTTTATTGATTGCTTTGTTCGCCTTACGTCTGGGAAGGATTTCTCCGAAAAACTTCCTGCCGCTCTTCCCGGGGAGGAAGTGTTAAAGGATGCGGTGGTTCGCCTGGTGATTGAGTATCCTTATGAACTGGAAAGCCTTCTGGATGAACCCCACATTCGTCAGAAGACATCCGAGTGTCTGGAGTTCCACCTGGTCCGGCGCCCTCAACGAGAAACCCGGTTACGCCTTCCCGGTGACCAGGCAGTCAGCAGCCTGTCTCCGCTGGATCTGCTTGAAAAGTACTGGTATGTTGTGCGAAGTGAATGGGAAGACGGAGAGGTGGCGCGATTACAGGAGCTGGCCAGTGAGGTCATGCGGTCGGTGGGTGAAGGAGAGATAGCTGACCCATCTGCCGAATGACCTTTTTCTCGAAGAGATTTTTTCATTCTCAAAGAAGGTAATATCATCGATGATTCCATCTCGGTTGTACCTTTCTGGATTTTTATCCTATCAGGATCCGGTGGAAGTGGATTTTACGCCCCTGGAGCTGGCGTGTATTTCCGGGTCGAACGGAGCGGGAAAATCGTCGTTGCTTGATGCAATTACCTGGGCGTTGTTTGGCGAGGCCCGCGGTCGGGACGCTGATGCGTTAATCAACAATCAGGTAAACTCCGCGGAGGTGATTCTGGATTTTGATTACGAAAACAATCGCTATCGGATTCAACGGAGTAAATCGCGCGGAAAGACAACATTGCTGGAGCTGTATGTGTTGTCTCCAGAAGGTCAGTGGCGGGCAATGACGGAAAAATCGGTACGTGAAACCGAGAACCGCTTACGATCCATCCTCAGGATGAATTACGAGACGTTCATCAATGCATCCTTTTTCCTTCAAGGGAAAGCTGATCAATTCACCCAGCAACAGCCTGCTAACCGCAAAAAGGTTCTGACAAATGTACTTGGCCTGGAAGTCTGGGAGTCCTATCGCATGACGGCAGCTGAAAAACGCCGCGGTGTAGAATACGAGCTACAGGTGTTGGAAAATCAACAGGCGGAAATCTCCGCTGAGTTGAGTCAGGAAAAGGAAAGAAAGGCCCGACTGGCAGAGCTTGAAGAACAACTCGATCAGCTGGTCAATCTGCGCCAGGCGAAAGAGTCCGAGCTGATCAGCCTTCAGCGATTGGCGGCTTCTCTGGAAGAACAACGTCGTCTGGTGGGTGTTTTAAAGGGGCGACTGGATGAAACACGAGGACGGCTTACCCAATACAGGGAGCAGAAAGAAAAACTTGAAGAACAACGTATACAGTTGATGGAGAAGATCAGGCTTGCTAAAGATGTAGAGGCTGCCTATCAACAGTGGATAAAAGACCGCGAGACACTCGCTGATTTCGAAAAAACTGCCGAAAAATTCCGTGAAATTGTTGCCCGCCGTAATGCTCCGCTGAGTGCTATTCAGGCGGCACGTTCGGCGCTGGAGCAGGAACTGCGCACCCTCAGGGAAAACGCGGAGGCGATGGAGCGCAGTGAAGCAAAGCTGGCAACTCAAAATCAAGAACTCCCACTTCTACAGGGCGAAATACAGGCTCTTGAGGAACAGATTGCTCAGCGGAAAGCATACGAAGCCGAAGTGCAATCGCTTCAGGAAATGGCTGCTACGATGAAGGCGGAGAACGAGCGCTTGAAGGCTGAAATGCATGAATTACGTGGACGGATTGATCAATTACAGGAAATGGAAGGAGCTATCTGTCCGTTGTGTGGCCAACCTCTCAGCCCGGAAGAGCGGCGGAATCTCATCGAGGCTCTCGAAGCAGAGGGCAGGCAAAAGGGAGATGCGTACCGCGGTAACCAGGCGCGGTTGAAGGAAAATGAGGAAAAACGTCTTGAGTTGGGTCGGAAGCTTCAAGCTCTGGAGAAGGCCGAGGGGGCACTGCGCATAGCTACTCGTGAATATGATCAGGTTGAAGCCGAGATTCAACGGTTGCAGGCAGAGATTACAAACTGGAAGAATAGCGGGGCCAAACGTCTCGAAGAAGTCCAGCGCATCCTTAAAGAAGAGGATTTTGCGCTTGAGGCCAGAGAAGCCCTAGCAGAAATAGATCGAGAAGCCTTGAATCTGGGATACGATGCGGCAGCCCATGAGGCTTTACGCCAGGCCGAAGAATTGGGGCGGAGGAGTGAGCAGGCTTTGCGCGAGATAGAGGCCGCCAGGGCTACTTTGGAGCCATTGGAGCGGCAAATAGCCGATCTGGAAGAAAAAATAAGCCGAGAGGCTGACCTTCTCTCTTCCCAGGAAAAAGAATACCAGGAGGCAGAGCAGAAATTCATCGAAGATTCTGCCGAATTGCCAGATCCAGAGAGCGCTGAAGCCGAGTTACAGGCATTGAAAGCGAAGGAGAACCGTTTGCGCATGGATGTGGGAATGGTCAGGCAGTCGGTGGCGGTTTTGGATGTGCTCCGCGAGCGGCAGGGAAGGTTGAGTCAGAAACGTGCGGAGCTGGCCATACAGATCAATCGCCTTAAGATCCTGGAACGCGCCTTTAGCAAAGATGGTGTGCCGGCTTTATTAATTGAACAGGCCTTGCCAGAAATTGAAGATCAGGCCAATGCGATTCTTGACCGATTAAGCAACGGCAGGATGTCGGTGCGGTTTGAAACTTTACGGGGTTTAAAATCGAAAAAAGATGAAAAGCGTGAAACCCTGGATATTGTCATCAGTGATGCGATGGGTGAGCGGGCATACGAAATGTTTTCGGGCGGAGAGGCATTTCGAGTCAATTTTGCCATTCGGCTGGCTTTATCCAGGGTACTGGCACATCGGGCGGGAGCCCGTTTGCAAACTCTGTTTATCGATGAGGGGTTTGGCAGTCAGGACGCTGAGGGTCGGCAACGATTGCTGGAAGCCATCAATCTGGTGCGTTCAGATTTCGCCAAAATTATCGTAATCACTCATTTGGAAGACTTAAAAGAAGCTTTTCCGTCCCGGATTGAAGTGGAAAAAACTGTTCGAGGTTCTCGGTTGAGGGTAGTGGCGTGAGTGAAATCATCCCGGTGCGCCTGGCGGTTCAACAACGCGTATTGCCTGCGTATCGGGCGGCATTCTTTGACTTGCTGGCACAGTCATGCGCCAATGGAATGAGTGTTTTCTACGGGGATCCACGACCGGACGAAGCACTTGGGGCTCAGGGTGAGTTAAAGGTCGCTGAAAGAGGGTATGCGGAGAACCTTTACCTTGGCAGTGGACGGCTTTATGCCTGTTTTCAACGGGGAATGATAAACTGGCTGGAGGCGTGGCAGCCTGATGTGCTTATTGTGGAAGCCAATCCAAGGTATTTGAGTACGCCACGCGCTGTCCTCTGGATGAAGGCACACGGAAGGCCGGTAATTGGCTGGGGACTTGGTGCACCGCCCGCGGGAAGCTTCTGGCGAAGGATATTGCGCGAGCGTTTTCTGAGGCAATTTGATGCATTGATTACTTACAGCAAGGCTGGTTTTGAGCAATATCAGAGAGCTGGTTTCAGGGGAGACAGGATTTTCATCGCCCCCAATGCTGTTGCTCCACGGCCAGCGGGTTCATGCCCGGAACGCCCTGATTCATTTCGCGGCCGCCCGATGGTTCTTTATGTTGGCCGGTTGCAACCCCGCAAACGGGTAGATATGCTCATTCGGGCCTGCGCTCGGTTACCCGAGTCCATTCGCCCTCGCCTGGTGGTGGTGGGAGATGGTCCTGAGAGGGCGGCGCTCGAGGCTCTGGCCAAAGAAGTATATCCTGAGACGGAGTTTCCTGGAGAGAAAAGGGGGGGCGACCTTGCTCCCATCTGGGCTGAGGCAGATCTATTTGTCCTGCCGGGGACAGGGGGGCTGGCCGTGCAGGAGGCGATGGCCGCGGGGTTACCGGTGATCGTCGCGGAGGCCGATGGTACCCAGGTGGACCTGGTCCGAGAAGAAAATGGTTGGCGTTTACGACCCGGAGATGAAGAGCATCTGGTAGTTACCCTTCAGGAGGCACTCGCCGATCCTGCTCGTTTACGCAGAATGGGCAGGGCGAGTTATCGCATTGTGGATCAGGAGATTAACCTGGAGGCTATGGTGAATGGATTTTTTCAGGCAATGAAAAGTGTCTGGTTAGGGAATGATTCGGAGAACCCCAGGGCCTGATGTTTTCTCAAACAGGTGGATGATTTTATGACCAACCATGTGGTAATCGTAGCTGATGGCCGTAGCCCGACAACTCGACGCTACCTGGCGTCTATCCGTCCGTTGGGATACCGCGTAACGCTTGTGTCTACCTTCCCTTGCGCACCTGTGGACGGGGTTGAGGCGCTTTATGTGTTGCCAGTGGCGTTTGCCAGAACGGCTGGAACTCAGTCCGGGTCCGGGTCTTTAAACCCGGCGATGGCTAACCGTGGATCGAAAAAATTGGTTGCCCGGTTTCGTTCTGTTTTGCTCTCTGCACGGTATTTCCTGGGGCCGATTACGCTTTGGGCCTATCAAAAAAAATTGGTGCGGCTCATTCATAACCTGAAGCCCGATTTAATCCACGCGATGCGCATTCCTTTTGAGGGAATGTTAAGCCGGGTAGTTCCGGAAGAGGTTCCACTGGTGGTGTCTGTTTGGGGGAATGATCTGACCCTTCATGCGAGGGGATCGCCCTGGATGGGCAATCTCACCCGACAGACGCTTGAAAGGGCAAATGCGCTGGTTGCAGATACCAGCCGCGACATTCGTTTGGGACGTGCCTGGGGATTTGCGGCCGAGAAACCCGCGATGGTTATTCCGGGGTCGGGCGGGGTGGATCTGGATGAAATTGCACGTATTCGGTATAACCGGATTGACCCTTTAACCGATTTCTTACCGGCGGGTGTTCCTCTGGTGGTAAACCCGCGCGGGTTTCGCCCGGGATCGGTGCGGAATGACACTTTCTTTGAGGCAATTCCACTGGTGTTACAGCGAAACCCTCAGGTTGCTTTCATCTGTCCGGCGATGGCCGGGCAACCAGAGGCACTTCAGGCCATTCAAAAGTACCAGCTGAAACATAAATTGTATCTATTACCCCATCTGCCCCAGCCGCATTTGTGGGATTTATTTGTTCGTTCCAGTGTGGTGGTTTCGATCAGTCAGCACGATGGCACCCCTAATTCTTTGCTCGAAGCACTTGCCTGTGAATGCTTCCCGGTGGCTGGGGATATTGAATCTCTACGAGAATGGATTATTCCCGGAGTAAATGGCCTGCTTGTAGAACCAGGAAAGCCCGATGCAACAGCCGAAGCGATTCTGATTGCTCTGGAGGAATCGGGATTACGGCAACGGGCAGCAGAAATGAACAAACGGCTCATTCGAGAAAGAGCCGATGTTCAGATCGTTCGTGAAAAAGTCCGAACTTTTTACGATGAAATTCTCAAATAGGGGTGTGGTATCCCCGATTATTGCCAATCTTACTTGAGGAAGAAAGACAGGACAATCAGGATGATGAAGAATGAACCGGCAAGCGTTCCGATCCTCTTCAGATCCTTAATCACGTAAGTATAATCGGGGTTGAACTCTGCCTGCGCTACCCGGCGCCCAGGTGTAGCTGTAGAAGGGGCAGGTGAAGGCGAGGAGGCATTTTCGGTTGCCGGACGTGCTGAGCGAGAGACATTGCGTTTATATTTTTTTGCCATAGATATACTCCTGTAATCGGGTGGATGATTATTTCGTTCCCTGTAATTCTGCGGTCACAACAATGCGTTGATTGTCTACCATGTATGGGTAACAGGAAATTAAGGTGAGGATGGCCTCCTGGGTAGGGTTCATGACATCTACCCTTGTGGGTTCTACAATTTGGGTTTGTTTGACAATATATACATAGACCTGTTGCGAGGTAGAAAGAAGAATCTCGTCTCCCGGGTTGAGGCGGTCAAGATCGCGAAAGATTTCACCAAAGACATCGTTATGAGCCGAAAGGACGATGTTCCCTTTTTGCCCGGGATTGGGGGTTCCAATGTGTTGGCCTACCCCTTTTTTTAATTGTTCCCAACCATCTCCCTGAACGACCGGCGCATCAACACCAATGGCCTGAATTTGAATGCGGGTGGCATGAGCCGGGCCAGGGGTAGGCAGGGGAATGCTGGCCAGAGATTGCACCAGAGGCCGAAGATGTTCAGGGATTTCTTCTTCGTTGAACCGTGTCCCGCCTGGCTCGGTTGGTGGAGTATGCCCCGACGGCAGGATGACTGCGCTGATGAGCGGTGTGGGTGAAGGGGTGGGCTGGGTGAGAGCTGAGGCTACTTCGCGATTAAGATTACGGAGGAGCGTCATCCCATTGAATAATACGAAAGCCAACCCGAGGACCGCGGCCAGCTCAATAAAGAGAAGTGCCCGGTCAAACCAGACCCTTACCCGGGGTTTTGACTCTGCCGGGTTTTCATCTTCGAGCAACAGGGGTTCAGAATGGCTATCCACCGGTGAGGTCAGGGGTGGAGGTTCAACCATAATGACTCGTCCGGTACGGCGATAATGCTCCAGGCGTTTGTGGCGTTCGCTGCGGCGTTTTTCAATGAGCAGCTGGCGAAGCTCATCCACTGTCAGGTCTTCAAGTGACCGGTTTCGAGCCACGGATCTCTTCCCTCATCATCAACAAAAGTCTTCGGCAAAGATTATACCGCAGAACCAGTGAGAACCAGCCTTCCTGTTTTATGGCTATACCTGGAACTCCATTTCACTCCCAGCGTCATAACAGTGAAGGAGCCTGAAAGGATATCGGGAAGGAGAAGAAGAGATGAAGGTGCTCAAGGCGCTTTTTTTGTTGTTCCTGGTGCTGCTGTTCCTGATGGCGGCGATCCCAACCAATGATGCAGGAGCCGACCATAACCGAATACCTGCCCCGACGCCGACCAGGGGTGAAGCCTCGATGTTGCATCTCCATTCTGTTAATCCTGGCTGGCTGTGGACGGAATCCAAGGGAGACTGTTTTCTGAAGGATAGTGTTTCTCGATGGAGTGAAATTGGCCTTATGGCATGAATTGACAAATTCGGGTAAACTTCCCTTCGATGAACTCGCAGTCTCTCCGTTTTTCTCCACACTGGTTGGTCTGGTTGGCCGGAATAATCTTTGGGCTTTCGGCATGTTCGCCGTTTGGCCTACAACCAAAGCTGGTGCATCCGAACGAAGACCAACTCCAGGCCAAGAGTACACCGACCCCTGTCGAAACCCGCCCTCATCCTTTTCTATCAGCAACCCCCAGCCCAACACCAGTCATTGATCTGAATATAATCCGGGGCGAGGAGGTCACCCTATGGCATCCCTTCGCTGGTAAGGTTGCCGAGGTGCTGAACCAGTTGGCAGACGAATTTACCCGGCAAAATTCATACGGGATTCGGGTAAGTGCTGTGTCAGTGGGAAGTGAGGATATATTAGCGAGCAGCCCTGGAATTTCTGCCGGGGAAAATCCACCTCATCTGGTGCTCGCCCCGTCGGTTTTGCTTACCCGCTGGGGAAAGGACGGAGTGGTGATTCCGCTTGATGATTGGATGAGGGCTCCGGAGATGGGCCTTTCACAAGAGGTGATAGGATCGATCCGTCAGGTTTTCTGGGAACAGGATCGGGTAGATCAAAAGCAGGTAGGTATACCGGCCCTGCGAACAGCGTATGGGCTGATCTACAATCAGTCATGGGCGCAGGAACTTGGTTATAACGCTCCCCCATCGACGGTTGACCAGTTCCGTGAGCAGATGTGTGCAGCGGCCCAGGCCAATAACCGCAGTCCTTACCTGGAAAAACGTGGCACAGGAGGGTGGCTGGCGGATTTTTCTTCGACGACGGCGATCAGCTGGTTGAGTGCATTTGGAACACGATTCGAAAAGGAAAATGCGCCTGTGAGTTTCCAATTCGATCAACCTGGAGCGCTCAGGGCATTACAATTTTTACGCAAGATGCAACTGGATGGGTGTATATGGGTCGGGCGCAATCCTGTTCCTCAGCAGTATTTTGCCGAACGTTATACCCTGGCCTATTCGGGCACTTTACAGATGCTTGCTTCTCAGCAACGCATGCTGAGTAATGTGGGTTCTGAAGATCAATGGCTTTTCATACCCTATCCCTCTGTGGATGGAGTTCCCATTGCATTATCAGATGGGTATTCTTATGGTATTTTCCATTCCTCTTCGACGAAGGAAAGCGCTGCCTGGATTTTCATTGCCTGGCTGAGTCGTCCTGAGCAGCAGATACGCCTGAATGAAGCGTATTCAGGGTTGCTTTTGGGAGAAGGACAGCCGGTTAAAACTTCCATTTCAAAGCAGATCGGGGAGATTTACTCAACCCTTCGGCCAGCCCCTGCTTCTCCAGATTGGTTGATTGTCCGCCGCCCCCTGGAAGATGCCTTCTGGCAGGTCTTTAACCTGGCTTCTGAGGAACAACTGGTTTCAATTCTGCCCCAGTTGGACGAGATGATCGCAGAATTATCTCAGAAACCCTGAGGTTCTGCGTATGGAATGGGTTTGCCCGGATGAGTCTTTGGAGCAAAGGTTGAGTAAGACAACAGACCGTAAAAAGGGGGGCAGGTGAACGATCAATACCACGAAAAGCGCGAAGCGTTTCTTTTACATTATCATGAGCAAGTGATTCCAGTATACCGCTATCACTTAATTCGATGTGGCGACTGGCAGGAGGCCCTGGTCTGGACAGCGGAAACGTTCCGGCTGGCCAGACAGTGGTTCTCTAAAATTTCCGGGGCAGAGTTTAAAATCTGGTTGTTTCGTATTGCGGTTTCAATACATTCACAATTTCGGACGATGCCTGTCGTTTCCGAGAGTTTTTTCTATCCACCCCAGGATCAACTCGCGAGGCTGGCACAAGTAGCAGAAATCCATGAGAGATGGCGAAAATTACCCGTAAAACAACAAGACGCCATGGCTCTTTACCTCTTTGCCGGTCTGGAAACGACTGAGGTTGCTGATGTGATCGGCTGGAAACTGGATGTGACGCTGGAAAGGCTCTCGTATACCGCAGCCAGAGATAATGATCTACGTCTCCTGGCCGCTGATCTTTATCCAGAGGGATATTTAATCAATCAACTTGAAGCAGAACTCAAACAGGAGCAATCATTCTCCCGGGTAAGATGGCTCTCCTGGGAGCCTGGATGGTTATGGATGCAATACCGGGTTGGGCAAGCCATCATGCTTCTGTTGCAAATAACGATTACCCTGATTCTGTTCCTGTTATTTATTCTGGGAATAGGGGCTTTTTCGCATGGCAATTAGGCTCTTATTCCAAACAACCTCGTTGGCGTGGGCTATTGTTGAAGTAACAGGTCACAGGTCCAGGTAAAAAGCAACGATTCTTCAACGTTTGATTCCAGTAATTTTCTTATAATTGAGTGCGAAGCGGTACCGGATGCTTTCCACTGCGGGTGGTATCAAAGGTAATTCCATTTTCTCTATCTCCCTTCATAATCTATGTCAACTCCTGGAGATATCAAAGCACAAGGGGCTATCCCGCAAAGCTGGGCGAATGAGATCACCTGTCCGGTGTGTGGTGGAAGTTCGCTGATGATCAAGCGCTTCCTCAGTACTGCAGACCAGCTCTTTTGCGATTATTGCAATGCTTCTTTTGAAGTTTCTCAAGACAGGAATTATCTGCGTTTGGTTGCGTACCCTCCGGGGACCCCGGAGACCCTGATTCGGGGATGGATACCTTGCGATCATCGTCAGATAGAACAACCTGCTGGAGGACCGATAACCTCGAGCAAAAGCCTGAGCCATGAGGAGTTGGTCAAGCGAGCCCTCCAGTTGCGGAGGCTGGGGAATACCTCCGGGAAGACCCGGCTTGCCCTGAGTATGCTCCCAGAGGTTACTGAGGAACAGGTGGATGCTGCCATGGCTGAAGTGCAGGAAATATTACCAGAAAAATCCAGACTGTTTACCTTTGGGATTCTCGTCGTGACTCTTCTGGTAGTGGCAATTATTGTGGTTGTGGCGGTGGGTTTTTCGCGCCAATTTGCAAATGCATCCACGGAAGGTTTACCGGCACCTGTACAGGCCTGGATCGCTTCAGGTAGTGAGGTTCTCAACCTCCCTCCCGTCAAAGTCACCGCTTACCGTTCATCTGGAAAACGAACTCTTTGCCCGGTACAGAAAGAACAGGCCGCACGAACCTTTGGTGGAGATGAATCGATGTGGAATGGAACGTTCTCTGGCTGGACGTTCATCACTTTGCATCCGCAATCGATTTATATTCCTGAGGGGATGAGCGGCCGTTACCCCTTACTGGTTGACAACCCTCGAATGGTGAAGGTTCAAGGACCAGTTTTACTGGAGAATGCCATTTATGTGGAAGTTCGATGTGGAAAGTGATGAAGCACCGAATTCATTCCTCTGAAGCGGTTTTGTAAAGAGTCAGGATGTTTTCCAGAGGGGTAATGGCTTGAATATTATGACACGGGGCAATGATCAGACCGGTTTGATCAGAGCCCAGTGTTTCTTTTAACCGGCGAACCTCTCGCGCCACATCCTCCGGGGAGCCAAAAGGCAGGGTATTCTGATTGTCGACCCCGCCGTGGAAACAAATGCTTGCTCCGTATCTTTCTTTAAGCTCTGAAAGGTCCCAATTTCCACACCGCCATTGAATGGGGTTTAATATGTTGATTCCCATTTCAATCAGGCGGGGGAGGAGCCTGCGGCAGTCTCCGTCATCGTGGTGGAAAACCTGAATCCCGAAGGAGTGAGCAAGATCGATGGCTCGTTGCATGTGTGGGCGATAAAATTCATCAAATAATTTTGGACTGATGAGCAACCCATTTTGAGAACCGAAATCGTCTGTAACCTGGGTAATATCAATCAAGCCTGGAGCAGCTTCAAAACAACGGCGATGATATTCAAAAAATATATCTGAGATTTTCTGGAGAAGCACACGGGTAAATTCAGGCCGCAGGATTGGATCCATCAGGGAGCACTCCAGCCCTCGCAGATTGTTGTGGTAGTAAAAAATGGCTGAATAGCCGCACATCCTTGCCCGATCGGGGAATTTTTGAGCTTTTTCTGCAATCACACTGTAATCGTAATCTTCCGGATCAGGCCATGGAAAGCGCTCCAGGTCTTCGATGGTTTCGGCTGTAGCCAGCGGAAAATACACCTGTTCCTCATAAATACCCCCCTGGTATTCGGTTTTCCGCATACCCCATCCCCATTCATTGTACGTCAATGAGGGATCAGGCCCATGAAAGGCTGGCCCATGATATTCAGGACTCAGGCCAATGATGCCATCGATTCCAAGGTGTTCGTAAATTTCCAGGGTGTCATTGGTGCGGAAGTAATCTTTCAGTTTTTGCCACACCTCAGGTACAGCCCATATATCGGTTGGAAAACGATCTACCGGTTTATGGTTAATGGCATTCAGGATTCGTTCTCGTGGGCTCATTGGAGAGGTCATGGCTGGGTTCCTGGATGAACTGTTGAACTAAATCAGAAAAATTAACGGAATTCGGAATAGAAGTCGACATGGTTTTTCCTCCGTAATGAAGTGGTTATTTTTTGCTTGGTATTCTGCCACCTCAAAACGGATTTGAAAGTTAAAATTTCCTGCTATACTAATACCCAGAGATAAATCAGCCTCACCGCGGACATCGGCGAGGCTGAGATGGCAACGCGGTCGCGGCGCGTTGCGGCAAACAGAGCATAACAAACTTTTGCCGCCCGCGCAAGCGAACCAAAATGCGTGCGTGGGCGGATTGATTCACTCCATTTTGTGATGAATTCTTCACCTGACTTTTGAATTGTTCTGAAAACAAACGATTTCACCAAACTTCAAGCATTCTCGGGAAAAAGTTTGATATGGCCACAAACAACGTCCAAAGACTCATCACATCCTTTTCTCCTCAGCAATTGACAACATTTTTACGACAAAAAGCCCCAAGTTTTCGGCCAATTTCCGAGAACCTTGCCAATTACCTCAATCGGGATGATGCTTTCGATCAAGCCATGAAAATGGGTGTGATCGAATTACCCCACTCGCAAACCGTTTTGGTGGGGGCTGTTCACGTCTCAGACGAACTCACTGCCCGCTCCAGCAAACGCAAGCAGTATGAACTGGTCAAACGCATTCTCAAGGATAGCAACCATAATGCTGCCATCTTCGCCTTTTATGATCGTGCGGGGCGCTTCCGGCTCTCTCTGGTAACTGTTTCCTATCACGGCACGCGCCGCCAGTTCAGTACTTTCCGCCGATACACCTTCTTTGTTGACCCGGCTCTGCCCAACAAGACTTTTGTTCAACAGATGAGCAGGGCAAGCTTCGACAAACTCGAAAGCATTCTGCAAACCTTCTCCCTCGAAGCGGTATCCGACGAATTTTATAAAGAATTTGAGATCAAATTCAGTGAGATTGCGGCAAAAGTGCAAGGGACTGAGGACAAAGACCTCGCAAAGGACTTTGCCCTTCTTTTCACCATTCGCACCATCTTCATAGGATTTGTACAAAAGAAAGGCTGGTTGGGGGACAATCCGCGTTTTCTGCAGGATTTCTGGGCGGAATATCAAAGTACCGGTGCAAGCAATACTTTCTACAAAGAATGGCTGGAGCCGCTCTTCTTCGAGGCGCTGAACTCTTCTCCAGGACAAAAGGTCTCTTATGGACATGTACCGTTTTCTCAGAAGACGCAGGATATTCTGCAAATGGCGCCCTATCTGAACGGTGAACTGTTCAAGCGTAAGCGGGGAGTAGATGATCAGGGATTGTGGCTTCCGGATGACGTGATTGGGGCGTTCTTTGATTTTCTCTTTGAGTACAACTTTACCGTCGAAGAAAACGAACTTTACGACGAAGAACTCGAACTCAATCCCGAATTCCTGGGCATCATCTTCGAGCGCATTACCAACAAAGAACAGGGTGCGGTCTACACACCACGGGTTGAAGTGGACCTGATGTGCCGCCTGGCGCTGGTCAAATGGCTGGAACAAACCACCTCTATCCAAAAGGAGGATCTCTATCACCTCTTCTTCCGCGAAGCCGGAACCGGGCAGGAATTCGATGAGTACCAGCGGCAGGGCGATTTCTCCCCTGCAGAAATCCGCACCCTGATCAAACAATTGGAATCAGTCACCGTTTGTGATCCAGCCGCCGGTTCTGGAGCGTTTGAGGTTGGCATGTTACAGGTGCTCGACCAGGTACTCGAAAACCTGTACAGCCGTAACAACACTCCCGCCGACCTGAAAGCCCAAGCCCCATCTGCTTTCAATCGCAAGAAAGCCATCATTGCCAATTCGCTGTACGGCGTGGAAGTCAAACGCTGGGCAGTCTGGATTAACCACCTGCGTCTCTGGCTGACGCTGTTTGTGGATATGCCGGATGGACTCAAGGAATCCCGAGACCCCTTACTGCCTAACCTGACCTTTAAGGTGCGCACCGGTGACTCGCTGGTACAGCGCATTGGCAGTAAAACCTTCCCGGTCCACGGGCACGCCAGCCTGCCGCCCGCCATCAAACGTCAGATTACCGAGTTGAAGAAAAAGAAGCGTGACTTCTTCTATAACCAGAGCAACGATTACCGTCCCATTGAGCAGGAAGAACTGAGCGTCTTTCGCGCCATCCTGGACGCGGAAATCGAGTCCCGAAAGGCAGAAATCCGCAAACTCCTGGCTCCTAAACCTCAACAGAATGCTTTATTTGAGATCAAGCCCACGCAGCAAGAACTGGACCTGGCACAAGCCGCCAAAGCACAGCGGGAAGCGCTGGAAGCCGAGATCGCTGAGCTGGAAGACCAAAAACGCAACTTAAAAGACGAACGCCCGTTCATCTGGGCCATTGAATTTGCCGAGATTTTCTTTGACCAGGGCGGTTTTGATATCATCATCGGCAATCCGCCCTATGTGCGCCAAGAAAGCATCAGCGATCCGAATGGGCGGCTGAATCCCAAGGACTACAAAGCGGCGCTGGAAGAAATGGTGCGCCTGGATTTTCCGGAGTACTTTGCCAAATCGAAAGTGCAGTTGAACGAGTTCAAGAAGAACCGCAAACCCGACGGGCGTTCCGACCTGTACACCTGCTTTTATATTCGCTCTCTGCGTTTGCTCAATCCGCAGGGGGTGCACGTCTTCATCTGTTCCAATTCCTGGCTGGATGTAGGCTATGGAGGATGGCTGCAAGAATTCTTCCTGCGCAGAGCGCCGCTCTACCTGGTGATTGACAACCACGCCAAACGTTCGTTTGAGCGCGCCGATGTGAACACCATCATCAGCGTAGCCGGGGCGCCGGAGCGCGAGGTACCCACTGAGCATGTGGTGCACTTCGTGGCGTTCAAACGCCCCTTTGAAGAAGCGGCGCTCTCAGACAACTTCATCGCAATTGAGCGCGCCGTTGAAATTACCCGCACCGAAGACTACCGCGTGGTGCCGCTCAGCGCGGCGGAACTTCTGCGCGAAGGCTCGGAGGGTGGGGAAAAGGAATTGCAAACCACCGGGCAGTATGAAGGCGATAAATGGGGTGGCAAATACCTGCGCGCGCCGGAAATCTATTTCACCATTCTGGAGAAAGGCAAGGGGAAACTTGTTCGTTTGGGGGATATTGCCGAAGTTCGACGAGGCTTCACAACTGGCGCAAATGAGTTTTTCTATCTGACCCCCTTAGGACCGGGTTCCCGTCCGGGGTTATTGCGCGTACGGAATGATGCCGGTTGGGAAGGGGAAATTGAAGAAGAATTTTTGAAGCCGGTTATAAAGAGTCCGAGAGAGTGCCGCACGATTATCATCAAGCCAGAGGATTTGAAGTACCGTATTTTTATGTGTCATCAAAGTAAAGAGGAATTGAAAGGGACTAAGGCACTGGAGTATATACAGTGGGGAGAAGAGAAGAAATATCATCTCGGTTCTACACTGCATTCTCGTAAAAATTGGTGGAGTTTAGGATACCGAATTCCTGGTTTATATTTATGGCCAATGATTCATAATGATAGACTAGCAATATTTGTAAATACAAGTGGTGTCTATGTTGATCACAACCTATTTGAAATAACACCCATTCAAAATAATAAATATATTGTTTCATTTTTTTCAGTACTATCAATACTTATTAGAGAACTTTACGGCCGCGCCAATTTAGGAGAAGGTGCTCTCAAAACTGAAGGAATTGATATTGTTAAATTTCCGTGCTTGGCCTTAGACATAGTAAGTTTAGATTCTTTGTCCACTTATGAGACAAAAAGTATTTTTACCGAATGCGGTATTGATCCCAACTCTGAAATCCCCATCGCCGAGCAAGACCCCCAACCGCTTCCTGACCGCAAAGCGCTGGACGATATTGTCTTTGATGCCTTAGGGCTGACCGAAAACGAACGTAAGGAAGTGTACCGCGCTGTCTGCCAACTGGTTTGGGAGCGCATCAGCAAAGCCAAGAGTGTGTAACCACCAACTGGAGAACCCGCCATGAATCCCATTGCCCGTCTCACCCGTATTCCCCTACGCGACGTCTGGCATCACGAAGCCCTGAACTTCACCCGCTGGCTGGCAGAAAACCTCGACCTGCTTTCCGATCCCACCGGTTTGCGCCTTTCGCTGGTGGAAGCCGAAGCTGCCGCCGGAGATTTTGCCGTGGACATCCTGGCAGAAGATGCGGATGGCAACCTAGTGGTCATCGAAAATCAACTGGAGCGCACCGATCACGACCACTTGGGCAAACTCATCACTTACATGAGCAACCACGATGCCAAAACAGCGATCTGGATCACCAGCCAGCCGCGCCCTGAACACGAAAAAGCGGTGCACTGGCTCAACGAAACCCTGCCCGACGATACCTCTTTTTACCTGCTTCAGATCGAAGCGGTGCGCATTGATAACTCCCCGCCTGCGCCGCTCTTCACGGTCATTGCCGGTCCAAGCGCGGAGAGCCGCCAAATCGGCGAACAGCGCAAAGAACTGGCACGCCGTCACATCCTGCTAATGGAGTTTTGGGATGGTTTGCTGAAGAAAGCCAGGCAAAAATCCACCTTATTTGCCAACATCTCCCCCGGCAAAGATCACTGGATCAGCACGAGTGCCGGGAAGAGCGGATTTACCTGGGCATATGTCGTTTTGAAGGATCATGCCCGGGTAGAACTGTATATTGATACAGGGGACAGTGAAAAGAACAAACACTATTTCGATGCTCTGCTCCAGCACAAAGAGCAAATCGAAGCCAGTTTTGGCGCGCCTCTGGAATGGCAGCGTCTGGATGATAAGCGTGCAGCGCGCATTGCTTACCTGATTCGTGGGCATGGCGGACTTCCCAACCAGGAAAACTGGGATGCGCTTCAAGATGCCATGATTGATGCGATGGTGCGCCTGGAAGATGCCCTCAAACCGCGCCTTGCCCACCTTCACTGAATCGAGGAAAGTGCATGGCTCACAACTTCATCACCAACGCCAAACAGCAAAACCTGAAAGAGCGCATCCAAACCCTCATTCGACACAGCCAGGAACTGAAATTCCTGGTGGGATACTTCTACTTCTCCGGCTTGCGGGAACTCTACAAGGCGTTACAGACGCGCTGGACGAACGCACGTTCGGCCAATACCCCTTTTTCCATCAAAATTCTGGTCGGGCTGGATACCGACCTGCACATGGGACAGGTCATTGAAGTTGCTGACCCGGAAGCGTCCCAATGCAATCGAGATGAACTGGTAGGACGATATTTTGCTTCTCTGCGCTCCGCCCTGCGTGATGAAGATTTCGACACCCAAGAGTTCTACGAACAGGTCTCTTTCTTCCTGGAATTACTGGAAAGCGGCTCCCTGCAGATTCGCAAGACTCTCGACCCCAACCATGCCAAACTTTATCTCTTCTGTTTAAATGAAGATGGGCGCTCGCTGGTCAACGCCCCCGGACGTTTTATTACCGGTTCGAGCAACCTGACCCGCGCCGGGCTTACAGATCAGCAGGAATTCAATGTGGAAATCGGGGATTACGGTTGGGAAGATGCCGAAAAATATTTCGACGATCTTTGGGAACAAGCCATCCCCATCAGTGAAGTGCCGGAACACAAGGAGAAAATCGTCCGCGTGATCCGCCGCCAAACGCAAGTTGCTGAGATTACCCCCTTCGAAGCCTATGCGCTGGTACTGAAAACGTATCTGGATTTGATGGAACTCAAGTCTCTCAGCCCTCATATCAAACGGATCATGCAGGCACGGGGCTATAAGGTTTACCGTTATCAGGAAGAAGCCGTTCAACAAGCCCTGACAGTTCTCAATCAATATGGGGGCGTCATCCTGGCTGACGTGGTGGGATTGGGAAAATCCATCATTGCCAGCTGGCTGGCACGAGAGCGCAACGGGCGCGGATTGGTGATCTGTCCCCCGGCTTTAATGGGCGACCCCAAAACCCGCGACAGCGGCTGGTACAAATACCTGAGCGATTTCGGGCTGCACGACTGGGATGTGTACTCGCTGGGATCGCTGGACAAGGTGCAGGAATATTTATCCACCTACGGTGATGATGTGACCACCATCATTGTGGATGAAGCCCATCGTTTCCGCAACGAAGACACCGAAGCCTATGAACGCCTCAGCCAGATATGCGCAAATCGGGGTGTGATCCTGCTCACTGCCACACCTTTTAACAACACCCCCCTGGATATCTTCGCCTTGCTCAAACTATTCATTCCGCCGGGCAAGTCCACTTTGACACTGGATGAGAGGCTTGCCGCACGCTTCGCCCGTTATAACAGCGAGTTTCGCAAACTTTCCTATATCCTGCGCTACTATAACGCAGGTGGCGAAAAACAAAAACGCGCTGAAAACTACTACACGGATATTTTTGAGGACCTTCCGCCCATTCAGGTCAGCCGGGTACAACAGGAAGTACGGCGTATCGCCGATGAAATCCGTGCGGTCATCGAACCGGTAATCATTCGCCGCAACCGCCTTGACCTCAAGAAAGACCCTGTTTACTCACAGGAACTCACAGAACTCTCAGAAGTCGCCGATCCTGTCCAACTCTTCTACGAACTGAGTCCTGAACAATCCCATTTCTACGATCAGGTCATCCACGATTTCTTTGGGGAAGAAGGACAGTTCTGTGGTGCAATTTACCAGCCTTTCGCCTATGAAAAGCAGTCTCAGGGTGAAAAACTGGAAGAGGAATTTACTTACCAGCAACAGCGCAACCTGTACGATTTCATGCGGCGCTTGCTGGTCAAACGCTTCGAGAGTTCGTTCGGGGCTTTTGCCCAAAGTATCGAGAATTTCATCCGTATTCACGAAATTGTGCTGACTTTTATCGAGAATACCGGTAAATACATCCTGGATCGCACTCTGATTGAAAAGATTTGGGAAGAAGACGAAGAAACCATCGAAGAAGCACTGGTGGCATTCGCCAACAGGTTGGCAGAGAAGCCCAACCTGAACCCGCGTCATGACCGCATTTATGAAATTGCCAAGTTCGACGAGTCCGAGAAGTTCATCGAGGATATTCGGGCTGACCTGACACTGCTTAAGAACATCAAGCAACGGGTTGAAACGCTGAACCTGGTCCATCAGGACCCAAAGAGCCAGTGCCTGGTCGAGGCAGTTCAGGAAATCCTGGCATCAAAGCCAAAACCAGGGCAACCGCGCTGCAAGGTGGTGATCTTCAGCGAGTACCAGGATACCGTTGCCCATATTGCTCCTCAAATCCAAACCGCATTTCCAGGGCGTGTACTGGTCGCGCAAGGTGCGCTGAGTAAGAGTTTCTTCGACGATTTGCTAGCCAATTTTGACGCCAGTTATTCCCAAGGCAAACAAAGGGATGATTACGATATCATTCTGGCAACGGACAAATTATCCGAAGGCGTTAACCTCAACCGCGCTGGAGCCTGTATCAACTACGATATCCCATGGAATCCAACGCGCGTCATTCAACGCCTTGGGCGTATCAACCGTATTGGCGCAAAAGTTTTTGATACGCTCCATATTTACAATTTCTTCCCCACAGAGCAGGGCGCTGAAGTGGTCAAAAGCCGTGAGATTGCCGCCCAAAAGATGTTCCTGATCCATAACACCCTTGGGGAAGACGCCAAAATCTTTGCCCCGGATGAAACTCCATCCCCTGCTGAACTTTTCAAACGCCTCAACACGAACCCGGAAGAAACAGAAGAAGAAAGTCTGCTCACCGCCATTCGCCGGGAATTCTTCGACATTCAAGAACAATTCCCGGAGATGGTGAAAGGACTGACGGACTTCCCGCCGCGGGTGAAAACCGCCAAACGCGACAAAAACAACGAATTGCTGGTGTTCCGACGAAAGGGACTGCAACTTTTCATTCACGCCGTACCCAACACAGGGGATGATAAACCAGAAGTACAGGCTCTCTCCCTGGAGGAAGCCATTGTGCACATTCGATGTCAGCCCGGTACCCCACGGGAAGCGCTCAGCGCCAATTTCTGGCCCGCGTATGAAGCCATCAAGGAACATCGCGAGCATATTCCCATGCCCCAAAGCGAGCAGTCCTTGAGCGTTAAAGCCGAAAATAACCTTAGAAGTGCTTTGGCAAATCATGCGGCTGATTTACAGGAATATCTGCCATTTATCCAAACCCTGCTGCGAGACTTGAAAGAATTCCAGACCCTGCCCAAATACACCCTGCGCCGTCTTGCCAGTGTGGAAATGAACGGAAAGGTTTCCCAAAATGACCTGCAGCGCTTCTGTTCCGAACTGGAAATGCTGCGCCGCACACTCGGCGAGGATTATCTTGAACTCATCGAGCGTCGTGCGAGAGAGTTCCGCAGTGAAATCGTGATTGCGGTGGAAAATATTGCTGACACTGCTCGGGAAGGAGGGGCTGTCTCAGAAAGCGAAATGGAAGATAAGGTGAGCGAGACTTTCAGCCAGATGGGCGTAGATGCAGAAATTGACCCGGAGTAAGAGACTAGAGTCGATTTGGGAGGATCGCTTATGAATACAATGTCTAAAGAATGGCGTTTCAAAGCCATTACCAATATCTGGACAGGAAATGCAGAACGTCAAAATCAGCAGTTGATCCTCCCCGGGTTGCTCGGATCGATTCGCTGGTGGTTTGAAGTTGTGGTGAGAGGATTAGGTGGCTATGCCTGTGACCCCACAGCCAAATCTCGATGTCCAGTAGAAAATAAAAATAATCAGAATGAAAAATGCCATTGTGTGGTTTGTGAATTGTTTGGTTGCACTGGTTGGGCGCGTAAGTTTCGCTTCGAGGTTGTAGATGAAAGCGGGCAACCAATTCAAAATGCAATCAGTGCCAATACAATATTCATTCTGCGGTTTACCCCCCTACGCATGATTTGCGATGAAGAATGGGCTTTGCTCGACCTGACATTGAGAATTATCTCAGAATATACCGCCCTCGGTGGGAAAACGGTGTTCAAACCCTCAGACGAAAAAGGCCGGGAAATGATGATACATCATAGAGATTATGGGTTAATAACTCTGGAAGGAAATCCAGAGTTATTCACGATCGGGAAAGACAACCTCCAAAAATACATAAAACGGCCAAACTGGTGTAAATCCAGTCATGATGCTGATGACTTTAACTGGGCCTCTCTAAGCCATTTCTGGGTTGTCAAGGGACGTTACCTTGCCCGCCAAAGCGACTATCACAGTACCTTTAACCGCCTCCTTGGGCGCCCTGAAGAGAAAGGACGATCGAGTTGGGGAAAGAGTTGGCTGGCTGGAAGCCAAAGGGAAAGCAAGAAAGTATTTAGTTTTAAAACGCGTGGTTATGAGCGCACATATGGATTTGTGCTTAAAAATAGTGATTTTAGTGAGATAGAAAATACTCTGAGAGAAGTCTGGAATATACAGGGGAACCAAGAATTCCGTTTTCTTACAGGCGAATCAATTCTTGAGACATTGGTCAATCATCAGGGAGGTTAAACAAAATATGTCCTACGAGTATTGGACTTATCTTTCAAAACATGAGACTTATCTTTCAAAACATGATCAGGAGAACAGCGAAGATTCAATATTATTAAGACACTTTCATGCTGATATTTCGGGAGACAAAGACACTAAAAACAGTACGCGTGCTGACTTTTTAAAAAAGAGAAAAGAGAAAAAGCCATTGTCTTCCATTAAGGCTACTGACATTTTTAGGTATCCCGAAAAGCCTTTACTTCCTTCCTGGTTAGCGATTAAGGTAGACTTCGAACTCAAACGCCCCTGGTATTCCAAAGATGATCGCGTTTTCCATATCCTTGAGAACCCACTTCGAAAAGAACATCTTTTTGATGTGCCTTACATTCCAGCCACTACCTGGAAAGGGTTGCTACGCTGGTCATGTCGCATGCAATCCGGCCTGCGCCAACACCTGGAGAAATACAATGGAAAATTGGAGGGCTGGAAAGACCCCGACTGGATCGTGGATCTATTCGGTAACGAGAAGGGAGAAGAAGAGCATTTCAATCAGGGCGTATTGGCGTTCTATCCCACCTGGTTTGATCAAATTGGGTATGAGGTGATTAATCCTCATGACCGTTCCAAACGGGCAGGTACCCAGCCTGTTTATTACGAAGTTGTACCCGCTGGCGCATCGGGCACATTGTTTCTCCTTTACGCACCCTTCCCGGGTATGACGGTCAAGAGTGAACAGAAAACCGCGCTGAGAAATTTGTTTTTAGCCATTGAAGTCCTGCTCACCCATTATGGCATCTCGGCGAAACGAACTTCCGGATGGGGTACGGCACAAATTAAGCAATGGTACATTTCTACTAAATCTCGAATGTCTTCCGGTGATCTTACCAATGCGTTATCCCAACTCGAAACCTTGCTCAGTGGAGAGAAATGATCATGACGAGTAATGGTCTAAACCCGGTAGAACTTCTCAGAAACCATCGTCCTTTCTTGTTGCTTTGTGAAGCCATTGGTTTGTTTCATATGGCTGGTAAAGCAAAAATAGATTTCTTGAAATACCAGGCGGGTGAGATACCTTCTTATGATTACAAAGGGTGGGCTGAAACCGAGAACATTGAACCCGACCTCCTATCCAAAATTCTTGGCTCTAGTTCGCTACCCGCACATTTGAGCCAGGGCTTTTTACCGGGGTTATGGCGCGACTTAGTCACGAAACACGCCGATCAAAATGGCACGGGTTTATTAGGTTTACTCCAGGCCGCCCATGGGATGGCTTCAGGTATTGAGAAACAAAGTTATGCTTCCAAAACCGTGGAATACCTTGCTCAAACCAAACCTGACCTTTGGCTATCCTCAGCTTTTGGCACCCCCGAGCGTAATCTTCTTAGTGATCCTCCTTCTGTCCTTACATCTGACGGATGGAATAATCTAATTGGCGAGATTAAAGGGAAACTCAAGGAAGCCAATAATCTGAAAAATAATAATGCCAGGGTAGATGAGTGGTTCCAATGGCGAAATCATTTGGTTGGCCCAGACGCGTTTGTCCGCAAAGCCTTCCTCTCCACGTTAGCCGAAACGCGCCTTCCCAATAACGATGTCACTTTGTGGGATCAATCCTACATTGCAGCGGCGCTCTTCAAAAGTGCCATTGCAGGTGCTTTGTTAGATTCACAATTTTCCACTTCTGATAAAGGGATTAAGAGCAAGGTTCGATGGCGTCTGCTTACCATTGGAATCGGTAGTGAGTACTACGAAGCTCGGGCGGTGAAGATTGGCGACTGGACGGGAACGGCCCGTATCCTGGAAGAATTCTTTGAAGGTGTCCAGCGCTTGATCGAGGTAGACCTTGCCCTTGGGTCACTTATTTATCGTGATACTGAGGTGTGCATCTTTACATTTCCCGGTGAGTCCAAGGACCAACAGTCACCGGCATCGTGGATTGAAAGCCAGGATTTTTCATGGCAGAAGTGGTTGGAAAACCAAACCGATGATCTTGCCCATCAATACGATTTAGAAACTCCGCCTTATTGCTTCTTGAGTGCGCCTACTCGCTCTCTCGTTCCGATTGTTAAAGCCCGACATGATGCCGATCATGCTCTCTCCGTCCCGGTTCACCGCTATTGGCTTCCCCGCACGAATGATCAAAACTCCGGGCATGTATGTCCGGTCTGTGGTGTACGGCAAAATAGTGATCCCACCAATAAAGATCGTCCGTGTGAAGTATGTCTTAAACGACGCTCTCATCGTTTGCAGGATTGGTTGAATGGGGAATCGGGCTCAGAGACCATCTGGCTCGATGAAGTTGCTGATTCCAACGATCGTATCGCGCTCATCACTTTACAATTGGATGTAGAACCCTGGCTGGAGGGGGAACGCATAGACAGTCTGCGCGCTCAAGCCATTCCTGATTGGCTTCGTCATAATGCAAATCTTGGCAATGTACTAGGTCAAGCAAATACAGCGGCCTTTATGCGACTGCATGGTTACATTCAGGGTAAACTCTCTCAATTCAACCAAAATGACAATATCCTTGCGGCACTCAATCAAGGTTTCAAGTCCTATCAAAACTGGCAAACTTTTTTTGAAGATATAGTAGAAGATCGCACCAAAGAAGCGCCTAAATGGGCTTCATTAACGAACCATGAACGCGCTATCTGGTTATCTCATCAATTGTTCAGGAAATTACCCTCACCAGGCCGCACCTATCGTTTTTGGCGGCAAAGCGAGGATTTCTTTAAACACCTTTACAAAAAATTTTCTGAAATATCTTCCAAGCACCCTAACCGTTGGCGCCTGAGACGATTGGCTTTCATTCCAGAAAACACACAGAAACTCCAAAAAAATCATCTCTATGAAGGCCTTATCGGAAACCAAACTTGCTCTTTTCTTTTTGATGGTGAAGCCTTAATCACCGCATCAAATTTAGCCCGCTTTCTTTTGCTTCACCAAACATCCCCCGACAAATTCCAGAATACTCTTACGCTTAAGGATGCGGAAAAGCCTCAAGATCCCTCCATCCAGGTTAAGATAAAGAAAGTTAGCCAAGATTCCCCCCTTCTACAAGAATATCTTCCAATCATTACTCTGGAACTCAGTCCATTGCGATTCCGGATTCTGGTTTCCCTTGAGACTGCATCCAAGTGTGTGGATGTTGCGATCCGAGAATGGCGTCAACAATTTGCCTGTGTTCAGGATCGCCTGCCTCTCAACATCGGTGTGGTGGTGTTTCCAAGCAAAATGTCTTTTCAAGCCGTGATTGAGATGGCGCGAACGATTGAGCATAAATTAACATCACGAAGTGCACCAGAGAAGTGGACAGTTAAGGAAAAATCCAACGAAAATGGGCAAGTAAGAGTCCATTTACACCATCCCGATAACGGAATAGAAAAATGGGAAATCCCTACAGATTTGCCTGATGGAAGAAAGGATGTGTTTTATCCCTATCTTGCAATGGTCAATTCTGCTGTGCAAAAGGATAGAGATTTCCAAACCCCCAATGGCACTGTATATCGCCATGCGGAAGATGTATCCCCTGAGGAGGAAATTCGGGTTTATCCTTCTAAAATCACTACAGTGTTCCTGGATACGACCGTTCGACGATTTGAGAGCCCTACTATTTTTTACCTCAGAGACTGGGAAACCATGCGAGATAACTGGGAACTCTTGTCCTGTTCAATGGTTACTTCCCAGTTACAAATGTTAAGAGCAGAACTTCTGCGCCTAACCCACCAATGGAGAATAGAGCAAACAGGATCTGCTAAAAAGGCTGCCGAAGAATTGTTACGCGTTTATCTAAGAGAGAGATTACCGTCAACATCTGGAGAAGACATCGAAAAATTGCTAGAGAGTTTTCAAAGGGGTGTTTTACTCTGGACAATCGATTGGCACCTCAGCATTGCGAAAGAAAAATAAAACTCTATGAACCGGGAGGCATAAATGAATAATCCAAATAACTCTTATACAAAGTTCTCTCATTTGGGGATGGCAATTGATCCCATTCATGTTGGTACAGGAGGAAATCGTTTGGGGCGCGTTGATTCGACAATTGTACGTGACCCTGCTACTCAAATTCCTAAAATTCCTGGCTCCAGTCTGGCTGGCACTTACCGTTCCTACTCAGCAATGGCAGAAGGAAAATATCCCCAATGTGCAGGGGTTGGTTTACCTCAGTCTGATGGAACTGGCGGGCATTGTGGTAAGCCTGATTGTCCCATTTGTACCGTATATGGGTTTGCACGTGGGCAGGAGGGTGGTTTTGCCGGATTAGCAGCATTTAGCGATGCACATGTTCTGCTCTTCCCGGTCCCAACTCGAAAAGGGGTATATTGGATCACCAGTCCAAATACAATGCGTTTCTTCTCCATTGAAATTGAATTATCTCAATCCGCAGGATTGTATCTCCTTGATCCTACAAATTCAAATTCTCCCCTTAATTTAGGTTGGCTTATGCTTCCAATTATGGGGTTGAAAAAAGAAGTAGTAAATAAAATACAGGAGAAATTGCAAGACTTAAAAGTGCCTGACTACGTAATCGAAAAAGTGGGTGTTGTATCCGATGACCTGTTCGCTCATGTGGTGAACAGCAATTTAGAGGTTCGCACCTCAGTGTCGATTAATCCAGAAACGGGTGCCGCTGAAGATGGGGCTTTATTTACCTATGAAGCCCTGCCACGTACCACATTCCTGTATTGGGAAATCGTTTGTAAGAACCCCAACCATTACCGCATAAACAGCAAACCGGTCTCATTCAAGCAAAATCCACAAATGGAAGATGTACATTACATCACCCAAAAAGCCCATCCTTTCTTTGAACATTTAGGGATCGGAGGTATGGGAACACGTGGAATGGGAAGGATAAAAGTTCTGGTTTAATTCGGAGGTTATGCCATGAACCAACAAATTCAAAATCTAGATGTCGAATGCGCACTCCTTGGTGAAGAGATTGCCAAAATAGATAAAATGACAGAGAAAATTATCAATGCTGCATTGGCAATCCTGGAAACCCAAGGCCTTTATGCCATGTTCCTTTACCTGAAAGCCCGCGAGAAAGATGTTTTTGGAAAGTTTTCGAAGAAAAGCATGTCTTTCCTGAATAAAGTGGAAACCAGATCATCCTATAGCGACAGCGATATCTTACAAAGGGTTGCGCAAATCTCCAATGACTTGGATCAATTGTTGTTCGTAAGAAGTTTATTTATCCAGGCCCTCTCCTATGCCCGTTACCACCTTAAAGCCAGGGGATAACAAATATGTCTGATTGGAAACTGTACCGCTGGACATGGATTCTTGACTCGCCGCTTCACATAGGTACAACCCCAGCAGGGATTCTGGATCGAACACGATTATATGTGCCTGCACGAACTCTCTGGGGAGCAATCACAGCCGAACTTGCCCGCAAACAAAGCGAGCAATTTCCGGACTATGAAAGAGTTGGTGAGGAATTGCGTAAGAAAGTCCGATTCAGTTATTTATTCCCTGCACAGAAAATGGATGGCAACTGGTATCCATGGTTACCTAAATACATTCACGATCCAAGGAATTCTGAAGTAAAGGGATTGGCGTGGTGCTTAAGAAGGGATGAAAAGGACGAGAAGATAATCGAGGATAGAGAGTTCCGAATGTGGCTTTTGTATACTCGCCCTGCAACAGCCATATCTCCAGACAACGAAGTGGCGGAAGAGAGCACTCTCCGGGAGCATGAAATCCTCCTGCCCTTCTCACGCTGGGGAAATGCAGTCTTAGAAAAAGTGGGACTAACCGGGTATATATTTATAAATGGGGATAATGAAGTCTTAGATGCCCTTGCTCAGTTACCGCAACTCTTTGTAGGTGGTGATATACGCCATGGACAGGGATGGCTCAGCCGGGAGAGAACCCTTGTTGAGGAAAATCAATTTTTTGGGTATGAAGTGCATACGCAAAATGTTGATTACCCAGAAATTTATACCTCTCACCTTTTAGCCCATACCCTCATAAATGAGTGCATTCAAATTAGTGGAAATATCGAATCATTTAGCGGACGCGATATGGTTCAAGGATGGAATGCTTTATCAAGTATCGGGCACGGATGGGTTCCCGGGTCAGTATTAACAGAACCGCGAAAATTTTCTTTACACGACCAGGGCTTCTGGACACTATAAAATTAATCCTTTGCCTTCGTAATTTTCTTTATAAAGACACATTCACCCATACAGGGTGAATGTGTCTTAAAAGTTAATCCATCGTCAACTTTTCATATCTTGGGGTGGATTGAGGGGGTGCAACAGATTCAACGAAAAAAGAACAACTTGTAGATTTCATAATTTTAATATCCTCAGAGCGGATCGAGGGGTTGCAACGGAAGCCATCCGAAACATGGCTTCAAACCTTTTTCAAGTTTCAATATCCTCAGAGCGGATCGAGGGGTTGCAACATCATCCATTTGGCCTGCCCGCCATACGTGACTGAAGTTTCAATATCCTCAGAGCGGATCGAGGGGTTGCAACAATATTCGGATAATTTTTACAGCATTAGAAAAATTTAGTTTCAATATCCTCAGAGCGGATCGAGGGGTTGCAACCTTCTGTATGGAGACATGCTGGTTGAACTCAACCGGGTTTCAATATCCTCAGAGCGGATCGAGGGGTTGCAACGCAGAATTCTTATTAAGTATATACCATATATAAGGGACAAAATAAATAATCAGAACCATATCTTGTGCTGTGAAATGGAATAATCATTTTTCGCTTCGAAAATCGTTTTTTGCATTAAAACAATGCCGATTTGCGAAAGATGGGTATAAAAGCCCATGTGCTTATAGAGTCAATAAACACCATAATAGAAAGCTCTATATGCCTCTGGGGAGTGGATTCAAGGCTTTCTTAAAATCGAGTTAGGTACTGTGATGCGGCATGCTTCTCCTCTTCAACTTTATCCATTCCACCAGCATCTCTGTGCGATGTTTGGCCCATTCGGCAATCCCGCTGGGACGATCTTCTCCGCAGATCTTCGCCAGTACGATCAGCAGCAGTACCAGTGCCAGCGGATACCGTACCTCCCTGAGCTTCCTGGTGTCCTGCAGGCATTGAAAATGCGCGTACAGGCTCCCTACATCAAACACCATCCTGGTTTCTGTGGTATGGTTTTTGTTTGGTCAACTCAAAGCATAACCGAAGAAGGTCTCTTTTGTCACCTGATTCCTGCTTTATAAAAAGCCCCGGCAAAGATGTTCAACGTATCCAGAAAATTTATCTCGTACAGTCCACAGCACGGTATTGATACTAAAAGATCATTATCAAAGGGTTGGCCTATAATCTATATTGACCACTTTTCTACCCAGGTTTTCTTAATTCTTTGCAGCCAACCATAGATAAATCATTATGCACGAACATCAAGAGATTAGCGTTTCTCTTCCATACTCTTCCATCTTGCCTGTTAGTTCGCTGGCATCAATTTTCGATCAGGTTACCAATTCCTACAAGTTTTACTGGTTCCTGGCAATTTTAGAGGCCGTTCGCGATGGGGAGGGACGGATCTTACCCATGCAAAAGTTACTCGCACGTATGACAGCGAGGGTGTGGTATCCAATCAATTATTAACAAGTTGTCGTTTGGAAAACAGGATCAACTTGGCAATATCGTCGCCTTTATCATGGAACGAACAGGCATTTCTATTGAGAGCTCTTCTGAAATGATTGTAAAAACTGCTCTTGATCACTTTCAAAAAAGAGACGAGATCGGTCAACAGGTTGCCTCTCTAGCCAATTATGTTCCTTACCGTTTTCTGCGGCAATTTTTTGCGGAAAACCTGAGAAGTGAACAAGACTGGAAGATAAACCGTCACATTCGAGAGATGGCAGAGCAAGCCTTTCACTCTCGTCAACCCTGCTTGTATCGGTTCGTCAATTCGCCCGATCCCGCTATCGAAATTCACCCTGAGTGGTTCAAGTATTTTCAACAACATCTGACCATTCTCACCGGTTTCTGTTTGTGGCATCTGATCAATTATCTGCAAAAGCATAATCCAAATGTCCCCAACATTGCAGGAAAGCTATTCGAACCCCAAACCCGCGACCTGAAAACGGCGCGATTGTTCTGGAATCTCGTATTGAGAAAGAGCAGCCCGCTAATCTGCATCTATTCCAGCAAGCCGATCTTACCGGGTAATTTTTCTATTGATCACTTCCTGCCTTGGCGCTTTGTAGGACATGATTTGCTTTGGAACTTGATCCCCACGCCTAAAGAAGTAAACGCATCTAAAAGTGACAACCTTCCAGATCCTTCGTATCTCGAACCATTTGCTAAAATGCAATACCAAGCAGTGCAAAGCATTGCTACACTTACTCGAGCTGAAAGAATGCTTGAAGACTACGTGATTTTATTCAAAATCAGCAGTATCGATGAATTTCGGCGAATGAGCCTTTGCCAATTTACCAATACAATTCAGGCAACTATAGCTCCGCAGTTGCAAATTGCTGCAAACATGGGATTCTCTCAACGTTGGAAGTACAATCCATGATTGGTGCCATAAAATGCCTGTTAAGAAAATTCGCCGGGCTTTGGTAAGCCCGGCTTGTGGAACCCTGCACTATGCCGGATGCCTGGCAAGGTACGCCCGCGCTGCAATCTGGAAGGCTTTCGCCGCCTCTGAAGTAGCCTCC
>NZ_DF967965.1:1040678-1041896 GCF_001050195.2 Anaerolinea thermolimosa
AATTTCACAGGTCGGGTCAAGACAGCCTTGCATCCGGTATTCACTTGTGAAGGTCCCAAAATCACCTGCCCGGAGTTGCACCGGGAAACCTCATCAGGTGGAGTTCTCGTAAATGCGGGCGGATAGCCCGCACATTATCAGACACTTACCCCGCACTCTTTCAGGCTGACCCAACGCCCATTCCCGATAATCAGATGGTCAAGTAATTCCACATCGAAAAGCCTGCCCACCTCCATTGTTTGGCGGGTTATTGAAATATCATCAGGGCTGGGGTTGGGGTCTCCGCTGGGATGATTGTGGGCAATGATGAGAGCTGCGGCATTGTTCAGGATCGCCACCCGGAAAATCTCGGCGATACGCACATGGGAAGCGTTGAGCGTACCCTGGTAAAGTTTATGCAGTTTCAGCACCCGGTGGTGGGTGTCCAGCGGCACAACCCACAATTCCTCATGGTCTAAACCACTCAGAAACGGCAACAGCAAATCGGCAGCGTCCTGTGGGCAAGTAATTTGCGGTCTCTCGGCGGGAGCACTTGCATACAACTGGTTGAGTTCTTCCCGTATCTGGTTGAGTTTCCGCCAAATGCGTTCAGCCCGGCGCAGACTGGCCACCGTCTCGCTTTCCAAAAACGGCATGAGCAGTTGCTGGTACATGGTTTTCCTCCTTTGCCCCGGTCGGCACCCCAGGGCGGTATCTTGTGGATACGCCCCTGTGCAGCGGGGAAAGGAAACAGGGAACAGGCAGGGTGGTGTCTGATATTCACTTTGTAAGGTGCAAACGCTGGTTTTTTCCAACGGTATTTTCAGTGTGGCAGGGCGGGTAGCCCTGCCATGGTGTTACTCGCTCGCCTCTACACCTGCTGTTCGACCAGCAGCCGCACCGCCAGGATGTGCTTGCAGTCCTCATGGCGCTTCTGCCAGTCCGGGCAGGTACATGCCCAGGTGAAACCCGGGACAACCCCGTGCGCCACGGTGTACTCCCTGGGCTTGCCCGACATGCTGGACTCAACCGTCCACAGCTTTCCTGCCACAAACGGAATGACCCGCAGCTGTCGGTTGACCAGCCCCATCATGGCCCGCAGGGCGCGCGCCTTGCGGGGGTC
The DNA here is from genome assembly GCF_001050195.2 of Anaerolinea thermolimosa. Classification (GTDB taxonomy): domain Bacteria; phylum Chloroflexota; class Anaerolineae; order Anaerolineales; family Anaerolineaceae; genus Anaerolinea; species Anaerolinea thermolimosa. Next base: position 1,041,781 of record NZ_DF967965.1, read on the forward strand.
TTCAAACTCAGACATCGTGGTTTTCATGCTACTGTCCTCCTTTTCCCGACGCGCCGCACCGCGCCGGGAGAGAATGAATCTCCCCGGGGCGGCGGGGGTGGTAACCATCAGGCAGA
>NZ_DF967965.1:1041906-1042870 GCF_001050195.2 Anaerolinea thermolimosa
CGGGCAATTTGCATGGCGGGCAGGATGGGTGTCCTGCCCGGCGGGGGTGGAGAACTAGGCGAAAAGCAGCGGCACGGGCTGAGGCTCGGCTTCAGCCCAGCACCACTGACCGTTGCGGCGGGTGAAGAGTATGCTGTACCGCATACCGCGCTTGCGCCGCTTTCGCCGCAAGACAACCTCGTAGGTGTACATTTTGATTGGGTACACGCTTACGACGACATACTTTTTGCGACCAAAGGTCGCTTCATCGCCGACTTGTGGTACTTGCAGCAAGGTAACCTCCTCCCCCGGCGCATCCCGCACCGCGCCGGGGACATGGGTTTATCCCCGTGCGGGCGGGAAACGAACAATGCATGGAGTTTTGAAAGAACAACACCCTTTCGGGTCAGGTCATTCCTGCGGGACTTGCACCCACAATCTGCACTCTGCGAAGTGAGGAATTTGGAGATCAGCCGGGTGGCTAACCTCCGAAGGGGGGGACTTACCGCCTGCGGGTCGTCAACATTGCCAGCAACGCTTCCCGTTCTTGCTCATCCTTAGCTTTCTGTATCAGGCGAAAGACCAGATACTTGTGGGAAAGGTCGTAAGCAATTACCAGCACAGCAAAGACGAGCAGCAGGGGTATCAGTTCGGTCAGGTTCATGACATCACCTCCTTTCATACCCCACCTCGGAAGAGGAATTTTTCCTCCGCCGGGATGGAGCATGAAAGGTTGCCTTTGGTGTCCCAGTGGACACGTGCGGCAGGTGGTGAACCTGCGCCAGACCGGTTGTTAACGTCCCTCTCTCATCGGCGGGTAGCCTGTTGAGATCAATTGGCTTGCGGGGGATTGCACCCTGCACCTGGCTTTGACCATGAGCCGTAAAACAAAAACCCGCACGGACATTTACCAGTCCGGCGGGTAGCCTGCCTGTCGCAATCGTGGATGACCGGGTAGGTCATCTCTACGTTTTATTGTAGTCAG
>NZ_DF967965.1:1045476-1048782 GCF_001050195.2 Anaerolinea thermolimosa
CGGACATTTACCAGTCCGGCGGGTAGCCTGCCTGTCGCAATCGTGGATGACCGGGTAGGTCATCTCTACGTTTTATTGTAGTCAGTTTTTCGTTTTTTTCAAGTGCCTTTCAGGTTTGTTGGTTCAGCAGGCGCTCAAGGTCTTGCAGGCGCAGAAGTACCAGGTCTTCGGCATGGTGCTTGCCCGCTTCATGGAGTACCACCAGCGGCACCCTGTCTTCTTTCAGGGTTTTCACTTGCTGCAATTTGCTTTTTGAATGTACAATCTATCTAAATTACCCTGAGAAAGCACAGCCCACGTAAACCATATCACTTACGATTCCACATAGCCAAATATGTTTCAAGGGAAAGCCTAGTTCAATTTGGATTGATATGACCTCGTGTTGAATCTTAGGAAAGTCATTAGGCTCGAAATAATAGGATCGGGAGATTTCAAACATGGGACAGTACAAGACCTTACCCATTTCTCATTTGAGGGTCAATCCACAAAACCCCCGCTATAGGAATCCGCAAATTAGCGAACCAGATGCCATAATGGCTTTATTCAGGGAAATAAAAAATAAGCCCGAAACGGCCTTACGGTATATGTTGAATTTGATAGATGACATTGTAAAGAACGGCATTAATCCAGCCGACTTACCTATTGTTGTGCCAGACCCATTTGATGATAGTATATTTCAGGTCATGGAAGGCAATCGGCGCATTGCTTCCCTGAAGTTGCTATATTTCCCTGATCTTGCTGTTACAGTTTTTCGGACGGAGTCCCGGGTATTGAAACGCCTGGAAGAATTGCGTAAAAACTTTCTGGACCAATTTCATGAACAGTATCAGGAAGTGCTCTGTGTTGTGTATCCCACACCAGAGGAAGCAAATCACTGGATTTACCTGCGGCACACTGGCGAGAACGAAGGGCGTGGAGTGACCCCTTGGGACAAGATAGCTAAAGACCATTTTCGTCTACGAGTTTCGGCACGAGAACATACCATTGCTACGCAAATAGTGAAAATATTGACGGAAAGGGGTTATCTAGAACCTGATTTACCTGTTGTTTTGAGTACCCTAGAGCGTATGGTCAAAGACCCCGATGTATCTTCTCGATTGAATATAGAAATTGAAGAAGGTGAAATCAGACTACCTCACGATCCTCAATTACAAGACTGGGCGCTAAGGGTCATACAATACATTGCTTTAGATACTGTCAACAAGGATCCTAACATCAAGCGAAAACGCTTGACTTCACGTGATATTAATCAGAAACAGGAACGCGTCAAGTATTTAGACCAAGTGCTTGCTCAAATTCCATCTCCCATGTCGGAATCCATTTCTGTAGTCGAAAGCAAAATACCAATAGATCAATTACCTCAATCGGATTCACCAGAGAATACAGAACCTTCCTCTCCTCCACCAGTACAAACTCCGCCCCTTGTACCTCCCCCTGTTGCATCGATACTTCCGTCAAGGCCCTCAGCTTCGCAGGATTATAAGAAGCGGCGTCAGATTGCTGCTAAAGGCATAAAGATTCAACATTCGACTCTTAACCATCTTTATCAAGAACTTTGCCAGCTGGAAGCCGAATCCTACCCTAATGTCGGGATTATGGGTATTCGTGCATTTTTAGAGGGTTCGTTGGATATTTTCATACAAAAATTTGCTTCTGAAGCGGAATTTCAGGACATGATGAAAAACCCCACGAATTCCAATCCACCTTTTAATATTCGCTTAAGCACAAAGTTGTCACAGGTAGTGGAGTATCTGGGGCGGCAAAAGACTTTAACAGTTGATTTAGTCCAAGCATTAAACAAATATCAATCTGATCAAAATAATCCATTGAGTGTTAATACACTTCAAGCATACCTGCATAATCCGGTTTTTGAACCTCGTGGAGATACAGCAAAATACTGGTGGGACGCTTACCATCCATTGTTTGAGGCGCTATGGAACACCTACAACTCCATCAAGCGATAGGATTTGTCACTCCTCTGCGTTTTCCCGGAGGAAAACGCAAAGTTTTCCCTTTCTTTCGCGATCTCATCGAACACAATAATTTAGTTGGCGCTCACTATATTGAACCTTTCGCGGGTGGGGCAGGGCTAGCCTTATCTTTACTTGTCTCTGGCTATGTTAAGGAAATTCATCTTAACGACCTCGATGTGGCCATTTACGCTTTATGGAAAACCGTGCTTGAAGAACCCGAAGAGTTATGTGAGCGAATAAAAGCGGTGACCCTAGACATAACTACATGGAAACAACAGCGTGAGGTAATTGAACATCCTGAGCAACACTCAAAAATAGATGTAGCGCTAGCTGCACTTTTCCTAAACAGGACTAACCGTTCAGGGATTTTGAGGGGTGGGATAATTGGTGGATTAGGGCAATCTGGCAAGTGGAGAATGGATGCTCGGTTCAATAAAGAGGGGATAATCAAACGTATCCGACTTATTGCCGATTATAAAGATAATATTCGAATTTATAACCAGGATGCTATTCAATTCTTAGAAGTTTTGCATCAAAATATCTTTTCAACAGAAAAGTGTCTTGTTTATGCAGATCCACCATATTATGTAAAAGGCCGCACACTGTACTATAACTACTATAACGCGGAAGACCACCACCGTTTAGCACAAGCTATGCAAAACCTTATTTGTCCATGGGTTGTGTCTTATGATGATGTAGATGATGTTTATGCTCTCTACCGGGGCGTATCTCATCTTCGCTACCGTCTGCATTACACAGCACAAACCAGAAAGCGTGGTGGAGAGGTCATGTTTTTTCATGGATTAGAGATTCCTGCTATAGATCAAAGCAGGAAACGGTGGCAACCAATGTACATCTCAGAATCGTCCGTTTTTATACAGGCCTAACAACAGCAACAATCTAATTGGGGAATGTCTGGAGCGAGAGAACCGTCTGCACCAGTGCACCTTTACCACTATTTGAATCAAATATTCATATTTTTTCTACCGCATCCTGCATCCGTTCAGCGGTCGGGTGCAGGTAACGCCCGGTGGTCTCAATCCGGGAGTGTCCCAGAATCGCCGCAAGGGTGGCCACGTCCACCCCTTTCTCAACTGCACGGGTGGCAAAGGTGTGGCGCAGGGTGTGCGGGGTGGCTTCCACCCCGGCAATCCGCGCATACTCCGCCACCATGCGCTGGACGTCCCGCGCGCTCAACGGGTTGCCCATGCGCGAGAGAAACAGCCAATCACCTGCGCCGTGCGGTCTTTCGTCCAGCCACGCTTTGAGGGCCTGGCGGGCTTCGGAGTTCAGCGGCACCCGGCGGGTCTTGTTGCCCTTGCCGCCTCTCACC
>NZ_DF967965.1:1050503-1052863 GCF_001050195.2 Anaerolinea thermolimosa
TGGGCGTACCACGCAGTGAATTCGTCCAGTACCGCTTGGTAGCGTGTCACCGTGCGCGGGCTGGTAAGGGTGGCAAGGAAGTCATCTATGGGGTTCATCCTTCCTCCCACGGATTGAGCAACCGGACACCGGCAGGCGTAAAATCCGCTGTGTTGCGGGTGACGATCACCAGGTCATGAGCCAGTGCTGTGGCAGCAATCAGCCCATCTACAGCCGGGACTTTTCTGCCCTGACGCTCCAACCTTCCAACCAGCTCCCCCCATATCAGAAGAATGCGGATGTCCAGCGGCAGAATACGCCTGTCGAAGCGCAGGATCAGATCGTTTTCCAGCCAGTAGCGCAGCGCTTCTTTGCGCGGCGATTCATCCAGCCGTTCAATGCCGTGCCGAATCTCCCCAATCGAAAGGACGCTCAGATAAAGGGTGTCTTCATCGGTTTCGGACAACCAGCGCACCACTTGCTCGTTCGGTTGACGGCGGGTAAACTCCGAAATGACGCAGGTATCCAGCAGATAGGTCATGGCTGTAAATCCACCTCGCGCGGCAGGCTTTGATCGCGCTCAATTTGGAGCTCTGAGCCCGCCAGCGGCGATTGGAGCAGGAATTGCGCCAGGTTGCGCTGGGGGGTCGTCAGGCGACGATATTCCTCGTAAGACAGCACCACGACGACCTTCCTCCCGCGTCGGGTGACGATCTGCGCACCGTTGCGCAGGGTTCGTTCAACCAGTTCGCTAAAGCGAGCCTTGGCTTCCTGTAACTGCCAGAGATTCATTGTGCACCTCCAAAGCTGACCAGTCAGACCAGTTATATTATATACTTACCACAGCCTGAAAGCTACCATCAAATGGAACTTTTTTGACTTTATATAGCTCAACGACTTCCTCTCCAAGGTTCTTTTCTGAATCAGATGCAAATGTGCAAATAATAATGCCCCTGTGTTGGCTGAACGGCGTGACGGGGTGTTCCTACTGGTGCTGGTAGGTACTCCGATTCTGCCAGCCAGTACCGATGATATTCATCTCCGATGAACCTGAACACAAAGACCAGATTTCCAAGTAGAGTTCACCCACTACTAATAGCGGTTAGCAGGTTGTATAAGGAATGAGGTGGTCTGCCTCCTGATGGCAGAGCATAAGGGTATTCCCACCCATATCGAAATCGAAGAGTCCTCCAGAAATAAGGCTGCCCATGGTTGTGGGGCATACTCTGCAACCTGGCAGAGACTCTTGCTGTACTTTAATCCGCCTTGTACGCATTGAAGATTAGCTCCGAGCCTGCCAGCCGCAAAGTGGAGGTGCTTTTACCTATCCCTTTGGCATGGATTCACTTTGAAGACCGTGCTTCTCTGCCCAGCGACCACACCTGTACAAGTATATCAGTATATCACCCTACAACTGGAAGGGCTCGAAACGTGATCGTTCCAAAGCTGGTAAAAAGGTGGTTAAATGGATGAGGAGTAGTTAGCAAGCCACCCCACATCCGACGAACAGAGAGGCACACCTGGAATGCGCCTGAACCTCATTTTACCAAAAGTTGAACCGGGGCAATATGAATATCCGAAGTGTTGCGCGCGGAAAGGATGTCCGGGAGTGAGGTTTATCCCCCGGCAGGAAGTGAGCAAAAAGATCGTGGATACGGAGCATCGACAAGTGACTGCCTGGCGGTATGAGTGCATGAGTTGTGGGCATGTTTTCAGGGTATACCCCAGGGGAGTGGATCACAAGCAAATCTCAAAGCGGGTGAATGGCATGGCGGTGATGATGTACCTGTTAGGGTTGAGCTACGGGGCGGTGGAAATCGTGCTAGGTAGTCTTGGGATAGGGATAGGCAAAACGAGTGTCTATCGGGCAGTTCAGGAAGCAGCCAGGCGGGTACCGGGCATGAGACAAGGGAAGCAGTTGGAAGGGTACAGGGCCAAAGCAGTTGGGGCAGATGTGACCAGCGTGCGATGCCATGGGCGGTGGGTAACGGTAGGCATCGCCGTCGACGCAATCAATGGGATGGTATTGAGTATCGATGAATTACCCGGGGAGGACGCAGAACAGTTGAAGGCATGGCTTGAGCCCATTCTGAATGCGGTGGATGCGGAGGTGGTGGTGAGCGATGACGCGGATGCCTTCAAGAAGGTGAGTGATGAGACGGGACGTTCCCAACAGGTATGCAAGAGCCACGTTGGAAGAAACACAGAAGACCTGGTAGAAGAACTCTCAGCCATCATCCGGGAAGGCCAGGATCATTCGCTGCAAGCCATTCAAGTGTCCCCTGAACGAGCGTTAGAGGACCTGGCTTGTCTCAAAGCCATGATCCATTCCCGGCGTCCAGAGGATCAAGCATGCCTGGAAGGAATCTATTTGCGCTATG
>NZ_DF967965.1:1053422-1066352 GCF_001050195.2 Anaerolinea thermolimosa
TGGCCCGTGGTTTGCACCTGGCTGACTTGATGGCGTAACCCTGGTAATTCGCCAGGGGGCAGCCCTCATTCCTGTTCCTTCACCAATGTTTTACCAATACTGGAACGATCACTCGAAACTTTGACTATCGAGACCATTCTGACTATTCAGTACGCTCTAAACGGGGAAGCCTTTACGTACTCAGGCTGAGAATACCACCTTTCGCTCCAGTTTACCATTCAAGACGGTGAGGTGATGAAATTCGTCCTATAGCGGTTCCAGCGAATATTACAATACTCGTGTGTGCGTTCTGTCCTGGGATGATTTAATGGGTTCTGATAGCGATGGGAGCTGTAGCAGATTGTATCACAGGCATTCTTCAAGTTTGGCGAGGTATCAGATCGTTTGGGCAGGATGCCTTGGGGAAGGAATTCATTACCAATCATCAGAACGTGGCGATTATCAAACTGGTAACTCATGGTTATCTATAGGAGGTGGTAAACGACTAAGCAGGTTTGGCAAACGAGTAATGTGTAGCAATGACAGTATGTGGGGCACGAGGACTCGCTGGTATAGCCGAGGTAGTTTACATTGACGAGTATCTACCCGATGATACCGCGCATGCAACATATTGCTGTTCTCGGGGGGACGGAGGGCTACTTACCGAGCGATGCCGCCTGCGTATATGTAGGCATCAATCTGCAAAGGGAATCTCTTTATGGGATGAGATGGTTGTTGAGTTCTTTCACCAGAAGATGCACAGTGGTGCTGGGGTCATCCTTCGCAGGGTCATGGGGGTTGTAAGATCCCAGCAATCGTTGAGCGTTGGAAATAGCTATTCTTTGATGGGTAAGCAACTCATCGTATAACGAAGGATCGTTCTTCTGGTAAGTACGTCCCAGGTTCTGGCTTAATTTGTTAATGTATTGTTGTCGATTCATAGGGGTATTATAATAACCAAAATGCAAGAGAAACCATACCTCAAAGCATGGATTGGAATAGGCTACTTTTAACCCTGCCTGCTTTGCCTGCTGAATAGCCTGATTAAATTGAGGGGCACCAACATTGTCGAAATCGAAAACTACCCAGGCCTGATCGAAATCCCCTTTTTGCCAGTAGTTCTGAGCATATTTGACGATATTCAGCGGACTTCTCCCTATTCCAAATGCTTCCACCACCGCATTGACGCGGAAGCGTTTGAAATAATTCGGTTCGGTTTGCTTGCCCTCGCATATGATGAGGAAGCGCTGTCTGAGTTCGCGCTGTTTGATGGAACGTGGGCGCAGGGGTGCCCCTTTGGGAGAAAGTTTACGACCGCTCGGCTTCGGTGTTCGTGCCATGTTTGAGTATGTCCTCCACATACAGACGCATTCCGCCCACCAGGGGAATACCTCCATAACGCCCAGAAAGGTAATTTTTCAGATAAGAGGCATCTTTACGCTCTTTCATTTCCGCCAGCGAATACAATTCAGATGCGCCAAAGCGGTTCTTTTGGGTAAACCATACCTGATCGCGCCGCAACAAGCATTCGCTCAGTAGACCTGCATCATGAGTAGCAAAAATCAACTGCGCATTTTTGGGGTTGGTTTCCGGGGAGTTGAACAGGCGCACAATTTCGCGACTTAGCACGGGGTGCAGGCGGGCGTCCAGTTCGTCAATGACCAGCACTTTGCCTTCGTTTAGCACATCGAAAAGCGGGCCTAGTAAATAAAGGAATTTCTGCGTGCCATCGGACTCATCCTGAATATCAAAAGTCTCATTTCCCATAAAAATTTCCCCTGCGTATACCGGATGCGTAGTTTCCACTGTTCGGAGGGAAAGCTCTTCAGCTGGTTTACCCGTCTTCTCAACAATTTCCTGTAGGAATTTACGCAACTCGGCAGGAATTTGCATACTGTCCAGAGGTTCGCTCTTGACCGAGAGGGCGGTAATACCGGTATCCGCCAGCTGAATCATCTTGTGGGCAAATTGACAGAAGGATTCATGTTTCTGTAATTGTTCCATAGTGTACGGTGCGTAGAATTCATCTTTTAAGCCTGAAACCACCCGTAGGCTTTTGCGAAACCATTCCAATAGAGAAACTGCCAGAGGGCTGTTGAACTGTGCCATCACCGAAAGGAACAGCGCATTCGGACGGGTCATCTCACGGAGTTTTACCGACGCTTCCTTCCTGAAGGGGGTGGAAACATCGTACTCGTTTCGTTCACGAATGAACAAAAGGCTCTCGCGATGTACTGTTTGGTACAGCCATTCGCTATTGACCTGTTCTTCGTCCACTTCGAATCCATAGCGGTAACGCTTATTATTCATAGCAAAGATGACCTGAAAAGTAGCGGGCTTCTGACGTGCTTCGCTGTTCAGGCGAAAACGCTCTACTGGAATTTTTTCTCCAGATTGGAACTCCGTTGCCGAGTCCAGAACAAACCGGCGCATGAACCCTATGGCTCGCACTAGGTTGCTTTTTCCGCTGGCGTTGGCGCCGTAAATTGCCGCGCTGCGCAACAGCTTGATGCTGTTAACCTCGAAAAGGTTGTCCGTGTTCAGGCGGGACTCTTCCTCCCTTAAAGGAGTAGCGAGCAGGCTTAAGATGACTGACTGATAAAAAGACCGGAAGTTGGAAACACTAAATTCTATCAACATAATTCGCTCTTTTTGTGAAAAACACGAAAATATCAACGGTTGCGACAACAATAATATAATGCTTTGTGTCTTCTGTCAAGAAGGGGTTTAATGGAGTCCGTCAAATCAATTTTTGGTGATTTTCCAACCGCCAACCGTGGCGGATCGAAGGAGCATCCCACCGCCACATTTGCTGGCTTTTTCCTGGTTTCACCAAAACTATCGATTGTGTGACAATCACGTTGGTGCAAAAGCGTTCATTCTATCTTCAGAAAACATTGTGCGACACGGTTTACACCCCTTTTCAGCCCTCAAAACCGGGCTTTTGGCGGGTTTTTCGGGTGTTATGTGTCGTACAATAACTATTGTACGACTATATTGTACGACATACAAAACGAGTGACATTCATCACGATCCTTGCATGATATGTAATATTCAGCCATTTTCACCGGTTTCCAGCCTCTATTGAAGCCTGTTTTGAAGCCTCCCCCTCTCTACAATCATCAGTAAATAAATTGACAAAGTAAATATATCTACAAACGGTCAAACTTCTGCTTCAATGAATCCTTTTAGAGGAGAAACCATGTGGGCCATCGCTCGTATCAATAAGCAGATTGTGAATGGATTTGTCATCCTGGCGGTGCTCTTAAGCCTTCTTCCCGCCGCCGCGCCGGTTTCTTCGAAGGCGCTTTCTCAAGCCAAACAAGGCTCAAGCGATCGGATTCGCTATGGCAGCGAATGGTATACACTTCCAGCAGCAGCACGGTCTACTTTCTGCTGGGTGACCACCTGGGGAGCGTTAGTGTGGTGACGGACGCCGAAACGGGGGTGGTGGTGGGCCAGATCAGGTACTCGGCCTATGGGGATGAGCGCTACACGAGCGGCATGACCCCTACGAACTACCGCTACACGGGTCAGCTCTCCAGGCTGGCGGAGATTGGGCTGTACCACTACGGCGCTCGCTGGTTCGACCCGGCGCTGGCCCATTTCGTTTAGGCGGATACGGTGGTGCCCGACGCGTCCAATCCCGCGACGTTTGATCGGTTTGCCTATACGCGAAACAATCCGATTCGTTACAATGACCCCATGGGCCATGATGTGGGTTGCCCGGCTTCGAATCCAGCTTGTACAAAACTAAGCGGATATGGTAATGAGGATCGAGCCAAAGCGTATGACGAATACGTTGAGAAATATCGCCAGATGTACCGAGTACATTTGCAACGAACAATGCCCAATTTCCTGGTTACACCGCAAACTGGCTCGAACTTATTTCCAGGAACACCTAATTCTCAAGCCGAAGCACAAAAGATACCACTAAAATGCTCGGTTGAAAAACCACGACCAAGCATAAGTTCGTGGACACCACCTGAAGAATGGGATTTGGATCCATCTCATCCTGATTACAAAGTTTCCACTTTGGCTTTGGGTCCGGCAACATTTTCGTACACGGTTGACAGATATGGAGGAGAATATATAGGAGCTGGGCCAAATATCGGCAGGGGTTTTCCAGTTTCGTTTTCACACAATAATGGTTTCATAAAAGCTGTTGACGGTATGATGCCAATGCAGAGTGATGTCGAGAGTTTCCTAACGGGCACTTCCCTTAGTGTAAATGCAGGTGCTGTTGTTGATGTCACTACTACTTGGAGTCCATTTGCGGGTGATCGAGTCGCTCACTCAGCCGGTGAATATGGAGCGTTCATCGGTATTTCAATTGGAATTTCGGTAAATATCTATAATTTCAAACTACCATAGAGGTCTCCATGCATAATGTATATGCTTTTCTAATCTTTTCGTTTGGGTTAGCCTTCGTTAGTTTTATTGGTTACCTCTCTTGGTTTTCACCACAAGGTTATGCAAAGTTGTTAGTTATTTGGAAAAAGTGGATCAAGGCCACTTCAATCATCTATCCTGAGAGTTACATCAATTTCTTTTTAAGTCCTTCGGGGCCTGGACTTTGGATTATACGGATTACAGTTGTGCTTGCATTTTTATTTTCTCTTAGAGGGGTGGTATTTGGCATTTGGGGTATATGACATCCATAGTTTGGTAATATGGAATTTTATTCAGAAAATTTCTGATGTCTGAACCTTACCAACCGAATATCGTGGTAGCCTGAGGTTACCCCCCGGAGGCAGACCTGCGGAGGCGGCGGGTGTTTCCACAGAGCCGCGTGCCCGGGTTGAACCTGGCCACGTTGCTGAACAGTGTCAAAGCCCTGCTCCGCGCGCCGGTGACGTGGCTGGGGGAATTGTTCGGCGGAGTGGAGTTAGCGGCCTTGGTGCCGGTCAAGATATATATCGAAGAACTGCAAACTGAGACCCATCCGCCTGCCGGACAGGTGTGGAAGAACTACATTCTGGTGGGCGGTCAGCGAGTGGCGGTGAGGGAGTATACTTCTACAAGTAGCACGGTCTACTTCCTGCTGGGTGACCACCTGGGGAGCACCAGCGTGGTGACGGACGCCGCAACGGGGGTGGTGGTGGGCCAGATCAGGTACTCGGCCTACGGGGATGAGCGCTACACGAGCGGCATGACCCCCACCGACTACCGCTACACGGGCCAATTATCGAAGATGACAACGATTGGCCTATACTTTTATAAGGCTCGCTGGTTCGACCCGGCGCTGGCCCATTTCATACAGGCCGACACCATCGTGCCGGGAACGGGGAATCCCCTGGCATGGGATCGATATGCTTACGTATTGTGGAACCCGATCAATTTCAATGATCCAACCGGCCACTGTATATTTTCTGCGTATGGGCAATGTATCATTGCTGACAATGGGCAACATGTAGATTATTCCGCGCCTGACACGGCTGACGAATCACAACTGACTGAACCAGACGGAAGTCAATACGGCGGTCAGGATGCATACAATCTTTACCTTAAGTTATGGAAACATAAGAGCGGCTGGTGGTGGAAGCGCGGACACTTTACCCTGGAAGACTTCTTTGCCCTTGTTTTCTTTCGAGAAGGATGGGATGTGCTCGCCAATTCGGGCTACAAGATTCAAAATCAAATCACTTTAATCGATGCGTTTTCAGAAGGCGCAGTAAGATCGATGTATGGATGGTGCAATGATGTTTCCTCTGGTGGGGCGTGCATGGGAGGTCCAGACAGCATTGAAGGGAAGCTGAACTGGATCGTGAGATACAGCCAGTCTCTAACCAATACCTTTACTGCTTTGACCTCGGGGAACCAGGGAAGCGACCTGGATTCGTTATTTGCTCAACGAGGATTATCGCCTACGAATGCAAACACCGTTGCGTATAACTTCATGAATTCCGATCCATCATGGCGAGTTGCTGCGCCGATGTCATCTGGCAGACCGTATGGATGGGGAAATGATCTATCAGGAAGGTGGTTAGCGGACAATGTGAATCTATCTGAAATGGTGGTATGGGCCAGTGGCAGCTTTTTCATTCCCACATACGAAGGCAATGTTAGTTTTAATGCTTACAACCCAAAATGACTGTCACGATGAATCCGCAAATACCAACCAAGGGAAGGTGAAAGGCATCTCTATGCGAATGAAACGGATTGGATTGTTCCTTGTTTTGTTGATGTTGATAGCCTGTACAGTTAACACCGATTCTCTTGCAGGTCAACAGGAAACTCCTCCAGCGATCGAAACCCAGATCGCCGCTCCAATGAATCTTAAGTCGACGCCAATAGTATCTGCCACGATTAAGGCATCAGCCACACACACCATTCTACCCACGCCGATCCTCGAATCCAAAAGACAATGTATTGATGCAACAACACCAGAAACTATGTTTCCTTCCGCCAATTTTAATGGGAGCCTTGTCTTAATTTCCTCAACCCAAAACAGCCAGAAGAGTTACTTGCTCGATCTTGCCTCGAATCAACGGACATTGCTACCGAACAACGGATTGACGAACATTCTTAATGCAGTTATATCACCTAATGGAAGTTGGATTGCATACAGTGTTTTCGACCTCTCGCAAGGAAATGAATTACTTCTTATTGTTAATTCAACCGGCAATGTGATTAAAGAACACAATTTTGTTGATTTATTTCAATCCGCATCGACAGTAGTTTTGGGCTGGTTGGATGACGAGCGACTTGTGGGTGTTCAGGTGGGTGAACATCCTGAAATAAGTCCAGCCGATAATATGCCGATCATCTTGAATCCATTCACTGGTAAATGGAGCAAGTTAAAATCAGACTATAAGGATATTTACTCTTTGTACCCTCAATACCTTAGTCTATGGGGTGAGAATTTTCGCACCTTAAGCGTTTTTCATCCCACGCTCAAGTGGGTGGTCTATAAATCTTTCGATGGTGTAGTGTTGTGGGATTTGGTTCGGAAACAAACTGTGAAGATGTTCCCGGACGAAGCCCCGATAACAAGCGGGCCAGTGTGGTCGCCGGATGGTGAACGCTTCGTCATCGATCTAGATTCCTCCACAGGGCGCAATATCTTTCTAGTGTCTACCACAGGCGAATTGGAGGAAGTCACATTCTTCGAGGGGCTTGAGCCGGGTGATTTGGTGGATTTTACCTGGTCGCCGGATGGGAACTCGATCGCCTTTTGGCTCTCTACTCGAAAAGGTGGTTATGCTTTACCTGTTTATGATTTAGCAATTTTGCGTCTGAATACTCGTGATGTTCAAATGCTGTGCATTCAGCCCTACGGCTTCCGACAAAGATATCCTAGATATCCTGTTTGGTCACCTGATGGAAAATATGTGGCAGTTGCAGCAGTGAATATAGATGAACCAGAACGAAGCTCTGTTGTATTGATCGATTTGATTAACAATCGACAATACAAGATAGCAGACGATGTTATCCCGGCTGGGTGGATGGTAGGTCCATAAAATCATGGATGGCTCTCCCTCGCCGCAACAGGGGCGGTGGTGGGCCAGATCAGGTACTCAGCCTACGGGGATGAGCGCTACACGAGCGGCATGACCCCTACGAACTACCGCTACACGGGGCCAATTATCGAAGATGACAACGATCGGCCTATACTTTTATAAGGCTCGCTGGTTCGACCCGGCGATAGCCCATTTCGTCCAGGCGGATACGGTGGTGCCCGACGCGTCCAATCCCGCGACGTTTGATCGGTTTGCCTATACGCGAAATAATCCGATTCGTTACAACGACCCCACGGGCCATGATGTGGGTTGCCCGGCTTCGAATCCAGCATGCGCCAAGATCAGTGGATATCCAAATGATCCTCGCCATAAAGAGTATATGGAAAATGTGCGTGTGGAACGTGAGAGATTGCGAAAACTGGAAGGCGAGGCAGGTATTCCACCCATTTTTTCTGGCGCAAATAACTATTATCCAGGCTTTCCTCCAAAGAGTTCTTCTCATACATCTCCACCGAAATTAGCACCAACAAATCCTACTGTAATATCAGCTAATCCCAATTCGCCCCATTGGAAAGTCAGCGTTGATATTCAATGGGATCGAGTCGATCCTGTGGATTTATTAATTGATGGGACAGGTATTGCTGGAGATGGAGTAGCAATAGCTGGATTTCCCGAAGGAGTAGTGCCTTATGCTGTTACTGAAATTGTAGAAGGAGCAGGCTTTGTGAAATCTGGAATTGAACTCATCAATGGGGATCCATCTAGCATGCTCCTTCAACAGGCAACTGAACAGGGTGAACGAGTCGCAGTAATGGTTGCAAGAGCTGGCAGACTGGTTCCGATTGTCGGTTTCATAGGCAATGGAGTTAGTTTGTGGTTCAATTTGCGACCCAACATAAAAATCGAATACAAATACTAAAGGAGGGGGATCTATGATTATCTCCATTGATCTCTCTTATGCGATTCTTAGTCTATTTGTCTGCTTATCATCGCTAATATTTATTATCGATGGCTGGAAGATAATTGTTCTGCGAAAGCGAATTCTAATGACCATGTATCGAATAACCTATCAATTCTTGGGACTGTTTGTCGATAAAACCAGAATCCTGAAATGGAAGAATTGGTATTTATCTGGTCGAAGGCCAAGAATTTATGGATGGATTGCTTTGTTAGGAGGATTCTTTTGGTTGTTGTTCGGCATATATTTATTCATTGAATTCCTAAAAGCGAATTCATTTATATAAAAAAGAAGAGGGTCGCTCTTCCACCCCCGCCCGATTACCAGCTCTCCACCCACAGCGGTTCGGCGGGTGAGATGTCCACCAGATTGCGCGGAGAGTCACCCTCAAAGACCAGCGTGCGCAAATCTGTGGCCACGCCTCCCAGCCGCTCCGCCTTGCAGTCCCGAATCAACCGCTCCCGTCCTTCCTCGTTCGCCGCACACAGCGCCACCCTGCCGCCGTTCACCTGCGCCAGGTTGCGCCACTTCCTGCGGCTTCCGTCCCCCCGCTCCACTTCCACATACCAGCGTTCGCCGTCCCGCTCCACCAGCACGTCCGGGTCGGCCTTGCCTGCCACTTCGGGCAAGACGGTCACGTTCCAGCCGCGCAGACGGGCGTGCAAGGCAAACGCCAGGATCGCCACCGTGTGGGCTTCCTGACTCTCCCCCTGGTGGAGACGCATCAGCCGCTCCCATTCGCTTTCCACCACCTGCCAGCCCCACGCCCGGCACAGGGCTTTGCCGTCCTCCGAGAGCCGGTACACCGCCAGCCCGGTCACGAACGGGCTTTCCATGCGCAGGCTTTCGGACACCAGCAGACCGGCTTTGACCAGTTCATCCGCCGGTTTGCGGATGGAGTTCGTGCGCGCCGAGACGTTTTCCAGCGCGCTCAACACCCGGTCAATCTCCAAGCGTGAGCCAATCCCTTTCGCCAGCAGGTACAGGATCAGCACCTTGCGCCTGTAACGCAGGGCTTCATCGGGGTTCAACTGCTCCTTGAATCTCAACGGCGCAGAAGGGAAGACAACCCCCCGCAGTTCTTCCACCAGATTGCGGTGGTATTCCGAGAGCATGTCGCTGGATACCACATGCCTGCTCTTTTCCTGCTTCTGCTTCGGCTTCTTTTCGGCTTTCTCTCCGGCTCTGGAGAGTTTTTCCTGCAAAGCCTCTTTGGCCTTGCGCTCCTGCGCCAGTTCCACCTTCGCCCGCTCCAGCGCACTGCGCAGGGCTTCCACTTCACCCTTCAGGCGGGCGATTTCGCCTTCCAGGGCTTTCGTCCCGTTGCCGTTCCCGTTGCCCCCCGTCCAGGCAGACTTCACGCCCACCGGATGAACCGCCACCCCCCACCAGAACGAACGCCAGTCCGCAGGCGTCCAGGCCTGCGGTACGCCCGGATTTTCCACGCGCCGGGCTTCCAGTGCTTCCCCGGCCAGCCGCTGCGCCAGCTCCACCACCAGCGCGCGGTATTCCCGTGCGGTGTGCTCGGCGTTCTCCCGCAGTTTGCGTTCGGCCTCGATCAGGTCTTCCAGCGCCCGGTCGCGGTAGCTCATGGCGCTCCCTCCACCTTTCGGATGGCATTCTCCAGCGCGCTTACCGCCGCTTCCCGGCTGTCACCCTGCGCCCAGCGGCGCAGAGCCGAGACCGCATCCAGCACCGCCGTTCGCTGACCGTCAAGCGCCGCCTGCTTTTGCTTTTCCAGCGTCCCTGTGAGGCGATCCGCCACCGTCAGGACGCGCAGAGGGTCAAGAGGTTTGTTCAGCAGGGCGCTCATTTCGTCACAGGCTTTTTGCAGTTCCGTCAGTTCCCGCCGATACTCCCGCCTCGAACGGTAAATCTGCCACTCTTCCCACGTCAGCACCTTCCCACCTTCAGGGGTCACCATCCAGCCCAGCACTCCCAGCAGGATGATCACCACCACCGCCGCGCCGATCCAGAGCGAAGATAATCCTTTCCACTCGATTTCAATCTCCATCGTTCTCCTTTCTCCCCTGCCGTGGGGGGCAGGGACGCCAGTGCATCCCCACCCTCTCCCTGCACTGCCAGCCTACCAGCGGAATACCATCGCCGTGTGGACGAGTATCGCCGCGAGCCGCTTGGCAATCAGGTTGCCCACGAACAGGGCTACCGCCACTTGAATGGCGGAAAGCCACAGGCTTACCACTGCTCCACGCATGACGAGACCCTCCTGTGAATGATGTGGGCCCCGTCACCCTGGTGAGTTGTTCGGCAGCCCCGCGGAATTGCCGCCGAACTCATCTGCGGTTCACCCGCATTTCCGCCACCGACGCCACCCGCACCGTCAGGGCGGGAGACGCGGCGGGTACAAACAGCGTGAGTGAGGCTGTGGCGCGGCATTCGGCCACTGTGGGGGAGAGCAGACGCAGGCCGCTCAGGGAAGGGGAATACGCCACCACCCCCTGATCCACCACCGCCCCGGCGAACTCCCGACCGGCATAGGACGCACCCAGCCCCAGGTCGATCTGCCGTGCTCCAGTGCGGATGAAGGTGGACACGTCCAGCGCCTGCGCCGCCGCCTCACAGGCGGCATCCGTTGCCGCCTGCAGGTGGGTGTACACGTAGAACGCGCGCACCACGTCAATCGTCAGCGCCGCCAGCGGCACGGCCACAAACGCCAGGAAAGCGGCGAACCACGCCATGATGTTGCCGCGTTGAGGGGAATTCTTTTTCCTCATCCCCTACCATCCTTCCTGACGGAACGTCGAGCGGGCGCTGCCCTCGAATTTCACCTCTCCACCGCCTCCCAGCAGGGAGAGCATCGAGCCGAGAAAGTTGGGCGCTTCCCAGTGGACGCTCACCGTGACCTGCGCGCCGGGTCTTCCCCCGCCGCCTGCCGCCACCTGGTACTCACCTACCATCGTCTTCGACAGTGCAGCATGGGCGGCGGAAGCGGCCACCCCCGCCGCCCCCTGCTGTGCCACCGAACCAGCCCGCGCGCCGTAGTTGGCGGCGTTCGCCGCCGCCACGGACGCATACCCGGCGATGGCAAAGTTCACCAGCGCAAAGGTGAGCACCAGCACCACAGGCAGGGCGACCGCCGTCTCCGCCATGGCGTTTCCACGTTCAAACCAGCGTTTGCCCCGGTTGTGCATGGTGTGCCTCCCTGCGGACTAGATCGCCCCGGCAACGTTCTGGATCGTTCCCAGAATGTTCACGCCCAGCAGCTGGAAGCCCGCCAGCGCGACCAGCAGTACCACCGCGCCGATCACGGCGTACTCGGTCATGTCGTTCCCGTCACGATTGAAGAAGAATTTAGCGAACATACGAAAAACCTCCTTGAAGAATGATTGAAACTGGAACAGAAAGAATCGCACCTGCGGCAAACACGGGCACCGCCGGAAACCGCGCACCTTTCCCGTGCCGCATCCACAATCCCACTCCGACAACCAGCCGGAGCACCACCGCCAGCAGGAAGCCTGCGGGCATGAAGACCGCCAGAACCGCCAGAATTTTCCCGTCCGCTCCGCCTGTACCTCCTTTCCAGAACGAAAAGACCATCACGGCAACCGCCAGAACGAACAGCCAGAGGGTGGCTCCGCCCTGCCGCACTGCCCACAGCCCCGCCAGCACAAACGGCGGGACGGTCAGGACGTTCGGCACGCTGCGGGTGCGCAGGTCGTACACCGCACACACCACCAGCCAGAACACCAACCCACCGGCGACAACCCACGTCATGCCTTTTTCTCCGCCAGGTGCACGCGGTAGAAGTACAGCCGTTTGGGTTCGCCCCAGTTCACCCCCAGGGCTTTTCCCACCTGCCCGGCTTCGACATCAAACCACTCTCCGGCGTTCAGGATGGAGCGTTCCTCCACCTGCACTTTGCGCGGATTGCGCCCCAGAAGGGGATCAACCAGGTTGGCCACCTTGCCGTTGCGCGCTTCCAGCGGCTTCAACACCCGCTTCAGCCGGTCGGGAGACAGCGGAGAGACCACCAGACGGGTGGCGTTGTCGGTCAGGAACGAGATCGCCTGCGCCTGTTCCAGCTTCCGCTCCAGCCCCGTCAGGCTTACCCCTCCTGCCTGCTGTCCCAGCCAGGCCAGCGGATAGGCTACCTGCACTGCCTGCCGGGCCTTCTCGCGCCGTTCGGCCACCTGCATGAGATACCAGTCCGAAAGCACCTGCTCCATCTCCCGCAGGGCGGACGCCTGCCGGGAGTTGTAGAGGGTCAGAATTGCGCCGAGCATGAGCATGGCGGCCAGGGTTGCTACTGCCCACAAGTCCATTCCTTCACCTCCCAATGTGTTGTGAGATTTTTTCCATGCGCTCCGCCAGTTTGCGGATCGCTTCCGGTCGTTCATCGCGTACTGCCGAATATCCCAGCGCCGCCGCCAGCCCCAGCAGAGTCAGGAACGGCCACAGCGCACGGCTCACCGCCGCGGCGGGGGTCGCGGCAATCTTCACCGGGGTGCGCGCCGGGGTGACGGTCGGAGTTGGCGCGGGTGCTTCCCGCGTGGGGGCGTCCACCTGCAC
>NZ_DF967965.1:1067187-1086388 GCF_001050195.2 Anaerolinea thermolimosa
GGGTGGGGGTGGCCGTGGGGGTGGGAGTGGCTTCAGACTGAGGCAGAAGAACAGCCAGAAGCGGTACCACGATCTCCCCTATCGCCACGTCGCTCTGTCCGAGGATGTCGGTAATTTCCACCCGCACCTCATAACTGCCTGCTGGGGCGCGCGTCCCGTCCGCAAAGCGGCGATCCCATTTCACCTCCCGCGGCACGTCCTGGAGCGAGTCATAGCAGTTTTCCACCTCCGGCCAGCGGTCCTGCGGGTCGCGGATGGTGATACACACCCTCTTCACCGGCAGGTCTCCGGCGTTCACGTCCACCTGCCCGCTCTCCCACACTGACCACTTTGCCGTCACCCACGCCGAGGGTGCGCGGTTGGCCACCAGAACGGTGCGGCTGACCACCGTCTCGTTGCCCGCCGCGTCCACCACCCGCAGCAGAAGGGTGTGGTTTCCTCCCAGCGCGGCGGTCGTGTCCCAGGTCGTGCTCCACTCCCCGTTCACCACCGTGAGCGCCTCCCAGGTGCGCCCGCCGTCCAGGGAAAGCTCCACCGCCTGGAGACCGCTGGTACCATCCGCGGCGCTTCCGGTCAGTTCCACCGTGCGGGAAAGGCGATCCGGGAAGCCTCCGAAGGCGGCCTGCGGCGGGGTGGTGTCCACCTGCACCGTCAGCGTGGCGGTCTCCGAAACCAGCCCGGCGGCATCCACACTGTACGCCGACACCTGATAAACCCCGTCCTCCAGCGTGGTCTGTGTCTCATTCGTGGCCGCGCCGTTCACCTCCAGCACCACCTGATCCACCCCGCTGGTGGCGTCCACCGCCTGCACCGCTACCGCCGCCGGAGACCGGTACCAGCCATTCCGTCCCTCTTTGCCGCTCACCGCGAAGGCCGTTTGCGGCGGGGTGGTGTCCACCCGCACTACCTGTTGCAGGTTGGCGCTGTTCCCGGCCACGTCCTCCCCCTCCAGTTCCAGCACGTGCACCCCGTCCGTGAGCAGAAGGGGGGTGCTCATCCAGCTTCCCCCGTCTGCCCGCCATCTGGCGCTGGCCATCCCGGAGAGCAGATCGCTGGCCGTGGGAGACGCCTGTACCTCTGACACGTACCAGCCGTTGTTTCCAGGCGTCCCGGAAAGCCCGGCAGAGAGCGCGGGCGGCTGGCTGTCCAGCTTCACCTCTGCACTGCGCTGCCGTGTGTTTCCGGCCACGTCCTCCCCCTCCAGCGTCACCTGATACACCCCGTCGCTGTCGAGCGAGAACGGAAGACTCTGCCATCCGCCGTGATTCACCTGGCCACGCAGATCGGCCATCCCGCTCCCTGTGTCGGACGCATCCCCGTTTACCCTCACCGAAGACCGGTACCAGCCGTTGTTTCCATCGGGAACGGGCAGAAGGACGGCCACCGCGGGCGGAGTAGTATCCACCCGCACCACCTGGCTCTGCTCCCCGCTGGCGTTCCCGGCCACATCCGCCGCCCGGAAGGTCAGGGTGTGCACCCCTTCCCCGACCTGCGCCGTGCTTCCCCAGCCGCCCCCGTCCAGCTGCACTTCGGCGCTGGCCACGCCGGACGTGGCATCATTCCCTCCCGCTGTGGCGGTCACGGATGAGGTGTACCAGCCGTTCTTCCCGGACGTGCCGGAGAGGGTGATCAGGGGGGTGGGTGGAACGGTGTCCACCCGCACGGTCAGGTTCTGGCTGGCCGTATTTCCCGCCACGTCCGCGGCGGTGGCGGTCACGGTCGTCGTGCCCTCTGCCGAGACCGTGCAGGGGTTGGAGCCGCAGGACAGGGTGAGGGTGGCCAGACCGCTGGTGGCGTCAGACGCCGAAGCATTCACCGTGACCGGCGACCGGTACCAGCCGTTGTTCCCGGACGTTCCCGCAGGGGCAAGGGACACAGTCGGGGAGACCGTATCCACTTTGTAGGCCATGCTCCCTTTGGCGGACGTGTCGCCGTAGCTGGAGACCGCCCAGTACCAGAACGTCCCCGTTCCTTCCGGCGGGGTGAAGGAACAGGACGAACCGGAGCAGGACACGGCGGCGTTGTTCGAGCCATCGTAATTGCCCTCCATGCGTTGAATGACATACCCGCTGACCGGCTCATTCCCGGACACGTTCAGCCGCGGGGTAGCCCGGCACCAGCCGCTGTTTCCCGTTGTGCCGCAGGCAAAACTCCCGCTCGCCGTGGCCGGGTTGTGGGTAACCAGCTGCTGCACCGGGTCTTCGTAGCAGGTGTAGAGACTGCTGTTGTTGTACGGCGACTGACCGCAGAAGCAGTTGTAATCGTTGTCCCCGCAGCGTTCTCCGGGACCGCTCATCCCGCACTGACATTCACGCTGCCAGGGGTTGTTGCGGTAGATCGTGCGCACCCATTGACCGGTGGCCACCCACACCTGCCGGGGACGGATCGGGCCGGTGTAGGCCGCCCACACCACCGTTGCCGTCACCAGCAGGGCGATCACGACCCCCGCGATCCAGAACTTCCCTTTCATGCCTTTTCCTCCCGCCTGTGTCGAAACATCAGAACCCAGATCAACGCAAAACCCAGCCCTTCCAGAAGCCGCGGCCAGACCAGCCCCAATCCTGCCAGCCGCCCCGCGGCTTCCATGAGCACCACCGCCAGACCGCTCACCAGCCATACCGCCATCTCAACCCTCCATGCGCCAGCGCGTCAGCCAGAGACTCACAATGATGACCAGTACCGCCAGGCTGATAGCCAGGGCAATCCGTGCGTCCATCTCACCACACTCCTGGAATCATGCGCCAGCGCACCTGCCGGGCATACTCCGCGTAATCCGTGCTTTCCTCCAGCAGTTCTTCTTCCCACTCAATGCGCAGCACGAAAAGCGCGAGAAGCGCGCCGGTCAGCGCCAGGTTCCACAGCCTGAAATGCCCTGCCGTGACCGCCGCGTAAGAGAGCAGTTCCCCGGCGTACATCGGGTGGCGCACCAGGCGGTATGCCCCGCCGGTGATCAGCCCGCGGAGTGCTGGAGCAATGCCGAAACTGCGCCCCAGCGAGACCAGCCCCCACAGGGAGAAGCCCACCCCCAGCAGGGAAACCCCCAGCCAGAAGTTTGTGCTCTCTCCGGCCTGAAGGCCAAACGGGAGCAGAGCCGCCAGCCATGCGGTAAGTTTGCGCGTCCAGAAGACGCCGCCCTGCTCCGGCCTGCGCGCCAGCATGAGGAAGGCCGCCAGCCCCGCCTGACATGCCAGCGGCACGGCCATGATCTGCCCCTGCGCCACCTGCGCCAGGCGCACCCCCAGCAGCAGGGCAAACACCACTGCACCTATCCAGTCCCCGGCTTTCCAGCGTTTCATCCTCTGCTCTCCCTAAAACGCACTGAACAGACTCAGCAAGAGCGGGAGCATGATGGCCGCGATGAAGGGCAGGAAGAAAAAGAGCGTCATCGGGGCAAGCAGCTGGTTGTCCAGGCTTGCCGCCGCCATCTGCACGTGCGCGCGGTACTCCCGCGCAAAGCCCCTTGCCACCTCGCTCATCACCCGCGGTCCCTCCACGCCCTTCCCCGCCACCTGGTCTAACTGCACCCCGAAGCGGAGCAGTACCGGCAGGTTGTAGCGCCCCAGCACTTCCAGCACCACCCCTTCAGCCGTGCCGGTGGTGAAAGCCGGTCGTCCACTGCGGGATGACTCGGACAGCGCCTCTTTGAGGATTTTGCCCAGCGGCCCTGGTATCTCTGCCGCACGGGAGAGAGTCTGCTCCGGGCTTGCTCCGGCGGACATCTCCGCCGCCAGAGCCGTGGCCGTTTCGGGCATGAGGCGCTGAATCTCTGCACGGGTGTCGCTTGCCGCCCCGCGCACCCGCACCAGCGGATACACCACCGCCAGAGGGAGAATGAGCCAGAAGAGCGGAGCAGGACGCACGATGAGCAGGTAAGCCAGCGCCGCCGCGCCGTACACGGCGCTCCGGGCGATCACCCCGCCCACCGTCCAACCGGCGTACTTGCCGCCCAGCTGCGCCATCTTCAGGTTGTCCGCAAGGGACACCGGGCGGGTCTTGATGTACTTCTCCCCGTAGCGGTC
This sequence comes from Anaerolinea thermolimosa, assembly GCF_001050195.2. Classification (GTDB taxonomy): domain Bacteria; phylum Chloroflexota; class Anaerolineae; order Anaerolineales; family Anaerolineaceae; genus Anaerolinea; species Anaerolinea thermolimosa. Next base: position 1,071,207 of record NZ_DF967965.1, read on the forward strand.
GAAAGCGGACTGGTCATTGGCGTTGAGCATTCCGCTCACCCGCGCCGCCGCGCCACGCTCGAATTTCAGCGATTTCGCCGTGCGGTAGGCCAGAAAGGCCGCCGCAAGGGAAACCACCAGCGCCAGAATTTGCCGTACCTGGTATGCGTCCATCTCAAAACGCCTCATCGATCAGTTTGTTCATGAAATTCCAGCCGAAGAGCATCATCAGCACGATGACCACGTAGGCGATCTGCACCAGGGGCATCTGCACTGCCCCCTGCAGGGCGCCGTTGCGCAGGATCATCACCATCACCAGCGCGGTGATCCCGGCAATCAGCTTGACCGAGTTTTTCGCGCTCTTGCCGGTCGCCTGCCCCAGAATGCGCGCATCCAGCACGCCTTCCAGATTGCGCGTGGCCATCTCGAAGGCGCTCTCCCACTCCTTCCCGCCGGTCTTCCACAGCCGCCCGATGAGGAACACGATCACCCCCAGGCTGGACGAAAGCCCGAAGGCTTCACGGGTCAGCCCGTCCAGGGCATCGAAGCCTTCCCGCTGACAGCGCGGCAGGAACTCATCCCGCAGCCAGGTTTGCAGAGCGCCGCCTGCCCGCAGGGTGCGCAGTTCGTCCTCCACGGCCTGCAGGACGTTGGGCGTGACCTGCACGGTGGAAGACAGACCGGTGAGAAACTGCGGTATCTCCGCCTCGATCTGCTGCTTCACCTCCGCCCATGCGCCGTTCACCATGCCGTTGACCACGATCCACCCTCCGGCAAAACCCACCAGGCTGACCAGCAGGGGCAGACCCAGCAGGGCGCGGATGGCCAGAAACACGCCAAAGCCCGCCAGAAGGCGCGCCAGGGTGAGCGCGGTCTTCTCGCGACCGGCCACATTCAGCCCCAGCTTGCGGAACGCCAGCCGCAGGCGGTGTTCTTCACTGCCGAAGGCCGCCTTCTGTTCCTCGCTGACCACTCCCACCAGCGCCGCCACCCGCCCGGACGCCGCGCCGCGGGCGGAAGACAGCCCCACCCCCAGCCGGTAGGCGATGAATGCCGCCGCTCCCGCGCCGATCAGCGGCGCTGCCTGCCGTAAGATTGCCGCCGCTTCCATACCTGCTTACTCCTCTTTCAGCTTCAGCACCCACTCACCGGGGGTGGCCATCACATTGATCAGGTAATCCTCCAGCAGTTCGTTCATCGAACGCTGACCGCCGCTGAGGACTCTCAATTTCATCATCTCGATGGGATTGCCGACTATGCGGCTCATGAATTCGTTCTGAAGCCTGGCAAGCTTGCTGAAGTGGACAGGCATCACTTTCGCCAGATCCTCATCCGTGTACAGGATACTGGTTTGAGCATCGCTTTTACAGTGCGGACACCGCGGCACCACCACGAATTCGGCCATCGGGAACATCATTTCACAGTGTGAGCAAAAAGACATCGTGTAGAAATTCTCCAGTTTCTTGCGGAGACGTTCCTCGATTCGTTCATCCAACCAGAACATTTTTCTCCTCCATTCCTCTACCTCCTGTGTATGGTTTTCATGTTCTGCTCGCCGTAAGCGTACAGCGGCTCAAAAGTCACATTTCCGCCCTTCAGTTCGGGCTGAATCTCCCACACGCCGATCAGCCGCCGCCGGTCACCGCTGCGCGGGACGCCCACCTGCACCAGCACCTCAATGCCCTGAGCGATCAGTTCCTTGGCGTTCATGCGCTCGATTTTGGCGTCCACGCCCATGATCAGCGCCATGCGGCTGACCATCGCCTCCGGGCCTTCGGCGTGGAAGGTGGAAAGGCCGGGGTGATCGCTCATCTGCGCCCTGAACAGCGCCGCCGCCGCGTCTCCCGTGCGCACCTCACCCACGATCAGCCATTTGGGAGACATGCGCATCGCATCGTCCACACCGTGCCGCAGGGTGTAGTCCTGCACGCTGGTTGATCCCAGCGGGGCTTTGCGCGCTTCAATCGTCACCACGTGCGGGTGATCCATCCAGATTTCCTCCGGGTCTTCGATTTTCACCACCCGCGCATCCTTCGGGATGGCGTTGCACATCGCCGAGAGGAAGGTCGTCTTGCCTGAAGCCGTGCCGCCGATCACCAGCATGCGCACGCCCCTGGACACGGCAGAGAGCAGATCGGCGATGACGTTCTCCGGGGCCACTCCCCACTGGACGAGCTTCTCCGGCTTGACCGGCGCGGGTTCAAACAGGCGAATATTCACCGAGTACATGCCTGCCCGTGAGGGAACGATGGCCGGGTGGAGCACGTGCACCCGCGCCCCGCCTTTCAGTCCGGGCAGGCTCTCAATGCGGGGGAGTTTGGCGGAGACCGTTGGGGTCGCCTCTGAAATACCGCGCCCTGTCGGTCGCAAGAGGGCTTCCACCATGCGCCCGCATTCCTGAGGTTCCAGGCGCATGTCCTCCACCGGCGCGAAATTCACCGCGCCCTTTTTCAGCACGAACACCCTGCCCTCCGGGGTGATGGTGATCTCCGAAAGGTCATCCCGCCGCAGAAGCGGGAGCAGCGCCCCCAGCCCGTTGACCCGTCCCACTACCTTTTCGGCAAGGGAGAGCATCTGGTCGCGGGGAACATCCAGCCTGCGCCTGGCCAGCACTTCACCCACCGCGCCCACCGCGCGCTGGTTGAGGGTGTCCACGTCCACCATCTGCCGGAAGGTGAGACCGCCCGCCAGTTCCTCGGCGGCGTCCTGCACCACGCCTTCCTGCTCTTCAGTGGTCAGGGTTGTCTGCTGAAAGAAATCCCATGCCATGTTGACTCTCCGTATTTGCGATAAAACACCTGCCCGGTCTCATCCAGCAGGAAAGCGTCACCGTAAGGGGTCACCGTGATTCCAGGTCGGAGCACCCGCCGCAACCCTGAAGCGGTCATCACGGTCACGGTATTGCCTTCCACGCGGATGCGGTACCCATCCCGGATCGTTTCCATGTGCTACCCCTTGCGAATGCGGATCGGGCCGAGCTTCACCACCCCCGCATCACTGCGGAAGCCGTTATCGCTCGTCTTCTGCCCGAAGAGCAGATCGCCCAGTTTGTGGATCGGGCGGGCAAACGCCTCTCCCGCCGTGAGCACACTGCGACCGGCGTTCGCCGTCACCGCCACCTCTGGAATTTCAGGGATGACCGCCGTGACCGGCGGGAAGCCCTGCACCCCGGCGGATTGCGCAAAGGTGCGCGCCGCCTCATGCCATTCGTTCATGCCCAGAAGACCGTTGCGCCCCCGGTTCAAAACCACGAACACGTTGGACGCCCCCACGCGGTGCTGTCCGGCGAGCTTCTGGAACACCACGCGGTAGGCTTCTGCCGTGATCACCGCCTGGTCAATCGTCGGGGTGGACACCAGCACCAGGGTGTTGCTCGCGGAGATCGCCGAAGGGTAGCACCCGGAAACGGGCGCGTCAAAGATGATCACCGCGTACCCGCCGTAGGTGGCGGCAATGGCCAGGCTGTTGATACTGCTCTGTTCTTCCGGTCTCTGGAGCAGGTCTTTTTCCCGCAGGCTGTCCTGCAAACCCACCAGCACATCCAGCCCGCCCACGCTCTGCACCGCAGGCTGGATACCGTCCGCAAAGGTCGGGCGGGAGAGCCACAGGGAGAGGTTGGGTGTGGTCTTCAGGTTCAGGAAGGTGGGCAGGGACACATCCGGCGCGCTCAACCCCACCAGCAGAGTCTTGAAGCCCCGCTGAGCCGCGTCCAGTGCGAGCGCGGTGGCCACCGTGCTTTTGCCCGTGCCACCGGCGCGGTTCCACACCGTGATTACCCGCAAGCCGCCGATGGTGGTTGTTCCCTGCTGCCATGCCGGTCTGCCTGCCAGCGCCGGGGCTTGCGCGCGCAGGGCGGTAATTTCCGCCATAATGCGCGCGGATAGATCGGGGATATTGACATCCCCCACGAACACGCCCTTGACGCTGGTCATCTCGCGGATCGGGCGGATGACCTCTTCCGGCACACCGCCGGGCAGGACAATGTACGCCGCACCCTGAACGCGGGTCAGGAATTGGGTCAGCGGTTCGGGCCCGCTGAAGATCGCCGCGTCCAGCAGGATCACCTCCGGGTTGTAAGAGAGCTTCGCCTGCAAGTCCTGCGGGTCGGTGGCCAGCGTCACCACCCGAAAGCGGCTGTCCATCTGGAACGCCTGACTCCACACCGAGAGTCTTGCGGGAGCACCGGCCAGCAGCAGTGTGACCGCATCCCCGTTCTCAACCTGACTGGTTCCCCATGCCATAGCGATCCCCTCCTACGGCTGACCGGCAAGCGGGACGGGCGTCCCGGTCGGGGTGGGCGTGACCTGACGGATCACCAGTTCGGGCAGCCACAAACCGCTGGTATTCATCGCCTGGGCGTCCTTCGGGAGCATGTACAGGCTCAATCTGGCGTTGTCCGCCTGATCGAGTGCCGTGAGCAGTTCCACCGCGTTCACCAGGCGCACCGCATTGGTCGCCTCAATTCCGGCGGTCTGGAAGTCGTACACCACCGCCTGCGCCTGCACCGGCACGGCAAGGATTACCACGCCTTCTTTGCTCCGCTGGCGCTGGATGGCCAATCCGGTCTGCGGGTCGGGGGTAATGACCGCAGACTGCGCCGGGTCTTCCGCCACGAAAGAGGGCTGGACGTAGAGCACGCGCAAACCCTCAACCGTAGTCTTGCTGAACACGCCCGAGTCAATCCCCATGCCCTGCTGGTAGATCACGGCTGAAACGCCCACCAGATCGCCGGGACGGAGCACGCCGCCCATGCCGCTCGCGTCCGTGACGTGCACGGCCACGGCGCGCTCATCCGGTTTCAGGGCCACCTGGCTCTCTCCGAGATGAGAGGTCAGGATCACGTCTCCGGCGGTGCGCTCCACCTGAAGGGTCTGCCCGACCGCCTGCGCCAGATCGGTAATCACCCCCTCTTTGGGCAGGGCATCTGCCGGCAGGGAGCGCAGCACCAGATCGCCTTCGGTCAGCGTGTGACCGGCGGGCAGGTCAACCGCCGCGGTTACCACCGGCGTCTGCGCCGGGGGGCGCAGCAGGGCCAGGGCGAAGAGGAACACCACCGCGGCCAGAACAAACGGCAAAACTTTCTTCATGTCTTTTTCACCTCGCTTGTTGAGATTGAGTCAGTCCATCGTAGATGGCCAGCGCATCGCGGTACTCCCGCAGGTCGCAGTACACCACCCGTTCGCGCTCGCCATCTCTTTCCGTCACCACTACCAGCACGTACTCCGCCTTACAGCGGCGCGCCATTTCTTCCAGTTGCTCTTTCAAGTCCGCGTCCGTCATGCTCTCCTCTCAGGGTTGGGATGTGGGGGTCATGGTTGGGGTGCTCGTGTGCAGGCTGACCGGGGTGGGCAGGTCTCCCTGCCACCACGCCGTGCCGGTCACCATGAGCAGCTGCGGGTGCGGTGTGGCGGTGGGTGCGCCCTGCCCCCTCCAGGGGGTGGGCGCGGGGTTGGACTTCTCCCCCGCCAGCAGTCCCAGAAACAGCCCCAGCGTCAGGAAGATCAGAAACAGAAACGGCATGATTTTAGGTTTCACAGTGCAATCCTCCCCAGCTTCATGGCAATTTCCTCATCCGTTGGTTCGGGAACGTCAAGGATGAGCGGGCGGAACAGAAAGGGCAGTTGGGCTTCCCGGCTGTGGGCATACGGGAAGCGCCCGATGACCATCCCGATGTGCTCATCGGACAGGAAGCGCCGCCAGGGTTCATCCACGAAGCCCTTTTCACTGCGGGCGATGGCCGAAAGCACGATGTCCTTGTCTTTGGGGGTCTTCAGGAAGCCCACCACCAGGTTGTTGCAGGATGAGATGATCCCCTGCGGGATGAGGCTTGGGCTTTGCGTCACCACCCCGAAGAACGCGCCGTACTTGCGGCTGTCGCGGAACATGTTGCTGTACTGCTCGCCCACGGTGGGCGCGCTTTTGCCCTCCGTCTCACTGCCGCCTTCCAGTCCGGTGAAGATGATGTTGGCCTCTTCAAAGACCATGAACAGATCGGCTTCTCCCCGGTTGATCTGCCGTTCACGCCGCACCACCATGTCGGAGTAGATCATCCAGCCAGCCCAGCCCAGAAGCCAGGCTTTGGCGAAGTTGTCGAGGAACTTCCCGCCCTCCAGCACCACCACCCCGTCAGGCCGCCCCAGGTCTTCCACCGGCACGCAGTCCGGCCCTGGGGCAAACTGTGCCGAGGGTGCGCCGCGAACGAGCGATTTCAACCGCCACAGGATACCTTCCAGCACCCCCCGCCCCACCTGATCGCGCGGCGGGAGCGCGTCATACTGCTGTTCGATTTCCTGATACAGGTCTTGCAGTCCTACCTTGCGGGAGCGGTACACGGCCAGGCGCTGCCGGTCGTCCGGGGTCAGGTTTCCCAGCGGCGTGCCTTCCAGCAGTCCCAGCGCGGCGGCTTCGTCCGCCTGCACCTGCCCCCAGTGCGCATCGGCGCGCACTTCCGGGTCATCCACCATGACCCCGTTGCGCAGGTACACGGTGCGCACGGCGTCCAGCAGGCGGTGCTGTTGCTGCTTCTGCCCCAGCTGTGCCACACTGCCGAAGATGTCGGCAAAGGCTTTGAGCTGGGTCTCCGGGTTGATGTACGTCCCGATCTGGAGCGGGTTCCAGCGCAGAGGACGCACCCCGTCCGGTCGTAACTGGCGGATGTCCACCCGCCCTTCCAGCCCCGGCGCGTTGAGCAGGGAACGCCAGGCAAAGCCGAAGTCGAGGATCACCACGCGCATCCCCCACTTCAGCGCCATTTCGTAGGCCATGCGCATCGCCGCCACAGATTTGCCCCAGCCGGTATCCCCGGCGAACATGGTGTGCATGAGGCGGGACTTGTCCAGCCTGACCGGTGCGGTGGTCAGGTCGGCAGTGTTGGGACTGTACTGGTGTCCCAGCACCACTTCCCCGGCCATGCGCGGGTAAAAGCCCATGCCGTCAGGGATGGGAGCGATGATCTTCAGCGTGCCTTCCTGCAGGACGGCAGGCGTCACATAAGCCGCCACCTTGTCGGCGGGCATGAGGGTGGCGTAGCGGTAGAAGAGCCACCCGTCAAACGGGTCTTGCGGGTCTCCGCTGGACTGGCGGAAGGGCACGAAGGCCCTGGCCGCGTCCAGCACCGTGTCCCGTTCCTCCGCCGGTGGTTCGGCGGTCACCACGGGGGTGGGCGTCCCCTCCCCGTAGAAGGCCTGCGGGATGAGGGCTGAAGCGGCGGTGGCCGCGCGGTCGGTGTCGGTCAGCAGGTAGGCGCTGGTCACGAACCCCCCGGAGTGGGTGGCGGTGTTGAGCAGGCCCTCAAAGCCGCGCAGGATTTCGGTCAGGCGTTCTGCCACGTCATCCTCCACCTGGTAGGTGCGGTTGAGGCTGATGGACGGCGACAGTCCGTAGGTCAGCCCTGAGCCGAGCGTTTCCGCCCCGGCAAGCGTGCGCGACTCTCCCAGCCCTTCACTGCGCCCGTAGCCTTCGCCCCAGTTTTGGGACACGGAACGCCCTCCGCCCTGGCTGTTCGTTTCGGCGCGCATGGAAGTCACGGCGTGCATGGTGGAGTGCGCCCAGCCGCTGGAATCGGTCTCGCTCCGGCTGGTGGTGTGCGTGGTGGTATCCGCCGTGCCGTTGGTTTCACTGTGGGAGTGGAAGGATGAGACCGAGGAAAAGGACGAACCCCCGTCCGTGCGCCCAAAGCCTTCGGTGACGCTCTGGTTCGTCCCCAGGTTGAGCTTTGCCCCGACATTCAGCGGGGCGGCTTCAATCCCGCCCCCGGCGTTCACGCCGGTGCTCATCGAGGCGTTGTGAGAAAGCGCCCAGCTGGTGCCAGAGCCGGACGATGTCCCTGAACCGCTGGATTCGGTCTCGGCGTGCGAGACGGTATGCCCGGTCATGTTGCTTTCGCCGGTGGTGACCGAACGCGATCCGCTCACCGTGTCGGTCGTGCCGTTGGTCACGGATGTGCCGTTGGTCACGGAGCGCGACCAGTTTTCGCTCTCCCCGGTTCCCCAGCCGTGCTGTCGGGAGAGGGCTTCGCTGGTGGCGTGGGTCGTTCCCTGCCCGCCGCTCCCGCCGTAGCCGTGCGCCAGGGCGTTGAAGATGGGCAGGCCCACGCTGAAGCCGATGGACTTGCTCCCCTTGCGCCGGGAAGCAAAGTTCGAGGCAATGCGCGCCGCCCGCTCCAGATGGCGCACCAGTTCCACACGGGGCACGTGATCGCTCACCACCTGGAAGACAAAGTTCTCGCGCAGTTTTGAAAGGCCGCGGAAGAGGATTTCGTTCTGTTCCTGCGCCAGGTCATCCGCTTCTTCGGGCATGGCGCCGTCCCTGCCCGCACTGCGCGCCTTCACGCGCGGATCGGGATAGCCCAGCAGGGCCAGCGGCTTGCGGGCATGGGCAAGAAACTCCACGTACCAGCGCATGATGTCCAGTTCCGGCGTCTGCAATCTGGACTGTGCGTACCCGGCAAGGGTGGCTTCCACCGAGGCGTAGTCGGTCAGGGCTTTCTGGATCGCCAGATCGCGCGTTGCGGCAGAAGCCGCCGCGCCGTACAACTGCACCACCCCCACGTGTTCGGGCTGGTAAATCCCGCAGGCGGAGTACAGGAAGTTCACCCCGGCGTTGTACAGCCCGGTGATGGCCGCCCACTGTTTGCCGAGCAGTCCCTCCCCTGAAGTGCGCCGGTTCTGCGGGTCTTCGGTGAGGGCGGTCAGTTCCCGCAGGACAGAAGCGCGGTAGTACTGCTGACCGTTGTCCTCTACCAGACACCAGATAGCGTTGAAGCGTCCGTTCTGTGTGTCAATGCCGTTGTCCAGAATGCGAATCATGCTTTACCGCCTTTCTCTTGCGCGCCGGATGACCGTGTAGGGGTCTGCACCGACCGGAGCGTGCACCAGCAGGTTCTTGATGAGCATTCCCGCCTGTGTGAGGGGCATGAGCCAGAGGGCGAAAGACACCAGCACCGCGAGGTAGTTCACCCCGCCGTTGATCAATCCGCCATCGTTCTCCAGCAGAAGAGTCAGCACCCGCGCCCCCAGCCCCACCAGCGCGTAGAGGATCACGGACTGGATCAGGCTCCACAGGGTTTCATCCGGGCGGTAGGCGTCCAGGCGCACGGCCAGCACCCCCACCCCCAGCAGTCCCGCCATGAGGAACGGGACGGGTTTGGGAGCGAACACCACCGCCGCCAGCGCCAGCCCTGCGGCCACGAGAAGGGCAGGGCGCATGACTCGCGCCTGCCCTTCCGGGTCAGGGGATGGGTGGGTATTGGCCAGAAGACAGCCCAGCAGGGGGAGAACGGCCACCAGCGCCCAGTGTTCTGCCAGCAGGTAGAGCGTGGCCAGCAGTCCGTTGAGCACCCAGAGGAATGGCCGGAGCAGAATATCCAGGTTCATGCGCCCCCTACTTGATGAGCGAGGTCATCATCAGGTACACGTCAAATTCACCCGCAGGCTGATCGATCAGGCGCGGGCTGGAGACCGGTGTGCCCAGCGTCTCCCCGGTGATCTTCATCCCGTAGAAGCCTGGATCGCGCACCTGCACTCTGGGCAGGGTGAGCGTCCAGCGGTAGGTGTTGGAGCCATCGCACCCGCCCTGTCCCTGATCCTGCCTCCACAGCCAGTCGGGTTGAATCAGGTGCGCCCCGGTGTACCACTCCGCCAGTTCGCCGGTGATCCAGTCCCGGCTGGACTGCTTCAGGCTTGCCGTGGCGCGAATGCCCCGCGCCTGTTCGCAGAAGGTGCGCGTGTGCTGAACGCACTCTTCGGTCTCTTTTTCCTCGTAGCGGTTGGGGGGCAGGCAGTTCTTTTCCACCGGCGGGGGAGTGTCCACAATGCTCCCTGACGGGCTGATACACAGCTTGCTGGAAGTCTTCTCCAGCGTGTAGTACTCCAGCACGGTCGGGGCGATGGTGAGGGTGAACTGCAAATCCACCCCGCGCTTATCCGGGTCTTGCCCCGTCACCAGCGCGTAGTTGGGCGCGGTCTTGCTGGCTACCCCCGTGATCTGCCCCTGCGTCACCTTTGGCGCCGGGCAGCGCGGCGCAGAGGGAGAGCCCACCTGAGTCTTGCCGGGCGGGTTCATCGCCGCCAGCAGTTCCGGCGGACAGCCCACCGGTGAGGCCTCGCAGTTCCCGTACAGCAGCGCCACCAGGTACAGGTTGTGCTTGTCGGCGGTCATGGCATCGCGGAGAATGCCGAAAATGTTCTGGGCGTCTTTCTTCAAGTACGTTGACCAGGCGTCCTCGCCGTTGATGGCGGCGTCCGCCAGTTCGTCAGTGTAGGGGAGATTGAGCAGTTCGAAAATGCCCTTGACCAGGTCTTTACCGGTCGCGTTGCCTCCCAGGATTTGCCCGGCTCCCTGAACGTTCATCGCCAGTACGCTGGAGAAAAACTCCCCTTCTCTCCCGATCAGCCCGGACTCTTTCGGGTTGAGCGCCATGAAGAACAGGGTGCTGGTGGTGGGCAGAAGCACCGTTTCCCCGCTCGGCAGGGCGTAGGCGTGATAGGTGGCCTGGGTGAGGCTGTCTGCCCAGTCCGGGGCCCAGTCCGGCAGTTGCGGCATCCAGTCCGCCTGCCGTTTCTGCTCCCCCAGGTCGATCACCTCCGGCAGAAGGTTTCCGTCCTGATCGAAAAAGCTTTCCCAGCCTGCCATGGCCGCACGTGTACCCGCAACCAGCAGGGCGAAGAGCAGAAGCAGAGTGAGCGCGGTCTTTTTCATGGCTGCACCTCCGGGGTGGCGTCAAGGGCTTTGACTTCCTGCGTGAAGAGGATGTGATCGAACTTCCATCCCTCCCCGTCCTTCACCGTGAGCACGTGCAGGTCGCCGCTTTTGTCCTGTGTGGGATCGTTGAGATCGTGGATCGTACCGGTCAGCTTCCACACCTGCTGACCGCCGCCCAGATCGCGGTACAGTTCGGACGCCGTGACCTCATAGCGTGAGCGCACCTTTCCGGCCACCACCCCGTCCCACATGCCCTCACCCATGACCTCCACCAGAGCGCATCCGTTTTCGGTGGCCACCGCGCACACCGCCTGCTTCCAGGCGTCCATGCCAGCGGTCACGTCCGGGGAGAGAAAGGCGCTTGCTCCGGCAATGGCCGCCGCCCGTCCGTCATCCGGGGTAGGGGTTGGCGCAGCTTCCACCCTGCCCCCCAGTCCGGCGCGGTAAGCCAGCCAGCCCCCGCCCAGCAGGATGATCACTGCCAGCGCCCCCCAGAGTCCCTTTTTCAGCGTTGAAGTGCGAATTTCCATGCTCAAACCTCCTTCCGGTTAACGAAAAACGGCTCTCCCTGACTGGGGAGAGCCGCTTAAATACAAACAGCGTTCTCACGTTTCGGGCTTCTCGTGCCCTCGGAGCCGCATGCCCCGTTCCTCGCCGATTATTCTACAGAGTTATTTTTCGGTTCGCAAGTGGTAATTTCCCGCACCTTACAAAATTGCAAGGTCAGGGAGTGACTGCCGCCGGTCGCTTCGGCGGCGGGAGTTTGCAGATCGCCTGGTGATCCACCCAGTACCACCAGGATTCGTTCTCGATCTGCCACCACCAGGCATCCACGAAGGACAGCTCCGCCGGGGCGATCTGACCTTTCGCGCCGGAGATGGCCTCGTGCGCCATGCGTGAGTCCGGCCAGTTGCGCACCACAAACACCCGCACGAAGGGGATAAAGACCTGATCCAGCGGGAAAAGCTCCCTCTGAGTGGGCACGCAGTGGGCTTTGGCCTTGGATTTCCCCGTGCGGTAATCCCGCTCGTCAATCTTCTCCCACCCGGCGAAGCGATCCTGCCAGAACTCGCGGAAGGTCATGCCTTCCGGCGGGAGTGAGTGCGCAAAGCGCGGGTCAATGACCATAGGCTGGTTGGACTTCACGAAGTAAAAATACGCCCCCATCGCAATCGCGGCCACCAGTCCCACGGCAGCTGCACCGAACGCCAGGCGCAGAAACCACGAAAACACGAACATCGCCGCCCGGAAGGGAAACCAGAACACGTTGGACGCTGCCCGCCGCAGGCCCTTCCAGGTCACTTTGTTCCACGTCGTCACAGCCATCTAGGATACCTCCCCGATCCAGTGCGCCCAGGTCACGCCCCGGGCTTTGAGTGCATTCACCAGCCGTTTATCGGCGCTCCACAGCTCCGCCCCGTACTGCTCCGCAAGCGCCACGTACTGCGAGTCATACGCCTTGCTCTGCTCCAGCCGCTCCGCCCAGCGCAGGGCAGACAGCAGAAGGCCGGGATCAGCAGGGTAACGCACCACGTGAAGCGCCATGATCTGTTCCAGCCCTGCGTGAAGAGGATGTGATCGAACTTCCATCCCTCCCCGTCCTTCACCGTGAGCACGTGCAGGTCGCCGCTTTTGTCCTGTGTGGGATCGTTGAGATCGTGGATCGTACCGGTCAGCTTCCACACCTGCTGACCGCCGCCCAGATCGCGGTACAGTTCGGACGCCGTGACCTCATAGCGTGAGCGCACCTTTCCGGCCACCACCCCGTCCCACATGCCCTCACCCATGACCTCCACCAGAGCGCATCCGTTTTCGGTGGCCACCGCGCACACCGCCTGCTTCCAGGCGTCCATGCCAGCGGTCACGTCCGGGGAGAGAAAGGCGCTTGCTCCGGCAATGGCCGCCGCCCGTCCGTCATCCGGGGTAGGGGTTGGCGCAGCTTCCACCCTGCCCCCCAGTCCGGCGCGGTAAGCCAGCCAGCCCCCGCCCAGCAGGATGATCACTGCCAGCGCCCCCCAGAGTCCCTTTTTCAGCGTTGAAGTGCGAATTTCCATGCTCAAACCTCCTTCCGGTTAACGAAAAACGGCTCTCCCTGACTGGGGAGAGCCGCTTAAATACAAACAGCGTTCTCACGTTTCGGGCTTCTCGTGCCCTCGGAGCCGCATGCCCCGTTCCTCGCCGATTATTCTACAGAGTTATTTTTCGGTTCGCAAGTGGTAATTTCCCGCACCTTACAAAATTGCAAGGTCAGGGAGTGACTGCCGCCGGTCGCTTCGGCGGCGGGAGTTTGCAGATCGCCTGGTGATCCACCCAGTACCACCAGGATTCGTTCTCGATCTGCCACCACCAGGCATCCACGAAGGACAGCTCCGCCGGGGCGATCTGACCTTTCGCGCCGGAGATGGCCTCGTGCGCCATGCGTGAGTCCGGCCAGTTGCGCACCACAAACACCCGCACGAAGGGGATAAAGACCTGATCCAGCGGGAAAAGCTCCCTCTGAGTGGGCACGCAGTGGGCTTTGGCCTTGGATTTCCCCGTGCGGTAATCCCGCTCGTCAATCTTCTCCCACCCGGCGAAGCGATCCTGCCAGAACTCGCGGAAGGTCATGCCTTCCGGCGGGAGTGAGTGCGCAAAGCGCGGGTCAATGACCATAGGCTGGTTGGACTTCACGAAGTAAAAATACGCCCCCATCGCAATCGCGGCCACCAGTCCCACGGCAGCTGCACCGAACGCCAGGCGCAGAAACCACGAAAACACGAACATCGCCGCCCGGAAGGGAAACCAGAACACGTTGGACGCTGCCCGCCGCAGGCCCTTCCAGGTCACTTTGTTCCACGTCGTCACAGCCATCTAGGATACCTCCCCGATCCAGTGCGCCCAGGTCACGCCCCGGGCTTTGAGTGCATTCACCAGCCGTTTATCGGCGCTCCACAGCTCCGCCCCGTACTGCTCCGCAAGCGCCACGTACTGCGAGTCATACGCCTTGCTCTGCTCCAGCCGCTCCGCCCAGCGCAGGGCAGACAGCAGAAGGCCGGGATCAGCAGGGTAACGCACCACGTGAAGCGCCATGATCTGTTCCAGCCCGCCGAAGGCCTGTTCACGGGTGAGGACTTGCTGGCTCCACAGCCTGCGCAAACCAGACGCCACCTCGTATTCCCACAAACCTGGCACGGCGATTTCCACCCCGTCGCCAATCCACTGCTCCATCTTCCGCCGGAAAGCCTCCGAGAAGGGCATCTGGCGTACCAAACCTATCCCCAGGTTGGCATCTATGACCACTGCCGCCATACATCCTCCACCTCGGCATCCCGCTCTTCCCGCGCCTCGTTGACCGGATCGCCCTCGTAAACGCCGTATCTGGCGGTCTCTTCCCGGATTCTGTCCAGCTTCCGCAATGCTTGAAGAGACCTCTCCCGTTCCTTCCGCTCCCGTTCGGCAAAGTACTCGTCCAGTATCTGGCGAATCACTTCGGACAGGCTCTTGCCCTCACGGGAAGCCATCTCCCGTAACCGCCGGTCGTTTTCCTCGTCCAGAATCAGCTGATTGCGTTTCATGTCTTGCCTCCACAACCAGCATAACACCATTGAGTTATTATGTCAATACACCATTACACATTACCACCGTTCCACCCAAAGATCGCTTTCCGGGTGTCTGGCAAGGGTGGCAAGGTCGGTGGCCATGCCTGGCAAGCGTGGCCGCAGGTAAGCCACAATTCCAGCCCGTCTTTTCGGCGTCAGGGTGCACACCGCCACCCGCTTCTGAAACTCCCACTGATTGCGCCACTTGCGCACCCAGGTGTTATCCGCCCCGTCTTTGCGTTTGCGGGGATTTCTCAGAACCTCAACCTCCACGTACCAGTGCTCCCTGTCTTTCTCCACCAGCACATCCGGCTCAACCAGCGGATTGTCCACCTCCGGGCACAGGGTCACCTTCCAGCCCCGTCTGCGGGCATGGTAGGCAAACAGCAGAATGGCAAAGGCGTGATTGGCGTATTCTTCGGCGTTGTGGTGTTGGGTGAGAATATCCCACTCCGAAGAGGCTACTGCGATGCCGTACTCCCGCATGGTGAAGTATGCCCCGAACTCTGTCAGGCGAACGACACCGTAAGTAAAGCGGTTCATTGGCAAAAGCTGCTGCTCGACAAATCTCTCCGCAATCAGGGTATCGAACAGGCGTTTGGAAGCCCCGCCGTGTATTCCCAAACGGTACTCCACCTCAACCCGTAGGGCAACTCCCTCTGCCAGAATTTGCAGGGCCTTCTCGACCCGCCTCCACAAGTCACTGCGAATTGCTCTCAATTTCTGCATAAGCGGATTATAAGCGTACCCTTGTACCAACTCACCCAACCGTCCCCTTGTACCTGCAACCCCCCCACTTTTTCCGCGCTATTTTTTCGCGCCCGCAAGGTTTTTCCCGTGCTCCCGAAAAGCGATCCTCACCTCACGACCTGCCCGAAGAGGCGGTAGCCGCGCCGAATCTTGCGCCGGGCAATCCGCTCCGCC
>NZ_DF967965.1:1086398-1087335 GCF_001050195.2 Anaerolinea thermolimosa
GCTCCCGAAAAGCGATCCTCACCTCACGACCTGCCCGAAGAGGCGGTAGCCGCGCCGAATCTTGCGCCGGGCAATCCGCTCCGCCAGCTGCCGGGCATGGGTTTCGTCCTCGCACGCGATCCAGCGCCAGCGTTCGTAGCCGGAGTGCAGACTGCCCCACCCGCACACCACCGCCCAGGCGTCCAGCAGGGTGGCCTGCACCCCCACCACATACCAGCGGTGGATACGGCGGTCGGGATCGTTGCGGATGAGGCGCATACAAGCATTTTACCGGTTTTACAGCATCTGTGTGGCAAGCGGTGCCGACACACACGTGCAGAGAGACCCGGAAGCAGTATTCCGCACCCGCTCGCGTGCTGGCATTGGTCGGTGTAACTGGCATAGTGGTATCGTTCAGGGATTCTTCAGGCAAATATCATGGTTGTCAATGTTTCGCAGAACGATAATGATCCGATCATTCTCATTCTCAAACTGGAACGTAAAGCGATATTTCTGGTCCACCCGCCCTTCCCATATGTTATTCACCCCCTGAATTTTCTTGACCTGTAAGGATGGATGGTGTGGATTTTCCGCGAGCAAACGCAAAGCTTTGACTGCTTTTTCCTGGATGGGAGCAGGTAAGGCGCGAAAGGCTTTCTTGAAGCGTTCGGTGCGGCGGAACGGCATCTCAATCCTCGCCGGTTAAGTCCTCAATCAAGTCATCCACGCTCTCAAACGTGCTCACCCGACCATTGCGCAGATCTTCTTCCGCTTCCTGCTCCCCTCTCTGCCAGCGAGATGTCCAAAAGTACGCCTGACTACGATCCACTGCCATGACAGGTGTCAGGATGATTCGTCCATCCTCAGTGACCTCGATCCGTAGCAAATCCCCATCATACAGTCCCACCCGGCGGCGGATGGAGCCCGGCAGAGTAATACGCCCATTGCTTGCTAACTG
>NZ_DF967965.1:1089009-1096071 GCF_001050195.2 Anaerolinea thermolimosa
CCACCACCGCATCGCCTTTCTGCACCAGCAAGTCCGGTACCACCTCCCCAACCACCTGCCCGTTGTAGCGCACCTTCAGCCGCGGCTGGTAGCGCACCACCTCCCCGCTCTCCCGCAGTTCGTTCAGCAGCGCCCGGTGGTACACCAGTTCGGGGTAACCTGGCCCCAGCTTCCGCTGCACCCGCCGCGCATGGCGGAGAATCTGACCCAGCACCGGTAGATATTTCTCAGAGACCATGTTGCGCCTAATGCTCGATAAACTCGGCGTACTTGCCGGAAATATACGCATGGCGTTGTTGCTCACGGTAATACTCACTGCCTGGATCCAACTCCGGCGGGTATTCTCCGGCGTTGCGCAAGACCGTGCGCAGCAGTGCCCCGCTCCAGCCCCGCACTCCGGCGTACCACAGCCACTGACGCACCCGCTCCGGGTCTTCCCGCCAGGCCGTTTCGACATCCGCCAGTGATCCGCGCCAGCCGAGTGCGTTGAATTTGTCCTGAATTTCAGATGGCAGGCCGCTGTTTTGCGAGCGTTTTATCTTTCGATTTGCTTTTCGATTTGCAGAACGTTCAGCAGCAGCAGCAAATCCATTGCTGTTAATTTCTGCTGTAGTTTCTGTTAATGTAGTTTCTGTTAAATTACCTTTAATATCCGAGGCTTCGATTTGCGAGTTTTCAACAAATGGATTTGCTAGTTTCTTACAAATGGATTTGCTAGTTTCTCGCAAATCCATTTGCGAGTCTATTGTCTGAACATTATCGTTTTCGGGCTGTAAAAGGGCCAGCAGGTCATTGGCCAGAGCGGGAAGATCAATGCTGTAATGCAACACCGGAGTGCCGGAGACCTGCCGCAATTCGGTCTTGACCCAGCGGGTCACCCGCTTGCGGCATTGGTCAATTTCGTACCGGCTCAAAGCCAGTTCTTTTTCCCATTCCTGGTAAGTCTTATAAAACACTCCCGGCGTGGACGAACGGCTTGACCAGTAGATACACTGTGACAAAAACAATGCCGCTTTCAAATCACCGGTCAAGTCCACGAATACACGGGGAATAGTCAGAATATTGGCTTGCCCGGAGATTGCACGGATCAGATTGATCACCCCTTGCATGTCATTGCTCATCTTGTTCCTCCAGAAATCATCCTGTGAACGGCTCAAATTCACCTATTCCCGAATGCCTCAAAAATGCCCAAAAACAGGGCTTTTTTTACCAAAGGTCTTATCCTAGCCATACCCTCAAATCAGAGGCCTTGTAGGGCCTCTACGCGGCTCAAGGGCTGTCCCTTCCCTTTTTTAGGGCTGTCCCTTTGAGACGTCCCTTGAAAATTCAAGGGCTGTCCTTTAGGGTCGTCCCTTGAAAACTCAAGGGCTGTCCCTTGAAATCCTCTTTCACTACGATTTTTTGTTTTTCCGCGACTCAAGCTTTTCCTTCCTTTCCTCATCCTTGGGATGCACCAGAATCCAGTCGTAGCGCGGCGATTCCGAGGGGTGCTTGAAGCCCCAAAAGCTAATCTCTTTCTTCTCATACCTCTCCACCGCTTCAAACAGGAAGAAGGTGATCACCTGCGAAACCGTGACGCTTTCTTTCCCTGCAATCCTTTCCAGGGCTTCCCGCAGTTCAGCCGGTATATCCACGGTGACTTTGTTGGGCTTCCTTCCTCGGGCTTTTTCTTTCTCCCGGCGCTTCTTCTCCTCTTCCTTGCGCCGCATTTTCAGCAGGCGCTCACGCTCTTCCCGGCTGAGGCGCAGTTCGTCAAAGTGGCGCTGGCGGTCGGAGAGAATCTCCGCCACCTGCTCATCCGCCGGGGGGATGGATTGAATCGCTGGACGGTATTCTCCCTTTGCCTTGGTCATTACACACCTCCTAACAAAGCGATTAGCTCTTCCAAAATCGCCGCATATCCACCGATGGTCTTCCCACTGCCGTTGATATATCCCTGTATTGCCTGGCACTGCGGAGCGTACTCCCAAACCGTCATGCCGCGACCTGGGGCTTCTGCCAGCCGTACATCCTGCGGAATTGGCGGAAGAACTTGTTTCCCGAATGCATCGACCAATTCCACCAGCCGCTGGTGGGTCTCCTTGGTCACACGGTCAAAGAACGTGGGGAGCAGATAATACCTTCCGGGCATTCGGGAACGCCGCGCCGTTTCGGTAATCGAGCGGGTGATCTCATTCACCCCGTCCAGGTCGGTGTAGCGTAGACGGGTTGGGATAATCACGTAATCGCTGGCTAACATCGCCGCAATTTGCAAGTGATTCAGGCTCGGCGCAAGCCGTACATCCTGCGGAATTGGCGGAAGAACTTGTTTCCCGAATGCATCGACCAATTCCACCAGCCGCTGGTGGGTCTCCTTGGTCACACGGTCAAAGAACGTGGGGAGCAGATAATACCTTCCGGGCATTCGGGAACGCCGCGCCGTTTCGGTAATCGAGCGGGTGATCTCATTCACCCCGTCCAGGTCGGTGTAGCGTAGACGGGTTGGGATAATCACGTAATCGCTGGCTAACATCGCCGCAATTTGCAAGTGATTCAGGCTCGGCGCAAGGTCGAGCAGTACGGCATCCATTTCAAGAGCAGTGCTTTCCTCGCGCAGACGGTCGGCAAATTCTGCCGCTCCCCATTGCTCCTCACGCATCCGCCCAAGCACCCGGTCGGTGGTCTTATCTCCAGGCAACACCCAGAGGTTTTCGCGCACCTGGACGACTACCTGCTCCAAAGGCTCTTCATCGTAGTACCATCGGCGCACCCCAGGCGCTTTGGAAATGTTCAACTGCGTGGCAATATGCCCTTGCGGATCGCAGTCAACCAGTAGGGTACTGTACCCCTTCAGAGCAAATCCACTTCCCAGTGTGACCACCGAGGTCGTTTTGCCTACACCGCCTTTTTGATTGATGAATGCAAAAACTTTCATCCCGCCTCCCCAAACAAATGCATCTGCGGCTCGACCTTACGCTCCTGTCTCTCATGCGTCAGCCAGAGATCCAGCGGCAAAAGATTCGCCGCCCGTTCAATCTCCAACCCATCCACTTCCTGCACGAGAGCCACCAGCCACTCCGGGGCTCTCTCGCTCATCCGCGCGTAGCGCGCTCTGGTTCCCCTGCGCAGTTCGTACAATTTCAGCGCCGACATCAGGTCGTCTTTGTCCTCGATCCGGTACACCCGCCATTCGCTCCTGTCCATGTCCGTTTCCTCCATTCAGATAAACGCGAATTGCCTTTGCTAATGCTCTGCTCATCGGCAGGGGAACGGCGTTTCCTATCAGCCGCTGTTTGCCCTCTACCGTGAGCGGCGTTGGGTCAAAAAAATCTTCCGGTAATCCCTGCAAACTCAGGGACTTGCGTACCAGGGCATTGGATTTGTCCGTCTTTTTACTCAACCGCCGTTCTCGAAATTGTCCGTTTGCCAGTACGGCTCCTTCAAATTCCACCGCTTCCAGCGCCGTATATTCAATCCATCGGCGCAAATCCACTTCTTGTTTTCCTTTCACCCCAAACCAGATTTTCCTCAGCCGATTCTGCGGCGTGCTGTTGACCAGCCAGCGATTGTTCAACAGAAACGCATGAACTGCGTATCCCTCTACCTCCGGATCGGGTGCAGATGGCACGTTCTCCATCAAAAACCATTCGGGTTGGGCTTCATTTACACACCGCGCAAATTCCGGGATCAAATCCGGCGCTGCCCTGCCCCACCGGTATCGCACAATGGCCGCTAAACGGCTGTGCGCTTGACAGGGTGGACCTCCGATAACCCCTTCAAATACTCCGGCAGGAGGATGAAAATTCCGAATGTCGTGCAGCGTTCCGTACACGATGTCCGGCCCGCGCACAACCGTCCAGCCTTGCTCGATAAATCCCAAATCGAGCAATCCCAATCCGGGAAACAGAGAGAGCATTAATCCGCGCATTGCTTTGCCCGTTGCAGTTTCTCAACAAATTCCGGGTAATCCAGCCACTCGATCCATGTTCTTCCGCCGTGCCCGTGCACGGCGATCAGCGCCGCCACAGACACGAAAATATTCAGTCCGTACGGCTCCCGCAGCCAGTGCAGTACCGCCGTTCCATCCGAGAACTCCACCCCCTCTGCCACGATCCCCGTTCCACTCACGCCTGACACATCCTCATCTCTCACCAGCAAAAATCTCCGCATACACGCTCCCGTTTGAGGGCTTTGAGGCACTTTGAGGGGTTTGAGGGGTTGAGAGGATTTCCCGCAGTTTCGGGGCAATCCTGCGGTTGGTGCCTTCCCGCACCACCCAGCCGCGCTGTTCCCACTCTTCCAGCAGTTTCCGCGCGCGCCACTCGCTCCACCCCCACTCCACCAGTTTCGGGATGGACACCTGCCCGCCCTGCCCGGCTCTCTGCACCATCTCTATTTCTTCATCACTCAACACCGGACGGACTTCTCCCAACAGAGACTTGTCCACAAAGTAGGTCTGTACCAGTCCCCACCGGTCGGTCACTGCCAAACCGGGACGTTGCGGAGAAATGCTCTCCGCTCCGGCGCAGTGGACGCGCTTTGCCATCTCCGCACTGCGCACCCGGAAGCAAACCGCCGTGTTCACCTGTTCCCGCAGGGGACCCACAAGGTCTTTGGTGAACTCCTGCGCGGCGAACACCACCTGTACGCCAAACTTGCGCCCGCGCCAACCGAGTTGCGCAATTTGCTGGCGGATCTCCGGCGTACTGACCGCTAACGCAGAAAACTCATCCAGCACCACCAGCACACGGGGAAGCCGTTCCCGCCCATCCAGTCCAGCCATGCGGTTGTACTCGTCCAGCGTGTCGGGATAGCCCGCCACCCTGCGGAACAACTCTGCCCGCCGGTCGCACTCGGAGAGGGCTTTCTGCACCAGCAAGACACCCTTCTCCGGCGTGGTGGCGATGTCCGCAAGTAACTGCTCATGTCCTTCCAGCATGGGGAAGGTGGCTTGATCCAGGTCGGATAACAGCAGGTTCATCCCGTCCCGCAGGGCCTGGTACACCAGCAGGCGCAGGAAGACGCTCTTGCCCGATCCCGTCTGCCCCGCTACCAGCACGTGACCCAAATCCTGCCATCTCAGGTTGATGGCTCCGCTGATTCCCACACCCACGCTGACCGTGTTCATCGGCGCGGTGAGAGGAAAATCCGCCCGCCTTGGCAAACGGGGAAGGTGTCCTAACAGGAACACGTAGCCCATACCCTTCGTGGCAAGGAACACGGGGTAGCCTACTTCGGCAGCGATTTGGCGCAAGAGGTCGTCGCTGGCGTACTGCTCCAGCCGTTCCACCCTGCGGGTGTCCAGCGGTGCTACCAGAATCGGCACGCCGTTGACCTCTGTCAGGGCATAGCGTTCAATTGCCGGGACAAGCCTGCGTTTGGCAAGCACCTGCGGGAGACGGTAGGCGATTCCTTCGGCAATGTGCTGAACCCGTCGGCTGATCATCTCATTCCTCCACGGCTTTGCGGTAAATGGAAGGCAGGGCATCTTCCAGCAGGGGGCGCATGCTCTTTTCATCCACCACTTCCACTTTGGGTGCAGGCAACTGCGCGGGTGCGCTCATGCTCTGCGCCAGCCGTTGCGCCTTTTCCTTCTGCCCACCGGCGGAGAGCGCGCGAATGGCACTCACCTTCTGGTCGTTCTCCGTCACCCGTAACTGCCCGGCGTCCATTTTGGGCGGGTTGTGCGGGTCGAGCACGGCGCCGGGGGCGCGGTCGGGGACAATCACCTTGCCGTCCTGCACCAGCACCAGTTTGCCGTCTGCCAGCTGCGTCAGTACACGGTTGCGCTGGTACAGCCAGGCACCGTACAGGGCAAGGACAATCAGCACGCCGAGCAGGAAGAAAGGCAGAACTGCCCAGGCGTACTTGGCGTAGTCCTGCTGGATGGTGCGGATCTGTTCCTGTTTCAGTGATTCCTGCGCAATCCCTGCCTGCGCGGCCTGCGCGGTGGCCAGGGCGGCGGCGTTGGCGGCGTCCACCGTTGCCTGCCGCATGACTGCCACCTGGGTCGCAGTGGCTTCGGCTTGCGCGGCGGTTTGGGTCATCTGCCAGGCCTGCGCGGTCTGCTGGGCTTGCAGGGCGGTCTGCGTTTGCTGGACGATCCACGCACGCTCAGTCGCCGTTGCCTGCGCCTGCATGGTGGCGTTCCAGGCGGTTTGTGTCTCCCGTTGGGAGATGGCGGTGGCTTCGGCGATGACCGCTTCCATCGTGGCGGTGCGGAGCAGGCGGTAGTACTCCGCGGTGGCTTCGGCTTGCCGGGCGGCGGATTCGGCTTTGACCTGCTCGGCTTCCAGGTACTGCGCCGTCTGGCGGGCGTACTCCGCCCGCTGGGTTGCCATGACCGCCTGGCGTTCCAGGTACAGCGCCTGGGCGGTCGGGTCCAGCGGCACGGCTTCGCCGCTGCACGCCGTGAGCAGTGCCATGACCACGATCGTGGTAGCGACTTTACCAGAGCGAGTCATCTTCGTCCTCCGGTTCGGGCAGGGCCTGGAGCGTGCGGGACGGCAGAGAGGGCTGCATGGGAGCGGTGTTCATCTGGCGCAGGTAGCGCAGGAGTTCTAACTGCACCAACTGCTGGATGGGGTCTCCCTGGGGGAGAGACACCGGGCGGGGGGCGTCTCCCACCCGTGCCCATCTGGCGTTGGGACCCGGCAGCCACTTGCCCTGCGGTTGCGCCTGTTGGCGGTTGCGCTGGTAGAGCAGGTAGCCCAGCAGGATGAGAGCCACCAGCAGGGCGAAACCGAATGCCACCACCAGGACGGTGAGCAGGGTGGCGTTGACCGCCTGTCCGCTGGCGGCAATCTGCGCGGCACGGGCGGCTTCAATGGCGGCTTGGGCCTGCAAAGCGTCAGCGTGCGCCTGCAGCGACACGGCGACGGCGACCGCCAGGGCCACAAGAAAGCCCAGAACAATGGCAATCCACACCATGCTTCACCTCTTCCCGAACCACCTTCCCCTGCTTGATTACCACCCGCTCCCCGGTCTTGACGTTTTCAAACACCGTGCCGTGCGGCCAGGGGCAGGGGATGTCTTCCCTCTGCCGCCCGAATGATGGCGGCAGTTCTATGTCGCTCCAGCGGA
>NZ_DF967965.1:1097155-1099510 GCF_001050195.2 Anaerolinea thermolimosa
AACACCGTGCCGTGCGGCCAGGGGCAGGGGATGTCTTCCCTCTGCCGCCCGAATGATGGCGGCAGTTCTATGTCGCTCCAGCGGAAGTACCGCCCGTAGAACATGCCCGGATCGTCTCCCGTGCGGGTGGGATCTACCACCACCTTCCAGTAGTACCCTTGCGGGGCCTGCCACAGGCGCGTGCTCATGCCTCACCTCACCCCCAGCCGTTCTCCCAGTTCCGCCCACAGTGGATCATCCGCAGGCAGCCCTTCCAGCCGGTAGAGGATTTCCAATTTGCGCTCTTCCTGCTCGCGCACCTCGGCTTCGAAGGCCAGCAGGTCGTCCAGTTCTTCCGGGGTCATCTCGTCCATACGAACCTCGAAAACAAAAAGAACAGGCAGTGCCTGTCCTAGAAGGGGATTTCTTCTTCACGGCTGACACGTCCTTCGCCAGCGTCTCCGCCCTTCACACCCAGAAACTGCACGGTTTGGGCGGTCACTTTCAGGCTTGCACCCGCTTCGCCGTTCTTGCGGGTGAAGGCTTCCACGGCGGGGGTGCCGCGCACGAACACCTGACGCCCTTTCGCCAGGTACTGGTGACAGCGTTCGCCCAGTTCGCGCCAGGCGCTCACTTCCACCCACACGGTTTCATCCTTGCGGGTGGTGACGGCCACCGGGAAGGTGCAGACAAACACACCGTCCTGCGTGTAGCGCCCTTCCGGGTCTTTGCCAAGGTTGCCAATCAGTTGCATTTCGAGCATGTTCCATTCCTTTCTTCGGGCTTGATCCAGCCCAGTTCACAGAGATTGAAAAAATCGCTTTCTTCGGGGGTGGGAATCATCTCCCCGCTATCCACACGATGAACCGCACCATCTTTCACAACATAAACGGATGGCAGAAATCCGCCGTATCGCTTTGGAGTAACCAGTTTTTTTGAAAACTCCGCCCCGCCCGTGCGCAGGGCAAAAATCACACCCCATTGGGCGGGCGGTAGAACGATGAACAGGTCAAGGTTTATGCCTTCGGGTAAGGCGTACTGCTTGTATCGTTGTCCGTTCTTGACCGCTGGTAACGGCAGGGAAAGGTCATGATAGCCATTGGGAGAGCCAAACAAGTCCAACGTGGGAAGTGGCTTTGCCACAATCTCAATGTCTCCCACCTCTGTCTTGCGCCGCCGAATGCTCCCGGCAATCTCAATGCGCTCGCAGTACGGCATGAGCATGTCAGCGTATTTGCAGGCAATCGTCTCGGCTTCATTGAGCGGCATTTTGGTCTTCATGTGCTCTCCAAAAACGGGAAGATGGATTCGAACCATCACCCTTTGGCGCATTTGCACCAACGTTCTGCGCCGTGGTCGCGTGTTTTGTGCGTGGTATCGAGTGCGCACCCCTCGCTCAACCGGTCTCACCGGTTGCCCGTGCCGTCCTGCCGCCCAGTCCATCCTCTTGCCGCCAGGAGACCGGACAGTGCCTTCTCCCGCTACAACCGGTGTTCGCTGTCAGAGGGCGGTTAGCACCCCTCATCGGATTCACGGTCAGGACAGTCGGCGGTTGACCCCTTCTACCCCCGCCAGGTCTGGTTTGACACCACTGCCGCTTTGACCGCCACTTTGGGCCGCCTGCCCTTTCTCTGGCCTGCCGGTTTTGTGATCTCGTCTGTGCGAGACCCCGCCATCACCATGCGGGTAGCTCTCCCGCGGGCGGTGTATCGGGCAATGGTGTTTTTGCCGGTCTCTCCCGGCTGTCACCCTGTCTGTTTCCCGGCGCTGGTCAGGGTGCGCCGGGCTTCCCCTGCCCGTTGGTGGGGCAACGACCCCGACAGGTTGGACAGTCCAGCCGGGTGGGATTTGCACCCACCGTGGGGACGGGACAGACGCTCCCGCCGCACTGCGCGGCTGGCTGAAAGGAGGTGAAACCATGTCAAGGTACAGAGTTGCCGGTCTCTCCCGGCTGTCACGCCCCCCGGATGGCTTCCAACGGTCTCGCCGTCCGCTCCGTCAGGCATAGGGCTGCCCTTCCCCATGCCCCGCCAGGTGCTGATGACTCAGCCCCGCACCACACCTCCCTACACTGCCGACGTTAGCGTGGCAAACAAGATTCAGGCGGGCGGGACTCGAACCCGCCGAAAGCGCCTGCCGCCTGAATGAGGAGGACAGATGAGCCAGTACCTGAAACAAAACACCCTGCCGGGATTTGCAGGGTGTCTGTTCTCTCGTGATATACTAATCACGGGGTGAGCAGATACGACCTGCTTGCCTCACCGTGAGCGTGCTACCCACACGGCTCACGGAACGCCCCGGTCGGGCGCACAACGCCCTCACGCCGGGGCGTTGTGTTTGAGGCATTCAGTTGGATGTAGGTTTGGGAAGGTGCTA
>NZ_DF967965.1:1100485-1155282 GCF_001050195.2 Anaerolinea thermolimosa
GCGATCACTCCCGCCCTGATTTTACCTTTCTCAATCAGGGCCCGCAAGCGAGCCTCGTCCAGCCCGTACTTGCGGGCGGCTTCGGGAACCGGGAGAAACGTGGGGAGTGTGACCATGCCCAACCCTCCTGCTAAAAAACACAAAACGCACCCAGGGATCCATCGGGTGCGTTGCAAGGAACAGGGATGGAATCCCTGCTTTGGAGAGGCGACGATGGGATTTGAACCCATGATCAGGGTTTTGCAGACCCTTGCCTTGCCACTTGGCCACGTCGCCTTTTTTGAGTGCGGGTGTATTTTACGTGAAGGCAGGCGAAATGTCAACCTCGGAATGGTCAAATTCGAGAGGTTCTACCTTTGGTTCGAAAAATCCAGCTGCTCCGAATTGTTGCGAATCTCAATGAAATGGATACAATTACTCTAGTGATCCAATTCTTCCCTCGGAGGTGTGTATGTCGAATTTGAAGACCACCCTGACCGGGTATACCGGGTATAGGGGTCGTGAAGGACACTGGGCGTTTTTATTGCATCGAATCACGGGTCTGGGGGTGGTTTTATTCCTGGCGATTCACATTCTGGATACTTCGTTCGTCTATTTTGCTCCCCAGCTATATGATGAGGTACTGAAAGTTTACCGTTCTACCCTTTTTGGCATTGGTGAGGTCGTGCTTGTATTCTGTCTGTTTTATCACGGAGTGAATGGCATCCGAATCGCTTATCTTGACTTGCTGGCACCAAAAGCCTGGACCATTGAGAAGACTCGCCGAT
Source organism: Anaerolinea thermolimosa (assembly GCF_001050195.2). Classification (GTDB taxonomy): domain Bacteria; phylum Chloroflexota; class Anaerolineae; order Anaerolineales; family Anaerolineaceae; genus Anaerolinea; species Anaerolinea thermolimosa. Next base: position 1,101,253 of record NZ_DF967965.1, read on the forward strand.
CGGCTTATCTTGTTTTGGTGATCACGCTGGTTCTCTGGGTGCCTTCGGCAGGGTATATGATTTATAACCTGCTTCGGCATAATTTTGGGATGTTTGGTGGATAGGAGTGGAACATGAGCGTTACAGCCAAGGAACCAGAGAAAATCCGCATCCAGAAAAACTTTGATCAAATTGCCTGGATGGCCATGCGCTACAGCGGAGTATTGTTAATTCCCCTGGCGTTTGGACACATGATTTTACAGGATGTGGTGGTTGGGGTACATCAAATTACCACGGATTATGCGGTGGAACGCATGGCAACCCTGGGATGGAAGTTATACGATATTTTTCTTCTGGCTTTTGCGTTTGGTCACGGAATGAACGGGGTTCGTCAGGTATTTCGCGATTACATCCATAACCCCAGGTCGTTCCGTATTGTGAGTTCTATCTTATTCGTGGTATGGTTGGTCATCTCGGTCATTGGGGCGATCACCTTACTGGCAATTAACCCGGCAATGGGCCGGTAGTATCTCTGGAGATAGTATGACCAATATTCACCAGTACGATGTAGTTGTGGTTGGTGGTGGCGGGGCTGGATTAATGGCTGCCATGTATGCCTCTCAACGGGCAAAGACCGCAGTAATCAGCAAGCTTTACCCGGTTCGTTCGCATACGGGCGCAGCCCAGGGCGGTATTGGTGCGGCGCTGGGCAACCTGGAGGAAGACAGCCCGGAGTGGCATACGTTCGACACAGTAAAGGGGTCCGATTACCTGGGTGATCAGGACGCAATCGAGTTTATGTGCCATGAAGCCGTACAGGCTGTATATGACCTGGAGCACATGGGGCTTCCCTTTTCGCGCACAGCAGATGGCCGAATCGCTCAACGCCCCTTTGGCGGTCACACAAATAATGTGACTAAAAAACCAGTCAGGCGTGCCTGTTACGCCTCAGATCGAACCGGGCACATGATTCTTCAAACACTTTACCAGCAGTGTATTAAAAACAATATTTTGTTTTACGATGAATTCCAGGCCATGGATTTGTTGCTGGTGGATGGTAAGGTGGCTGGGGTGGTAGCAGTAGAACTGGCGACCGGCGAGTTGCATGTCTTCCATGCCAAAGCTGTGATCTTCGCCACTGGAGGGCACGGGCGTATCTGGGAAATTACTTCCAATGCATATGCCTACACCGGGGACGGGTGTGCTATTGTTGCACGGCGGGGTATTCCTCTGGAAGATATGGAATTTTTCCAATTTCATCCGACCGGGATTTATAAATTAGGCATTTTGATTACGGAAGCGGTGCGGGGCGAGGGCGGAATTCTCTTCAACAAAAAGGGAGAACGCTTTATGGAGCGCTATGCGCCAACCATCAAAGACCTTGCCTCGCGTGATGTGATCAGTCGGGCGATGTATCTGGAAACGCGTGCCGGTAATGACGTCAACGGACAGCGATTCTTTTACCTGGATGTCACACCTGAAACCGTGAACAAATACGCTGAAATTGATGGCCGAACCCGTCCCGATGGAACCCCGTATCGGGTTACTGCACAGGAAATCCTCTCTAAAATCCCCGATATTGCTGATTTTTGCCAGACTTATCTCGGAATCGATCCAACCAGACAACCCATCCCGGTACAGCCAACCGCTCATTACGCCATGGGCGGGATTCCTACCAATATTATGGGTCAGGTGGTGATCGATGAGCAAAACACAGTATTACCAGGGTTATATGCGGCGGGAGAGGTAGCCTGTGTGTCGGTCCATGGGGCAAACCGCCTGGGCACGAATTCTCTGGTCGATTTAATCGTTTTTGGCAAGCATTCCGGGATACATGCTGCCGAATTTGCTCTGGGGGCTGATTTTGTTCCCCTTCCCGCTGATCCGACCGAATACGTGCGAGAGCAAATTTCCCGGTTACATGCAGGTTCCGGGAAAGAAAAGGCTGCGGCCATTGCTCGTGAAATGAAAGCAGAGATGTTTGATCACGTGGGAGTCTTCCGAACACAGGAAGGGCTGGAACACGCGATTCAAAAGATTCGGGAACTTCAGGAACGTTTTAAGGACGTGCGTGTGACCGATAGTGGAAAGATCTTCAACATGGAGTTATTACAGACATGGGAGTTGGGGAATATGCTTGATCTGGCCCTGGTCACTGCACAATCGGCACTGGCGCGAACTGAAAGCCGTGGTGGCCATGCGCGGGATGATTACCCGGCTCGCGACGATGTGAACTGGTTGAAACATACTCTTGCCTGGATGGACAGGGATCAAATCCGCCTGGGGTATAAGCCAGTGGTGATTACGAAGTATCCACCCAAAGAGAGAACGTATTAGAGGAGCTCAGCCATGCAAATTAAACTGCGTGTTTTTCGGTTTGATCCTGAAAAGGACCAAAAACCCCGATTCGATACTTTCTTCATGGATGTGGATCCGAACGACAGGGTTCTTGATCTGCTGGAATACGTCAAGGCGGATTTTGATAGCAGTCTGGCGTTAAGGCGTTCCTGCGCGCACGGAATCTGCGGGTCGGATGCTATGCGGATTAACGGGAGGAATTATCTGGCATGTAAAGTGCTGGTGAAAAACCTGCATAGCGATCAGATCACAGTGGAGCCGCTTCTCGGTTTGCGGGTGATTAAAGATCTGATCGTGGATATGGAGCCATTCTTCGAAAATTACCGGTCGGTACTTCCATACCTGATCAACGATGAGGCGTTACCTGAGGATGGTAAGGAGCGGCTGCAAACTCCCGAAGAACGTGATCGTTTCGAAGATACTACTAAATGTATCTTGTGTGCGGCGTGTACCACTTCCTGCCCGTCTTTCTGGTCTGATGAACGCTATGTTGGTCCGGCTGCGATTGTCAATGCACACCGGTTTATATTTGATAGCCGTGACCGAGCTGCTGAACGGAGGTTGAATATTCTCAATCAACAGATTGGAGTATGGCGTTGTCGGACGGCATTTAACTGCACAGAGGCCTGCCCAAGGGAAATTCATATCACTACGGCCATTGCCGAGGTAAAACAGGCCATTTTGAGCGGTAAGGTTTAATCCGCCAGTTACCCAAAAAATTCCGGCGCTGTTCCCGGGTTGAGGAATAAGCGCCGGTTTTTTAATATCAGATTGATGTCAGGCAGGGAAAATTATTATCCGATGTATCCCTCCCGGCTCGGCAGGCGAATATTCCAGGCGTTGATCTTCTGGAAAATAACGGGTCTGTCCTGCCGGGGCTTCGACCCGGATTCCAGAAGGGTACTGGAAGGAGGGAATAAAAAGTTCTGTCGGGGCATTAATCGTCGGATCGTGCTCGAAGTGATACTCCATGCGCTTTTTCTTCCGGTCAAAGCGTAGATAGACTGGTTTACCGGCAGTGGCTACCGGGTAGGGACGTAGAACAGCATCCAGCGCTCGCCCACCGGAATGAATATCTTCAGGGTCGGTTTGCTGGTCACGGCTGAAAATAGAGAAATCCTCGCCATTCCACTGATCGCCATGCTGATTGGTGTTGTCGGGAGTGTAATTCCATAAAGCACCGGATAGAAGATTGGCTTCGATGGCGCGCATCGAACGATCCATGGCTTTGGATTGCGCTGAAAAATCTCCGTTTCGAAATGCCCGCCGATTATTCAAATCAAAGGGAATTCCGAATTCTCCAATGAATACCGGTGCTCCACCCAGGTGTTCCTTTGCCTCATGTTTGAACCGCGCGAGTTGTTCGCGGAAAGAGCGCTCAATGGCCCAGGGGGTAAAAACGGGTTTTCCGGTGTGGAAATCGCCAGCAACCCATGAAGAATAATGTTTGAACACCAGGGTATATGCGTCGTACCAGTGTGGAGCATAAACTATGCGGGGAGCATCCTCTTTACCCCAATGAGGGGCAGGTGTGCTTGGCTCGGTCTCAATAAAAATGATGGCCTGAGGGATTTCTTCGCGAATCTCTCGAGCAAACCGGTTGGCAAAAGGCTGAAAATAATCCTGGTTGAAATTAAGTGTCCGCCCATTGACCTGATGGAAGTGAAATGGGCGAAGCAGTCGAGGTTGTCCGGTAGGCCCAATATCCCAGACGCCATTGGAGCGCCAGATGCACTCGAACCCTTCTCGCCAGAGCCTCTGCCCTTTTGGATTGATCAATCGCGAGGCAATCTTCCGATTCCCGCTTAGTTTAAAGTCCCAAACTCCAACCTCCAGGGGGATTCCACTGGCTAACACCATGGCTTCGAGAGGAGTGGGAAAATCTCCAAGGCGTGGCCTGCCACAGCATTCATTCAGATCCTCAATTCCGATGTAGCCTCGAACAGGTTCATTCATCGTGTCAAAACCAACAACATTCGGCTGGTCGCGTAAGGCATGTGCCAACCGGCGCATGGCAGCAATGTAATGCCGTTGGAGAAATTCCTGTGCGGGTTCTCCTTCCATGAAGGTCTTGGGTGCTAAATCGTTACCGGCGAAGAAAAGCGCGAACATCGTGGCGGCGGCCAGCTTATGTGCATTGGTTGGCCAGATCATCCGTGGGAATGGGTCGCCATGGAGGGCGTGGACGATGGCTGCGCCGGTTTCCTGAAGATAACGTAAATCCATACCGGCCAGTTCCAGAGTCCATCCAGGTGCACCATCGCCACCGGTAAAGCGGCTCCACACATCCTGATGCGGATCGATAAACACGCGGATCCCATAAGAGTGGGCTTTTTCAAGGATTGCGTGCACGTAGTGAATGTACTCATCATCGTACATTCCGGGGCCTGCGTGTTCGATGGCTTCCCAGGTGATTAAAAAGCGAAGGAAAGTGAACCCCCATTTTTTTAGCCTTGCAAAATGCTCGTCAGCTTCATCGAGAGGAAAAGGCCGCCCCACGAAAGAGACTTCGCGGTGATTGAAAAAGCCATCACGGATATGGGTGGGTAAATGTGGCCGACTTGGAATCTTACTGCTGCCTGCCAGGTTGATTCCCCGCAGCATCAGTGTACGGCCAAATTCATCTACAAAATCGGAGTTTCGAATGGATAGAATGCTCATACCCCTGGGGTTATTATAATAAGCCAGAGGTTATCCCGCAATCCGGATTCTTCCAGAGTCTGCGGTTTTTTTAAGGGAAGTTCTTCACTCGTTTCCCTTTTGTAAAAAAAAGATAGAGCAACGGAATATTTTCCCATTCGTCGGGGGAGCTGGATGGGATTGTAACCCAGCACCATCTTATCCGATGCTTGAGAAAAGCCCCAGTATAAAAAAGGATGCCGAAGAAAAGATCAACTTTCAGGTAGAAGCGCGTTGAGTAAGATGATCACGCCACCCAGAATCAGGAGATAGGGCCAGTAGGATCCGAGGCTGAGGTTAAAGAGGAAATACAACGCGATGAAAAGAAAGATAACCCCACCTATCAGACTGTTTCGCGCCCGTTGAGTCAGGCGCTTTTCTTCCTGGTAATGATTCCAGGCATCGGCGAAGGAAGTAAAAGATGGAATGAGAATAAACAACGCCCACCAGTTGTTGAAAGAAAAGTTTGTGAAATTCTGGAGCAGTAACAGCCCGCCCGCCAGAATGAGAATTGCACCGACAACCCAGCCGGAATTTTTCCCATGCCGGCGCCTCTGGTTTTCATGGAAGGGGAGATTGGAAGAGGGATGATTTTCTTCAGGCCGTTGTTTCCATTCGGAATTGGGTCCTGGTTGGATATCTGAGTCATTGCTCTGGCCTGTCATGGTTCACTCCTTATAGCTCTACTATTTTATGTGGCTCTATACATCATATACGAAAATCATAACGAAAGGTTGTATCAGTTTTTGATGTGACAGATGCAAGCAAGGATATCTTTGGCCTACATTGAGGCAAGGAATGAAAAAGCCTTCTCCCTGTGGTTGTGTGAGAAAAAGAGCGAGACATGGCTCAATGATCAGGGGAAGAATGCGTGAGATGGCAAAGGCCGCTTATGATTGAGGCCGGAATTTCAACGAGATTGGGCGCAGGGTGGGGATTGAATTGCCTGGGTGAGGTCGTGCAGGAGAAGGTCCAGAGAGATATCGTGCACAAGAGCGGCCTCTGCCACGGTATCGAACGCGGCCAGACTGCACCCCACACAACTCATGTGATGGCGCAGGAACACGGCGATAGTTTGAGGGTAGTGCTCCATGATCTGAGCTACTATCACATGAGGGGCTATTTCTAAAACACCGGAGGATTGATTCTTATCCATTTCTGTGGCCCAGTATACAGGGTTAACTGTTTTTCCTCTTTGCGCCTGAACAAAGATACTAAATACTCGCCCCGCCGGTTGGAAGGTCTTCCGCGATTTTAACCAATCCATGGGGAAAACAGATGATAATTTTTTCCCGGCCGCTTTTTATGAGGCCCTGGTTTTCCCACTGGCTGAGAATACGACTGACGGTAAACAGTGTGGTTCCGGTCATCTCAGCCAGGTTTTGCCTTGAAAGAGGGAGATCAATGAGCACACCCTCGTTTGTCTTACGGCCGGTCTGAGCTGCCAGTCGAAGAAGAGCCCGTGCCAGCCGTCTTTCTACCCGTTCGGTGGCAAGCTCTTTTAAACGATCCTGGTATTCGTGAACCTGCTCGGCCATCATTTTCATGGCATTCAACGAAATGGATGGATATTTCTCGAGGAGAGGCTTCATCGCCGAGTGACTCCAGGTCAGGGCCTGGCAGGGCTCAGCCGCCTGAGCTGTCACCGGATAGATTGTGTTCTCAACCAGAGCAATGACTGCAAAGAAGGTCCATGCCCCAATAAGGCGCATGAGCACCTGCTGGCCATCAGGTGTAAGTTGGAGTAGTTTAACACTTCCATCTTTCAACAAATAAAAGGAACTTGCAGGGTCGCCCTGAAGGAAGAAAAATTCTCCGGCATCCAGCCAAATCAGCCTTGCCGCAGAATATACCTCATGCAAGCCCAGATCACTCAGACCATTGAAAATGCTGGAATTTCTAAGGAAAGAGAGAATCTCATCATCAACCATCTGGCCTATTGTAGCCGAATTTTTGCCCGTTACGGTTTCATTTTCTATACTGATGTTCGAAGGTAAACCATCAGGGAACCTGTTCAAAGGTGAACGTAACCGTAAGGGTAACGCCATCCTTGACAATGAGCACGCCGGCAATATCAGGAGGTTCTACACCCCAGTCTTTCATCATTAAAAAGGTGGTGGCTTCACCGGTCAGGCGGTTGCCGTTTTTAACAGCTTTTACATTCCACGTGATGGGACGTGTAGTATCTCGCACAGTCAGATTTCCTTCCATCTGGAAGGTTAATTCCTGCCCTTCCTGAGGTTTGATCGGAAATCCGATCAGCTGGCTGATGGTGAATTTTGCTAACGGGAAACGGGAGGACTCGAGCCAGCGATTGCGAATAGCATTATCTCTGCGAGAGCTGTCTGTGGTCAGGGTGCTGATATCTACGGTCAACTCACCAGATTGGATTTGAGCAGGATTGTTTAAATCGACTAAAAATTCACCAGTTACCTGACTGGTTTTTCCAATTGCTGTATTGAGGCGATTATTTTCATTAAGGAAAGTTTCATCGACCGCATATTGAACCACCGTCTCAGCCGGAACAATTTTAAAAGTCACAACCGGGGAAGAAATCGACCGGGAGGTTGGATCGGTGGGATAGCTCGCATCAGGGGTGGGTGATTCCTCAGGGGTAGCGGTGAGAGCCGGTGTGAGGGTTGGAGACTCTTGCCTGGGTAACGTTAGAGTCGGTGAAGATGTGCGGGTGGGTACAGAGGGTGTACAGGCAGAGATGAAGAGGAGAATACTGGTAAGAAGGATGTGTACTTTGTTATGGAACATAGAGGGTTCCCTTTCTGATTTGAAGAGAGTCTATCTTTGATGCCAAATCATAACCTAAATAGATGCAATTTATCAAATAACAGGCCAAAAATAAAGAAAACTCTCATTTAAAAAAATAAATTAGCCCCCTGGAATGACAGGGGGCGTGGTGTGATTGGGGTAAAGGATGTTTACAGGTTAAAGTTTTTCGCCGCCATGGCCGCAATGGATTCGCCAATAGCAATGGAAGCGGTGGCGGCAGGTGAGGGCGCATTGAGCACATGGACCATGCGGGCTGCTTCCACGATCCGGAAATCATCCACAAGATTCCCCTGGGGATCCAATGCCTGTGCCCGAACACCTGCACCGCTGCGGTGAATATCATCCGCAGTCAGATCTGGAAGGAGGCGTTGTAAGGCTTTTACGAACGCTGCTTTGCTCAAGGAGCGGTAGTACTCCCCGACGGCGGTTTTCCAGTATTTCGCGGCCATTTTCCAGAACCCACCGTAGAGGGCATATTCGAACATGTCCCTGAGGGAAATATCGCTCATTTTGTATCCTTCGCGCTTGAAAGCCAGGACGGCATTGGGGCCAGCTTCAATCCCACCTTTGACCATGCGGGTGAAGTGCACGCCCAGGAATGGAAAACGCGGATCGGGAACGGGGTAGATCAGATTGCGAACGAGGTGGTGTTTTTCAGGGATGAGTTCGTAGTACTCACCGCGGAAGGGAACGATTTTAAGGCCCGGGTCTACCCCGCATAAGCGGGCTATCCGGTCGGATTGTAAGCCACCGCAATTTATTAAATTGCGTGTAGCTATTTCTCCCTGGGGAGTGGTCAGGACAAACTCGTTTCCAGCCTTTCGGAAGCCAGTGACTCTGGCGTTGGTTTTTATCTCTCCACCGGCTTGCTGGATCAGGCTGGCATAAGCCTGGCAGACCCCCACATAATCCACAATGCCGGTTTGTGGTACAAAGATAGCGGCGATGCCAGCGGCATAAGGTTCGTACTCCTTGATTTCTTCTCCCTTTAACCGGCGCAGGCCGTTGAGGCCATTCTGAAGCCCTCTTTCATAGAGGCGGTCGAGTGCGGGTAGTTCGCTTTCCGAGGTGGCCACGATGACTTTTCCACAGCGATCGTGAGCAATTTGATGTTCAGCGCAGAACGCATACATGGCCTCGCGTCCCTTGACGCAATTTTGGGCCTTTAAGGAGCCGGGCTTGTAATAAATTCCCGAATGAATGACCCCGCTATTGTTTCCGGTTTGATGGGCAGCGAGGCGATTTTCAGCCTCGAGAACGATGAGTGAGGGGTGTTTTTCCCGGGTCAGGGCCATGGCTGTGGCGAGGCCCACAATTCCACCGCCAATGATAGCAATATCGTATGTACTGGGCATGGTTTCCGTCTCCTGGCTGTTTTTTTTGGATAGTGTTTATATTATAGACCCCAAATCGCCAAAATGGGAAAGGCCAGCCAGGTGATACATGGTTTCTTTGAGGGATGGATACAGAGCGCAGTAGACGTCTTCGAAAAACCGGGTGTAGATAGTATGACTGTTGGGGTCTGGTTCGATCCACCGGGAGGGAAGGGGCGCCATGGCGTTTACGGCGTCTGTATAAGAAGGGAACCAACCTGAGCCGATGGCTGCCAAAATGCCAGCACCGAGAGATGCTGCCTCGGTATTGCTTGAAATAGCTATGGGGCGGTTGAGAATATTGGCCAGAATTTGCCGCCATAAACGGCTGTGAGTTCCCCCTCCTGACGCAATGATTTGCTTCACCGGAAGGTGGGTTTCCATTTCGGCATGTTGGAGTTGGAGGCGTAGTTCAAACCCCAAACCTTCGAGAATCGCTCTGAATAGATGTTCTGGCTTATGGAAACCTCGAAGGCCAAAAAAGACTCCGCTGGCGTGGGAATCCCAGTAGGGATTCATGGCGCTGTTCAGATAAGGGATCATGACTACACCCTCTGCGCCTGGAGGTAAAGAGGAAGCTTTCTTTTCCAGCTCATCCAGGGATTCCTGATCTCTGAGAAGATCGCGAGTGAACCACTGGATGGTAAAGCCCCCTGCCAGAAGCACCATTTCGAGTACATAACTGCCGGGCATTCCACCGATCATGGTGCGGAAAGCTGGAGAGACTTTATACGCCGTGCTTACCAGTCCTGTAATGATGGATGTGCCCAGGCTTAAACTGGCGAGAGAAGATGAGGAAACTCCGCTTCCCAGCGTGTTGGCCTGACCATCACCCAGCCCGGCAACGACAGGCAGGCCAGCGGGCAGCCCTGTTTCTTGAGCGGCTTCCCGGGTAAGTGTACCGATTACCTGACCAGGTTCATATAACTCAGGAAATTGATCCGGGCTCAAACCAAGCCATGATAAACAGTGGGGATCCCACTGGCGTCCGGGAATATCCAGCAGGCCGGTCGGATCGGCGCTTGCGGTTGACGTGGCGAACTTTCCGGTGAGGCGGTAATTCAGGTAGGCTCCGGTATCAAGCAAATGGGCTGTTTTTTTGAGGTTTCCCGGTTCCTGCCGCCGGAGCCATTCGAGTTTTCCAATGATTAAATTGGGAGTCAACGGTTTTCCGGTGCGTTCTTGATAATTGGGGTCATTCAGGGCACTCACCACTTCATCATGAATGGGCCTGGATCGCTCGTCCATCCAGAGGATTGCCGGGCGTAAAGGACATCCTGTGGAATCAAGCAGGACAAAGGTTTCGCGTTGATGTGAGATACTTATAGCTGCAACTCGACCTGCATTGACGGAGCGGATCGCCTGGCGAATAGCCAGCACAGTTGCATTCCACCACTCCTCGGCAGATTGTTCAAACTGTCCGGGAATGGGCTGAAGAATGTCTAACTCCTTCCGGCCTTCTCCGTGGGGAAGGCCCCTGGCATCCCAGAGCATGGCTTTGCACGCAGTGGTGCTGAGATCAAGTCCAAGAACCAGGTCTTTCTGAAGAGCCATTTTTAGTCAAGCACACCGGCCATTTCAAGCACTGCTTCCGCGGCTTCTGGAAAAAGGCCCATTTCCCAGGCGAGATCGAGGAGGGTATAACGTGAACGGTATTGAGGTCCTTTTATCAGTGCCTCTATGGCGTCTTCTTTACTGCGATGAACCGAGGAGAGGCTCATGGGCATTCCTGCCTGCCGCAAAGGTTCACGGATCGATGCGAGAGAGGGAGCGTACGGGGCTACCGCATTCCAGAGGTGTTCCCAGTGGTCTTGCACCCAGCGAATCCGGTCAATCAGTGCATCATCCGAAAGGTATTTTGTTTTAACCACCTCATTGAAGATGGGGGCGGCCTTACCATAACGTACCTGGTTTTCTCGCAGAAGATCTTCTACGGGTGGTCGGTGGCGGACAACCTGCCTGGGATCAATTTTTCCCGGGTCAATCTTACGCATGTATTCATAAAATGCGAGCATAATGATCGTGCCCACCCCTACCTGCGTGCCATGAAGGTTCTTGGGAAGGTGACGGGTGTGGGTCAGTAAGTCCCAGAAATGAGAGATCACGTGCTCAGCCCCTGAAGAAGGAGAAGTCTCTCCATTGAGGATGGTCATCGAAAGCCCTGATTTCAAGATGGCTTCACCCAGAAAAGTGATGGCCCGGGGATCGCGATGGGCAATGCCCCTGGCTGAAGCATGAACCTGGCGTTCGTTCTCGGCGGTCATTTCGTAGGGGAGTGGGCAGAAATATCCTCCCCGGATAAATTGAGAGAGCTTCCAGTCGGCATTGCAGATGCTCCTGGCCGCCAGGTCACCGACTCCGGCATGGATCATCTCCATAGGAGCATTAACCATGATGTCTACATCCAGGAAAACCGCGTCAGCCGGGTTGAGTAAGACGCTGGTTTTGACATCGTTTTCCGTCATTGTGGCCGTGATCGAGGTATAGGCGTTCATGGAAGGTGCCGTGCCAAGAATGAGGAAGGGGCGGTGAGTGCGGGTGGCAACCCATTTTGTAAGGTCGCAGATCACCCCGGAGCCAGCACCAATGAGGATTTCGGTATCGTCATCCACAGCTAACGCCAGCTGGTTACCCAGTTCGGTTTCCGAATCGAGGAGAACCCCTTTTTGCCCGGCTGGTAGAAGAGAAAGGTTCAGACCATTTTGACGCAGTGGGCGAATTACTCCCTCCACGATAATTTCCTCAATTGCACGATCAAAAAGGATTTGAACCTTTCGTGGGGGGTGCTGAAGGATTCTTTCCAGAGAATGGGGGATTTCTTCTACCAGATGCCCTACGCGCATTTCACCGATAGGAACCTGGTGAGTTTGCCCGCAATATGGGCAAAAAAAGGTGGAATATGACAGGCCGTTAGAATCTCGGCTGAGAAAATCTTGGAGTGACAGGATTGATGTAGCCATGCCCATGATTATAGTGGAAAATGATATGAGGAAAATGCGAGAATGAATGTTTTTTCAGAATTGACCGGACAGGACTCTTTCACCGGTTGGCCCAGCAGATCCACCGGCTGGTTCGATGGTGACCCCAAATCCGTCATAATGAGTCAGAAGATCGAGTGATTCGATCCTGAGAACCGTATATCCATTCTTCCCGACAGAGAAGACCCCACCGCTGGTGCGGATTCCATCACGGATTAGCCAGAGTTGGTACTGGAAATCTGGGGGGAGTTCCTTCAACCGGTTGACTACCAGCAAACCAAACTCTCCACTTCGGCAGGTTACTCATCATTGAGGATTTTCAAGGCTACCCCAAATACGAGATGGCTATAACGGTTATTGAGTTCGCTCAAAGTTGCCGGGTCTTTCTGGCGGATTTGTTCGAAGAGAAGATGATCTGATGATAAAGATGACATCACTGAGCGAATTATACGGTAGAATGCTCGCGCCAGAAGTGATTGCTTTTTCACATGAAAACGCAGGGTTACTCCATCGGAAACAAAAAGGAACGAAGGCAAATCGAAAATGAAGGGTTTTCTTGATAATTGGAAGTCGATGGCGAGGCGTTTAAACACTGAGGTGTATGCGCTCTACCTGGCTTACCGAGATCCACGCACACCTTTATACGCCAGGATATTCACGGCGTGTGTAGTCGGGTATGCTTTCAGCCCGATAGACCTTATCCCCGATTTCATTCCTATTCTGGGATATCTGGATGATCTCTTGCTTATTCCGCTCGGTATAAAGGTGGCTATTGGAATGATTCCACCGGAGGTAATGAGAGATTGTCGGGAGAAAGCCCATACAATGTTCCCAAACGGGAAGCCGGTTAACCGGGTAGCAGCAGCAGTCATTGTGCTGGTATGGCTGGTTCTTGCCATTCTGATCATTTCTCAAGTTTTAAGGGTGGTTTTACAGGTATTCTGAAGGCATGTGCTCCCGGGCAGGGTTGAGATCAGGTGTTCAATCCCTGCCCGGCAGGGCCCGATCAGGCTCTATGTTCATCGAGGCTGACAACCCCGGATTTGAGTAGATGGGGTTCTGGAGCCTGGCGCGAAAAGCGCCGATAAAGATAGAGAACAGGAGCTGAGAGCAGACTGGTGGCGAGGATAGCGCTTCGGAGGGAGAACGCTTTCCCAATAGCGCCCACTCCGGGGCCACCGGCAATCTGGCCAAAGGCGTTGGCCTGGCCAACCATTGATATTACCGTCGCACGGACACGGGATTCGATGTTATTCACCAGCCAGGTATCAAACAATGGGCCGATGAGCCCTTCGAGGATACCTCTCAATAGCATACAGAGGGCAGCCAGGTAGAAATTGCCTGACGCGGCAAACCCAATCACCAGGGTTATGGAGGCTCCATGGAGGATCATCAAAGCCCGGGCGCTGCGTTGAACTGAGGCAGTGAGTTGTTCAAGGCGCGGACGGAGAAATGCTGTGACGATGAAAGAGCCAATCCCTCCAAAGATGTGAATGACCCCAAACCAGACCACGGGTTGGAAATTGCCCAGGGTTGGAAATGTGAAATTCTGCAATAGATGGGCATCTGCCAGGCGGTCGTATCCTTCGCTGGCGGCCCCACGAAAAATTTCCACAATGGCCAGGGTAAGCAGTACCGGGCTGGAGCGAATAATCTGTAGACCGGTTTGGAAAGTTGCTGCTAACCCATGAAGATGCCCTGAAAGAGTAGGTTCAAGGGCCTGCGGTTTAAATTGGGTTTCTGGCATCCACAATAACATAACCAGGCTGATAAACAGGTAGAGCCCGCCACCGACAAGCAGGGGAAGGTGAAGAGAAAGGCTGGCAATTATGACGCTGATCGCAGTGGCAATCAGGCCAACCAGCCGGTTTACCTGACCGCTTTTGATAAAGATGTTTCCTACGTTCTCAGCCCCGATTTCGTCAGCCAGCCATGCCTGAGTAGCGCCACTGGTGAAAGTGTAGCCAATGCCCCAGATGACCTGTCCAACCATCACTGCCCAGAAAGTGGGAATGAATCCATACAGGAGAAAGGAGCATCCCACAATGAACATACCGAGGGTGATCGAAAATCGGCGGCTAAATGTGTCGGCGATTACCCCGGTGGGGACTTCGAAGAGAAGGACAGTTCCTTCCAGCACCGTTCCCACCAGCACAAGCTGGAGTGGATTAAGCCCCACGCGCTGAATAAAATACACCGTCATCACGGTAAAAAGAATTGTATCGGCCAGAGTCTGGATGGCACTGGTAGAGAGATATAACATGGAGGGTGAAAGGTAGCTGCGTGGGCGGGAACGATTATCCATCGGTTTCATCCGTTTCATTGATGACCGGCATTTCGGGATCACCGCGATGCTTCATCCAGATCGAGTGTGCCAGACGGTAGGGATTGGGGTGTATTCCATATCGCAGGAAATAGTCGCAGATTCTCTGAACATCTCTGCGAAAAATGTCCCAGGCTTCGCGGTTTTCATCCGGTGAGATAGCCTGAGGAAAGTCGATGATGGTGGAACGACCGTTCCAGTAAAGCACATTGTAGGCGGAGAGATCGGCGTGTATTTTCCCCAGCGATAGCATAACCTCCACTGCATGAAGGAGGGTATCGAATACCTGGCGTGCCTGCTGCCGGGTAAGTGTTATCTCTGTGAGATTGGGGGCGGGGTGGTCAATATCCCCGATGTACTCCATCAAAATGGTGTTATCACTTGAGGTCACTGGTTCGGGCACGGGTAATCCGGCGTCGTAGAGTATCTGGAGTGTTTTATATTCGTGTTGAAGCCAGGAAGTATGGGATAACTCCTTTCCGTAAGTTGTGCCTTTTCGCACGGCGTGGAGCATACGGCCATCATGGACGACCTTCCCATATTCATCAAGAACCACGCGGTTGGCGCGGTATCGAATATCGTTACGTAAATTACGCACCATGCGAGGCCGGTAAAGTTTTGCAGCCAGCAATTCCATCTTCAAAGAAGGATGAGCCTGACAAAGATATACATTGGCCTCTTTCCCGCCTTTAATCCGCCGCATCACATCAAGGATATATCCCGTGTCGTAGAGAGAGCCGAGAAAGTTGAAAATCCATTCGCGTTCCCAACGCGATGCGCCAAGAGATGGGTTAAAAGCCTCTTCAGTGCCCAGGTTTTCAAGGCCGACATGCTGGGCGATCTCTCCTAAAAGGGAGTGGTCGTTGCGTTTTTTTCGTTTTCTGGAGGGAGCAGGTTGCTCTGAGATGAGTTCAAAATCATCATCGAGATCATGTCGAATGTTCAAACGAGGCATACTTCTATCTTTCTTTCTAGAGAAAACAAAAAGGCCACAAGGAAATGCCCGTGGCAGGAAGGTTGTGATTGATGCGGTTTTCAAACTCTCGCAGGGGAGATAAAAAAGCCGCGGTGCATGGGTGCACCCGCGGCCAGACCGATCTTTAAAAATCAGTTATGGACGAGGTGCACACACGCCATCTAAACCTGTTCCGTAACGGACAGGGGTACGAGAATATGAGGTTTTTACCGATGACATGTGACACCTCCTTTCTGTATTGTGATACAAGCATCTTACTGTAAGTGCATGTAATTTGTCAATGGTTGAGAAAAGGTTAAATCCGAACAGTGGATCGGGTTTTTCGGGCGTTTTCCATCCACCAAGCCACTGTATCACGTACCGACTCGGCCAGGGTGCGTGGTTGATAGGATAACCGGCGGCGGGCTTTCTCAATATTGATTGCCGAGTTGCTGAGCAAGGTTTCAATGGAGTATCGGGTAAAGCGTGGGCGCTTGTGTGCCAGGCGGTAATATTTTTCCGCAAGGACCGCCAGTGCCATTGCCACATCGATCGGCAGTGTAATGGCCCGGATACGGCTTCCGATGGCTTCTTTAACCAGGGAATATAACCGGGGAATGGAGATCTGCTCACCGCCAAGAATATAGGTTTCTGAGCGGTCACCCAGGTCTCTGGCGAGAATGTGACCGACTGCTACATCACGCACGTCCACAAAATCGAACGCGCCCGGAATAAGCCAGTTGACCGGGGTAGAGATCCAGTCCAGGAACATTTCGCCCATTTCAGAGCGCCTGAAGTCGTAGGGGCCGATAACGCCCGTCGGACAGACGATGACAGCATCCAGGTCAGAGCAGGCTGCCTGCCTGACGGCCTCTGAAGCCATGGCTTTGGTGCGATCATATGCACCTGCCGGATTTTGGGTGTCAAAGGGGAGGGTTTCGTCGATTGGCACCCCATGAGGTGGGCGAGCCAGGGCATGAATGGAACTGGTGTAAACGATCCTGCGAACCCCACAGGATCGGGCGGCTTGAAGGACATTCAACGTGCCTTCTACATTGACACGGTACAGAATGGGGGCATGCTCTTCAAGCAATGAGACGAGTGCTGCCATGTGGAAGACAGTATCTACACCCTGAAAGGCTTTTTCCAGTGAGGCCGGAATTAAAATGTTGCCTTCCACCTTTTCGACTGGAAGCCCATCGAGCGAAGATGTATCTTCTCCGGGGAGCACCAGAACCCGAACAGGTTCCCCCCGCCTCACCAGTTCTCGTGCCAGGACATTCCCAAGGTGTCCTGCTGCGCCAGTAATCAGATTCATAACTCCTTCTTCCTGAAACCTTCTATTAGAGATTGAACTCCCTGCCGGGTTACTTCTTCCCAGGAAGTACCGGAGGGGTCAAAAAAAGCCTGTAAGAGAATGCCGAGAGTCATTGCAATAAGTAATCGAGAGGCCATTTCGGGGTCAAGGTTTGGTGATAGCGACCCTTCTACGATACCCTCTTTGAACTTTTCTGAAAAGAAGTGGACATACCTGTAATAAGGATCGACTACTACCTGCCAGAATTCTGGCTGTCGGCTTGCCTGCATCCAGAATTCAAGAAAGATGACAGCCCGTGTGCGCGCTCCTTCAAAAATTTTCCCGGTCTGGCCAGCCATGGTGATTAATCCGGAGGGAATATCACTGGAGTTGGCAAGCTTTTGGGTTATTTCAAGGTCCAGTTGTTGTAACCAGTCTTCCAGGAGGGCCTGAAAGACAGCTTGCTTACTGGGAAAATGGTGATAAAAAGCGCCTTTGCTGACTCCGGCAGAATCGCAAATATCCGCTACGCCTGTGGCGTCGTATCCTTTTCTGGCGAAAAGGGATTCGGCTGAGGTAAGGATCCGAGCGCGGGTTTCTTCACTGCGATGTTGCATGCGAACTCCCTGAAAAATACAGACCGGTCGGTATGATTATATCATTAAACATCCCCAACGGATGATACGATTTTTATGAAATGGATTTAACGATTGACCCAACGCTCCAGGTTTACTGGAGAGATAAAGCGTTCCATTTTCTCCAGAAGGATTTCCGGGGCGGGGGCATCGATTAACAGGGCACGATGCTCGGAATAAATAAAGCCGTGACTGATGGCCTGGTTCACCATATCAAGTAGAGGATCGTAGTAACCGCCGGTATTCAATATTCCAATGGGTTTTTGGTGTAACCCGATCTGTGCCCAGGTAAGGGTTTCAAATAACTCTTCCAGAGTGCCGAACCCACCGGGAAGGGCAATAAAAGCATCGGCCAGAGCGCTCATCCGGGCCTTGCGGGAGTGCATGTCGGGGGTGATTTCGAGATGGGTGAGGCTCTCATGGATCAGGGAAGGTAGATTCAGGTTTTCGGGTACGATGCCAATGACTGTTCCGCCCATGTGAAGGGCGCCATCAGCAACCGCACCCATCATGCCGGTTTTTCCACCTCCATAGACCAGTTGAATCTTACGTTGGGCAAGCAATGCTCCCATTGACGAGGCGGCGTGTAAAAATTGGGGTTCCAGACCATCCGCTGAACCACAAAATACACAGATGGAGTGAAAGCGCTGGTACGTGGAAGGAGTCGTCATGATTTGATCACCTGAAAAGTTGTGCCGAGGCTGGCTGTACTGTCGGTGCCAACCCAAACTTTAAACGTACCCGGCTCCAGATGCCGACGGCGATCGGTGCCATAGAAAGATAATTCTTCAGCCCCAAGCTGGAAGGTGACGATCTGGCTCTCGCCGGGTTGCAGGTGTACCCGTTTAAACCCTTTTAATTCGCGGACGGGGCGGGTGATGCTGGCAACACAATCCTGAACGTAACACTGGACGGTTTCTGTGCCTGCTCTGGAACCAGTGTTGGTGACCTGGACGGAGACACAGATAACTTCATCCGGGTGAATTTCAGGGCGGTCGATCGCAAGACCGCTGAGAGAGAACATGGTATAGCTCAATCCAAACCCAAACGGGTACAGTGGAGAACCAGGAACGTCCAGATATCGATCTACATAAGCGTATTCAAGGGGGGAGGTTTCTCCAACCACGCTAAAAGAGCGCCCGGTGCTATTGAAATTGTAATGAATGGGAATCTGCCCGGTAGTTCGAGGGAAGCTTGCAGGGAGTTTTCCGGAGGGGGCTTCTTCACCGAACAGGAGATCTGCGATGGCGGCGGCGCCCATGCTCCCTGGATGCCATGCATAAAGGATGGCATCGGCACAACGGGCAACGCGGCTAAGGTTGAGGGGGCGGCCAGCGAGCACGACCACAACCAGTGGCTTGCCCAGCCTTGCAATGGCCTCAATGAGTTCCTCTTGCCCGGCAGGCAGATCAATGGAAGCCACATTATGGTTTTCGCCGCTCCGTCCCTCAGATTCGCCTGCAAAGAAGGTGATCACATCCGCTTTCATGGCTTCTGCCAGCATTTCATCCTGAAGGGCATCGGAAGGAGCCAGACGTACTGCATCAGGTGCGGCCTGTTGCATGGCTTCGGCGATAGTCTGGGTTTCGTGTAATAAGCCGTCCAGCGTCCAGGAACCGAGTAATGCTGCACGTTGATTAACCAGTGGCCCCATGACAGCGATTTTCAGGCCGGTTTTTTTGAGAGGCAGGAGATCTCCATGATTTTTGAGAAGCACCATTGACTCACGGGCGATTTGCCGGGCAACTTGTTGATGAGCCGGGGAGAAAAGGGTCTCAGAGGCCTTTGTTGCATTGGCGTAGGGATGTTCAAAGAGCCCAAGGCGGAATTTTATCGTGAGGATACGCTGAACGGCGTCATCAATCCGTTCCAGGCTCACTTCACCGCTTTCAACCAGGTCTTTCAGGTAACGGATATAGGTCTGGGTAACCATTTCCATGTCCACCCCGGCGGTAAAGGCCAGACGCGCTGCGCCTCGTTCATCTTCTACTACCCGGTGATGCACCAGTTCGCTCACCGAGGCCCAGTCGCTGATGACAAAACCAGTAAAACCGAGTTCCCCTTTAAGAAGTTCTGTAAGCAAGTAGTGGCTTCCAGAGGCCGGTTCACCGTTGATATCAAGGAAGGCCGACATGACCGATCCCACTCCGGCATCAACGGCGGCCTTGAACGGAGGAAGGTAAATGTTTCGCAGGGTTACATCGGTGATTTCTGCGGTGTTGTAATCGCGGCCACCCTCTGCCCCTCCATAACCAATGTAATGTTTGGCGCAGGCCAGGATGCGCTCCGGGTCTGAAAGGTCCTTCCCCTGGAAGCCGAGGACAGCGGCGCGTGCCATCTGACTGGCAAGGTAGGGGTCTTCACCGGAACCCTCAGCGATCCGCCCCCATCGCGGATCGCGAGCAATATCGAGCATGGGGGCAAAGGACCAGTTTACCCCGGCGCTCGACGCCTCACGGGCAGCAATGGTATAAGCCTGCTCTACCAGCCCGGGATCGAAAGTGGCTGCCATACCAAGCGGGATCGGGAAAATGGTACGATACCCATGGATGACGTCTCTTCCAAAGAGAATGGGAATGCCCAGGCGCGATTCTTCCACTGCAATGCGCTGGTATTCGTTGATTTCCTCTATCTCCAGAGCTTTTTCATGCCCGCTCCCGGCGAGGTTAGAACCCGCCAGAATTCGTGAGCCAACCCCGTACTGGCGAATAAAGGCCTTTACCTCATCAATATTATCGGGTCTTGCCCAGATCTGGTAAAGCTGGGCAATTTTCTCTTCCAGGGTCATACGTGAGAGGAGATCTTCGACCCGCCGATCGATCGAGAGGGATGGGTTTTTATAAAGAGGTAATGTGTGCATGGGAAATCCTTGGTGGTTATAGAATACAGAAAGTGACGAGAGGTTCCGACGAAAGTAGCTTCTTAAGTTTTCTGGTCAGGTTATACAACCTATTCTACCTGAAGATCGGTAGAGGGAGGGAGCAGGAATCCATGCTCTGAAAAAGAAGGTTTATACTTATTTTGTTGCCTGGATGAGTGATAGAAAGGATGTACAAAAAATGGCACTGGAGCGCATACAGGTCAGTGAGAACAGGCGGTTTCTGGTCACTGAGAGTGGCAAACCATTTTTCTGGCTGGGAGACACAGCCTGGGAGTTGTTTCATCGGCTTAACCGGGAGGATGCAGACAGGTATCTGGCGAATCGAGCTGAACGAGAGTTTA
This sequence comes from Anaerolinea thermolimosa, assembly GCF_001050195.2. GTDB lineage: Bacteria > Chloroflexota > Anaerolineae > Anaerolineales > Anaerolineaceae > Anaerolinea > Anaerolinea thermolimosa. The sequence continues at coordinate 1,121,836 of NZ_DF967965.1, forward strand.
CAGTCATTCAGGCGGTCATCCTGGCAGAATTTGATGGATTGCGAACACCGAATGTGTACGGGCAGATCCCGTTTTTGGATCTCGATCCTGCACAACCCAATGAGGCGTATTTTGCCCATGTTGACTGGGTGATACGCCGGGCGGCCAGATATGGATTGTATATTGGTCTTTTACCCACCTGGGGTGATAAGGTCATTGCAATGTGGGGCGACGGACCAGTGATCTTTAACCCTCAAAATGCTCGTGTATATGGTGAATATCTGGGTCACCGATATCGGGAAGATACCAATGTGATCTGGATTCTGGGAGGGGACCGCCCCGGAGAAGGCCTGCGCGATGTATGGACGGCCATGGCAGAGGGGATTCAATCGGGGCTGGGAAGGAAACCCCTGATTACTTTTCATCCGAATGGTGGGCATGGTTCATCAGAATGGTTTCACCAGGAAAGCTGGCTGGACATCAATATGTGGCAATCGGGGCATGGTATGGTTGATGCGCCAACCTGGGATATGATCGCCCGAGATTACAATCGTATTCCGGTAAAACCCGTGCTGGATGGTGAGCCAAATTACGAAGACCACCCCATAGATCCCTGGACGCGTAAATGGGAACCGAAACTGGGACGATTTACCGATTATGATGTGCGTAAACAGACTTATCGCTCGGTGTTTGCCGGTGCATGTGGGGTCACGTACGGCCATCACACGATCTGGCAATTTTACAGGCCGCCGTTTGAACCGATCAATTATCCGGCCTTTACATGGGACGAGGCTATCTACCGTCCAGCATCAGCTCAAATGGCCCATTTAAAGCACCTGATGGCATCTCGACCCTATTTCTCACGGATACCAGATCAGGGGTTGCTTCTTTCTAATCCTGGTGAAGGGGCAGGCCATATTCGTGCTACCCGTGACATCGATGGAAGTTACGCATTTATTTATCTTCCTCAGGCCGGGCAAACTGTCGAAGTAGATATGAGCCGGTTCGCCGGGCCTGTGAAAGGCTGGTGGTATGACCCGCGCACGGGGAAGGCATATCCGGCCGGTGAATTCGGAAACCTGGGGGGGTGTTCGTTTGTTTCTCCACTGGGCGGGCCAGACTGGGTTCTGGTTCTGGATGAAGCGGCCAGAAACTACTTGCCACCGGGAAGGGGAGAATATTCGGCCTGAGGAGGGATGGGCCTTTGAAACACGACTCTGGAAATAATGACCGGATCGGCTTTTTCTATCAGGATGTCGGCGGGAATGGAGGACTGCAGAACGAGCTGGATATTGGGAAGATCTACTCTGTGAAGATGGTTTTCAGTACGTGCCTGGGATTTTCCTCCACGCAGGTGGCGGGCGCGCAGACTGACGAGCAGGGTGTCGAGAGGAGCCCGGATAAATACAGTATGGTCGAACAGAGAGTGCAATTCTTTCCATGGAGGTAAATTCAGCAAAAGGTAGTTCCCTTCAACCAGGATTAAACGATGATCGGGGAGGATGGTGCCGGCGTCGCTTACTGGTTCGTGCAGGGCTCGACTATAGATGGGATAAGTCAGATGAGGTTGGTTACGGGCCTGTTCGAGGAAAGAGGTGAAGCTATCCACATCGAAGGTTTCAGGCGCGCCTTTAATTTCACTCAGGAGAACAGGTTCGTTATGATGGACAGTGGAATGGGTAGAGAGATACCTGTTAGGGAAATGCCAGCCATCCTGTCCAACCACGGCAGCCAGGCGGGGGTGGATGGTGTTGAGTAAGGCCGCAAGGATCAGTGAGAAGGAAGTTTTCCCGCTTCCCGGTGGCCCGGCGATGGCTACCAGAGAACGCCAGGGTCGATCCATTCGCTCAAGAAAGTATGTGGCAATCGGAAGATAATGAAACAATACCTGGTCTTTTTTCAGAGTGAGCGTGGCACCTGAAAAATCGGGTGAGAGATGCTGTCCGGCAAGCTTTTTCCAGATGCTTCTGGTCATATCCTCTATCATACTGGAAATTAAGCCCTTCCCGGGTAGAAAATGGGTTTTGGATTGTTGAGGAGAAATGATTCCATGGATCAACTGAATGAACTAAAAAAACGACTTGGGGTGGTGCATGACCTCAATACTGCGGGGATGGTATTGAACTGGGATCAGTTAACCTGTATGCCACCCGGTGGCGTAGAAGCCCGAGCAAGGCAACTCTCGACGCTGGGCCAGCTTGCGCAGGAATGGTTTACCTCGGAGGAGGTCGGCAGGCTGTTGGAGGAACTTCAACCCTATGCAGAAAGCCTCCCCTATGATCATAAGGATGCGGCGCTCATCCGAGTGGCGAAACGTCAATATGATTGGGCGAAAAGAATCCCTCCGGAACTCATGGCCCGTTTCTATCAGCATTCGGCCACCACTTATCAGACCTGGGTTGAGGCAAGAACGAAAGGGAATTTCAGGCTGGTTGAACCCCTTCTTGAGAAAACGCTTGATCTGAGCCTTGAGGTGGCTTCACACTTCCCTGAGGCAAGGCATCCGGCAGATCCTTTCATCGAAGCCAGTGATTATGGGATGACTGTGGATTTAATTCGTCCTATATTTGCTGAATTACGCAAAGAACTGGTTCCGCTGATGGATGCGATCACCAGCCAGCCGCCGGCTGACGATTCTTGCCTGAAGCAGTATTTTGATAAAGAGAAACAAATTGCCTTTGGGGAAGAGGTGATCCGTCAACTTGGTTTTGACTTCCAACGCGGGAGGCAGGATCAGTCTGCTCATCCTTTTACGACGGCCTTTTCAGTAAACGACGTACGGATCACTACCCGTGTTCGGGAAAATGATTTCAGCGAGGCTTTTTCCTCCACTGTACATGAGGCAGGGCACGCAATGTATGAGCAGGGAATTGACCCTGCGCTGGAAGGTACGCTGCTGGCCAGTGGAACTTCGGCGGGAGTGCATGAGAGCCAGTCTCGATTGTGGGAAAACATTGTAGGGAGAGGGGAAGACTTCTGGTTTTATTTTTATCCACGCTTACAGAAGACTTTCCCTGAACAGTTGAGTCATGTCACTCTGGATACCTTCCTGAAGGCGTTGAATAAAGTGCAACGCTCGTTAATCCGAACAGAGGCAGATGAAGTAACTTATAACCTGCATGTGATGATTCGGTTTGAACTGGAGCTGGAAATGTTAGAAGGAAAGCTTCAGGTTCGTCATTTGCCTGAAGCCTGGAATGCACGATATCAGGCGGATTTGAAAGTTACTCCGTCAGGTGACCAAGATGGCTGCCTGCAGGATGTTCACTGGTATGCAGGTTTTATCGGAGGCGCGTTCCAGGGATATACACTTGGGAACATCCTTTCCGCGCTGTTTTATAGACGGGCGCTGCAGGAGAACCCGCAAATTCCTGACGAAATGAGGCAAGGGAACTTTGCCACGCTTCGGAACTGGCTGAGGCGATCGATTTACCAGTATGGGAAAATATTCACCACCCAGGAACTGGTTGTACGCGCCGGGGAACAGGGAATCACCATTGCGCCTTATCTGGAGTATCTTCGCGGGAAATACAGCCGGTGGTATGACCTCTAGAAGGCCCCTCAGGCGGCAGGGGGAGGGGAGGTTTTTCTTCCGGGGCCACCTGCCGCTTTGACCGATGGAATGGCATCGGTGAGGTCGTTTTTAACTTTTTCCCAGAGGCGGTCTCCATAGTGTGCCAGATCGGGAATTTTATCTGCACCGTCCATGCCAATGGGTTCGAGAAGGTCGACGTTAAAACGGCGAAAATCGAGCTGAGGGAAGAGGTTGCCCACCAGATGCACCTGCTGATCGTCGGCAGAATGAAGAAAAGCTCCCAGAACAGGGGCAATCCATTGCCAGGGATAAAACGCATCGGCTTGCCCGGGAGCTAATGTATGGGGATCGCGTCCGGTGCCAAAGCTGATCAGGGTGGTTTCGGCGGGGTCCCAATTCAGGCAATACATTGCCTCGTAGGCGGCCAGATAGCAGGGGTTGGCGTAAGCACCAACGCCGCCATCTACATAGCGGCCGTCGACGATGGGAAAGTACGTAGGAACAACGCTTGAGGCCAGTACGGCTTTCACCACTGGCCAGGCTTTGTATTCTTCTTTCCACGGTTTGACAAAGCAGGTGTGGTTTGCGACCAGGTCAAACGTGGTAATGACGGTATCGATTTGCGGAGTCAGATTCCACAGATCTCCCATGGTGTGATCTCCAATGTATTTCTGGAGCGCATTTTGGAGAGGTTCAATGGGGTAACGATATCGGCTGAGCGGGAAGAATGTAGTTCGCCAGCTCTTTTGAAAGATGGTGTTGCCCAGATCGACATAAAGTTGATACATCTGGCTGGCGGTGAGGCCACTGGCCACGCCTGCTGAGATGATAGAACCCGTAGATGTACCAGCGGAAAGCTGAAAGATGTGATTTACAGATCGACCGAGTTCTTGTTCTAACAGGGCCAGTGCACGGGTAACGATGACACCCTTGATACCACCGCCGTCTACGGCCAGAGCCACATTCTTCCGAAAAGGTTTCATAGGATTGCCTTCTTATATAGATAATTTAGATATATATAGTACTAGTTTAGCATAGATTGGATCAGAAAGCAATTTTTCTCGTCCCAAAGAAAGCCTGGTGAGACGGAGGAAGGGAAAGAGGTCAGGCGCGAAGGAACTGGGTGTAGAGAACCTGCTCAGGGATTTCAGCGGTCACCGTATCGCCCGTAGAAATGGTGCCCGGGTGTTCCACCCAGGCCACGACACCTCTGCGGTGTACGGCCGCCTTGACAAAAGCGGCTGCCAGATTGGGGAGGTGTGGAAATTCTTCCTGTAATATTCGTCCGGGGTGCAGGCATGGATCATTTTCACCGTGTACGATGAATACTGCCCCACCCGGGAAAATCAACCTGGTGGCGGGTGGGAGGAAGGTGAGAGCGGGAATTCCGCTTATGAGAAGGTTTGCTCCCAACCATTCTGGCTTGATAATGGGGATGTTTAAGTCAGTGGCAACCCTCAGCATTTCTTCCTGAGAAATAATGGAGATTTGCCGGGTGTTACGAATTTCTGTCTGGCGAGGGTACTGCGGGTAGCGCCCATTTGATGGGAAGGTGAAGCCATAGTGGCGGTCGCCGGGAATACCAGCCAGATGCACACGGATGGTATCCTTCCGTGAGCTGGCAATGGAACCGGGAACGTCACAGACTAAAACCGCCTCGACTTTTCCACTGACCTTTATGGGATAGTTCATCACACACCTTCCGGGCAAATGAGTTTGAGATCATATCAAGTATACATGAGGGGAAGGATTCAGGGAGTAATCTATTTCAAAAAAGGGCAAAATAGGCTGTTTTTTACCTCAAGGGTTTTTGCGATAATGATCTAATGTTCTACGAATCAAAAGGGCGGCACTGTAAGCCGCCCTTTTGATGATCAAAAGCCTCAGGCTTTAAAATGCTTGAACTGGGGCAGATAGGGTCGGTTTATCTCCAGCAGTTCATTGACCATACTGCGGATTTCGGCCAGGGAAAGCACGGAGGCCGCGAGTGGGTCGTAACAACAGGCCTGATATACCAGGGTGGGGTCACCGGTGAGCGCCGCTTCGACGGCCATTTCTTCGGTCATTACCGAAAGGTGGTTGAGTGCAACCAGCTGCGGCGGCAACGCTCCCACATGAACAGGATGCAAGCCAGCTTTATCGACGAAGACAGGCACTTCGACACACACATCATCTGGAAGGTTGGTGATGAGTTTGGTGTTGGGTACATTCCCGTTGAACTGGAAGGTTTCGCCCCCCTTGATGGCATTGATGATATAGGCTGCATATTCATGCCCCCTTTCAAGGCTGATGGGGGTTTCTTTAGCAAACCACTTTTTGGCCTCTTCCTTCCAGTCCCCTTCCCGTCTCTGGTATTCTTTGAGGATGTAGGCATGAACGCCCGGGTTCCAGCCAGTGCCATGAGTGCAATATTTTTCGATCAGATCCTGGCGTTTGCGGAACCACCAGTTGTATTCAGAATTGTGGCCGGAGGATTCGGTCACATAATAACCGAGGGCCTTGAACATTTCATTCCGTACGATCTCTTCGTTGTAGATTTCCGGTTTTTCGATGGCCTCTCGCAGTAAGGGGTAGGCATCCTTGCCGTTCCACTCGTACTTCAAATAGAAGGCCTGGTGATTGATCCCGGCACAGGTGTAGGTTATTTCAGACATGGGCGCGCCAATCCATTTTGCCAGCATCTCGGCAGTACCCTGCACGCTATGGCAAAGCCCTGTGAGCTGGATGTTGCTGGCGCGGTTCATTGCCCGGCAAAGCATGGCCATCGGGTTGGTGTAGTTGAGCATGAGGGCGTCAGGGCAATATTGTTCCATATCTTTGGCGATGCTGACCATCACCGGTATGGTACGCAGAGCCCGGAAAATACCCGCAGTACCACGAGTATCGCCCACGTTGAAGTCCACGTTGTATTTTTTGGGAATCTCAATATCGTGGCGCCACACATCCGTAGAACCAACCAGAATGGTAACCAGGACGACATCAGCCCCCTTGAGGGCTTCAATGCGATCTTTCGTTGCCCAGACTTTTGCGGGATAGTTCCCCAACTGGATGATTTTTTGCACCGACTTGAGGGCAAAATCGAGGCGTTCATCATCAATGTCCATGAGGCAAATTTCCGCGTCTCGAAGGAGGGGGAAGGTGAGAACGTCTCGGACAAGTCCTCGAGTAAAACCAAAACTGCCTGCACCAATGAATGTTATTTTTGTCATGCTATCTCCAGGATCCAAGAAATATTCCGGTTATAACCGGTTGCCAATGAGATGTTATTAAGCCATCGTGAGAGAGGCTTTCAGTCTAATATCGCGGGACGAGCTTCCCACGAGAATCTCAAACTGCCCACGTTCCACTACCCAGCGAGATTGGTAGGGGTCATAGAAAGCGAAGGCACGCGAATCGAGGGTAAACTTCACCGTCTTGCTCTCGCCTGGAGCCAGGGCAACCTTGGCGAAGCCTTTTAACTCTTTCGGCGGCCTCGCCAGTGAAGACTCGGGATCGCAGACATACAGCTGCACGACTTCTTTCCCCGCAATGGAGCCAGTGTTCTTCACGGTGACGCTCACCTCGACCGATTCGCCGATTCGGGCTTCTTGAGGCAGGGTGAGATCACGGTACTCAAAGGTGGTGTACGAAAGGCCGTGACCGAAGGGGAAGAGCGGTTGAATGTCTTTTTTATCGTAGTATCGGTATCCCACGAAAATGCCTTCTCCGTAGATCACTTCGCGCCCACCGGGGTAATTGATGTAAGCCGGTGTGTCTTCCAGCCGACGGGGGAAAGTGACGGTAAGTTTACCAGAGGGGTTTACTTCGCCAAGAAGAATGCGGGCGATAGCATTTCCACCTTCCTGGCCGGGGTAATAAGCCTCTACAATGGCAGGTACTTGATCAGCCCAGGGCATTTCTACTGGAGAACCGGCATTCAACACCACGATGGTATGCGGATTAGCCTGGGCAACCGCCTCGATCAGGCGATCCTGTGGGCCAGGGAGGCGCATGTGGGGACGGTCTGCTCCTTCGCTCTCAAACCCTTCGGGCATACCGGCGAAGATGATGGCCACATCACAGGTGGAAGCCAATTGCGCTGCTCTTGCAATGCGTGCGTTCTCGTCTTCCTGATATTTCCGGGAAAGCGCCAGGCGAGCATGGGCAAAATGCAAATCGTCGTCTTTGAGGAACTCAAGAACAAGTGCATAGGCTTTGCCGGATTCCAGATGCAGGGAATACTCAGCGCGAGTATCTGTGCGATCCTGAGCCAGATTGGAAGGAAGGGATAGATGTTCCAGGATTTGTTTCCCATCGATGATTACCCGGCATTGGGCTGTGTTGGACAGATACAGGGTGTATTCGCCGCTTTCAGGCACCTGGAGCCGTCCAGAAGCGCGGAGAGAGAAGCGGGGTGAGGTTACATGTTGTGCGGGAAGGGAGTTGGCCCACATCCAAAACTCAGTTTTGGGGACGTACAGCACATCGACTGCTTCCCCTTGCAGGTTGGGGTTATCAAAGAACTCAACCTTCAGTCCCTGGCCGGTATCAGTAAGGGGTTGCAGATAATCCTGACCAATGACAGGTGGGTCTTGCCAGTTATCGCAACCCTTCTCGTAGACAATTTCCACTTTGTTCCCCAGGCGCGCCTCCAGCCCTTGTAAGGGTGAAACGCGGTACGGAGGATCTACAAAAGACGAACCTCCGCCACCAATACGATCTTCTGCGGCGTTGGGGCCGATTACAGCAATGCGGCGCAGTCCTTCGGGGCGTAGCGGCAACAGGTTCCCTTCGTTTTTCAACAGGGTGATGGATTCTTCAGCCACCACGCGGGCCAGCTCCTGATGTTGCGGAGAATTCACTGAACCTGCTGGAAGGCTGGCTTCATCTTCGAATCTGCCAACCTTGAACAATATGGTCAGAATACGACGCACGGCATCATTTATGTCGGCTTCGTCAATTTGCCAGATATTCACCCCTTCTTCAAGTAACTGTCCGTAGTATTTAGCAGGGCCTGGCATTTCCAGATCGAGGCCATTTTTCACCGATTCAATGGTGGTGTGATTGGCGCCCCAGTCTGAGACCACCAATCCTTCGAATCCCCATTCGTTTTTCAAAATCTCGCGAAGGAGATGGCGGTTTTCGCTGGCGTAAACGCCATTAATGCGGTTGTAAGAACACATCACGGTGTAGGGTTGAGCTTCTTTCACCACCATCTCAAAGTGGGGCAGGTAAATTTCTCGCAGGGTGCGTTCATCGACCTGAGAAGAACCCCGGAAGCGTTCCACTTCCTGATTGTTACAGGCGAAGTGCTTAAGGGAGGCCCCCACCCGCCGACTCTGAAGTCCTTTGACCCAGGCGGTGCCGATTTTTCCGGCGACGAATGGATCTTCGGAGTAGGCTTCAAAATTTCGCCCGGCGAGTGGGTGGCGTACGATATTCACGCATGGACCAAGCAGGATATCGCATCCCATACCACGGGTTTCTTCAGCAAGTGCGGCGCCAACCTGTTCGATTAACTCGGTGTTCCATGTAGCGGCCATGGATACACCCGTGGGAAAGCAGGTGGTCGGGCCAGCCTTGCGCCCGGCGTCGGGGTAGCTGGAGCGTACCCCGTGGGGGCCGTCCGTCATGGTCATGGACGGAATTCCCAGGCGCTCGATCGAGACGGTATGCCAGGCATCTTTCCCGGAAAGGAGGGATACCTTTTCATGCAGAGTCATTTTCTCCAGGAGTGCCTGTACTCGCTCCTGTATGTCTTGATTGGTGAGATTGGCCATGTTTTTTTCTCCTTACGGGGAATTCATTACCCTATCATCCTATCATAACTTAATTAAAACAGGCATGTGATTTAAATCTCAAAAATGGGATGATTCTACGAATTGAGGGTAAAATCATTCCGGGAATCATGTTGTGATTTATTTGAAGGCGCTAACGGATACAGGCACCTTATCTCTTATCAAAATACTCTTTAAGGATGGAGAAAATGGCACTGACACCTGAATGGGAACATCGCATTAAACGTTGGGAAGAAGCGCTCTGGAATAGCATTTATCAGCCCCTGGGTTCACTGAACCTGGAAGGTTTTTCAACCACGCTCAGGCTAACCCCCGAAAGCGCGGCTGAACAAATTTTTCAACCCATGCCTGCTGGCACACCCTGGGGTGGAAAATGGGAGTATGGATGGTTTCGAACCCGACTTGTTACCCCGGAAGGTGCAGCAGGAAAACGGCTGGTTGTTCGGCTGGAACCGGGAGGTGAGAGCCTGGTGTGGATTAATGGCCGGGTTATGGGGTCGGTGGGCTGGGGGCATCGCGAGATCACGCTGAGCCGTTCAGCCAGAGCAGGGGAGAGCTTTGATTTATTAATCGAAGCCTATGCCGGTCATGGGCGGATTACCGTAGGAGACGGCCCCAACCTCTGGGGGATGCAAACTGTTCCTGAGCCGCCTGCCCAGCAAACCCGGGTTGGGGATTGCACGTATGGAGTCTGGCGCGAAGAGGTCTACCAGCTGGCAGTGGATTTTACGACCCTTTTCGAATTACGTGGCCTGCTTGATCCGTTAAGCTTGCGGGTTTCTGAAATAGATGAAGGGTTGATGGATGCGACAAGGATCATTGATTTTGAACTTCCTGAAGAGCAGATGCTTGAAACAATGCGCGCTGGCCGAGAACGTCTGAAGCCCTTGCTTGCATGCCGGAATGGTTCGACTGCACCCACGTTATTTGCCTTCGGCCATGCGCATATTGATGTGGCGTGGCTTTGGCCACTCCAGGAGACAGAACGAAAGATTGCCCGTACAGCCATCAACCAGCTGGCACTCATAGAAGAATATCCGGAGTTTCGCTTCTTACAGAGTCAGCCGCATTTGTACACCATGCTTAAAAAGCACTACCCTGAACTCTATGAACGGTTCACCGCTGCGGTGAGAGCCGGTAAAGTCATAGCCGATGGAGGGATGTGGGTAGAAGCGGATACCAATATCAGCGGTGGAGAAAGCCTGATTCGGCAAATTCTGTACGGCAAGCAATTTTTCCGGGAAGTGCTCGGTGTGGACAGCCGGGTGTTATGGCTGCCGGACGTGTTTGGATATTCCGGTGCCTTACCGCAAATCCTGAAGGGTTGTGGAATGATGGGTTTTACCACCCAGAAAATCACCTGGGCTTATGGCGGGGGGGATCCTTTCCCTTACAATACTTTCTGGTGGGTGGGGATTGATGGAACAGAAATCCCTGCGCATATTTTTACCGATTACAACAGCCAGACCCGTCCGCGTTTTATTCATGAGCGATGGAATAATCGATTACAGAAAAATGGTATTCAAACGATGATCATGGCATTTGGCTGGGGCGATGGTGGGGGTGGCCCGGAGCGCGATCATCTTGAGTTCCTGCGCCGCGCGGAAGACCTGGAGGGATTACCCCGGGTTCGGCTCGCTTCTCCAGAGGCTTTCTTTGAAGATTTACGGCGGCGGGGGTTGCCCAAAGAACGGTATGTTGGAGAGCTCTACTTCCAGGCCCACCGGGGAACGTATACTTCACAGGCGAAAACGAAAAAGGGGAACCGGAAGAGTGAGTTTGCTCTTCGCGAAGCTGAATTCTGGGCTACAGCCGCCCGTTCATTAAAGGGTTTCGCCTTTGATGCGGTAACTTTACGTGATGCGTGGACGAAGGTGCTTCTCAACCAGTTCCATGACATTTTGCCCGGTTCTTCGATCCAGCGGGTATATCAGGAAGCTGAAGTTTTACACAGTGAGGCGATCGCAGAAGCTCAGGAAACAGCCCAAAAAGCGGCTCAGGTGTTGACGGGCGACGGTGAATCGGTGGTGGTATTTAACTCCCTGAACTGGCCGCGAAAGGTACTGGTAGAGGCCGGAAAGAATGTGGTTGAGGTAGAAGTACCTCCATGCGGGTGGACTACGGTTGAATCAGGGAATTCCGGGAGATCTGCTGAGAGCGCATCTTCAGCGGGCCTGCTGGCTGATGGCGGTGCTTATCTGGAGAACGACCTCCTTCGCGCCGAGTTCAATGCGAAGGGTGAGCTGGTTTCTCTGGTGGATAAAGAAACCGGTCGGCAACAGATGGCCGGGGCCGGAAACCGGTTCTGCATGTATAAAGACGTCCCCGATATCTGGGATGCCTGGGATCTAAATAGCATGACCGAGGAATTGCCAGTAGCGCTGCCCGATGATGGGAAGCTTGAGGTGATGATGACTGGACCGCAGGTGGCCCGGTTACGCCTGACCCGAAAATTACTCCATTCTGAACTAACCCAGATCATCAGCCTGCGAAGGGGGTCGCGGCGAATAGACTTTGCTACCGGTATTGACTGGCAAGAAAGCCATAAGCTTTTGAAAGTGAACTTCCCGGTTACGATTTGGACGGATGAGGCCATCCATGAGATTCAATTTGGGCATTTGCGCCGCCCCAATCACCGTTCGCGTCCCTATGATGCAGATCGGTTCGAGGTTTGCAATCATAAATGGTCAGCCTTGGTTGAAGAGGGGCGGGGTGTGGCGGTGCTCAATGACTGTAAATACGGGCTGAGCGTCAAGGGAAACAGCATCAACCTGACTTTACTCAAGTCGCCACTGGCGCCCGACATGTACGCTGATAAGGGCTTACAAACCTTCACCTATGCCTTGTATTACTGGAATGGCTGTCTGTTTGACAGTGGGGTGGTTCAGGAAGCTTACGATTTGAATGTGCCACCTCTGGTGATTCGCGGGGCAGGGGGGACGGGTTCTCTCTTCTCCATTGACGCACCCAATATCATCCTTGAAACGGTGAAGCCTGCTGAAGACGGTTCGGGCGATGTCATTCTTCGTCTCTATGAGTCGATGCGGACAGCGACAACGTGCCAGTTACGCACCGCTTTGCCTTTCAGAAGCGCGGTGGAAACCGATATGCTTGAAGCCCCGATCCACGACCTGGCCAGAGAAGGTGAAGGAATCTCTATGGAGTTTCGTCCCTTTGAGATAAAAACGGTACGCTTGAGGATGCATTAATTCCTGTGTTTGCTTTATGAGGCGAGTCTAACCTGGCTCTGCCCATTCAACCCGATTGCGGCCATTGTTTTTAGCGCGGTAAAGCGCCACGTCAGCACGATTGACGAGGGTTTTCAGCGTATCGTGGTCATTTGCCAAAGCCACCCCAAACGAAAGGGTGATGGGAATGTCATCGGTAAAGGGATGGGCTTCAATAACATCGCGTAAGCGTGTTGTCAATTGATGAACGCGCTGAGGTTGATCTTCAAGGGCCAGAATGATGAACTCTTCTCCGCCCCAGCGCCCGATGACATCACTGGCGCGTAGTTGAGTATGCAGGCATTCGCCCACCTCTCGTAGAACCCGGTCGCCGGTCTCGTGGCCGAAGGTGTCGTTAATCCTTTTAAAGTGATCGACATCTGCCAGGATGACGGCCAGTTTTCTTTTATGGAGAAGGTGTTCTTCGAGAAGTGCGGTTATTGCACGCCGGTTAGGGAGCTGAGTCAGAAGGTCGGTGTAGGCAATATGCTGGATGCGGTCAACTTCTATAATGGTCTGGTTGAGTTCGTCCTTGGCCCTGGCGAGCAGGAAGATTAATAATGCGATTCCGGCAAGACGAACTTCCAGGCGCACGAATTCTACCCAGAGGGGATGAGAAAACCCCCAGAAATACCATATACCTACTCCCAGGCTCAATGCAGTGATGGTTAAACAATATCCCAGAGCAAGGTCGCGCCGGAAGGTCATAAAACTGAGGATAAAGAGGAACACAAATACCCAGAAAATGGCCTCAATTTCAGCCCATTGCTGTTGCGGGTCTTTGTAAAAGAGGAGTAGAAAGATAAATTTGGACATGAAGAGCAGGCTGACTCCTGCCAGCACGGAGCGCTCAATGATTGTCAGTGGAATCCGTGGCCAGAGGAGGGCAAGGCTCCATATCCACAGGAAAACCATTAAGAGAGGGTAAACCCAGGCAATAAAAGGGTTTTCTTGATGGTGCTGTAACCAGACCGCCAGAATAGACGGGAAACTGGCCAGTGAAGCCACCAGATAAAAGAGGCGACGCCGTCTGTCAAATTGCTGATAGAGCCGGTGGACTGTTTCTTCGGGGGATTTTTTGGGTAACGGCATTTCTCTTCAGGGGTTAACAAGGCAAAATTCAGGGAAAACTACGGCCTGACACGTCAATCGCCGCCTGTGAATAAAGCCCGGGCAGGCTGCTTGAAACGATTTCTTGCAAGGAGGTGCGCTCTCGAGATGCGATTATACTGGAAGGTTATGCGTTTTTCATGGAAATAGCGGGAACAGGGTTCGGAATGAATCCATCAACACGCAGGTGGCTGAATCCCTCTTTAGAGAGGAAAACTGCTCTTGAATCCTTTATAGTTTCTTCTGGAGGTAGCTTGAAATGAATCCATCAACCGTCAAGGAAACCTATTTCCCTTTCGTTGAAGCCCTCTGGCCGAACATTGATCGTAAACGGGAAGTCATTCTCATCCTGGGATGTAGCTGGTTGATTGCTCTTTCGGCCCAGGTCGTTATTCCACTTCAACCGGTTCCAGTTACTGGCCAAACCCTGGGTGTCTTACTGGCGGGGGCATTGCTGGGGAGCAAACGTGGAGCCATGACGGTGCTCACTTACCTTCTCCAGGGGGTGTTGGGCCTTCCTGTTTTTGCGGGAGGAACGAGTGGCCTGGCCAGGGTGTTTGGCCCGACGGGAGGGTATCTCTTGGGGTTTGTGGTAGCGGCATTCGTGGTGGGGTGGCTGAGCGAAAGGGGATGGGATCGGCGCTTTATCACCATGATTTTCTCCATGTTGATTGGAAATGCGGTCATTTATACTCTGGGCTTACCCTGGCTGGCAATTTATGTGGGATGGGGATCAGTGATGAAGCTTGGGCTTGTTCCATTTATTGCCGGGGACATACTCAAGGTAATCCTTGCCGCGATGATACTGCCTCAGATCTGGCGCTGGGTGAAACCCCGAAATGAGTAGTTGAGTCTGTTCCAGAGATCAGGATAACTTTAGAAAGAGGAGTCAACGCGGGGTGCGTTTTTCATCACCCCGCGTTTATTATGCTCAAACCTTTTTAAGTGCCAGCAGGCGCAGGCCATTCAAGACCACCAGAACAGTACTGCCTTCGTGCCCCACCACGCCGAGCGGTAAAGGCAGGTTGAGCCCAAAAGCGCTGACTACCAGGAGTACAATCACGGCCAGGGCAAAGGTGAGATTTTGCCAGATAATTTGTCGTGAACGACGTGCAAGGAAGATGGCATGGGGCAGGTTGGTTAAATCATCTGCCATCAACACCACATCTGCGGTTTCTAGCGCCACATCACTGCCAGCCCCCCCCATAGCAATCCCCACATCGGCGGCGGCGAGTGCGGGTGCGTCGTTTACACCGTCGCCCACCATGGCTATCTGACCGTATCGGTGGCGTAAGGTTTCAAGGACAGCCACCTTGTCCTGTGGAAGGAGCCCTGCGTGTACTTCGTCTACTCCGGCCTGTGCAGCGATCGCATGTGCCACCGCTTCGTTGTCGCCGGTTAACATCACCACCTTTTGCATACCCACTTTCTTAAGAGACTGGACAATCTCGCGAGCGTTGGGGCGGATGCTATCGGCCAGGCCAAATATCCCCAGCCATTTTCCCGGAGTGAAGGCGAGCATCACGGTTTGCCCCTTCTCTTTAAGGGTGTTTAGATGTTGTTTTAGCTCTGGCGGAACAGGAACGCCTCGTTCATGAAAGAGACGTTCATTCCCCACCCAGATGGCTCTGCCCTCTACATAAGCTTCAATTCCCTGACCGGGAATGGCCCGAAACTCACTGGCCGTAGAGAGAGGCAGGTTCCTTTGCCGGGCGATCTCGAGAATAGCATTCCCCAGGGGGTGTTCGGAACGGCTTTCGGCAGATGCTACGAGTCGGAGTAATTCCTCCTCCGTGACTCCCTCTGCGGGAATTATGGATTGTACCACAGGGATACCGGTAGTCAGGGTGCCGGTCTTGTCAAAAGCGATAACTTTGAGATCAGCAGTTTTTTCCAGATGGATGCCCCCTTTGAAGAGAATACCATTACGTGCTCCATTAGCAATGGCTGATAAGATGGACGCGGGGGTAGAAATGACCAGAGCGCAAGGAGAAGCTACGACCAGCCAGGTCATCGCCCGATAAAAGGTGGGGTAAAAAGGTTGATTGAACAGTAGGATCGGGATAAGGGTAAGGAACACGGCTCCACCCAGGACAAACCAGGCGTAAATTTGCTCGAAGGCATCCAGGGCTGTCTGGGTGCGAGCTTTGCTGTTTTGAGCCTGTTCAACCATCTGAACGATCCGGGCAAGGGTTGTGTCCTGTGCAAGGCGAGTCACCCGAACCTCCAGTGCTCCGTTTCCGTTTACTGTGCTGGCGAAAACGGCATCCCCAGATTTTTTGAAAACCGGAACCGACTCACCGGTGATATTGGCCTGGTTAACTTCGGAATTGCCCCGAACGATTTCTCCATCCACAGGAAAACGTTCTCCAGGTTTAACCAGTACGATATCTCCGATGACCAGCTTTTCAACGGGCAAAGTCATGATCCGTGAACCATGCCTGACAGTAGCCGTGGGGGGGCGCAGGTCAAGAAGCTTTTTAATCGCCTGGCGGTTTCGCTCAAGGGCGTAAGTTTGCAGGGTGTTCGACAAGGAGAAGAGGAACAACAAGATCGCGCCTTCCAGCGGCTGGCCGATGATGGCGGCTCCCACAGCGGCAAAGATCATCAACAGGTTAACGTCCAGTTTGTGCTCCTCGCGCAGGGCGTTTATCCCATCGATCAGGCCGAAAACCCCGCCAAGCAGGTAAGCCGTCAGGAATAAGCCGTTTTGAAATGCCGGACTGATACCGTAAAGGCCACCGAGGTAGGCCGCCAGTGTGGCCAGGGCAGTGATAAGGGTGAAGAGAATTTCTAACCTTCGCCGGGAAAAGGAAAAGAGAAAAGTTGGTCGAGAGGAAATTTCTGGCGAAGACTCGGACGGGAAAAGGGATTCCACCACAGCCTGATTACTGCCGGGAGCGGTAGCGCCATTCAGAGAGATAATGAGTTCTCCCTCCCGAAAGAGGGTCTGTGTAGAGGAGGCGGTCATCAGACGTGAAAAATGATTGTGTACGGATTCACCCATCTGGGCGGCACATAGTGCGCATGCCTGTTCGCCTTTGACGCCGCACTGGGCAACCCTGAGGCCCGCTTTTTGTCCGGCTTGCCGCACCAGATGCAGGGCACGTTCAGGGGAGAGAATTCGCGGGTCATAGGTAATTCGTAAATGGCCATCTTCTGTCGAGAAGTGCACATCCCGAATACCCGCGTAACCTTCCAGGGTATCCTCCAGGATTGTGGTGCAGCGCTGTGAAACCGGTGGAATAGAAATGGGTTGTTCAAGCGAAGTGGATTTCATGGTCATGGCTTGTTCCTCCGTGAGAGACCTGGGATTGACAATCGGGACACAGGCCGTAATACATGACCCTGGCTCCGAGAAGGCGATACCCTGAAGCCATCTGAACTTCATGATCAACCTGATGAATATGCTCACTGGGGAAGTCGATCACTTTGTGGCACTTCAGACAGGCGAGGTTAATATGCGGGGAGGTATCTGCATCGTAGTGAACTGCGTTATCGCCAGCTTCGCCGAGCAAATTGATGACCCCATGCTGTACGAGAACGTCCAGGGTGTTATAAACGGTGGCCAGGCTGATTGATGGATAACGTTTCACCAGCTCTTCGTAAATTTGCTGAGCGGTCGGGTGCTCCTGAGACTCGGCTAGTAAACGGCAGATTTCAATCCGCTGGGGGGTGATGCGCAAACCGGCGAGTTTTAACGTGTCTATCATTTGTTGATAATGAGTCATTTGTAACCACTCCTTACTTGTAATCATTATAAATAAAAAATTATTCTTGTCAAGATACCCGGGACAGATTTGTGGAGTGGATAAAATCCTTTGCCTGTGTGCCACAGGAGAACGGTGGCTGTGCGGGTGCAGGTATGGAACAGGATTGCAATTGAGATGACGAAATGACGGCATAGACACTCACAGCGAGCAGGGCGAATATGTGTAATCGCGTCTGCCCGCTGCGGGTAGTAAAGAATGGCATGGAAGGAATCAGGTTACAGGTATTTCACGGCTGGCTTTCAGTTCCCATTTATCAAGCCTGTGGGTAGGTAATGGCAACCATCTGATGACCATACACTTCAGGTACCACGAAGCGGAGGTATCCCTCTGAGAATTCAAAGAATAGGGGCACGTTTTGTGGAACCAGTGATACTGAACCAGGTTCCCGGGTTGAACGCACCGAAACAGAAAGGTGATGGATGGGAAGAACATCCTCGATGGTATCGAGTTCCAGGCCGCGCCGTTCGGGAATGTAATGCAAGAGGTGAAGTATTTGTCTGTGATGATGAGGTTGTTCGTTCAGGGTGACACGCAGGGTCGAAGGCCCGGAGATGCGGACTGCAGGTTGAGGGAGAAGCATCTTCAGGGCATTGAGGAAAAGGGTTTTCACCCAGTGGGGGGCTCGCTGGCGGTATTGAGTGAAAATGGGGTGAGCGAAATAGATGACATTCCCGTGGCGGAGAACTGCAGGATAAGCTGTTTGATGCGATGAGGGGGTGTGCTGATGGGAACAAAAATGGCGGAAATCCCGGTTAAAGTAAGGGATGGCAGTCGAAGCAAGCACCTCAGTATCCGGCAGAGGGGAGACCTGCTGCCCGCGTAGATACATGACGTGTTCGACAGGGGGAAGACCCTGGCCAATTTCTCCGGCGGGAAGGATAAAATCGGGGCTGTAAGGTGCATCGCCTACCCGGTTCACGCCAAAGGCCGGTAAGGCGAAATTCTGTCCACCTTCCATGAGGCCAGAACGGTGAGAGGCGATGATCTTCCCTCCGTGCTCAAGATAAGCCTGAACTTTCTGAGCCAGTTGAGCATCGAAGAGCACCTCATCAGGAAAAATGAGCACCTGGTAAGCAGAAAAGTCGCTCTGGCTATCGAGCACATCAAACTGATGTGCGCCTTCTTCCAGCATCATTAAGGCACCTGCGGTACTATCGGAAACCATCGCCCCGGTAACCTCTTCGGTGTTTAAAAGGCCTATCTCTGCCACTGGTCTGGCGCCTTCACACCAGGGCTCTTTTTCTTCAACGCTGGCATATACGGAACCGATGAGTCGATAGGTATCCTGACAAATTTTCCCATCCGGGTGAAGTTGATCACCAATGGAGCATTTTGCATTGAGGGCGAGCATACGGAAGCACTCGAACTGCAACGCGGCCGGGTTCTTGAAGGAGTGAAAGTCACCCCAGGAGGTATGAAACTTCCCCGTCATTCCCAGGCAATCCAGTCCAAGGGTACGGGCGTAACGCATGGTAAGGGGAAAGTGAAGATATCCCCACCCGGCACTCGGCAGAGATTCCAATTCTAGGTGCGAGTACGCACCGGTTGTGTTTCGTACCAGAGAGTTGATGTGGCCGGCGTTGTAGAAAATGGTACAGTCTTTACTGAAGGAACGTACAAACGCCGTCATTTCCTGTTTGAATTGATCAATGACCATTCTACCAAAGCGGATTCTGTTGCTCTGGTCAGAGGGATCAAGACCCTGTTCGAGCATCGCTTTTCGGCTCCAGATCGAAGAATCATCCAGCGGCTGGACGATATCAAAAAACAATCCATCCACCGGGAAGAGCGAAAACAATTCCTCAACATGCTTTTTGAGGAAGTCCAGATAAGGAGAATTTACGAGCAGATAGCGGTAGAACCCGGCTTCATAAGGTGGCGTGCCCAGGATTTTTCCATCTGCTCCGATAGCCAACCATTCAGGATGCTCTTCGGCAGTGAAATGATCCCACTGTACTGTGGTGTAAATTGGAACACGGATGCCTTTTCTGTGGCAGGCTTCGATCTGCTCTGCCAGTAAATTACGCACCAGGTGAGGATGGCGTCTTTCAGGATTGACCCGAGAATCGTAGTAAAGATACCCATGGTGGCACCGGGCGAAACAGGTCACTGAGTTAACGTGGGCCTGCTTCAAAGTAGTGGCGAATTCTTCGGGGTCGAAAGCTTGCCCCACCCCGACAATGTGCTGGCTGGTGTGAAAGTCGAGATGAACCTGGCGGTAGCGGAGTTCCATGCGAAGCCCTCCCAAAATTTGGATCTTTGGATAGTATTGTACATCAGGTTGCTGGTTGACTCTGGAACAGGAACCAGCCCTGCGCTCATGCAGGGCTGGTACACCGGGTATCCGAGAGAGGGGCTTACTCTTCCAGGGTGCTCAGGTCACCTTCTGGCAGACCCTGTGCCCGGGCTTTTAATACCCGGCGCATTATTTTCCCGCTGCGAGTCTTGGGAAGCTGGGAGACAATGGTGATCTTCTCTGGTCTGGCAATGGGTCCCATTTCGTGAGCCACGTGAGCGCGCAGTTCCTCAATCAAGGACTCGGAGGGTTCGAAACCGGCACGGAGAATAACGTAGGCGTGAATAGCATTCCCCTTAATATCGTGGGGCAGGCCAATAGCAGCCGCTTCGGCGACGGCAGGATGGCTGACAAGCGCACTTTCGATCTCGGCGGTTCCAAGGCGATAACCTGACACTTTAATCACATCATCGACTCTCCCGATGATCCAGTAATAACCATCTTCGTCTTTTCGAGCGCTGTCTCCGGTGAAATATACACCTGGAAATTTGCTCCAGTACTGAGACACGTAACGATCGGGATCGTTGTAAATGTTCCGTAACATGGCCGGCCACGGGCGCTTCAAAACCAGGTATCCTTCTTCACCAGCGGGAAGAGAATTCCCGTTTTCATCCACAACATCGGCCTCGATGCCGGGGAAGGGTTTGGTAGCGCTTCCGGGTTTGAGGGGAGTTTCGGGGAGGGGAGTAATCATAAACATCCCCGTTTCTGTTTGCCACCAGGTATCCATTATAGGGCAACGCCCTTTACCAATAGCCTCGTAATACCAGCGCCAGGCTTCTGGATTGATTGGCTCACCCACGGTTCCAAGCAAGCGGAGGCTGGAAAGGTCATGGCGATTGGGCCAGGCCTCGCCGTAACGCATCAGACCGCGAATCGCCGTCGGGGCGGTGTACAAAATATTAATCCCGTACTTCTCAACCATACTCCACCAGCGGTTCGGATAGGGATAGGTGGGCGCTCCTTCGTACATGAAGCTGGTCGTTCCCAGCAGTAAGGGCCCATAGACGATGTAGCTATGACCGGTAATCCAACCCGGGTCTGCTGTACACCAGTAGCGGTCTTCTTCTTTCAGATCAAATACCCATTTCAGGGTGGTGGCCACCCCGACCATGTAACCACCATGGGTATGTAAAATGGCCTTGGGGCGTCCGGTAGTACCTGAGGTATAGAGGAGGAAGAGAGGATCTTCGGCATCCATTTCCTCCGTTTCACAACGAGAATTTCCGCTGGCGGTACGGGCTACCGGGAGGGTCATCAATTCGTGGTACCAGTAGTCACGCCCCGATTCCATGGTGACGGGCTGGCCAGTTCGCCTGACTACTATTACATGTTCAACAGTGGCACAGCGTTTCAGGGCTTCGTCCACTATATTTTTTAATTCCACGATTTTCCCGTTCATATAGCCGCCATCGCAAGTGATGACCACCTGCGACTGGCTATCTTCGATCCGTCCGTGCAGGGCTTCGACAGAAAAGCCCCCGTATACGACCGAATGAACGGCACCAATCTTTGCACAGGCAAGCATGGCCACAGGGAGTTCAGGGATTCGTCCCATGTAGATCGTTACCCGATCTCCTTTATGTACCCCCATACTGCGCAGTACATTGGCGAACATGCACACTTCGCGGTTGAGTGCATGGTATGAAAAAGTACGCTGGTCGCCATTTTCACCTTCCCAGATGATTGCCAGTTTATTCCGCCGCCAGGAGCGGACATGACGGTCGAGGCAGTTGTAGACGATATTGGTGGTGGCCCCTACGAACCATTGATAAAACGGTGGATTGGAGTCATCTAAAACTCTTGTCCATGGGCGGAACCATTCAAATTCTTTCGCCTGTTCTTCCCAGAAGCCTTCCAGGTTTTGATCAGCCATGCGAGCGAGCACATCACGGTTGTTAATGTGAGCCGACTCTACAAGTCCAGGAGGTGGAGGAAAGAAATCGCGGAGGCGCTGATCGGTGGCCATTGTCTTTTTCCCTTTCTTTTCCAGATGAGCCGTTTGTTTCTTTTGGGTAATTACAGATCGCTTATAAAGATATAATATATCAAATTTATCAAATTATACCCATGAATTTCTCGGGGGTTTTTCCAAAGAATGCCCGTTAAATTACAGAAATATCGGGCGTAACTTCTGGGTAAAGATAGTGTTTCACGCTTTAGGAGCAACCCGGTAATATTGGGGACGGGTATTCCTTCGACCTGTGTGGTCATGGCAGGAAAAGAAGGTTCGGCTCTACATCACCTGGTTTATTCCATCGATCGGACTGGGTTCACTGTTGGGAATTTACCGATGAGAGGTTTTCCTGGTGGTTGAACGTTGTGGGTCGATGAATTCCTTTGGAGGAGATATGCCAATTACCAAACCGGTAGCCGTGGTCGGAATCGGCGCAGTCATGCCGGATGCGAATGACGCAGCGACCTTCTGGAGCAATATCAAGCAGGGGCGTTATTCCATCACCGAGGTGCCTGAAAACCGCTGGTCTGTGGATTTGTACTACGATCCAGACCCCACTGCTCAGGATAAAACATACTGCAAAATCGGCAGCTGGGTGAGAGACTTTGTTTTTCAACCGTTTCAATGGGGAATTGCCATCCCTCCTCGGGTACTTGAACAGATGGACCAGGCCCAGCAGTGGGCCATTGCTGCCACCCGGCAAGCATTGCTGGATTATGGCTATCCACAGCGGGCTGTGAATCAAAGCCGAACGGCAGTGATCATCGGAAATGCACTGGGGGGTGAGAAGCATTATGTCACGTCGTTACGCATTCGTGCTCCAGAGTTTCTCCGGGCACTCTCATCTGTTCCGGAATTTCAGACTCTGCCTGAAGCTCTTCAGAAGGCATTGCTGGAGGGAATGCGAGAGAAGATCCGCAAGTCAACGCCGGAGATTACCGAAGACACGATGCCAGGGGAACTCTCAAATGTGATCGCAGGCCGGGTAGCGAATGTGTTTAACTTCCAGGGCACGAATTTTGTTACCGATGCGGCATGTGCCTCTTCACTGGCGGCGCTTCAGGCGGCTATTGAAGGATTGAATCACCATCAATTTGACCTGGTAGTAACAGGTGGCGTCGACAGTATGATGGGGGTGGACGGATTTGTTAAGTTCTGTAAAATTGGGGCACTTAGCCCGGATGGTTCACGCCCTTACGCTGATGGTGCTAACGGGTTTGTGATGGGAGAGGGAGCGGCTATCTTCCTGCTGAAACGGCTGGAAGATGCGGAACGCGATGGTGACAAAATTTATGCTGTGGTGCGGGGCATTGGTTCCAGCAGTGATGGGAAAGGGAAAGGAATCACCGCCCCTAACCCGAACGGGCAGGAAAGAGCCATCGAACGCGCCTGGAAGAACGCCGGTATTTCTCCAGACACAGTTGGACTGATTGAGGGGCACGGCACCTCGACCAGAGTTGGAGATCTGGTTGAAGTCGAAAGCCTGGTTCGTATTTTTGGACAATTCGGTTTAAAACCCGGTTCGATTGCCCTGGGATCGGTAAAATCGAACATCGGGCATTTGAAGAGCGCCGCTGGCGCAGCCGGTGTCTTCAAGGTGGCCATGGCATTGTATGAGAAGGTGCTTCCACCGTCGATCAATTTTGAAAAACCCAACCCCAATATCGACTTTCCTCACATTCCATTTGCGGTCAACACTCAACTCCGTCCCTGGGAGGTGCGGAATGGACAGGTTCGAAGGGCAGGGGTAAGTTCATTTGGATTTGGAGGCACCAATTTTCATGTGGTGATGGAAGAGTACGTTCCAGGTCTGACTGCTGGCGAAAGCCGTCTGTTTGCAGGGGTGGATGTAAAGGGGAGAGAAGTGGAGGTGCCTACTCCATCTTCCGTTGCCTCTGCGTACCGCGACAGTTCGGCTATTTCTGTGAAAAACTATTCAGAGCCGCCAGTATCTTCCTCGGAAATTAAACCGTATCGTGGTCTTTTCTTCCTCAGCGCGGATACCGTACCTCAACTTCGAGAAGTGCTCTCTGAACGGATTGAGCAAATAAAAGCGGGGAATGTTCCATCATCTGCACTTCCTGCTCTGGAAGAGATTCAGCGCCCGGAAAGGCTGGCCATTGATTATGGCGATCCTGCAGAATTGCTCAAACGGGCAGAAAGAGCGCTGAAAGGGTTCGAGGCTGATGTAAATCCCTGGCAGGCTCTGGTGGCCCATGGGATTTTTCGGGGAAGCGGACAGCCGGGTAAAGTGGCTTTCCTTTTCCCGGGTCAGGGATCACAATACGCCAATATGTTGAAGGATCTCTGTGAGGTAGAGCCGATTGTCGCTGAAACATTCAAGGAAGCAGATCGGGTCATGACCCCGATCCTCGGGCGGCCACTGACTGATTTTATTTATGTAAGTGGAGATGAGGCTGCCCTGGCTGAGGCTGAAAAGGCGCTGCGGAATACAGAGATCACCCAGCCGGCCATGCTTACAGCCAATGTTGCTCTATTGCGACTGCTGAAGCACTTTGGTTTTTCGCCAGATATGGTGATCGGCCATAGCCTGGGCGAATATGCGGCCCTGGTAGCCGCTGAAGTGTTGACCTTTGCTGAGGCACTGGAGGTGGTCTCGGCGCGGGGCCGCGAAATGACGAAGGTGACCTGGGAAGACAACGGGTGTATGGCGGCAGTGTCTGCACCGATTGAGAAAGTGGAAGCTCTGCTGCAAACCGTGGATGGGTATGTGGTGATTGCAAACATCAACAGCCCCACGCAATGCGTTATTGGTGGAACCACAGCGGCTGTGGATGCGGCTCTGGATGCATTTATGAAAGCCGGTTTTCAGGGTACAAAGATTCCTGTTTCTCATGCGTTCCACACCCGGATTGTCGAACCGGCCAGCGAACCTTTGCGCCAGGTGATTTCCCGGATGAATATCCAGTCGCCCCGAACCACAGTCATCGCGAATGTTACGGGTGAGGTCTACCCCACCAGCCGGGATGAAATCCTGGACCTGCTGGCAAAACAGGTAGCTTCGCCGGTGCAGTTTATTAAAGGCATGGAGACGCTTTACCGGCTGGGAGCCCGGGTATATGTGGAAGTAGGGCCAAAGCGGGTGTTAAATGCGCTGGTTTCCGATATCCTTAAGGGCCGCACTGATGTGGCGATCCTGGCAACGAACCACCCTCGTGAAGGGGCTGTGGTGAGTTTTAATAAAGCCCTTTGTGGTTTGCTTGCGGCGGGAATTTGCCCGCAAACGAAGGAAAAACCTCTGACGATCGAGCTTTCAGAGGGGCGGCAACCGGTTTCGGGAGTCAATCGGGATGAGATCCGGCAATTTGTTTTGAGGATGGTCAGTGAGAAGACTGGCTATCCCGAAGATATGCTTGACCTGGAGCTGGATCTTGAAGCCGACCTGGGGATTGATACGGTCAAACAGGCTGAGCTACTGGCTGAGATCCGTTCTCATTTTGGGATTCCGCGACGCGAGGATTTGCGCCTGAGCGATTACAACACCCTGGCCAAGGTGATCGCGTTTATTGATGAGGCATTGAAAAGCCAGCCCGCAGAAGAACACGTGGAACTCACCATGCTCAAAGGTGAGCAAACAGAAGCTGTTATGCCTGTTTCTGGAGATACCCCGGTCGAGACGGAGGAAGTGAGTCAGCAACGAACTGTTCGTTATTCGGTCTCGGATGGCCGGTTGCCTCTCACTGGTTCGGTGGTGATTTCGGGGGCCGGCCTTGGTTTGCCGGGGAGAGAAAAGCCGGTTTTTACGGATGATAATATTCACCACATTCTGCGTGGAGAAATCCGCATTGAGCCATTACCGGAAAATCAACGCAGGCACATGCTTGAGAAGCGTGTTGTCAGGCTGATTAAAAGCGAGGCCGGGGCAGTGATGCAGATGATCGATTCACTCGATCAGACCATAAAACTGGCCGGCCAACGTGGAAAGTTTGACCCGGTCGATGATTTCGGTATCCCGGCAGACCGGGTGGAAGCCACCGATATTTCGACCCGGCTGGCCATAGCCGCCGGGATTGAAGCCCTTCGGGATGCAGGTATTCCTCTGGTGATGCGGTATCGCATGACAAGTAAGGGGACGTATCTACCTGATCGCTGGAAGCTGCCTGAGGCTCTGGCTGATGAAACGGGGGTCATTTTTGCCTCGGCCTTTCCTGGCCTGGATGAGATGGCCAGAGAGGCTGGAAGATATTACACCTTCCGTCATTTAGAGGATCAAATAACGGAGCTGGAAGGCATTCTCAAGCTGGTGCCGATGGAGCAAACCGGGCTTCGGGCAACCCTTGAGGAACGTATTCGCACGCTTAAAGCACAAAAGGATGCCCTGGATTATCATTTCGACCGGCGCTTCATCTTTCGGGTGTTAAGCATGGGGCATTCTCAATTCGCGGAATATATCGGGGCACGTGGGCCAAATACCCACGTTAATGCCGCCTGTGCCACAACGACCCATGCTATTGCACTGGCTGAAGACTGGATCCGAACCGGTAGAGCGCGGCGGGTGATTGTGATTGCGGGAGATGATGTGACTTCTGGCCCCCTCGCTGGCTGGGTAGGCACAGGTCTGATGGCTTCAGGTGCGGCGACCACCGAGGGTGACCCTCGAAAGGCGATCTTGCCTTTTGACCGGCGGCGAAACGGGATGGTGATGGGAATGGGGGCCGCCGCGGTGGTGGTGGAATCGGAAGATGCTGTGCGGGAGCGCGGTATGCGGGGCATCTGTGAGGTGCTTGCCACTCAGATCGCTAACAGTGCGTTCCATGGTACACGGCTGGACGTTCAGCATGTCAGTGAAATTATGGAGCGCTTGATGACTCAGGCTGAACAGCGATTCGGCTTGCGGCGACATGAGATTGCACCCAGGACGGTATTTGTCTCTCATGAGACCTATACCCCGGCCAGAGGAGGCTCCGCTGCGGCTGAGATTCATGCCTTGCGCCATGTCTTTGGGGAACAGGCCAACCAGGTGGTGATCGCCAACACCAAAGGATTTACAGGGCACACGATGGGCGTGGGTATCGAAGATGTGGTGGCCATTAAAGCGATTGAAACAGGGTTGGTTCCCCCGATTGCTAATATTCAAGATGGATTCGAGCCCGACCCCGAGCTGGGTGACTTGCGTTTGTCCAGAGGGGGGCATTATGATGTAGAGTTTGCACTTCGCCTGGGTGCGGGTTTTGGCTCGCAGATCGCGATGACTTTGCTGCGAAAGATACCCGGGGTGGGTGAACGGATTCAACGCCCTATTTATCAAAAGTGGCTGGCTGAAGTAGCCGGTTATGAAACTGCTGAGCTGGAAGTGGAAAAGAGGACTCTGCGTGTCAGGCATGATGGTCCGCCTGTCAGACCTCCGGCGCGTTCGAACTGGCAATTCGGGCAGGGTCCGACACTGTGGGCCATCGAACATGTTGATCGGGTTTCTTTTACTCAGGTCGTTTCGGGTCAGAAAACTGACAAACCTTCACCATCTATCGAGGTGATCGGGGAGGTTTCTCAGCCACAGAAACCGATGACGCCGTTACCGGAAGTGTCGGTTCAGACCTCTGATGAGGAGATTCGGGCGTTTGTACTGCGGGTGGTGAGCGAGAAGACTGGCTACCCGGTGGAAATGCTCGACCCGGAGCTGGATCTGGAAGCCGACCTGGGCATCGATACCGTTAAACAGGCAGAACTGTTTGCCGCCATTCGAACTCATTTCAACCTTCCACGTCGTGAAGATTTACGTCTGGCTGATTACAACACACTGGAAAAAGTGATTCGATTCATGAAAGAGTCTCTCGCCGGGCAGAGATCAGCTTTGCATGCTCAGGAGGTTGAGCGTAAGCCTGAAACTCCAACGGGCGGCGTTATGGTTGTTGAGCATGCTGTTCAGGCTGGGCCTCATTCTGAGGAAATCAGGGATTTTGTTCTCAAGACCGTGAGTGAAAAGACGGGATATCCCATTGAAATGCTGGATGTAGACCTTGACCTTGAGGCTGATCTGGGAATCGATACGGTGAAACAGGCCGAGTTGTTTGCCGCAGTTCGGACGCATTACAATCTTCCGCGGCGAGAAGACCTCAGGCTTGCGGACTACAACACTTTAGCGAAAGTGATCCAGTATATGCAGGAGGCTCTGGGGCAAACCCCGAAAGGCCGCGATATAACTACGCCAGAGAAAGAGAAATTAGAGGGGGGCTCAAGCGAGTCTTCTGAAGAAGTTTTTCCTGAAACTACTTCGCCTGTGGATGATGAAGCAATCAAGGCTTTTGTTTTGAAAGCCGTCAGCGAAAAGACCGGTTACCCGGTGGAAATGCTCGATCTTGAGCTGGACCTGGAAGCCGATCTGGGTATTGACACGGTGAAGCAAGCGGAGTTATTTGCCGCTGTGCGTGAACATTATCAACTTCCACGCCGTGAGGACTTACGTCTTGCCGATTACAATACGCTTTCTAAAGTAATCCAGTTTATGCGAGACTCGCTGATGGCACAGAGGGCACTGGCTGGCGAAACTCAAGCGGCCTCTTCACAGGTTGGAGAGGTTGAAGCAACCCCAGAAACTTCCGCTAATCCGCTCGATTATTTGTTAAAGCAATCTGTGGAGCAGGTCATACCGCGCCGGGTTGTGGTTCCGGTGTTGCGCCCCAGATTGGATTTATGTGTTTCCACGGGCGTTGTTCTGGATGGTTCCAGCCGGATTGTGGTGGTTGCTGACCAGGGAAAAGCTGCTGAGGCTCTGGTCAGACGGTTGCGAAGCCGTAAGGTGCAGGTGCTCATGATCCCGGGAGACTGCCTTTCTGATTCTCTTACGGATGTGGAAGCATTTGCCTCTGCTGGCGGGGTTTCCGGGGTGTACTTCCTCCCGGCGCTGGATATTGAGCCCCCACTTGCAGAAATGAATGAAGAGATCTGGCAGGCAGAGCTGGGTCGCCGCGTCCTGAGTCTGTATGCTCTATTACGGACTATTCCCGGTGAGCCGTTCCTGATGAGCGCTACGCGGATGGGTGGCCTTTATGGCTATTCGCCCGAAGGTTCAATTGCTCCTCTGGGTGGGGGGGTAAGCGGTTTTACCAAGGCGTTAGCCCGGGAACGGCCCCATGCTCTGGTCAAGGTGGTGGATTTCGAAAAGGAGGCAAAGCCGGGAGAGATTGCTTCTCGCTTACTCTCCGAGACTTTAAACGACCCGGCCGTTGTAGAGATAGGTTGGAAGGAGAACCAGCGCTACGGATTTACCCTGATAGAACACCCTCTGGACGAATCCGAGCTGGCTTTGAGCGGAGATGAAGTGTATGTGGTGAGCGGTGGATCGGGCGGCATAGTTGCCCCGGTGGTGCTGGATCTGGCAAGAAATGCGGGGGGAAGGTTCTACCTGCTCAGCCGAACTCCGTTGCCTGAACCCGACGATACTGAGGTGAGAGCGCTAAGGGCTGATCGGGAGGCCTTCAAGTTAAAAAAGATGCAGGAGCTGAAAGCGCGGGGTGAAAAAGCCACCCCTGCGGTGGTGGATCAAAAACTGGCGGTACTGGATCGCGCCCTTGCCACCCTGGATATGATCGCCGCAGCAGAGAAGTCCGGAGCGACCATGAGGTATTTGCCCTGTGATGTGACGGATCCTGTGTCGTGCGAGCGCGCTGTGCAGACCATTGTTGCTGAAGCGGGTAAGGTGGATGTTTTTATTCACGCTGCAGGTGTAGAAAGAAGCCGAAAACTGGAATCCAAACCGCTGGAAGAATTCCTACAAACTCTGGCGGTAAAGGCTTCTGGATTTTTCCACCTTTTCAAAGCGATGGAGAAGCATGGATGCGTCCCTGAAAAAATGGTGTTCTTCTCCTCAGTGGCTGGCCGGTTTGGAAATACCGGGCAGACGGATTACAGCGCTGCCAATGATTTACTTGCCAAGCTGGGGGCATCTATTCGGGCCACTTACCCCCACATGCAGGTGGTGACGATCGACTGGGGCGCCTGGGCTGAGGTTGGAATGGCCAGCCGCGGTTATGTGCCAGAGTTGATGAAACGTGCCGGGATTGAAATGATGCACCCGGCCGTGGCTGCACCTCTGGTACGTCAGGAGATTAATCACCATACTCCCGGCGGTGAGGTGATCTATGCTGGTTCCCTGGGGGTGCTGGAAGAAGCGCTAAAGGCAGACGGCGGTTTGGACCTGGAAAAGGCAAACCAGGCTCTGACTCGGGGCCAACCGAAGCATCTCATGCTGACTCGGGTTACGGGTATGAACCTTGAAGAAGGTGTTATCCTGGAAGCGGAACTGGACCCGAACGCCGAGCCTTTCTTGCGAGACCATGCATTGAACGGGATTCCATTGCTTCCGGGGGTGATGGGTATCGAAGGGTTATCTGCAGCGGCACAACACATCGCTTCGGTGCTGGCCTCAGAAAAGGGCAGTTACCAGGTGACGAGGCTGGAAAATATCCAGTTTCGGGCTCCGTTTAAGTTTTATCGCAATCAACCGCGTAAGGTTACCTGGAAGGCACGCGTGCTTCGCGAAGGCGATTCCCTGGTGGGTTATGCCAGCCTGGAATCTACCCTTGCGCGTTATGGGCGTGACCCGGAGCGAATGTTGCACTTTACAGGAAAGGTGTACTTACAGCCAACCACTGAACCGCTTGAGGCAGCAAAGAGCCAGGCACCGGCATGGAATGGATCGAGGATTCTCCCGGCTGATGAAATATACCGTCTGTATTTCCATGGGCCAGCCTTCCGGGTTTTGGAAGCAGTGCAGCAGAAGCCAGGAATAGTCTTGGGTAAACTAAGCCAGAAATTACCCCCTCTCACCCGGGAAGAACAGTCTTTCATTCTCTCTCCCTTGCTGGTGGAACTTTGCCTGCAAACGGCAGGGGTCTGGGAGATTGGGGCGAAGGGAATCATGGCGCTACCTCGTTCAATAGGCAGGTTGATGATATATCCCGGGGAGGTGAATGGGGATGAAATTTATGCAGAGGTGATACCCCATAGTGAAGGCGGAGAACGTCCCCGTTTCGATGCCCGGGTAGTGGATGCCAAAGGGCGAGTCTTGCTGGAATTAGAAGATTATCGAACTGAGCCACTGCCCTACACCGTGGAGAAAGAACAGCTCATGCCCCTGCAAATCTGGTTGAACAACGATCCCAGAGAAGGATGACCTCGACCCTTTACTGGAATCTTGAAAGTGGTGGGCCGGCAATGGCGGATTGGCAGGCGGGTACGGGTTTAAATTTCCTGTCTCCTGCAGAACACAACCGCCTTGCCGGCTTTCGGTTCGAACGGCGCAGATTGGAATGGCTTCTTGGCCGAAGAACCGCTAAACGTTTGCTTTATGAATGTTGTACTGATCTGGTAGGGGTTCCACCTGAAAAAATCACCATCGCTAACAGGGCCGGGGGTGCACCTTATGTGATTCTGGATGGAGAGTACGAACTTAAAGGTTGCCTATCAATCAGTCACCGCGATGATCTGGCCGCCTGTGCCTGGGTTGAAGGGCCTGTAACCGGGCTGGGGATTGATATTGAGCGCATTGAAAAGCGAGACACCAGTTTTCTAGAAGATTTTTTTACTGAGCAGGAACGGATGTTTGCACAGGCTCTCCCTGAGCCAGAGCAGACACTCTGGGTAACGCTTGGCTGGAGTGTGAAAGAGTCGGCCTTGAAAGTTCGAGGAGTGGGGTTGCGTGCAGACACGAGAGAGGTAGAATTGCGGAAGGTAAGCGGGTTGTTTCGAGCCCGGGAAGCCGAACACCAGTGGAAACCGGTGGGGATTCAAACCGGAGCCTATTCTGATGGGATATGGCAGGCCTGGTGGCGAAAGCACGGGGAATATCTCCTCACCCTGGTGGTCCATAGCCAGGGTGAGGAGGAGTGGATGCTGAAAGAAGTTGCTCAGCGTTGAAAAAATTTTTGGCTAAATGAGCGGATGTTCAGGAGTGTAGCGGTTGAGATCGGCTGGCAGGAAAATTCCCTGCAACCTGGCCGCCTGTAAACGGCTTAGATAGGCTGCCCCTGTGAAAAGGTGGAGAGTGACATCCACGACGTGGCGATTGGCGGGTTGCTCCAGATAAGTTCCCCGAACCCATTCGTTAAAGACGCCCATGGATGGCCCACACCAGATCTGGTAATCCATTTCACGGCCTTCCTCGCCGGTATTGGACCAGCGGGAGGAAAGGCCGAGGTACCAGCGAAATACCAGGGCCATTTTATGATGAGGATCCTTTTCTGCACGTACCAGTTGAGCGGGATCCCGATCTGTAAAAAACTTTACTGTATCTGACCAGATCTCATCAAAGGTTCGTTTAAAAATGGTCTTCTCGAGGCGATCGCGCTCGGCTTGAGGCACCTCTTCCCAGGTGGTGTAGCGAGAGTATATTTCGTATAGCTTTGAAGCGCGGGGGGCAAACATTGTGCCACGTTTAAGAACCTGAACTTTTACTCCCATCTCGAACATATCGGCTGCCGGTGCCATGGCGACATCAGCCATTTCGGCCTGGGCTAACAGGTTGCGGGTTTGCTCCGAAGTACCTGCCTCAACACAGGCCTGGTTGATCGAGCCGGTTGTGACGTATGCTGCACCTAATGTGAAGGCTGCGAGGACGGCCTGTGGAGTGGCGATGCCGCCGGCTGCGCCTATGCGTACAACCTGAGAGTAAGAATAACGGGATTGCATCTGGTCTCGCAGGGTGAGAATGGCAGGGATAAGCCCCACCAGGGGGCGATTATCGGTATGCCCCCCTGAGTCGGCTTCTACGGTGATGTCATCAGCCATAGGGATTGAGCGCGCGAGCTCAGCCTGCCGTTGTGTAATTTTTCCTTCTTCCAGAAGGCGATGGACCAAATCATCAGGGGCCGGGGAAAGGAACCGGCTGGCGACTTCTTTACGAGAGATCTTCGCAATGATGTGATGATTGACCTGAATTTTTCCCTCTGGTGTAAGTTCCAGACCACTTAATCGATAATAGGCGAGGGCATAGGTGATATCGAGGTAGGCTGAAGCCTCGACGACCGGAATGTTCTTCTGCACGTACAGTTCGGCTGCGCGCTGTTCAAGGCGGGGTTCGTTGGGGCTATTCAAGAGATTAAAGGCATAAGGCCCGTTCGGCAGGGCGTCTTGAATTTTGGCTATGGCGGCTTCTATGCGGGAAGGGCTGCATCCGCCTGCCCCAAATGATCCCATCAATCCTGCTTTACCGAGGCTGATCACCAGGTCTTCTGATGCAATAGCACCAGCCATGGCTCCGGCATAAAAAGAAGCCCGGGTATGATAGGTACGGCGAAAAGACGGATCTCCGAGGCTTTCCCAGGGAACTGCAGGGATTATGCCGAGAATGGGGAGGTTTTCAGATTGTACGGAAGAGGCGGAAAGAACTTCCCCTTCGGATACCAGGCCGATCTTCTTTTCAGAGAGAACAACCCAGAGGGGTTGATCGATCTGTAGAAGAGAAGAGCGCATCTGAACAGGTGTAAAGGCGATGGTTTGAGAATCTCCATGCCATTTTAATGCCGACCAGGGGCGGAGAGCTGAAGACAAGAGAGAGTCAGTTTCATTGGTAATGGAGCGAGCAGGAATCATGAGCTGGTCATACCTCGAAAAGGGGGATTATGTAGCATATAACCCTCCCTTTTGAGGATGGTTGCGAGGTAAAAAACCATTACTGGTGGAATTGTGTTGAAAATGGTGATCGTTCCAGTATTGGTAAAACATTGGTGAAGGAACAGGAATGAGGGCTGCCCCCTGGCGAATTACCAGGGTTACGCCATCAAGTCAGCCAGGTGCAAACCACGGGCCAGATGGTTTCCAGCTAAGGCGATCAGG
>NZ_DF967965.1:1156596-1273031 GCF_001050195.2 Anaerolinea thermolimosa
TTCATATTGCCCCGGTTCAACTTTTGGTAAAATGAGGTTCAGGCGCATTCCAGGTGTGCCTCTCTGTTCGTCGGATGTGGGGTGGTCTATTCACTACCCCTCATCCATTTAACCACCTTTTTACCAGCTTTGGAACGATCACGAAAATGCCCGAGTTATAATCAAACTATAAAATGGATAACGATAGGCAACCGAATCAGAGGTGTGGTGAAAATGGACGTTCAACTGGCTTACGGGAAAAAAGGATTATCTCTTCGGTTAGACGATACCTGGAACGTGAGTGTGGTCGAACCGTTGTACACTCCGGGGGTAACCGATGCACGCGGAGCCTTACAGGAGGCTTTACGCAACCCAACAGGTACAAGGCCCCTGCGCGAGCTGGTGAAGAACAGTGATCGGGTGGGCATTATTTTCAACGATATCACCCGAGCCACTCCCAATCAGGTCATTCTACCGGCGATTCTGGCCGAGTTGGAACATGTTCCACCGGAGAAGATTACCCTGTTCAATGCCCTTGGGACTCACCGCCCAAATACGGAAGAGGAATTGCGCCAGATGCTTGGCGATTCGATTGTGAAGACCTACCGCATTGTGCAGAATAATGCGTTTGAGCGCGCGACGCAGGTAAGCCTTGGAATGACTTCGCTTGGACATGAAATCTGGATTAATCGCGAACTGGCCAACTGTGATTTTCGAATCCTGACAGGGTTTATTGAACCTCACTTTTTCGCGGGTTATTCCGGGGGTGGTAAGGCGATCATGCCGGGAATGGCCGGGCTGGATACCATTCTGGGGAACCATTCAGCGCAAAACATTGGTAATCCGCGTGCGATCTGGGGTATCACTCATGGAAATCCGATCTGGGAAGAGATTCGAGAAGTAGCCTTAAAAACCGGCGCGGATTTTTTAGTCAATGTGACTCTCAATCGCGAAAAAGCCATCACGGCAGTTTTTGCCGGGGACCTAGATCAGGCCCATGAAAAAGGGTGTGAGTTTGTCAGGCGCACTGCCATGGTACCGGTGGATGAACCATTTGATATTGTTGTGACTTCCAATTCGGGATATCCCCTGGACCTGAATTTGTATCAGACTGTGAAAGGAATGAGCGCCGCGGCTCAAATTGTTCGGGAAGGCGGAGCGATTATCATTGCTTCGGAATGCTGGGATGGTATTCCCGATCATGGATTGTTCGGGCAACTCCTGCGAGAATCGGCTACACCCGAAGAACTCCATTCGCGGATCAACCAGCCTGGATTCTCAAAGCAAGATCAATGGCAGGCGCAGGTGCTGGCGATGGTGCTCTTGAAAGCTGAAGTATACGTCCATAGTGATTATTTGAGCGCAGAGCAGTTGAGACAGGCAATGTTACAACCTGCGATTTCTATTGAAGAGATGGTCCAGAGTTTACTCAATCGGTATGGGAAGCAGGCGAGGATTTGCATTCTTCCAGAAGGGCCGGTGACTATTCCTTACATTCGGCAAACTGCGCGAGTCGTTTGATCTTCATCAACGAAAGCTTACGTGGGGTGAATTACTATCAAACAAATTCAAACTTCGAGGATACAGAATGAACGCCATTCACCCCAGGCTGCAAAGAGAACGTCGAACGATTTATGCCATGCAGGTCATTTACTGCCGGGATCATCATGGGTTTCCATCAGGTGCTCTGTGCAGTTCCTGCCAGGAGCTATTCGACTATGCGATGATGCGCCTGTCTCGTTGCCCATATCAGGAGCGCAAGCCAACCTGTGCCCGTTGCCCAATTCATTGTTACCAGCCAGTGATGAGAGAACGTGTTCGTAAGATGATGCGGTATTCAGGCCCGAAAATGCTTTTGAAGCATCCAGTCTTGGCTATGGCTCATCTTCTTGATGGCCGGCGAAAAGCGCCACCTTTACCCCGGAGGCGGATCAGAGAACAGGCCACAGATTGAATCAATCGTACCCGGGGTATGATAAGGCGTAGAGATCCGGGCCAGGTGCCCTTCATGTGAGATTCTCGGATGAAGGGTACCTGTTTTCTTGTTTTTTTTAAATGACCTCCAGGTAATTGGCATCAGGAAGCCTGGGGAAAGGTGCATGAGGTTCTGCCTGGTACCAGAAGGCTGTGGTGGCGATATCATCCTGGCGGGGGAGATAACGACCTTTCCCTTCAAACGGAGAGCGCCAACCCAGGTCTTGAATGGTGGCACGCAGGTCTTTGTCAAAACGAATGGGGTCCATAATGTGCCAGCGATACAAGCCGAAACGCATGGTGCTTCTGTACAAACCGTCAGGTTGAATCACCTGTGGCATACCCAGAAATGCTGTGGAATACACTCCATACTGTCCACGTGGATGCTCGAAGCACCATGCGCCACCGAAATAATCTTCTGTGCCGGTACCGCAGTAGGTGGGGAAATTGGTATCGCCATCGATGAAGAATTTAACTTCTCCTTCACCCCACCAGCCATCGTTGTTAACCCCGATGGCCATATAAGTGCCCACGTAATGACCTTTTCCTTGCACTCCATCCAGGATGGTATGGTCGGTCATATAAGCCAACGGGTTAGAACGCCGCCACTGGGCATGAAAATAAGCCATAGTTTCAGGGACGGTTGTGAGGGTGTAGTCAATCTGATAGAAGAAACCGGGTACCGGATCAGGAGTGAGGTTTTCGATGGTGATGCGGGCATGTTCTCGGAAAGGCATTTCCCAGTAACTGTTGAAACCGCCGGCAGGGTTAACCGCGATGGGCAAAGAATTTACATTACAACGTACTCCCCAGCCGTTGCAAAAAAAATCACCGAGGGGGGTCTCAACCGATGGCGTTGGTTCGTGATCCCAGTACATGCGGAGAACCAACCGCCTCCATGCTGCTGGATCGACGGTGATCCAGATGTGTTGAATAACACCTGGACCCTGAATGTCTGCCAGATCGGTCACTTCGCGGCCCTTGAGGGTGATGCAGGGGCGAACTTTCCAGCCCTGGCCCAGCTCGCGGGCGGGTCCATCGGCCAGGCCTTCAACCGACATGCCCCCTTTACCTTTTTCTCCGCGGGGGTTTTCTGCACTGATCGAGCGGTAGACAGCCTGAGAAAGCTCAGGCAGGTTGCCGAGATGCAACCCGAGGCCATTGAAAGGAATCTGCATTGTGCCTCCAAAGCAGGAAAATGATGGGTGAAAGTAAGGAAAGGGGAGAGAGTGGGCGGAACAGGACTCGAACCTGCGACCTCATCTTTGTAAGAGATGGCCGAAACACGGCTCACCATACCGCCACAGGTGGGGGTCATGACCGCGCCGACCGCCACATATAGCCTGTTTTTAATCTTCCGTCAGAGCGCCCACAAGGAGAAGATGTGTTCGGAGCGTGAATCTCGCGGGCTGTTTTCCATTGTAAGCCGCAGGCTAAAAAAGGCAAGAAATTTTAAGGTTTCTGTAAGGTGAGCCGTGATTGCGGCGAGGCTGGCGACGATGGTGGGCACGGCAGGAGGGCGTCCATCAAAAACCGTGCAAATTTGCATGGTTTCTAAAGATACTGCCGCCGACTTATTGAACGTCTCTCCGCGTCTTGTGGCTACCGTCAAAGCCGTAGAGCGCGAAGCGCGCAGGTTTGGCGGGCCCGGCTGGCCAGGCGGATTAGAACGCTTGTCCGCGCCACAGGTGGGGGGGTTGTGATTTATCCCTGCCAGTTCAGGATGGCAGGCTCACGCTTGCGTTTGAAGCGTTTGAGGGCGGTGTTGCGGTCACGCTGAAAGTTGGTTTCATGCTGATAAGCCCACTGGGGATAAAGCGAATTCCACTTTTGCATGGCTTCACGACCGTTCAAACCTTCATGCTGGGCCGCAAAAAGGGCAAGTTGGCGGTGCTTTTCGGAAAGCGAGCGGTTGCGCTGGCGGCTTGCGGCGATGCCATAAGCACGCATGAGCAAGCGCTGGTATTCGCCAAATGCCTTTGCCAATTCACGGGGGGGACAGGTCAGGGTTACGGTGATGGTGATGGCGCTGGCAAGGGGGTAGTCCAAATTCCAGTTGCCTTTCATGGTGAACTTTTGCATAACTGGCTTTTGGCCTGTCAAAATAAAGGTGCGGGCGCTTTCGGGTGTCCAGCCGTAGGTTTTGGCAAATTCATCAGCCAGTTTTTGAACGAACGCAGAGAGTGCGGCGGTATCGAACGGGTAATCGGAAGCCCGGCAGACTTCGGCTAGAAATTCGCTTTCCCTGCCGGTTTGTGCCAGTTTGCCTTGAAAGATGGTGTCACGCAGCCGGACAAAATCAATGTGCTGGCAGGCTTGTTGAACCTGAAAATCAATCAGGGTTGCCAGCGTTTCATCCGTGCTGGTTTCGGTCAGGCGGGGCGGTTGTTTCGGCTTGTAAAGGCGCAGGGCAAGCCTGGCGGCGTCCACAAGGCTGTAAAACTGGTTTTCGCGTTCCTCGCGCTTCAAATCGGGGTCAAGGTAAGCGCCAACGTAGCCTTCGGCTTTGAGAGCGTCCCAAAGGTAATCATCCAGTTGCAGGCGTAATTCGGCTTCAAGGGCGGTGCGTAATTCGGCTTCGGTTTTTAGTATCACTTTAACGCTCCCTAAATTGATAGTGTACGATTATTGTAACACATTTGCGGAGTGTTTGAGGATGAAAAAGGAAAAAGTGACTCGAACTTTTGTCGTTCATTTGCGGTTGAGCCGGCCGGAAGCGGAAACTTTGAAACGCCTTACTAGGCACTTGGGCATGACGCAATCGGCAGTGGTGCGCTGGCTGGTGACCCGTGAGGCGGGGCGGTTGGAAGGCACGAAAAGGGGGGAAAATGGCAACGGCAATTAATAAAACAAGGCCCGCCGTGCCCGCGGCGGGCCAAGGCACGACACGCGTGGTTGATGCGCGTCAAACCTATTATAGCGCGGACGGCAAGCCTGTGGCGCGCCTTTGTGGGCGCACTTTGAAGAAAAAGGCGCGGGCTTCAAGCCACATGCTACGCCGGCCGCCTGCTTGGGCGATTGACCTGCAAATCCTTGAAGCCGCAAGGCGTGATGGTGCGACACAAGTTGAGGTGCTGGATGTCGAAACCAGGCGGATTTATCGAGCCTCGATTGACGCCTTCGCCTTGCACGGCTTCAAACTCAACAGGGGGCACGGCGACCAAATCGGGCTGGCTTTGTCCCACTGGAAAGTAGAAGCGCGGGGGGCGGCGCAGTTGGCGCTGTTTGGAGTGCGAGATGGGCGACCTTGACGAGATGCTAAATCAAGCCAGCCAGGCGGCGCAGGGTATGCCGGCCATCATCAACGGCAAAGACCTGATGGCCATGACCTTTCCCGAACCCGCCTGGGTTGTGGATAACATCATTCCTGCGGGAATGACAATCCTAGCCGGGCCGCCCAAAAAGGGTAAATCGTGGTTAGCGCTGGAATTGGCGCTTGCGGTTTGCAATGGCGGCTATTTTTTGGGCCGCAAGGCGCAAGCCGGACGGGTGCTTTTCTGCGCGCTTGAAGATAGCCCGAGGCGATTCAAAGACCGCCTGCAAAAACAGGGCTGGACAGCGGCGGCACTGGAAAACCTGGACGTCATCTTTGGACGCGACTTCCAAAGGCTTTTCGGAAAGCAAAACGGCCTGGCGGCTTTTACCGCATTTATAGCCGCTGGGGATTATTCGCTTGTGATAGTGGACACAATCAGCCGGGCATTCCACATTCGGGATTGGAACGATGCGGCGCAAGTTACAAGTATCCTATCGCCGCTTCAAGAAGCGACATCAGAGAGCGGCGCTAACCTGCTTTGCCTAGACCATCACAAAAAACGTAATGGATTTGACCCAAACCCAATCGAAGACATCATGGGCAGTGTTTCCAAGAGTGGCGTGGCGGATACCATTCTAGGCCTTTACAAAGAGAGCGGAAAGCCAGGCGCAAAACTCGCCGTTGTGGGTAGAGATGTTGAGGAGTGTACCATAGACTTGCGCTTTGACGCATTCGCCGGGTGTTGGGTGGAGACCGCAAGGAACGATAGCTTAACAGATGCGCAAAATGAGACCATACGAACCATTGAGCGTTTAGGTGGCTTTGCTACTCTTGCGGATTTAGTAAATGCTACGAATCGCAATCGGGGAACTTTGTATAGGGAGTTGGTTAACCTTCAAGATAAGGGGCTTGTAACATACGATGGTAAGTGCTGGAAAACCACACTTAAAGCAACAGACGCAACAGACGCAACAGACGCAACAGACGCAACAGACGCAACAGACTAATGATTTTTGTTGCCTTTGTTGCCTTTGTTGCCTTTGTTGCGTCTTTTCTAATGGCAACACGGAGCGAACCATGAGCAATTTTGATGCGGACTACATTCAGCGCACGTTCGACTTACTCTCTCTTGTGGAGCGAGATACCCACGTGCGCAAGGTTGGCGCAAACTGGTATGCTGGGCCGTGTCCGTTCTGCGGCGGTACTGACCGCTTCGTCTTGAAGCAGACCGCTGACGGCTGGCGCTGGTTGTGCCGCCACTGCACGGATGGCCAGTACCAGGATGCCATCGATTACATTCAGCGGCGGGACGGGCTGGACTTCAAAGAGGCGCTGGAACGGCTGGGCGGCGGCAAACCTTCACCCTTGCGGGCTGAACCGGAGCGGACGGCTGAACCAGAACCGCAAGGGCAAACGCAGGAAACACGGGAACGGCTGAAACAAATCGCCTTCGATGCGTCCAGGCGGATTGACCTTGACGATGACCCACTGGCGCAGACCGTCAGAAATTACCTGCACGGGCGGGGATTACTACCGCCGACCTGGCAGTTTGCACTGCTGGGAGCGGCGGAAGTTTACGACCCGAAGGCGGGGCGCAAACGCCCGGCGGCGGTCATACCCTACTTCAATCGTCGCCTGGAGGTGCGGGCGGTAAAGTTTCGTTTTGTGGATGGCGCTTCGGATGGCCTGCGCTATATCGCCGCAAAGGGGAGCGTGAACGA
Organism: Anaerolinea thermolimosa; assembly: GCF_001050195.2. GTDB lineage: Bacteria > Chloroflexota > Anaerolineae > Anaerolineales > Anaerolineaceae > Anaerolinea > Anaerolinea thermolimosa. The sequence goes on from NZ_DF967965.1 coordinate 1,163,527, forward strand.
TTTATACTGGCTACCTGAGGAGGTTGGGCGCTTTGAACGCCTGCTTGTGGTGGAAGGCGAGCTGAATTACCTGAGCCTGGCGCAAACGTTACCGGAGCTTGACCTGATAAGCACGGGCAGCCAGTCCCTCACGGCGGAGATGCAGGAAGTACTGCAAAAAGTGAGCAGGCGATACCGGCGGGTGTTTGTGTGGCTGGATGACGGCGACCGTTCGGCAAAACTGGCATTGCTTTTGAGGGGCAAAGCGTTTAAATCGCCGCTGATGGACGGGCAGAAATGGGACGCAAACCGGCTGCTGCAAGCAGACATGTTGAACGAATTTGTAGAAAAGGCTTTCAGCGTTCCCTGTCACGGCTGGCGGTTGAGCGATTGGCGGGCGCAGTACGAACCGCAGGGGGTGATGCATGGCTGACACGACCTGGAAACAAACCGAACGGGCGATAGCCGGGCGGCTGAACGGCAAGCGTCAAGGTGCAGTTGGGCGCACAGGGGCGGATGTGGTGAATGATTGGCTTGCGGTTGAGGTCAAGCACAGGCGCAGGCTGCCGCAGTGGCTGAAAGACGCACTGACGCAGGCCCGCAGCGGCGCAGGCGACCGGTTGCCGATTGTGGTACTGCACGAGGCAGGGCAGAGGCACAGCGCCGACCTGGTACTTGTGCGCCTTGCGGATTTTCAAGATTGGTTTGGCGAGGTGACGCATGACCCTTACCTGTTGGCGGAGGCAGGAAACGAGGCAAAATGGCAGAGATAACATCCACACAACGGCGCTTCCTGGCCGCGTTGCTGGTGAGTAGAACGGTATCCGAAGCCATCCGCAGGGCGAACGTGTCCGAACGTTCGGCCTGGCGCTGGATGAAGGATGAAGCCTTCAGGGCGGCGCTGGAAGAGGCCGAAGGCCAGACGCTGGAAGATGTAATGCGCCGGTTGATTGGAATGCAGGAGCAGGCGCTGAACGCCCTTCAGGCCATTCTAGGCGACCCGCAGGCCAGGCATGGCGATAAACTGCGCGCTATCGATATGGCGCTATCTCACTTCCTGCGCCTACGGGAAGCCATCACGCTTGAAGAGCGGCTGAATGAACTGGAACGGAGGATAGAGGAGGTACGGAATGAACAACATGGCAGGCCGGTTGAAGCGGATTGAACGGGCGATAAGGCCGGTAAAATGCCCGGAGTGCGGCGGCCCGGCGACAAAATACGATAATCTGAAGGTTGAAATCCACTGGCGCACCTGCGATGACCCGCCGATGAAGCCGGAATATTGCCCGAAGTGCGGGCGGCAGCTTGTGTTTGTGGTGGAGTGGCCGGATAAACGGTAATAAAATGCCCGTAGAACGCGCCAGGATGCCCGTAGAGCGATTTTTCCACGGCAAGGCATAAAAACACCCTTTGCCCGGCAGAACAGGCCTTACAGGGCGTTTTGTGCCCTTTGCCCAACACAATGACTATTATGTTGTGCATACTGGCCGACAGGGCAAAAAAAGCCCTGCCACTTGCGGCAAGGCTGAACAATCCGGGCGTGGTGGATGATTCGGTATCGGATACTATGCGTCTTCTACGGTAACACCAGGAAAGGCTTCTTCAAGCGATACCCGCTTTTCGGGCAATTCTTCAAACATTTCTGCGGCTTCTTGCGGGGTGAGCGGTTGCAGCGCGTCTCTTTCCCCCTGCCAGCAGGTGAGGCGGATGGAGAAGTAGTTGCCTTTGGGGGTGCGGTACAGGAAGGTATTTCGTCCGTGCCGTTCAAAGTTGTGCCCATCCCAATAATCATCGCCTGCCAGCAAGGTTGACTTGCTGACGTCATACCGCTTGCCGTTCTTGACTTCGGCCCATTCTTTAGGGGGTTTCATGGTTTTACTCCTTTCGGTCTATGCCTTTTATCGGGAACTGTGCCCGGATTGTTTGAGGTTATCCACAGGGCTGGCGTGCCGGTGGGCTTCCAGCAGGTCAGTGTCCAGCCATTGAATATAACGGCGGGTAGTTTCCAGGTTGGAATGGCCCAGGATGGTTTGCAGACTGACCAAATCCATGCCGTTTTGCAGGCTGAGCGTGGCAAAGGTGCGGCGCAGGGCGTGCGCGGAGAAGGCCACTCCCGCCTTTTTCGAGAGCCGCCGCAGGAGCGATTGCAGGCCGTGGGGAGTGAAGGGGCTGCCGCTTTCGGTCTGGAACAGCGGGGCGTCCGCGTCCTGACTGGGGCAGGTGCGCAGGTAAGCCAGCAGGGCGCGCCTTGTGGTTGCGCCAATCACGGCCAGCCGGTCTTTGCGGCCTTTGCCTTGCCGCACCCTGACCGCGCCGGTCTGTAAATCCACGTCTGCCCGTTGGAGGTTGCAGACTTCCTGACGGCGCAGGCCGCTGTCCACCAGGAACAAGACCAGCGCCTTCTCCCGTAAGGCACACACGTTCAGCACCTTTTGCACCTGTTCGGCGGTGAGGAACGATAGCCGCTTCTGGCGCACTTTGGGCATGTCAAAGGTGACCGGCTGGGGAAGATAGCCTTCCCTGTGCCAGAAGCGGAGAAGCGTCCGAATGCGGCTGGCTACGGTGTGGGTGGTGGTGCTTTCGGCGTCCTGATACAACGCCAGGAACTGGCGCACGTGGCGGGCGGTCACTTCATGAGGGGCGGTCATGCCTTGACCTTCCAGCCAGGAGATAAATTTACCCAGCGTGTCCGTGTAATTGGCGAGGGTAGTTTTCGAACACTGCATGGCCTGGCGGCTGAGGATGAAATCCGTCCAGGCGTCACGCAGGGCGACAGAGGCGATGTTAAAGGATTGGGTTTCGAGGAGATGAGGTCGTTGTTTGGATGGGTGAGACATAAAGACCGCCATATATGGGGTTATGGCGGTCAAATGGTGGGGATGAACCGTACCTGTGGGCGGAACAGGACTCGAACCTGCGACCTCATCTTTGTAAGAGATGCGCTCTAACCGACTGAGCTATCCGCCCGGGTAGGGAAATTATACATGAAAATTCATGAAGTATGTTAAACTGGCGAAAAAAGGAGGTGGTATTATGCGCTTCATTCGATATAGTCTAGGGGATGAGTTACCGCGGTACGGTTGGATTTATCAGGATCATGTTGGATTGGTCGAGGGAGATATTTTTAATGAATACCGTCGGCTGGAGGCCGGGATGCCTCTGGAGCGAGTTAAGTTGTTTGCCCCTGTTCGGCCGGGAAAAATCATTGCAGTTGGAAGGAATTATGTGGAACATGCCAGAGAACGGGGTGCTGAGGTACCGGAAATCCCTTTGATCTTTCTAAAACCTCCCTCGTCGGTCGTTGGGCCTGGAGAAGCAATTTTATTACCCCCTCAATCTAAACAGGTGGACCATGAAAGTGAACTGGCCGTGGTGATTGGGAAAAGAGGAAAATGGATTGCAGCGGAGGATGCGCTGGATTACGTTTTCGGGTATACCGCGGCGAACGATGTTACTGCCAGAGATCTCCAGAAGGTGGATGGTCAGTGGACGAGGGCTAAAGGATTTGATACCTTTTGTCCTCTTGGTCCATGGATTGAAACCGAACTCGACCCCGCCGATGTACTGATCCATTGCCGGGTTAATGGTGAGTTGCGACAGGTCGGTTCAACGAGGGATATGGTGTTTTCGGTGCAGCAGTTAATTGCGTTTATCTCTTCAGTGATGACTCTGGAACCTGGAGACGTGATTTTAACGGGAACACCAGCTGGAATTGCCCCGTTGAAAGTCGGAGATGTGGTCGAGGTGGAAATCGAAGGGATTGGAGTATTATCGAACCCGGTGAAAGCACTCTAACTGATAAGGTTACCTGGCCACCAGCGTATCCCCGGACGCCCAGGCGGGCGCCGGATTATAGAGTATCAAAGGAGCTGATAAGGGAGGAGTCCCGGTTTCAAGTTCCGCAATGATAAATAGCCGCCCCCAGGATGGATTCCCATTTGCCTCCAGACAGGTTTGCAGGACGAGGCGTTTACCGTCTCCGGTGGCATAAATATGGTTAAAAAGCTCGGTGGCGGTCATTCGGCGACCGGGCGAATCCAGTGGGGAAAAGTCACTTTTTGGGCTGGAAGGAGTAAGAGCACGGTATTTTTCTATAGCAGTAATTCGATAGAGTGTAATGGAGCCATCCTGGGTGATAAGTTGAAGCGATTGCCCGGTTTTTAATTGGCTGAACGCGGCCCCCGCCAGGGTGTTATGGGCGAGCAAACCGATGGTTCCATAAGTGCGGGCAAGGGAAAAATCGGTCACAACACCGGGCTCGGAAGATACAAAGGCGGGATCCCCGGCCGGTTGAGGGGAGATCGTGAAAGAAAACAGGCTATTTGCAGAAAGCCGGGCGTATTTCAGGGAGGTTTTCTGGCTGTCAGAGGGTTGTGTTTGCGGATCTGCATGAGCCAGCGAAGCTCCCTGAAAAAACAGGAAACAAGAGAAGAAAATGACAAGAAGGCGCACGATTTTCTGCATGGCTTATTAACCGTTTTGGTGTTGAAACGGTTATATTTTAGTTAATTTATCGGTGTTTCAGTGGTTATGGAGGCAGGTGTAAGGGGACTGTAAGGGACGAAGAACGGGTGAGTGTAGCAATGAGGGCGAAAGGGTATGAAAAGGTGAGCAGGGGTTCTATGGTATAATCTGGGCACTAGGGAGAATACTCTCCATTTACTCGCACTGAGGAGAAAACGAGGTATGTCTGGTCACTCAAAATGGGCAACCATTAAGCGCAAAAAAGGCGCGGCTGATGCAAAGCGAGGCCAGGTTTTCACGCGCCTGACGCGTGAAATCGTGATGGCTGCTCGCGAAGGCGGCGGAGATGTGGACACAAACTTCAGGCTCCGCCTGGCGGTCGAAAAAGCACGCTCACAGAACATGCCTAAGGAAAATATTGAGCGGGCAATCAAACGCGGAACCGGTGAAAGTAAAGAAGGGGAAGCTTTCGAGCAGATTTTTTACGAGGGTTATGGGCCTCATGGGGTTGCCATGATGTTCGAGTGCTTCACGGAAAACCGCAATCGAACTGTGGCAGAACTCAGGCACCTTTTGAGCAAGGCGGGCGGCAGCCTTGGCGAGGCCGGTTCGGTGGGATGGCAGTTCAAACGCGTGGCTTATTTTGCGGTTCCGGCTGCAAAAGCGAATTTTGATAAAGTTTTTGAGGTGGCTGTGGAAGGTGGCGCCGATGATGTGGTGCAGGATGGCGACACGATTGAAATCTATGCGCCGGTAGAAAACTTTAAGTTGATGGGTGATGCTCTCCGGAATGCCAAAATTGAGATCGAAGAGGCCGAGTTGCGCATGATTCCTCTGAATGAAGTTGAACTGCCGGTAGATCAGGCACTGCAGGTACTGCGCACCATCGAGATGATTGAAGACCTGGATGATGTGCAGAACGTGTATCACACCCTGCGGCTGTCGGACGAGGCAATTGCTGCATTGGAGAGCGAAGCGTAGCGGCGCTATGTTGGTCCTGGGAATTGATCCGGGAACGGCAACCACTGGTTATGGTCTGGTGCGGGAGTCTCCTCAGGGCGATCTGGAGATGGTGGAGTGTGGGGTAATCAGTACCCCGGCCGGTCTGGAAGCCGAAAAGCGCCTAAAACTCTTGTATGATCGAATCGTTGAAATTTTACTTCTCCACCGCCCCGAGTGCGGAGCGGTGGAGAAGTTGTTTTTCAGGCGGAATGTGACCACAGCCATTGCAGTGGGGCAGGCGCGCGGAGTTGCTCTGCTGGCTATGGCGCAACATCAGGTGGCTGTTGCTGAGTATACTCCCATGCAGGTGAAGCAGGCGGTGAGTGGATATGGTGGTGCCGACAAGCATCAGGTTCAGGTGATGGTACAGGCGATCTTGAATCTGGATGCGCTTCCCCAGCCAGACGACGCGGCTGATGCCCTGGCTGTGGCTATTTGCCACCTCCATAGTTATCGTTGGAACACGGCGGCAGAATGATTACCAGCCCGAGCAACGAAAAAATTAAGTGGATAAGAAAGTTGCAGCAAAAGAAATTCCGGCAGGAAACGGGGCTTAGCTATGTTGAGGGCCTGCGGGTGGTAGGCGATGCCTGCCAGTATTCCGCCGGGGTGGAATTGCTGATCGTCTGTGAGGAATTGTTGAGAAGCCAGTTCGGAGCGGCTTTGATTGCCCGGGAAAGATCCAGAGGAACTGAGGTGGTGGAAGTGAGTAAGCCCGTGTTTGAGGCCTTTTCACTCAAAGAACACCCTCAGGGAATTGCTGCGGTGGTGAGACAACACTGGTCAATTTTGGATGAAGTAGCCCCGGAACGAGAGAAACCCTGGGTAGTCCTCGATTCAATCGCTGACCCCGGAAACCTTGGCACTATCCTTCGCAGTACCGATGGAGCGGGTGGGGCAGGAGTGATTCTGCTGGATCAATCTACCGATCCTTATGACCCGGTTTCTATCCGGGCGAGTATGGGGGCATTGTTTCATCTGAAAATATGCCGGGCAACTCTCGAAGAATTTGCGCGATGGAAAACTTCTCGAGGATGTTTTGTAGTTGGTACTTCAGATGCAGCCGCAACCGATTATCACCGGTTTCAATACCCGGAATATTGCGTTTTGATGATGGGAAGTGAACGCCAGGGATTGGGCCAGGGCCATTATGCCCTCTGTGATGCGGTGGTAAGTATTCCGATGCTTGGTGTGAGCGATTCGCTCAATCTGGCTGTAGCTACTTCTCTGGTTCTTTATGAGGTTTTGAACCAGCGGAGAGACCGTTTGGAAGGAGGACTCTCCCGATGATCGCGTCTATTGAAGGGGAAATTATCGGGTTTGGTGAGAATTCCATTGTGGTTAGAACTGGAGGAATGGGATTTCAGGTAGCTGTACCCACCAGCTTACGGGCAGGTTGCCGGATCGGGGAGACCATTTCTCTTTTTACCCATCTGGTGGTGAGGGAAGATTTACTGGCTTTGTACGGTTTCGCTACAGAAGCCGAGAGAGATTTCTTTATCCTGTTGCTTGGCGTGAATGGCGTTGGCCCGCGCATTGCGCTTTCGATCCTCTCTATTCTCTCTGTAGATGCTATTCGTCGGGCGGTGTTAAGCGAACAGGCGGATTTGTTTTCCAGAGTGCCGGGCGTAGGCAAGAAAAATGCGCAGAAGATCCTGCTTCATTTGCAGGGAAAGATTAAAGGTGAAGGAATAGAGCTGGCAAGCGGCATCAGTTCAGCAGATGAGGCGGTGCTGGAAGCCCTGACCTCACTGGGTTACAGTGTGGTGGAAGCGCAGATGGCGCTTCAGTCGATTCCAAAAGATACTCCTGATGATGTGGAGGAAAGATTGCGCCAGGCACTACGGTACTTTAACCCGCGCGGATAAAGATGACCTCTGAAATCTGGAGGGGGTGTAATGGTAGGGGTCAAATTTTCTGGACATTCTTTTTTCTTTCAGGTATGATTGTTGCGTTATCCAATCGACGGTACATGCACCGGGAGTTGAAGTATCATGACTGATTTTATCCGACAGATCACCGAAGATTTACAGGCGCGAATTGAAACCTTTCAACCGGCTTTAGAAGTGCGTGATATTGGCACTGTGGTCGAAGCCGGTGATGGGATCGCCCGGGTTGACGGCCTCGCCAAAGTTCGTTCTCAAGAGCTTGTGCAATTTGCCAATGGGGTTATGGGAATTGCATTTAATCTGGAACACGATTCGGTGGGGATCATCATACTGGGAGACTACACCAGTATTAAAGAAGGTATGCAAGTTTATACAACCGGTCGGATTGCCTCGGTGCCCGTTGGAGATGGGTTAATTGGACGGGTGGTGAATGCCCTGGGTGAGCCGATTGATGGCAAGGGTGCGCTGAATTTTAACGGATACCGGGCCATCGAGCGGATTGCTCCCGGGGTGATTGAAAGGCAGGATGTTGATACCCCGGTTCAGACCGGGATCATCGCTATTGATTCGATGATCCCAATCGGGCGCGGTCAACGTGAGTTAATCATCGGGGATCGTCAAACAGGAAAGACGGCAATTGCCATTGACACCATTATCAACCAGAAAGGGAAAGACCTTATCTGCATTTACGTGGCTATTGGTCAGAAAAAAGCCGCTGTCGCCCGCACGATTGCTCTTCTGGAAAGATTTGGGGCAATGGAACATACGGTTGTCGTGGTGGCAGCGGCAGATGAACCGGCGGCCATGCAGTACATTGCCCCATACGCAGGTTGTACGATTGGGGAAGAGTTCATGGAGAAAGGTAAGGATGCCCTGGTGATCTATGATGATCTTTCCAAACATGCCTGGGCATATCGGCAAGTATCGCTTTTACTGCGCCGTCCGCCGGGCCGTGAGGCGTACCCAGGCGACGTTTTTTACCTGCATTCCCGGTTATTAGAGCGGGCTTGCCGCCTGGCCGACAAGTATGTGCTGGTCAGGAAGGATTTTGAAGGAAAAGAAGCCACCATTGAAGATGCAGTGGATGGTAAGGTTTTTGGTGGTCCACTCTCACGCCATGACGCAGAACAGGCGCGAAAGGCAATGCCTTCACCGGATGAGTACAGGGTCGTCAAGCTGGCGGGAAGCGGGGGATCATTAACTGCGCTGCCCATTATTGAAACTCTGCTCGGGGATGTATCGGCATATATCCCTACAAATGTCATTTCTATCACCGATGGTCAGATATACCTTGAGAATGATTTGTTTAATGCTGGTATTCGCCCGGCGATCAATGTAGGTATCTCGGTCTCGCGGGTGGGTGGTGCCGCCCAGACAAGAGCTATTCGTCAGGTGGCGGGGCGGTTGCGCCTGGATATGGCTGCCTACCGGTCGCTTGCGGCGTTTGCGCAATTCGGTTCAGGTCTGGATAAGGCCACCCAGAACCAGTTAAATCGAGGGCAACATCTTCAGGAAATTCTCAAGCAACCCCAGTATGAGCCAATCCCGCTGGAACACCAGGTAATCATTCTGTACGCCGGAACCAATGGTTATGCGGATGAAATCCCATTAGATCAAATGCGAAACTGGAAACAGGCGCTGGTACGGCATATTGAGGCGGGATACCCTGAAATTGCCCGGTCGATTGCTCAGGAAAAACGTATTACCGAGGAAACAGAAGCCCGACTGAAAGAGGCCCTGCAAGCATTTACCTCAACCTGGGTCGGATGATGATGGGGGAAACTGGCCATGCCATCGACTCGTGAAATGCGGCTGCGCATTCGCAGTGTGAAGAACCTGGCTCAGGTAACCCGTGCTCTGGAAACAGTCAGTGCAAGCCGGGTACGAAAAGCCATTCAGGCCAACAACGCTACCATGCCCTATGCTGAAAAAGCCTGGAAGGTTTTAATCCATCTGGCACGCCAGCCGGGCCGGGATGTGCTTCACCCTCTGCTGAGACAGAGAGACAGGGTTGATCGAATTCTGGTGATAATGGTGAGCAGTGACCGCGGGCTGGCCGGAGCTTACAACATGAACATCACCCGACACACGCTTTCTGAGTTTGACCGGGCGGGTGTTCCGGTTGATTATGTTACTGTGGGAAGGAAAGGGCGCGAACTTCTGGTCAGGAAGAAAAAGAACGTGGTAGCTGCCTTTGTCGATTTGCCATCTCCACCGAGTTTCAATGATGTGGCGGCGATCGGGCAGCTGGTGGTGGATGATTACCTTAAGGATGTATATGATCAGGTTTTCATCACCTATACCCACTTCCGAAATATGATTAAACAGGAGCCGGTGACGCAAAAGTTATTACCTCTGACTGTGGTTGACAAGGAGCATGCGAAGCCGGGTGATCTGAGTGCTACCCATCGAACCAGCTCGGTGTTCACCTACGAACCAGATCAAAATGAAGTTCTGGAAAATGTGGTACCCCATTTTACGGCCATCCAGATTTACAAGGCCATTCTTTCTGCGCAGGCGAGTGAACATGCGGCCCGGATGGTTGCCATGCGGAATGCCACTGAAAGTGCCAATGAGCTGGTTCAATCACTGCAATTGGAATATAACAAATTGCGCCAGTCGATTATTACGAATGAAATGCTGGATATCGCTGGTGGAGCGAATGCCTTACAGAATGATGAACGGGGAGTAGGATGATGGAACGGGTCTTCAACAACGTGGGTCGAATAGTCCAGATTCAGGGAAGTGTGGTCGATGTGGAGTTTCCGGCTGACGAGATGCCAGAGATTTATGAAGCACTGGAAATCGTTACTGCAGACGATCAACTTCCGGTGGTTCTGGAGGTGGAAAAATACCTTGGAAACAACTGGGTACGCACGGTGGCTATGGATTCCACGGATGGATTACAACGAGGGCTCTCTGTCCGACGGACGGGCGGGCCTATTCGTGTACCGGTCGGGCCAGTGACGCTGGGACGGATTTTTAACGTCCTGGGCCGTCCTATCGATAATAAGGGGCCGGTCGAAAGTTCCATCATGTATCCCATTCACCGGCCTGCGCCCAGTTTTGAAGATCAGTCGGTGCGGGTTGAGGTTTTTGAAACAGGATTGAAGGTTATTGACCTGATTGCACCGTTTACCAAAGGTGGAAAGACCGGTATTTTTGGCGGGGCAGGTACCGGGAAGACCGTCATCATCATGGAGTTGATCCGTTCCATCGCCACTGTGCATAAAGGAAATTCGGTTTTCGCCGGAGTGGGTGAACGAACCCGTGAAGGTACGCAGTTATACCGTGAAATGCTGGAATCTGGCGTTATGAAGGATACCGTGATGGTATTTGGACAGATGAATGAGCCAAGCGGGGTTCGGTTGCGCGTGGCTTTAACAGGTCTGGCCATGGCGGAATACTTCCGGGATCAAGGGCGCGATGTATTGTTGTTCATTGATAATATCTTCCGTTTCACGATGTCTGGTTCGGAAGTATCGGCCCTGTTAGGCCGAATGCCATCGGCAGTGGGATATCAACCCACACTGGCTACTGAAATGGGTGAGCTCCAGGAACGCATTACGTCCACCAGGCAGGGTTCCATTACTTCCATGCAGGCAGTCTATGTTCCAGCGGATGATTACTCAGACCCGGCGCCGGTAGCAACTTTCACCCATCTCGATGCAACGATTGCCCTCGACCGGGCGATTGTCGAGAAAGGTATTTTCCCGGCGGTTGATCCGCTGGTGTCTACTTCGCGGATTCTCGATCCGAATATTGTAGGGGAAGAACATTATCGTACTGCCCGTGAGGTACAGCAGGTATTACAGAGATATAAAGATCTCCAGGATATCATTGCCATTCTTGGGTTTGACGAGTTAAGCGAGGATGATAAGCTGGTGGTATCGAGGGCGAGAAAAATCGAACGTTTCTTCTCGCAGCCCATGTTTGTGGCTGAACAATTTACTGGCCGGCCCGGGGTATATGTGCCCTTGCGGGAGACCGTGCGAGGGTTCCGCGAGATTTTAGATGGAAAGCATGATGATTTGCCCGAGCAGGCCTTTTATATGGTTGGGACAATTGATGATGCTGTAGCCCGGGCAAAAGAACTGGCGCAATAATGGGATAGATAGGACGATGACCATTCGTTGTGAAATTGTTTCTCAGGATCGAATCGTCTATCAGGACGACGTGGATATGGTGGTGTTACCGGGGACTGCCGGAGAAATGGGGATTTTACCTCATCATTCGCCAGTGTTAACGACTTTGAAATACGGTGTTATCCATGTGAAAAGACAGGGAGAGGAACTCTTCTTCACCGTGGCGGGAGGGATTGCAGAAGTGCAACCTGACCAGGTAACCGTCCTGGCTGATGCAGCTGAAAATGTGGAAGAGATCAATATCCAGCGCGCCGAAGAGGCGCGTCGGAGGGCAGAGCAGCTTCTTAAAGAAGGAGCTGAAAAGAATCCGGATATCTATTTACAGGTTCAGGCAGCATTACGCCGTTCCAACCTGCGGATCAGTGCGGTAAAACGCTACCGCCGTGGATAGGTAGTTTGCTCATCATCGAAGAGGGGCTTCTCCCCTTATATTGGTATATAGTAGACAAAAGGTTAAGGAAAACGTATTCATGGCGTTATTTACCCGAGAGCTGGGCATTGATCTGGGAACGACGAACACCGTAATCGTTGAAGGAGATCAAATTCTACTCAACGAACCAACGGTGGTGGCGATCGTTGTCTTTGAGCAGAAAATGGTGGAATGGGGAAGGGCTGCCCGCGATATGATCGGGCGGGTTTCTGACACCATTGAAGTTGTTCGACCGCTCCAGCACGGGGTGATCGCTGAATATGAAATTACCGAGAAGCTTTTAAAATTCCTGGTGCGAAAAACCGCCGGGCCAATGCAACTCTTCCCGCCACGGCTGATGCTTACTGTGCCTTACGGGGTGACCAGCGTGGAGTGCCGTGCGGTACATGAGGCCGGGCTTAGTGCTGGACGGGAAGTATACCTGATCCCTCAACCTCTGGCAGCTGCGATTGGGATTGATCTCCCCATTGGTACGCCTTCAGGAAACATGATTCTTTCGCTGGGAGGAGGAACCATCCAGGCGGCGGTACTGGCGATGAACGATGTGGTTCGGGCTGAAACCCTGCGCAGTGGCGGGATTCGGATGGATGAAGCGATTATCAGTTATGTTCGGAAAAAATACGGAATTATCATCGGGCAGCCGACGGCTGAACAACTGAAAATTCGCCTTGGTGCGGCCATTCCGCAGGACGATCAGAGTTCGATGGAAGTGCAGGGACAGGATCAGGTCACCGGTTTACCGAAACCTGTTTCTCTGACGAGCAATGATATCGTTGATGCCCTGCAGGAACCCCTTCAGGAGGTGGTGAGCTGTGCGCGCCGAGTGCTGGAGAAAACCCCACCTGAATTGATTGCTGATATTATTGATCGGGGGGTGGCGCTGTGCGGTGGAGGGGCTTTACTGCGAGAGATCGACAAATACCTGACCAAAGCCCTGGGAATTCCGGCTTATCTGGTCGATAATCCCACAACATGTACGGCTGAGGGGGCGGCACGGGCGCTGGGAATGCGCGATGCTTTATCTCGCAGTCTGTTACAGGTCTGAGGCTCTTTGTTATTCCAGGTAATACGTCATCCGTTGTAAGTAGATGATGGGATCTACATACTGGACGTGAACGCCCCGGGGGACTGAAAGCGTAATCGGGGCATAATTGAGAATAGCCCGAACTCCGGCTGCAATCAGGGAATCGGCCACTGCCTGCGCTTCACTCGCAGGCACAGTGATCATGCCGATTTTAATTCCATGATGGCGTATTTTTTCGACCATCTGATTTGCATCCTGCACGATCAGGTTGCCAGCTTTTTGACCGATTTTTAGTGGATCGGAATCGAAAATTAATGCGATGCGAAAGCCATGTTCTGCAAAGCCCTGATAATTGGCAATGGCGTGTCCTAAATTCCCTGCACCAACGAGCGCCATCTCCCAGATACGGTTAACTTTGAGGATTTCCCGGAGTTTATGGATGAGATAATGAATGTTATACCCTTTCCCTTGCTTACCAAACTCTCCATACTGAGAAAGGTCTTTGCGAATCTGGGCGGCTGAAATTCCAATGAACTCCCCCAGTTCCTGAGAGGATGTCGTCTGGACTCCATCTTTTTCCAGGTGCTCCAGGGCCTGCAAGTAACGAGGAAGTCGGCTCACCACAACATCTGGAATCGATTTTTCGGGCATGCTTCATCCCCTCGCGGACTTATTTGTATTAAATCTATCATAAAAGGCTGTTTCGTGCAAATTATCACAGGTTGCAGAGCAAGGTATAATCAGGCTCATGTTCCAGAGATGTCATTACCCCCCTCCCTTTTCATGTTCTGAACCTGGTTCCTTTGCTGAGCATACCTTGCTGGTACGCCTACCCGAAATTGCCCGACGGGTGATTGAAGAGAATGACTTCTCGGGCTGGATTAACCGGCGGATCATGGCCCTGGTCGAAGAAATGCCGGAGGGACAGATCCGGCTTTTCAATGACCCTGGCGCGCCCGACCTGGATTATTGGGCCGTTCATCTTGCCCCATGGTTGGGAAAGTCGTGGCGCGAATTGAGTTTCCTGGCATGTGAGATGATTTTTTACCGAAGGATGCTAGAAGCCACGCGTTATTTTCAGCCTGGTGATACTTATCTGGTAGACCCGTATGGGTTGCAAAAAAGGCTCGGTTATAACACGTCCCGGTTAGGGGCGAAAGAACTGGTTCAACGGTCAGGGCAATGGAGAGATGCCTCAACTCCGGTTGAGGATGCTTTATATGAAGCGATTGACGCCAACTTATGGGCAAACCGGGCGGATTTGAGCATCTGGCCTGCCAGCGAAGATTCACCGGGGGCGCTTCCAAACCGGCTCCATCAGGCGGATGAATATTTGCTGGTAAACGACCTTGATCGGGCGGTGCAATGGATAAGTTCTGGTAAGGATGTGAGAAAAGAAATCCATTTTCTGATCGATAATGCGGGCTTTGAGTTGATTCATGATCTGGCCCTTGCAGACGTGCTATTGGGGCGTCAACTGGTGGGGCGGGTGATCTTTCATGTGAAAGCTTATCCAATGTTTGTTTCAGATGCCATCGAAGGCGATGTAGTGCAGACGGTGTTGAATTTATGCGGAGAAGCGGAGCAGGAATTATCTACCTTTGGAAGAAGATTGGAGGATTATCTCGCAGGAAACCGCCTTCAAGTCATGAGTGACTTTTTCTGGTCAGCTCCGTTACCTTGCTGGGATATGCCCGCTCATCTCAAAGCCCTTTTATCAAAATCCTGGCTGGTGATCAGCAAAGGAGACGCCAATTATCGTCGTCTGACAGGTGACTGCCACTGGTCGGAAGATACGTCCTTTCAAGAGGTCGTGGAATATTTTCCTGCGCCGGTTTTAGCGCTGCGTGTGGCAAAATCGGAAGTGATGGTTGGTCTACAACCTGGTCAGGCATCGACATTATCGGCCCGGGATCCTACCTGGAAGACGAATGGCCGCTGGGGATTAATTCAATTTCGAGGTTAAAAAAACTGCCGGGATATGTTTACCCGGCAGTTTTTCACGGGGATCACCCGGGGTTAATCGCGTTGCCGTCCAGAGAGAAGGAACAGGTAATAAAGCACTGTGGAAACTGCCTGGATGGCAGCAGCGACGTAGGTCAGGGCGGCGGCGTCGAGCACACTGTGAATGCCCTGCATTTCGGTATTGTATACCATGCCGCTTGTAGCCAGGATGGCCTTTGCCCGGTTACTTGCGTCAAATTCAACCGGCAGGGTGATGAGAGCAAAGACTGCTGTTGCCGCAAAGAGGATCAAACCGACCCATGCTACCGTGTTGCCCAAAAGGAATAACCCCAACATGAAAATAATCGGGCCGAGCCAGCTTCCAATTTGAACTGTTGGAACGATGGCTGAGCGAATCTGCAGAGGGAAATAATTTTCCGCGTGTTGCAGGGCATGCCCGGCTTCATGGGCGGCAATGCCTGCTGCTGCAATGCTGTTACTGCGATACACGTTCGGGCTGAGGCGAAGGGTACGAGAAATCGGGTCGTAATGGTCACTAAGGAACCCTGAAGTCTGTTCAACCTTCACACTGGTCAGCCCGTGACTATCCAGAATTCTTCGCGCGACCTCAGCTCCAGTCAACCCGGTAAAGGTTCGGATGCGTGAGTATTTGTTAAATGCAGACTGGACTTTAATCTGTGCCCAGAAACCGAGGATCAAGGCCGGCAGGCTGAATAACAGATACAACCCGTAACCTC
Organism: Anaerolinea thermolimosa; assembly: GCF_001050195.2. Lineage (GTDB taxonomy): Bacteria > Chloroflexota > Anaerolineae > Anaerolineales > Anaerolineaceae > Anaerolinea > Anaerolinea thermolimosa. The sequence goes on from NZ_DF967965.1 coordinate 1,179,162, forward strand.
CGAAGTAAAATCCTCCCATCTTGTTACGTCTCCTTTCACCGTATCGTCGTGGTGCTCGTTAACCCGGCCCCTGAAAGAACCGGAGAAAAGGGCAGGGTCTTTTCTTTAGATGCACTTTTTAGATAAAGATAGCAGTTCTGTATAAAAGAAAGATTAGAAAAAAGCCGACGGGTATATAGATTTGATAAAAAAGGCGGCTAAGAAGCCGCCGTAGAGCGCGCCTGCCGAGACTCGAACTCGGGCTTCCACCTCCGGAGGGTGACGTGATATCCACTTCACTACAGGCGCATAGGTTGGTGCAAATTATACAACGAGACCCACGCACTGGCAAGGCGTCGACATGGCTCTTCGCTCAAGCTGCCATGGTTGGCAGACCTGAAAGTTGTTGATCCATTTCCTCTGGACTGTATACAGGTTGTTTGCAGGTAAAACCTTCGCAAATGTATGCGGTGGTTCGGTTATTCTGGAGGGGGCGATGTTGTACCAAAGGAGGGTGAAGCTCAGTGGCGGGAGGTGGCGAGAGGACAGCCGTTACCAGACGGGGTCGGAATTGATTCCATAAAACTTTGATAAAGGGGTTGTCTTCCGATATCTCAGCGGGGAAGATGAGAGCAAGTTGTTTCGTTGGGCCGATTGAAAAATCCAGCGCTTGAAGCCAACACCCAAATGCAGTGGGGTGCCGGATCATCATGTCCTGAAAGGTGGCCAGGTTGGATTCTGCCAGAGGACGATACCGATTTTCACCGGTGAATTCGGCCATGTGGAGCAGTACCAGGGTAGCAAGAGAATTCCCACAGGGTGTAGCCTGATCCTGGAAGTCTTTGGTGCGGTAAAGGATGACTTCTTCATGAGGGGAGACATCGAAAAAACCGCCTGCCGGATCGTGGAATTGCGTTATCATCTCTTCTGTAAGGACGTGGGCCACCTGATACCAGCGGAGATTGAAATCTGTCTGGTAGAGAGATAGTAATCCCAGAATAAACGAGGCATAATCTTCAAGGAAAGCCTGCTGAGTGACTTTGCCATTTCGCCAGGAACGGTAGAGTGTTCCGTTCTTCTGGAGATGATGGAGGAGAAAATCTGCATTTTTCTGAGCCGCTTTTAAGTAATCTGCGCGGTGCAGATATCGGGCAGCCTCTGCCAGTGCACGCAATGCCAGACCATTCCATGACAATAACACCTTATCGTCGGTGGATGGCCTGCTCCGACTGGAACGAACCTCCAGCAATCGCTGATGGATGGCATCCAATCGCTTTTGCACCTCTTGAAGGGAAGACCCGGATTGATGAGCTAACTGCTCGAGACCAATTTTCTGCTGCAGAATGATCTGACCATCAAAATTGCCCGAAGCTGGTAGATCATAAACCTGGCTGAACCATTCAAAGTCATCCGCTGAATTGATGGCCTGTTTTAATTCTGCATGGGACCACAGATAAAATTTGCCCTCTACACCTTCTGAATCTGCATCAAGACTGCTATAAAAACCTCCGTCCGGGTGGGTTAACTCTCGAAGTATAAAGTCCAGAGTTTTTGTTGCGGTTGCAAGCAGCAGTTCGTCTTTTTCCAGTAAGCCTCCGTGCAGGTATGCCAGAGCCAGCTGGGCGTTGTCGTAAAGCATTTTTTCGAAATGCGGGACAAGCCAATGATCGTCGGTGCTGTAGCGTGCAAAACCTCCACCGACAACATCCATGATGCCGCCACGATTCATAACCCGCAAATGGTGCAGAGCGGCCTGCCGGGCTTCGGAGTTACCACGAGTACCCTGTAACAGAAGGAACTCAATGGACATGGGTTGAGGGAAACGCGGTGCTGGTCCCCAGCCTCCGAACTGCCAATCGTACGTAGAGAGGATGGCCCGGGTGGCCTGAGGGAGCGCTTCGGAGCGAAGTTCATGGTTGGGAGAATGTCCCCAGGAAGCGTAGGTGGAAATATGGGCGGTGAGCCTGTGTGCCGTGTTGCGAATTTCCTGCCGGTCTTTTTCCCACGCCCTGGCGGCCGCCAGTAAAACCTCACTGAAGGAAGGCATACCATACCGTCGCTGGGGCGGAAAATATGTACTGCCAAAAAAAGGTTCACCTTCGGGAGTCAAGAATACACTTAATGGCCAGCCGCCCTGTCCGGTCATCGAAACGACAGCGTTCATGTAAATGCTATCTATCTCTGGTTTCTCTTCACGATCTACTTTGATGTTGATGAAATGCTCGTTCATGATCCTGGCTACTTCAGGGTCTTCGAAAGATTCATGCGCCATCACGTGGCACCAGTGACAGGACGAATAGCCAATCGATAGAAAAATGGGTTTATCTTCCGTTTTTGCCTTCTCAAATGCTTCCGCTCCCCAGGGCATCCACTCTACGGGGTTTTCGGCGTGGTGGAGAAGATATGGTGAGGATTCATAAATCAAACGGTTGGGCATGGTTACTCTCTCGTAATATGATAAATTGAGTATAAATAGTTTTGTTCCTGCGGTCAAATGACAGTCCGGGTTTTTTCCTCATGGCAGAAAGGGGTAAAAACAGGGGGTTGATAGCGAACTCTTTGCGTATCGAATAAAGCCTTCAGGTGTATACTCAATGATCATCCTTTTTTTGTGCGGAGGAACTTATGGTCACTGTCGAGAAAGTTGACACCACTTCGTCGGCTCAGGTTCATCGTTTTGTCCAGTTCCATTACGATCTGTATCGGGGAACACCGCAATGGGTGCCGCCGTTTTACAGCGACATTAAATTGATGTTGAATCGAAAAAAACATCCTTTCTTTGAACACTCCGATGGAGACTTTTTTATTGCCCTGAGGGGCAAAGAAGTGGTTGGGCGGCTGGCAATCCTGGAAAACCGCCCATTTAACCAGTATCATGGCACAAAGAAGGCGCAATTTTATCTGTTTGATGTAATCAACGATCTCGAGGTGGCCAAAGCCCTGTTTGCCCGGGCCGAAGAGTGGTGCAAGGAGCGTGGATTAACAGAAATTGTTGGCCCGAAGGGACTCAGCCCCTTTGATGGATATGGCATTCTGGTAGAAGGTTTCGAGCATCGCCAGATGATGACGATGATGAACTATAATTTTGATTATTACCCGCGTTTGATGGAAGCAATGGGTTTTGAGAAAGAGGTGGATTTTGTTTCCTGTCACCTCACGCGAGATAATTTCACCGTTCCGGATAAAATCCGAGAAGTTGCCCGGCGCGTCCGTGAACGAGGGAAATTCAAGGTGATCAATTTTAAATCGAAGAAAGAATTGAAAGCCTGGGCACCGAAGATTGGCGAGGCTTACAACAAAACTTTTGTGAATAACTGGGAATATTATCCACTGACTCAGAATGAAATCAAGTTCGCACTGGATAATTTACTGGTGGTGGCCGTTCCTGAGCTGATTAAAATTATCACCTACAATGATGATGTAGTCGGCTTCATGTTTGGGTTCCCAGATGTGTCGGCGGCTTTACAGCGGCAGGGTGGGCGGATCACTCCCTGGGGACTGGTGGATATTCTCCTGGAGTTAAACCGAACACACTTCATCTCTCTCAACGGGGTGGGGGTTTTACCGGAATTCCATGGCAGAGGGGGAAATACTTTGCTTTATGATGAGATGGCCCGGGTTTTGCAGGATTCGCGTTTTACAGAAGGCGAATTGACTCAGATGGCGGAAACCGCGGTTCAAATTCGAAAAGATATGATTACCGCTGGTGGAGTGCCATGGAAGAATCATCGGGTGTATCATAAAACAATCGGATAAGTGGTGGTTTTGCGTCTATCGTAACTGTTTGATAGGGAACCGTAAAGCCCGGCCGGAAGAGCCGGGCTATAATTTTGGTTATGAAACCATTTCGATGGGGCATTACAATTTTCCTGATGGCTCTCGCCATTCTCGCCAGGGTGATCCCTGGGCCGCGCACGATTGATGATGCGTATATAACGTTTCGATATGCCCGTAATTTACTGAGCGGGTATGGCTTTGTATACAACCCCGGGGAGAAAGTTCTCGGTACGACCACTCCCCTTTACACCTTGTTGCTGGCTGGCATGGGAATGCTGACCGGTGGGCAGGATGCGGATTTCTCCAGCCTGGCTCTGGCTATCAACACTGTTGCTGATGGAATTACCTGTCTTTTACTGTGGAACCTGGGGAAAAAGGCGGGTTCCTCGGGGGCAGGGCTGGCGGCGGGAATCCTCTGGGCGATTGCCCCATTTTCGGTCACTTTTGCCATTGGCGGCATGGAAACAAGCCTGGTCGTGTGTTTGCTTACCGGAGGGGTATGGGCCTTTCTGGAGCGGAGATATGCCCTTACGGGGGGGCTTGGCGCACTGGCGTTTCTGACGCGGGTGGATACCACGCTTCTCTTTGCCCCGCTGGGTTTGTTTTGGGTTATTCAGGCCCTTAGAGGAAGAGAGAAGATGCCACTCCGAGCCATTGTGGCAGCGGGCTTACCGGTAGCATTGTGGCTTATATTTTCGATTACATTTTTTGGAAATCCCATTCCACAATCGGTTCAGGCAAAAATCCTGGCGTATCGCTTAGAACCGGGGGCCGCTTTAATCCGTTTATTACAGCATTATGCGACCCCTTTTATGGATTACAACCTTCTGGGTTACCCGGCCAGTGTGATGGTGGGGCTATTTTTGTATCCATTTCTCGCGCTGGTTGGAACATTCACGGTTTTTCGCAGAGAGCCTCGTTTTCTCCCTTATCTCCTGTACCCATGGTTGTATTTTGTCGCCTTTGCTTTACCCAATCCCCTCATTTTCCGCTGGTATCTGACTCCTCCTCTTCCTGCATGGATTTTTCTTATTTTCTTTGGAGGTGCCAGGGTCATTTCATCTTTGAGTAAACGGCGTTGGGTCATCCTCGGCGTGGGGGCAACCCTGACGGGGCTGGCTATGGTTTCTATGTTGCTGGACTGGCGATGGCGCCCTGACCACGGCCCGGCACGACCTGCGCCAGACATGGCATATATTCAGCTGGAACTGCTCTACAAAGAGGCAGCTCAATGGGTGAAGGAGATGGCTCAGCCTGGAGATACTCTGGCAGCCGGAGATGTTGGTGTGCTGGGGTTTGATACTAACCTGGGTATCCTTGATCTGGTGGGATTGAACTCTCCCATTGCCACTCGGTACTACCCCCTTAATTCGGATCTTTATGTGATTAACTACGCCGTCTCCCCCCAGCTTATTCTTGATACCAGGCCTGATTGGGTAGTGATCCTGGAGGTGTATGGAAGGCGTGGGCTGTTGCGTGAACCAAAATTTCTCCAGGAATATCATCTGGTGAAAACGATCGAAACGGACATGTACGGCAGTAAGGGTTTATTAATTTTTTCGAGGAAGCCTTGAAGAAAATTATAAAATTGGAATTTCTGATCCTTACTTTTATTATCTTCGTTTCCATGGGCTGGAAAGGCTGGTTGATCTTTTCAGGGCACGTACCTTTCAATGCAGATGAAGCGGTAGTTGGATTGATGGCCCGACATATCCTCCAAGGGGAAAGGCCCGTATTTTTTTATGGCCAGAGTTACATGGGGAGCCTGGATGCCGGACTCGTTTCGCTAGGCTTTCTCCTTTTTGGGGAACATATCTGGGTGATTCGTGCAGTGCAAAGTTTGCTCTACCTTGGTCTTCTGCTTACGACTTACTTTCTTGGAAAAGAGATGTTTTCTTCAGGTGGGGTAGGGCTGATTGCCGCGGGTTTATTGAGTATTCCAACGGTTAATATGACTTTATATACCACGGTCTCGCTTGGGGGGTATGGAGAAGCTCTGTTGCTGGGTAACTTCATATTACTGCTTACCGTCAGACTCTGGAGGCGTTTTCGGGTTGTAGAGGCTTTCTTATGGGGTGGGCTGGCTGGTTTGGGCCTTTGGGCAAACGCATTGACCATGGTCTATGTTGTACCTGCTCTGGTGTTTCTGATTGTTCATCACCGCCAAAATATTTATAAGATGGGGAAGATGTTTCTCTGGATTGGATTGGGGGGATTGCTGGGGGCTTTTCCGTGGTGGTGGTACGCTCTGTACCATGGCTGGTATCAGCTCGTTGCGGAGTTGACCGGCTCGGCAGTTTCAGTAGAACAGGTGCCGTGGCTGGCGCGGAGTGGATTGCATCTGGTTTACTTTGTGTTACTCGGGATACCTGTGATCTTTGGGTTGCGCCCACCCTGGGCGGTGGAATGGCTGGCCTTTCCTCTGATTCCGTTCGCAGTGGCAGGGTGGGGGATTCTTCTGTTTGCATGTGCTCGTCTGGCAAGGCGTCAAACAGAAGTACAAAAGGGGTACCGACTTCTCCTGGGGGTGGGGGTGACACTAATCGTCGGCTTCGTATTCACTGCCTTTGGAGTCGATCCTTCGGGGCGGTATTTCTTGCCTCTGGCAGTTCCTCTGGCATTAATGGTAGCTACTGGAGCCTGTTATAGCCAGCTACCCCGGTGGTTAAGGAGTGCGGCGCTGATGGGCATTGTGAGCTTTCAGGTTGTCGGGAATCTGCAAACCGGTTTAACCTACCCCCCGGGATTAACCACACAATTTCATGCCCCAACCATTATTGAACATCGGTATGATGAAGAGTTAATTCAATTTCTTAAAGACCAGGGGGAGACGCGCGGGTACACTCATTACTGGGTTGCATATCCGCTGGCATTTCAATCATCTGAGAGCCTTCTGTTCGTTCCACGTTTGCCTTATCATACCGATCTACGGTATACCAGTCGAGATAATCGGTATGCTCCTTATGACGATCTCGTAAAGTCCAGCCTGCGGGTTGCATATATTACCACGAATAACCCTGCTCTTGACAGGCTGATCACGGATGGTTTTCAGAGGTTGGGGATCACCTGGAAGGAAAAGACCATTGGTGACTATCACATTTTTTATGCCCTCTCCCAGAAGGTAGCCCCTGAAGAACTTGGTATTGGTGAAAAACCTTGATGTACCGATGGAGATCGCTTCTGATGTTAAAAATGCTCATGCCTAATCTCAGGCTGGTGTTCTGGGTTGCTCTGTTTTGGGGGGTGCTGGCTCTTGGCCCGACGATGATGAATGTGGATGGAGACCTGGGCCGGCATCTTACGATTGGGGAGTATATCATCGCAACCCGGAGCATTCCTACAACTGATCTTTTCTCTCACACCATGACTGGCCAGGAATTAACCCCTCATGAATGGATGGCTCAAATTTCCTTTGCTCTTGCTTATCGCTGGATGGGGCTAAACGGAGTGGTTTTATTGACTGCCATAGTGATTGCCACTGCTTTCACCCTGGTTTTCCAGGCCTGCATTCGTGCGAGCCAGAGCCTGATTGTGGGGCTGTTTTGTGCGTTGCTGGCGATTGGGGCGGCCAGCCTTCACTGGTTGACCCGCCCGCATATTTTTACTTTTTTATTTCTGGTGATCTGGGTTCGATTACTGGATCAGATTCGTCATGGGAAGTGGCAGGTCTGGGTGGCCATGCCGTTTGTGATGGGGATGTGGGCCAATTTCCATGGGGCATTTGTGGCAGGGTTTGCTGTATGGGTGTTGTTCCTGGCTGGCCAGATCTGGGAACGCTGGATTGAAGGATCACTGGAAATACAGGGATCATCGATATGGAGGATGGCTCTCGGAGGGTTGATTTCTTTCCTTGCAACCCTGATCAACCCGGTGGGTTTCCGTTTATGGAGCACCAGTCTTGGCTATGTGAGTAATGCCTATCTTGTTGGGCATACTGCGGAATATTTATCTCCCGATTTTCATCATCCCAGTACCTGGCCGTTTCTATTAATGATTGGTCTGGCCCTTCTGACCTTTGGATTGCTGGAAAAACGTCTCAGAGCGCCAGAGATTTTTTTGGTATGTGGATGGTTGGTTATGGGGTTATATAGCCAGAGAAATATACCTCTGAGCGCTATAATCGTCGCTCCAGTACTGGCCATAGCGATTCAAAAACTGGTGGACGGTTTACGTCCGGGATTGCAGGTGGCAGAAGGCTTGCGGCTTATCGATGATCGGTGGCTTGTTATTGAAAAGCAGTTCGGGGGGTGGCTCTGGGCTGGAGTGGTGGTAGTGCTGGCAGGTTTAGCATTGAATCAAGGGATTCGGCTCGATTTTAACAGGCAGGGTAATACGTTCGATGCCCGGGTATTTCCTGTGGCCGCACTGGACTGGGTAGAAGAAAATCCGCAATCGGGGAAGATATTTAATTATTTTCCATGGGGGGGATACCTTCTGTATCGTGCATGGCCAGGGATTACTGTTTTTATTGATGGTCAGACGGATTTCTACGGCGAGACTTTGAGCCGGGAATATGAACAAGTCCTTACTCTTGATGAAGGCTGGCAGGAAATTCTGGCCCGTTATGACGTTCAATGGGTGCTTATGCCCACGGAATCGGCGCTGGTCAGGGAGTTAAGGGTGACCTCTGGCTGGAAAGAAGTTTATCGGGACAATGTTGCGGTGATATTACACCGGCTGCCTTAAGAGCTCAACGGATAAATATCCGGGCGGCGATCCTGGAAAATCGGCAGGAAATTTCGCGCCCTAGAGATTTGGTCGATATCTACGGTCACAGTCAGGAGTTCTTCATCCCTGGAGCTGGCTTCGGCCAGGGTTTCACCCCAGGGTGAGATCACCATACTGCAACCACCAAACTCATCTCGAGTGGCCGGACCGATACAGTTGACTGCAAACAGGAAACTCAGGTTTTCAATGGCGCGGGCATGGGTGAGAATTTTCCAATGGTGAATCCGCTTTGCAGGCCATTCTGCGCTCAGAAAGAAAAAATCAGCCCCCTGAAGGGCATAAGAACGGAACAATTCCGGGAAGCGGAGATCATAACAGATGGCCAACCCGGCTTTTCCCCACAGGGTAGAAGCCATTTGCAGGCTGTTGCCGGGTTGAAGCCAGCGGTGCTCATCCATAAGGCGGAACAGGTGAATTTTGCGGTATCGAATGGGGTCTGCATGTTGCGGATCGAGCCAGAGGAAGGAATTGAAAATTCCAGTAGGTGAGTTTTCCAGAAGTGAACCACCGATACAGAGGTTAAACTGCCTGGTCAGTCGGCTTAACTCAGTGAGTATTTGGGGTGTCTGAGCGGCATGGCGTGAGGCGTTTTCCAGATCGTATCCGCTGCTCCAACACTCTGGAAGAAGAATGATCTGACTGCCTTGCCTGGCGGCCTCTTCAATGGCGCTGAGTGCTTTTTGCAAATTGAGAGCCACTTTTCCAGGGGTAATATAAAGCTGAGCCAGCGAGAGGGTTAAATTCATTTAAATCCCTTTCCATGAAAAGACTTCTGGCTGATCTTTCCTGATATAAAATAAGGCTGGAAACTCATTCATTGAATCGGTATCTTTTTTTACCAGGGAGGTCAACCCTTGAAACCAAGGCGTACTCATTGGGCTTTACCCTATCTGTTATTCGTTCTTGGGCTGGTGGTTATAGCAGGTATCACCTGGGGAAATTATAACTATACACGGAAGAATCCGGGGGGAAATGATTTTCTCGTTCACTGGATGGGTAGCAGGGCGCTTCTGGAAGAAGGGATCAGCCCCTACAGTGATGAAGTGGCAGTACGTATTCAGACTTTTGCGTACGGGAGGCCGGCCCGGCCAGGAGAGCATGAACTGCGTGTAGCCTATCCTTTATATTCGGTGTTCTTTTTTATTCCATTTGCCCTCATTAAACAATTTGAGCTGGCCCGGGCCGTCTGGATGACCCTTCTCGAAATGGGGTTGGTGGGGTTGGTCATTCTTTCTTTTCGTCTTTTTCGCTGGCGCCCTTCGTTGTGGATGACGACGGTTTTGATTCTGTTTTCTCTATTCTGGTATCACGGCCTCAGACCGTTGATCAATGGGAATGCGGTGATTCTTGTGGCGGTCTTGTTATGGGGGGGACTGCTGGCTTTGCGTAATGGTGCCGACGAGTTTGCCGGGGTACTTTTTGCCTTTTCAACCATTAAACCTCAGGTTGTGGTGGTCATTCTGGTATGGATTATTGCCTGGGCGCTGGTGCAACGGCGGTTGCGAATGTTAATCTGGTTCTTTGCCACACTTTTTCTCCTGGTAGCCGGGGCAGCTCTTATCTTGCCAGACTGGCTGATCCAGAATCTTCGAGAGGTGATACGCTACCCATCTTATAATCCACCGGGAACGCCGGGGGCAGCATTTCAAGCCTGGTGGCCTATCTTTGGTCAGCGACTGGGGTGGTTATTAACTGTTCTGGTTGCACTGATTCTTCTGGTTGAATGGTGGGCCGCGCGTAAGGCGGAGATGCGTGGGTTCCTCTGGACCGTTGGCCTGACTCTTACCGCCAGTCAATGGGTTGGAATTCAAACCGATCCCGGTAACTTTGTGATTCTTTTCCCGGTGCTCATCATGTGCCTGGGGCTGCTGGATGAACGCTGGCGAGGTCGAGGTAACTGGTTTATTTTATTCCTTTTGTTTATCCTTTTGGTTGGCCTTTGGGCGATATTCTTAACCACGGTTGAGCACGGGGATCAACCGATCCAGAGCCCAATCATGTTTTTCCCTCTGCCAGCTTTCCTTCTGCTCTTGCTATACTGGGTACGCTGGTGGGCGGTTCAGCTACGGCGTCCATGGCTTGAGCAAATAGACTTATGATCCCATTGCGTGCCTTCCGTTCACTTGCCTGGCCCAGGTGGATGCCCTTAACCTTCATCCTGGTGGGTGGTTTATTAATCCGATTGGTCAATATACAATCCCGGGGAATCCAATATGACGATGCCTTCAGTATCTTTTTAGCTCAGCGTAATCTCGGTGAGATTATCCAGGGCACCGCCGCAGACACCATGCCCCCTTTGTATTATTTTCTTCTCCATTTCTGGATGAGAATGGGGCAGTCGACTGGTTTCCTGCGAATTTTAAGCGTAGTTTTATCGATGGGAGGAGTGGTGCTGGTGTATTGTTGGGTCGCGGAAATGACCAATGAAAGCTCAGCGCTTTGGGCGGCCTTGCTGATGGCTATCTCTCCCTTTCAATATTATCATGCCCAGGATCTTCGGAATTACGCTCTCCTGCAGTGTGCACAGCTTGGTTACTTCTTTTTCTTTTATCGAATCCTTCGGGACGACAACCTGTTTCCTCGAAAGAGAGCCATTGCGTGGGTGGGGCTGGTGTTGTTTGGGGTGGTGGCCATGTACACGCATAATGTGGCCGGTATTGGTTTGATCCTGCCTGATTTGTTCCTGATTTTGAAACGAAAGTGGAAAACCCTGATTAAATTGGTCCTTGCCCAGGGTGTGATTGCTCTGGCTGCTCTGCCCTGGTTGCTGTATGTCCCCGGGCAGGTGGCAAAAATTCAGGCCGCCTGGTGGCAGGGGCGCCCTGGCCTGGTTGAATGGATCCAAATTCCGGTGATATGGGTGACGGGGCTGCCTCTTCAAGGCTTCTGGCTGGCCTTGGGGGTGTTTTTGGGATTAGAAACGCTGGCGTTGGTGACCTTTGCCTGGGTTCGAAACCGCGTCAGTGAGGATGGACTTGATTTTCTGGCTTTTATCTGTTGTGGTCTTCCGCTTATATTGTTTGTCCTGTCTTATTTCGTTAAACCTATCTTTATCCCACGGGCGTTCATTGTAGCTCACAGTGCGTTCCTCGCATTAAGCGGCTGGGTTATCTCTCATCAGTGGAAGCAAGGGGTGGGAAAGTTGATCCTGGGCGGGTTTCTTTTGGGCGCTATAATAGGTATCCCGAACCAGGCATTCTTTGATCAGTTTCCACGTTCCCCTTTCCAGCAGGCGGCAACAGACTTATCCGCTGAGATCGGAGAGGGTGAAGTGGTGGTTCACGATAATAAGTTGAGTTATTTCCCTTTTCGTTTTTATGCACCTTCTCTCCCGCAGGAATTTATTGAAGATATTCCCGGCAGTGGAAATGACACTTTTGCACCGGGTTCGCAGTTAGCGATGGGAATTTTTCCAAAGCCAGACCTCGAAAGTGCGATTGGAAATTGTAGAAGAGTTTATTTTATTGTATTTACGCAGACAATTCAGGAATATCGAGATTTGGGTGAAGCGGAGCATCCATCCCTTCTCTGGCTGAGGAGCCGATATCGCCAGGTTGCGCATCGCTTCTACAACGACCTGGAGGTGTATGTCTTTGAGAAACCGTAAGCTCTTCTACGGGGCTTTCTTTCTTGTGGCGTTGCTTCTGGTGACGGTGGGGGGAGGCATGCAAAAAGCACCGGGATACATGGACGCCGAATATTATTATGCAATGAGCGTCAGACTAGCCGAAGGTAAGGGAATGACTCAGCCGTTCCTCTGGAACTATCTGGACGATCCACCAAGCCTGATCGCTCCTTCTCATACCTTTTGGATGCCACTAACCTCTTTAGTAGCTGTTCCGGGATTCTGGCTTTTTCGTTCATTTACCGGCGCACGGTTGATTTTCTGGCTCTTATCTGCCCTGGTCCCTCCGCTGACGGTGTGGTTTGGATATCGTTTCCATGGGGATTGGGAGCTGGCAGTAACCGGAGGGGCTCTGGCGCTCTTCCCGGTATTTTATGGAGTCTATTTACCTGTGACCGACTCTTTTGCGCTGTATATGCTCCTGGGAATGGCTTTTTTCGTAATGACTGGCTGGCCAGCAGGGAAAATTGAAATGCAGGCTGCAGGGTTAGGGGTGGTTACAGGGTTGATGTATATGACGCGTCCGGATGGTCTCCTCTGGCTGGTTATTGCTCTTTGCTGGCTGGGGTGGAAAGTCTGGAATGAATCGGAACAAAGGGTGAAGTCCCTTTTGGCTGTGGGGGTGCTCTGTATATTGGGGTTTCTGTTCGTTGGATCGTTCTGGTTTGCCCGTAATCTGATGGTATTTCATCGCTTACTACCGCCAGGGAGTGGACGGGCTCTGTGGTTAACCCGTTATGAAGACCTTTTCCTTTACCCGGCTCAAGATCTGACTTTCGCACGGTGGTTGAGTGGGGGATGGGAACGGATTGGTTCGGGAATCTGGCAGGCAGTGGTAACAAATTTCCAGACTGCGGTGGCTGTTCAGGGAAGCATTGCATTGTTCCCGTTCATTGGGGTGGGAATGGCTACTTGCTGGAAGCGTAGTGTCGTTAAAGTGGGTTTATTACTCTGGGCTGGTATCTTCTTGATGTTCAGCCTGGTATTTCCATATCAGGGGGTTAATGGATCCTTCTTTCATGCCGGTGCGGGCGTACAGCCTTTTTTGTGGGTCATGGCATCGGTGGGAATCCAAAGAACGGTAATGGTCGTGTCCGGGTGGCGCCACTGGCAGCGGGGGCATCAGGTGCAGGTGTTTCTGGAGGTGCTGCTGGTGCTGGTATGTGTCTTTCTTACGGCAGGGCTTTTTTTGCAAAAAATCCATGGAGGGAAAACGGGTATTCCATGGGGAGGAGGCACAGAGGCTTATTCACAAATTGAGATGGTGCTGGAAAGGCTGGGCATTTCTCCCTGTGAGCCGGTGATGGTGAATAATCCACCAGGATATTATCTGGCCACGGGGCGAGCCGCGGTCGTTATTCCCTTTGGTGATGAGACCACAGTACGGGCGGCCTCCGAGAGGTATGGGGTGAAGTACCTGATTTTGGACCAGAATAATTCGGGCCACCTGCCTGATCTGTATTTCCACCCGGGTATATCCAGAGGGTTTAAATTTCTTATGCGATTTGGAGACGCGCGGATTTATGAAATTCTTCCGTAGATCCTTTGCTCTTTCCACCAAAACATGGTGGATGGTACCGGTGATGGGGATCGGTGTATGCGCGCTTTTTCTTAGCCTCAGTGCCTCGATGGCCGGGATTGGGTTCCCATTAGATGATGCCTGGATTCATCAGACTTATGCCCGTAATCTGGCTGTTATCGGGGAATGGGCTTTTATCCCGGGCCAGCCATCGGCGGGGTCTACTGCCCCTCTGTGGTCGTTTTTTCTGGCGGCAGGGTATTGGATCAACGCTGGCATGCCGTATGGGTTCACTTTCGTTCTCGGGTGGCTATGCCTGATGGTGATTGCCTGGGCGGGGCAGAATCTGGTCTGGGATTGGACAGGCAGGGGAACTGTTCCGTGGGTGGGTTTGTTTCTGGCAGGCGAATGGCATCTGGTCTGGGCCGCGCTCTCAGGGATGGAAACTTTAGCTCTTGGTTGTGTGGTCTTATTAAGCTTTTATTTTTTGAGCAAAGAAAATATCCGCTGGTTGATGATCGGGGTTCTGGTTGGGCTGGCACTCTGGATTCGGCCGGACGGCGTGACCCTTTTGGGGCCAGCTTTTTTGGTGCTTGGCCTGTCACCTCAAAAATTATGGACACGAATGCTTCGATTTTTCCAGTTTCTGGCCGGTTTCCTTATTCTGACACTACCTTATTTGTATTTCAACTGGCAGTTAAGTGGTTCAATCTGGCCGAATACTTTTTACGCGAAACAGGCGGAATATGCGGCGCTTCTGGAGCAGTCTATTTGGGTGAGGGTTGGTCAACAATTTTCATTGCCTTTGATTGGGGCGGGAGTCTTCTTTCTGGTCGGTTTCTGTTATTGCTGTATACAAGCCTTCAGGTACCGGAGATGGGCGCTGGCCGGGATGGGGTTGTGGTTTACAGGAATGGCTTTATTGTATGCGCTTCGGTTGCCGGTTACTTATCAGCACGGGCGTTATCTAATGCCAGCCATGCCTGTGTTCTTTATTCTTGGTTGGATGGGGAGTATAGACCTGATCCGAACAATTCCGTTAAGCCGGTGGCGTTTTATCCTTTTGCGCAGCTGGCAACTTGGGACAGGGTTAACCTGGGCAGGGTTTCTCGTCCTTGGCGCGAGAGCCTATGCTACTGATGTGGCGATCGTTCAGACAGAAATGGTGGCTACAGCGAAATGGATCGAGCAAAACACTCAACCTGGCGATCTCATCGCAGCACATGATATTGGTGCCATCGGTTACTTCAGTCACCGCCGATTAATCGATCTGGCCGGGTTGGTCTCACCGGAGATTATCCCTGTTTTACGCAATGAAGAAGCGCTGGCCAGGACGCTGGATCGAATGAATGTGGAATGGCTTGTGACTTTCCCGGGGTGGTATGTGGAATTAACGAAGGGAAAAGAAGTCGTTTTCACTACCGGTGGGATTTATGCGCCTGCCGCAGGTGGTGAAAATATGGCTGTTTATCGCTGGAAGTGAGTTTAATGGGGTGGTTGTACCTGATATAAAAGATAATACTGCCCTCCCACGTTTACCGGCGCAGGCAAAGAAGCCAGTAGCCGATCAAACGATTCCCAACCTGCTGAAGAGATGGCTCGGTCCTCGGCGCGCATGAAATCAGCTCCGCCTTGATATACCAGAAGGTGAGTGATACCTTCACTCTTCCATTTCTCCAAAATGGAGTTTGGATCAGATTGGGTGCGGTAGGCTTCGCGCCAGATGTCTATCCATGGGTCTGGAATGGCATGGAGGGGAGCGTACAGGCTACGCGCTTCCCAGAGCATAAGAATCTTTGAGGTTGGGGGTAATTGATCGATGGCTTTCATTGCGTAAATATAAGCCCCCAAATTTTCTTGCAGGTATTCTTCCTCAGTAATGATGCCAAGAAGATAGGGGACTACTCTCATACGGGCCCAATGAATGGCATCCTGGAAAATGGAAGTCATCAAAATGATTAAAGCCATTGCTGTTATGATAGGTTGAAGGGACACCTGGGGGATCTTCAGGGAGCACAAATTGGGCCAGGCCCAACTCGCGAGGGCCACCAGAGCTGGAAGTAATGCAAAGTACAGACGAGTCTGTTGCAGGTGAGGGTACCGTGCCCCTGCTAGAGCGATGGTACCCCATGCGATTACAAGTGAAGCTCCCAGAAACCGGGCTGTTGGGTTCTGACGGTACATGAAAACCCCCGGGATGGCAAAAAGGATCAACAACGGCCCCAGATCTGTTCCTGCCCCGGATGCACTATCGATCCCCGTCCAGGTGATGTAGAGAGGTAAAATGAGTTGTGGCAGGATGCTGTAATCCCCAGGGGGGAGATTCGCCGCAGCCAGGCGTTCGGCTGGATAAGCGGGTGTCGGGAAAATATAGGGAAAAAGCGGGTTGCCGGTTGAAAAATAATTTTTTAAACCCCAGGGAAGAAAGGCCAGCAAAGCAAGGGCAACCCCAATTGTCCACTGGCGCAGGGAGAATTTGCGCAGGCCAGGGAGAAAAACCCCCAGCCCAAAGACGGCAATTCCAAGAATTCCGGCAGTATATTTAGTGCCCACTGCAAAGCCCACCAGGGTTCCTGCCCAGGAGATCCATGAGGGCTTCCCGGTCTCTTGCCAGAGAAAAAAAGCGTGGAATGCGGCCAGTCCAAACCATGCGGAGAAGAGATCGGTATAGGCCCATGCCATCATCCAGCGCGCAGTTGTACTGCTAAGAATCAAAATCACAGAGTACAACGCTACCTGCGATGAAAAGGGTGGCTTCCCGGTGACTTTGGGCAACCAGGTGAAAGCAAAACCTGCCATACCCGATAAGAAGAGCAGGCTGCACCACCAGGATAAAAGGGCGGCTGAAGATGGCGTTCCCAGGGTCATTGCCCAGGTATACAGCATTTCGACCAGCTGGGGATGCCCCCAGTAAGGGATATGAGGGGTAAAAACAAGCCTGCCGGCTTCCAGGTACAAGCGGGGTAAGGCGAGATGGTAGGTGAGAGCGTCATATTTTACAGGTGGGGCAGCGGCGATCCCAAGCTGGAAGATGATCAGGGTGATACTTCCAACAGCCAGCCACTTCTCCACTGGCCGCCACAGGCACCAGAGGGTTTTCCATTGCTTGAAACCCTGACACCACAGGTAAATCTCTTTTCGGAAAATGAAAAAAGACAATACGATTAAAGCAGAGGATAACCACCCATTCATGAGACCCAGTGCTCCGATTCCGAGCCAGACCAGCCCTGATACTCCTGCTCCAAGGGCAGCGAGCATGGATTGGAGAGCAAGATCGGGTGGCTGGTGGACTCTCATCAGCCATGTGCCTATCCCTGCGCAGGCTAGCACGATTGACCCGGAAAGGATGAAGTTTCTGGAAAAATCGAGCAGGGGTTTTAACTGATTGGATTGCAAGAGTGGGTGAAAAAAATAATAGCCGGTGAGGACAATGATAGCCCAAATAAGAAAGATCAATGGTATACGGGATGATTTCATAGAAGGGGTGTTATTCACGGTTTGAGCGAGTTGCGGATGTTGCCTGTAGAATGTACTCATAGTATACTATGCTGGTTCGAAATCAAAAAACGTCCCATTTCCCTCTGGTATTAGTGCAGGAGAAGAAGCATGACTCTCCAGGTGCCGGTAACGCCCGAAGAAGAATCGCAGACCTCTTTCGTGGATGAGATCGAAGAGGAATACGAGAGGGTACGCCAGACTTTAAAAGAAGTCTCTCTGATGCTGGAACAGAGCCAATCAGAGATGGCAAAATTAACCCAAAGGAATGCGACCATTACCTCTCATTTACAACAGGTTCAGGCGCAATTTGATACCATGCCTCGCATGGATATAAAAATTGCCTACAACTCGGCGCTTGAAGCACAACAGCGCTTACTGGTGATGCGCGGGCAGCTCGAGAAGCTTCAGAATGACGAAGAATCGTTGCGCAGATATTTAAACCTTTTGGAAAAGGTTCGGAACTATCTGGCACAGGACAGCCGGGCGCACGGGAATTCACGGGTTGCGATCAGCAATCGACCTGCCTCCCTGGAGATGGTGATTAATGCCCAGGAGGCTGAACGGCAACGGTTATCGCGGCAAATGCACGATGGGCCGGCCCAGGCGCTTTCTAATTTTATTGTTCAAACAGAGATTGTTGCTCGCTTGCTGGACGTTGACCAGGAACGGGCGAAGGAAGAAATGGCCAACTTAAAGAATGCGGCCATGAGCACTTTTAAAGAAGTGCGCACCTTTATTTTTGAGCTCAGGCCGATGATGCTGGATGATCTTGGGCTCTTTCCCACCATCAAGCGTTATGTTGAGAGTTTTAAAGAGCAGACTGGCTGTGATATCCATTTAACCATTAAGGGGAGTGAAAGACGTCTGCAATCATTCCTGGAGGTTATGATCTTCCGGGCACTTCAGGAGTTGATTGGCAACGCTTACCGGCATAATCAAGACATTCCAGGTAAATTGCAAATAACAGCCGGGATTCATCTGGACGATGTGGTGATTAAGGTAAGTGTTGCGGACAATGGTAAGGGGTTCGATCCGGATATTATGGATAAGACCGGACATCTGGGATTAAATTTGATTCGGGAACGCGTTGAACTGCTCGGTGGGCACATGGAAATCGACTCGGGAACGGGTCGGGGGACACGAGTGACATTCCAGGTGCCTGTCCTGGAAGCAGAGAGCTAACATCTTAACAACATTACCAGGAGGAATGTATGGCAAAAACGATTGGTGTCTTAACCGGGGGTGGAGATGTGCCGGGATTGAATCCGGCGATTAAAGCTCTGGCACTCGGGGCGATGGAAATGGGATACCGGGTGCTCGGGATTCGACGCGGATGGGCTGGACTGCTTCACTACAACCTGGATGAGCCTTCTACTCATGATTACTATATCCGTGAATTAACCCCGGAGAGTGTTCGTACCATTGATCGAACTGGTGGAACCTTTTTGCATACCTCGCGAACGAATCCTCAAAAGGTAAGCAAGAGCGCCACCCCTGATTTCCTGAAGAATTCTAAATGGGGAAAACCCGTTCCGGATAGCGAGGGAGTCACTGATTATACCGACTATGTTTTGAAGGTAATCGAACATTTAGGGATTGATGTGTTGACTCCTATCGGTGGAGATGACACCTTAAGTTTTGCGGTAAGGTTACATCGAGAAGGGATGCCGGTTGTGGCGCTTCCCAAGACGATGGATAACGATGTATTTGGGACAGATTACTGCATTGGTTTTTCAACCGCTGTCACCCGCTCTGTAGAATTTATCACCAATATGCGCACTTCCGTCGGTTCCCACGAGCGCATCGGGATTGTGGAGCTGTTTGGGCGGAACTCCGGTGAAACCAGCCTGATCAGTGCCTATCTCTCTTATGTGGATCGCGCAATCATCTCTGAGGTGCCGTTTAATATTGAAAAATTGGCGAATTTCCTGCTGGAAGATAAGCGGAACAATCCCTCTAATTATGCCATTATGACCATCTCAGAAGGCGCGATTATGGAAGGAGGCGAGGTTATTGAGTCAGGTGAGGCCGATGCCTACGGTCACCGTAAGCTGGGCGGCGTTGGTGAGATAACAGCCCAGGCGATTAAACAACTCACCGGGCAGAATATTATGTACCAGCAGCTGGGTTATCTCATGCGCTCCGGGGCTCCGGACTCACTTGATCGCATGGTAGCCATGTCTTTTGGCAATCTTGCGGTTCAGCTGATTCGCCGCAATGACACCGGAAAGATGGTCGCCTTGCATGGCGGAAAGTACACAACAGTTCCTGTGGAAATGGTACTGGCTGGTAAGAAGCGGGTTGATGTGGCCAGTTACTATGATATTGATCAATATAAGCCGCGCGTTAAGGACTTCATGGGTGTGCCCATGTTCCTGAGTTAATCAAAGCGGGCTAACCAATATTCGAGGAGTATAAAGCGATGATCGTCACGACGAAAAAATTGTTTGAAGCGGCGTATGGCAAATACGCCATTGGCGCGTACAACATTAACAATCTGGAGCAGACCATGGGCCTGTTCCGGGGAAATCTGGACAGCCAGGCGCCGTTTATCATCCAAATCAGCAAAGGCGCACGCAAGTATTCTGATAAACGGATGCTGGAAGCATTGATTCGGGCTGCGGATGAAATTTTCCCTGAAGCCATCTTTGCTGTTCACCTGGATCACGGGGATGAAGAAACCTGCATGGATTGCATCAAGAGCGGTTTTTATAGTTCTGTGATGATCGATGCCAGCCATGAGGATTTTGAAACCAATGTGGCTATCACCCGCCGGGTGGTCGAAGCAGCCCATGAACGGGGAATTGTGGTTGAGGCCGAACTGGGTCAGCTGGGCGGCGTTGAAGAACATGTCAAGGTAGATGAAGCCAATGCCAAGCTAACGGATCCAGATAAAGCTAAGGAATTTGTGGAACGCACCGGTTGTGACTCTCTGGCTGTGGCGATTGGCACCAGCCACGGGGCTTACAAATTCTCTGGTTCTCAGGCGTTACGCCTGGATGTGCTGGCTGAGATCCAAAAACGGTTACCGGGCTTCCCGCTGGTGATGCATGGGTCTAGCTCGGTTCCCCAGGAAGAGGTCGAACGAATCAATAAGGCCGGTGGAAACCTGAAGGGCGCCAAGGGTGTGGACGAAAATGCCTTCCGGCGGGCGGCTGAACTGGGTGTGACCAAGGTGAATATTGATACAGATGGACGGCTTGTCTGGACACGGGTGCATCGTGAATATTTCATGCAACATCCTGAAGAAATCGATCTTCGCCCCATCGGTAAAATTTTTATGGCGGAATATGCAAAATTCATCGCCCATAAGAATGAGAAACTTGGAAGTGCGGGGCGCCTGCCAGAAGTCCGTGCGTTACTCTCGGCCTGAAGCCGGTGCGGGTAGCCCCCGTGTTACTCACCTTTGAAAGGTAAGCTAAACCTGCCCCCGCCTGTAAGGGCGGGGTTTTCTTTCATCAGGAAGACAGGTTCTGGGTGGGGGCAGGAGAAGATTTGGCCAGAGGATAAGGATATGCCATCTTTTGGAGGGAGTCGTGGGTAAAGAGGAACAGGGAATCGATCCAAGAAAGACGCGGTATGCAGTGATCCCCCGAACGTTAAGTTTCCTTTTTCGGGGTAGTGAGGTCTTGTTGATTCAAGGAAATCCCCAAAAGAAGCTCTGGGCGGGTTTGTACAATGCTATTGGAGGCCATATTGAGCGGGGAGAAGACGTCACCTCAGGTGCACTGAGGGAGATTCGCGAAGAAACTGGTTTGGAAGTAACCCGTTTTCGGCTTGTGGGCACGGTTCTGGTGGATGTGGAGATAGATTTAGGGGTATGTTTGTTTGTGTTTCGAGGTGAAGTAAAACCCGGGGACTTGATTCCTTCCCGGGAGGGACAGCCTGCATGGATTGCGATTGAGCAAGTTTCAGAGCTACCCGTGGTGCCTGACTTGCCTTTGCTGCTCAGGCGTGTCTGGTTGATGGGCGACGGAGCCCCCCCTTTCTCGGCGCGTTCTTTTTATAACCGGGAAGGGAAACTGGAAATGATTTTTTCCTGATCAATCAGAACTGGCTTTGAGGGTATAAAAAATGAGCAGGGTATTCCCGTATTTTCGTTGATCAAATTCCTCCAGATGTTCGAGAGGGATTGCGTGGTATTCAACGGGATCGATTTGGATGATGACCCAGCCATCGGGTGCGAGCCAGCCGATGTTCTGATCGAGAGTAGAAAGCGCTTGATCCCACAGCCCTTTATACTGGGGTGGGGCGATATAAATGTAGTCGAACTGACGATCGGGGGTCTGCTTTAAGTAGTGTAAGGCATTGGCAAGGAGGACTTGCCCGTACTCTTTTAATCGGGTGTGTTCCAGATTATAGCGTATGGTATCGACAGCTGCGCGGTGTAAATCGATGAACCGAGAGAATGCGGCGCCACGGCTGAGTGCTTCAATCCCAACACTGCCAGTGCCTCCAAATAAATCCAGGAAGCTTGCGTTTATAATATCGTTTCCAATAATGTTAAAAAGAGCCTCTTTGACAACATCGGTGATGGGACGGGTAATATCCCCGGGAACCATACGCAGACGCATGCCCCGGGCTTTACCGCTGATAATGCGTGGGTTAGCCATAATTCTTTACGATGCTGCGATCTGATCGACAATCTGACGGGCTGCCAGCAGATTCCCTGCCGGTGCAGTGATGGGAACAACGCACCCTGTGCCAAGGATGAAACGTTCCCCCAGAGTCTGGTGAATGGCGTCACGGCTTTCTTCGATCACCTGATCGGGTGTACCAAGGACCATCGTTTCCCATTGTCGTAGCCCCCCACATAAGACGCCCTTCCATTGAAGGCGAGCTTCTGCCAGCGATGGGGCGGTCTGGCGGTCGTGCCAGTTTATGATAGCTGCGGGGTAATCCAGCACCCTGGAAAACATAATATCGTTACCATGGATGTGAATGATGTTTAACCACAGATCTTCAGCAGCTTCCAGCAGGCGTAGATCGTAATAACGCCCAAAAGCGTCAAATTCAGCAGGAGACAGGATACCCAGTTGAGCATGCTGGACGGCATAGAAAATGCCATCGATGCCCGTTTTCCGAATTTCCTCAAGGAACCGAAGGGTAGTCTGAGTGATACGTTCCAGGCCGGAGTGAAGGGCATCGGGGAACTGGCGCAGGTGAACCAGCAATTTATCGCCCCCCACCAGGTTTTTTGCCTGCGCCAACGGGCTGAAGATGGTTTGAACAATGGGTGTGTGGTGAGAAAATTCGGCGGTGAGGATGCGAAGGCAGGTGATTTGATCCCCCAGGTGGCCACTGAGCGGATCGAGAAAGGGAAGTTTTCCCCAATCTTCAGGATGCTGGATAACACGGCGGGTGTAATCTCGGGTGCCTTCCGGGTTTCCTCGCCAGGTATCCTCTGCTCCCCAGTCTTTGAGGCAAAAAGAAGAAGAAGGAGTGACTTTGATTAAATCAAAATCATACGTGCGCTGGAAGGCGGCAGTTGCGGCGGCAAGCCCATCGGGGGTCTGATCGTCTACGGGGAAATGCCGCCACAGGGCAACCGGTACCCGGTCTGGCAACTGACCGGAAAGGCAAACTTCCAGTCTTTCACGGTGGCTGATGGTTCGGGGCTTCATTTCTCTTTGCTTTCATCAGTTTTATGGGTGGGAGGATATGCTTCAGGCGGGTTTTCAGGATGTGAAAGACATTGCTCGATATATTTCTGAAGAGCTTCGTCTTCTTTTTCCTGTTCCTCAAAATATTTTAACATGAACTCAGAGTGTCGGAATCGAAGGGCCATCGGAGCGACCATGCGCAGATCGTCTTCTGAAACCGTCGTTCGGGCATCGGCGGCTGCGAAGGCTCGTGCGGCTTCGAGAAGGGTGATTTCTGCGCGGATCGAGTCGATATTCAGGTGCCGGATCATTTGAATGCCCAAGTGAGCCACTTTGGGAGGGATCTCAACAAAAGGAAGGAGTTCTTTCGCGGCAATAATTTCTTCCCTGGCGCGCATGGTTTCCTCCTGATATTGTTGAACCGTGGCGCGAGGGTTCAACCGATAAGCCCGGGATCTGCGATATGCTTCCAGACGCTCTTCATGATCTTCCAATCCCTTGACGAGGACACGCAGGCCGAAGCGGTCCATGATCTGGGGCCGCAAATTTCCCTCTTCCGGGTTCATCGAACCGATCAGGGTGAAGCGAGAGCGGTAAGTAGCCGAGAATTTTTCGTTTCTCACAGTGTAGGTGCCGGCTGAGGCGGCATCGAGAATGGCGTTGATAATCGCGCTATCCAGTAAATTAACTTCATCGATATACAAAACATTGAGATCAGCCTGAGCCAGAATACCGCGCCGAATAAGCATCCGGTTCTGCGAGAGGGCATTTTCATCCATGCCTCCAATTACAGCTTCCAGCGTGGCATTGAGAGGAAGCTCGATTAAACGAACGCGATCCTGGCGGGTAAGCGGGATACCTTCGGCGTATTTTCGGGCGCAATCGGGGCATACAGCATCTATTCCGCCCGTTTCTATATCTTCAGGTAAACATCCTAGAAAACAGTTGGAACGTTGTACATCTGGAAGGAGATGGATGAGGCTGCGAACGGCTGTGGTTTTCCCTGTTCCTCTGGGGCCGATGAGAAGGACTCCGTTGACCAGCGGATTAATGATGGAGAGAAGAAGAGCCAGCTTCATTTCTTCCTGGCCGACCAGGGCCAGAAAGGGGAAGGGTAATATCTCGGCTAAACCCGAGTCGGCGGGTTCGGCATTCGGCTGGAAATTCTTGCCAGTGACGATGTCGATTAACTCACGCAGCGACCTGACCGTGTGAACGACATTTTCGTCTCTGGATTCTTGGTACTCAGGTTTTTCGCTCATTCCTTAGCTTACATCATTATACGTCCAGAAGCGATTGGCAAAAAAATTCCAGAGCATAACTACCAGTACGGCTATGGCCAGGGCAAAGTTATGGGCAAGAAACACCGGTGTGAGGAAGAAACTCTGGGGAATAAACCGCTGGAACAATTGCACCAGGATGCGTTCCATATAGGCGAATAATGGAGTACGAATTCCAAGCCCTATCAGGTTGACCAGAAAGAACTGGACGAGTTGCTGCGAGAGGCGTTTACTGCGCGAATCAGGGTATGTCCAGTAACGATTCCAGATAAAATTGCTGATTACGGCTGCGGTAAAAGAAACCATGCTGGCAAATACTGCCTGAATGGGGAGGGTTTGAACGAGCAAATTAAAGGTACCGAAATCAACCACTGCCCCAATTGCGCCGACCACGGCGAAACGTAAAAAGCGGATTCTTTCCTGAGGATTGGCAAGAATCATTCCAACCCCATTTTTTGCTTGAAGTAAGGTATGGTGCGTTGAATGCCTTCGTGAAGCGAGGTGGTGGGTTCCCATTTTAAGATTGTCCGTGCACGGGTAATATCTGGCCTTCTTCGTTGAGGGTCATCTCCCAACCTGAGAGCCGGTTTGTAGACTATTCCTGAAGGATTTCCAATGATTTCATTGATCGTTCGGGCAAGTTCCAGGATCGTGGTCTCGACGGGGTTTCCGATGTTGACCGGTTCGTGTTCGTCGGAGAGGAGCAGGCGAATAATTCCCTCGATGAGATCATCGACATAACAGAAACTTCGGGTCTGGTTTCCTTCTCCATAAACTGTAAGAGGCTCGTGCCGCAAAGCCTGCTGGATGAAATTGGGGACAACGCGTCCGTCATCCAAACGCATCCTCGGGCCGTAGGTATTAAAGATGCGTACAATGCGTGTATCCAGACCATGGTAACGATGATACGCCATGGTGAGTGCTTCAGCAAAGCGTTTGGCCTCGTCATAAACTGAGCGTACCCCGATTGGATCGACATGCCCCCAGTAACTTTCACGCTGGGGATGCTCGAGCGGGTCTCCGTAAATCTCGCTGGTTGAGGCCAGAAGATACCGTGCCCTGTGTGCAATGGCGACCCCAAGAGTGTTGTGGGTGCCAAGGGCTCCGGCCTTCATGGTCTGAATGGGCAGGTTGGTATAGCCGTAAGGAGATGCCGGGTTGGGGCTGGCCGGTGAAGCAAAATGCATGACGGCGTCCACTTTTCCCGGTACAAAGATGAAGTTTGAGACATCATGACGAATAAACAGGAAGTTGGGGTTTCCGGCGAGGTGAGTGAGGTTATCCGGGCTACCGGTAACAAAGTTATCCATACCAACGACCTGATGACCATCTTTGAGTAAGCGTTCACATAGATGCGAACCGAGGAATCCGGCTGCGCCGGTTATTAAAATGCGCATGAAAAAATTACCTCTTCACCAGTCGATTTTTTCGATAAGTCCGTCACCGGTAATCTGGCGGTAGTCACCGGTGACAGGGTTGATTAGAAAAAGGTTCCCCTGATAAATACAGGCGATCCATGGGGTATTTCCTTCCATTGGCGCAGGAGACCAGACTACCTTCTGAGGTTCTATACCCAGCTTTCCTTCATCCGGGAAGACGCGCTTCAGATTACTGCCATCACGGTCGATGACAGTTAGCCAGTATCGCCCTGTTTCTCCCTGCTCGCGTGATGCGTTCATCAAGAAGGCAACCATGTAACTGCCATCGGCCAAACGTGGAGAAGCTACCGGGTAGCCAAACATGCCTGACTTCTCAACCAGTGAGAGGGTGAGTCCACTATTCACCAGCCTGGCTGAAAGGTCAAAATAAGGAGAGCTTTCTGCATTTTCCATGCCGGGTTTAGGAGCATGAGAATTAAAGTATAACACTTGATGATTGGGGGACCAGCCCAACCCGGTGACCCATGCCCAATCAGCGCGGGTCTGGTATGGGGTTATATCTACCAGGGGTTTGAGGGATTTTGTTTCCAGGTCTACGAGGCCAATCCGATCGGGTTGGGCGTAAGCCAGTAACTCTCCATCAGGAGACCAGGCAAACTGTGTTCCCCACCAACCTAAGGCTCCGCCATAATTGGCTTCGATAATTTTTTCCGTTTCCAGGATCATTCCGGTAGGGGCATAACGGGCAATGAAAAGGTCGTTGTTGGCCTGCCAGCCGGGGGCTGTGGTGCGCGGTTCTACTGTGGAGTAGGTAATGGTGAGCCCCTGTCCGGGAACCCAATCGGCAAAATGGACGATATTACTCACCCGCAAAGCAATTGGCCGGGTGTCTTCTTGTTCCAGGTTGATCATCCAGAGGGTGTTGATTTCTTCGCTGGCGGGGCGTGAAGACTTTCGGGTAAAGAGCAGCCAGTTACCGTCTGGCGATAGAGAAAAGACCCGACCATCGAGGTCCGCGGTAGTGACGACAGGCCTGCGCTCACCGGTTGATTTTTCCATAACCCAGGCATTACCACCCGCAAGGTAGACCAGCCTGCCGGGAATGGGATAGGGAGTGAAAGGTTTTTGCACCCCGATCATGGTGATCTCGGCTTTGGGTTCTACCAGACGTTCTTCTTTGAAAATAGAGCGAGACACTTCCTGCCCATCTTCGTACACAATGCGATACGTGCGCTGTAGAAGACCATTTTTCCCGGTCTGGATGATCATTTCTCGTTGCTCGGGTAAAGACTCATTCTGAACGATCTGGCTTTCAAAGGGGAGAACCACTTCTTCCTGCTGGAACTCTTCTTTTACTCGAATGACCCGAATGGATTGTCCTTCTGTGAGGACGGTGTAACCCGGGGGGTCGATGCGGTCCAGCTGATTCAGGGTGACGCCGGCCCGATCAAGAGCGCCCTGAACGGTTGTTCCAACTGGCACAGAAACTGAAATCTGCTGGCCATCTACCTGGATGGGGATGGTCAGGTTACCAGCCGCGCGACTCTCTACTGCGACGCAACCGCTGAGGAATATACTAAAAAACAAACAGGCCAGGAAAGCCAGAAGGTACCCTTTAATCCTTCTAAGCGGGGAAAATGAAGATGGTTCAAAGCCCGCAAGAGTGCTCATAAACCGAGTATAATCAGGAAGTCTTGTGAGGAGGGAATGCCTCTTTCATGGAAGCATGCCTTTCAACGTCATACTGCCGTTTTCCATGGTAATCGATTCAAGTTTAAATTGTTGACCATGGAAGGTGACCAATCCGGGCATTTCCTGGTTAATCGTTTGGGTGAGGGTCTTCAAGGTTGCGTCGGGGATTGGAAGAGAACCGATTTTCCCGTCCTGGATGGTGACCTGAAGATTCCCCTGGTCGATGTATGGTTGCATGGTGAGCGAGAGATCGGTTGTGAGAGAGCTCACACTCATCTGTCCGGTCAGCTGGATGGATCCGTTTTCGAGTCTGACCTGGGCGTTTTGAATGGGCGAATCGGGCTGGGAGGCCAGTTTTTCGGCCAGATAAGAAGTGAGCTGATTTTCAGTAATGGTGAGAGAGGCTGTGCCGGTTTGTTCTAATTGAGCTACAGCGGTGGCTACATTTGACTCGAGTTCGGCGGCGGCTTCTCCAGAGGCTATGATGGTTGTTGATGGAGGTTGGGCTGTTCGGATGGGTAGAGAACACGCCAGCCCTGTAGATAGCAGGAGTACCGATAAGAAGAGAATTGGTTTCATGTCCTGTCCTTAAAATTCAACCTTATGGATGGTATCGATTCGGTTTGTGAACGAAGCAATTATAGCATGAGTGAAAACAATCCTACCGATCCGCAAACATACCTGGGGATCCTTGAAGCTTTGCTTTTTGTGGCTCCGGAGCCGGTTCATCCTCAACAACTGGCCGAGGTTCTGTCGCTTTCGGTCACCGATGTTGAAACTTACCTGCGGGCACTGGATGAAGAGTATCAGAATGGGCGCGGGTTGAGGATTCAATGGCACGCTGGCCGGGTTCAGCTAACTACCGCTCCGCAGTTTTCTGAAACCATCGAGCGTTTCCTGGGTCTGGAAGCGACTGCGCGCCTGAGTCGTGCCGCTCTGGAAACCCTGGCGATCATCGCATATCGTCAACCGGTTACCCGGCCAGCAATCGATGCTGTCCGGGGGGTTAACAGTGATGGGGTGGTTAAAAGTTTACTGGGCAAGGGACTGATCCAGGAGGTGGGGCGAGCGGATAGCCCGGGGCGGCCCATTCTCTATGGAACAACGGGTGAATTTTTACAATACTTTGGCCTGGGGTCAATTCAGGATCTTCCACCTTATGATGTTCCGAGTGAGGATGAACTACCGACCGCGGAAAATGGAATATTGAAAGATTAAGTTAAGTTCATTGTTGCGATTCGGAAATGGAATAGAGAGATCAGGAAAGATATTTATGGAAGAACGATTGCAAAAAATTTTATCGCGTGCAGGTTTCGGATCACGGCGTGCCTGCGAGGACTTGATCCTGGCTGGGAGAGTCAGGGTCAATGGGCAGGTAGCCAGTATTGGTTCGAAAGCCGATCCGGCGAAAGATATGATTCAGGTGGATGGACAAAAAATTCCTGCTCAACCACCGCCGGTATATATTGCTCTGCATAAACCTCAAGGGGTATTATCTGATGTGGAAACACACCATGATCCGAGGAAGACGGTACGTGATCTGGTGCCGGTTCCGGGTCACTTATTTTCGGTTGGGCGGCTGGATTATGAGAGCGAGGGATTGATTCTGTTGACCAATGACGGAGAGCTGGCCAACTTGCTGACGCACCCGAGATATGGTCATGAAAAGGAGTACCGTGTGCAGGTTTCCTCGCGCCCGGATGAACGGCAACTAGAAGCCTGGCGGCACGGAGTGGTGCTCGAAGATGGATATCGAACTTCCCCGGCCCAGGTCAGGCTGGAAACCATAGACGGGAAAGGGGCCTGGTTAAGGGTGATCCTTCGAGAAGGCCGGAAGCGGCAGATTCGCGAAATGGGAAAGCAAACCGGCCTCTATGTTACCAGGATTATCCGTGTGCGAATTGGTACCCTGCTTCTTGGAGACTTGAAGCCAGGAGAGTGGCGGTTTTTAAGACCGGATGAAATTCGGTTGTTGAAGGCGGGTAAAAAGGCATCCAAAAAAGGATGATATCAGGACCGGCGCGCTGATTTGAGCGCGCCGGTCTTGATTTTACTCACCCTGGGGGAGGGATTCGATCAGGGGTTGGACTTTGGCCGGAGGCACCATCATTTCCTTGGTCTTACGGCGGATAAAATCCTTGAGCTTTGAGGCAGGGAGTGTGGGATAGGGAGCATCATGGACTTCGAGACTGGCTTTGGGATTGGTAAATACAATGACCACCTCAGGATGAATAACCTCCTGATCCTTGCCACTCTTTTTAATAAACCGTAATAAATCGCTTCGATAACTTTCGGCTTCAAGATCAGGTCGGCCAATCCCTTCCTGGCCGAACAGGCGGGAGAAGAATTTTACGCCCGATTGTCGGTATCGTTTTCCATCATAAGTGATCTTCCCGGCCTGATACATGGGGGCGATAATCCAGACGCCTGCTGGCCCTACCAATAAATGAGGGACAGGGGCTGTGTAATGATAAAGAATGAAGCGATCATCCAGGCCTTTCAGGCTGTCGGAAATCGCCTGATCGATGGTTTCTTTTCGGCCCCACCGATTTCCAAAGTAAAGGCTGATCTGGGTCAGAATCAGCCCAACGAACATGGCGATATATGAGTAGGTAAGCATACGATCGTCGATGACTGGAACCGGGTCGGTGCTCTGGAAGGTCTTTACAATTTGAGTTACAGCAAGGATAAACCCTCCGAGAAGGATGGCAAGAGCAACCAGTGAGGTATACTGGCCGATTTTCCGGTATCGAGCAACTTTCTTTTTGTCAATGATGATTTTCATGTTAATTTCCCCGACAGATTAAGAAAGAGATGGATTGATTTCAGTGGATGAGCTGTTCAGCCTGAGCTTAATTTCCTGACGCAGAGCCCCCAGCAGGTCTAGCTGAACAGCCTGACGTGCCAGGCGGAGGGCACTGTAAATGGCGCGGGCATTTGACCTGCCATGGCCAATGAAGACAAGCCCATCGACGCCCAGCAGGGGGGCTGCGCCAACTTCTTCAGGAGACATCATTTTTCGCAGTTTTCCAAAGGCGGGTCTGGCCAGCAGTGCCCCAAGGGTGCGCAGAGGAGTGGCTCGCAACTCTTCACGAAGGATGTCTACGAGAAGCTTCGCTACTGCTTCGGATGATTTTAACAGAATGTTTCCGGTAAAGCCATCGGTGATCACCAGGTCAACTTCGCCCTGGAAAAGCTCTTTCGGCTCAACATTCCCAATAAAGTTCAGGGGGGTCTGTTGAAGTAGTTCGTGCGTTTCGTGCACCAGGGCGTTGCCTTTCATGGATTCTTCGCCATTAGACAGTAACCCAACACGAGGAGATGGAACGCCCAGGATCTTCTCAGCATACAGACTTCCCATGTAGGCAAATTGAACTAAAAACTCAGGACGACAATCTACATTGGCGCCAATATCGCATACCACGCACTGGCCTTTTCGAGTGGGGAAGATTGCGGTAAGAGCGGGGCGCTCAACTCCCTCAATACGGCGAAGGATTCGAGTGGCGTTAAACATGGCTCCACCTGTGTTCCCAGCAGTGACAAAAGCGCTGCCTTCACCGTTTTTGAGAAGCTTAAGACCGACAGCCATCGAATTGTTGGGTTTGGCGCGTGTTCCCTCAACGGGCTTGTCGGTCATTTCCAGAACGTCGGGAGCATGTACAACCCGAAGGGGCAGATTTTCAGCATTGAATTCTTTAAGCCTGGGCAGGATCTGAGTTTCGTTCCCGACCAGGATAATTTCTTCCCTAAATTCTCTGGCGGCGGCGATAGCTCCTTCTATTTCGGGAATGGGGTAATGGTCACTTCCCATTGCGTCAAGAATGATGGACATGCTTTCCCTCTCTATCAAAAAAATGGTTAATTTGCTTGACAACCCTACAGACCGGATTATAATACATCCACTCCTGCGCTGGTGCTGGAATTGGCAGACAGGCATGGTTGAGGGCCATGTGCCGCGAGGCGTGTGGGTTCAACTCCCACCCAGCGCACTCCTGCCGCCGTAAAGCGGCCTTTTTGTTAAAGGCGATTTGGGGGTTGGTTGATTTATAAGGCAGTCAATTTATCTGTGTGCAAGATAATTTGACGGTTCCCTGTTCTCCAATGGATAAGCTTGCTTTTCGAGGATGTTTTAAGCAATAATAAGGTCAGATATGATTACTATTGCGTGGGGGGTTGGATATCTTCTAAACGGTTGACCAGGAGAGCGTATGCCGGGTGCCTCTGTGCTTATCGTAGATGATGATCGCAGTATTGTGCGATTATGTCAGCGCTTGCTGGAACGGGCTTCATACAGTGTCCTGGCTTCAACTGATCCGATTGAGGCGTTAAAAATCCTCAATGAAACGAAAGTGGACTTGCTCCTTGCCGATATTCGCATGCCGGTCATGGATGGATTCGAACTGATCGAGCGTGCACGCCAGATCTACCCGGATCTGGCGGTTCTGGTCATGACGGGGTTTGGAACAGTAGATACTGCGGTTCAGGCACTTTATAAAGGCGTGGATGGCTTGATTTTGAAGCCCTTTGAAAACACTGCGGATCTGGTTCAGGCGGTTCAAAGGGTTATGCTTGATCGGAAACAGAAAGAAGAGGCTGCCCGGGCACAGGCACTGCGTCCTCTGTTTGATATCAGTGAGACTCTTCTCTCCGAAACCAATCCCCGGGTGCTGGAAACGCTGGTGCCTGACACCCTGATGGAGACCTTTCAGGCGCACCATGTGGGGGTTTTTCATTCATCTCAGGCAGGCCAAGAGGGGCAGTTGCTGATCTCGCGGAACATTCCAGACCCGGTTGCAACACCGGCGTGGGCAGGGTTGGTCCGTTTCGCTCAGGAATGCCAGGCTGAAACCGCTGTGAATATCCAGGAAGAGAGTGATCCGGTTGTTCAAAACCATCTAAGAAGCCTGGGGTGGTCTTCGATGATGGTTGCCCCGGTTCTGCGCAATCAACAACGATACCTGTTTATTGTGGCGAGAAACATGCACACCCCGGTGTTCAGGGAATCAGAACTTGAATTGTTAACGATCCTTGCAAGGCAGTCGGTTGTCGCGATGGAAAATGCGCGACTGTACACCGATTTAAAAGAATATGTCAGGAAGGTGGAAGAATCTCAACGGGCCCTGGTTCAGGCGGAAAAAATGGCCGCTGTGGGCCGGCTTATGGCTTCAATGGCTCATGAAATTAACAACCCCTTACAATCGGTACGTAATTGTTTGCACCTTGCAATGCGTGAAGATATCAGCGATAACCAGCGGAGCAATTACCTTTCTATGACGGTGACAGAAGTGGAAAGGTTGGTCAATGCCGTCCGACACATGCTGGATTTTTATCGGCCCGGGACGACTGAGAAAGAGATGGTCAATTTGAATGGAGTGATCGAGAGGGTAGCCCATTTACTCCAGGCTCAGCTGATCAGCGCAAATATTGATTTGGAGCTTTCTCTTCCCGATGAGCCCATACTGCTGTTTGGAGTCAAAGACCAATTACAACAGGTGGTTTTTAACCTGCTCTTAAATGGGATGGATGCAGTTGAGAATCAGATGACGAAAAAAATATGGGTGGAGTTATCGAAACAAGGTGAGGATATTACGCTGACTATTGAAGACTCCGGGCGGGGGATCCCTGCAGAGGTACAGAATCGGTTATTTGAGCCCTTTATCAGTACAAAAAGCCACGGTACGGGTTTGGGGTTGTCGATCAGTTATACAATCGTAGAGGCTCATGGGGGGCAGTTGGCTCTGGTTCCGGGCCGGCATGGTGAGGGAGCGTGTTTTGCGGTTCAACTGCCTGTTCAACCCAAGGAAGGATCCTATGGCAAAGATCCTGGTCGTTGACGATGAAGAAATTGCCCGAACTTCACTCGCAGATATTCTACGATTGGAAGGGCATGAAATTAAGGCAGTCAGTTCTGGTGAACAGGCGGTTCAGGTACTGGAAAGTGAACCATTTGATGTAATGCTTCTTGATCTGCGGATGCCCGGCATGGGAGGGATTGACGTACTTCGCGCGGTGGTGGACAGGCTCCAAAGCCTCCAGGTGATTGTCCTCACGGCGCACGGGTCTCTGGATTCGGCAATCCAGGCCCTGCGTTTCAGAGTTCATGATTACATGCTGAAGCCGGTTTCTCCGGAGCAAATTATTGCAAGTATTGAGAAGGCTTTAGATGCCAGGCGGGCGGGCGATTCGGGTGGTTCTTCACATAGCAGAAAGACTAACCTTTTTTCCCTGCCGGGTGGAACCACTTTAGACCTGGCTAAACGGGTGGTTTGCTGGAAGGAGGGAGAAATCAACCTGACACCAACCGAAGCGCGTCTCCTGGGAATTTTAATGACGCATCTGGGTGAAGTGATCCCTCACTCCGAACTGGTCAAGCATTGCCAGGGCTACCATGTGGATAATGAAGAGGCGGCACGTATTTTAAGGCCAGTTGTGAGCCGGTTAAGACAAAAGATGACCCTGATTCCGGGATGGGGGGAATGGATTAAAAACGTGAGAGGTTCAGGGTATATGATTGAGTTCCCGCATGATCAAAGCTGAGAGTTCCAGGGTGGTTCGGAGGCGGGAATGGACGGGGGATTGAGCCAGGAAAGCCAACCGGTACCGGCTCTTTTTTGAGGCGGAATTTTATCCAGTCCAACCAAAAGCAGGCTGATTGCCAGCAAAGCGGCACCCAACCATTGCTGAGGGCTAAAATGTTCTCCGAGAAATGCAATAGAAAGAAATACGGTCAGTAAAACCTCACTCAGCCCGAGCAAGGAGGTTTGTAACCCGCCCAGCTTTTTTACCCCCATAAATAATGTAATCCTGGAAAGGAAAGTGATCAATGCCATGGCGAAGGCTGCCCACCAGGCTACCTGAGGAGAAGGGAGGTGGTGATCGAAGATGAGGAAGGCAATTTCTACGGTGGCGGCCATACTGAGCAGGGTATAAAACGTGACCGTTGGTGCGGGTACATCGATTAGAATTCTCTGGTTGATGAGAAGATGAAGGGCATACAAAGCTGCCGAACCGATCATCATCATGGATCCGGCCAGGTCGATTGCCCGGGTCGGGTGCACCAAAAGAAGCATCACTGCCGGGATAGATAATCCTAACCTGAAGGCAGTAAGACGCGTGATGGTTTGACGGTCAAGGAGTAACCAGAGAGCAACAAAGAGGGGATAAAGCGAATAAAGCATCTGGCCGATTCCTGCTTCAAGGCGACCGAGAGCGGTATAGTACAGAATCGACCCTACCCCATTAATCATTCCGGCGAGGAGACAACCGATTAATCCTACTGGATAAATGTAAAAAAAGGGCCGCATCCAGAACAGCATGGCGATGCTCATTAAAATTACAGCGATGCCGCTCCGTAAGGCAATAACCGCCAGTGGAGAAAAACCAGAAAGGATAGCTACTTTTCCGAGAATGGGTACTGAGCCAAGGAAGACAGCCGAAGCCAGCGCCGCTGTAATTCCCTGATGATGTGCACTGGTTCGCATGAGCCGTATTCCCCGGGTGTGCTACCCAAGCAGTGCGCGAACTTCATCGAGTAGCTCGTCGCTCAGAAAATCGCCTTTCTGCATCAGGGTTTGAATGTGGCCGCGAAGGCGATCTTTCTCGGCTGGGGTTAATTCTTTTGCGGTTACCACGATGACCGGAATTTGAGACGTCTCCGGGTCTTTTTCGAGCTCCTGAATGACCGAGAAGCCGTCCATTTCGGGCATCATGAGGTCAAGGATGATCAGGTTGGGGCGCTCATTTTTGGCGATGGTAAGCGCCTCACGTCCGTTGGTGGCTTCAAAGAGGGTGTAGTTTCCCTGGGTTTGCAGAATTCTACGAATGAGCCGGCGGACATCGGGATTATCGTCAACGATGGCAATTCTTGGGAAACGGTCGACAGAAACCTTAGTAAGGGCTGCCAGCAAGCCTTCCTCATTCCCTTCTTCCATGGAAGAGGGAAGTGTCACCTCGCGAGACCATCCCTCGCCGAGGATATTCCGTTCAATGGGCATGGTATGGCCGGTGCAGTTAATCACCACGGTTTCGTGGGGAGCGATGACACCATTACGAACGAGTTTAACCAGCCCGGCGAAGGCAACCGCAGCTGCCGGTTCTACTGAGAATCCTTCCATCTTTGCCAGGTAATGCATGGCACGAAAAGCCTCAGCATCAGAAACACTTTCGATGGTACCACCTGAATTCTCAAGCATTTTTTGTCTGAGAAGTGAGTAAGTGCGCCCCGGATTACCAGTAGCCAGAGTGGCGATTAGGGTTTGAGGATGTTGCACGGGGGTAGCAGTGTCTTTATTTTGTTTCCATGCATGAACCATGGGCGCACACCCCTCAGCCTGAATGGCGGCAATTTTGGGGACTTTATCGATCAGTCCCATATCGTACAATTCTCTGAAACCTTTGAGAACGCCAATGGGACCCATGCCCCCCGAGACGGCCTGAATATACCAGTCTGGAGCCCGCCAGGGACCGGACGACGAGGGCTGTAAATGTGCCAGTTGTTCTGCCACTTCATACGCGATGGTTTTCATAGACTCAATACAGGTGAGGGTCCGGGCTCCCAGATCAATACTCAAACCGCGTTGTCTGGCGAAATCGGACGCGACCTGCTTGGCCTGATCGTATGAGCCTGTAATTTTGATCACCTGGGTTCCGTAAATGGCCACTTCGCGCATTTTAGCCGCCGGTACCAGGCTGGTGAGAAAAGCCCAGAGTTTAATGGAAGCCCGGGCGGCGTAAGCAGAATACGAAATGGCTACATTCCCGGTAGAGGCGATCACGAACTCATGAATGTTTGCTTCTTTCAATGCGGCTACCGTGATGGATGCCTGCCGGTCTTTGAAAGAGGCGGTTGGGCCCTGGCGTTCGTCCTTGATGAACAGATTAGGGTTCCCAAGCATCATGCCAAGGTTGGTTGCATGGATCAGAGGTGTGCCGCCCTCTCCCAGAGAAATGGAGCGATTGGGGGCGGAAAGGGGGAGAAGTTCCTGATAACGCCAGATATCAAACGGGCGTTGTTTAACAAGATCATAAAGACGGTTCTTCAGACCATTCAGGTCGTACCGGGCTTCGCGCCACAGGCTTCCACAAGCCGGGCAAGCCGGTTGAGCAATGGAAAAAGAAGAGCGGTTTCCGCAGTCAAGGCATTCTACGATGAAAGAGTTTGACATAAATAAGAATCAGGATACCTTTCTATTAGAACGGAACTGGCGCAGGGCAGATTCAAGCGTATTGAGCAATTCTTTTTCGCGTAGAAATCCCTTGGAATACAAACCGTGCCCAAAGTCTTCCAGTTCCTTATGTTGTTCGGGGGTTAAGTCTGCACCGGTGAGAATAATAACCGGAATGTTCTGATAAAGCTCTGCACTGCGCAGTCTGGCGAGCAAGTCGAATCCATTGAGACCAGGCATAAAGAGGTCGAGAATGATTGCGTCGGGGACATTTTGCTGAATGCTTTCCCAGCCCGCCTCTCCGCCTTGAGCCAGCTGCACATGGAAGCGATCATTCGCTTCGATCATCTTTTGAACCAACCGAAGGTCTTCTGAATCATCGTCGATTACCAGAATGTTTTTGATTTCTCCGGTGAAATTCAAACGATTGAGAGCATTGAGAAGGTCTTCAGAAAGGAAGGGCTTGACCAGGTAATCGGCTGCACCTAAATTAAACCCTTTTTCTTCTTCCTCAAGAATGGAGCAGACGACAATCGGGATATTCCGGGTTTCAGGGTCGTTCTTAAGGGCCTTCATCACCTGCCAGCCGTCCATTTCGGGCATCATAATATCAAGCGTGATGGCAAATGGCTTCACCTCTTTTGCCCGCTCCACTGCGGTGCGCGGGTTGGTGTGCGGAATAATTTGATATCCTTGAGGTTGTAGATAACGCTCATAAAGATGAATGACCTGCAGATCGTCATCGATGGCCAGCACAGTATATCCTTCGCTGAGAGGTGAAGCCGTTGGAGCACTCTCGGTGACGGGTAAGGGTAAAGTGAAGAAGAAAGTACTCCCTTTCCCCACCTCACTGGAGAGCAGACCAATCCTGCCGCCATGGAGTTCGATGAGGGAACGGCAGATCGAAAGGCCCAGCCCTGTGCCTCCGGTTTTGCGGGTGGGAGAATCGTCTACCTGAGAGAAAGGCAGGAAAAGTTTAGACTGATCTTCAGGGGCAATGCCGGGGCCTGTGTCGGTGACAGTAACCATGACTTCTGGTTTTCCGTCGGGGCTTAATTGCTGGCAGGCCTCTACGGTGATAGAGCCTTCTTCTGTGAATTTAGCGGCATTAGAAAGGAAATTGATCAATACCTGGCGCACGCGAATGGCATCGGCTCGCACAAGGGGCAGGCTATCGGGCAGGTTGGTAAGAAGTTTAATGGGTTTATCCTTGACAAGCCCAACAGCTGTGGACATAGCCGAGTTGATCAGATCAAGTAGATTGACATCGGAGAAAGACAGCTCCATTTTACCGGCTTCGATTTTGGACAGGTCGAGGATATCGTTGATGAGCATCAGAAGGTGCTGGCCAGAATTGTAGATTGCGGTCAGATCCTGAGTTTGAAGCTCATTGATGGGGCCGTCAATTCCTTTTAAGATAACTCTGGAGAAGCCAATAATGGAGTTCAGGGGGGTACGCAATTCATGGCTCATATTAGCCAGGAACTGGCTTTTAACCCGATCAACCTCGCGCATATCTTCGATGGCTTTCTGCGAGAGTTCGTAGGCGCGGGCATTTTCTATGGCAATGGCAATCTGGTCGGCCAGGATACCCAGGACAAATACATCGTCTTTCGAGAATGCGTTGGTACTAGTTGCATGAATATCGAGGGCACCGATAATCCGATCACCCACTTTGAGGGGGAGCCCAATTTCTGCTCGAGTCTGGAGGAGCAGGGAGTTGGGGACAAACAGGTCTGATGAAGCCACATCGTTGAGAATCAAAGGTTGCCCCGAAGCGACAACCGTACCAATCACTGAACGGGAGCCAATAGCCACCTTATGACCGCGCCGTTTGAGTTCTGTACCGGCTGGCTCAGTGGCCTCCCGGATCACTGCAAATTGAGATTGAGGATCCACCAGGTAAATGGAGGTGTGGTAAAAACCAAACCTTTGCACCAGCAGATTGACCATCCGCGAGAGGAGCACATCCTGTGCGAGGGTGCTTGTTGTATCACGAGCGATTTCGGAAGCCGTTTGAAGTTCCAGAGCGCGCCGTTGAGCTTCTCGGAGCAGGCGTTGTTTTTCAACCGCAACTGCAACACCGTTCGCCACAGTACGGAATAACCGCACATCAGCCGGATCGAAGTTAAGGCTGGCTCTGGCCGTGGCTGCGAGGGCGCCAATGCTGCGCCCGCCAGTTCTCATGGGAACGAAGCATGCGGATTGGATGTGGTGACGCTCCAGCGTGAGACGGGTGGCCCGGTCGATGACGGGGTCCTCGAGGTTGCTCACTGCCAGACCTTCTTCCGGGAGGATACGAATCACCGGTAA
This sequence comes from Anaerolinea thermolimosa, assembly GCF_001050195.2. Classification (GTDB taxonomy): domain Bacteria; phylum Chloroflexota; class Anaerolineae; order Anaerolineales; family Anaerolineaceae; genus Anaerolinea; species Anaerolinea thermolimosa. The sequence goes on from NZ_DF967965.1 coordinate 1,217,719, forward strand.
TTCCTGAATGTCGAAGCGGGTTCCCTTTAAATCGAGTTTGCCCATGCTGTCATAAAAGCCACTCACTTCAACCCCGGTCATTTCTCCATCTTCATTGAGATCGGCAAGGAAAAGAAAACAGCAATCGGCACCGCGCGGGAGAACATTGTTAACCACCAGGGACACCATATCCTCGGGTTCCTGAGCCTGAGCAATACCGCTGGTGATGTTATAGAGAAGGGCAGTCTCTGCCAGGGCTGTCTGAGTTTGTTCAAACAGGCGAAGGTTTTCAACGGCGATGGTCAACTGGTCAACCAGAGGCGGCAGAAGGCGTTTCTCACGGTTGGTAAAGATATGTCGGCGTTCACCTTCAAGGAGCAAGGCGCCGATTTGCCGCTTCCCGGAGATCATTGGCAGGATGCAGAGTGAAGTGACGTTCTGCCGCAGGAGTTCCTGCCGCATGGCTTCATCCATAAGGGCTTCACGAATGTCTTCGTAAAAAGCCTGGGAGGAATTTTGTAATGGCTTGTCGTAGATGGGTCTGGGAAGCTCCACTCCCACGGGAGGTGGAGGCGTGCCGTGCCCGCTATACCAGTTTGCCTGGACAGAAATCCTGGAGACTTTGTTGTATGCATCGACATCAAAGAGGAGCATCACACCGCGGTTAATTTCGGCGGGTTTCACGCCATTGATGACCGCTGCAAGCATTTCCTGGAAGTCATTGGAAATGGCCAGCCGGTTGCTCGCGTTGTAGAGGCTTTCTGTTTCGTCCAGGTTGGCGCGCAGCTGGGCAAGCAGGTTTTCGCGGATGTAGGTGTTGGCAATGGCGTCAGCGGCCACGCGCAGCAGGTTGATTTCATCTCTTTGCCATTGACGCTGCTGGTCGATTTGCTCAAAGAGTAGTAAGTCTGGAGTGGTAGAGCTTCCTGAGATGGAGAGAATGAGGACGGATTGGATATTTTGGGAGGAGAAGAAGTGCTGTGCGTTTTCCGCCTGATCGGAAGATAGCGGAAGAGCCCAGCCATCGATGCGAAGGTTGGGTATGAGGGAACTGAATACTTCGTGGTTGATCTGATGGATCTTGCTTCGGTCGAACAAATAAGCGACCAGGGGGGAGGTCCAATCTTCACCCAATTGCCAGCTCTGTGAGCTCTCTTCATAATGAAGCAGGTAAACCCGATTGGCCTGCGATGCCTGTCCCAGGTATCGCAGTACATCTCCAAGAGCCTGGGTGCCTAACTCTGAAAGGGTGGCCACCGCGCGGGCAACGCCAGCCTGGTAACGCTCGCGGTTCTCAATGGCTTTCAGGGCTTCCTGCATTTGTTGGAAGAGATTGGCATTTTCGAGGGCTGTGGCGGCCTGTGCAGCAGCGGTTGATAACAACTCAAGGTGAACTTCATCAAATTGAGGGGCATTTTCCTGGTCAAAATCTTGAATCACCAGTGCACCACTTTGATGAGCCCCCATGGAGATGGGAATACCAATCAGAGAAGCAGGTACCCGATTCTCGACAGTGATTCCAAGCTCTGCCAGCCGCTGCCCGGCCTGGTGTGTGATCAACAGAGGGGAGCGGGAAGCCATAAGATATTCTGGAAGCCCATTCGCGGCAGGACGGCTTGCGACCTGCCGATTGATGCCATACTCACGATAGACCGGAAAACTTAGTTGATGGGTGTTGTGGTCCAGAATGCAAATATAGAGGTTGCGGTCGTCGAGTACCTGCCCGGCCATTTCAGCCAGGGTGTTAAAAATGGCATCCCGTGAGGTGAGACCGGTGAGGCGCTGACCGATCTGGTTAAGCATCGCGAGGTCGCGGTTGCGATGAAGAATGACTTCTTCAGCGCGCATACGTTCGGCGAGTTCCTGCTGGGCGGCCTGGTAAAGACGGGCATTTTCCAGCGCCAGGCTGAGCTGGGTGGCCACGTCCATCACCATTTGCTGTTCGTCTTCGCTCCAGGTGCGTCTTTCAGCCTCATCTACGACTTCAATGAGCATATCACCCATATCGGTAACATTCACTGGCACGGCAATTGTTGCGGGGTGGTCTTCTCTGCCGTGAATGACTTTCATCTGTCGTTCTTTGAGACTGAGCTTTCCGGCAGGTGTTCGCGGCGCGAAAGCAGAAGACAGGGCATTCTGCCTGCTATGAGTTCCACTGGATGGCCGGGAACGAATGGGAAGGGTGGCAGGTGAGGGAATGGATGATGCAGTTGCTCTTTCTGGTGAGGATGGAGAACGAAGTGTTCGCTTTTCAGATTGAGTTTCCTGGATGAGCTGGATGATGCCACGCCATGCTTCGCTTTCACCATTCACAGGCGCATGGAGAATGACGAAGCGGGCTTTTCTCCAATTACCGGAGGCATCGCGGATGGAGATTTCCGATTCAGAAGGGAATTCTTTTGCCTGGAATAAACGCTTTACGGCTTCTATCGAGGATGGATCGAGCATGAATTCATCTGCCGGTTGGTGGATCCAATCCTGTGGAGAAAACCCCAGACTCGCAATTTCAGCAGAACAAGAAAGATAGCGAAGGTTCTGGTCTGCGGTCCAGTGCCACCCTGATGGCGAGGTGACATCCTGAGAGCTGGCCCCCGGCGCAGGAGTATCCACGACCTCATTCAGGTTTGAGAAGAGAGAATTAAGCCGGTTGTGAAATTGTTTCTTGGACATAGGCTTTGATCTCCTGTGCCAGGGCGCGGTATTGAAAAGCGGAACGAGTTTTCGGTGCGTGGATCAGCACCGGCACACCAGCAATAGCACTTTCACGCAGGCGGGTATCAACTTCGATGACGGTATCTAATACACCGTTGCCAAAGGTGGTGCGGAGCTGCTCACTTAAAGTGCGATGGATGCGGTTGCGACGGTCGAAGAGGGTTAAAAGGAGCCGGTAAGTCAGGTTCGGGTTGCCATTAAGGCGAACTTTTCGGATCAGGGTCATCATATTTCGGAGGGCATGGATGGAAAAGAACTCAGCCTGAGTGGGCATGATTAACAGATTAGCCGCGGTTAGAGCGTTGGTGGTAATAGCACCCAGAAAAGGCGGACAATCCATCAGAATAAAATCATATCTGGAACTGATCGGTTGCAGAGCGTTGCGTAAAATAACTTCATACCCGGACCGGATTGGGAGGAAGCGTTCGGCCAGACCCAGGCTGGAAGAAGCTGGAATCAGGTCCAGGCCAGGGACAGCAGTTTTCAGCACCAGATTCTGACCGGGTTTATCTTCCAACAGCATACTCGCTGAAGTTCGATGTCCATTTTCTGATTGAAGTGCCAAAGCCATGGTGAGGTTGGCCTGGGCATCCAGATCGATGGCCAATACACTCGAACCAGCTTCGGCCAGAGCAGCCCCGAGAGACAGGGTGGTTGTGGTTTTTGCTACGCCGCCTTTTTCATTGGCAATCGCAATTATGCAGCTCATTTCAATCCCTCCGAAGCGGTTGAATCAAAGTTCGTCTTTTCCATGAGGTCCGCGGCCGTTTCCATCATCGGAAACCGGTTGATCGGCATTGCGAATGTAAATTTGTGTATGAGTTGCCCCCAGAGCTTTCTGTAATTCGGTCGCAGCGATTTCCAGCATTTCCTGAGGATCGTTGGTGGCACGAATTTTACCGGTGATTTCGAGAACTTTCTTTTCCCGCTCAGCACGTTGAACGGTCCTTTCCAGTAAGCGTGCCGCTTCAAGTGCAATACCTACCTGCTGGGCAACTTCTCTGACTGCCTGCAATTCATCGTCCGACCAGGATTGACGTTCAGCAGTATCTTCAACGCGAATGGCTCCGATTACCTCTCCACGTACCGAAATGGGCACTGCCAGAATAGTACGCGTGGTTTGATCGGGCAGTTGCTCTTTGAGCACCAGAGGTTCATCGCTATTCAGGGCCAGAGTCTGAGGAAGGGGTTCGGATTCAGCAGGGATGAGCCCCTGAGGCGTATATTGATAAGCGCGGATTTTTTGACGGGTCAGATGGGTTTCCCATTCCTGGCGTAAGTACTGACGGTGAATGTTCTCGGCTTCGGCCAGAGCCCGCGCGGTGTCGGTATAGAGACGGTTGTTATAGATGGCAACTGCAATCTGGTCTGCCAGGGTAGCAAAGAGTTCTACATCTTCTTGCGAAAAGGCGTCAGGTTCGATACTCTGAATATCAAGCGCACCAATCACTTCATCGTTTACCTTCAATGGAAGAGCCATTTCGGAACGGGTTAATGGAAGATCAGGGTTATCGAAAAATACTGAGTCTTCACCTACATCGGTGGCAATTCTGGGATTACCAGTGCCGGTCACATATCCTACGATACCGGTTTTACCCACTCCTAAACGGTGGTGGCGGGCAAGCATTCGCTGCCCTCCTTCTGAATTGGCCGCCCGCAACACGGCAAATTCTCTGGCGTCATCTAACAAGAAAATCCCGACGTGGTAGAAACCAAAACGTTCACTGATGAGTTGGGTGATTGAGTTGAGTAAGGGCTGGAGTTCCTGTGAAGTGACGATACTGCGCGCTACTTCTGCTACGGTTTGAAGCTGACGAGAGCGGTACATCAGGGCTTCATTACGCCGGGTGATTTCCTGGGTACGTTCGGCCACACGATTCTCAAGGTCGGTGATGAAAGCCCGGAGCTGATCAGCCATCTGGTTAAAAGCTCTACCCAGGGTACCAAATTCATCGGCGCCGAGAATGTTTGTGCGGGTTTCCAGATCACCCTGAGAAATTTTCTGCGCAGTACGGGTGAGGCTGGTAATGGGCGCGCTCAGGTAATTGGAAACACCGACAGAAATGAAACCCACTAAGAGAGATAGAATAGTGGCAACGAGTGTAGCCACACGAATGTGAGGATCTCGGATGGTAGCATCATTAAAGTCTGCCTGAATGTATACCACCTTCCAGGGTTTTTCTGTCATTGAGGCAACGCCACCGATTTCACCCCATGGGTCAGGCTCACTTTCTGGATCCAGGTTGCCTTCAAAAGAAAAGGTGGGGTCGGGGTTTTGAAGTGCCTGAGCGAGAACCACCTGGCCGGTTCCCTGGATGGCGCTCTGGCGGTTGGGTAATCGGTTTTCTGCGATGAGCGTTTCGATTTGGGCGGCCTGCAGGCCGGTGACCGTTGTGTAAACCAGATTAGGGGTAAAAGTATCGGCCAGGCGAATGGTATAGTCGTCGAAAAGCATGGCGTGCGAGCGAATACCCAGCAGGCCAGAATAAGTTTCAAGAATGCGTTGAAAGATCAACGCATTGAACCGAACCCGATACACTCCAACGATCTGGTTTTTGGTATTTCTAACCGGTGCACTAATATAAATAAAAGTTCCTCCCGCTGGATCAAAGACAACATCTGAGACGTAAGCCCGGCCATTCTTCATAGGCACGTTGAAATACGGCTGGTCAGATTCGAGGCGGCCTTCATTGGCATCGGTTGTGTCAATAAGGTTTTTACCGTCGGTGTCCAGCAAAGCATAGGAGGTTAAGTAAATGCGTTCGTTGCTCTCACTATTGAGGAGGGTCTTAAACACCGAGCGTACTTCGCTTTCAAGACGAGTATCAATGCGGCCATGAGTATAGATGTTAAGGAAGTTTACAATTGGGGTAAGTTGAGCTTCCTGTTGTACCGCACGGAGGTTGGATCTCAGGAAGTGATCAATATAATCGGCTACCTGTTCGGCTGAAGAGACCACATTGGCCCGGATGGATTGCCGTTGTTGCTGAATTGAAAGCTGGGTTAATACGATGGTCGCCACCGACAAAGATGTGATCGCAATTGTGATAAATGCGGTGGTGAGCCGTAATTGCATGGTGGAAGCAATTAAATTGAACAGAATGAGGATAGTATAGATTCCGAGGAGTAAGATGAATAATGCTAATAGAATAGAATTGACGACAGGGATTTCAATGGAAATAAACGGTGAATAAACTCCTCCCAGAGAGATCAGTGCTGAAGTGGCAAGGCCAGCAAGAATGACGGAAGAGTTTTGGTGGTATTCACGGGTGATAGAAGAGAAGAGAAGGATGTAGATGAGATAAATGAGTGCTGAGGTAAGCCCGGTGTTTTTAATGAACATGGCCTGGGCCAGGAAGCCCAATCCAAGTAAAGCGCCCTCCCACCATAAATGCGTAATGGAAAATCGATTACGACGGATTTGTTCCAGCCCGTAAAGACCGGTTCCAAAGGCTCCCAAGAACATGAGCGCCGGTAAGAGAACTTGCCATTGCCTGGTATTCAGGACCAGAAAAAGGTATCCACCAAGTACAAGCAAAGAAACAGCAGATACCACTGCCAGGGTTACCTGGATGGGCCTTGAGGGTTGATAGCGATGGCTCTCTTTTGTGGCCGGAATAGATGTGGTTTGGCTCATGAAACCTCCAGCATATAACCTCAAGTGGACCGATTTCCACCAGGTGTTAATTGCACCAGGACTTCAGACACGCCCAGCGAATTTCCTAATTCACTGGCTGTAATTTTGAGAATCGATTCGATATCTGTTGCGCTGCGTACCTTCGAAGCAATTTCCCCGACCATGCGTTCGCGCTCAGCACGGGCCTGAATTTCCTCGACCAGGCGCACGTTATCCAGAGAAAGGGCCATCCTCTCAACAGCCTGTTCCAGCAGATTCACCATTTCAGGGCTTACCTGACGGGTACCAAATTTCACCTGAACCAGCCCAATGACCTGCCCTCTGAGCTTGATGGGCAATGCCAGTTGCGAGGCATCTTCATGGGCGGTCGAGGTGGGAGCATCTTTTTTCCAAAGCACTCTGGTAAATTCTCCCGGGTTCGCCTGGAATGGCTCGACCCTGGCGTTGTGATAACGGAAAGCAAAACGGCGGTTGCTATTGCGCAAATGTTGTTGCCAGGACTGGCGGGTAGATTGACGGGTGCGTTCCTGAACCTCTTCCAGGGTCTGACGCATTTGGGTGAAGATGCGGCTTTTTTCCAGCGCCCCTGCAAGTTGGTCTGCAATCGTTTGTAGAATTTCAACATCATCGGCAGAGAAAGCATTCTCGTGGTCACTTTGCACATCGAGGACGCCAATGACCTGGCCGTTCATTTTCATCGGGATGCCCATTTCTGAGCAGGTGTTGGGAAGGTAAGGATTTTTATAATGAGCCGGGTCTTCCTCAACGTTTCCACTGATACGAGGTTCTCCTTTGCTCATGACATATCCCACAATACCCACTTCCCCGATTTTCAGGCTGTGGTGGCGCTCAAGCATGATCTTTCCGGCTTCACCGCTACCGGCATGGAGAACCGCATATTCTCTGGTTTCATCAGGCAGGAAAATAGCCACATAGTAAAACAGAAATTGTTTTTGAATGGTATCTACAGCAGTTTGTAGCAGAGAGGATGGTTCAGTTTCGGAGACAATTTTCGTGGCGACCAGCCCAATGGCTTCCAGAAGGGCATTTTTATGAGCCATTTCTTCCAGGCGTAATCTGAACTGGCGTTCGGACTGGTTGCGTGCTTGTTCCATGAGTTGGGCGGAATGCCGTAATTCCTGGATTACCCGGGAGAATTCCCACGAAAACTGGTGGATACTGATCAGAAGATAATAACCGCAGAGGAAAAGAGAAAAGACGAGAGAAACCCAGGCAGCCAGGTCAGTCCTTGGCGCGAACCATTGGGATAACCAGGGGATCGCCGCGATAAAAGCACCCCATCCGGCGGTTCCGGTAGCCACGCCGGCGATTAACAGAATGATTGCTCCGGTCCTGAGACCAAAAAAGGCGGTTGCTAACCCGATCACAGAAAGAAGGAAGAGAGCGCCTGTTCCCTGTAAGCCCCTTGATAGAAGTTCAGAGAGTGAGAATGTAGCCAGTATGGCGATCAGGACAATGGCGCGGAACTGGAAGGATAAGCGTCGGTTGACCGTGAAGAAGAGAGCACCTGCTAAACCAGCCCAAATAAGAGCCTGCAAACCAGGGTCGATATTCCAGGAAATGGAATACCCCCACACCAGGTAGGCGCTCAGACCGGCAAAGAATGTAGCCATCCAGGCTTTTTGAAGAACTACCTCGCGTTGAAGATGCAGATCATCTCGGTCTCGCAGGTGATCGGGGATGGTTTCAGGATTGATCGAATGCAAAAAGCTCATCCGGCCCGCTCCTTTCCGGTAAATGCGGCGTCTTCATTCAATTCTTCTGGAGAAAGTAGTTGTATGGATACCTCGGCCACATTGGGGAGGCTTCCGAGTTGTTGTACGGCCGACTTTAATATGCCTTCCAGGCTGGCTGAGCGGTAGAGTTCAGCGGACATGTCGTTCAGTTTCCGTTCCTGGTAGACGCGCCATTCTGACTCCTGAACGAGGCGGGCATTTTCAAGAGCCACAGCGGTTTGAGTTGCGACCGACTCCAGGAAGGTTTGATCCTCTGGCGTCAGTTCTTCCTCATCCATCTCAAGCACCATTTCGCCGATGAGCTGGTTACGCAGCAGGAGAGGAACCTTGACGGTCTTTCCATTGCCAGTGGTTGAGCTTCCTCCAGCTCCCTGGTATTCAAAGGCCAGTTTCTCGGATTCGTAAATTTGAGACCAGGCTTTTTGCACGTAGTTACGGTTCAGAAGGTTGATTTCTTCCAGGTTGCGGCTCAATTCGGCAAACAGGTTGGCGTTTTCGAGTGCTACCCCCAGACTGTCAGCGATACCCTGAAGTACGAGAATGTCGTCCTGGTCAAATGCGTTGGGTTCCACTGATTGGAAGGTCATGGCTCCGAGTACTTCAGTGTGATAAAGGATAGGAATGGCCACTTCGGAGCGGGTTCTGGGAAGATAAGGGTTGCTGAAGCGGACGGCTTCTTCACCAACATCCAGGGCAATTCTCGGCTGGCGATTAGCAATACACCAACCGATCATGGAATTGCCTCCCACGGCGAGCCGATGCCCTTGCTCCAGCATGATACGGCCTGCTTCACCTGTGCCAGCCTTAAGCACGGCAAACCTGCCAGAGGGGTCGAGAATGAAAATGCCGACATAATAAAAGTCGAAACGTTCGCGGATCAGGTCTACGATCTGTGAAAGCAGAGAATGAGCATCTCGCAACCGGCTAATGGTGCGGGTAATTTCAGCGGCAGTACGCATTTGTATGAGGCGCCGTTGAATATCCAGTGTGCGCGCCTGGATCGTCTCTTCCAGCAGGCCGCGTTGTTTTTCTAGCGTGGTCACAAGGTTTTCATTTTCTCGCAGACCTTCCTGCAACCCGTTAACCAGGGTGCCAATTGCATAAGCCAGGGTACTCGCAAAAAGGGTGTATAAAAACAGTCCATTGGCCCAATGAGGGCTGCGGAGATAAAGGTCATAATCCGGTAAAATTTTAGGATTAAGCGTGACCAGAAGATGGATGATTACAATGGATAAAAAGCCAAAGCCGACCGTATAGAGCCCGGGAATGAAACCAAGCAGGAGGGTTGTGAGGGCGCTGGCGGTGGTGATGTAAAAACGAAATTCACCGGGCAGACTGCTATCGAAAAACTGTAGAAATCCAAGCAAATAAACGATGGCAATGATCAATCCCGAACGTACAGTTTGCGGCCATTTACGATTCAGGGTTGCCAAGAAGAGGGTCAGGAAAAACAGGATGTAAGTAAGAGCAAAGTACCATTTTCCATCGAGATATTCTGTGCGCCCGGCGAGGATGATCAAAGGGATCGAAGCCACCAGCATGGAAATGAGGATCGATTGCAGAATGCGCTCACGGTTGACGATCAGGCTTCCCTTAGACGCAACCTCTGGTGGAATGTAGGTTGGGAGCAGTTTTCGCAAGAATTGGATCATGGTGTCTCCTTATGACCATTACTACCGTTTTTAGCGGGACTGTCCGGAGTAACGGAGGAAGAGCCGGGTGGCACAAGAGCAATCTGGGCCTTTTTGACCGGGAGGGCGCGACCAATTTCCTGGACGGAGGTTTGTAAGATGGTAGGTATATCGACGGAGCGGCGGATCTTGCTGGTAATTTCGAACAACGTCTGTTGTCGTTCAACCTGGCGACGAATTTGCTCTACCAGGCGCCAGTTTGCAATGATTGCCCCAATATTGTTCGCCAATGCCACCATGATGTCCTGGTCGTTCTCATCGAACGCGGATGGTTGCTTGGATTCGAGGCTGAGGACGCCAATCAATTCTTCGCCAAACAGTACGGGTAGAGCAAGGAGACTGCGAGCGGCTTCTTCCGGGTTAACATCAGTGGCAAGCACGGCATTATTGATCCTGACAGGACGGCGTTCGGCGGCTGCCATACCAACCGGGCCTTCACCAAGAGGGATACGCAGGGCAGGCATGGAAGTAAGGTAGCCAGTGAATGCGGCCAGTTCGAGTTCATTGTGGCGGTTGAGCAGCCAGATGCCCGTTCGGTCTGCTACTTTTGCAATTTGAAGTCCGGCTACACTCTTTTCCAGAGATTCTCTCAGGTCGCTGGCGGTAGAAGCAGCCAGGTTAATCTGGTGTAAAAGTCTGTGTTTTCCAAGCATGCTCTGGGCAGCAGCGAATAATTCGGCATTATGAATTGTGGCAGCTAACTGATCTGCAAGAATGCCCAGAATTTCAATATCCTCGGGAGCAAAGGCGTTAGGCTGTTCGCTTTGCACGTCGAGTGCTCCAATCACCTTCCCTGCAAAGATGAGTGGCAGCGCCAGTTCGGCACGAGTGTTTGGAAGTAAGGGGTTGGGGTGATGGTTGGGGTCGGTGGTGACATCGTGAGCGATCACAGCCTGACCAAGCGCTGTGGCCTGCCCAACGATGGAGCGAGAGCCGACTGCCAGGCGATGCTGGTTTATCTTCATCTGGCGGCCAGCTTCACCGGTTGACTCGCGGAGTACAGCATATTCGCTCAGCGAGTCGAGTAAAAATACCGAGGCGTGGTAAAAGCCGAAACGTTCACGAATGAGGTTAACGGCTTTACCGAGTAATTCGTCGAGGTCCAGAATACCGGCAGCATCGCGTGCGATTTCTGCTGTGGTGCGGATCTGCTCGGCTCGCTCTCTGGCGACGGTTTCTGCACGAACCATTTCGGTGATGTTGCGCCGAATGACCAGAAGCCCGGTTGCTTCTCCAGCAAAGTTCAGAACAGGAATACGTGAGACCAGATCCCATCGCGGAGTGCCATCGTGCATCACCTGTTCCACGTCCCCCAGCCGCGGTTGATTCGATGCGAAGACAGTCTGCTCTATCTCATAAGCGCTGGAAGCTTCTTCCTGGGTGAAGAGGTCGAAATCGGTCTTTCCGGTAAGATCTTCGGGTTTTAGGCCAAACATGCGAGCAAAAGAAGCGCTGACTCGTTGATAGGCTCCGTGTTCATCTTTGACGATGATTGCATCGGGAGAGTTTTCAAACCAGGAGTTGAGCCAGATTCTTTCCTGTTCGAAAGTGGCCAGTGCGGCGTGCAATTCTTCAACAAGTTGTGCGTTGCGGATGGCGGTTGCGATTTGCGGGGCGAGGGTCATCAACAGGTTAAGGTCATTTTCATCAAAGCGTTGTTCTTGATCCTGGTCCTGAATGACCAGCGCACCGATCAATAGACCTCCGGCGATGAGCGGAACACCCAGCCACGATTTAGCCGGGCGTCCGACAATATGTGCGCCCAGTTCCAGGGCTCGCCGTTCGGTTTCATTGGTCAGTAAAAGGGGTTTTCGGTTCTCAATTACGAGTGAGGTTAAACCCGAGCCCACAGGGATAGGCTCAAGATCGAGCTTTTGCAGATTTTCGTAAGCGTAAGGGAATTCGATGATCTGTTGATCAGGATTTACCAGGGCCAGGATGAAGCCGAGGTCTTCTCCCAGTGTTTCGGTCACCAGTTGGTGGAGTGTGCGGTAAAGCTGCTGGAGATTAGTCTCGGCAGATGTGGCCCGACTGAAGTTGGCCAGCACCTGTAATTCGGCAAGGCGGTGCTGCAGTGTTTGGAGCACGTTAAATTTGTCGAGAGTAGCGCTGATAACTTCTGCCAGATTGGTGTAAGGTTGAATGGAAGCCTGAGTGACTTTTTCTCCCTCATAGAAACCTACAACCAGCAGTTGCACGGGTTTCCCTGTACGCATACAGGGTAGAATAACTGCTGAACGGCACCCCCGCCTGAGGAAGAAGGATAAGATGTTGTGGAACTCAGATGGGCGGGTGAAGTCTTCGATATAAACAGGCTCGCCACGGGCAACGATCTCGTAGGATTTGCTGACGGGTATTTTAATCGAAGAGAGATCCAGTTCCAGTTTTCGAGTGCGGGGATCATACAGGGCCTGGATGGTATAGTCACTTTCGGTAACTGACAACAATGCGGTAACATGCTGAAGCTGGGCAATCCCGTTGATGACCTGGTTTGTGGCATCCTGTTCTGTTTCAGCAGAGGTTACCAGTCGGGTCAGCCTGTATAACTGGGCTGTCTCTTCAAGGTTCACCTGGGTGGATTCGAGCAGGCGTGTATTCTGGATTGCCCCTGCTACCTGGTTAGCGATGGTCTGAATCACGAACTGGAGATCAACATCCAGGCCATCGACCTGTGCACTGTACACTTCCATAACACCAAGGACTTCGGTGCCCACGGTGATGGGAATGGCGATCATGGAACGACAATAAGGCAATTCTTTATCTGTGGGGTAGGTCGGATCTGACCTGACATCGGGCAGGTAACGGGGACGGTTATGGGTGGCAGCCCACCCTGCAGGGGTGTTGCTGTCCAGTGAGAAACGGGTATGCTCCCGTTTAAAGTCTCTCCCTGTTGTCCCATACATTTCGCGTAATACCAGGGAGCGATGGACCTCGTCAGTAAGAAAGATAGCGGTACTGTAGAGGTTGAAACGTTCGGTTACCAAATTAACTGTCTTTAATAAAATATCTTCCAAACGAGACGAGGAAGTGACTATTTGAGCTACTTCTGAGGCAACACGGAGCTGGCTGGTGCGCTGTTCCACCTGACCTTCAAGGTTTGAATACAGAACCGCAAGCTCTTCAGCCATTTTATTCATTGAGGTTGCCAGCTGGCCGATTTCATCTTTGCGTTTGATCTGGATACGATCCTGAAAGTTTCCCTCGGCATACTTTTCTGCAATGTGGCTGAGTTGTAACAAGGGTTCAATGACGCGGTTGGTTCCCACGTAAGTGATGGTGGCCAGAGCGATTAACATGACCAGGAGGATGGTCAAGATGGAACGATCCAGCAGAGGAACCTGTCCGAAGAGCTCGCTGGTAGGTACCTGGAGCACCAAAGAAAGAGACAGCGCAGGAATGTTCTGGACGTAAGCAAGCACCTCCTGAGCGTCGTAAGAACTAAATGTAAAGGGTTGTTTTGTTGCAGTGCCGTCCACGTAGGGGGCAACAGCCTCTTCAAATGAAGGCAGGGCGGGCAATGCCACAAGGGTGTTGTTTTCAGCGGTGGTGAAGACTTCACCCGCGGGATTGCGGTAGAAAGCACGTGCTCCAGGTAGGAACGCGACGGCTTGTTCAAGAACACGGTAAAAAACCAGGGTGGGAGAGACCCCAATGAGGGTGTAGGTATGGTTCAGGTTTGGAGTAACTACTACCTGGGTGGAAATCAATACGAGACCATCGCGGGTGGATCGGAAAGGATTAAAGGCGACCGTACTGCGGGTTTGACCGATGAGAGGTTTAATGGCGGGATGAGTTACTTTAGCGGTTCCGAAATTGTCATAGATAAACTGGCTGTCCGAAGAGGCAACCACGGTGCCGCTTTCATCCAGAATAAAAAGCTGGGAGAAAATGGGCTCGCTAACCGAGGTGCCCTGAGCAGTGGTGAAAAGTAAATTCCGTAAAGCAAATACCGCGGTGGTGGCTTCGGAACGACTGACGAATGGATTAAGGGAGGTTTCAAAAGTGGTTGTGAAAGCGGGGTCTTTGATTAAACGTTGAAGAGTGTCCTGGCGGGTCTGAGTAAATGATTCAATTTGCCGGGAACTGTTATTAGAAATTTGGGAAAGCTGATTGGCGACGAGAGATTCGATCTGTGCACGTGTCCGGTAATAGGAAACCGCACCCACAAGCCCTACGGGGATGAGCGCAACGATAATAATCGCAACAAGAACAGATTTCTGAAGGCTATCTTCTCGCAGGAAGCGAATGAGCCGGTAGAAGGGTCGGAAACGCGACGGCTTGCTTTTGCGGTCTTGTGTGTTCTGGACACTCATGCGCAGCTCCTTAATACGTCATTTCCCAGACCGATTCGCCATTGAGAATTCGCTGGATTTGATCGGGAAATTTATCTGGGTCGAGGGGTTTCCCAAGGAAACCATCGAAACCGGCTTTCCGCGCCTTTTCCATTTGTTCTTTGCTGGCTTCAGCGGTTACGGCGATGACGGGGATGTTTTTAAACCGTTCTGCCTGGCGGATTTTCCGCAGTGCACCGTAGCCATCTTCGTAAGGAAGGCGGATATCCATGAGGATCAGGTCAAGGCGAGGGAGAGAATCGGCGTATTCGACAACTTCATACCCGGAGGTTTTCCACTCACAGTGAATGCCAAGGTAACCCAACATACGGGCGATGAGGACAAAATTGGAGACGTTATCTTCAACTACGAGAACGGTTTTCTCAGAAGACATGGATTCACCTTCGCAAGAGAGGCTCAGCCTGCCAGGGTTGCAGGATTGTTACCAGTTATTGTAAGTAGCCAATGATCTGATCGACAAAGCGGTCAACGTCGATGGGCTTTTCGATATAACCATCACACCCAGCCTGTAAGGTGCGCTCGCGGTCGCCTTTCATAACGTTAGCAGTTATGGCAATAATCGGGACACCTTTCAAGGTGGGCAGGCTCTTCAGTTCCTGGGTCAGGGTGTAACCGTCTATATCGGGCATGTTGATGTCCATTAAGATCAGATCCGGTTGGATAGAACGGAGCAATTCCATGGCCCGGGTTGCATTTTCGGCTTCGATCACTTCAAAACCGGAGGCCATCAGTAATCGGCGGACCAAAAGGCGATTATCGAAATTATCTTCAACGTGGAGGATCTTTTTTGTTGCAGACATCTGTGGCTGAATTTCTCCAAAGGAAAATGAACAGGTTAACCAGCCCGTGGAAAATCGGGGTATTCCATGTGTTTATTGTAATGATTTATTAAAAGGGTGACATTTCAAAGGGTTGTCAAAAACCTTGCATTTTTGTTAGGTGCATATCAGCGGACGAGTGGAGTTATTTTATGGGAGGGGCTGTTTTAACCAGTCTACTACTCCAGCAAGATTGGGAGCGACAAGATCGGGTTGAATGGAAGAGTTGGAGAGGTGAGCTGGGGTTGTTTCACCACTGAGAACGAGGATGGTGAGTAAGCCAGAAGCTCCCATGGCAATATCGGTGTACAATCGATCTCCGATCATGGCCATCTGGTTGACGGGGATCGATACTTTTTCGGCGATGGCGTCGACCATGGGACGATTGGGTTTACCGATAATGTGGTCAGGCCGTCTCCCTGTTGAGGCGGCGAACATTTCGATCATCGATCCGATATCTGGAATGAAGCCGGTTTCGGTAGGGCAATTGATATCGGGATGAGTGGCGATATATGGAATACCTGTCACCAGCCATTGGCACAGGCGGGCCATTTTTGAGTAGGTGATAGTGGTGTCGAAGCCGAGCACCACACATTCAGGGTCCTGATCGGTAAGGATAAACCCGTGGGAGGAGAAATCTTCTTCCAGCGCCGGTGTGCCCACCAGATAAATTCGTTGAAAAGGTGTGTGTTTTTTTAAAAAGATGATGGTGGCATCACCGCTGGTAAAAATCTGGCTTTCTTCTGTGGGTAGACCAAGGCGAGTGAGTTTCTGCGCGTATTCTTTTTTATTTTTGGAAGAATTATTGGTAAGAAAGAGGTATGGGATTTGATGTTCTGTCAACCACTGAAGGAGCTCTCTGGCGCCGGGGAGTAATTTATCTCCCAGGTAAACGGTGCCGTCCATATCAAGTAGGAAACAGCGTGTTTGTTTTAACCTTTTTAATGGTAGGCTCATTTTGATTGGATATAGAGGTAGAAGGCAGATAGAAAAGAAAGAAACCAGACCTGGTTTCTTTCTGAAGAGCGGGTGATGGGACTCGAACCCACGACATTTTGCTTGGGAAGCAAACGGTCTACCGCTGACCTACACCCGCCTGACGAGACAGATTTTATATCAAGAGAGCTTTTTTTGCAAGGTGTTATTCTTTTTTATGGGATGTGAATCTTTGTGAAAAGCCTGCAGGTTTCGAAGAAGGGTACGGGCAGAGAGCGCACGGAGCAGAGAACAAGCGGGTGTATTGCAATCCCCATGCTGAGATATGCGGAGGGATGCAATCCCAAGCCTTTGAATTTCTTGGGGCTGGCTCTTCTCTTGCAACGCTTGCAATAGTGGAGGAAGGTATTCCTGTACCGGAAACCTGTCAAGTACCTGGAGTAAACTATAACGTTCCAGGAAGGTGGTATCAAGTAAAATAGCAATTATTAACCGGGCTGCAGCCAGACGGACTTCCAATGGAAATCTGGATGAAATGGCAAGGAGTAATCCCTGAGGGGAAAGGCTTTGAATGTTTTCGAAGAGATGCGATGGAAAACCGGGCGCACCTGAAGAAGCGCGATGGGTTTCCAGGTCTCGAAGGAGGGCTATTAGCTGTTTTTGTTCTTCCTGTACTTTGCTGTCCATCCTGTTCCTGGAGCCATTATAGCAGAGCCCTGAGAGCAAGGATGGGCGCCCTGAGGTGATTTAATGCCGATGAAATTGCTTGTGCGTAGAATTGTGGTCGGATTTGCACTGGCTCTGATGAGCCTGGGTGCTCCATTAACGGGAGATTACCGGGGAATTCACGGGCAACAGCCTGGACCTAATAAGATTTATTTGCCCATCATTTCCAACTGGAAGATTCAGAATGGGCCGGAAGTTTACACTTACAGTTATTATATGTCGACCGCGTCTCCCCAGGAACTCTATAACCGCGGCTGTGACCTGGGGAAGAGAGACCTTTCCTTACCGGGGATACAGGATAATATTGTGATTTTAGATTTTGGTGGACCAAGGCGACTCGATTCCGGGGAATATGCGGCCCGTTTGTTTGGAAGCCCGATTGTTTATGTTTCAACCAGCCAGATTGCCGCAGCGGTGGAGGCGTTTGGTGAAGGCTATTACCTTTGTAGTGGAGATGATATCTTTTCTACCGTGGTGATAGGGATTGGCACGAATAATTATACCTATGACGGGAGTGACATATATCAGGTCAATTATGCTCACGGACGCGCCTGGGCTCAAATGGTTAACGCTGTAAATGATTGGTTCAAGATGAAAGGATATACCCGCCAGGTGAGTGCCGTGGGAGCCAATGATATTGAGTTAAGCTGGAATACCTATGAAGCGACCAGAGATTGGCTGGTAGGATATGATTCGGTCAACCAGTATGATTTGATCAATTTTGGGGCTATCCCCGGCTGCCCTTATTTCAAAAGCCCCGGTTCGCAGTGTGGAAATGAAAGTTACAAGTGGACGAAGGAGCAGGTATGGTATGTCATCTGGGGGTCACCCCCGGTTTACCCGCTGCCCGAAATTTACGCCAACAGCGGTGTGAATGCGGAACAGTGGTATCTGATGAGCGTATACTCTTATCAAATACACGGAATACCCCTGGAGTTTCGAGGGGTCATGACCCAATACTGGGCTTGTGTAGACCGTTACGATTCCGACTGCCCGGTACTTGACAATACCCCACTGGAAGGGTGGAACCAGCTCTCATCGTTGGTCAATAGCGATTCGCGTACCGCGCATCAGATCCGCTGGTCAACTGACATTGCCTGGAACAGGAGACAGTATGTACCGTAAATGGGGCTGGATTGCAGCAATAACAGGTGTTGTGGTCATTGGTGGATGGTTGGCTTTCAGGGTGGTGAGTATGGCCCTGGTTAATGCCGTTCAAGCCTCGTCGAAGGAAGCCTTACCAGGGCAAACCGTGACACCACCGGCGCGACTGGTTAGCAAAGAACGGTTATTAGACCCTAACCTGGATGTACAGAGCCGGGCGTCTCTTGCTGAGAAGTTGGAATTACAGCAACGTTTGGAGGAGAATCAGAAAGCCGGGGAGGTTGCACCGGCTCCAAAAAATCGCCCCCCGGAGCTTCCAGGAGCGGGGATGAAAGGAATTGCAGAAACACCCATGTCGGGTATCTTCCCTGGTTCAGATGGTCTGGTGCGCCCCGAAGAGGCGGAGATTATCAATTACTGGGCGGGGAGTTTTGATGGATCAGGGTGGACTGTACTGGCGGGTTCAATGCCGCAGGATCCTTCTAAAGGGGTGGTGATTGTCTTGAAAAACGATCAATTTTCTTTAACAGATTATCAATTCATTGCTGCGCCGGATGGAATTGAACAGCTCCGGGTTGTGAGTGTTGAAAATGGAATGGTTTTCCTTGAAGATCGGCAGGGGAAGAAAGTAGCGTTCAATTTAACCTCGATGCGTTTTTCTCCCTAAAAAGAGGGTTAACTGCAAAAAGCAGAGGGCACCCTCTGCTTTTTGATCAATCATGAGACGGAACAGATCAGCCTTGAGGCGGGTTTACAGGGGGAACGGGGGTTGTTGCTTTTGCGCTCTTCTTGCCCCGCCGGAGGAGCTTCCAAAGGAAGCGCAAGGGGAGGAATATAACCAAACCCACCGGTAAAACGAAAAGAACCAGCCAGATGGCCACATTGGCCAGGAATTTCAGGGCGTCCAGGGTGGCTTGCAGTGCGTTCCGAGCGACACCTACCGGTTTCCATCCCCCGATAGAGAGTGGTTCAATGGCAGCTTTAGACTGGATATTCACGGCAATCATCGAAAGTGCGGCAGACTCCTCGTAAAATTTCATCTGTCCTTTGATGACTTCGATCTGTTCACGCACACTCACCAGCTGGTTATATACTGCCAGAACATCTTCGGTCTTTGTGGCATCTTCCATGATCCGTTGAAGTTGTTTTTCAGTATTCTCAAGGTTCTTAAGGCGTGAATTCAGGTCGGTATATTCTTTGGTGACGTCCTGACCGGATATGTTTTCTGAGAGGATATCCGTGTTTCTATCGGGAACCATGGCTTTAATACGTTCGAGAGTATCGTTCAGGCTCTCAACAGGAACCCGGATGGTAATATTGGCGGCTGGGACTTCTACGCCGTTGGTAGTGGTTGTGCGATAGAGGTTGGAAGAAACTACATACCCCTTCTTTTCTGAGGCAAGTGTGGCAATAGCATCCAGGGTGGCGGCGGGGTCGTTTACGGCGATGCTGAGGTTGGCATTTTTAATGACCAGGCGTTCGACACCGTTGGAGGCCGTCATATCGGCAAGGCCGGCAGTACCCCTGGAGGGTTGAGCGGCTTCTTGAGGTGATGTTACCCCACTGAATGCGGGGGCTTCGGCTTTTTGAGCATCGTTCTGGCTGGCGCTCATTGGAATTGACCTGGACGGTGCACAGGCGGTGAAAATGAAGGTTAAAAGGATCAAAAGGGAAACCAGGCGCTTATTCATCTCTTTTCCTCCTCGAATCGTGTTTTCATGCAATAGACGGAGAAACCGTACACACAGTTCCATCTCCTTGTCTGGCCAGGCTTTTTTCTACCACCCATCTCGAAGGCGGAGAGCATGACGTTCTGGCAGGCTGGCATCTAAAATACCCTGTTGAACAAGCGCTACATCGTAGAACACCCGCTTGAGGTGCCAGGTGCATGCTTCTGTATCCAGAATGGCATACGCGGCGCGGGGATCATGATCGCGGGGTTGCCCTACGGAACCGGGATTGAGGATGGCGCGTGGCTTCAGTTTAAAGATTTGATCAGCCTGTGGAATTGTCCAGCTGGTGGGCTTGCCCGGGGGAGTGAGAAAGATGATGGGTAAGTGAGTGTGTCCGACGAGACAATAATGAGTATCGAAGAAACTGAAATTGTGTGCAGCGGCGGATGGGTCGAGTAAATATTCCCAAATTGGGTTGCGCGGGCTTCCGTGAGCTAGCGTGAAATCGCCTTTGATCTGGGAGTCAGGGAGAGATTCCAGCCAGGATTTGTTGGCCGATGATAACGTGGCACGCGTCCATTGAACGGAAAGTCTGGCTTCCTGATTGAAGGTATGCAATGGAATGGCTCCAATGACTGCGGCATCATGATTACCCATCAGGCAGGTGAGGTCGGGGATGCCTTTGAGGGTTTGAATGCACTCATTGGGATAGGGGCCATACCCGACCACATCGCCCAAACACCAGGTTTGATCTACCTGACCGGCATCTTGGAGCACAGCCTGAAGGGCGGGATAATTCCCATGAATGTCAGAAATCACCAGGATACGCATGGCTGCTAAGGAATATCGAATCGAAGCTCCCACTGTCCGGGAGCAGGGCTGGTTAGCGTAGAGGTTTCGCCTACCAGGACAATCCAGGACGGGCCGGGTTTAAGATGCATGGGTAACCCCCAGGAATTGAAAAATTGGATCGGACGACCGTTGCTGACCGTTCTCCAGGTACCTTCGATACGTACCCCATCTCTGAAAAATACGGCGCGTTTTCCGGCGTTTTGATCAAAGAGAGCAATATTGTGTTTGGTAGGGGCCAGTTCGGTATAAGTGGCAAAGACAAGGATCACATTCGCCATGGCAATTGGCCGGTTGTTAATCCGATCTACCAGAGGTTCCATGGGAATGGTGGGTGAATCACTGTTTGCGCCGGTTTCAATCCAGCGACGATACAGGCCGGTTTCTCGGTCATATCGCCATTCTCCACGTGCCTGACGACTGAACTGTACAGCAAGAAATTCAGCCGGTTCATTGACAGGATGAATCTCGTCTGAAAAGATCATACCACGCAAGTCGCGACGATCATTGCTGCCTTTTCCTAAACTGGTGTAATAATCCGATAATTCACGGGTATTCACAAAGAGGGTGGTTTCTGGAATCTCGGCCTGGATGCGATATTTAGGTGGAGAAGGGACATCTTTTTCTGCAAGGGCGCGTGGGCCCAGTTCAGCTAATATTTCCTCGTCCGTCGAGTCATCGGCGTTACCATAAAACAGAATCCCCTGATACATCTCGGCAAGCTGGGCGTCTACGAGGCGTCCGGAACGTACAGGCCCAGCCATTTCTGCATCCTGCCCGAGAAAAACTGCCATGAAGCGGTTAAAACCATAGCCGATATAGTATTCAAATACCAGATCGGCAAACGAGAGGCCAGCATGCGGACGACCCGCCCGAGGATAATTGGAAATCTTTACCATCACGGGGCGGCGCTCCAGGCGTGACAGGTCTTCAACTGGAAGGCCTGTAAGGGGGTTAATGTTGGGAGGTAACTCGGGTAATTCGACCAACGGCATCGGGGTGGGGGAGGGTAAAGGTTCCTGATTAGCCTGAGGGGTCGGGAGCTCGGTTGTTACGGCTTCGGCCTGTAGATTGGGGTCGCGAGGCGACCAAACCGCCGGTTGAGGGGGAGTGGTCTGGCACCCTGTAAATCCGAGAGCCATTAACCCGACGACCACCCAGGAAAGAAATCGATGGGGGAATCTTCTGGATTCTCGATTCTCAAAAGCTGTCATGGGAAAATGAACGTTACGCATCAGGGTAAAAAAGGAAGTCCCTCCCGCAAGTATAGCATGAATCTGGGAGGGAGCTTAAGGAAACCAGAAGGTTTTACAACCTCACTCTTTAAAGTGTTCGATTAGATCTGCGGCGTAATCAAACCGGTTGAAGGCTGGCATGATATAGATTCCCCGGATTTCTGAGCGTAACTCTTCGACTACCTCAATGGCTATTCGGACACCTTCCTGCGGCCCCTGTTCACCCGCAGCAGTCATTCGCTGAAGGATGGATTCGGGAATCAGGATGCCGGGTACTTCCTGGTGCAAGAAGTTTGCATGACGGCTATTGTATAGGGGAAGTACTCCCATCAAAATGGGAACTTCAAGCTGACCACCAAATTCAGCATGGACTATTTTAAGAAAGGAGCGGGCTGCGGCTGTATCATAAACTGGCTGAGTGAGAATAAAGTCGGCGCCAGCTTTAATTTTCCTTTTGAGGTTTTTAATTTCATTTTCTGGATCCTGGGGGAGCAGGTTGAGAGCGCAACCCACAAAAAAACCAGTAGGTTGGCCAATGGTTGCACCAGAATGATCAACCCCTGTGTTGAATCCCTGTTTAATAAGCTTGATTAATCCAGAAGGAACGAGGTCGTAATTGTCCATGGCATCGGGATAATCGCCAATGGCGGTGGGATCACCCATGACCACGAAAACATTTCGTACCCCAAGGGCGTGGGCAGCCAGTAAATCGCCCTGCACACGAAGAAGATTCCGGCCGCGAGTGGGAAAATGGAGCACGGTCTCGATGCCCACCTGATTCTGGATTAAATTGCATACTGCCCACGGGCTCATACGCATACGTGCCATGGGGGAGTCGGCCACATTGATGACATCGGCGCCAGCTTCGGCGAGCATGGAAGCACCAGCCAGAAGTTTGTGGGTCGAAAGGCCACGTGGAGGATCCATTTCAACAGCCGTGACAAATTTACCTTCAGCAAGCCTCTGGGCAAGGCGGGTGGGCCTTTCCTCGAGCGGAGCTTCTTCGGCTGAGGATAGGGTGATGATATCGGATGTCTGAGTACAACCCTGAGGGCGATTCTGAAGGGCACGAGCCATGGCCTGAATGTGCTGGGGGGTTGTGCCACAACACCCTCCGATCACACTTGCGCCAACGGTACAAAAAGAGAGGGCGTATTCTCCGAAGTAATCGGGAGGGGCGGGGTACATAATTCGTCCCCCGACCTGCTCGGGCCAGCCAGCATTGGGCATGACTGAAAAATAGGCTCCCTGGATCTCTGCGCGCATCAGTTTTAGAATGCGTAAAATCTGGTTGGGGCCTCCAGAGCAATTGACCCCGATCACGTCTGTTCCGGCATCGTGTAAAAACCGTGCGACCCTGGCGGGACTATCCCCGAGAATGGTGCGGTCGTCGCGGGTAAAGGTGACAGAGGTAATCACCGGGAGTGAGGGGTTGAGCTCGCGGACAGCCTGGAGCGCTTCTTTTATTTCGAACAAATCGGACATGGTCTCAATGATGATTAAGTCGACCCCTGCCTCCATCAACGCTGCGGCCTGTTCTTTAAATGCCCGTCGAGCCTGTTCAGGCTGAACGCGGCCAAAAGGAGCCAGGCGTACTCCAAGAGGGCCAATATCTCCGGCGATCCATACATGCCGGCCTGTGGCCTGAATTGCCCGGCGGGCCAGCTCAACCCCTGCCTGATTAATTTCAGCCAGCTTCGATTCCAGGCCAAACCTGGCCAGTTTATAACGATTGGCACTGAAGGTGTTGGTCTGGATCATGTTGGAGCCAGCCTCAATGTATTCCTGGTGAATTTCCGTCACCAGTGCAGCATGGGTCAGATTGAGGGCGTCAAAACAGCTGTCGAGAGAGGCGCCGCGCGCATGCAGGACAGTGCCCATTGCGCCATCTGAAAGGACGGGTTTTTGATTGGCCAGAAAGTCTAGGAACTCGTTCATTACTCAATCCTGTTTCATTAATTGATCGATTCTTGCTTCACCAACTGAAAAATACTTTGCCTGGGGATGGTGGAGGATAATAGCGGCTGTAGATTGCTCGGGTACCAACTGGTAGGCCGGAGTAAGGCTCATCCCGAGCTGTTCTTCGGCTGGAAGAAGGCGAAATACAATCTGATGGTCGCTCAATTCAGGAATGGCAGGATACCCCCAGGAATAGCGTTTGCCCTGGTCGGGTTGAAGCCCCAGTTCGCGCCGAATGTGGTTATGAAGGTAATCGGCAGCGGCTTCGGCCGTTTGCACGGCCAGTCCGTGTACGAAGTAGGCTTCAGAATAATTACCGGCTTCCTGCAATTGATTGAACCTCACAGTTGCTTCGGCACCGACGGTGACAACTTGCAGGGCGACAACATCCATGGTATCTGAACTGGTGGGAAGAAAATAATCGGCCAGGCAAAGCAGGTCACCGGCGGGTTGGCGTGGGAATTGAAAGCGTGCAATCTCCCGGCGGAGACCCGTGGAAAGAGCTTCAGGATCAAAAAGAATCAGGGCATTACCCTCGGCCTGAGCGGGCCAGTAACCATAAACACCGCGGGGTTGAAGCCACCCCTCACGCATTGCTTCTTTTTTCATTCTTTCAAAGCGGGAAAGAAATTCTTTCTCAAGTTGATCCCAGGCGTCTCCATGGGTGTTTTTAGCGCCCCACGAAAGACGAAACAGTTCGTTTAAGGAAAGATGCTCGAAGACCGATTCCAGGGGCATTTCTTTCACTACAAATGCCCCCCACGCGGGAGGCCGTGGGATGAAAGTGGCCGGAGGTATGCTTGAACGTACTTCAGGACCTGAAGGTTCGTTTTCGCGATGAGAGACTCGTTCAAGTTCCTTTTCGGCCTCACGGCGAATTTGCTCAAGGAAAGGCTGGCGCTGATCCGGATCGATAAGACGATCCATGGTTTCGAGCCCCTCGAAGGCATCTTTACAGTAAAAGACTCCCGGCGAATAAAATTCCCCGGCCTCGGTGAGAAGAATGCGCCGTCCAAAGTGGCGGTTGATGGCTGCTCCCCCGATTAATACGGGGAAGGAGAGCTTTCGCCGGTAGAGTTCATTGACGATGAGAGGCATTTGTTTGCTGGTGCTGACTAACAAAGCGCTCAACCCAATTGCGTCTGCCTGGACTTCAATGGCTTTAGAAATAATGGTCTCGGCAGGTACCTGTTTCCCAAGATCAATGACCTGGTAACCGTTGTTCGAGAGAATCGTCTTCACCAGGTTTTTCCCGATGTCATGGACATCGCCGTATACAGTGGCCAGCACCAGGGTGCCCTTGGAAACCCCTTCTTTTCTGTCAAGGTAGGTTTCCAGGTGGTTAACAGCTTTCTTCATAACTTCAGCAGACTGTAATACGAACGGGAGGATCAACTCCCCGGCGCCGAAACGGTCACCAACTTCCTTCATGGCGGGGAGGAGCACTCGATTTAAAACCTCAACTGCGGCTTCGTGGCTGGTCTTCTCCCTGGCTGAATGAATGAGGGTGTCGATATCGGCTTCGATGCCTTCTTTTTGCCGATGGAGGATGCGCCAGGCAATCCGTTCTTCGGGAGTCATAGACGCGAGCTGGTTTTTCTTTTCATCGGGCCGGGCGGATTGTTTCTGACTACTGCGATTGAAGAATTCGATAAGCCTTTGAAGGGCATCTTCACGGCGGTTGAAAAGCAGGTCTTCAGCGAGTTCTTTTTCTTCGGTAGAAATTTCCGGATAGGGGGTAATTTGTGCCGGGTTGACGATAGCCATGTCGAGGCCAGCCTGAACGCAATGGTAAAGCATGACGCTGTTGATAACGGCACGGGCAGCTGAGGTTAACCCGAAAGAGACGTTGGATACACCCAGTGAAGTGAGAACGCCGGGAAGCTCTTTTTTGATCAGCCGAATCCCTTCGATGGTTTCGATCGCAGAGCGTGAAAATTCCGGATCTCCGGTGGCCAGAGTGAAGGTCAGGGCGTCAAAAACCAGGTCTTCGGGACGCATTGAGTGTTCATCCACAGCTAGCTGGTAAATGCGGCGAGCGATTTCCAGTTTGCGTTGTGAGGTTTTGGCCATTCCTTGCTCATCAATGGTGAGAGCAATGACCGCCGCATTGTATTTTTTGGCAAGAGAGAGCACCCGATCAGCCTTAGCGCGACCAGCTTCCAGGTTTATGGAATTCAAGAGACACCGGCCAGGGGCGTTCTGAAGAGCAACCTCCATGACCTCGGGCTCGGTGGTATCAATAACCAGGGGGAGCCGGATAGCAGGAGCCAATTTTTTTACCAGCCGACGCATCAGATCTGCTTCATCGGATCGTTCGGTGAGGGCGGTACAGAGGTCGAGCCCGTGAGCGCCGCTATCCATTTGCTGGCGAGCCAGTTCGAGCGCGCCCTCAAAGTCTTCCGCAAGCATCATCTTTTTAAATTTCTGGCTTCCCTGAGTGTTGAGTCTTTCCCCAATTAAAAATGGGGGCGGTTCCTGGCGCATTGGGACAGCCTGCGTGGCGGATGCGAGCCTTGGAAAAGAATAAGTCGGGCGGGGATGAGGGTGCTTATTCCCTACCAAATCGACCAGCAGACGAAGGTGCTCAGGGGTTGTTCCACAGCATCCCCCCACAACGCTGACATGAAAGCTGTTGACGAATTCTGCAAGGGCACTGGCAAAAGGAAGGGGCTTGAGAGGGTAAACAGCTTTGCCATCTACATTAAGCGGCAGGCCGGCATTCGGGATGCAAGAAACCGGAATTGGTGAATTTTCTCCCAGATAACGAATTGATTCACGCATGTGGTCGGGCCCGGTCGAACAGTTCAACCCGATGACGTCGATCGGCATACCCTCTAAAATGGCCAGAACAGCGGTGATATCGGTGCCAAGGAGCATTCGACCGGTGGTATCGAGGGTGACCTGAGCCTGGATGGGTAGAAAAATGCCAGTTTCTGAGAAGGCTTGTTGAATGCCAAGAATGGCGGCTTTGACTTCCAGGATATCCTGAGATGTCTCGATCAACAGGAGATCAACTCCGCCCTCGATCAACCCGCGAGCCTGCTCACGGAAGACATCGGCCAGCTCATCGAAGGAGACATTGGAAAGTTCGGGATCGTCCATGGAGGGGAGTTTCCCGGAAGGGCCCATCGACCCGGCTACCAGGCGGCCATGGCCCTGGCGGCTGTATTCATCAGCCAGTCGACGAGCCAGGGCTGCAGCGGTACGATTAATCTCAGTAACACGGGCCTGGAGGCCATACTCCGACAGAGTAATCCGGTTGGAGCGAAAAGTGTCTGTTTCAATGACGTCAACACCTACCTCGAGGAAAGAACGATGCACCGATTCAACCGCCCGGGGGCAGGAGATGACGAGAAAATCATTACAACCGTTGGTTTGTTCACCGCCAAAGTCTGCAACGGTTAAATTTTGTTGTTGCAGGTTGGTGCCCATGGCACCATCGAACACAACGGTTCTTTGTTTGAGTAAATCAAGGTAACGATGATTGGTGAGTTTCCGAGCCATAGGTAATCTCCACGTTAAACGAAAAGCCCCGCTGGAACGGAGGCTGATGGGTTTCAAAAGCCTCATCTTCCAGACGCCTGTGAAGTTCACAGGAAATCTGCCGGAATTGGCACCTGGCTCTCAGGCCGGTTGCCGAGGTTTCAAAGGGCCGGTCCCTCCACCTCTCTGGATGAGTAAACGGGATATTTCTACCGCGTTTCAATTGTTGAGGGCGATCATACCATAATCAATCTAAAAGGGCAAATTTTATTTCGCCGGGGAGACGAAATCAGTATAATTTGAGAAACAATTTTTTTAACCATCCGGGATTCTATGAGACACCTTCCTCTGGCTGTATTTCTCAATATCACCATTCTTCTTGGTTCAGCTTTAGCGGGAGGGTGTACCTCCCATTTTTCCACGAAGGAAGAGACTCCTTCTGTATTGACTGAAATGCCAGTGGTGGGTGCTACAGCACGACCGATCGAGAGCCCTACTCCTGAGCCTACAACATCGCTTCCGATATTGAGCGTTAAAGTCGATTCTCCCCTTCAAACGATCCGGGAGGTAGGGGGTGGCAATTTTATTCATCGCTTTGGAGGAGTAACTGGAGGATTCGACCCGGTCAGTCGCCTGAACTGGAATACGCTGCAACCTCGAGCGGCGCGTGTGGCAATCGACCTGGACGAATGGGAACCTGTTAACGATAATGAGGATCCCAATGACTTTTACGATGATGGATTTCTCGACAACGAGGGCAGTCATGTTCACGCTACCTTCCAGTTTATGCAGGAGGTTTATCCTCAGGGTGTGGAAATAATCGCCAGCGTCTGGAGAGTACCTGACTGGATGGTAGAGAATCCGGAAAACGAGTCGCAACGGATCATTCCCCGGGAGCGTTACCCGGAGGTGATCGAATCGCTGGCGGCGTGGCTTATGCGGGCGAGAGATGAATATCATGTGAAAGTCAGTTACCTCTCCTTTAATGAAGCCAATTTGGGTATCAATGTATTGCTTTCTCCTGAGGATGCCATTGAAATGATCCGCGAGGGGGGCGAGCGGTTTAAAGAGCTGGGGCTGGAGACCAGATGGCTGCTTGGAGATACTTCCAATATGGGAGAGAACATTTCTTATGCCAGCCAGATTTGGGATGCTGTTGATATTCGGGGGTATCTGGGACCACTCGCCTTTCATAGCTGGGATGCACAGGCCTCAGACGATGTATTGCTTGGAATCGGGGCATTCGCAGATAAGAATGGGTTGGATGTTTGGTGCACTGAGGGGGGCTGGGATGCTCAATTATGGCAGCATCCGGATCGATTCCCGGGGTATACCCACGCCTTAAATCTGGCTGCGATATATGCGCGTGTACTGAAAATGACGCGAGCCAGCCGTGTGTTATACTGGCAAATGGCCGGTCGTGATTATTCTCTGAATGATGGGCAGAAGCCTTATCCTTCTCTGCAATTTCTTGATGAATTCAAACGGCAATTTCCAGAGGGAAGTCAGGTGGTTGAGACTTCCCCCGATCGCTCTGCGATTAAGTTCGTGGCGGCTAGAAAGGGCGAAGCGGTAGCCGTTTTACTGGTGAATGTTTCACTGGGGGAGGATGTTTGGGTGGAGGGATTGCAGGATGGGACTTATTCTGTGGTCTGGTCATCGGCTAAAGAGCCAGAGGTGAAGGTGTCTCAGCTTCAATTTGAGGGAAAGAGAGCGAAAGTGCACCTGGAAGGATTCAGTATTACATTTCTTACGAATCGTTCCAGGTGAAGGGCTCCATGGATTGAGCGGATGAATCTTATGAAATACCTTGACCGGTTGATTAAACCATCCACGCGGGCATTCCTTCGTGAAGCCCGGAACATCCGGGGGTATTCTCTATTTGACCTTTTGCATGGGTACGTTTATTTGCGCTGGCCTTATTTTTACATTGCAATGGGGAAGGGTGACCATCCATTGGCCAGGCGCATGACGCCGGTGTTGAACTGGATAGGGAAAATGATCGCCGCAGAGGCTGGAAAGAGGGAGGAACAGGAAAATTCTGGTTTCGAGGATACTTATCACGGGAAAGTTGTTCCTTTGAATGCTGCTCGTGAGTTGATCTCAATCCGGGAGGAAGTCAGGATTCAGAACCTCGAACAGGTGATTCCTTTCAAGAGGGCAAAAGATATTGTGTTGAAAAACCCGGAAGCGATTGTCGTGCTGGATTGCCCGTGCCGGGTTGCAAAACCTGATCCTTGCCTCCCACTGGATGTGTGCCTGATTGTCGGTGAACCTTTTGCCAGTTTCGTCATGGAGCACCACGGGAAGCGCGCCCGTAGGATCACTTCTCAGGAAGCGGAGAGAATCCTCAGGGAAGAAGACGAACGGGGACATGTTCATCATGCATTTTTCAAGGATGCTGTCCTGGAACGGTTTTACGCCATTTGTAATTGCTGTGCCTGCTGTTGTGGTGCAATGAAGGCGCAAAAGCAAGGCACCCCGATGTTAATTTCTTCGGGATTTATTTGCAGGGTTCAGGCAGATTTATGCCAGGCGTGTGGTCTGTGTGGATCCCGGTGCCAATTCCATGCCATTTCTGTAGAAGAAGTTGCCCGGGTGGACGAATCGGCGTGTATGGGATGCGGTGTGTGTGTCAATCATTGCCCGAACGGGGCACTGTTCCTGGAACGAGATCGAACACGCCCTGAGCCGTTGGAAATCGTTCGGTTGATCCATGAGAACCGCGAACCATGATTATTATGATGATTACGATATAATCCAATCTATGAGTAACACAACGGAACCTCCTGCCTTTCCTTCTTTTCGCACCTTTCTCTGGGCCGGTATATTACTCAGTTTACTGGGGTGGGGAGGGCTGGCCATCCTCGTGGCCACTACATTACCTACCCTTGGGCCACGATGGTTGTTTTTCTTTTTATTCCTTTCGGCGGTGAGTGGAACGATGTTGCCTGTTGCGTATTTTATCAACCTCCGATTTCCAACCAATCCGCCAGCCGACGGAGGCGTGATTATCCGAGAAGCCGTGATGGTAGGGATTTACGGTTGCCTTCTGGCGTGGCTCCAGCAAGGGCGGGTTTTGACTGCTCCTCTGGCGTTGATTCTTGGCCTGGGCTTTGGCATCATTGAATTTCTTCTTCGGGTACGCGAAATTAGCCGCTGGAAGCCCAAGGAACCGATCGATGAGTGAACTAAGAAAACTCCCGGCGGTGGATCAGCTCCTGGGGGAAAGGAGTGGTTCTGCCCTGCTGGAAGAATTTGGACGAGGATTAACTATTGCAACAGTCCGAGAAGTACTGGATGAACTTCGCGAACAGCTCAAGCATGGCGAGAGGAAAACCGTACCAGATCGCGATGGGATTCTGGAGCAGGTCCATCAGAAATTGATCGAAAAAACAACGCCCCGATTGCGTTCTGTGATTAACGCAACGGGTGTCATTTTACATACAAATCTTGGCAGGGCTCCCTTAAGCAAGGATGCCCTTCAGGTTATTACAGAGGTTTCGGCAGGATATTGCACTCTGGAATATGATCTTCGGCGCGGTGGGCGTGGATCTCGGAGCATACATGTG
This sequence comes from Anaerolinea thermolimosa, assembly GCF_001050195.2. Lineage (GTDB taxonomy): Bacteria > Chloroflexota > Anaerolineae > Anaerolineales > Anaerolineaceae > Anaerolinea > Anaerolinea thermolimosa. The sequence goes on from NZ_DF967965.1 coordinate 1,248,205, forward strand.
GAGGAGCCCCTCTGTTCTCTCACAGGCGCAGAATCGGCAGTGGTGGTTAATAATAATGCCGCGGCTTTACTGTTAATTCTGAGCACTCTGGCGAGACGGAGACCAGTGGTGATTGCTCGTAGTCAACTGGTAGAAATTGGAGGCGGCTTCCGCATCCCAGAGGTGATGGCCCAATCTGGAGCAAAGTTAATAGAGGTGGGTACAACCAACCGGGTTCATCTGGAAGATTACCGCGAAGCTTTGCAAACCTCAGTGGCACTGGTGGTGAGAGCTCACCATTCGAATTTTAAAATCATCGGTTTTACCTCTGAGCCGGATCTGCATGAGATCGTTGAGGTCAGTCATGAGCGGGGTGTGCCTGTGGTGGATGATCTGGGTTCTGGAGCTCTCCTTGATACGGCCCAGTTTGGGCTGGCGCATGAGCCCACAGTGCAGGAATCACTTGGCGCAGGGGCTGACCTGGTTTGTTTCTCGGGAGATAAGCTTCTGGGAGGCCCCCAGGCAGGGATCATTGTTGGAAAGGCTGTTTTGATCGAGAAAATCAGGAGACATCCTCTGGCCAGGGCAGTTCGAGCTGACAAGATGTGCCTGGCGGGGCTGGCAACCACCCTGCTTCATTACCTGAAAGGGGAAGCAGTTCAAAAAATCCCAATCTGGCAGATGATTTCGGCTTCAGCGGAAAAAATTCATCAACGGGCGCTCGGCTGGCGTGAAAGCCTTGGAGCAGGAGAAGTCATCTCGGGGCGGTCGATGGTGGGTGGAGGAAGCCTTCCCGGGGAGACGCTTCCAACCTCGCTGCTGGCCCTTGAGCTTTCGGAAGCAAATCGATTTTTAAAACGGTTGAGAGAATTGCCTTATCCTATCATTGCCCGCGTAGAAGAAGAACGCCTGGTTTTTGATCCGCGAACAGTGCTCCCTGAACAGGAGCAAGCCTTCCTGGATGGATTAAATCTGGTTCTGAAGTCTACCAATCAAACGTCACAGAAGAAAAGGAAAAACCCTCTATGAAAACCGATTTGGACACCATACTTCGAGAAAACGATCTGGATGGAATGCTTGTAGTGGGTGCAGGAATGCACAACCCGGCAATGGTATACCTCACAGGTATTGCTCACCTGACCAGCGCAGACTTAATCTGGAAGACGGGAGAAGGTGGAACCCTGTTTCATGGGCCGATGGAACGCGATGAAGCCGCCCGAAGCGGAATGAGGTTGCGAAGTTATAGTCTGTACCCCCTCAGTGAGCTGCTCAAAGAAGCTGAGGGAGACATGACCAGAGCCATAGCCTTACGTTACGCGAAGATGTTTAAAGATTGTAACCTGACCCAGGGGCGGGTAGTGATTCTCGGAAAAAGCGACGCTGGTTATGCCCTGGATGTGTTTCGTCTGGTACATGGCCTTCTACCTGACCTTCAGCTGGTGGGAGATGTAAACAATCGGGTCATGCAGAAGGCAATGGCGACCAAGGATGCTGACGAGGTAAACCGAATCAGACAAGTAGGCAGGATCACTACCGAGGTGGTTGGCAGAACGGCGGAATTTCTCTCTTCACAAAAAGTGAAAGACCAGTTGCTGGTTACAGAAAATGGAGAACCAGTAACTATTGGTATGGTCAAGCGGAAAATTAATTTATGGCTGACCGAACTCGGGGTTGAAAATCCCGAAGGCACGATCTTTGCCATAGGGCGAGATGCAGCCGTTCCACATTCCAGTGGAACGCCCGGTGATACTCTGCAACTGGGGAAGACGATTGTGTATGATATTTTCCCCTGCGAAGCTGGCGGGGGGTATTATTATGACATGACACGAACCTGGTGCCTTGGATACGTACCGGATGAAGTGCAAAGACTGTATGATGAAGTACGAGAGGTGTACGAAAAAATTGTTGGACAGCTGCGAGTTGGGGAACTTCTGCGTACGTACCATGAAAAAGCCTGTGACTTATTTGAGGGGGCGGGTCATCCAACCATTCGCACTGATCCCTCTACAGAGATAGGGTATGTTCACTCCCTAGGGCATGGGGTTGGTTTATATATCCATGAAAGACCAATGTCGGGGATCACGGCAACGGCGGAGGATGTGATTCAAACGGGGAGCGTCTTTACTATTGAGCCGGGGTTGTATTATCCGGATCGGAATATGGGTGTTCGTCTTGAGGATACCTTCTGTGTCACCGAACAGGGGAAAATAGAACGTCTGGCAGAATATCCTCATGATCTTTTGATCCCGGTCAAAGGATAGAAACTGATGGAAACCGGAATACGCCAGAGTCAACCATTCGCTTTTGCACGAATCCTGGGGATCGAATCCTCATGCGATGAGACTGCGGCGGCGGTTTTAGAAAATGGTCGTTCCTTATTATCCAGTGTAGTGGCTTCTCAGATTGAAATTCATGAGCAATATGGGGGTGTTTTTCCTGAGGTAGCTTCAAGACAGCATATAAAAACCGTCTATGCGGTCATTGAGCAAGCGCTACAACAGGCACATCTCAGTCTGGGCGATGTGGATGCAATCGCGGTGACCCGGGGGCCGGGCCTGGCTGGTTCACTGGTTGTGGGGATGAATGCGGCCAAAGGGCTGGCGTTGGGAGCCAACCTTCCACTTCTGGGAATTAACCATCTGGAGGGGCATATTTATTCCGCCTGGGTGCAACCCCCGGGCCCCAGGATCATCCCCCCTGAACCGGAGTTTCCCTTGCTTGCCCTTCTGGTTTCTGGAGGGCATACAGAACTAATCTTAATGAATGAGCATGTGACCTACCAGCGTCTGGGTGGAACCCGGGACGATGCCGCAGGAGAGGCTTTTGATAAAGTGGCCAGATTGCTTGGGCTTCCCTATCCTGGAGGACCATCGATTCAGGAGGCAGCAGAACGGGGTAACCCTACGGCGTTTACCTTTCCACGGGCGAGAATGGAAGGCGGGTGGAATTTTTCTTTCAGCGGATTGAAGACCGCTGTGTTGCGCGTAGTCAAAGAACTGGAAGCGACAGGTAAACCACTCCCTGTGAGCGACCTGGCGGCCAGTTTTCAGGCTGCGGTTGTGGATATTCTATTCACCAAAACACTGAAAGCTGCTCGGCAGTATGCTGTTCGAGACATTGTTCTGGCGGGTGGGGTTTCAGCTAACCGTGCATTGCGACAGGCTTTTCTGGCGCAAAACGAGTTCAAGGTGCACATTCCTGATCTGGCGTTATGTACGGATAATGCTGCCATGATTGCGGCAGCCGGTTATTATCGGTTTATCAAGGGGTATCGGGACTCGCTTGATCTGGATGTATTACCGACCTGGCCACTTTCATGAGGGAACGTTACTTATTATAGATTGGGGCATCTAATATGACAGAGAAAGCACCTGTAAAAAATGAGGTATCTCTTGAAGCCTTAAAAGCAGGCGATAAGGCTGAATTGGCTCGCATGGTAGAACTGTACTCAGAACCCATCTATCGCCTGGGTTTAAAAATGCTTGGGTCAGAGCAGGATGCTGAAGATGTGCTTCAGGAAACTTTTATGAAAGCCTTGCGGTCGATTCAACAGTTTGAGGGTCGTTCCAGTATTTCGACCTGGCTTTATCGGATAGCCATGAATGAAATTTTCCTCACCCTGAGGAAAAAGAAACCCATGGAAGAGTCGCTGGACGGGTATGATTCGGATAGTGAAGAACCCGAGAAACCCAAAGAGATCATCGACTGGTGCTGTCTTCCGGAAAATGAATTGATGAATGCAGAGGTGCGAAAAACGATGAGCCAGGCGATTGAGAAGCTTTCGCCAGCATTGCGTTCTGTTTTTATTCTGAGAGATATGAACCATTTATCGGTGAAGGAGACTGCCGATGCGCTGGGAATCTCAGAAGCGGCAGTAAAAACCAGATTGCTGCGAGCTCGATTGCAGTTGCGTGAAGATCTTTCAGTGTATTTTAGCCATAAAATGCCATGAACGGGCGAAGAAAGGAGTTGGGAATGACTCACCCTCAACGTAATTGCCAGGAGCTGTTAGCGTCGCTTTCAGAGTACGTGGATGGCGATTTAAGCAAAGAACTATGCGCTGAAATTGAAAGACATCTGGAAGAATGCCATGATTGTCAGGTGGTAGTCAATACGCTTCGGAAAACCATCGATTTGTATCGTCAGGTAGAGTTGGAAGATGAACTTCCGAAAAGCGTTATGCAAAAATTATATTTTCGTTTGAATATTGAAGATTATCTCTCTCGATAAACCTTTTTTCTTTCCCTTGTAACTTTTTCCTCATTGGGCGATCTAATCCTGTGGAATGAACACTGAGGATTACCAGGATAGTCGGTTTGAGGAAACGAACCGGGCATCCCGGGGAGGAACGGAAGTTCGTCAGGAGTATTCCGAGGTGCAGCAACCGTGTTCTCAACCGGCTTTACCGGGTAAAGTGTGCCCTCGTTGTGGTAAGGGGGTACTAGATTATGATGGCTTGTTGGTCCTGCGGTGTGAATATTGTGGTTTTACCGAATCGGGTGGTTTTACCTGATAATTTTTTGATTGCCCCGTTGGGGTTTATGATGAACACAAAAGGAGTGTGAAAAGATGGAACCGATGCTTGATGAAAACATCCGACAACAGGTGCGTGAATTTTTCAACGATCTGGAACATGAAACGGTGATCTTGTTTTTTGGGAGTGATGATCCGGCAGAATGTCAGTACTGTGCGGAGACACGCCAGCTTCTTGAGGAAGTGACCAGCCTCTCGGATAAGCTTTCGCTTAAGGTGTTTGACCTGCGTGCTAACCAGGCTGAAGCAAAACAATACAAGGTAGATGCCGTGCCCACTTTTGTAATCGCCGGGAAAGACGGGGATCAGATTCTGGATTATGGGGTACGTTACAAAGGCATCCCTGCCGGGCATGAATTCACCTCGCTGGTGAATTCACTGCTGATTGTTTCTCGGAGAGAATCGGGACTTTCTCCAGAGACAAAAGCATATCTTCAGACCCTGAAAACCCCGGTTCATCTTCAGGTTTTTGTCACGCCTACCTGCCCCTATTGCCCGAGAGCGGTGGTGCTGGCTCATCAGATGGCGGTGGAAAGCCCGTTAGTGGAAGCTGAAATGGTGGAAGCAATGGAATTTCCTGAACTATCGAACCGTTTCAACGTTTCAGGTGTACCGCAGACCACCATTAATATGGGAGCGGTGAATGTGGTGGGGGCAGCACCTGAAAGTCATTTGGTCCAAGAGATCCAAAAGGCACTGGCGAACTGAACGGAGGTCGCATGGACGCGCGGGCAACCTGGAAGCATGGACTTTCTTTTAAGGGATGGGCAAGCAGTGGTTTTACAGTAAACCTGGGAGGAGCGCCCGAAGTCGGTGGTGAAAATGATGGGTTTCGCCCGATGGAATTACTGCTGGTGGGGTTGGCCGGTTGCACGGCTATGGATGTCATTTCTATTCTGGAAAAGAAGCGCCAGCAGGTGACGGGATTTGAGGTCAAAGCTCATGCTGAGCGTGCGACGGAACACCCCAGGGTGTTCACGGAAATCCAGCTTGAGTATGTGGTTACCGGGCACGCTATTGATCCTGAGGCGGTCAAACGGGCGGTAGAATTATCTGAAACGAAATACTGCTCAGCGCAGGCCATGCTTGGTAAGACGGCTCATATCCAGCATAAAATTACTATCCTGGAAGCCGACTGATAGCTGAGCTCCTGAAGATCATTGGTTTTACCGTTGCGGTAAGGACTGCAGTTGGGCTGACTGGTCAGAGCAAACACAAGCTCTGACCAGTTTTCCTTGCCGGGTTAGAGTGCCGAGGTAGGGAGCTGAACCATTGCGAGCAACCCAGCCTTCGAGATTAAAGGCAAGGAGGCCATCCGCAAGGATCCATTCTCCATTGTATTTCCGGGCAATATGGACATGGGTGCCTGTGGCGGTACCTCCTTCGCAGGATGGATGACCCAGAGGCTGGCCTGCAGAAACGATGCTTCCCTGAGGGATTAAATCCCGGGCGGAGAGGTGTAGGTAAAACACAACCCAGCCGGTGCGCTCATCACCATCGCCATCCAGGTCGAGTACGGCGATGCCAGTGTCGGTTCGGGCGATGACGCCATCTGCCACTGCGGTTGCAAATTCCTCAGTACTGGTACACCCTCCGACGACTGAAGGAGGGGCAAAATCGAGAGCGGCCAGTGGGGCACCTTCACCCCAGGGGTTGTGTGGCCCACCAGTGAAAGCCCAGATTTTTCCAACCTCAAAGGGAAGTTGCATTGGAGGCTGGCGCAGGCTTCCGGGGATGTGAGGAGATGCCGTCCATGGATCTCCAAATAACTGAGAAAAAGTGGCTGCGAGACCCTCAGGGGCGATAGCGCGTTCGTAGTCTGCAGGGGAGAGGTGAAGGGAAAAGTAGTAATGGAGGGCCACCGTAGCGGCGTTTTGCCATGGATCGGGACGTTCGAGACGCCCATCCGTGAGGGTGATTTCTTTTAATTCTCCGGTACGCCATCCATAAAAACCATTATTCAGGGCGTTTGCAGCCCAGGTCAGTTGCCGATACAGGCCCTGTAAAGCGGTGGAGTGTTCACCAAGGGGGTAAGCAGAAAGGTCAACCGGGGGTTGCGCTTCTGATAGTGCTCCCAGCTGGTATTCCAGGAGAGCCAGGAGTAACCGAGGGCTGATGGAATAATACGTGGCAACGAAATCAACCATTTCGGCGCCACTTCGGTTACGCCCGGCTATATAACTACTATAATTCTTCAACCATCCAGAATGCGAGGCCACAAACCCGGCGGTATCAAAGCCAATTGCTGATGGGCCATTAACAAAGTGGGCGTCCGGAATGATCTGATAGGCTGATCCCCATAAAGCCTGGTAGTAGATGGGAATTTTCATCGGCATTCCTGGTGGCATGGTGGTAGCATCTTCCGGGATGAAAGGGTTTGCCTGTCGAATCTCCCTCACGGTTGTATTGAAATGGGCTGCGAGTGCCGGGAGGGTATCTCCGGGCTGTGCAGTGTAATCTACCAGCTCGCCTGGCGAAAAAATGGGTCGGGTGGGTTGAGGGGAATAGGTGATTTGTGGTGCAGCAAGCGCTTGATTTTTAAGCGCCTCATCAGAAGCCTGCCCCATGGCTGATTCGGCAGAAAGGCAGCCGGTGAGAATGAGGGAGCCAGTGGCCCACCATAACCATAGTTTTACATGAAAGGGGATGTGTACCGGGGTCATAAGGATTGACCAAGATTATAATCGATCCGATCATGATATTATGGCCGGGGTGTGTACAATGCGGCTTTGGAAAATGGTTTTACCTGGATTGTGTCTGTGGGGGTGTATTTTTCTGGGGAATGGGTGTTCAACAGGAACGATCCAGACTCATGAAACCCAGGTACCCACCCGTCCGTTGCCACCGACGATGGAGACCGGCGTGCCAGAAGGACAGGTGCTTGATCAATCTACAACTCCAACCCCTTCTGCACCTGAAGTGAGAAGATCCCCCGAGGTGACTCTGAGCAGTATTCCATCTCCAAACCAGATGGTTTCTTCCTTAGAAAGTCTTCTCCCTGCCAATTTTAAGGCAACAACTGAAGAGGCATTGGAAGGTTTGCTGGCAAGGCTTGACGAAGAAGATCCTGGTACTATGGATGGGCCTCTGGCAGTTGCCATGATGCAGGAAGCAGGATTGCTGGATCGTTCGATTTCACCTCATCGATTCTGGTTGCTCAATGCAGTCCGCGACTGGCAAATACTCGAGGTGTTTTTTCCTCATGAAGGCTATTTTTGGATGGAAAAGAGAGGGGTTCTAGGCCAGATTAACCTGATGGATTTTCCGTTTTTTCCTGGTGATCTGGTTTACTTGATCCCTCCCAAGGAAGATTATATTGGTAAATATCTCCTGATTACACGGGTAGATCGTCAGGGGAGAGTTTTTACAATAACCAATCAATATCTGCCATCAAGAAAGACGTTTATAGTCGATGAATTTTTAGTTTATGATCCAGAACAGCGCGAAAAGGGATTAATCGGGTCTTCAGGCGTGTTCGGGGGGTACCAGGGCCTGATCCTGTGGCGGAAACGTCCTCCCGTGGATCTCTCCACTGTGGGGGGGCGCCTGGACAGGACATTAGATCGTGGGGGAATCTGGAATGTAATGATTAAGAAGTCAGGGGGGGAGGTGATTTACTCACGGTCAGCCGATGAGACCGTTCATCCGGCCTCAACGATTAAAATTGCGATTGGTTTGCTGGTGATGAAATCAGCAGAAATTGAAGGAATGAGCCCGGATCATTTTCTGCAACGGGCTCCACCAAACGCGGGCCGGACTTATGCCCAGTTGCTTCGCGCCATGCTTGTGGTAAGTGAAGAAACTGCAACAGATCTGTTAACCCAGGATTTGAAACGGAGAATGGGAGAAGATGGGATAAGAAAGGTGCTTGATGAATGGGGTGCGCCAAACACTTCAGTCGAACCCCGTCGAACAACCGTCCGGGAGATCACCCGCCTGCTTGAAGGCTTACAAACGAAGACACTGGTGGGGCCGGAGGCTAGTGACATTTTAATCCATTTCATGGCAGAAATGACAGAAAATGACCGCATCCGTCTGTGGAAACTCGCTCCGATGTTACCTGAAGGAACCCTCCTGTATAACAAACGAGGTTCAATGACCGGTCCGGTTATTGTGGCCGATGCAGGTGTGCTTGTTCTGCCTAATGGTGAGGCTTACGTTTTAACTTTCATCGGAAGGTCAGATGCATGGACGACCTTCGAAGAATTGGACGCAATTCTGGGTGACGCGGTGATGGAATGGTATCGGACGGATATGCTGAAAGAACCCTTGAACTGATCACCGGTTGATCCGAGAGTTGTAATCTCCATAGATTGAAGCTGTAACGGTTTGGTCTTCTTTCGTCAACGTTCCCTGATAATCTTTAGCACCGGCATGAGCACGCCAGCCACTGAGGGTAAAAGGGAGCGGTCCATCGGCTAAAATCCATTCTCCGTTATACTTTCGCGCCACATGAACATGCGTTCCGGTGGCCATTCCACCTTCACAGGACGGATGACCAATGTTGTCATCTGTGTTGACCCAGGTTCCTGCCGGCACACGATCTTCTGTGGCGATATGGAGATAGAGAATCGCCCATCCGGTTTGCTCATACCCATCCCCATCCAGGTCGACCACAACCACACCCGTTTCGGAGCGGACGACCAGGCCACTGGCCATGGCAGAGACCCAATCAGAAGATTGATAACAATCCTTTTCGGTGGTAGAAGGGGCAAAATCAAGGGCGGCGCGGGCACCATCAGGGCCCCAGGCCGAATGCGGCCCACCGGTGAGGCTCCAGAATTTCCCCTTCCGAAATGGAAGTTCAAGAGGCGGCTGGGTTAATGTGGCCGGAAATAACGGTTCTACCGATTGAGCACGAACCCACGGACTGCCAAACATGCGTTCATAGAGTGCCGGGAGGCTTTCTGGGCCGTAAACAGCCCCGGCCCAGTGAAGTTGATCATACAGCTGGGCCATCAGGTAAAGCAGAGCCACCGTTCCCGCGTTGAGATCGGGAGCAAGGCGAACTCTGGATCCATCCTTAAAGGTCAACTCGGTTACCCGGCCGTCACGCCATCCGTAATATCCGATATTCAATTGCTGTACTGCCCATGAGAGCTGCAGAGAGAGCCCCTTTTTTTCATAATCCGGATACCCTGCGGGGAAATCAGTCTGGGCGAGGTTAGCGGGTTGGCCATAAACCCAGTGACTTTGATATTCAAGAAGGGCTAAAAGAAGACGAGGATTGATGGAATTATTGATGGCCACACTGTAGACTGCTCGTGCGCCATCGTTCCATCCATTGGTATGCCATTCATGGATTGTAGAGAGGTAACCCCCGGCTTCGGTTACGAAACGGTTGATGTCAAAATCCAGAGCAGAAGGGGAAAACACAATCTCGCTATCGGGCATCACTTGCTCTGATGAAGTGGTTTCGTCCAGTCGACGTGGAATGATTAACAATTGTCCGGGGTCGAGTAAACTTTCCTGTGGAATGGGTGATGTTGAGGAAATTTCATCGGGAGATACATTGAATCGGGCAGCCAGGGCCGCAAGAGTATCGCCGGCCTGAGTGTAATAGAGAAAGGGTGGCCGGGGGGTGGCGGAGATTTTGGGAGCAGGTGTGAAGGTGGGGGTGGGTTGGAGAGTTGGCGGTTGGACGGAGGTTACCTGAGGCTCTTCAGTAGGAATTTGGGGTTGGCTGATGGATGCGACTTCTGATTCTGGTGTGAGAAGGGGTTTTAAAGAAGAAAGCAAATTAAGCGGTCCGGTCAGTGTCCAGGCACAACCGAAGATACCGCCGAGAAATATCAGAAGGATAATGGCGGATTCGATAAACCTAACGGTAGATTTGGTTCTCCGTCTTGCGGCCTTCCCACGCCTCAACGATCTGTCCATCACGTGTTAACCATCCATCATATTCAATACCGTCACCGCTGGAAACCCAACCATCCAGAACAAAGGGAAGGTGGGTGTCGGCTGGAATCCACTCTCCATTATAACGCCTGGCGAGGTGGACGTGAGTTCCGGTAGAATAACCACCTTCACAACTGGGATGCCCGATCCGTTCTCCGGCCCGAAGCCGGGTGCCGGCTTGAACCCGGTCGCGAGACTCGATATGCATATAGAGGACACTCCAACCAGTCTGTTCCATGCCATCCGAATCCAGGTCCTGTACCACCGCACCGTTTTCTGCTCGAACGATGAGTCCATCGGCTACGGCTACAACCCAGGCATCACTCAAGACACATCCCAGAGCTTCACCAGGGGGAGCGAAATCGAGTGCTGCCCAGGCTGAGCCACTTCCCCAACCGCCATGGGGGCCGCCGGTGAAAGACCAGACTGTCCCGGGCTCAAAGGGCAATTGCATGGCTGGCTGGGTGAGATCGTCGGGAATCAAGGGTTCCACCGCGTAATCAAAAGGGTAGCCAAATAGTTTCTGATAGGTTGCAGCAAGGCCGTTTTCGGAGACGGCAGTAACCCATCCGGGCTGATCATACAGGAGAGAAAAGAAATGTTGTATTCCCGCGGTTCCAGCGTTGATGGTTTGGTCGGGTGGAACCACAGCCCCATCACTGAGAATCCATGCGGCAACGCCTCCGCTTTTCCAAAGATAATACCCCCGGTTGAGGTTATTCGCTGCCCAGGACAGTTGCCGGTAAAGTCCTTTGTATGCAGGATGAAGGTACCCTATGGGGTAATCCAGGGTTTTTTCAGGCGGGTAACGGAGGGTAACCCATCCAGACTGATACTCCAGAACGGCCAGAAGGAGGCGCGGGTTGACGGAGTATTCGTGCGAGACACGCTCAACAATCTGGGCTCCGGTTAAGGTGATTCCATCTACTTCCTCTCGCAAATTGCTGAGGTAATTATCGATCCCATCGACAAAGGTACGGATATTAAAAAAGGCGGCGGCAGGACTATTAACCAGTTCGGAGTCCGGGATTATTTTGTAGGACGGACCCGGAGGAAGAGGTTGAGGGGCAGGAATGGTAAGCACCTGCCCTACATTGAGCAGATCAGGGTTGTTGATTTGATTGGCTTCAACAATGCTTTGAATACTGATGCCATATCGCTGGGCAATGATACCCAGGGTGTCACCTCGCTGTACCACATATGTCTCAGGCTCCTTCCGCAGGGTAGGCAAAGGATGAGGTGAGTCAGGAGTGGGCGTGTACTTTGGTAAATCAGGGTCGCGAGTGGCAAAATATAGAGGAGTTCGGGTGGGGGTGGTAAGAACAGGTAGGGTTGTTTGAAATGAAGCCGAAGAGCCTGATCGGGTTTTCCAATTTTTATCATTGGTGGTTGGGCGGACACAGGCAACCAGAAGGAACCCCAGATTGATTAACCAGAGTGCATTCCGGATATATCGAGCGATCATCTTCGCCACCCCTCAGGGTGTAGGAGTTGGGGAAACAGGTTCTTCAACAGGCCCATATTTGGAGCGACATACCAAATCATAATATTCCAGTTCGATCGCCTGAGTTTGCAGGGCGGCATCAGCAGCCTGTTTGGAAATCTGACGAACGGTATCGATGTGGGAAGACGCATCCTGATCCCAGTAACGGGGAAGAACCATCAACGGGTCTTGTACATATCCTTCAGGCCGGAAGGAAGGGCGGGCAGGATCTTCAGAATCGGCCAGGGGAATCCAGTTATACATGAGGGGCCCGCGTGGATTGACTGTGAAGCCGAGTTGATATCCCACTTCGCGGGCGATTTGTACCCCCAGTTTACTGAAATTACCGCCTGGCCAAATATAAGCAATAGGAGCTTTTCCAAAGACCTCGGTGATTCTGCGCATGGAGCCTTCCAATTCGTTTCTGGTGAATTGTTCTGCGGTGATATTTCCATACAGGGGAGTATCAATCATGGCTCCCGGCTTGAATTCATTGATATTAATGTTATGGATCACTCCGTGGGCCTGATGGTCAACCCATCCCTCGTTTTGGAGTTTTTGATTCTCCGATAAAACCCGCTGACTTGCTTCTGGCTCGCTGATCCAGGCATTGGTCAGTACCCAATGGTTTTCGCGAAGGAATGCTTCAAAGTGATCACGATAATAGGCCTCGGAATGAAGGTCGTCTACAATTAAAAGCACGGAACGGAAGGGAATTTTTTGATTATGTTGCAAGAAGCCTGCCAGCTGTTCCATGGAAATGGCTTCAAACCCTTGCTGCTGGAGGTCTCGCAAGAGTTGAGAGACCCTGGCATGGGTGATCTGGTAAGGGTGCGAAACCTCACCATCGGTGATGGAATGAAACATGATTGGCATTACCACCGTGCCCGGCGGGCTTTTATCGGGTGACCAGCGGTCCTTCAAGTACTGACAGGTATCGCGAATGTAGGTATGTGGAGTGTCGAGAGGGTTTAGCAACCCGGTTGTGAAAGGGGAAGGGAGTGCCTGTGGCGTGCGTATCGGAGTGACGGTGAAGGTAGCGGTGAGGGTGGCGGTGGGGGAGGGCGTTGGCGTTAAAGTAGCGGTTGGAATGGAGTGAGTGGCTTCGGAGAGAGCCTGACGAAAAACTTCGGTAAGGGTGGGATTACCCGAGGTTGACAGCGCAGGAGAACTGGCCTTGCTCGAAGAGCAGGCTGTAAGGATGGGGATGAGGAGAACTCCTCCAAGAAGAAACCAGGCTATGAATAAAGCCTGGTTTCTTTGAAACGCACGTCTCATGGCCCCATTTTACCATTGACGGAAGGGCAGAGCTTAATCACCTCGAATAAACGCTTCGGTCATTTCCCGGGCAACATCATCTTTAAACTGTTTGGGAGGTGTCTTCATGAAATAAGATGCCGGTGCATAAAGCGGGCCGCTTAAACCACGATCGAGAGCCAGTTTCACACAACGTACGGCATCGATGATTACCCCGGCGGAATTGGGAGAATCCCAAACCTCCAGCTTGGCTTCAAGATTAAGTGGAACTTCCCCAAAGGTTGTGCCTTCCATACGGATATAGCACCACTTTCGGTCGGTAAGCCATGGCACATAATCGCTTGGGCCAACATGGACGTCATTTTCCGGGAGGGGGTAGGGGAGCATGGAAGTGACGGCGTTGGTTTTGGAAATTTTCTTTGATTCAAGGCGCTCTCTTTCGAGCATATTGAGGAAATCAGTATTACCGCCAAAATTTAATTGGTACGTCCGGTCGAGACGCACTCCCCGATCTACAAAGAGGCTGGTCAACACACGATGTAGAATCGTGGCACCAACCTGAGACTTAATATCATCGCCGATGATGGGTAAACCACGCTGGCGGAAACGCTCAGCCCAGTATTCTGAGCTGGCAATAAACACAGGAATAGCATTGACAAATCCGCAACCAGCATCCAAAACCTGTTCCACATACCATTTGGTGGCCATTTCAGAACCAACCGGTAAATAACTGATCACCACATCGGTTTTTGTTTCTTTGAGAATACGCACAATATCTGCTGTGGGACCAGGGGCTTTTTTGACAATTTGAGAAAGATATTTTCCCAGGCCGTCGTGGGTCATCCCGCGATAAACGGGTACATCCAGATGAGGAACCTCGGCGAATTTATAGGTATTATTGGGGTAAGCAAAAATGGCTTCTGAAAGGTCCTTACCAACTTTGGTGTCGACCACATCAAAAGCAGCGCTGAATTCGATGTCGCGGATATGGTAGCCACCCAGATTGACATGCATCAGCCCGGGAACTCGATCGGTGTCGGCTGCATTACGATAGAAATAAACTCCCTGTACCAGAGAAGAAGCACAATTGCCCACTCCGATGATGGCGACACGTACCTTTTTATTGCTCATTTCATCTCTCCTCGATGTTGAATCTCATTTACTGATTAATCCGATGACTCAGATTAACTTTCGCGTGAAAATTATACTCCCCGAATGATTTCGAGAGAGCCGCAGTCTTCACCTTCGCTCCAATCTGTCCTTCAGGCCAGGTTTAAAAGAATGGTGTTTAGAATTCCTCGATGATGGAAGTATTCCACCTCGTTTTTGGTGTCCAATCGAACTATGACCGGGAAGGAATGAATGGTGCCATCGGTGCGGGTCATTTCGACAACGATTTCTCCGCCGGGAGATCGGATCTGGTGAAGATTGCGAATGTTGAAAACCTCTTTCCCGGTGATGCCATGGGAAGCGGCATTCTCGCCGGGTTTAAATTGGAGAGGAAGGACCCCCATTCCTGCCAGATTGGATCGATGAATTCTCTCGAAAGATTCGGCAAGGACAGCTCGAACACCCAGCTGTTGTACCCCTTTGGCCGCCCAGTCGCGGCTGGAACCAGTGCCATATTCTTTTCCGGCAATAATGATCAGAGGAACCTTTTCGTCCCGGTAGCGCATGGCAGCATCATAAAAGGACATTTTCTCTTCAGAGGGGAAATGAATGGTAAAACTGCCTTCCTGGCCACCAAGGAGTAAATTTTTCAGGCGAATATTGGCGAAAGTACCCCGGGTCATGACACGGTCGTTCCCGCGGCGCGAGCCGTATGAATTAAATTCATGGATGGGCACGCCCTGCTCAAGTAAGTATTTTCCTGCTGGACTGGAAGGTGAGATGTTCCCTGCCGGTGAGATGTGATCCGTTGTTATTGAGTCGCCGAAGAGTCCAAGTACGCGGGCACCCAGAATATCTGGAACGGGGGGCATTTCCTGAGATAGATCTGCAAAGAAGGGAGGCTCCTGCAGGTATGTTGATTCAGCCCGCCATTCATAGAGAAGGGTGGAACCACTCTGGATGGCATTCCAGGTAGGATTACCGGTGAATAAATCGCTGTAATTGGAGATGAACAGATCGGGACTGATAGCGGTGTGGATCGTTTCCAGAATTTCCTGGTTGGAAGGCCATATATCCCTCAGGTATACGGGGCGTCCTTCCCGGTCATTGCCCAGGGGATCAGTGGTCAGATCAGTCTGAATATTGCCAGCCAGAGCATAAGCCACCACCAGGGGTGGAGAAGCCAGGTAGTTGGCCTGCACACTGGGGTGTACCCTGCCTTCAAAATTGCGATTTCCAGAAAGCACTGCCGCGGCTACCAGATTCCCTTGGTTAATAGCCTCAACCACAGGTTCAGGAAGAGGGCCTGAGTTCCCGATGCAGGTAGTGCAGCCGTACCCCACCAGATGAAAGCCGAGTTTTTCAAGGTAAGGGATTAATCCAGCCTTTTTCAGGTAGGCGGTAACCACCCTTGATCCAGGCGCGAGGCTGGTTTTTACATAGGGTTGAGTGGTGAGTCCCTTTTCAACCGCTTTTTTGGCTAACAGGCCTGCCCCAATCATCACATAGGGGTTAGAAGTGTTGGTGCAGGATGTAATGGCGGCAATCACCACAGAACCATGGGTCATTTCCGTGTCCCTGTGATCCATTTTGAGGCGAACCCTTCTGGAGATATCCGTCTGGGTGAGTCCAAAGCCACGTTCGATCCGGGGACGCAGAAGGGACTGGTGAAAATTCTGTTGGACGTTTCGTAACGATACCCGGTCTTGAGGGCGCTTGGGGCCTGCCAGGCTGGGTTCGATGCTGGCCAGGTCAATATCCAGGGTCAGGGTATACTGAGGTTCAGGTGAGTCATCAGTCCTGAAGAGCGCCTGGGCGCGATAGTAAGCCTCGACCAGGTCGGTGGGCCGTCCGGTCAGGCGAAGATATTCGAGGGTTTGCTGATCAACCGGCCAGTACAGGACGGTCGCCCCTGTCTCAGGAGCCATGTTGGAAATCATCGCGCGATCTGCCAGCGTGAGGTTGGATAAACCCGGGCCAAAAAACTCCACAAATTTATCAACCACCCCGATTTTTCTCAATTCTTGAGTGATGGTCAGGGTCAGGTCGGTGGGGGTCACCCCTTCCTGGAGTTTTCCGGTGAGCCGAATTCCGATAACATCAGGGGTGACAATCTCAAGAGGTTCACCAAGCATGGCGGCCACGGCCTCGATGCCTCCCACACCAAAGCCGATCACGCTGAGGCCATTAATCATGGTGGTGTGAGAATCGGTACCGACCAGGGTCTCCGGAAATACAATTTCTTTTCCATCGATGGTGCGGGTCAGTACTCCGCGAGCAAGATATTCCAGATTGACTTGATGAACGATTCCTGTAGAGGGCGGGACAACCCGAAAGTTCTTAAAGGCTTTTTGAGCCCAGTGTAAGAATTCATAGCGCTCTCGATTGCGTTCAAATTCGAGCTCCACGTTTTTTTCGAAGGCGTCTGGAGAACCAAAATAATCCACCTGCACTGAGTGATCGATGACGAGATCAACCGGTACGACCGGGTTGATTTTCTCTGGGGGGCCTCCAAGGCGCTTCAAGGCTGAACGCATGGCCGCCAGATCGTTCATCACGGGAACGCCGGTAAAATCCTGTAAAACGACTCTACCAGCATAAAACTGGGTGGGACGACGCTCTGCCCGGGGTTGCCAGGCTGCCAGTGAGTAGACATCATCGGCTGTGGTTTTTTTATCATCCCAGTTACGTAATAATCCTTCCAGCAGGACACGAATGCAGTAAGGTATTTGGTGAAGTCGGTCGGCTGGAATGCCAGGAGCACGAGTAAGATCGAAATAGTAATAAGAACCGAGGGGTGCGAGGGCTTGCATCCCGTGAAGTGCTTTCATGAAAGGCCTCCCTCTATCAGGAATATTGAGGATATTTTAACTAATCCTACCGCAAAACGAAACAAACCGGTACGATTTTACCCCATTTCCTTGACACCTTCCAGACATCATGATATAAAACCGCGAAATGATGAAGACCAATTTAGCGATCAAGCGAAGCTTCTTTCCACCAACCTTCCGGGAAGGTTAGGAGCTTTCGCGTTCGTAAATTTTGTATAACGAGAGAACCTTCCGGAAGGAAGGTTTTTTTATTTTGGGGATCAGATATAACGCGAAGGAGGTGGTGTCTCGGAGGCGGTATCTCATGAGATGTTCTGATGTGAGTTGATTATTGGAAAGAATAATTTCAAAAAAGGATGGCCAAAGGAGGAGAAAATGAAAAGAGTCGTACTGTGGGTTGCGCTCATTATTTTGGCGGTTTTGGTGTTGACCGCCTGCACGCCGGGTTCAACCAGCGGAGGAACCCAATCTTCGCAGGGTACACCGGAGGTGACACAGTCTGCTCAATGTCTGGGGGCGGCAGATACAGCGATTGTGGATTTGAAGTGCCGGAAAATCACAGTAGCGGTTGAAAATGCTTACCTTCCATTTAACTACATTCTTGTGGCGACGGGTGAACCGGGTGGATGGGATTACGCCGCTCTAAAGGAAATTTGTACCCGCCTGCATTGTGAACCGGTGTTTGTGGAGGTGGCCTGGGACGGAATGATTCAGGCAGTGGCGGATAAACAGTATGATATGGCCGCAGATGGAGTAACTATTACCGAAGACCGAAAGAAAATGGTTGATTTTTCGGATGGTTATATCCGGGTTGATCAACGTTTGCTGGTAAGGAAGGGAGAAACTCGTTTTGACAGCATTGAAGCATTTGCTGCCAATGAGAAACTGACACTGGGCACTCAGGTCAATACGACCAATTATGAAACAGCCAAAAAATTCTTACCTGAGAGCCGGATTAAGGCCTTTGAGCAATTCCCTTTTGCTGTTCAGGCCCTTCTTTCCGG
Source organism: Anaerolinea thermolimosa (assembly GCF_001050195.2). GTDB lineage: Bacteria > Chloroflexota > Anaerolineae > Anaerolineales > Anaerolineaceae > Anaerolinea > Anaerolinea thermolimosa. Next base: position 1,266,300 of record NZ_DF967965.1, read on the forward strand.
AGATGTGGATGCGGTGTTGATTGATGAAACCGCCGGACAGGGGTACCGCGGCGAAAATGCTGAGAACCTTGAATTAATTGGCCCGTCGATTTCCAGTGATGAGCTGGGTTTTGTCTTTCCTAAAGGCAGCGACCTGGTGGCTCCCTTTAATCAAGCCATTGCTGCGATGAAAGCAGATGGCACGCTTGAAAAGTTGAACGCCTATTATTTCGGTCCCGATTTCAAAATCAGTGAAGGTGATATCAAGTAACGGTATTTACTGATGTCCGGTGCAGGGTTGTCACACCCTGCACCGGATTGTGAAGTATTTACTGGAGAAAGGAGATCCCCCATGGCTTACGAGGATGCGTCGCTTGCGCAGGGTAACGTCGTTACAGTTTACCGTGAGTCGTTGAGACTGCGGCTAGAGCGTTTTCCCTGGTGGTTTCTGGTAATCCTTCTGGTCACTGCTTTGACGGCTTTGATTATCACTACAAAGAGCACTTATACGGAAGCGTTCAGTTTTATTCGGGCAGGGTTGTCGGTTACAATCATGACAACCATTTCGGCCTATTTTATTGCCTTAACCCTGGGAATGATTACCGGGTTGGGAAGAATTTCAAGGAATGTGGTGTTTAAAAACCTTGCCACATTTTATGTAGAGGTTGTCCGCGGTATTCCGATGCTGGTGTTGATCTTCTTCATTGCGCTGGTTCTTGTACCAGCAGTTACGTCGAGCCTGAACACGCTGGGAGAGCGGTTGTCTGCGGCCGGCCTGGGTGGGCTGGGGGCTTTTTTCTCGTCGGTTACTAATAAGGGGGTACCCATGCAATTGCGGGCAGTGATTGCCCTCTCGGTTACTTATGGGGCATTTTCGGCGGAAATTTTCCGGGCGGGAATTCAATCTATTCATAAAGGGCAAATGGAAGCTGCGCGCTCTCAGGGAATGACGTACGGGCAGGCAATGCGGTATGTTATTCTCCCTCAGGCTATTCGCAATGTATTACCAGCGCTTGGGAATGACTTTATTTCGATGCTGAAGGACTCTTCGCTGGTATCGGTCCTGGCCGTGCGAGATATTACTCAGGTGGCGAAACTTTATGCCGGTCAGACTTTTCGATATCCTGAGGCTTATTTAACCCTGGCGGTTCTATATTTATCGATGACTATGCTTCTTTCGCTGGGTGTAAAAGTACTGGAGAAGAGGTTCCAATCGTCATGAGCGAAGAGGAAAACATCATCGTTATCCGAGACGTTTCCAAGTGGTTTGGTAAGGTCCAGGCCTTGCGTAAGGTCAACCTGAGTATTCGGCGAGGATCGGTGGTAGTGATCATTGGGCCAAGCGGGTCGGGAAAATCCACACTGTTACGATGTATTAACCACATGGAAGTAGAGGACGAAGGCGAGATACTCATTGATGGACAGCAGTTACCGCGAAGCGAGAAACTGATCAATGCAATACGTGCAGATATTGGGATGGTGTTTCAGCATTTTTATCTCTATCCACACCTGACCGTTCTGGAAAATATAACTCTTGCCCAGCGTATTGTACGCAGGCGGTCCAAAGAAGAAGCAGAACGCATTGCAAGAGAGCAGTTAAACCGGGTTGGAATTGGGGAAAAAGCGGATAGCTTCCCTGCTCAGCTATCGGGTGGACAACAACAACGGGTGGCTATTGCCCGGGCACTGGCGATGAATCCAAAAATCATGCTCTTTGATGAACCGACGAGTGCGCTAGACCCCGAAATGATCAAGGAGGTGCTGGATGTGATGCTCGATCTGGCGAAAGCCGGGATAACCATGGTGGTTGTGACGCACGAGATGGGTTTTGCCCGGGCGGCAGCGGATGAAGTGGTATTTATGGATGAGGGGCAAATTATTGAGCAGGGTGAGCCGGCAATGGTTTTTGATCACCCGCGGCATGAGCGTACCCGTTTCTTTCTCTCCCAGATCCTTCATAAGTAAAAATTCTCAAGAAAAACAATTGACATTTCATAGAAGCTCTCTATAATTAGAATTATTTATTTTCCGGGACATCGTCCCAAAAATAGGGACAAACAATGAGCCTCCATGCCAATGCTGCGCTGGTACGTGTGGTAAAAATTCTCGAATGCTTTTCACAGGAACCCCGTGAACTGGGGGTACGTGAGGTGGCGCGGCGTACTGGTCTTTCTTCCAGTGCAACTGGGCGATTAATGCTCTCAATGAAAGAGCTGGGGATTTTGAGTCAGAATCCGATTACGAAGGATTATTCTCTTGGATCGCGAGTGTTGACCTGGGCAGGGGCGTTTCTGGCGAATTGTGATATTCGGAATGTGGCTTATCCATACTTGCTGGAATTGCATGCACGGACCAAAGAGACGATTAGTCTGTATATTCTGGATGGTAATGAGCGGGTATGTGTAGAAAGGCTGGAGAGTACCCATAATGTACGTTTTGTGGCTCCGCGGGTGGGCAGGCATCTCCCGTTACATGCTGGCTCAGCGGGAAAAGTTTTACTGGCCTTTTTACCTGTTCAGCGAAGAGAAGCCATTTTACAGAAAGAACCTTTGGAAAGCTTAACGGAAAAAACCCTGGTAGACCCGGATCAAATTCGACGTGAAATTGAGAAAATTCGAGAGATGGGATACGCGATGAGTCATGGAGAATGGATTCTGGATGCGTCTGGGGTTGCAGCGCCAGTATTCAATCAGAATGGAGAGGTGGTTGCGGCAGTGACCATTTCGGGGCCAACCCAACGTTTCCCAGATGAAAAAATGCAGGAATACGCCCAATTATTAATCGAGTTTACCGATCGAATCTCTCGAGATTTGGGGTATCAAAGGTCTCTAATCCGATAAAATTTAGATACAATGAGAATGCCAGAATTTGGGTGACGGGTTTATGGTTTCGTGAAAAAGGGAGAACGCAATGAATATCCATGATCGAATTGCTGCACAGCTTCCGGCCTGGCGTGAGAGGGTGAACCGGCTCCGTAGAGAGTTTGGTGCGCTTAAAGTTGGTGAGGTGACCGTTGAGCAAATTTATGGGGGGATTCGCGGGGTTCAAATTCAGGTGAGTGATATCTCTTATGTGGACCCTCTGGAAGGAATTCGGTTGAGGGGGTATTCCATTCCAGAGGTGATAGATTACTTACCGAAAGTGCAGGGGGCTGAGTTCCCCATGGCGGGTGGGTTATTCTATTTGTTGATGGGAGATACCCTGCCTACAGAAGAAGAAGCACTGGAAGTAGAGCGAGCGTGGTACGAACGGTCGGAAATCCCAGAGCATGTGTATAAAACTATTCAAAGTTTTCCGCCTAATACACACCCGATGACGCTTTTCTCGGCGGCGATCCTGGCATTGCAACCAGACTCGATTTTTGCCCGATTATATGCCGAGCGGGTATTTTCGTATGAAGGTTTACCCAAGAGTGATTACTGGATCTACTATCTTGAAGATAGCCTGAACCTCACGGCGAAATTACCGGGGATCGCCTCTTTTATTTACAACCTGAAGTATCGTAATGGTGAGATCATTCCCTACCGGCCTGATTTAGACTGGGGAGCGAACTTTGCTAATATGATAGGCAAGGGGGACGATCCACGTTATCACGATCTTGCCCGGCTTTTTTTGGTGATTCACTCTGATCATGAGGGCGGAAATGTGAGTGCGCATACGGCTCATCTGGTGAGTTCGGCGCTCTCTGACGTGTATTATTCCTGTGCTGCAGGGATGACCGGGCTTGCTGGCCCGTTACACGGGCTGGCCAATCAGGAGTGTCTGAAGTGGTTATTGAATCTGCTCGATCATTTTGGCGGAAGAATTCCGGAACGTGAGGAATTAAAGAGCTACCTGAACGAACAAATTAAAATGGGACGGGTAATTCCGGGATATGGTCATGCAGTTTTACGGACGACAGATCCGCGTTTCACGGTGCAGTTTGAATTTGCAAAAAAGTATCTGGCGGATGATCAGATCTTTCAACTGGTGAGACTGGTATATGAGGTATTACCTCCCATCCTGGCGCAGACCGGAAAAGTGAAAAACCCCTGGCCAAATGTAGATGCGATCAATGGGGCTTTGCAGTATCACTTTGGGGTTACTCAGTTCGATTTTTATACAGTGATGTTTGGGGTCAGTCGGATTCTGGGGTTGACGGCTCACATCGTTTGGGCCCGCGCGCTCGGAAAACCCATTGAGCGGCCCAAATCTTTAACCACCCCGATGCTTGAGGAGCTTACAGCCAAAGCTCAACCCGTGCCTGTAGTGCGTATGCCAGTGATGGATTGAGAGGAATATGCTGCCTTATCCCAGAATCGTTGTGAAGCTTGGCACTTCCACATTGACGGATGGGAGTCAGCACCTTTCGGCGCCCAGAATGGTGGACCTGGTGCGGCAAATGGCGCTTGTACACGATAAGGGTTGTGAGTTGATTCTGGTGTCTTCAGGAGCCATTGCCGCAGGTAGAGAGACCCTTGGGTACCCCGACTTACCGCGGTTTATTCCCAAGAAACAAATGTTAGCCGCTGTTGGTCAGCCCTGTCTGATGGCCAAATATGCGGATTATTTCGGGATCTATCAAAAGAAGGTCGCTCAGGTTTTATTGACAAGATCTGATCTGGCAGACCGGCGACGTTATTTGAATGCAAGGGATACGTTCCAGGCTTTAATTCATCAGGGAATTATTCCGATCGTGAATGAGAATGACACCATTGCCACGGAAGAAATTCGATTTGGGGATAACGATAATTTATCCGCTCAGGTAGCTTCTCTGGTAGAGGCTGATTTGTTGCTACTATTAACCGATCAGGATGGTGTGTTTACAGATGATCCGCGTCGAAGTACAGAAGCTCGCTTGATCGAACAGATAGGGGCAGATGTGTTATCTGAGGAATTGGTGCGAGCGGGTGAGAGCCAGAACGGTCTGGGTACGGGTGGTATGGCAACGAAGCTTCATGCGGCTGACCTGGCCCGGCGCGCGGGGATCAGGGTTTTTATTGCACGAGGAAATGCCGAAAATGTCATTCTTCGTATAGCAAATGGAGAACATATTGGCACTTCCTTTGAACCCTTATCGAGTGCTCTTGAAAGCCGTAAGCGGTACCTCCTGGCGGGCGAGAAATCATCCGGAGCGCTTGTGGTGGATGCAGGCGCTGCCAGAGCACTATCGCGTGGAGGGAGTTTACTTCCTGTAGGGGTTTTGAATGTAGAAGGGGATTTTGAGCGGGGTGATACGGTACGAGTAACCAATCAGTCGGGTAAAGTTCTGGCACTGGGGATCACCAACTACTCGTCACGGGATATCCAACGACTATGTGGAAAACGTTCCGCTGATATCGAGGGAATTCTTGGTTTCAGTTTCGGGGATGAAGTTATTCATCGAAATAATATGGTGGTGATGAGGAAAGATGATCGACGTTGAGAGTCTGGCCAAAAAAGCAAAAATAGCATCGCGTAAGCTGGCACTTTGTACGACGGATGAGAAGAACCGGGCTTTGGAATTAATCGCCGAATGTGTTCAGTTGAATAGAGATGCAATTTTAACTGCTAATGAGGAAGATGTTGCGGAAGCCAGGAAGAATGGCCTATCAGATGCACTTATTGACCGTTTGCTTTTAACTTCCGAGCGTCTTACTGCGAATATTAACGATCTTTTACGGGTGATTGAGCTCCCTGATCCGGTAGGTGAGGTCATCGAAGAAGGGGTACTTCCAAACGGCTTAGCGTTCCAAAAACAAAGAGTACCGTTGGGGGTGCTGGCGGTGATCTATGAAGCACGCCCGAATGTTACGCTTGACGTGGCCAGTTTGGCCCTAAAATCAGGGAATGCGGTCGTTTTAAGAGGAGGAAGTGAGACCATTCGTACAAATTCAGCAATGGCCAGAGCGATGCGTGAAGGTCTGAAGAAGTCTACCCTTCCTTATGAGGCGGTGCAAATGATCACCGAGACAGACCGCGGCCTGGTTTTAAAGTTACTGCAACTCGATACCTGGATCGATATGGTTATTCCACGAGGGGGTGCAACTTTACATGCGTTCTGTAAGCAAAACAGCCGCATTCCTGTGATCACAGGAGGAATTGGTATCTGTCATTTGTTTGTCGACGAAAGCGCCGATTTGCAGGCTTCTATAGAAGTGATTCGCAATGCCAAGGTGCAACGTCCATCGGTGTGTAATGCTTTGGATACTGTGCTGGTGCATGAAGGAATCGCTGAACCATTTTTGATCGACCTGGTAAATCGCTTGAAAGAAGATGGAGTGAGCTTCAGGGCTGATGAAAAGGCTTATTCTATACTAGGTAATCTGGGTGCGGATGTGCGTATAGCAGGCACTGATGATTTTGATACAGAATGGTTGAGCCTGGTGTTGGGTTTACGGGTTGTTAAAAATATGGACGAGGCCATTGAGCATATTTATCTCCATAGCACAGGCCATTCTGATGGTATTCTGAGTAATAACTCTCAGAATACAACCAGGTTTATACAAGAGGTCGATTCTGCGGTTGTTTATGTAAATGCCTCTACTCGTTTTACTGATGGAGCGCAATTAGGCTTAGGAGCAGAAGTAGCTGTCTCTACTCAACGTTTACACGCCAGGGGGCCAATGGCCCTTCGCGAACTCACGACGTATAAGTGGGTGGTTAGAGGAAATTACCATATTCGAAAATAGGGTATCCGTCCCAAAGCTGGTGGGTTTTGAAAAAAGAGCAAGCTCCGAGTAATATGGTAGGTGTCTCAACAGCCATATACTTGGAGCTTGCCATGTCTATTGT
>NZ_DF967965.1:1274463-1284834 GCF_001050195.2 Anaerolinea thermolimosa
GTGGCTGGAGTAGGGGTGGCATAGTCTGCCGATGGTATTTGAGGGAGAATACTGCGCCCACTTCTTTTTTTCAATTTCACCAACCATTTTTGGGACAAACACAAAATAGGATATACCTTGCGAAAATGGCGTATTATGGGGTAGAATTGGCGTACGTTCGGGGCGTGGCTCAGTCCGGATAGAGTGCACGGTTCGGGTCCGTGAGGTCGGCGGTTCAAATCCGCCCGCCCCGACTGTTTTTGTGGTCGGCGGTTCTCCCATCGAGGGATAACACAACATTCTGTCCCGAGGTGTTGTGGGTTTGACCGGGGTATTCCGTGAGTGGTGCTGGTGCACGTTCACGGTGAGGCAAGATGGTTGTGATTGTTCACTCTATAAAAAGCACATGAACAGACACCCTGCAAATCCCTGCAGGGTGTTTTGTTGCAGATACTGTTTGTCTGTCCTCCTCAGCCGGTCTGACGATTACGATCAGGTTTGCTGAGGAGGTGCCCCCTGTGGTGGACGCAAGTCCCCCCGGCTGGAACGCCCAACCTATCTGGGTAATAGAGAGGGTGAATTGCCAATTGTCCTGATTATCAACCCTGAAGAGGAGTGCTAACCGCAGCGGGTGGCAGTGTGTACCCTGACGCCGAAAAGGCGGGCGGGGATCATAGCTTACCTGCGGCCACGCTTTCCCGGCATGGCCACCGACCTTGCCACCCTTGCCAGACACCCGGAAAGCGATCTGTGGGTGGAGCGGTGGTAATTCCGCGTACACCCGCACACACAGGGGTTTGACAAAACACACATTGGGTAATACTTACGGAGCAGAACGGGGCGGAGTAATGGAGTGCCGATAAACGGCTGGTGAATGCACTCAAGGCCCAGGGCATGACCTGGGCATGGATTGGGGAGGTATCCTGGATGGCTGTGACGATGTAGAAAGTGACCCTGGAAGGATCTGCAACGGGAGGTGTGGCCACAGATTTGCACACGCTGGTCTTTGAGGGTGACTCTCCGCGCAATCTGGTTGAAATCTCGCCTTCCGAACTGCTGTGGGTGGAGTTTGCGTTTACAGGGACAATTTCAATGATCTCCTGTGTGATTACCTGCCTAGTTGAGAACCCGCTAAAAAGGAATTTTTCAGGAGAAAAAATGAGGTCTTGATCTGTTTCTCTCAAGGAGAATCCCTTTTCTGATGTATCAATTCCAGGAAAAAATGGACCACTTCGGGGTCAAAATGTTTTCCAGCCTGCTTCCTGATATACTCCAGGGTTTTCTCTCTTGTCCACGCTTTTCGATATGGACGATCACTGGTGAGGGCATCATAGACATCGATGACAGAAAAGATCCGAGCAGCCAGCGGTATTTCTTCCCCTCTTAATCCACGCGGGTAACCGGTACCATCCCATTTTTCGTGATGGCAGTAAGGTATCTCTAAAGCGGGTCGTAAATATTCAATAGGAAAAAGCATTTCATAGGCAAAGGTAGGATGCTTTCGCATTATTTCCCTTTCCTCGGCGCTGAGCTGTCCGGGTTTAAGTAAAATGGAGTCTGGTACTCCCATTTTACCAATATCGTGTAACAAGGCTCCACGACGAATATGCAGCAGTTGCTCTTCTCCAATGCCCATTGCACGAGCTACCTCAAGGGTTAACTCTGTAACCCTCAAAGTATGACCTTCCGTTTCTTTATCCCGCAAATCAAGAGCATGCGACCAACCTTCAATGGTTTTTTCGTAGGCAGAATTTAACGCCTGATTGGATTGCTGTATATTCTCAAACATGATTGCATTATCTATGGCGATAGCTGCCTGCCCAGCAAGGGTTTCCATGAAATTCCACCAGGAAGGTTCTTTTGTAAAAGGCGTATGGTTGAAAATTTCCCAGATTGCGGTCACCTCCCCCTTGGCGATAATGGGAATGCCAATATATGCCCAGAATCTTTTCGTCAGTCCCGGATTCATGGGGCTTTCAGGTGGTTCGGCATTCAAAAAATCTATATGAATGATTTGCCGTTCACTGGCAACCTGTGCTGCGTAATCAACTCCCCAATCGGACAAGAGGCGTTCCCTGAGAGAGGCAGACATGTTTCTCCCTGCCTTAAATGTATATCTCCTGGAATGAGGGTCCCATTGCAAGATATCCGCAGCATCTACGCCCAGGTGACGAGTAACCTGTTCAAGAAAAACCTCCAACGTGAATTGCAAATCATGGCTGGAGGTGATAGTCAGGTCAATCTGGTGTAAGGCTTCTAATTGGGCCAGTCGTGTTTGCATCTCCTTTCTGAATGCCTCGCGCCGGAGAGCAGTCCCGACCATTTCTGAGAATGTTGTCAGCAAGTGCAGATCTTCTTTTGTGAATTGGCGAGGCAAGTCACATCCCACAAATATCACCCCCATGGTTCTTTCTTCGTTTGGTATGGGGGCAAACATGCCCGCATAGTTTCCTGAACCGATACGTGCAGCCACATCAGGATAAAATTCGGGTTCCTGTAAAAGATTGGGCGACAAAAAAGGCATATTCGTAAGAAAGGCACGCCCGGATAGACTTCGTTTAACCGGTAAACGCATATCCGAAACCTTCTGAGCCCAGCCTCGCGCCACGGCGAAATACAGATTTTCCTGGTTCGGATCAGGAAGTAAGATGCTTCCATGAGAGGCGTTGAACACGGCCAGCGCAGTATCCAGAAGTGACTCCAGCATGCTCTGGGCCTCTGTGCTTTTTCGCAGGGTTATACTGAGTGACTGAAGTGACTCAAGTTCCCACAACCGGCGGCGTGCTTGTTCTAATTGATGATATTGTTCAATAATCAAACCTGCCTGGATTGCAAAGGTCTGAAAGACAGCCTGCTCTCCTGCATCAAAGAAATGCGGAGATTGATATAATATCCAGAGCACCCCAAGGATTTCATTCCGTCCATGTAAGGGTAAACAGGCGGAGGCATGAATCCCCTCTTGGATCATCTGTGGATTGACAATATCCTGCGCCTGGGATACATCAGGAATAAAGCATGCCTTTCCAGAACGCATTACAGACATCGAAATTCCATTTTCTCGAACCTTGTGCGGCTCAAGCGGAAAAGAGTAATTATATCCAGCCCAGCGATAACAATAACCCTGAGCATCGATGAGCATGATACTGGCCTGAGTCGCATGGACAGCTTCAACCACAGCGGCACATACAACGGGCAGCATTTCTTCAAGCGTCTCAGCAGACAGGGCACGCTGTGTTACGGATTGCAAACGTTCCGTGACCAGGTGGTGCTGACGATCTTTTTCCATCAACCTGGCATTGATTAACGCTGTACCGATATCCAGCGCCACGTTTTGGAAAATAGCAACATCCTCACGAGTGAAATCTCCTGCCTGCTCACTCTGGAGATCAAGCACCCCCAGAATCTCCTCTCCTGATTGAATGGGAATACATATTTCAGCCTGGGTTGGTGAGAATGGATCTCCCGGTACAAATTTAGGGTCAAGGTGCACATTATTTGCCAGCACAACTTTTCGTTCTCGGCAGGCGGTACCTATCAACCCTTCGTCCAGGGTAAGGCGAAAATATTCCTTCTCTATTTTCAGGTGATAAGCGTTATAGGATCCTGTCAGCACAAGAAGATCATCTTGCTTTAGGAAAACGTAGATGTTCCATTGAGGGTAATACCGGCTAAGGGTATCCACCACCTGTTGAGGCAGGTGTTTAATATCGTTGGATGTTAACAAACGTTGGGCAACAGCATCGGCCACCGCCATATGTGCGGCATAACGCCTTGCCTGTGCAAGACGTTCGGCTTTAGCTACTGCATTGCTTACAATCGCAGAGGCTGAACGAGCAAAGTGAACATCATCTTCTGAAAAACGTCGGGGAGTACAGGAAAAGAGCCCAAGTAAACCATAGAGCTTTTCATCCGCAAAAATGGGCAATGCCAGAATTGCATTCACGCCTGAGTTTCTAAAGGGGTGAAGAGGATCAACAGGCGCATCCATTTGGTTGAGATTGGTTACGATCACCAGATTGCCATTCCAAATTGGCTTTGCCCAGTGTGCATGTTCCTGGTCAAGCAGAATACGCTCTCCCAGATAACTCCGCATTCCCTTCCTCAGATATTCTGCCTGCACAATGACGTTCACCTGATCTTCCCTGTCCAGCAAACCAACTACACCTGCATCCATTTCCATCAATGTTCCCAGGGTTGTGATTGCAGATTTCAGGATGTCTACAGTTTTATAGGGTGTATTTACCGCGGCAGAGAGTTCCCCTAATTTTCGCGTTCGCTGCTCTCTTAGCATAAGCGCCTTCCGCTCCATCCAGAGCGAGACGCTCAGAAGGGTCAACAAACAGAGAATGGTTCCTTCTACAAGAGTATCAGCTGTGCGATTCAGGACATTTGCCCCCACCATGTTTAATAAGCTCAGGCAAAGCCCTGTCACCAGTCCAATGAACAGGATCAGCCAGCGCCTTTGCCCCCTCAGGTTTAAGCGTAACTCTTCAAGGATTTTTCTCATGACATAGACGATTTGAGGATAAAAAGGCTATCATTCATTGTACAACTTTTACAACACGATTGCGCCCGTTGTTCTTTGCCTGATACAAAGCTACGTCGGCCTGCTGGTAAAACTTTTCAGGTTCAACGGGCAAGGAGTTGCCCTTACTGCCGGTTACCCCAAAACTGCACGTTACGAGAATGGTATTTTCCTCCCAGTAGAATGATTGGTCTCGAATATTCTTTCTTATTCGTTCTGCCAATTGAACCGCCTGCTTAACACTCGTATGTGGCAAGATGATCGCTATTTCTTCACCACCGACTCGTGCGACGAGATCCGTTAAACGCAGGTTATGCCTCAGAACATCCGCCAGGTGTTTAAGAACAGCATCACCGGTGGAATGTCCCCAGGTATCGTTGATCTTTTTGAAATGGTCTACATCCAGAATGATCAGGGACAATTCATCATCATATCGACGAGCGCGAATTATTTCAGCTGCAAGAACCTTCTCGAAATAGCGCCGATTTGCCAGACCTGTCAACGGGTCAGTAATGGAAAGTTTTTCAACCTGCTCATACAGTAGGGCGTTTCGCAAAGCAAGGGCCCCATGATCGGCGATACCTGTCAGTAAGTATTGCTGTTCTTCTTCGAAACGATGATTCTCATGGAATCCCACAAATAACACACCCAAAACCTCATCTTTCTCTCGTAGAGGAAAGCCTCCAAGGGAAGCTATTGTTTCGGGAAGGATTTTGGGGGATTCCATTGAATCTTCATGAAGATTTCTGACCAAGACAGGTTGGCCTTGTTCCATCACTTTCCTGGTAATATCTCCCAGGGCCTGTTCCCCCTCAATCATTCGCCCGGAATTTTGATGCATCCCATAATATTTACCTGAAAGTTTTCCAATTTTCTCTTTCAAGTAAATGGCTGCCAAATCTGCATCTGCCAGTTTAATGGCGCGTTGGAGTAATGCCTGGAGAGTCTCTTCCAGCTTAAGGCTGGAAGTAATCTGTATGGTGGCAGACAACAATTCTTCCGTATTGGTAAGGTTCGATTCTAATTTTTGCTGATGAATTTTCTCCTGCACCAGTTCTCGATCAAACAATCGAATAAAGCCGACGGTTAGAAGCGCTTCAGCCAGAATTGCGAAGAAATCAGAAAATTCAGCCAGTTTCCCGCTCTGGAAAGTTGCATAGGCATCGAATATTTCTGAAATTGCCAGGCTTATAGAACTGGCAGTCATTAGTAACCATCCCCACTGTCGTGAACCATACCCGAAGCGAGTATAAAAACGCCAGCCCGCGAATGCAGCCAGAAAAGAGGTACTTAAACTAATAAAAGCGATAATGTAATTCGTCATTCAATACCTTTTCGTGATGGTATCAAAGGAAAATTGTACAAAAAACTCACGAATCTAAAATAACAATTACCTATCAATTTCATACCGGGTTTGTTATGAATCAAAAGGTCACTGGCGAAAAAAAGAGACACCTCATCCTGTAAGATTGTCTCATTTACTCATCTGAGCTTTAGAGGGGCTGACAGCGAATGAAAAACGCTCTGTTTGAGGTTGCTCAGAGGAAAACCATAACCGCTTGATCGAAGCGGATAATGCTGAAATTTGCCAAACCGGGTCACCTGGAGCGCTTTCCACCCCGTTTTTCGTGTTGTCCTGAAGCCTGAAAACAACCTTGAAGATCTTTTCATTAAAGCTCAGTAACTATTTTCCCTGAGTAGTCCATTGTTCGCTAAATAAACATGAGCCATCACTTATCCTTGACATATAAGAAAACAAGATTATAATGATATTCATGAATTTGAATATTATGTCAGCGGCCATTTCAGCAATACAACCCTTTGAGGCTCAGGCGCAGATTTTCAAGGTATTATCCCATCCTGCCCGTATCGCAATCCTGGAAATCTTGCGGGATGGTGAGGAATGCGTTTGCCACATGGAAGCATATCTGGGATTGCGGCAGGCTTATATCTCTCAACAACTGGCAGTATTACGAGAAAGTGGAATTATTCAAGATCGGCGAGACGGCTGGAATATTTTTTATCGGGTTACCGATCCACGGATCTTTGAGGTGCTGGATGTGGTACAAAGGATAACCGGCATAGAAGTGCCTGATGTCCATCAGGCTGGTTTTCATTGTACCTGTCCACGTTGTATGACAGAACAACAGGTAACCAATGAGGAAGGATAAACGGTCTTGAAAGCAAGACATAAAAATGCCAGCCATTGTAAAGGCAGGGCTCTATCTGTAAAAAGGCGGTATGCTTGAATAGACCGCTTTTATTTTTTTTTGTTGCTTATTCTATTTTTTGAATATTATAGGAGTGTGGTATGGATCCATCTTTAACAGCAATCTCGCAAAAACCTCGTTGGCAAATGTTTGCCTGGATGGTTGTCACTGTTGCCGCCTGGGTTATCGCCTATAACTTGATTCAGCCGCTGGCCAACTGGATTACCTACAGCGCGTTTGGCCTGGCAAGAGGATCTCACCTGGGTGATTCGGTCGCCTTCTTTCTCTATGACGTTCCAAAGATTTTGCTGCTACTTTCAGGGATGATTTTCCTGATCTCGATCATCCGTACCTTCTTCAGCCCGGAACGTACACGTGCCCTGCTGGGAGGCAAACGCCAGGGGATTGGCAATGTGCTGGCCGCCATGCTGGGAATCGTCACCCCATTTTGTTCCTGTTCTGCGGTGCCGTTGTTTATTGGCTTCGTTGAAAGCGGCATTCCATTAGGCATTACTTTCTCCTTCCTGATCGCCGCACCAACCATCAACGAAGTGGCAGTAGTAATGCTCTTCGGGTTATTTGGGTGGAAAGTCGCCGGCCTTTATATTGCGTCCGGGCTGGTGATTGCTATTCTGGCCGGGATGGTCATCGGACGTCTGAACCTGGAACGCTATGTAGAGGATTTCGTATGGAAGATGCAGGTAGCTGGTGGTATCGAAGGGGAAGAGCTGACCTGGTCGGAGCGCATCCAGCGCGCCTGGGAGTCCGTCAAGGAAATTGTAGGCAAGGTGTGGCTGTACGTGATAGTCGGGATCGCAGTTGGAGCGAGCATTCATGGATTTGTTCCCGAATCCGCTTTAGCAGGAATTATGGGTAAGCAAGCCTGGTGGTCGGTGCCAGCGGCGGTACTCCTGGGGGTACCGCTCTATTCCAATGCTGCCGGAGTCATTCCGATTGTCAGCGCGCTGATGGAAAAAGGCGCTTCCCTGGGCACGGTACTGGCCTTTATGATGTCAGTAGTAGGACTCAGCCTGCCGGAGATGATTATTCTGCGCCGGGTGCTCAAGCCCCAGTTGATTGCAGCCTTTATCGGTGTGATTGCTATGGCAATCATCATTACCGGTTACTTATTCAACCTGGTTTTGTAAACCGCATTAAACTCATGGAGAAAAAACGATGAATGTAAAAATTCTGGGAACCGGGTGCCCTGCGTGTCGTAGCATGCTCAATGATGTGACCCGCATTCTTGCCCATAAGGGTTGGAAGGCTGAGGTGGAGTATGTGCAGGATATTGAGCGAATCATAGCTTATGGTGTGATGTCTACCCCGGCGCTGGTGATCAACGAAAAAGTAGTCATGCTTGGCCATCGCGGTTCAAAAGATATCGAAAAAATGCTCCAAAATACGATGGACAGTGAGCGCACGCGCTAAATTATACGGTGATTTGAGGAATTCCAGATGTTTATCACCATCTATCTCATCAGCGCAGTTCTGGTTTTTGCATTTTCCGGCCTGTTAGCCATGGCAGGGCTTGGAGCGGCTTTTTTGTTTGTGCCGTTGTTCTACTACCTGGGCGTACCGCTGGCCCAAGCCACACCAACCGCTTTATTGCTCAATGTCGTCAGCCTGTTATTCGCAACCCTCAATTATTGGCGGGGCAGGTTGATAAACTGGCGGGTGGGCGTGCCTGTATTGATTGCCGCGGTCATCTTGTCACCTGTTGGGGCATTGGTGACGCAGTATGTGAACAAAACCGTACTCTTAGCTATGTTCGCAACTTTCCTGGTCTTTGCCGGAACAATGATGCTGTTTTACAAACCTAAAAAACGCGAGAAGGTTCTAAGCCGTACGGTCGAGATCAGTGCAGGTGCAGGGGTAGGCTCGATGGCTGGATTTCTGGGTGGTTTGTTAGGTGTGGGCGGCGGGAACTTTATCTTACCGGTGCTCAACTGGCTGGGATTGGATGCCAAAGTGGCAGCCGGGACGACGGCGCTGGTGGTAGTATTTTCCTCGCTGTCTGGCTTTCTCGGTCATGCCACAATGAGTGGGTTAGACCCATGGTTTGTGGGGATCATGGCGATAATGGCTGCTGCAGGATCGATGGTAGGTTCGCAGC
This sequence comes from Anaerolinea thermolimosa, assembly GCF_001050195.2. Lineage (GTDB taxonomy): Bacteria > Chloroflexota > Anaerolineae > Anaerolineales > Anaerolineaceae > Anaerolinea > Anaerolinea thermolimosa. Next base: position 1,283,294 of record NZ_DF967965.1, read on the forward strand.
TAATGAAAACGAAATTATCGAGTACACAGCTTAAGAAAATGATCGGGGTGCTACTTTTTATCATTGCAGCAAAGATGATTTTTGATCTTTTGAAATAACTCAGTCATTCAGAAAGGAGAAAAGAAAAAATGGCAACTCAATTTATTCCTCCTCAGTGGGCTTTTGAGTTTCATGGTCATGAGTGTCCCTTCATGCCTATTGGCTACCGAATGGGGATGCTAGCTCTGGCATACCTGGGCGCTGAAAAAGAACCGGATCATGGATTCTTCATCTTCCCTGAACTGGGTGAAGGCCATCCCCAAACCTGCATGATGGATGGAATGCAGATCGCTACCGGGGCCACCTACGGTAAGGTAATGATTGCTAAAACTTTCTACGGCAAACTTGCAGCTACTTTTTACCATCCCAAGAAGGGTGCGGTACGTTATTCACTCCGGCCCGATTTCATCGACGACATGGGCGAATTCGAATTCTTCGCTTACCGCAAGAAGGGTATCGAACCCTCCCAAATTCCGATAGATGTGCGGCGAGAAGTGATCCAATGGGTTTATGACCAGCCAGATGAAGTCATTTTCAAAGTGGAACCGAAACCTGACTTTACCTACACTCCAGTCAAAGGTTCTTTTAACAAGACAAAATGCAGCATCTGTGGTGAATACGTCTTCGATCGCTATCTGCGCATGAAAGACGGCCAACCGGTGTGCATTCCCTGCTCCGGGTATGAAAAGACAGTCAGGATTGAACGGTAGCGAACAAAGAAAAGAGGTTTCTATGAAGTCCGCTGGATCAGAAGATGGGGTTCCCATCAGCCAGCATTTTGGGCGAGCACCTTTTTAAATCGTGATGGCCGTTGAAGATAGTTCTATCGTTTTCAAAGAAAAACGAGACACGCTGGGTCATGTGCACTTAATGAGTTGTATGCTGAGGGCAAAGATCCACGTGAGCGTAGTTTCATCTTGGCGGCTCAGTCTCGTCACGCCAAAGGTGCGTTAAGCTGGGTTCCACGAAGGTGCTCTGCCAGGGTAAATGGTCCACTATCCAAGTGGCCCCTCCAAACGGCAAATCTTGATACCATATTATTTGTGGATGGTAGATGACTAATCATCCCAAACAAGTTTTATATCTTGGAAGTTTCCTTCTTTTGTATATGTGACTAAATATGTAAGACTGTTTTCGGGATATTTACATATTTGTATGAATACCAACTCATCTATACCTCCATCGATGGTGGTGCCCTCGATTTTTGTCTGAATTGGAGCAATTCGAGAGAGTACGGAGTGAGTTTCACTCTGCCCCATACCATATTTCAGCTCTGGCTGTAATTGTTCCTGTACAGCGTTGCCGATTGAAATGAAAGTTGGATCGACATTATATTCCTTTGCAAGACGAGCAAAACACTCATCCCTTTCATTCCACACAATATACTTATAAGTTGAAAAAGCTAAGCAACATAATGTTAACGTGAATTCGGGATAAGACGAGGATCTCCAAAGGGAGTAAACTTTTGTCACCACAACAGAAGTCGAAACCCAAGGAGACCC
>NZ_DF967965.1:1284980-1295707 GCF_001050195.2 Anaerolinea thermolimosa
ATGATTTCTGCCAGGCATTTCTACCCATTTGGAACCAGCAACTGCTGGCCAGTGGGCAGAAGCAGCGCCAACGGGCTCGTTCATTGACCATCAGTGAGATTATGACCATCCTCATTGCCTTTCACCAATCCCACTACCGGGACTTCAAAGCCTACTACTGTGAGCAGGTGTTAAAATCGTGGCGAGCCGAGTTTCCAGGACTGGTCAGTTACACGCGTTTTGTAGAGTACATACCCTCCGCATTGGTGCCATTGATCATGTATCTGCGCACCTGTTGCCTGGGTCATTGCACGGGTATCTCGTTCATCGATTCGACCTCGCTGGATGTCTGTCTCAACCAGCGCATCCACACTCACAAGGTTTTTGCCGGGCTGGCCAAGCGTGGCAAAACCTCTACTGGCTGGTTCTTCGGCTTCAAGCTGCACCTGGTGGTCAATGATCGGGGCGAAATCTTGTCATTCTGCATTACGCCTGGCAATGTGGATGACCGCAAACCAGTTTCGCGACTGGTCAAGAACCTGTTTGGCAAGCTCTTCGGCGATAAAGGGTATATTTCCCAACCCCTAGCGCAAGCCTTACGTGAGCTATTTGATGTCCAACTTATCACCAAGTTGCGCGGCAATATGAAGAACCAACTAATGACGATGACCGATCGCATCCTGCTGCGTCGCCGGGCGATCATTGAAACCATCATTGACCAACTCAAGAATATCTCCCAAATCGAGCATTCGCGCCATCGCAGTATCACCAACTTCTTTGTTAATGTCCTGTGCGGCTTGATCGCTTACTGCCGCCGACCGTCAAAACCTTCTTTGGGCTTGGACAATTGCCTGCCCTTGCCCGCCTAACCCGAACTCACGTTAATGTTAATAAAATCATTCCGCTCATTCCAATGCATTTCCATCTACGAATGAGGAATTTCATCTTGCCTCGCTAACTTTTATGGAAAGAGTGGAGTGCACTACCAACAACGCCAACGGGGAATGAACTTTCATAACCAACCTGGACAAAGAACCAATAATGATGGGCTTGATTACCTCCTGCACCGGGATCCTGAAATGTACTGTCGTATCCTGATTGCATTAATTCTCCTTGGCTTGCTATCGACAAATATTCAGGAGTGTATTCTGCATTCAAGTCAAATAATACCCCTCTCTCCGCCATATGATTTTGAATTTGGATACGAACCTCATTTCCAGCCGCATGCCCCGAAGCATGACCGGTTAGTACGGCACCTGCATTTTGGGTGAAATCACGAGCATTGTATGGAGTATAAGATGCCGCAAATTCTACTAATTGACTGAAGCCAATCAAATCCGAGATTCTACCTTGCCTGATCAGTGAAACCAACTGGTTATGTTTATCAAGGATTTGTCTTCTTATAACCGTTGAATTTACTTTGCCATACGAAACACACTGGCTGGCATCTCTTCCGCCGCAGCCCACATCATGTCCGATCGGGTCATTGTAGATAATCGGGTTTCCAAGGGTATATAGATACCGATCCCATGCCAGGGGATTGCCCGTTCCCGGCACGATGGTATCCGCCTGGACGAAATGGGCTATCTCCGGGTCGAACCAGCGAGCGCCGTAGTGGTACAGCCCAATCTCCGCCAGCCTGGAGAGCTGGCCCGTGTAGCGGTAGTCGGTGGGGGTCATGCCACTCGTGTAGCGCTCTTCCCCGTAGGCCGAGTACCTGATCTGGCCCACCACCGCCCCCGTTGCGGCGTCGGTCACCACACTAACGCTCCCCAGGTGGTCACCCAGCAGGAAGTAGACCGTGCTACTTGTAGAAGTGTACTCCCGCATCGCCACCCTTTGCCCGCCCACCAGAATGTAGTTCTTCCATACCTGTCCGGCAGGCGGATGGGTCTCAGTTTGCAGTTCTTCTACATGTATCAATAGCGGCACAAGCGCCGCCTGCTTCGCTCCGCCAAACAATTCCCCGAGCCACGTCACCGGCGCGCGGAGCAGGGCTTTGACACTGTTCAGCAACGTGGCCAGGTTCAACCCGGGCACGCGGCCCTGTGGGAACACCCGCCGCCTCCGCAGGTCTGCCTCCGGGGGGTAACCTCAGGCTACCACGATATTCGGTTGGTAAAGATCAAAAAACGCATCGATTAAGCGATGAATGAAACCCTACTCCTTTTCAAAGGATTGTGAGCAATCCCACCCTTCTAGTCGCTTAATGTAAGTACATATTGTGCCTGATCCAACATCTTTCTTCTTTGTAACAGGAAAAGATAGATAGAAGGTATCGCTTTGAGATCCCTCATATTTGAATTCCTTCTTAGCCAGGGTCATGGGAACTTCCTCGAGGTAATTGGGAATTAAATCTTGTAAATATTCAGGATACCTACCTTTATCTACATGATATTTTTCCAAAGCTTGAACAACTTGTTCACCCTTTGTCTGACCGTCAGTTATTTCCTCTTGTGCACTGAACCCCTCGTTCCGAGTGCATCCTAGGAGGTTCAAAAGTAAAACCAAAAACATAACAATACGAAGTAGCCTTCTCATCGAATCTCCTGTACTAATGCTCGAAAGATCGAAATGAATGGCATGGCATTTGAGCCAGGACATACTGATTTTCTATAAAGCTCGGTATGCCCATATGCAGAGTCAATACCATATTCTTGATCCAACCAACTCACTAGATTGACCGAAGCTTCAATTTGTGCCGTCGTAGGTCGAGGATCATTTCCATTAATATCAAACGGCAATCTTAGTCCGCTTTCGAATGCCATTCCAGGCTCAAAATCTCCAAGCCAAAGAATTCCAATCTTGCCAGAATTTGTGTCAGGTACATGAGCGCCACGAACACCAATATCTCTACCTTCATAAATTGACCCATCTGCCCCAACTACATAATGATATGCAATATCATAAGCTCCTCCTTCCATCTCGTCCTTTTGAACCTGAGCAACATCATATGTTTGCTGATTCCCTTCATGATGGAAAACAACGGTATCAAGCACATCGGATAAAGATTTACTTGGGTATAAATCTGAATACTTTGCGTATCCGCCAGGATTTGATTCGCGATTGAATAATCCTTCGCCTCCACCTTTACTTCCTGGAACGAGCGCTCCCCAATTTCTTCTCGATATGATATAGGGTTTCGTGATTTTTGGGGGAGAAATGGTATTCGTGCTTTTACACTTCGGATCTGCTGCACTACATCCCACATCATGGCCCATGGGGTCATTGTAACGAATCGGATTGTTTCGCGTATAGGCGAACCGGTCAAACGTCGCGGGATTGGACGCGTCGGGCACCACCGTATCCGCCTGGACGAAATGGGCTATCTCCGGATCAAACCAGCGAGCGCCGTAGTGGTACAACCCAATCTCCGCCAGCCTGGAGAGCTGACCCGTGTAGCGGTAGTCGGTGGGGGTCATGCCGCTCGTGTAGCGCTCCTCCCCGTAGGCCGAGTACCTGATCTGGCCCACCACCGCCCCCGTTTCGGCGTCGGTCACCACACTAACGCTCCCCAGATGGTCACCCAGCAGGAAGTAGACCGTGCCGGTTGGGTTGGTCGAAGTGTACTCTTGCTGTCGAGTAATGGCTTCCTTGAGGTATAAAGTGATCTCAAAGTTTATCCTTCGAATAATTTTGCCATTCGTCTATCGATAGATTCTAAAATCGATATTAATTGCTCAGGGGTAAATTTGTCATTTTCAACTGAGATTGAAAAGAGGATTATGAAATCATCATACCTACTCAAGGTATCACACACAATTGTGTGTGAATCGGGTTGTTCACAAGCCAAATACCACCTTTCTGCGATTTGGCTTTTATAGTTCACATAATCAATCGTGTTTTTTTGAACAAGTGGTAACCTCTTTTTAATAAAGTAATAAGAATAATCTGCGGCGAGAGAATTTCGAAAATGATATATGTATTGACGCGCAAAACCTTTTTCGGATTCACGCGAATACGCAACCATCATATTCTTCTCGCCATAATCATACTCTCCTGTAATAGGCAATTTATATTCAAAAGCCCATCCTGTCGGTAAATCCTTATCGTCGATAAGAAGAAGATCGATATCATCAACTGGATGACTACCAAAGCTAGAATTCTCCATTAAGAAATAGCCCCAAACACACAGCAAGACAAAAAGGAGAGGCCCAAAAATCAGTGTCCGTTTTTTCATTTTCATGAATCACTCTTTACGGTCTCGTCTCGATACCAGAAGTGTGCTCAATAACCCAAATAATATCTTCCGGTTGCAAATCCGCTCCATATTGGTTCCATAAGTCAATACCAATTTGGATCGTAACTCTATCTTGGAGTTGATCATACTTTCTCGCGCCTTTTACTCCTAGATCTGCTACTGGATCCCTATTAGCTTTGATTAGATCGACAATAAATTGTGCAACTCCAGCACCATCTAATAATGTATCTTGATCAAAACCGGCCTCCGTACCTACAAATCCGTAATGAATATTTGACCATGTATCATATTTATATGCCTTTGTTCCAGCTTGTTGAAATTCCGGATCTCTACTAGCATCCTTCTCCATCGCTTGTATATCCGGCTTGTGATCCCATTCCTGACCTGGGGCTACTTTTGAGGCCCACACCGCTAATGCGATCAATTTAGGAGCCGTCGTATTTTGCTTGTTTAAGGCTTTCAACCCTCTAACGGTATCCCCTTGAATGTTCTTCCTTATCTCATCAGTGATGTATTTCACTACCGGAGGAATGGTATACTCCCGTTTTTGGAGTTGTTTTCCCAGATTGTTATAGATACCTTCGCAACGACTTGCGTCATACCCGGTGCAACCCACATCATGGCCCGTGGGGTCATTGTAACGAATCGGATTGTTTCGCGTATAGGCAAACCGATCAAACGTCGCGGGATTAGACGCGTCGGGCACTACCGTATCCGCCTGGACGAAATGGGCCAGCGCCGGGTCGAACCAGCGAGCACCGTAGTGGTACAGCCCAATCTCCGTCATCCTGGAGAGCTGGCCCGTGTAGCGGTAGTCGGTGGGGGTCATGCCGCTCGTGTAGCGTTCCTCCCCGTAGGCTGAGTACCTGATCTGGCCCACCACCACCCCTGTTGCGGCGTCGGTCACAACACTAACGCTCCCCAGGTGGTCACCCAGCAGGAAGTAGACCGTGCTACTTGTAGAAGTGTACTCTCGCACCGCCACCCTTTGCCCGCCCACCAGAATGTAGTTCTTCCATACCTGTCCGGCAGGCGGATGGGTCTCAGTTTGCAGTTCTTCGATATATATCTTGACCGGCACCAAGGCCGCTAACTCCACTCCGCCGAACAATTCCCCCAGCCACGTCACCGGCGCGCGGAGCAGGGCTTTGACACTGTTCAGCAACGTGGCCAGGTTCAACCCGGGCACGCGGCTCTGTGGGAACACCCGCCGCCTCCGCAGGTCTGCCTCCAGTGGTAGGAGAGTCTTTCACGATATTCGGTTGGAAACGTACAAAATAAATCAATCATAATTGCCGATCCATTGTTATTGGCGATCTCAATCAATCGTCTAGATACAATAATAAGTCGATTACCAAATCTTCTTTAGAAAAAATAAGGATAAAATCAAACCCGTTTTCCGTGAATTTGCAGGTGTTTAGAGTCACTATCTGCTTTATATCGCCATTCGAAAGTGGTATTTTTTCATGTTCAATAATAGGAGCAAGCAACGACATAGAAGATAGAATCTCGGAACGATTCGGATGGGGTCCGGTTTGACCTTTTATACGATCCAAAATCGCACTTCCGATTTCCGCATAAGTTGGGCTAACTGAGAATTCACTTGCTAATCTTTCATAGCAAATTTCGTTTTCTCGCCACATTGTAAACCTATAAATTAAGAATACAAAGCAGCATATACATCCAAACACCACCCCCCCTAACAATAGCATCTTTATCCGACGGTTCGCGATTTTCATGGTTGCACCTTACCTGATCAGGGGATGTAGGGAACTGGATGTTCCCAATAGTAAGAGGAGTATGAACCCGGGGATAGAGAGGTGTTTATGAAATCGCCCACAGAATTTGGCTCAATAAAACCTACTCGTAAGGCTTTTCCCAAAATTACACCCTGAACACCTAAAGCATAATCTTCATAGGATTTTCCAGCATTATCTTTTGCGAATATTGTCTCATGAAGAGCGCTACCAATAACACCTGCGAACAACCCATTTTCATATCCTACTTGAATGAAGAACCAATAATGATGGGCTTGATTTTGACCAACACCGGGATCTTGGAAAGCTCCAGAATAACCACTTTGCATTAATTCAGCATTTCCTGCTATCTCTGTATATCCTTCAGAGTAATTCACTCCTGGATCATAAGAGAGCCCTTTGTTTTTTAGGATGGATCCAATTTGGATCTTAACTTCGTTGAGGGCAGCATTACCTGAATCGTGTCCTGTTAAAACCGAACCTAAATTCTCAATAAATTCTGAAGAAGCATTTGGTGTAAATGATGCTGCGTATTTGGCTAATGTAGCCAATCCTTCTCGATCATTGATTTGACCACTTCGTACCCGGGACACTAATTGGTGATGCTTTTCCAAAAGTTGTCTGCGAACCACGGTCGGATTTATTTTTCCAGCAGAAATACAATCACTACCATCTCTTCCTCCACAACCCACATCATGGCCCGTGGGGTCGTTGTAACGAATCGGATTATTTCGCGTATAGGCGAACCGATCAAACGTCGCGGGATTGGACGCGTCGGGCACCACCGTATCCGCCTGGACGAAATGGGCTATCGCCGGGTCGAACCAGCGAGCGCCGTAGTGGTACAGCCCAATCTCCGCCAGCCTGGAGAGCTGGCCCGTGTAGCGGTAGTTCGTAGGGGTCATGCCGCTCGTGTAACGCTCTTCCCCGTAGGCTGAGTAACGTAACTCACAGAACCATGCCCAGCAAAATCGGTGAGGATGCTGGTGTTGCCAAGTAGGTGATATCGCCAAGCCATCGTTGTGCCGGTCTACCTCCATTATATTTATGCTACATATGCGATTAGTGGATACCAGGGATAATTAATCGTCCCAATAAAGTCTGATTTCCTGGAAGGTTCCCTCATTAGAATAGGTAATCATATAGGTTAGATTATTTTCTGGGTATCTACAAACCTTTATATAAATCAATTCAACCAATCCTCCATCAATAGATCTTCCTAAACTCGAAGTCTGAATTGGAGCAATTCGAGAGAGTACGGAGTGAGTTTCACTCTGCCCCATACCATATTTCAGCTCTGGCTGTAATTGTTCCTGTACAGCGTTGCCGATTGAAATGAAAGTTGGATCGACATTATATTCCTTTGCAAGACGAGCAAAACACTCATCCCTTTCATTCCACACAATATACTTATAAGTTGAAAAAGCTAAGCAACATAATGTTAATAAAATCATTCCGCTAATTCCAATGCATTTCCATCTACGAATGAGGAATTTCATCTTGCCTCGCTTACTCTTATGGAAAGAAATGTAAATTCATGGTGGGTTGGATTGGATGGGCCCAGTAATAGGCAGCAGGGGATCCAGGAGACAGGCTGTGATAGATATAAGCCCCTGCCTCTTTTGGCCCAATGATCCCCCATGCCAACAATTCGCCCAATTTAGCTCCTTCCACTCCCAGGGCATAATCTTCGTACGACATTCCAGCACGATCATTTGCCACTATTGTCTCATGGAGTGCACTACCAACAACGCCAACGGGGAATGAACTTTCATAACCAACCTGGACAAAGAACCAATAATGATGGGCTTGATTACCTCCTGCACCGGGATCCTGAAATGTACTGTCGTATCCTGATTGCATTAATTCTCCTTGGCTTGCTATCGACAAATATTCAGGAGTGTATTCTGCATTCAAGTCAAATAATACCCCTCTCTCCGCCATATGATTTTGAATTTGGATACGAACCTCATTTCCAGCCGCATGCCCCGAAGCATGACCGGTTAGTACGGCACCTGCATTTTGGGTGAAATCACGAGCATTGTATGGAGTATAAGATGCCGCAAATTCTACTAATTGACTGAAGCCAATCAAATCCGAGATTCTACCTTGCCTGATCAGTGAAACCAACTGGTTATGTTTATCAAGGATTTGTCTTCTTATAACCGTTGAATTTACTTTGCTATACGAAACACACTGGCTGGCATCTCTTCCGCTGCAGCCCACATCATGTCCGGTCGGGTCATTGTAGATAATCGGGTTTCCAAGGGTATATAGATATCGATCCCATGCCAGGGGATTGCCCGTCTCTGGCACGATGGTATCCGCCTGAACGAAATGGGCCAGCGCCGGGTCGAACCAGCGAGCGCCGTAGTAGTACAACCCAATCTCCGCCATCTGTATCTACTCGCGCAAGAAGGTGAAACTGCCGCACTCGAAACTTCCCGATGTGGCAAACAAATGAGCGGCTTCCCAAAGATCGAGTGATCTTGCGTAAAGCTCTAAGGACTGCGAGGGTTAACGAACTTACCTGACCTTACCTGACCTTGCCTGGCATAACCAGAGGTCAGGAACCGGGCTTGCAGCTCTCTTTCATCTTGACATGCGGGAAGCAGCGGTTCACGATGTGATGCAGGAAAACTGAATAGCAATGAAGCGCCTGAAAGCGAGGAGTTTCAGGTGGTGAATATTTGTTTATTAATGAGCGGTTTTCAAAGACTCGTCCAACAAATCCCTGACATTATGTATATATCCAGGTCACTTCGAAAGGCTCATCAGATGCTCTCGAGATACGGAATCTATCTCATCGCAAAATTCAATGTCTATTTTTTTAACCCTAATAATTATCTGGCAAAGAATATTTCCTTGTATTTCTTCAACAGATCCGAGATACAGCTGATTATTGTCTATCTTCAACCCAAGCATAACTGTGAAACATGAATTACAATCTGTCGCCAGTCTATCATTGATTTCAAGCTTCATTTCCTCCACATTCCTAATCTTCAACAAGGATTTAATCATCTTCTGACTGTAAACCGGTTGTCCTTCACCTAGCAAAGACTTTTTAAATCCTGTGAGTTCTCTTCTCTGCATGGACACCTCAACAATTCCAATTGGTTTATCATACCGAATATCTTTGACGCAAACTTTGGCTCTATCGGTGAGGATAGAAATGAATTGTGAAATAGACGGCACCAACAAATCCGATTCGAAACTCATTTTCATTGCACTACCTCACGGTCTCCATATCCTAAAAAAGGGAAAAGAACTTTGCAAGTATATGTGTAGATCGGCCACAAACGGCCTTATGGCACCAAAGGCAATATGAGTACCATATTCAGGATGGTTACCCACATGAACGATATTCATGTTTTTTGAAGTCTCCAGACCAAAATGCCAACTTGTCCCCCCATGAGAGAAAACTTGTGTATCCGATTAGGGTAATTTTTGTAGTAATAGCCGTCAAGCCTAGATCAATAACATTTCCCCCAATTTCACCCATACTTTCACTATAAATATCCACCAAAGGTATGTCTGGCATTAGTCCACCAGCCAGGGAAGGGCCTGGATCATTCTTAATGGTCTCTGTATAATGACATTGACCATAACAATTGTCATACCAGCTTTGTAATTCATGTTGTTGCTTCATAAACTCAGGCTGTTCAGCTGCCCATTTTGCTACCTGAGCACCACGAACAATTCCGCGAACATCAGAAACAATCGGTACTCTATCCCATCCATTATTTTTTATTTTTTTACTACCGCTAATTTCATCTCTACTTTAGACCGTTCAGTCAATCCGTTTATATCTAGATAATCAGGGTTAATGGCGCTGCAGCCCACATCGTGGCCCGTGGGGTCATTGTAACGAATTGGATTATTTCGCGTATAGGCGAACCGATCAAACATCGCGGGATTGGACGCGTCGGGCACCACCGTATCCGCCTGAACGAAATGGGCCAGCGCCGGGTCGAACCAGCGAGCGCCGTAGTGATACAGCCCAATCTCCGTCATCCTGGAGAGCTGGCCCGTGTAGCGGTAGTTCGTAGGGGTCATGCCGCTCGTGTAACGCTCCTCACCGTAGGCCGAGTACCTGATCTAGCCCACCACCGCACCCGTTGCGGCGTCCGTCACCACACTAACGCTCCCCAGGTGGTCACCCAGCAGGAAGTAGACCGTGCTACTTGTAGAAGTGTACGCCATTCGCTGCCATAGCGAATCCGACCACTTGAGCCTTGTTTGGCTTGAGAAAACACCTTCGAAGAAACCGGCACGGCGGCGGAAAGAAGGCTTAAGAGCACTGCCAGGATGACAAATCCATTCACAATCTGCTTATAGATACGAGCGATGGCCCACATGGTTTCTCCTCTACATGGATTCATTGAAGCAGAAGTTTGATCGTTTGTAGATATATTTACTTTGTCAATTTATTTACCAATGATTGTAGAGGGGGGGAGGCTTCAAAACAGGCTTCAATAGAGGCTGGAAACCGGTGAAAATGGCTGAATATTACAATGTCATGCAAGGATCGTGATGAATATCACTCGCTTTGTATGTCGCATAATATAGTCGTACAAATAGATATTGTACGACACAAAACACCCAAAAAACCCGCCAAAAGCCCGGTTTTGGGGGCTGAAAAGGGGTGTAAACCGTGTCGCACAATGTTTTTTGAGGAAAGGAAAACCGGCGATGAACCCTGTAAATGACTTCCTTGCCACCCTTACCAGCCCGCGCACGGTGACACGCTACCAAGCGGTACTGGACGAATTCACTGCGTGGTACGCCCA
>NZ_DF967965.1:1296844-1402022 GCF_001050195.2 Anaerolinea thermolimosa
GGTGAGAGGCGGCAAGGGCAACAAGACCCGCCGGGTGCCGCTGAACTCCGAAGCCCGCCAGGCCCTCAAAGCGTGGCTGGACGAACGACCGCACGGCGCAGGTGATTGGCTGTTTCTCTCGCGCACCGGAAACCCGTTGAGCGCGCGGGACGTCCAGCGCATGGTGGCGGAGTATGCGCGCATTGCCGGGGTGGAAGCCACACCGCACACCCTGCGCCATACCTTTGCCACCCGTGCAGTTGAGAATGGGGTGGACATGGCCACCCTTGCGGCGATTCTGGGACACTCCCGGATTGAGACCACCGGACGTTACCTGCACCCGACCGCTGAACGGATGCAGGATGCGGTGGAGGGGGTGTAAATTTAAGTTATTCAAATCTCACTGAATCCCCATTTCTAATATCAGGCACCACAGCATTCAGGAACCAGGCAATACTCGCAGGTTTGTTGTGCCCCTCTTTTCCATTTTGAGCAGAAAAATACAAATCTGTTACCGCTCCATAAAAAACAACTTCTCCTCCAAATAGGAGAATAACCCGATCTGCTATTCTGGTAATATCTTCCACATCATGGGTAGTGTAAAGAATCAATCTGCCTTGTTGATTACGCCGCAACAGGGAAAACACCCTGTCCCTTTCTTTTACATCCAACCCGCGGATGGGCTCGTCCAGCAAAATTAACCGCGGTTTTCCCAAAAGAGCTTGAGCAATGCCTATCAAGCGCATCTCACCATGAGAGAGGGATGACAACGGTTTATTAGAAATCTTCTGCAATCCCAGTGTAATAAGCAAATCCTCAATCTGTTCTGCAGTGCAGGATTCTTTCAGTGCCGCAAGGTAATTGAGAATCTGTCGTCCACTCAAATAATTAGGAAAATGTAGTTCCTGTGGTAAATAACCCACCTGGCTACGTATCGATTGCATATTTCGCGCATAAGAAAGCTTATCGAACCAGAGGTGGCCGTTATCAGGGCGTAAAACGGTTGCCAGACAGCGCAATAAGGTGGTTTTCCCCGATCCGTTTGGCCCAAAAACGGCTACACAACCGGAAGTCAGTTCCAAGTTAACATTCTTGAGTGCAAAGCGAGTACCAAAGGATTTTGATAATTTCTCGATCTTTAGTTCCATGCGTATCTTTCGTCCGTAATGGTTTTCCAAACCAGCAAGAAGAGAAGCAAACCGAGCAAAATCAACACGCCCGAACCTACCAAAACCACCTTAGAAGAGGTAATCAACCAAGTCAGCCATGAAGGATTGAGTATTCCTTCAGTAGAACGCAAGAGTATCTCGCGCCAGCCCAGTATTACCATCCCACCCCACAATGAAAGGGGAAGAATAGTTCCAGGCAAAACACCCCAACGCAAGGTGATATAAAGCGCCAGACCGCTCAATGTCAACAATGGGCCCAGCCATGCCAGGGCTAACCTCCACAGCACAATCTGTGTACTCTCCAGATGAATGATTAGCATTAGAATAAAAGCAATCAGCATATTCCAGCCCAATACCATGGTTAGACGTGCGATGAGCAATTCGACGGGATGTGTTGCAGTGAGTAACTCTAATTCATGCAGCGTTCGAGTCTCAGGGCGGAAGAGATAAACTACACTGCCAACCGCCATTAGTGGACTAAGAACCAGTAGTAACAAAGGCAGTAACTCGTTTCCCTCTAGAAGGGTCATCAGCAAACCAAGCAGCAAGACGAACAAACCGGCTACCCAGAATGAGGTTTCAAACATAGACCACTGGCTCTGCATCAGGCGATACCACCAGCTCCAGTTTCGTTTTGGAAGATCTACAGAGCGGGAAAGATGGTGCTTAAGCATTTCCAGCAGACGGGCGCGCTGCTCGCTGTCTGGCTCAGGCAGGGTGTAACTTTCCAAAACCCTCACCACTTCGTTCAAATCTCCCAGCGCCTCACGCTGGCCCTCGTCCAAATCTGCTACTAGCCGCCGATTGATTTCTTTGATCATATTTTACCTCCTCTCGTTCTAAAACCTTGCGAGCCATTTGCAAGCCACGGTAGAGGCGGCTCTTGACCGTGCCAAGCGGCACACCCGTCACCCCAGCAATTTCTTCGAGCGATAAATCGTGGTAAAAACGTAAAATGATCACCTCGCGCTGAGGCAAGGGTAAGTTTTGTAAAAGGAAAATGGCTTTTGTTTTCAGATCTTCGCGAAATACAACGTTTTCAACTGTTTCTTCCTCGACTTGCCACTTTTTGTGCCGTTCTTCATCGGGGTCAAATTGCATTTCCCGCTGAATAAATGCCGAACGGAAATGGTCTCGCATCAAGTTATGGATGATCCGAAAGACCCATGGCCGGAAGGCATCCGGCACCTCACCATGGTATTTCAACAATCGTACAAATGTTTCCTGAACCAGGTCCTCAGCAATCTGTTTATCATTTGTGATCCTTACCCCAAAGGCTAACAGCAATGGGTAATAACGCTCCACCAGCAGTGTAAGTGCCTGGTGATCTCCACAAAGTACGCGCTGATAAATCATTTCATCGGGTTCGTCATCCATGCTCACTCATGCCCAACTTAACTTTCCAGTTGTACCAAAACAGGTTAAGTGTAAATGCTCCCACACCTGCTACTAAAAGCAGCATTTGATTAATTACCGCAGAGGTATCTGTTGTAGGCCAAAGCGGATAAAATAGAAACAAAACTCCGCTGAGTTTCCCGCGCGTCTGCAATTCAATGAACCACCACATCATTACCGAGGCAGCTGCCGCCCAATACGAGCGGGAAAGATGGTTAATCAGCATAGAAACTCCTGTAAGAAAGATCGTTGGGGAAATGGCAAGTATCACAAGGGGGACGGGATTGAATGTCGGTATTCCCCATAGCACAAAAAAGGTTAGTATTCCCAGCATCATCGCCAGAGTTATCAATGCTAATGCCATCAGCACACGGATAAGTGGTAGACGGAAACGCGATTCTGGGTAGCTCAGGCGCAGTTCCTCAAAGCGGTTTTCGCCTTCGATGGACATCAAACGGGCCGTCGCCAGACCAGAAAACAAGGGCAGAAGGATCACAAAAGATTCAAGAAATATTCCGGGGGAAAGTTCTTCATACCGTCCCCACAGAAGGCGCGTCATCAAAGCATATGCCGGTATACCCAGACAACTCAACAGAGCGCTCCAGTGTCCGCTGATTATAATTTCGTAACTGAGCAGTGATTTCATCGGATCGTACCTATCGAACGAATCCAGGCAGGGAGTGCATCGTAAGGAAGTTCTTCCAATTCGGCTGACTTCCGTGTCATTTCCCAAACAATGGTGGCAATGGCTGGTTCACCGCCTTGTTGGTAAATTTCCAGCAGGGCCTGGAGGTTTTCATTGACTACCATGCCACTCTCATTAATGTTTTGGAATCTGGTGAGCATCTTTTCGGCATTGCCTTGCTCAGTTCGATACAGATTCAGAAAACCGACCACTGCTTCGAAAGCCTGATCCAAACTAGTTACGGGACGATTGTAAGTATCCTCTAATCTTCCTCCTATCATAAACCATAGATCACTTGCAATGGTGCGGGTTATAAAAGACTGCCAGGTGTTAGGTGTCTTAACGTACCGCTGGGTTACAATTACAGGATAACCCTCTGCAGGAGGTGTATAAGCAGGCAGACCTCCTTCTTCTCCCAAGACCATAAGAATCAGCCCCTTAACATTGGCATTTGGGAAGAAAGGGACAATAGCGCGAAGTGCACGAGAATAATCAACAGCCATCTCCCGACCTGGCTGTAGGTCGGCACTTGCTGTGATCAACGTTACATCATCTATCTGTTCCACCACCAAGCGGGGAGAAGCCACTAGAAAGACCCAACTGACCTGTTCGGCTGCGAAATGGTTTTCCCCAACTGCAGGGATATTGGCAGCCACCGGCAGGCCAGGATTGTTTTCGATATGCAGAGAAAAGCGCGCTGGTTCATGATGATCAGCAAGTTGACCATTAGAAACAGCTAGCGGATACCATGCTACACCAGTTGTCAGCCGAATGCCTTGTGGGTCAATGAAATCCGTTGTCTCCACGACTCCATCGGAAATGTTTTCCACACGCAAAGCACCTTCATATTCCAGTATTACCAAGGTACTTTCTCCAGGGGCTAACGGGCGTGACAAATGGAGATCAATCCAATCTCCATCGTGTTTCACCTCAACATTGGAGCGGGTTACCGAAAATACAGGATTGAGTCGTAAGGTAAATTGTTCCAGGTTGTTTTCCCATAGGTTTAAGACTTCTAAAACGACATGGAAATGGGGAATCCGCGGATTGGCCAAATCCATCACCACCTGATAGCCTGTGATGCGCACATGAACTGGTTCGTTCAGGGTTAACTCATTCCTATTCTGAAAGGATGCCTTCTGAAAGCCACCCACATAACGTGTTCCTCCCCAGCCTGCCAGAATCGAAGCGATGACTATTAATCCAATTGCGATTTTTGATGTGCTGTGAAAACGGCGCACAGAAACGATTTGCATCATTCCTGCCAGACAAAAGAGGAATAATCCAAAGTAGAAGAGATTGAACCATATTGGTTGAGTGCCGTATATCAAGCGCCCCCAAACGTCAGAATAGAAGCTAACCCCTTGACGCATGAAATTCAACAAACTAGCAGGTGGGAAGTGGCTGGATAACATACTCGGACCAAGTAGAAAAGCCAGCCAAACCGCGGCTAGAATCAGATACCCCCAACGATCAATATTTCTCCTGAGCAAAAGCATCCATGCCAGCGCATTGACAAATGCAATGGTTAGCCCGGCATCAAAGAGAAAAACGGAAACACCTTCCACCCAGGATGTGAGTGGTCCTTGATAGGCAGCAATCACCAAAGGTTCAATCAGGAAAAGGATGAGCGTAACAAACACCGCCATCCAACGTCCCCCAATCACCTCAAAGCCGGTTGGATAGGTTTCTTCTATTTCCTGAAATTGAAACCGCTTCGATCGAGAAATACTGACACCAGCCATGAACAAGCCTATGAGCGATATCAACCCGATTGTCAGTCGTCCAACTGTTGTTTCGAGCAAGGCCTGCGCCGAACGGTTATCCTTCCCAATAAAAAGTTGAAAGAACAAGGCGCCCCAAAGTACATGCAGCAAAGGATATAGCCAGTTGAGCGTCAGCAGGCGTAGTTCGGTACGAAAAGAAACCAGAAAACGAGAAAACATTGCTTTAAGCATAGCTTTCCTCTCGTTGTTTTTGATGATTCTGGATCACCGCTACGTATCCGTCCTCAAGGCGGGGGGAAAGCGGTTGTGCATCCGCCAGCGGCCGGTCGCTTGCCAGCAAACGCGCCTGTACCATACCATTTGTCATTTGAGTAGCCAGTACGGTATAGCGTCTTTCCACTTCCGACCATTGCTCCATAGGAACTTTTACCTGCCACACTGCGTGACGTGCCCGATTTGCCAACTCGGATGGACTACCAATGAAAACCACCTTGCCTTGTTCCAGCACTGCCAGACCATTACAGAACTCTACATCTGCCACAATATGAGTTGAAAGCAATACTGTACTTCGTTTAGACAGGCCCACCAGCAAGTTGCGAAAACGGATGCGCTCTTCGGGGTCCAATCCAGCGGTTGGTTCATCTACAATCAGCAATTCAGGATTCCCTAACAACGCCTGAGCAATTCCTAACCGTTGACGCATACCGCCGGAAAAGGTGCCTACTTTACGTTGCGCCTGTTCGAGTAAATTCACCTCGGCCAGCACCGCCTCTACTTGCGCTTTACGTTGCTTGGGAGGGACATTTTTCAGGATGGCAATATATTCCAATAATTCAAACGCCTTCAGACCTGGATAAAAACCAAACTCCTGTGGCAAATACCCCAACCGCTGACGAATGCTGGAGCCTTGACGAAGGACGTCAAAACCACCAATCTCAACCCTTCCACTGGTTGGTAACAGTAACGTTGCCAGAATGCGCATCAGTGTGGTTTTTCCTGCGCCATTTGGCCCTAACAAGCCGAACATCCCGCCTGTGATGTGTAAAGAAATATGGTCTAGCGCTCGAAATTGGCCATAATCCTTGGTCAAATTCTCCACTATAATTTCCATTATTCACTCCATACGTCGAGAAAGCATCCTCGCATTTATTCAATAAAACGAGAAAGATGAAGAAAAAGTTTAAGATCTGATTTACCCCACATTGAATCGTGAGGCCCCTTACTTCTTTTGTTATTGTGGAAAGCACTGCGAAAAGGCGGTGAGACTAGTGAACAGGCAGAGTGCGTAACAGGTAGTGTACCAACAAGCCGAGCTCTGGTAAGCCCGGCTTGTGGTTTTGCGGTCGGCACATGCCCTTTTGGCATTTTGTAAATGATGACACCATTTGAGTTGCAGTATCTTTTATCCCGCGACAGATAGAAATTATCCCTGAATAAATACTAATCTGCCATCGTCCTTTATATTGGTGAACCACAGGGTCATTCGGCTGGCTCATGTTAGCGAGTTTTGGATTTCCCGTTTTTTACAAGGAGAAGCTAGTGCGATTGAACATCCAGGCATGCCAACTGCTCTTCTCGATACCCACACTAAAAGCGCCGTAAGGGTTATAAAAATGCAATTATTTTTTTAGTAAGAATGGGTAATTCTCTTCAGCGCAAACTTGTGATTATTCTTTACTCCTCTTTAACTTTCCAGTCTTCGGGTGTGAGTCCAGCCAGCGTGATCAAGTTTACTGCCAGACAATTGAAATGAGCATCATGAAACAATCCATTTTGGCAGGAAGTTATCCACCCCCTGGCTACTCGCGCTTTCACTCCAAATTCGCCGTTGATACTTTTTAGCAATTCGCAAAAGTGAATTTCACCGAAATAATTCTCTTTCTTCCTGTGGTGTTCCAAAACACTTATAACATTTGCATAATTTCTCAAATTTACAAAGAGCAATCGAATTAATAACCAACCTTTATTTGCTTGGGGTTCGCTTTCTTCATCGTAAACAAAAAACTCCCCATCTCGATGGACTTTTTGAACAAACAAATCTACTTCCATATGCGTCATATCTCCCCTCGAAACGCCGCCGCCAGAATAGACTGCTCCAATTGCTCAATGGCACGCAGATCGGCTTCAAGCAATTTTGGTGCGCCTGAATGCCGTCCAGATAGGCAACAATGCGGCGCTGCTCAGCGAGTGAGCGAGGTGGATCACTAAGAAACAGTATCGGAATACTTGCCTCTTTTAGCGCTTTTTTTGGACATTCTTGGCATTCTAACGCCAGTCGCAATTTTTGTTTAATGGCTCAAGAATTGTGATGAACGAAAATAAAATTCCGGTAATTTTCTCTTTAAAATATTTGGATCTGGTTTAAGAGAAACCCATTCAGTTGACCCTATCCCGCTGACTGAAGGAGATTGTCACTTAAACAGTGGGTTTAGCAGGTAACAGAGAACAGGTACCTTTCTATAATGAGATTGCGAAAACCGGTCATATTTCTTCGTCATGACACACCTCCCTTGCCATCGGTAAAAGCAAATGCCCGTGCAGTCGGTTCGCTTGCGCGGGCGGCAAAAGTTTGCTATGCTCTTTTTGCCGCAACGCACCGCAACCGCATACCCTTTCGGGGCACTATAGTTGCCATCTCAGCCTCGCCAATCTCCGCGGTGAGGCTGAAATTTAATCTGGTTTCATTGTATCCGGGCAAAGAATTGTGTCAAGCCAATTTAAGATTAGCCCAGAACTGGTGTTTTTTTAATTTGAATAAGTTCTGGATACTTTTAAAGTTGAGTGGGCTGTTATGGCCTGGAGTTTGCCATGATAATGTAAAGTGTTTTGTATTTCGCATGGTTCTGGTTTTTACCCATGAATTTACGGGTGGCTTTAGCCCTCTAGATGGGATTGTGTTAAAATATCATCAAGGATTCGGTGGTCGGAAAAGTGAAGTTTTTTCCGGCGTTGGATAGCGTTTTATCCATCGAAAAGTACCGCCCCTGAAGACCTCCATTGACTGGAGAAATTTACTGTGAGATCCACCGATCCAACGATTCAACAAGTCAACTGGGATATTGTATTTAATGTTTACCGGCGTGGTTTTTTAGACCTCGCCGGTTTGGATTCTTCGGGAGAGGAATATGTTAATTAACCATGCGAAGATTATCTCCAATACAGCCCATACCCCTATTTTGGAGGATTACAGCCTCTTGATCAGAGAGGGAATCATTCAAGAACTTGGCCCCACGAGCGACATGGCAAAACGATATGATCGTGAGGAGGTCCTTGATGCCAGGGGACAGTACGTCATGCCGGGGAATATTTGTGCTCATACCCATTTCTATGGGGCATTTTCCAGAGGCATGCCCATTCCTGGAAGTTCTCCGAAAGATTTCCCGGAAATTTTAGAGAAACTCTGGTGGAATCTCGATAAAGCATTAACGCTGGATAATGTTTACCACTCAGCCCTGGTGTGTATGCTGGAAGCCATTCGCCATGGGACTACCACATTGGTCGATCATCACGCTTCCCCAAATGCCATTCATGGGTCACTGGATAGAATTGCCCGGGCGGCTGAGGAGACAGGCTTGCGGGTGTGCCTGTGTTATGAGGTGACAGATCGAGATGGAGAAGCACGTTCCCAGGCCGGTATTGAAGAAAACATCCGGTTTATCCATCGAATCCAGTCTGGTGATGATTTGAATGGGAAATTGGCCGCTTTATTCGGCCTGCACGCCAGCCTGACATTATCGGATGAGACGTTGAAGAAATGCCGGAAGGTGACACATGATGGACAGGGTTTTCACGTGCACGTTGCTGAACACCCGGTAGATCAATACGACTCGGTAAGGAAAAGTGGAACCCGGGTGGTGGATCGCTTAAATCAATATGGGATTCTTGGAGATCGTACCATTGCCGTACATGCGGTACATGTGGATGCCAGAGAAATCGAAATTCTTTCAAGAACAGGAACGTGGGTTACTCATCAGCCCCGCTCTAATATGAATAACGGAGTGGGGCTTCCAGAAGTTGAATCGATGGTTCGCGCTGGAGTTAAGGTGTGCCTTGGTAACGATGGCTTTTCGAATGCGATGTGGGAGGAATGGAAGACTGCGTATCTGGCTCATAAACTTTACCATCGAGACCCCCAAAAAATGAATGGCGCTTTGCTGCGGGAAATTGCATTGCAAAATAACGCTCAACTGGCAAGTGCCCTGTTTGGTAAAAAAATCGGGGTTATTAATACAGGAGCTCAGGCTGATCTCATTTTTGTGGATTATCATCCCTATACGCCCCTGGATAATCAAAACCTGCCATGGCATATCGTCTTTGGCTTTCATGAGAGTATGGTTACCACAACGATGGTTCAGGGAAAGGTCTTAATGTTGAACCGTGAACTGGTAGGTATTGACGAAGAAAAGGTGAATTACCAGATTCAAAAGACCATTCCTGAGGTATGGAAAAGGTATCAGGAATATTGTAAATTGACATACAGGGAGTAAATTATGGAAGAGCATGGAATTAAGAGTTTCTCTATAGGTATCATAGGTGGAACTGGAAAAGAAGGAAAAGGCCTGGCGTATCGCTGGGCAAAAGCCGGGTACACCATTTATCTGGGATCAAGAGTGCGGGAAAAGGCGGAACAGGTAGCGTCTGACCTGAATACGTTGTTTCAGGGAAAGCTTGCAGGAACAATCCTTGGGATGGAAAATCGTGAAGCGGCCCAAAAAGCGGATATTGTTGTTCTAACCGTTCCTTACAGTGCCCACCGCGAAACCCTTATGGAATTAAAAGAAGTCATTTCAGGAAAAATTCTAATCGACGTAACTGTCCCTCTGGTACCTCCAAAAGTTACCCGGGTGCAAATGCCCCCTGAAGGAAGTGCGGCACAGGCCGCTCAGATGATCCTGGGATCCAACGTTCAGGTTGTTTCGGCCTTCCAGAATATATCTTACGAGCACTTGCTTCGTGATGAGCAAATTGATTGTGATGTCCTGATATGCGGAGGGTCGAAAGCGGCCAAACAAGCAGTGCTTGAACTGGTTCGGGCAGCGGGTTTACATGGATGGGATGCCGGGCCGATCGAAAACTCCATGGTGGTGGAAGGGCTCACTTCCATTCTCATCGGTATCAATAAACAATTTGGCACACAGTCGGCAGGTATCCGAATTACGGGTGTGCCACGGGAGTAATGTGCGAGGGATTTCATGACTTTGACGATCCATCCAATTCCGGGTATTCCAATCATCTGTCCGGGGGATTCATTACCGGAGATCATTCTGGAGCATTTAGAAAAGAACGCATTAACCTTACAGGATGGAGATATTCTTGTTCTTGCTCAAAAAATTGTCTCCAAGTCTGAAGGCCGTTTTGTCAACCTGAATACAGTGATTCCTTCTGAAAAAGCCCATGAATTAGCCCAGGTGACGAAAAAAGATCCGCGCTTTGTAGAACTGGTTTTACGGGAAAGCTCGAGCGTTTTACGGGCGCGAGAGGGAACATTAATTGTGGAACACAAACTGGGTTTTGTGTGTGCAAATGCAGGCATTGATCATTCCAATGTGCAAGGGCTCTCAGGAAATGCAGAAGATTGGGTTCTGTTGTTACCAGAAAACCCGGATCGGTCGGCAAGGTTGATTCAAAGTGAAGTTTTCTCCCGCACCGGTAAAAAAATTGGGGTTTTAATTATCGATTCCCATGGGAGAGCCTGGCGTCTGGGTACGGTAGGGGTGACGATCGGGCTGGCTGGCGTTCCTGGACTGGTGGATTTAAGAGGGAAACCCGACATTTTCGGGTATCACTTGAGAGTCACAGTAATTGGCGCAGCAGACGAACTGGCTGCTGCGGCCTCTCTGGTAATGGGGCAGGCAGATGAAAAGATTCCCGCAGTCCTGGCGCGAGGGTTCCCTTATCCGTTACGAGAGTCCAGTTTAAGCGAGATATTCAGGCCTAAGGAGCAGGACTTATTCCGATGACTCGGGTGTTGACGGTTGCTTCCATTGTAGATACTGTTGGGACTCAAACGAATGCAGTCCTTTGGGAGGTTATTGGCCGAATTTTCCATGAGGCAGAGGCGCCGTTGACTATCCTCCCACACTTATCATGGCATGTGGCGGCGCATTACGACCAGGATTTGCTCGACGAATACCTGCGCCGTCTGGCGGGCAAAATTGGCCCCATCCCATTAAAAGTAGTGGGAGTAGGAGTGTTTAGTGGGAAGAGTCCTGTCATTTATCTAACGGTCACAAAGACACCCGGTATTGCAAGGCTGCATCATCTGTTGTGGACTGAGCTGGGTGCGATATCTTCAGAGGTGAATCCTAATTATGATCCTGTGATATGGATTCCTCATGTCTCTCTTAATTTTGGAGAGGTTAACCGCGAAGTGATCTGTAAAGTGGTCGCTGAAATGGCATATCTGTCGATGGATTTTCAGTTAGTGGCGACGAATATTGCTGTTCTGTATAAAGACCCATCGGGCAGTGGTGTTTTTAACCAATATTCTCTGGAAGGTGGAGAAATGGGAATATGAAGGTTGTTGCGCTTGCCGGAGGAGTGGGGGGAGCAAAGCTTGCTGATGGCCTTGCACGGGTGTTAAAACCTGCAGAGCTTACGATTATTGTCAATACGGGAGATGATTTCTCCCATTTTGGTCTACGAATTTGCCCTGATCTGGATACGGTCTGTTATACCCTTGCAGGGATGGCTAACCCACAAACGGGATGGGGACGAAAAGACGAAACCTGGAATGTGATGGAACATTTACGGGAAATTGGCGCCCCCACGTGGTTCAACCTGGGCGATCGTGATTTAGCTACCCATCTTGAACGGACCAGGAGGCTTGCACAAGGGGAGAGACTCAGTGAAATAACCCGTCAGTTTTGCGATCTCTGGGGAATCCAGTGTTCGGTAATGCCGATGAGTGATGACCAAATGGAAACCTGGGTTGAAACTATGGAGGCGGGGTGGATACCATTTCAGGAGTATTTTGTCCTTCATCGGTGTGAATTGAAAGTAAAGGGGTTTGAGTTTCGGGGGCGTGAAAAAGCGAGGCCTGCGCCAGGGGTCATGGATGCAATTCAGAAAGCAGATAGCATCATCGTTTGTCCATCAAATCCATGGGTCTCAATTACCCCGATTGTGGAAGTTCCGGGGATCATGGAAGAAATAACCAGAAGCGATGCCATTCGCATAGCCGTTTCTCCAATTATCCAGGGTAAAACCATTAAAGGACCGGCAGCGAAAATGTATGCGGAGATGGGAATCCAACCTTCTGCAACTACTGTTGCCAGGCATTATTCTTCCTGGATTCATGGGTTCGTAATGGATGTGCTGGACCAGCAGGAAAGAGATGATGTGATGAGGTTAGGGGTTGAAGTTCTATTAACGGACACTATTATGACAGATGTTGAAAAACGTGTAGAACTGGCACAGGCTGTCCTTGAATTTTCTGAAAAACTCTCCAGGGAGATAGTGAAATCATGAGCCTCTGGGCATTGGTGCCGGTGAAACCTCTACGGAAGGGAAAATCACGTTTGGCGAACATTTTGCCTGAAGAGGAACGGGCATTATTGAATTACCAGTTACTCACTAATACCCTGACAGCGTTGAAATCAGTTCATGGAATCGATCAGGTATTAGTTGTTAGCAGAGATACGGCTGTCCTCTCATTGGCAAGGGAGTTTGGTTATAAAACCTTGCAGGAAGATGATGAAAGTTCGGACCTCAATATAGCGCTCTCTCGGGCTACTGTGGTAGCTCAGTATTATGGAGCGACTGCTTTGTTGATTATTCCGGCTGATTTACCGCTATTGAAATCGTCCCATATTCAAAGTATTCTTAGAGATGCCAGGGGTTCACCGTTAATGGTGATCGTACCAGATAGGCACCGAGAAGGGACAAATTTGATGTATATTGCACCTCCTGGATTGGTGGAATACCGTTATGGGGCCCATTCCTTCCAGGCTCATTTGGAAGAAGCCCGAAAGCATCAAATACCTGTGGTAACGATTGAAATCGAATCGGTGATGTTAGACCTTGATGTCCCTGAAGACCTTGATGAATTAAGTAAAGTGCACAATCTTGGAGCATTTTCATAAAAAGGCAGGAGGAGAAATGGCGAATCGGGTGGCTTTATACCTTCAGGATGCCCATGATTTACGAGAAGGGTTGAAATATGTGAAATACGCGGAAGAGCATGGGTTTGAGGCGGTGTGGCAGGCAGAAAGCCGGCTGGTGAGAGATGCTATTGTTCCAATGGCAGCATATGCGGCAGTTACAGAACGTATCAAGGTGGGTTCGGGTGTTATTAATAACTGGACGCGGAATATTGGATTGCTGGCTGCCACTTTTCTGACCCTGGATGATCTTGCTCCGGGTCGAATTATTTGTGGCATTGGAGCCTGGTGGGATCCACTGGCCAGAAATGTTGGGATCGAACGTAAAAAACCACTTGTAGCCATGCGAGAGACGGTTCTGGTTTTAAAACGTCTTCTGGCTATGGAGAGAGTCACTTTTCATGGAGAATTCATCCATGTGGATGGTATTGAATTGGATGTGGTTCACGGACGAAGGGAACCCCGCCACGTCCCTATCATGATTGGTGCAACCGGTGACCTGATGATGGAGTTGACCGGAGAAATAGCGGATGGGGTGGTTTTAAATTACTGTGTGGCTCCTGAATATAATCTACGAGCCCTTGAATTGCTGGATAAAGGTGCCAGAAAAGCAGGCCGTTCTCTGGATGAGATTGATCGCCCACAGCTGATTGTATGCTCGGTACATGAAGATCATGATCGGGCCATCGACACTACCCGTGAGTTATTAACCCAATATCTTGCTCAACAACCACACATTGCGAAAGCATCGGGGGTTTCAGAGGATGTTGTTCATGAGATACAGTCCATTTTGGGATGGCCAGCTACCCATGAACAGATTCAACGGGCCAAGCATCTTGTCCCGGAAGATTTAATCCATCGGATTACGGCGTCGGGAACCCCTGAAGAAGCCAGAGCAAAAGTGAAGGAGTATATTGCCAATGGTTGTACCTGCCCAATTTTGTATCCGGTTGGGGGAGATGTTCAATTGTTGATTGATACCTTTTCTCAGCCATTGGTTTGATACAGGAGCTTCTATGATTATTGAATATCATCGACCAAATGAGGTGGAAGAAGCCATACGGTTGCTCGGGCGAGAAAAACCAAAAACTATACCTTTGATAGGTAACACCAGGGTTAACCCATTGCCTGGGGAAGATATTGCGGTCGTTGATCTCCAGAATTTACCTCTTGACCAGGTTGAAATGGTCGGCAATGCCCTTGTCCTTGGCTCGATGGTTCGGCTTTCTCGTGTTATTGAGGAAAATATTGGAGGAAAAGCGCTCCAGGAGCTTATCAGGAGAGAATTTTCTCATAATATTCGAAACATGGCCACGGTTGGAGGAGTCATCCTGGGTGGAGATGGAAGATCCGAGCTGCTCGCCGGGTTGTTAGCCCTTGACGTACAATTGATCTGGTTACCGGGTTTAAATGAGAGCCATTTAGGAGATTATTTAGCCTTACGGGATCACTGGGAAATGGGGAGTCTCCTCAATGAAATTCATTTACCTGGAAATGTACAATTCCGAAGTGATTCTGTGAGAAGAACCCCCGTTGATCAACCCCTAATATCGGTTTCGGTTTGTCGTTGGCCTTCTGGAAGAACAAGGATTGTTGTTGGGGGATTTGGTAATGTGCCTCAGTTAGTGCTGGATGGGCCAACCAGCGAAGGAGCAGAAATAGCGGTCAGGAGTATTCTACGCCAGGCAAATGATGAGTGGGCTTCTGGAGAATATCGATTGGAAGTTGGGGCAATCCTTCTCAGAAGATTAATGAACTCACTCAATGAGGAATAAATCTCATGAACATTTCACTCAGAATCAATGGTGTCCTTTGTGAATTTGAGGTTTCTCCACAGACGACTTTGCTTGAGTTATTAAGAAAACAGGGCTATTTCAGCGTGAAATTTGGTGGCTGTAAAAGTGGAGAATGCGGGGCGTGTGCTGTGCTCTTAGATGGGAAACTGGTTAACTCATGCTGTATTCTTGCAGCTCAGGTAGCTGGTCATGAGGTCAGGACTACAGAATCGGTTGGAGAACACCCCCAGTTAGGCTGGAGAAAAACCGCTGGACTTCATCCTGTTCAACAAGCATTGATTGATGTAGGGGCCATTCAATGTGGCTACTGTACTCCGGCTATGGTGTTGGCAGGGATCAACCTCATTGAGAGAAACCCCAATCCAACTGAGGAACAGGTGCGAGATGCGTTGAGCGGCATTCTCTGCCGTTGTACGGGATATGTCAAGCCTGTTCAGGCCATTCTACGCGCTGCGGCGATTCTTCGAGGTGAGGTTGTCCCTCCGCTGGATGGTTTACCCGTTTTTCCATTTGAACCAACAGATATGCCAGATCATCTGGAGGGAATTTCTGAATCATCCAATCGGGTTACAGAGGTTCAGGAAAGGGTTTTACCGAAAATCTGGGTTTCTCCCGAGGTAAAGACCCGTGTAACCGTTGGAAAACCCGAGAGAAAAGTAGATGCGATTAAATTAGTTCAAGGGAAACCAGCCTTTACAGATGACATTGATTTACCCGGAATGTTAATTGCCAAAGTATTGCACAGTCCGCATCCACACGCTGTAATAAAAGAGATCGATGTATCTGAGGCGAGAGCACTTCCTGGAGTGGCGGCTGTGTTGACCTGGCAGGACCTTCCTCGAGTCATCTATTCAACAGCAGGTCAGTCTGACCCGATTCCGGGGCCACTGGATACGTTTTCTCTCGATCGCAAGGTGCGTTTTGTGGGCGATCGTGTTGCTTTCGTGGCGGCTGAAAGTGAAGAGATTGCTGAAAAAGCGCTTGGGTTAATCCGGGTGGAATATGAGTGTTTATCATCTGTTCTGGACTCGCGTTTGGCAATGTCTCCCGATGCACCAGTGATTCATGATGAACCCGAGTACCAGAACTTTGCCGGATCCGATCCTTCACGAAACTTAGCCGCCGAGATTCGTATTGATATTGGAGATGTGGAACAAGGTTTCCGGGAAGCAGATTTCATCTTTGAAGAAGAATATGAGGTTGCTAAAGTACAACAGGCGCATATTGAACCCCATGTTGTTATCACTTACTGGGACGAGGATGATCGACTCGTCATTCGTACCAGCACCCAGGTTCCCTTTCATGTGCGCAGAATACTTGCACCTGTACTGAATCTCCCCGTTAAACGGATCAGGGTCATCAAGCCGAGGATTGGCGGGGGATTTGGTGGTAAGCAAGAGGTTTTAATTGAAGATGTGGCTGCTCATCTGACCATAGCTACAGGGCGGCCGGTGAAATATGAATACACTCGCGAAGAAGAATTCATTGCAGCACGGTCACGGCATCCGATGAGAATTCGGATGAAAACAGGGGTTAAACAAGATGGCACAATTACAGCGAATGAAATGAGAGTGCTGAGCGATACGGGTGCCTATGGTTGCCATGCATTAACAGTCACTGGAAATACAGGGCATAAAGCAATGGCTCTGTATGTAGGTGATGGGAAATATCGAGAGTCGCCAAATATCAGATTTTATGCGGATGTGGTATATACCAACACTCCACCCGCGGGGGCATTTCGGGGGTACGGCGTGCCCCAGGGGTTTTGGGCGGTGGAACGCCATATGGAGAAAATCTCCCGGAAATTGGGAATCGATCCCGTTGAGTTCAGAATGAAAAATGCGATCCGGCAGGGTGAGTTACATCCTTTCAGTACTGCCTGGAGTGAAGGTAGAGAACCAAGACCAGAAATAATCCAAACCGTTGGACTGGAGGAATGTATCCGTCAGGGAAAAGCAGTTATTGGATGGGATCAAAAATTTGGAAACCCGGACTGGCATAAAGTGCCCGGAAAGCCCCATCTACGACGAGGTATTGGAATGGCGGCTGTAATGCAAGGCACAGCAATCCCTTACCTGGATATGGGCGGTGCCAGTATAAAAATGAATGATGATGGATCCTTTAACCTTCTGGTCGGTGCCACCGATTTGGGAACAGGATCCGATACAGTTCTGGCACAAATGGCGGCTGAAACCCTTGGAGTGCCTGTGGAAGATATTATTGTTTACTCCTCAGACACCGATTTTACACCTTTTGATAAAGGGGCATACGCATCGAGTACTACATATATTTCCGGGGCGGCAGTTGTGAAGGCAGCTGAACAGGTGGCGGAAAGAATTCGGATTCGGGCTGCGGCAATGTTCTCTACTGGCCAATCTGAGAGTGTAGACCCGTCGAGTATCGTGTTGAGGGAGCGAACCGCGTTTGCACCTGATGGTCGATCCATTTCTTTCAGGGACATTGCCCATAATGCTCTGCACCACGAGAACCAGGAGCAAATAATGGCGGTTGCCTCATATATGTCTCCGGTTTCTCCTCCTCCGTTTGCCGCTCAATTTGCGGAGGTTTGTGTGGATATTGAAACGGGCCAGGTGACGGTAGAACGATTGGTGATGGCAGTTGATTCTGGCGTAATTGTCAACCCATTAACGGCATCCGGCCAGGTAGAAGGGGGGATGACCCAGGCGCTGGGGTATGCAGTTTGCGAGGAAATGGTATATGATACTTATGGGAACCCTCGTGAGCGCGATCTGGTGGACTATCATATTTTCAGGGCGAATGAAATGCCTGAGTTGAAAACCATTTTCGTTGAGACCTATGAGCCTTCTCATCCGTACGGGGTTAAAGCGGTAGCTGAGATACCCATGGATGGGGTAGCTCCGGCAGTGGGAAATGCGGTGGTTGATGCCTGTGGTGCAGAAGTAAATTCTACACCTGTAACTCCTGAGAAGGTCTGGCGGGCATTGAGAGGTGCTGGGTAGAGGATAGGAAATGTCCGTATTTAAGGCGCTGGCTGAGCTTGAAGAAAAGGGGCAAGGGGGAGTTCTTTGTACGATTCTATCCAGCCAGGGGTCGACCCCACGGCACTCTGGTAGCAGGATGCTGGTATATCCGGATGGGACGATCATTGGCACAGTAGGTGGGGGTGAACTGGAAAATCGGGTTATTCAGGAAGCCATCGAAGCTTACCGGGAGGGAATTTCCAAGAGGCTGGTATATTCTATGGTCAATCCATCGGAAGGAGATCCCGGGGTATGTGGTGGGACGGTGGAAGTCTAT
This sequence comes from Anaerolinea thermolimosa, assembly GCF_001050195.2. Lineage (GTDB taxonomy): Bacteria > Chloroflexota > Anaerolineae > Anaerolineales > Anaerolineaceae > Anaerolinea > Anaerolinea thermolimosa. The sequence continues at coordinate 1,314,977 of NZ_DF967965.1, forward strand.
GTGGAACCCATTTTCCCCAAGGCGAGGTTGTTAATTGTAGGCGGAGGGCATGTTGGACGGGCCGTTGCGCACCTGGGAAAGTGGCTTGGATTTCGCGTAGCCATTTCAGACGACCGCATAGAACTATGCAACTCTAAGAACATACCAGAAGCAGACGAGTTCTACCCAGTGCCAATTCGAGAACTTCCAGCAAAAACATCGATTGGTCCGGAAACCTTCTTAATCCTTGTTACAAGGGGGGTGTCCGTAGATGTTGAGGGATTACCGGCATTGTTAAAATGTAACCCGTCATACCTGGGAATCATTGGCTCGAAAAAACGCTGGCTAACGACGGTCAAAGCGCTTCAAGAGCAGGGAATTGATTCAGCGTTGTTAGAGAAAATTCGTTCTCCGATTGGTCTGGACATTGGGGCTGAGACTCCGGAAGAGATTGCCGTAAGCATTCTGGCTGAGGTTTTAATGATTAAAAATCAGGCCTCTGGAAAACCGAAACAATACAAGGATTTTTCATAAAAGCATGTGGAAAAATTATATCCTTTCACCAAGCGTTGAAGAGACCCTGGAGTTGCTGGGGAATGGTATTGGCACCAGTCGTTTAATTGCCGGGGCGACCGATCTTATCCTGGAGATCGAACGGGGGGTGCGTTCCGCAGAGACGATCATCGATGTTTCCCGAATCCCGGGTCAGAACCAGATCACTCTAGATCACGAGGGAATGATTCATCTGGGATGCCTGGTAACGCATGCCGATTGTATTGCCTCGACACTCCTTCAACAATATGCCTACCCCCTGGTTAAGGCGGCCAGCGAGGTTGGGTCTCCACAAATTCGGAATCGAGGTACCATAGCTGGCAATATTATCACTGCATCGCCGGCAAATGATACCATCACTCCTCTCATGGCGCTTGGAGCTAAAGTGCGATTAAGGTCGAGGGAGCATGAACGGATCGTCTCTTTGAGCGATTTTTATCTTGGAGTCCGTAAGACAGTCATGAATGCGGATGAAATGCTCATCGAGATCATTTTTCCTGCCATGCAAAACAATCAACGAGGAACTTTTATTAAATTAGCTTTACGGAATGCCCAGGCCATCTCTATCGTAAATATTGCTGCCATCATAACTTTCGACCAGGCGGAGGTCATTCAGAAAGCGTCGATCACTCTGGGGGCAGTTGCACCTACGATTATCCATGCGGCTGAGGCTGAGGCATTTCTTTGCGGAAAGACCCTTGACGAAGCCACCATTCAACAAGCCTCTGAATATATTGCGTCAAGTGCCATGCCCATTTCTGATGTTCGGGCCTCTGCGAGTTACAGGAAATTCATGACGCAGGTGATTGGGAAACGAGCTTTACTGGAAATTGCCAAAAATTCTACTCATAAAACAATCCAACTCCCCCTGTTGCGAGGAAAAAGTTTTCAACCGCCTGCAATTCAAAAAGTCCATGTTTTTAACAACCCATCTTCGACTATTGTGACTTCTATTAATGGGGAGATTAAAGAGTTCCGTGGAAGCCACCAAAAGTCTCTCCTGCGGTTGCTTCGAGAAGACGGCTGGCTTACTGGTACCAAGGAAGGTTGTGCAGAAGGTGAATGTGGGGCCTGCACTGTATTTTTAGATGGGATGGCGGTGATGAGCTGTATGGTTCCAGCTGGACGTGCCCATGGGGCAGAAATTATTACCATCGAGGGGATTGGTTCCAGCGATCGGCTACACCCGGTGCAAGAAGCTTTTATTGAAACAGGTGCAGTTCAATGTGGTTATTGCACTCCGGGGTTTATTATGTCAGCAGTTAAGCTTCTAGAGGAAACAGATCGACCACAGATCGACACTATAAAACAGGCAATCACAGGAAATTTATGCCGGTGTACAGGATATTATAAAATTATTGAAGCAATCGAACTGGCGGCAACCAAAAATGGTTCATAAATCAGGGAGGTGAAGGATGCCAAAATATGGTGCATACCAGAAAGAATCAAGCCGCGAGGAACGAGAAGCACGACGACAGGTACACCCAATCTGGAGGGGGGTGGGATTTGCCTTGATTATCCTGATACCGATTTTGTCGTATGCAGCAACCGAGGTTATTCTGCAACAAAATGCGATTAATCAATGGTTCCCAATGCCCTATGATCTGGTTGCGAAAAGGGGTGATTTTCTTTATAACGGGGATCCATGGTTGTATTTCAAGATCATCCTTACCATTACTCTCATGCTCATTTTTTATGCAGTGTTAACCATGGTGACATTCATTGTAAACAGCCTGTTCGCTCCACCACGATATGGGCCGCTGGATGCTCCGCCGATTAAAGCCAGGGTTCGAAAGCGCGCCCGATAACTACTCATTATCGATCGTTAAGGAGATCGGATGAAATTCGTTGGCCAATCTATTCCAAGAGTTGATGCACTCAGCAAAGTAACCGGACAGGCCCTGTACCCTGGGGATATTAACCTGCCCAATCAGGCTTACATGAAGATTCTCTTCGCTGGGCGACCTCATGCCATCATTCGTTCCATCGATACCAGTGCAGCTGAGAGTCTGGAGGGGGTGATCGCGGTTTTAACGGCCAGAGATGTGCCTAACAATGAATACGGATTGATATACCCCGATCAACCTGTTCTCTGTGGGCCGGGATCTACCAAGCCTTTTGCAGACCGGGTTCGCTTTGTCGGTGATCAGGTGGCCCTGGTAATTGCAGACACTGAAATAATCGCTGAGAAAGCCCGCGATTTAATTCGCGTGGATTATGAAGATCTGCCTGTTGTCAGTGATATTTTCGAATCTATCCAGGATAATGTTATCCTTCACCCGGACCGGGGAACGAATACTTTCTGTCATTATCGTATCCGGAAGGGGGATATTGATCGCGCATTTGAAACAGCCGATGTTATTGTAGAAGGCGAGTATCGTACTCCAGCTCAAGAGCATGCCTATTTGCAACCGGAAGCCGGTCTGGGTTTCATTGATGAAGAGGGGCGGGTTACCATTTATGTGGCTGGTCAATGGACGCATGAGGACCAGGAACAAATTGCTCATGCATTGGATCTCCCTCTTGACCGTGTACGGGTGATTTATCCAGCAATTGGTGGGGCTTTTGGCGGTCGAGAGGATATGTCGGTTCAAATTGTACTTGCTCTGGCAGCGTGGCGCTTACATCAAAAAGGGGTGGATCGTCCGGTAAAAATAATCTGGAGTCGAGAGGAATCGATCATCGGCCACCATAAACGCCATCCTTATTATTTCAAGACTCGTTGGGCGGCAACCAGAGATGGAAAAATTACCGCCGCTGAGGTTAAGTGTATTGCTGATGGCGGGGCTTATGCCTATACCTCTACGAAAGTATTGGGAAATGCAACCTTGATGTGCACCGGCCCTTATGAAATTCCCAATGTCAGGGTAGATTCCTACGCGGTTTATACCAATAACATCCCCAATGGAGCGTTTCGGGGTTTCGGTGGGCCACAGGGAGCCTTTGCGGCTGAAATGCAGATCAATAAACTAGCTCTGGCTCTGGACATGGATCCGGTAGAACTTCGAATGCGAAACTTACTCAAAGAAGGATCCTTGCTGTCGGTTGGTACACCCTTACCTCGGGGAGTGAGTATTACTCAGGTTTTGGAAAAGTGCGCTCTGGCGGCGGGTTGGAAACATACCAGGGAGGGATGGAAAAAAACCGATTTCAATACCCGAGACGAAACGAATCCTGTTATACGTAAAGGACTGGGAATCGCCTGTGCGTTTAAGAATGTGGGGTTTTCTTTCGGCGCGCCGGAACAATGCTGGGCAACGGTTGAACTTCAAGGACGGGATGAGATAGAAAGAGCCATTGTTTACCACGCGGGGGCTGATTGCGGGCAAGGGGCTCATACTGTATTCCTACAAATGGCTGCAGAGGCGCTTGACCTGCCAATTGATAAGATTTCTTTGGTCGTTTCTGACACGGCATTCACCCAGACGTCGGGCTCAGCCTCAGCTTCGAGGATGACTTTCATGGCCGGCAATGCGATTCGGGGTGCGGCACAGGCGGCCCTGGCTAAATGGAAGGACGAAGAGAGACCGGCCAGAGCTACTTATCAGTATCGGCCTCCGAAAACTACTCCCTACGACCCGGAAACGGGTAAATCGGAACCCAACTTTGCCTATGGTTATGTAGCCGAAGCGGTGGAAATAAGCATTGACATGGAAACCGGGCAAATTACACTGGATAAAGTTATTTGTGCGGATGATGTCGGAAAAGCGGTTAATCCACAACAAGTTCAAGGGCAAATAGAGGGTGCTGTAGTGCAAGCCGCAGGATATGCCCTGATGGAAAACTTTATCCAGGAAAATGCGGTGCCGAAAACAACAACCCTATCTACTTACCTGATCCCGACTGTGCTGGATATACCCAAGAAGGTGGAGTCCTTAATATTAGAATATCCTGATCCTATAGGCCCTTATGGGGCGCGGGGAATGGGTGAAATGCCTTACCTTCCATTGACTCCTGCGATCATCGATGCGATTCACCACGCCACGGGAATATGGTTTCATGAATTTCCGGTGTTGCCTGAGAAGATGATTTCGGCAATTAAAAAAAATCAGGCTTCTTGAGCGCAGTATAATATACACTCATGAAGCGGCTTCGGATCATTGTGCGCGGAGGTGGAGACCTGGCCAGCGGAGTGGCTCTACGCTGTTTCCGCGCTGGCTGGAAGGTGCTGGTTACAGAACTGGAGAAACCTCTGGCGGTGCGACGTCTGGTTTCTTTCGGCCAGGCGATTTATGACCTGGTTTCCTTTGTGGAAGAGGTACAGGGGGTTCGGGTTGAATCGATGGATGAGGTCGATCGGGTGATTGCATCTGGCAATTTACCTGTAGTCATCGATCCTGAATGTACTATGCGTCAATTCTTTCATCCAGATGTAATTGTGGACGCCAGGATGCAAAAGAAAGATCCTCTCTTCCCGTTCGACGAAGTTCCTTTGTATATTGGTCTCGGGCCAGGTTTTGTTGCGGGTAAGAATTGCCATGCTGTGATCGAAACAGTGAGAGGACCATTTCTTGGGCGGGTTATCTGGGAAGGGGCAGCAGAGGCAGATACCGGTTTACCTGACCCAGTTAATGGCATGCGAGAAACACGTGTATTACGGTCTCCCACGGATGGAATCTTGACTCCAATAGCGCGTATCGGTGATCTGGTAGATCAGGGAGACCCCATTGCTGAAGTTAATGGCCAGGTAGTATTGAGCCCATTCCCGGGAGTGTTACGAGGTTTAGTCCATGAGGGGGTACAAGTTACTCGCGGGATGAAAATTGGAGATGTCGATCCAAGAAAAGATCCTCGTTTATGTCAACTCGTCTCTGATAAAGCTCTGGCTGTGGGTGGTGGTGTTCTGGAAGCCATCCTGATGACCTTCAATCATGAGGAAAAATAACGCAAATCTTGCGGCTGTGGTAGTTGCAGCGGGTCAATCCAGGCGAATGGGAAGACCCAAATTAACCCTTCCATGGGGAAATATCACCATTATTGAACAGGTGGTTGAGGTACTGATTCAATGTAACCTCCATCCGATTGTTGTGGTAACCGGTGGCAACGATCGTGAAATTCGGGAAGTCATATCTGCCAAACCGGTTCTGTTTGTAAAGAATACTCGGTATGAAGCATCAGAAATGGTGGATTCGGTTAAGATAGGAATAAATTCTCTGCCACCTGAAACTGATGCGGTGATGATTGTCCTTGGAGATCAGCCGCAAATTCATCCGTCGGTGGTTCAAGCCATTATCGATGCATTTCACTCTACGCATTCGTCATTGGTAGTGCCGAGTTACCGGATGCGAAGAGGCCATCCCTGGTTGGTAGAAAAAAGCCTGTGGCAGGAAATTACCAGGCTCCCAGAAGAGTTTACCTTGAGAGATTTTTTAAACCAACACAACGAATTGATCCATTATATTTCTGTTGATACATCTTCTATCTTGAGCGACATTGATACCCCAGATGAATATTCCCAACAACGCCCCCAATAAAAAGAAATGGATTAGAGTTTTTCGAACCGTCCCGGGAGGACAACTGGAGGATATTACCCACCTGTTCTCTGACAAGACCTCCTTGAATGATATTCAAATGAGCCTTCCAGAAGGAGTATATACTACCTTAAGAACGTACCAGAAGACAAAGGTAATCATTTTCGAGCAACATATAAAACGTCTTGTGGATTCTGCGCAAAGATTAGGAAAGGTTGTGTCGGTTCGTGAGGGGGAGATAAGGAACGCCCTTCGGCAGATCATCCAGACTCAACAGTATGAGGGTGAATTACGATTTCGAATCTATATCGACCTGGCAGATCATTCAGGACAAACATTCCTTTTTGTGGAGCCTCTTGAGACCCCTCCGGCTGAAGCATATACCCGGGGGGTGAAAGTAAAGACTGAATCCATGAAAAGGGAACATCCCGAAGCTAAATCCACGCAATTTATTGCCGTTGCTGAAGCGCTTCGTAAAGAATGGATCAATGGTTTCAATGAGATTATCATGGTGGATGAGACCGGGGAAATGCTTGAAGGCTTGAGCAGTAATTTTTTCGCTGTTCAGAGTGGAGTAGTATGGACAGCTGGAAAAGGGGTCTTACCTGGAACGACACGCGAAATTGTGCTGGAAGTCCTGCATGAATCGGGAATCCCGATACATTTACAGGGTTTCAGTTGTCATCACCTCAGGTTTCTGGATGAAGCCTTTATTACCAGCGTCAGCCGAGGAGTACTGCCGGTTGTAGAGATTGATGGCTTAATCATTGGGAATGGACGGCCTGGAGAAATGACTCGAAAAATAATCCAGGCCTTTGAACAAAAAATATATTCTCTGGCAGAAGAGATTTAACCGGGTACTGTTCTGATCATGGTCACCCATCGTTGTCTTCAGGATGGGGTGGGGGTTCCAGATCTCCGCGTTCCATAGCAAGAATGAGCTGGCGGGCATCCTCAGCCTGGTCTTCGGCTACCATTACGGTGACTTCGCCCATTGGCCCAATTGTGAATCCATAGGCGGCCCCTGCGCTTTCTTGTAAAAGTATAGATTGGATGCCGAATGATTCCAGCATGAGTCGAATCATTTCCCCCGCCAGATTCCCCTCCGCGGTATAAACCGGTACAAATTTGGGAGTTTTCATTGACTTTCCTGTTTCCTCTTATCACAACAAAGATCGGTTCTCCTGGTTATCTTTGTGTTTAATCTGGCATTGCGATGGTTTAAATCATTCAGATACTCCTTACGCAAGTATCCTGGGAGAGAAACGTCAGATTGAACTCGCTCAATCGCACGGTTTACCCATTCCAATGCCAGAGATAAGTTTTGAGAATGATGTTCGTGAATTTTAGCGAGTTCAATATGAGCAGGAATGTATCCACGCTCGGCTGCTTTCATCCATAAAATCGATGATAGTTCAATGTGTCCCTGTTTTTTACGCATCAGAGCATAACGTTCGATGGTTTTTATATAAGCAGTTGAAGGGAGTCCTCGATCAATACAATATTCGTATAGAGAGGCTGCCTCCTCGAGCTTGCCAAGACCTTCAAACAACCGGGCTAATGCGGCAACGTCCAGAGAGGGAATATTGTATTGCAGTGGATTCTCTATAATTTGTGTGATGAAGAGGAAGAGGGCTGCCATGGAAACAATATCAATAGCATTGTGGTAGAAAATGCTCCTGAGAGGGGTTGCATTTCCGGTTTTCAAATAGTCAAAATACAATTGAGGGATGAGGTAGCCTGGAACGTCTTCTTCCTCGCGAGTAAATGCAAGGATTTCCCTTTCTAATTCTCCCAGTGAGCGATTTACCAACCGGTCTCTCCAGATTTTTCTAGCCAGCTGGAGTAAATCAAGATGAAATTTAGCTTCCAGAGGCGATGTTTTCTGGTTCAGGACATATCTGGTATTGAGCAGTGGGATATCAAAAGATTTGCCGTTAAAAGAAACCATGAGTTGAAATGGGTTGAGAAACTCGTCGAGCGCCGTCAGGAGCCCTGGCTCTTCAACCGGAGTACGCATGAATATCTGTATAACCTTAAAGCCGTTTTCTATAAAAAAACCAAGACCAATCATGAAGGCAAAAACCCCAGACCCTCCTGCAAGACCTGAGGTTTCAGTATCAAGAAAAACAATTTGCGGGTAATCCACTTCGGGGCCGATGCCAAGGTAGTGGTGAATGATTTCAAGGATTGGCCGACTGGAAAGGGTTTGAACACCATGGAGATATTCTTGAGGGAATGTCTTCTCAACAAAAAATATATTTCCGTCCTTTGTTGGATATTCGTTTCCTTCTATTACTTTGGTAATAGGAAAGGCAGGGACGGATTCTGGAACTCTCCCTTCCTGTTCTTTCAAAGGAACACCCAGGATTTTTAAACGATCCAGCAAGGAAGACATATAATCACCCGTCCTCATTATCCATCAATTTCTGGAGGATAGCCAGGGTTTCTTCTTTTCCACCCGAGCCATTCTCTCCACCTGGCCCTACACAGGATGGACACCCATTCTGGCATGGACAGGAAGTAATTAAATCTATGGCGTCTTTTATGACAAAATGATCTATCTCGAAGAGTTTTTGAGACAATCCAATCCCCCCGGGCACCTGATCATAAATGACTACAACCGGCTGATTCCCGGCAAGAGGGGATTGTGGGTCTGAACTTGCGCCAAGGTCTCCAGCATCGCACATGAGAAATAAAGGAGTCAGATGGTGGAAAAGGTAACTCATCCCGGCCAATCCGCTCTTAATGCGGAGATTCGCCTCAACCAACCGGTGGCAGTTTTTACAAAGAGTAATCAGGTTGTGTGGTCGGTTTGCTTCCTCAGCTGAAGAAAAGCTCCGAAATGGAATTTTATGATGCACATGGTGAGCCTCATTCTTCTCAACCGCGCCGCATATCTGGCAGGTGAAGTGATCCCTCGCGCGAATTTCATTCCTGATTCGGTTCCAACCGGGGCCGTAATCATTAGGATCATTGCTCCATAAGCCGGAATTACGTAAGCTATCAACAGTCTCTGTGTTGAGGCTTATCCAATAACCGGTTGTATATAGATAAGAAGGGGGTAAATTTAAAGCTCCTTCCCCAAGGTTTTCATGGGTATACCATCGAATTTGCTTGAATCCGATTACCTGAGTGGTCACTTTAATCTCTCCATAAAATTTCTGGCCACCGGTAATGGTTTCGGATTGGATTTCAGAAATTTTCTCGATTTCTGTATGGATCTGAGGCTTGGTGTAATAATCAACCTCTTTTTTCGTGAGCCAGGCAATATTCTGCTCCAGGTCAAGGGTATTTACCAGATAGGACGAACCATCATGGAGGTACACGGCTCCAGGGTGAACCATCCAAGGTGCGCTTTCACGGTCTACAATACCAATGGTTTCAACTTTACCATCTAATTCAACCTGTAATTTCACTGAGGTTGGAGAGGAATTTCGCAAAGATACCTGGCTGGCAGGGTATTGTTCTGAAACCCAAAAATATCTTCCTCCAGAAAGGTGAAGCTTTCCGGAATGGGAGAGAATTTCAAGTATCTCTTTCAATGTTTTGGAATCCAGGTTTCCAAACCTCTCATTCTCTTTGAAAGGGAGTTCAAACGCTGCGCATTCGAGCTGCTGAAAAAGGATTAATGGGTTGTTGGGATCGATCAGGGCTTGCTCTGGCGATCGGTTGAAAAGGTAATCCGGATGTCTGGCAAGGAATTGATCGATGGGATCAGAAGAAGCTACCAGCGCTGCGATGGATGGCGCGTCGGTTCTCCCGGCTCGCCCTGCCTGCTGGCGAAATGAGGCAATCGTTCCCGGGAAACCCACTATAACCGATGCGTCCATAGAGCCAATATCAATTCCGAGCTCTAAGGCATTGGTCGTAATGACAGTTTGTAGAGTTCCCGAACGGAGGCCTTTTTCGATTTTACGGCGTTCGTTGGGTAAATAACCACTACGGTACCCGGAGATTCGATTTCTGGTTTGCGGATTGAGATCAGAAATGTATTTTCTAAGAATTTCTACTAACCGGCGGGTCCGAGCAAATACGATGGTTTGAATTTCGCAGGAAAGTAGATCGCGTAACAGTCGTTGACTTTCCTGCATGGCACTGGCACGTATTCCAAGAGAAGGGTCGATGACAGGGGGGTTGTAGATGAGAAATAATTTCTCGCCCTGTGGAGCACCATCATCATCGATCATCGCTACAGGTTGTTCGGCTAAACGGCTGGCATGTTCTGCGGGATTTCCAATGGTGGCTGAAGTGAATATAAATTGGGGAGAGGAGCCGTAAAATCGGGCAATGCGTTTTAGTCGGCGTAACAGGTTTGCAAGATGAGAACCAAATACGCCCCGGTACGTATGAACCTCGTCAATCACTACAAAGCGAAGATCCCGAAACAGAGCCTCCCAGCGTGTATGGTGGGGAAGGATCCCCATGTGGAGCATATCGGGATTGGTAAGTACGATGTTTGCCCTTGAGCGAATGGCGCTCCGCTGATGGGTTGGGGTATCACCATCGTAGATTGCTGTAGTAATGGAAGACCCCTCTAGCCACTGGACGAGTTTATGATACTGGTCTTGCGCCAGGGCTTTTGTGGGATAGATATATAATGCACGGCTTTTTCCCTGGTAAAAGCAAGAATTGAGTACCGGTAGATTGAAGCATAATGTCTTTCCACTGGCTGTGCCTGTGGCAATCACAACTGATTTTCCTGCCAGGACTTCGTCCCAGGCGTGTTTTTGATGGAGATATAAAGCATGAATGCCTTCTCTCTCCAATACTTGTCTTAACTGGGGGTGTATCTCATCCGGAAGAGGTACATAGATAGCAGGCCTGGGGGGAACGCGTAACACCTTCCAGATGTTTTGTGAGATTGTCGAATCAGAATTCCATAAACGAAAGACGTGCTCAACAGGTTGCTCTATTGAATGATGTTCTAATGGCTCAGTCATAAGTGTGTTGTACCCGAACTTAGAACAAATATCAAGGTTTTAAGGATTTTTCCCTGTAAATGAGAGTGTTATACAATTAACTGGATTGATGGAGATGAACCTGAGATTTTGAAGGGACAAACCAATGATTTTACTCAGAGGAATTTTTATGTTGATTTTGGGGTGGATTACCGGGTTAATGGTCAATTACCTGGCAGATCAACTTCCCTTTTTTCGATCGCTCCATCAACCCAGATGCTGGCGCTGCAGCGGTTTACAACCCTGGTTGGGGTTCTTCTTTCGGGAAGATTGCCCAATTTGTGGTGCTACCCAGACTGGTCGATCTAAAGCGGTACAAATCGTATACCCCTTACTCTTTATTGGAAGCCTCTTCTGGATACCTGACCGCCTTTTACTTCTGGAAGCCCTCTTTATTCTTGCTTACTTTGGACTGGTTTTGATCATTGATCTTGAGCATCGTTTGATTCTCAATCCGGTGGTCTACATGGGTGTCCTTTTGGGATTATTTACAGGCTTTCGGTTACATGGCCCAGGTAGCACCTTACTGGGAGGGATCGCTGGATTTGTCATGATGTTGATTCTCTACTGGATAGGGGAATTATTTACTCGCTATCTGTCGAAACGCAGAGGTGAGCCCATTGAAGAAGTGGCTCTGGGGTTTGGTGATGTCAACCTTAGCGGGGTTCTGGGATTATTTCTGGGGTGGCCGGGAATAACCCTGGGACTTTTTGTGGCCATTTTGCTGGGGGGAATTGCCAGCGCACTCTTCCTGATCATTATGACTATTAAACGAGAATACAAAGCGTTCACCGCTTTACCGTATGCCCCGTTTCTTCTGTTCGCTACATTATTTCTGTTATTTCGCCCTTAGGTTGGAGTTTTGTTTAAATTATCCGGATGAGGGCCGGCTTTCCACACCTTTTCATCGACCATATCGGCATATTGGATGAAATTCTTTTCGAATCTACTCAATAAGAGTTGGGCTTGGGTGTGATACTCTTCCGGGTTACTCCATGTCTGGCGTGGATCGAGGATATCTGCGGGGACACCTTGACAGTGCAGGGGGATTTCAAGGCCAAAGTACGGCTCTTTACGATACTCTTCATGATCAAGAGACCCGTTAAGAGCCGCTTTGATCATGGCCCGGGTATAGCGAAGGGAAATTCGCTGGCCTACGCCGTAAGCTCCGCCAGTCCACCCGGTATTGACCAACCACACTTTAACTGAATGATCCCTGGTTTTCTGTCCTAAAAGATTGGCATATACTGTTGGACTTAAGGGAAGAAATGGCGCACCAAAACAGGCTGAGAACGTTGCTTGTGGTTCTGCCCCTAACCCTGTCTCTGTACCGGCCAGTTTTGAGGTGTATCCGGAAAGGAAATAATACATCGCCTGTTCATGGGTTAATCTCGCGATGGGTGGAAGGATGCCAAAAGCATCAGCGGTCAGGAAAAATATATGCCTGGGGTGATTGCCAATTCCGCCAGGCACGTGATTTGGAATAAATGTTATTGGATAGGCTCCACGTGTGTTTTCTGTGAGATGATCATCATCGAAATCGAGCTCTCGACTGATTGGATCACAGGTGACATTTTCGAGCACTGCACCAAACCGATGGGTGGCTGACCAGATCAGTGGTTCTAATTCCTCTCTAAGATGAATGGTTTTTGCATAACATCCACCTTCCAGGTTGAAAATCCCATCGTTATACCAGGCATGTTCGTCGTCACCAATAAGGTAACGCTCAGGGTCTGAGGAAAGAGTGGTTTTTCCTGTTCCCGACAGGCCAAAAAACAGAGCCACATCTCCATCAGAACCCTGATTGGCTGAACAATGCATGGGCAGGATCCCCAGTGGAGGATAAAAATAATTTAAAGCGGTGAATACCGCCTTTTTAATTTCCCCGGCATAGGAAGTTCCAGCGATGATTAAAGTTTTCTTTTCAAAATCCAGGGCTATTAAAATATTCGAGCGCGTTGAATCAAAAGATGGGTGGACTTGAAAATCGGGGCAATGATAAATAGTCAGTTCGGGTATATGTTGAATTAATTTATCCTGTGGTAAGCGAATAAATAAATTATGAGCAAATAACGCAGCCCAGGCTTTTTCGGTAATTATTCGAATGGGAAAACCGTAATCGGGGTGGGCTCCTGCCTGGAGGTCCTGTATATAAACCTCTCTTCCCTGAAGATATGCCCGAATTTTATGGAGAACCAGATTGAACTTTTCGGGTTGAAATGGCTGATTGACCTTGCCCCACCAAATATTATCGGTGACATGGTTTTTTACAATAAATTTGTCGTCGGGAGATCGTCCGGTAAATTTACCGGTTCGAACTACAATGGCACCGGAACTGGAAAGGACTGCTTCCTGTTTTTGTACAACTTTCTCAATTAAAGCGGATGGTTTAAGATTCCAGTAGACTCTACCTAAATTGTACAAACCGTGATGCTCAAGAGGGTATTTTCCAGGCATCCCGTCTATTTGCATGCAATGCTCCTTGTATCGCTTTTATTTTGGGTGAAACTGGTTGAACCAGAACCATAATACATCTGCCGCTGGTTTCCCGTTTATGGATACAGATTGATCGGCTATTCCTACCGGTGGATAAAAGCCTGCCGAGAAAACACCCGCAAGCCAATCGTTACGGCTGATTACGTGAAGTATGGCATTGTAAATCACAGCCTGGGTACGAATATCCGTCTCTACAGAAGGAATCTCCAGCCCTCCCTGGTAAAATACTGTAGCCGGAAGGCAGGTATCGGCAGATCGAACACAACCGCTTGCGGCTCCCCGAACAGAGGGGTAAGCAATACCAAGAATCATTGGCTTGTCAAACCGATCCCGCAGGCTACGCAAATCCGTTTCGAGGAGGCGTTCGACATTCGAAGCGATTTCTGCCTCTTCAGGAGGGTCCTGGTTACTCAAAGGTGCATCGAGAAGTACGTAGAGTTGATCGACCTCGTTGAGAAAAGCTGGAATGGTTTTAAACCCTTCGGGATATGGCATGAACCAACCGATTTGACCTTTATAACGCTCTCTTATCTTTGCGATCAAATTTTGCCAGCGCAGGTCTGCATCTCCGGGGGCATTCGAACCTTTTCCGTCTGGCAGGACTCCATTCGGAAAAGCAGGTAAGATGTTTGACTCACCAATGATTAAAATATCGACATGGTTTCGCTGAGCCAGATCTGCGTGGTGAAGGAGAAAGGCTTCATAACGGTCAAACCAGGTCTGCCACCAATTGCTATCCCGAGGGGCCTCGTTCCACCATAAAAGCGCGGGTTTATCCAGGGAGGTAGTTGGATGAATTGCTACCTCTAACCCTTTCTGTTTGGCCAAATTGATCTGCTCGGAAATATCATACCATGAGGCATCGACTCCTGCGATCTGTTGGAGCATGGGGGGCACATTCCCGCTGTAATGCCAGGTGGGTGAAAGGATAACCCGCCTGGCGTTTATTTTTGATATGCCTTCAAAGGTTTGCGAAAAATATGGTTGCCACGAAGGATGGTAATCTGGGCTCAATTCTACGGCGGTCATAAATGTTTCTGGCTTCGGGGGAATACTTCCTCCCGGTACAGTGACTGGGTCTACCGCACCAGCCATCCAATTCCACTCGGTCACTTTGATTTCAAATACCTGTGAATCGGGTTGAGGAATAAAGGTTCGACTAAGCCCTTCTGTTCCTTTCGTTTGAAGATCATCGGCGATCCCGCATTGTTCGTTCCTGCAAATTCGATAGGAAGTTTCACCAATCATGTCCAGCGGACTATAAAGGATGTATAGCCAGCGATTGTTACCCAGAGGCCACATGGGAATGGGTTCAGTCCACCCGTATGGATTAAATTGAATGGAAATAGTCTCGCCGGGTGGCGTAGAGCCCGGGACTTCAACCCGAAAAGTAACAGAGCCTTTTCCTGGAGAAGACCAGCTGAAGATCTGGTCCTCAATGGTGACGGGAGTGGATGGAACGATCAGCTGACGAGTTACCCACTGCCCTGATCCATCTCTCTCTGCGTTCCAAAAGCCATCTCCAATGGTGTACTTATAGCGAAGATCAAGACCTACAGGCAAGCGTAATTTAATTTCGTACTTACCATCTTCTCGCAGTTTGAGAAGTGGCGCGCGAGACGCCAGAACATTCATTCCGCCACGAAGATTGGCGTAGGTGTTTCCCAGCGAATAAATATTACCTACCAATCGAATGGGTAAACCCAATAAACTATCCTTTGGGGGGGTTGCGATAAATGTAACTTCTGAAAGTGGGGTCGAAGCAATGCGAATATCAGCCGGTGTGGCTGAGTTCTCTGCCACTTCAGCTTCTTGCTGGAATACCGGATAACTGCCATCCAGGCTATAAACGACCAGGTTGTGAATGCCGGGTGGAAGATGGTCTATGGTAAAAGTTCCATCGGATGCCGAAATGGTCTCCTGTCCGCAGACAGTAACCAGGCTGGGAGAAACCGGCGCTCCAGTCCCTTGATCTAAAATTCTGCCAATAATACGACCATACGGTCCTTCATAGGGCAGGTTACTCCAGGCGGTAATGGTATCATGAATGACTGCCGGAGCGGATGCCAGCACCATACGGTATCGAACCTGTTTTCCAAGGCTGTTGTACTCATAAACAGGAATGTTCCCATCTCGAACATATCGATATTTAATAACCGAGCCCGCACTCACTGTTAACTTTAATGAATAGGTATCAGCGCTTTGAACATTCATTTTCGTCCGGGTAGGATTGAAAGCAAGTCCGGTAACTTCATCCAGTACTTCCAGTGCTACCGATTGCCCGGTTTCTACGGGTGAGGGAAGCTTGACAATGAACTCCAACTCGACAAGCTTTGAGGTATTGGCAGGGATTTGATTTTCGGAGGGTGGAGGAGCCACCTGTGGAATATCTACCCACGTGCATGCATTGACAAGGAAAGGAAACACCACAAAGAGGGTGAAAAGTAAAGTTCTTCTTTTCTTTATCATGGTGCTCCTGTGTTTAGTAGGGATGAGTTAAGTGGGTTGGGCTCCAAACTCGTTTTCGATTTCAGTCTGATGATCAGCCAGACTGCCCAGCACTCCGTTGACGAATCGGGGTGTGCTATCAGAACCGAAAATTTTGGCGAGCTCTACAGCTTCGTTAATGGCAACTTTAACAGGTGTGCATTTTTCTACAGCAAATTCCCAAAGGGCCATCCTGAGAATATTGCGGTCAATCACAGCTACCTGATCCAGCGGCCATTCAGGTGCATGCTGGGCGATCAGATGGTCGAGTTTTGATGCAATGGGTAATACACCGAAAACAATTTTTCGGCAAAAATCTGAAAGCTTATCATCCAATGGTTCATCCATCAACCGCTGGTTTAAAGCCTCCAGGGGCGGATGGCCTGTTAGATCAACTTCGTAAAGAACCTGCAAGGCCACACTTCGGGCCTTGGTGCGTAATTTCATGGGTCAATTCTCAGGTATGTTGTATTCGATATCTTCAACGTGGATATTAACTTTACCTACTTCCATGCCCACCATTTCGGAGATGGCACGGGAGACCTTAGCCTGTATCGCTCGCCCCACCTCACGGACATTCACATCTTTTTTCATGATGACGTAAATATCAGCGTATACCACGCCGTTGTCCACAGTTATTCGCACTCCTTCATTGGGGTTCCGGGAAAAAATCCGGTTTACGTCTGCAGGAGGGGTTGCCAGACGATGTACGCCGGGCACGCTGAGTGCGCTCAATCGAGCGATGGACAGCAAGACTTCTGGCGCGATGGTTGTTTTCCCTGGAGGTTGTTTATTCGTATTCATATCCACGTAATTCCTTAGGTATATTCTAACTCATTCTGGGCCAGAAGGGGAGCAATCGGTGCTTTGATGAAACACGAGAGTAGTCGTGGCATGAGGTAAGATCCCAATTTTTGGGGAGAAAGGATAGCTTTTAAGCACATTTTGGAATGCAATCTGAATATTCGGCGCAGATTGTAAGAGAAGACGTTGCACGCGTTTTTCATCGATGTTCGACACCAGAATGATGTTGAATTTTTCCAATAAACGGGCAACCTGATATGCCTTATGGGGACCTACCTGAAAGCCCAGCGTTTGAAAATGAGAGTAAATTTCATGGATGGATTGCTTCCCTTCCATAAACTGCTCATACGCTGTACTGCCAATTCCTTCAGAACATTCGGCTAAAAGAACAATTGTGCCGCCAGGTTTACAAAACATAGAAGCATGGGTGATGGCTTTTTGGGCCTGATAAAAGTTAATGTCCTTAGGATATCCCCCGGCAGAGGCGATTACCAGATCAAAGAGTTCAGGGCAATCGACCCCCCATAAAGCTCTGGAGGCGGTAATCCCTTCACGAATGATTGCTTCAGGGTGACCGGCAAAAACCCTTACGATCTTTTTATCGTGGTTTAAAATGGCATTGACTGCCAGATGCACCCCGATTCTGGACCCAATTTCTTCGATATCCTGTCGCAGTGGATTTTTCTCAAATTTGCCGATCCACGCATCAGGGTGGGTTAATAGAGCGTGGTTGGCATTGATGGTGGGCCAACCGGCAAGGCCAATCGCTGCTGTTTTATATCCTCCAGAGAACCCGGCGAAGTGATGAGGCTCAATGTCGCCAACCACTATCTTGAGGTCAGCCTGATAGAACTGCCGATTAACCCAGACAGGGGTTCCCCGGCTGGTTGTTCCAAGATAGATCAGATTCTCTTTATCTTCGATATTATGAGAAAAGACTGGATACTGCTCTACAATGGATAAAGGAAGAATGGAAAAAAATTCTTCCGTTGTCATTGGTAAATGTGAACCGGTGGCAACCCAGATCGAAATCTGTTGCCGGGGAATACCTATGGAGCGCAGCTGTTCCAGCAATGGAGGAAGCAGTAAATGGTTGGGGACTGGTCTGGTTTTGTCATTAATGGCAATGGCTACTTTTTGATTTTGAAAAACAGAGGCCCAAAAATTATTTTTTTCGGGAGATAAACTGAGAGGGGCTTGTAATGCCTGTTTTACCAATTCCAAAGGATCGGAGGCTGGTTCGAGCGCCGGAGGAGCGATCCACTTCTGAGGGTAATCCTCAGAAATATCGAGTTGTTGAAATGATTTACC
Organism: Anaerolinea thermolimosa; assembly: GCF_001050195.2. GTDB lineage: Bacteria > Chloroflexota > Anaerolineae > Anaerolineales > Anaerolineaceae > Anaerolinea > Anaerolinea thermolimosa. The sequence goes on from NZ_DF967965.1 coordinate 1,333,038, forward strand.
AAAAGGTAATGAATATAGAGCCATGGGTTTATTTTACCGCAGGGAATGGTTAATTAAGCTCGGTTAACCCCTGAGCAACCTCCCAGGAGGTCTTACTGAAATGAGCATGGAGGGCCTGTTCTCTTCGATAAATACGGAGAGTTGTTCGCAGTAACTGAGGAGCAGGTAATATTTCCAGCAGCTTTTGTTTTTCAAAAGCAGGAATTTGTAGTATTTCACAGGCCATAAAAATCAACAAAGTCGGGTCATCTGGGAGTTGAAACTGGTGTAAATGGTTTTGAATGGATTCAGTCTCCCTATTGTTACTTGCTTCACTGATGCACTGGATGTAGGATTTTACCATTTTATAAAGAAGGCTTGCTCCCCTGACCACTTCCAGGGTCCGGGGGGATTCCGTGGGGAGAACTTCGACCTTCCCAACAGGAAAAGGATGGTAGCTCATAACTTCGGAAATTCGAAACCGATCCTGTCCTACAGCAATGAGATCAATCTGCCCGTCAGGAAGTGTTTTTAAGTGGATAATATGGGCAATGCAACCAATTTCAGATGGGGTGAGGGGAGGTATGGGGTATGGTTCTATTATTTGATACAAAGTGCCCAGGAGATGATCGGCTGCCATTGCTTTTTGCACCATTAACCGGTATCTTTCTTCGTGAATGTGCAGGTGTATGGGCATTCCAGGAAATAATACGGTATTTATTGGAAGTAACGGTAAAGTTAACATAAAAATATTCTAATACTTTCCCATCCATCCTGGTGGAAAGTATATAACCTCTATTGAGTTGACTGGTTGTGGCTATTGCCCGATTCCCGGCTCAAGGCGCAAGCTTGGGATCTACGAAAATTTCTACATAAAATGTGCAACGCACCAGGGAGCCTTCGGTGAGTGTCCAGTAGGTAAGATAATAACCGGGGTCTTTGGGGGCAACCATAGATATCGTAAGGTCGAAATTACTACCTGAGACCACGTTGGTTGGAAAATCAATCAGGTTCTTGCTGGTATGCATTGGCGTACCTCCCCCGAACCTGACATCAATATTATCTTTCGTCCAATCGCGGTCGCTGGTGTTTTGCAGAGTCCACAACGTGGTGAAGGAGGCACCTGGAGCGACACTGGAACCATCTGCTGGTGATTGATTAATGACTTTGCATTTTCCAGCCAGTGGTGGACGTTCATTCGTGGGATAAATGGTTTTGGGAATCGGGGTTAATGTTGGGAGAACAAAAGGTGTAAAAGTTGCCAGAGGCGTTGATGTTGGTCGACGAGTGGGAGTAAATACTTCGGTGGGGAGGGATGTGGGAGTCCAGGTAGGGGGTAAACGGCGAGGGGTGGGAGTGAAGGTTGGAATGAACAAAGAGGTGATCCCACCTCCGTCTGGCGGAAAAGGGTTGAACGGCATATTGGGGTTGATGAAGATCACCAAGAAGATGATTACCATCCCAATCATTCCAATGATCAGGAGGAAAGTTAGTATATCCCAAACTGATGTTTTCATAGCCAGATCCTCATGTGGACTACAATCTTCATCCGTTCCCTTACCTGATTATATAGGAAGTTTTTATAATCATATCCTAACGTGCAAGAAATACACCAGGTGATTTCCCGCTATTAAATGAGCAGATTAATTCTCCTATGTAGTATAAGAAAACAACCATGATAGTCAGGCGAAGCGATGGAAGAGTGGCAACGTCTGTGGCGAGGAATGGGCGGACATTTTACCAGAAAGAATTCTCCATCTGGGGGAGGGACATAAAAATTAACTCGTCTTATCGCCGTTTAATGCTTCGAGCGAGTAAGAGAATAACTCCACCAACCAAACCCGCTGCAGCCCCGAAGAGAAGTGCTTCTCTAGACCCAAAAAGCGGCGTCAATTCACCTTCTACGTTTTGGGCGATCAGGAAAACCACACTGCTATCTTTGAAGACAGCATTTCGGGTAACCATCACTGCTGCAGCACTCTGGTCCATGTTAACATCGGAACCGGCAACGATTACTTTGCTGGAAGACTGATCCATGACTACACCTGTTCCAGCTACCACTGCACCGGCAGAGGAGTTGCTCAGATGGGCATCTTTCTGGGATTGAACGAGGCCCAGCTTACTTCCATTCACATCGGCACTTTCTGCGTTTAGTTTTATCAGCGCGGTCTGTCGTAAAGTTGCGGTATTCGCTTCGGCGGATTGCACGATGCCCTGTCGCACGGTAATGTGGTTGGCGATCAACCGCTCTGAACGCTGCCCTTTTATCTCCAATTCAGCATTCCAATCGTGGTTTTGATTTTGTTGTGGATACATAAGCTTTTCTCTAGACCTTACACTTACATGGGGAACCAGAAATCGCCTGTGTGAAAAACAAACCGTAACAGAAGACTCCCTACCAGGATGAGTATAGATATCCCAATCATAAGATAATCTATCTCCTGGTATTTCAGGGATTCAACCCAGGTTCTCTTTTTTAATCCGAAACAACGCAAATCCATGGCATTGGTAATATCTTCTCCGGCTAAAATGGCATTCATGGTCACCGGAACAAACAAAGGAGCCATTCTGCGGATTCGGGTAAAAAGATTACCTTCTATTTTTTCCACCTCGTAACCTCGAGCACGCTGAGCGTCCAGAGTAATCTGAAAATCCCGGGCGAGTGTTGGTATAAAACGGAAGGCTAAATCCATGGTAAAGGCCAGTTTGTCGGGTAATCCAATCCCGCGAAAAGTCACTCCGTACTTTCGCGGATCCATGGTGAATGGAATAACCAAAAATAACGAGCCAATGGAAATAATGCGTAAAAACTGGGCTAATGCAAACCATACCCGTTCTCGGGTGAGTACATAATGGATGATCCACCCTGTGACCGGAATTTTGAGCTGGAACTGGAGTAAGGGTTTTCCACCGCTAATAACTCCCCCGATGGTTCCACCGCCGGTGATAATGGTGTTAACCAGAATCATCATCGTGGAGAGTACGAGGATAAATAACCATGCCCGGCGGGTTTCCTGCCATGTCAAACGTGCCAGGAATACCTGGAGGATGGATAAGACAAAGAAAAAAGATAGAATACGAATGTCCCAGAAAAGAACAATGGAAAATAACAACGCAAGAGACATGATCCACCGGGCGCGTGGATCAAAGCGTTCTATGAAGCTATGCCTTGGGCGGTAACTGAAACTAACCAGCATGGAAACCTCCTGCTGATCCAGTTTCCAGGGCAAATCGTGGAAACTGGATCAGCGTAAGGCCTGGAAGCTAACGGCCGGACCGGGCTACTATGGCACTATATGCAACCATGAGGATGGGAACGAGGATTAATCCATTGATGACGTTGGTAATGAATGCAGGGACGAAATTGAGCGAAATCGCGGTTGCCAGATCTATCCCCGAAACCCAAATTTCCGAGAGAGAAGCAACTCCCATTCCCAGGGCAACCCCGAGGACAACCATGCCTTCTGCTTTTAAGAGATCTCCCCAGCTGCGAAAATCTTTGATGCTCAGGTAAATCAAACCTGGAACCAGGGCCATCAGGCCGTTTCCAAGATCCCACCAGGGCCAAAAACCATATCCTGAAAGCAAGTCTGAGAGGATGTTCCCAATGGCTCCAGAAAGAAACCCGACGATTGGCCCAAAAGCTACACCGAAGAACATTGGAATGGCTACAGCAGGGCGAAGGGAGACGTTACCAGCACCGGGAATCTGGAGTAAATTGGTTGCATAAGACAGGACTCCATAGAGAGCAGCGCCGATGGCTGCAAATACGACTTCACGAGTACCAAAAGTCCACAATGATTTTTTCATCGTAACACCTCCGAATTTGAAGAACTGAATCAAAGATAGTTAACCAGAGCTTCCGCCCGCATGAAGCGCCCGGTCCGCGGAAGGAGCTCAAGGTTCAACCGTAAGAGAGAAGTGGGTAACACATGGGTACTGCGAAGCAACTCTGTGTCACTTAACACTTCTTCGGGCCGTCCATCGGCCATGATCTGGCCATCTTTAAAGAGGAGAATACGGTTGGAATAAATTAAGGCCAGGTCAAGATCATGGGTGATAAATAAGATGGCATCAAACCCCGGCATTTGAATGATTGCATCCATAAAAGAGAGATAATTCCAGTAATCCTGGCCAGTAGTTGGTTCATCCATCATCAAGATTCTAGAGCGCATGGCCAGAATGGCAGCAATGCTTACGCGCTTTTGCTGGCCAAATGAAAGTGCCAGCGGCGGAGACTTTCTTTCATGGAGAAGATTCACACTCTTTAATGCCCAATCAACATTTTGTTGAATCTGTTCGGGGGGATGCTTCAGGTTTTTGGGGCCGAATTCAAGTTCTTCCTGCACGGTAGGAGCAAAAAGCATCTGAGAAGGACTCTGGAAGACATATCCAAGGGTGGCGGCTGCCTGAGCTACCGAGAGCTGTTGTGTGGGCTTCCCTTCCAGAAAAACGGTACCTCGGGTTGGTTTGAGAAGGCCAATGGCATGTTTCACCAGAGTAGTTTTCCCGGCACCGTTGGGTCCCAGAATCGCAATAATATCTCCCTGGCGAACGGAAAAATTGACGTCCTTCAGAACCAGGTCGCTTTCTGGTTTGTATCTAAAATTCACATGATCAAAGCGAACCAGTTCTCTGGGGTCTGTCGGGGGTGCAGGCGGACAAATTGATGGGAACGAACCGGGTGTCAACCGCTTCACCACAACCTCAGCGGGAAGTTTTACCCGGTTTATTTCGATTGTGTCGAGCATCCCCTGGGGATCTCCAGAATATATTACCTGGCCATCCTCCATATACATCACACGATCAGGATGGATTGCCAGCACATCTTCAACACGATGTTCTACCATGATAATGGTTATTCCATCGTCTGCAAGTTTCCGGAACATTTGTAATGCATCAGCGGCAGAGACAGGATCAAGGCTTGCAAGGGGTTCGTCCAATAATAAAATTTTTGGTTGCATTACCAGAATGCCAGCCAGGGCTACTTTTTGTTTTTCTCCACCCGATAAACTGAAAGTTTCACGATCTCTCAGGTGAGATATTTTCAGGTATTCCAGGGTTTCTTCAACCCGATAAATGATCCTCTGTCGTGGAACTGCCAGGTTTTCTAAACCGAAAGCCACTTCGTTAAATACATGACTGGAGACAATTTGCCGCTCAGGATCCTGAAGTAAAGTGCCTACCTGCTGTGAAAGCTCAGACATACTGAGCTGTTGAACTGATTTACCGAAAATGGCGATTTCTCCCGTTAAGTCTCCCGAATATACTCTGGGAGCAAGTCCATTGATGCAACGTAACAGGGTGGTCTTTCCACATCCACTGGTACCGGCAATGAGGAGAAGCTCACCTGGTTTTACCTCCAGATTAATGTTTGTGATGGAGGGTGTGTTTCGCCGATGATAGCGGAAAGTCAGGTTTTGGATATACAGAGGAAGTTCTTGGTCCATCCGCATGGTGGTTTATCGATTGTCAGGAAAATTTCACAGTGATTTGATCCCCAATGCCCAGGCCGAGCCTCTTTTGGGCTGAGCCGTTAACGACGCCTATTGAAAGAAACCCTGCGCTATCCACCAGGGCTACCAGTTCCCCTGGCTGCCTGTCTCCAAAAGCTTTTGAAATTCCATCAATGCGGGCTGTGCCCGCCAGAATGATGACTTTTGATTCCTCTCTGAGCAAATCTCCGGCTAAATTTGTGGATAAATTCCCGAAATGATCCACATGAATGATATGAGCAAGGAAGCCATCCTCTGTCTTTTCGGGTTCGGGAAGTGACAGTTGAACAGGGTCGTACACCCGGGTTCCCATCTGGTCTGGCGAAATTCCCCGGGCAATGTATGCTGCAGCAGGGGCAAAGATATCGCGACCATGGAAGATGGAGCTGACCTCTTTGAGCCAGAATTGTGGTTGGTCAAGATGGAAATACTCAACAGGATGACCCCTATTCTCAACTTGCCTTGCGGCAACAGAGACCAGTCCGTTATCAGGGCCGACGAAGAATTGATTTCCAAGTCTCACGGCCAGCGGACGTCGATTTGTACCTACACCGGGGTCAACTACCACGACATGGACTGTTCCGCCAGGAAAGTAGGGGAGAGCACGGTCAAGAACAAGTGCCCCAGCCAAAATATTATGACGGGGCACATCATGAGTTAAATCAACCACTTTGGTTTCAGGCGCAATAGACCATATCACCCCGTGGAGGATGCCACAGGCATAATCGCTGTGGCCAAAATCGGTCGTTAATGTGACGAGGCTCATTTTGTTGATTTTCCCTCAACAGTGATTGTGTCGCCGACTTTGACACCGAGTAAAGAACTTGCATTACCGTTAACGACCGAGATAGATAGATCGTGATCGGTCCCGATTAGGGCAATTAGCTCTCCTGGAGGGCGCTCTCCAAAAGTTTTAACAAGCCCGTTAATCGTGTGCCCGGCCACGTTTATGGTAATTTGTTCCATCTCAGCCAGGTGAGTGTCCATGATATTAGTACTCAGATTACCAAAATGGTCTATAGCAATAACCTTGCCTATCCAGCCTTTTGGAGTACGAACAGGTTCGTCCAATTCAATCAACACAGGGTCGTCGATTGGATCACCCAGTTCTTCTAGCGGAACACCGGATGCCAGGTGAGCAGCGACCGGTGCAAAAATATCTCGTCCATGGAAAACGTAGCTGGGTTGCGGCAGCCAGAATTGTGGGCGGTTAAGGTGGATGATTTGTACAGGGTCGTTTGATTTTCTGGCTTCGCGGATCACGGGGGAAAAAAGGGCGTTATCCGGTCCGACGAAATAGTAACCCCCGAGCTTCAAGGCAATCGGACGCCGGTTTGTACCAACTCCCGGGTCAATCACAGCAACATGGATGGTATTTGTCGGGAAATATCGATAGGAGCGAAACAGGACCAGAGCTCCTTCTTGAATGTTCTGCGGTGCGATGGAATGAGTGATATCGGTGACCTGAACAGAGGGGGCGGTGCGATAGATCACCCCTTTCATGATCCCCGGATAGCCATCGAGGTAACCAAAATCGGTTAAAAGGGTAATGTGCCTCATTGGAATCATTATACAATGCAATGACAGATTTAAAGTCCTGATGAAGATAGCCAGCGAATCCCTAAAAAGCCAAGAATAAGGCATAATATGCCAGTCGCGGCAAACATGGGCTGGATGCCAATCCCATCCGCGAGAGCGCCGCTGATCCAGGGTCCGGCGAACATTCCAAATCCATAAATGGCCTGGTGTAATCCCATAGCGGTGGAACGCTGTTGATCGTCTACCCTGGATATAGATAATCCCATGAGCAGAGGATGAGAAATCCCTGCTCCAAGGCTTGAGATGAATTGAGCGAGAAAGAGCCAGCCCAGAGAAGGTGAGAAGGCGGCTAAAATGGTGCCTGCAGCAAGGAATGTAAAACTCGCAGTGGTCAATCGGCGATATCCAAACCGGGCTACTGCGGTTGCCACCATGTTCCCGATCATGACAACAGCGATGCTGCCACTGGTAAGCCCGCTTTGAACCCAACCACTGGCACCCAATCGGCTTGCCAGGATAGGAGTAAAACTAAACGTCACAGACCAGGTTACATACTGGGCAAGGGCTCCAAGCAATGAGGGGCGTAGCACGTCCGGGCGCTTCGCCAGGGAGAAGATTGAAGAGAGCGAGGGGGAGAAACCGGCGCGGCGAGCTTCAGGAACCGGGATAATGGCCAGGACAGCCACCAGGGCAAATATAATTGCGACAAAAAAAGCCAGCAGGTAACCGCCACTGATCTCATTCAACCAGCCTGTTAACGCAGTTGCAGTTAATCGTCCCACTGAATTCACGACTGTTAACATTGCTGTAGCCCGAATGGCTTCTTCGGGTGGAAATAACGCGCTGAAGAATACTGTCAGAGGAACCCACGTCCCAGCTGCCAGTCCCGTGATCGCACGACCAACCCCCAGGCCCAATCCGTTTTGAGCAGAGGCCATCACCCAGGCGCCCAATCCGGAGAGGAGAAAGCCACCAATGATGAAAGGTTTTCGTTTGCCTACCCAGTCGGATAGAATCCCTAGAGGAAATCTGATTAATGCCTGCCAGAGCCCGTACATGGATAGAATAACACCAACAACTGCAAGGTTTTCTACTTTACTCTTCACATAAACGGGCAAGGTGGGTAGGTAGAAGTACAGACTGGACCAATAAAGAGCCACTGCAAAAAACAGGAGGCTTATGGTGAATTTCCTTGAGCTCCGTAGGCTGGAAATTCCGGATGTGATCTTTTCCGATATTTGCATAAATAACCTCGGTGGATGGATGGCTTGAGTATATCATGTTCGAGAGTGTGTCATAGAGCCGTTAGGGTTTGAGTGATTATCCTGTAAACAGGGAGTGTCTGGGACGGATGATTTTACACAAGTAGGTATATTGGACGAAACGTGGAAGATGATGAAGAAAAAATTGAGTCGATCAAAACGTTTAAAAAAACAGGACGCCGGATGCCCTCTCCGACGTCCCGGGCTTTCTTGTTAGATTGTGGGCTAGGGTACAATTTGTGTACCGGTTTTCCCGGCGAGAGCGCGTAACATATTCTCTGGATTGGTGATCAGCGCACGCTTCCCACCATTTTCCAGGTACTGGATTACGGCCTGGATTTTTGGTTCCATGCTCCCTTTGCCAAACTGTCCTTCAGCGAGGTACTGTCTGGCTTCGGCCACCGTCATGCGGTCGAGCCAGCGAACGTCTGGCCGGTTGAAGTTCAGGGCTACCTTTTCGACCTCGGTGGAAATGAGAAATAAATCGGCCTGGATGGTATGAGCCAGGAGAGAAGAGGCTAGGTCTTTGTCAATTACGGCTTCCACACCCACCAGGTTCCCCTGCGCATCTTCTACCACAGGGATTCCACCGCCACCCACGCCAACCACGGTAAAACCCGCCTGAACCAGTGACAGAATGGCTTCCTGTTGGACGATGCGGATAGGACGGGGGGAGGGAACGACTCGCCGCCAACCACGCCCAGCATCTTCAATCACAGACCAGCCATCTTCGTCGCGGTGTCGCAAGGCTGTAGCTTCGTCCATAAATGAGCCAATGGGTTTGCTTGGGCAGTTGAAGGCCGGGTCTTGAGCATCAACGAGGGTTTGTGTAACCACGGTGACCGCGCGGTTGGGCATATTCCGCCGCTTAAATTCGTTTTCCAGAGCCATCTGAAACATATATCCGATGGAACCCTGTGTATTTGAGACACAATAGTCCAGTGGAATGCCGTGCAATTCTCTGGCGGCAATTTCAGACCGGCGCAGGATGAACCCAACCTGAGGGCCATTTCCATGAGTAACAATCACATCCCAGCCACTGGCTACCAATTCGACCACGTGGGGCATAGTCAGGCATGCTGCCGCGTACTGGTCAGGCAGGGTCTCGCGGCCTTTTTCACGGATCAAGGCATTACCACCCACAGCTACTACGGCGAGAGGTCGTTTTCGTTCATTCATATTTACTCCGGAATAACGTTAATTTGTTTTGCAAGAGACAGGATAGCTCCGATAAAGCAGGCCAGAGGGGCGCGAGTGATACCGGCTCCTACCTGGCCGATCCCCGCTTTGCGGTGAGCAATACCCGTGTTGATCACCGGGGTAATCCCTGTGTCGACCACACGACGAGCATCGATGCCGGCGGGTGAACCGCCAAAATTTAGCTGAGGTAGTGTAAAACTGCGATGACTTCCCAGGGTGATATGGAACATTTCGCGAGTGGTGGCCAGTGCGTCTTGCGGAGTTCCACCGACAAACTGCACAATGGCTGGTGCAGCAGCCATGGCAAAACCACCAATACCGGCTGTCTCGGTGATGGCGCTGTCCCCGAGGTCGGGAGCGGCATCTTCTTTCGTATAACCAGGGAAAAACAGTCCATCCACCACTGGTGCTGGAGCAGTGAACCACGCATCTCCCGTGCCACTCATGCGGATGCCAAATTCGACACCGTTGCGAGCCATGACTGTCACCAGGCTGGAACCAGCCACCCCATGAGCCGCATCGAGCATAGCCTTACATGCTGCCATGGATATGTTAAGAAAGAAATGGTCATTGGTGGCCATGAACTCAAGCAAACTGGCTGCTATGGTGGGGTCGTTGCCGCTGCGGAGAAGAGGGCCCGCCAGGCGCTTAAAGAGCAGAGATGAGGCGGCGGCGTTGCGATTGTGGCATTCATCACCCATGTGTAAGGCCTGAGCGATGATCGGTTTAAGCTCCAGACCGCCCAGAACCTGTAATGCGCGGTGAATGGCTGGAGCGAGCGTACTCGACATCCACCGCAGGCGTTCGAGCACTTCAGCGTCATACGCGCCAAAGCGGAGCACCCTTCCCAGCCCTTCGTTCAGGTTGCTAAAGGCGGTGTTTTCTCCAGCGATATTTTTTACCACCCAGACTGGCAATAGAGCAAATGGGGGATGTTATCGGGCAAGTTGCGGATGATCCGGCGGACTTCATCCATAGTGACCTGCCAGGCTTCACCTAACGCCGTTTCGCATTCTTTGAGCCTCAACATCATACGTCGCAGTGCGTGGAATCGGCAAGCTTGTTGTTTGATCTCTGGCTCATGAGCTACGACTGGATAACTGACCAGATCGTCCGTGACGATGACCTCTACGCCGCATTGGGTCACTAAGGGCTGAAGCCATTCCAGCAAGCTCTCCGGGTTGGCTTCCTGCACTTCGGTTAGTTCGACCGGCTGACCATTTCCCATGTCCAAGTATGACCATCAGCCATTGTCTTTCCCTTTCACTTTGGTATAAAACCCATCCAGACCCACCATATGCACTTTGTTCTTCTTTGAATGTTGCAAGGCAGCCCATTGCATATCACGTCAAACCGTCATGTGACACACAGGTGTTTGCCGGACCCCCAGAATCCCAGTGGTTTATCACAGACTGGCTCCGATTTTCCAGATTGAGGTACATAAAAAGCGCATCTGTTCGCTCTGATCCCCTATGGATAGTCTCGAAAATTTCTTCGATATTGTGTGCACCAGTAGCGGTATATCACAACCCATATCACCTGTGGATCGAACACCGGCTTATTGACATTCCCCCACTGCTGTAAGATCGAACACTCATTATATAATTGACTCGCTCGTTTTTCGGCTGCAGCTTTGACTTCAGGAAAATGAAGCGTCACAATGATAATGAGCAGGTTTCCTTTTCTATGACTTGTTTTTCCAAACTCATTCTAGAAAGGTGTCTGCTCTCTGTTACCAACCAAACCCACCGCTTATTGTGAAAATCGCTTTCTACTTTTTTCGCTTTGACGAATAGAAAAGAAGGCTGGGTTTCTGATTTCCTGAAATAGAGAATTTCAGCTGCCGCCGATGGCGCGAAGAAGGACCAAGATCCAAAGGCCGAACACGGCAACTATCGTCTCAATGGGTAGGGAAATGATGGCAGCCAATGCTCCTACCCACGCATGTAATAATACATAGGGTGAAAGACAGGGTGATGCAGCCATGGCATACCGTATGTTTCGCTTGCGGACTGAACTGGCGAGTAATGTTAAGCCAACCGGAATACTTATAGGCCATAAACTTGCATTATAGGTACGTGTAAGCGATAGGGTATCAAAAAAACGTAGTGGCCAAAAACCAAATACAATCCATGAGACCAGGAGAGCGAGAGATATCGGCCAAAAGACGCGTACAACTTCTTTGAAACCACCGTTTCGCCATGCTTCTACTAGCCAAAATATGCCCACACCAATTCCGATCTGCGGCTTGATAGAGAGAAAGAATAATCCAATCTGGGGTGGAAGGACAAAGCCTAACAAGGGCATCCATTCAATATTCGAATTTAATAAACAATGCAATACAGGAGGAGAAAGCAGAAAAGCAACACAGGATAAAGGTGTCGCACCCAATCGGCGAGCGGTAAAAGTGAATAATCCTAGCCCAAGTAAAAATAAGATGGCTCGACCTATATTTTCTGGTAACACCGCCAAGGGAATGAGAGGAAGAAGACTCCATGGGGCGCTAAAAAATATATCTACGCTGTACGGTGATTTTCCAGATAAAAATGCAAGTGCTGCCGGGCGATATGTATAATGCCAATCAATCCCATCAGGCAAATAGAGAGAGCCCAGAACAACCAGAAGAATAGCTAATAGGCACCCTGATAGAATTAACAAAATACGAGGAAAAAATTTATTAGTTGTTTTTAGGTATGGGGATGAATTCATTGAGGTTATCTGGCTAATCAGTGAATTTCTGCTTATTCTCTTGGATTAGTAAACCTAGTATCGAGTATTTCTTCGATGCCGTGATATTGCCTAATGACAGGGTCAACAAAAAGTACCTCAAAAAGAGTCCAGCAAACCAACGTGGTATGATCCCGTTGGCTTCCACCTTGGCTAGGTATCTTATGTAAAAGTGGCAGAAATCCAAAAAGGTGATCAGTGATATCGTAAGCCCTTTGGATGTACATCAAAAAAGAGGAGAAGTCAGATGACCCCCCAGGATGCGTGGCGAGAAGTAATGCGGAGAGGCGATTTCGTAGCAAAGGCAAGGGGATTCTATACAAAGGGTTAACTTGTAGCCTGTGGAGCAGGTTTGCCATGATAGTGGATAAACGCTGACTGTGGTGGTTTGAAAGAGGAAAAAGGGGGAGCTTTCAGGAATTGTTTTTCAACAGAGCGGCGGCTGGCGCATCCAGCAGCCAGGTAAGGTTCCCATCAGACGGATTTACAGCCCCGGCAGGTAATTCGGTGGATGAGGAGGCATGGCCAAGGATTTGTGCAACCCGCTCGGCCTTCGCAACGCCGGAGACAAGGAATAGAACCTCGCGTGCACGGTTGATGACGGGTAGAGTGAGGGTGACGCGCGGTACAAGTGGTGGCGGTGGCACGTTGTGAGAGACAGCCACTACCCAGCGGAATTGTTCATGGAGCGCTGGAGAGGAAGGGAACAGTGAGGCGGTGTGACCGTCCTCGCCAAGGCCGAGGAGGACCAAGTCAAAAAGGGGTGTATTGCCAAAGAAAGTGCGTAATTCCTGCTCGTAAAGCGCGGCGGCTTCATGGGGGGAAAGTTCCCCGGCGATACGATGGATATTTGCGCTGGGGATGGAAACCTGCAAAGATTCCTTCACCATGCGGTAGTTGCTTTCCGGGTGATCTGGCGGTACACACCGTTCATCACCCCAGAACAGGTGAACAGCTCTCCATGGGATTTGCGTAGAAAACTCCGGGTCTGCAAGACGGATGTAAAGCTGACGAGGGGTGCTGCCACCCGAAAGAGCCACCACAAATTGCCCTCGTTCCTCAATAGAGGTACGTGCCAGGGCTGTAAACAGCTCTGCCGCGGTTCTGGCAAGCGCCTTTGCATCGGGTGCAATGATGATTTTCATGCCTCTGGCTTTTTCATTGTGCCAGTTTTGATAAACGTCAGGCCCGAGGAGCACATGCTGACCTGCGTTCTACCAGGTTGCCCAGAAGTACCATGCGGCAGGGAGGAATGGCTTTCCCATGGATCAGATCATGGAGCATATATACTGCCGACCGACCCAGTTCGTATTTCGGCACGCTGAAAGTGGTCAAGGGTGGTGTGCTGAAAGCGCTATCGCGGACATCGTCAATCCCAACGACAGAAATATCCTCTGGAACTCGCAGGCCAGCATCTTTTATGGCATCCATCGCGCCAAAGGCAGCCCGATCGCTGACTGCAAAAACTGCTGTGGGTGGTTCCGGCAGAGCCAGTAATTGCTGCATTTGAACATAGCCTTTCCGTGGGTTACCCGAAACCGGTGGCGGTTGCAGGGCTGGATCGATGTCTATACCATGCTCGAGTAGAGCAACCCGATGGCCACGCATTCGATCGCGAAGACTGCTATATTTTAATGGCCCACCAATCCCTCCGATCCGCCGATGACCCAGTCCGATCAAATATTCCGTCATCATTCGTCCGGCAGTAAAATTGTCGGCGGTCAAAGAATGGATAGGGAAGGATTGGTAGTTTTCTATGAGTACAATGGGCACACCGACATTTGTAATTTTCTGGATGACCTGGGGGGTAACGTCTCCGTCGTTGGCTACGATCAGCCCATCAATATCTCGGCCCATCAGCTCACGCAGAGAGTTTAAGGGGTCAACATCAGGACGGTAAACGTGTAAAAGTACCTGATACCCCAGCTCATAAGCTGTGTCTTCAATTCCTGAAACTATACGTGTGTAAAAACCCTCACTCCGAGATGCTTCGGATAGTGATTCCATTAGCAATCCGAGCACCCTGGTTCCCGCGGCCAGGTTCTGACGGCTGCTGGCAATGTAGCCGAGGTCCTTCATGGCCTTGAGGACTCGCTCACGGCGGGCAGGGGCAACACCTGATTTTCCATTTAAAACCAGCGATACTGTCGAAAGGGAAACGCCCGCCGCAGCGGCAACATCACGCATGGTGGGGGATTTATGGCCAACTTTGATATTCACAAGAAAGTCAATCTTTCTTTATGAGAGTGATGGATTATATGATACCAAACAACAAAACAAAACCGAAGGGCAAAAATCATTAAAATAAAAAATGTAAAATTTTGTTTACATTTTAATAGATTGTTCTAAAAATTTCAATATCAATTCCAGGGCAGTTACAAACCAATGGTATTGGGATCTGGATAGCGGAGCCGTCAACCCCGGGTATTTCCGGGAATCAAGGGTAAATTTAGCCCTGTGAAGGGCGGTAATCCCCAAAAATATGGAATTGTTTTTAAACTTATTTCAGGTTTTTGTTTGATATTTTTATTGACATCATCAATTTGTTCGTGCTATAATTTGATTAATGTTTTATTAACAACGACCATCTCCCCGGCACTTAATGGTAACTGCTTTTCAATCTTTTTCACAGGTGACACGGGTGCTTGTTCCAATGGCTCCGGTGGTTTTTGCCAGTAACTCGTCCAGCAAAGAACGGCCGGCTTTGTCCAGAACGAACAAACACACAGGTCATAACTTTCCGCCCTACACATTTCCTTTTTGAACCTTGATGGAGGAAAAAATGAGTAACTATCCAAAGACGAGACGTGAGTTTTTAAAGCAGGCCGCGATGTTTGTTGCTGGGGCCACGCTGGCATCTTGCGCACCGGCCACAACCACGCAGGCGCCCCCTCAGGGTGAGGCCACTCAACCCGCTGCGGCGCAACCATCGGGTGCTGGAGATGAAGAGATTCAGCCGGGGGTTTTACGACGAGAATGCCTTATCCTGGAAGACCCAACCGGCACTGCAACCCCGGCGGACGACTTCAACCGCTGGCGCCCCGGTACACGTACCTACTCTACTGGCCTGCAACAGCTAGCCCTTGATGCTCTCTGGTATATTGATCCAGATGCAGGTGTCAATGGGGTATGGGATAACGCTGTTGCAGCTGAGAAGCCAATCTACAACGAAGATTTCACCACGATGACGGTCAAACTCCGCCAGGGATTGTACTGGAGTGACGGCGTGGAATTCACCGCAGAGGACCTGTATTACACCGTCGATGTCCAGATGAAAAATGATGGATGGAGTTACACGGGCCAGTTCCGTGGGAATATTGAGTCGATGGAAATGCCCGATAAATACACTGTGGTGTTCCATCTCAAGGCTCCTAACTCTCGTTTCCACTCCTTCTTCACGGTGCGCTGGGGAGCCTGCTTTATGATGCCAAAGCATGTCTTCGAGAAACAGGAAGATCCGCTGGCGTACAAGTTCAACCCTCCTGTATCTCTTGGTGCATACACTCTGAAAGACTTTGACCCCAATGGCAACTGGTTCCTCTGGCAGCGGCGTGATGACTGGCAACGGACTTCTCTGGGTCTCCTGGGTGAACCCAAGGTGAAATATGCCATGTATATTGCCCCTGGCCCGAGTGACAAGCGTGTGATCGCTCAGATGGAACACAAATTGGATGTCATTCACGACATCACTCCTGAGGGGCGCATCACATTAGCACAAAAGAGCCCGTCTTCTATTGGCTGGTTCAAATCCTTCCCCTGGGCGCATCCTGATCCAACCCTCCCCGCGGTGATTTACAACAACGAGAAACCCGGCCTGGATAAGAGAGAGGTCCGCTGGGCGTTGACACTGGCGATTGATATCGTGCGGGTGGCTATGGCCTCATACAAGGGGGCAGCAACCATATCAGCGATCCATGTTCCGCCTACGGGAATGTACCCCAAGTACTATTTCGAACCCCTGGAGGACTGGCTGAAGAACTTTACCATTAAAGTGGGAGGCCAGGATTACAAACCATTCGACCCAGATGCATGCAACCGCATTGCTGAAGAAGCTCGAAAGACCCTGGGGGACCTGGTGCCTACCGACCCGGCTGAGATTCGCAAGTCACTGGGGGCTGGTTGGTGGAAATATGATTTGAAAGCCGCTGAACAGCTCATGCTGGATGCTGGCATGAAACGGGGTAGTGACGGTAAGTGGAAACTCCCCGATGGTTCTGATTGGAAAGTTCCCATGATGAGCATGAATCAGAGCAACCCAACCATGAACCGCTGTGCCAGCATGGTTGCTGAATGCTGGTCGGAGTTTGGTGTTGATACGATGCTGGATGCCCGCGATAATCCCTGGGATATTATGAGCCTGGGAGAATACAGCGCTAACCTGGCCTGGACCATCGAGACCTGGGGCGGTCACCCGGATTTGTTCTTCTTCCTCTCTTCATGGCATTCCAAGTTCTATCAGCCAAGTGGAACGCGCGCTTCTGGAAGCAATAGCATGCGCTGGAAGAACCCGGAATTAGACCGGATCATTGAGAGCATCCAGAAACTCGATTTCGATGATCCCAAGGGAATCGAGCTTGGGCAGGAGTTTATTAAACTTGCCGCTCAGGAGATGCCAATAACTCCGCTGATGGCGTATAATGTATTTACGGTCTGCGATACCACGTATTTCACCGGGTATCCTACTGCGGAAGATCCGTATACCGATCCAGTACCTAACTGGGCGAATACCAAGTACATGTTCATTAAGATCAAGCCAAAGGCGTAGCGCGATTTTGGTTTGACCATGGACGGGCCCTCCCTTCTCATTTCATGGGAGGGGAGGGCCAAAAACCTTAAAGGCTATTGACTATTCATCTCCGGAAAGTTATGTTGCTGGTAGTTCTAATCCTGAGATGAGGAGTAAATTTCACAAAAACCATTGGACCTCGTTGAGGAATGATCGACTTAAAACAAACAATCCCTTGAATTTTCTCCCCCACAAATGGCTTCTTAACCCATGAATATTGTGGGGGTTTATTTTTCTAGGAGGTCGCAAAATGCGAAAATTCCTGTTACATTATCTTCTTCCCCGAATAGCACAATATTTAACGGTTATTTTTATAGGAATCACGGTAACTTTTATCATCCCCCGACTCTCACCGACGGACCCGGTTGAAGCGCAGGTGAGTATGATCCTTTCAAGTGGTTCTGCTGTAGACCCGGAGGCTATTGAACATATGCGACAGGCGCTCACGGAGATGTATGGCCTATCAGGTAGCCCGTTGGAGCAGTATATTGCTTTCTGGGGGCGACTGTTACGCGGGGATCTTGGGCCTTCTCTATCCACATTCCCAACCCCTGTAACACGGCTGATCGGCCAGGCTCTGCCATGGACTCTGGGCCTCATGCTTACCGCGGTGATTTTATCGTGGATTATCGGTAATGTTCTTGGTGCCCTGGCCAGTTATTATCCAAAAAGTAAGCTCATCTATGCTATCGACCTGATGAGCCAGGCTGTTCGCCCTATCCCTTATTATGTGGTGGCTCTGGTACTTCTTGTGGTTTTTGCTTACCTGATCCCCATTTTTCCTTTCAGTGGGGCATATCCGGTTGGCACCCGGCCCAGTTTAACTCCCAGCTTCGTTTTAATTTACTTGAAGCATTCGGCACTCCCGGCACTCACTTTGATCCTGGTAGGATTTGGCGGGTGGTTTATCGGGATGAAATCACTTACCTCAAACATTATTTCTGAGGATTATGTGGTTTATGCAGAGACCACAGGTATTAAGGAGCGTAAAATTCTCACGCAATACGTGATGCGGAATGCTATGCTCCCGCAAATCACCGGCCTGGGTCTTTCGCTTGGGACGGTGTTCAGTGGGGCATTGATTATGGAAGTGGTTTTTCAATATCCTGGCATGGGGATGTTGACCCTTCAGGCGATTTTCCGTAATGACTATTCGCTTATCATGGGTATTGCGATTTATTCCATTATCGGGGTTGCCACCTCGGTATTTCTGATGGATCTGATTTACCCCTTATTTGATCCGCGGGTTCGTTATCAATAGGGAGGTTAGCCATGACCATTCTACGAATTATCCGTGACCTTCTAAAATACGATAGCCGATTTCGTCTTGCGTTTATATTTTTGTCCACCATTCTTATCATGATGCTCCTCTCGCTGGTGTCTCCATACAATCCCAACAAGACTTTCGTAGTTGCTATGGATACCCCGCCTTCTCTTGAGCATCCGTTTGGGACCAGTTCACGAGGACAGGATATTTTCTGGTGGATGACGTTTGCAGTGCGAAATTCATTTCTACTGGGTATGGTCACAGCAGCTCTGTCCCGCGTCATTGCGATCATTGTCGGGTTAATAGCCGGATATGAAGGCGGGTGGCTGGACAAAGTCCTCATGGCCATTAACGACAGTTTTGTCGTCATGCCTTTGCTGCCAATCCTAATCCTGCTCGGCTTTCTGCTACGCGGCAAGATGAATTTCTTCACTCTGGGATTAATTTTGGGGGTATTCGGCTGGCCCTGGGACGCCCGATTAATTCGTTCTCAGGTGCTGAGTCTCAAGGAACGGGCTTTTACACGGACAGCGGTTTACTCTGGTACTCACCCCTTCTGGATTACGATTCACGAACATCTTCCCTTTGTGTTGCCCATAGTCTTTGCCACTACTATTAATAACATGTTGTGGTCGATTGGAATGGAAGTTACTCTGAGTGTGCTTGGCCTCTCGGATGTCAGCACCCCGACAATTGGTACGGCACTCTTCTGGGCCAATCAGCATGGAGCACTGGTGGCAGGGGTGTGGTGGTGGATTGCGGCACCAACACTGATCGCTATTATCCTCTTCCTTGGACTTTACTTGTTGTTCTCAAGCATCAACGAGTATATTGACCCACGGACACGTCTACGTTTAATTGGAGGTTAACTGTGGCCATTCTCAGTGTACGTGATCTCCGAGCCTATTATCGGACTGAAGCTTACGGGATTTCTCGAACCGTACACGCCGTGGATGGGGTTTCTTTTGATCTACACCCAGACGAGATATACGGGGTGGCCGGTGAATCCAGTTGTGGTAAGAGCACGCTCATTAAGGTAATTTCTGGAAATGTCAAACCTCCGTTAAAAGCCTATTCGGGGAGTGTAGAGTATGACAATGGTCTGCAGAAAGTGGATATGCTGACCATCTCGCCTGAAGAAATGCGGCGGAACATTCGCTGGAAAGAAATATCCTACGTCATGCAGGGTTCGATGAGCGTTCTCAACCCGGTTCGGAAAATTATTAAGACCTTTGAAGATATTGTTGAATCGCATCGAGGAATACAAGATAAGAAGGTATTTCGAGAGCAGGTTGAAGCGCATATTAATCGCCTTGGTCTCCCAACTGACGTGCTCAATGCCTATCCGCATCAACTCTCTGGTGGAATGAGGCAGCGGGTAGCAATTGCTCTTGCAACCATGTTCCAGCCGCGACTGATTATTGCTGATGAGCCAACTACTGCGCTCGATGTGGTGGTCCAACGTGGTGTATTGCAAATGCTAAAGGAGATTCAGGCCGAAAGCAAGAATACAGTTTTGCTTGTTACTCACGATATGGCTGTTCATGCGAACGTGGCTGATCGGGTGATGATTATGTATGCAGGTCGGATTGTTGAAGAGGCTCCTACCAAAACGATTTTCAAGTCGCCTTTGCATCCCTACACCAAACATCTGATCAGTTCGCTTCCTATGATCGGTGTCCGAACCACTAAAACCAGTCTGCGTGGAAGCCCTCCCAACCTCGCTAACCCGCCAAGTGGCTGCAGGTTCCATCCTCGCTGTCCTTTAGCCATGGAAGTGTGCCGGACTGAAATTCCAGAAATGGTTGATGTAGAGTCCCGGCATCGGGTAGCCTGTCATCTGGTAAAAGGAGGTGCGCTATGAGTGTGGATGGAAACCTGTTCGATGTTCAAAATGTTTCGGTTGTTTTTCAGATTGGCGGATTGCTTGGGGGTGTAAAACTGGTGGCCGTCAATGACGTTTCTTTCACCCTCTCACGAGAAAAGGCAGAGATTTTTACCATTGCGGGGGAAAGTGGAAGCGGCAAGACGACCCTTTCCCGCTTGCTTCTTGGTGATCTCCATCCTACTTCAGGAAAAGTGTTCTTTGAAGGCCGGGATTTATCGGAGTTCCGCAGCCGGGCTGAATTGAAGTCTTTTATAAAAAAGGTGCAACCGGTATTCCAGAATCCATTTGAAACCTTTAATCCCCTTCGAAGAGTAGAAGCTTATCTGTTTGACACAGCCATCAATTTTGGGGTGGCAAACAATGTAAAAGAGGCGGCGATGGTTGTGGATCATGCCCTGCAACAAGTTGGATTGTCGCTGGCAGAGGTGAGTAAACGTTATCCGCATGAGCTTTCGGGGGGACAAATTCAACGGATTTCCATCGCTCGGGCACTCATACCCAGGCCGCGAGTCATTCTGGCGGATGAGCCCGTTTCCATGGTAGATGCATCATTACGGATGGAAATTGTCAATCTTTTCCGTACTTTACGCGATGAAGAGAAAGTGAGTGTTATTTATATTACTCATGATCTGGCTACGGCTTACTACATTAGTGACCGGATTGCCATTATGCTCCGTGGAAATATTGTCGAAGCGGGGCCAGTGGAGGAGGTTCTTGAGCGCCCGATGCATCCCTATTCACAGTTATTGAAAGAATCGGTACCTGAGCCTGAGCCAGAAGAAAAAGATGCATGGGTAAAGCACATTTCTCTTGGGGTTACGGAAGTCAATGAGTATAACCAGGTCGGGTGTAAATTCGCCGGTCGTTGTCCCCATGTGATGGATGTTTGTCGCCAGGCTGACCCACCCAATATATCAGTGGGCCCAAGAACGGTGAAGTGTTACCTGTATACAGAACAAGCTCGGGAAGCTGCCGGACATCCTGAGATGGAAGAGGCCAGGAAGTAACTTATTCTAAACCATGGAGACAGGCTGAGATGCTCCGCCATTACCCTGGCTGGTTGGCCGCAATATCAACCTTCTCCCAACGAAATACTCAGTGAGGATTTTCCATGTCTACAACACGCATCACAATAAACCCAACCGACACCATTGCCACAATCAATCCCAATATTTATGGTCACTTTGCAGAACACCTTGGCCGCTGTATCTATGATGGCATCTGGGTGGGAGAGGAATCGCCGATTCCGAACATTCATGGATTTCGCAAGGATGTTATTGAAACGTTGCGGCGGATGAAAGTCCCTGTGATCCGTTGGCCTGGCGGGTGTTTTGCTGATGACTACCACTGGCAGGATGGTATTGGGCCACGAAGTCAACGCCCGCGCCGGATTAATATCCACTGGGGAGAGGTGATTGAAACCAACCAGGTGGGTACGATAGAATTTGTACAATTTTGCCGTCTGATTGGTGCAGAGCCATATTTCTGTGGTAATGTAGGCTCCGGCACACCTCGCGAACTGCGGGATTGGATTGAATACTGCAACTTTCCCGTATCTGACCTATCTGGCTCTACCTGGGCGCAACAGCGTGCCGCCGATGGAAGCCCGGCACCGCTTGATGTGACTTACTGGGGTGTTGGAAATGAAAACTGGGGTTGTGGTGGCAATTTCTCGCCAGAAGATTACTGCACCGAGTTTCGGCGCTTTGCTTCATTTATACGCGGGTTCGGAAAGAAACTGAATGTCATTGCCTGTGGCCCGGCTAATAACGATGTGGAATGGACAGATCGATTCTTCCGAAAACTCCATAAGGATTATTGGCCTTTCAACAATATCGATGGCTTCGCTGCTCATTATTACTGCGGTACAGCTGGCACGGCTACCCAGTATACAGAAGAAGAATGGTACCGCCTGCTGGAAAAGGGGCTCCGAATGGAAGAACTGGTGGTACAACAACGGGCGGCAATGGATGCCTGGGATCCTACACGAAAGATTGGTCTCATTATTGATGAGTGGGGAACGTGGCATCCTGTGGAAGAAGGAACCAACCCGGCTTTCCTTTATCAGCAAAACACCATACGCGATGCGATTGTTGCGGCTAATACACTGGATATCTTCAATCGCCATGCCGATAAGGTAGTGATGGCCAATATTGCTCAGATGGTCAATGTGCTTCAGGCAGTGATCCTCACCGAAGGGGAGAATATGCTAGTCACTCCTACCGGGTATGTGTATGAAATGTATGCTCCTCATCAGGGGGCACAGTCGCTACGTCTGCGGGTTGAGACGCCCGAGATTCACTTCCAGAAAACGAAGATTCTGCAAACCTCGTGGCAGAGCGCCCTGCAAAAAGGCGAGAAAATGGAAGGGAATATCCCCGCTGTGTCGGGAAGTGCCTCTATACGGGAGAATGTACTTTTCATCAGTCTCACCAATAGTCATGTCCATGAAGAGGCCGAGATTGTAGTGAACCTCCTTGGAGATGCCAGAGCAGAGCGCGCACAGGCCAGGGTGTTAAGTGGTGAAATTCATGCTCACAACACTTTTGATGCACCACACCAGGTGGTCCCTCAGCCCATGACGGTGGATGTAAAAAACCAGCAGCTGCATGTTGTCCTACCACCGGCTTCAGTGGTTACCATCACCGTGGTGCTTTCAGGTTTTTGAGTGATTGAGGAGATGAAGTGACGTTTTCTGGATCATGAGGTAAAGTGGCTAGTCGAGGAGGGCCGGTTATTGCCGGGCCGGCCCTCATGGTATGGAGGTAATACTACGATGGAAAAAACCTGTGTCCTCCTAGACCCTGGTTATATTATCGCTCCGGTTGACCCCCGAATCTTCGGGGGTTTTTTAGAACATCTGGGTCGGGCTATATATGGGGGGATATTTGATCCTCAGTCGAGCCTCGCAGATGAGCATGGGTTTCGCAAGGATGTTCTGGCTGCCCTGCACAATTTACACCTTACGACAGTACGTTATCCCGGCGGTAATTTTGCCTCGGGCTATCACTGGATGGATGGCATTGGGCCAAAAGATAAGCGCCCAAGGGCGCGTGAACTGGCCTGGCAATGTATTGAACCCAACCAGTTTGGCACCGATGAATTCCTCGGGCTGGCTCGAAGGATGGGCTGGCTTCCAATGATCACGGTTAATCTGGGCACAGGTACACCAGAAGAAGCCTGTAACTGGGTTGAATATTGCAATAGTCCGGCAGGAACGCGCTATGCTGATTTGCGGGTCGCGAATGGCTCTATTGATCCTTACGGGGTCAGGCTTTGGTGCCTTGGGAACGAAATGGATGGCCCCTGGCAACTGGGGCATCTACCTGCAGAACAGTATGCTCTTCTCGCTTCGCAAACGGCGAAAATGATGAAGGATATCGACCCGACCATTGAACTGGTGGCCTGTGGTTCGTCTACCATGAGCGGGCCAACATATATGGAGTGGGATCGCATTGTGCTGGAATATCTGGGACCGCAGGTAGAATATATTAGCCTGCATCGCTATGTGGGTAACCCGCGCGGAGATACAGCTGATTATCTTGCTGTTACCAACACCATCGACCGGCGGATTGAAGACCTGGACGCTGTCTGCCGGTTCGTACAGGCAAAAACACGCAGTAAGAAACGACATTATCTGTGTTTTGATGAGTGGAATGTCTGGTATCGAACGACGGGGGTTGAGGATTCCAGAGGAAAGGGGCAGGTGGCTCCACCATTACTTGAAGAATTCTACAACCTTGAGGATGCGCTGGTGGTTGCTGGCTTTCTAAATAGTTTTATCCGTCACGCTGATGCAGTAAAAATTGCCAACATTGCCCAGATGGTTAATGTCATTGCACCTATTCATACCCGGGGAGATCAGATACTTCTGCAAAGCATTTACTATCCATTGGCTATGTTTTCAAATCGGCGAGAGGGTGGAGAAGTAGCTCTTCACCCGGTGGTGAACGGACCGGCATATGAGAGTCCTTCGTATGGAGAAGTTAAATATATTGACGTGAGCGCGATCCTCGGTGATGGGATCATGCATGTTTTTATGATCAATCGCTCTTTGAACGAGGATGCGGTAGTAGAGATTAACCCCGGGGGCAGTAAATTCGAGTCAATTCTCTCAGCCGAAGTGGTGACTGGATCGTCGCCACAGGATAGAAATACCTACGAGGAGCCTTATCGCGTCATCAGCCGTTCCTTTGGGGCAGGTAAAGTGGTTGATGGAAAAGCGCTCGTTTCTCTTCCACCGCTGTCTTTTGTGGCTTTCACCTTGAGCATACAATAGGTTTCTGGAAGTTGGAACGCAGATGAATCGCATAGCCAATTCTCGGACTGCGGATAGGGTGAGCCATCCCTGCCTAGACGTTCTGGAAAAGG
Organism: Anaerolinea thermolimosa; assembly: GCF_001050195.2. Classification (GTDB taxonomy): domain Bacteria; phylum Chloroflexota; class Anaerolineae; order Anaerolineales; family Anaerolineaceae; genus Anaerolinea; species Anaerolinea thermolimosa. The sequence goes on from NZ_DF967965.1 coordinate 1,357,552, forward strand.
CAGGCATGGGTGTGTGGAACTATGACGGTTACGGGGCCTTGAGAAACCCTATCCGTACCTGATCGCAGGTTGTGGCGCAGTGGACATTCTGAGGAATGTATGTGGATGTGACAGCACGGTATGCCACAATAGTCTGGGGACTTGAGAAAAAGCCCGTCATTAGTGTGCGGACTGTTAACCATCCTGGCAGGCGTGTGACCGGGGCTATCTGGTGGGGCACGAACGCTTTAGTAGGCTGGGCCTGGAAACATTGTGAGGGAAACCGAGCTGAGATCGAGGTTTATGCTGATGCCTATGCTGTGGAGCTGTTTCTCAATGGAAAATCTCTGGGGAAAAAGCGGATCAGGGCTTTAAAACCGTCTTCAAGAAAGACGCGGTATATTACCGGTACGCTCAGAGCTGTGGCTTATGACCGAAACAGATATTCCCTGGGTGAAAGTGAGGTGAACTTTGCTACGGGCATATTGCGCATAGCCATTATCCCTGAAGAATCCCAAATCCAAGAAGTCCACCTCATCATAAAAAACTGCGTAGTAGAAAGCAACGACAACTGAGAACCTTCGGTGAGAGTAGAGGGGGGAACTTCTGGGTTTTGGCAGTGCTAACCCTTGCACTGAGGAGCGTTTCAATAGCAGAAGTTACACCACGTATTATGGGAAGGCTCTTTTAGCGGTTTTTTAGCGGTTAAAGCAGGGCTGGCTGAAAAGTTGAGGATGCATGTCAATGGCGGTGGTTCAGAACCTGTGGTAAAAGAGATTAAGATCACAGATGAAAAGCAGTTTGTATAAGGAGTAAACTCATGAAAACCGAAACAATTACTCTGAAGAGTAACCCCAATGTTACGCTTACTACCTATTTGCTCGATACTTCACCAGAAATGCCCAATACCAAAGTACGGCCTGCGGTATTAGTTTTTCCCGGGGGTGGGTACTTCATGTGCTCAGACCGGGAAGCCTAGCCGGTTGCAATGGCTTTTCTGGCTCAGGGGTACCATGCCTTCGTGTTGCGTTATTCGATCAAAGAAAATGCAGCCTTCCCTGCTCCTCTTCGAGATGCAGAGGAAGCGCTAGAGTGTATCCGCGCCAATGCGGGGCCGTGGGGTGTTCGCCCTGATAAGATCGCTGTCTGTGGTTTTTCGGCAGGTGGGCATCTTGCTGCGGCACTTGGAACGATGGGACGTGTATGCCCAAATGCGCTTATCTTAGGTTACCCTGTAATTCTTGACAGCCTTTCTCACATTCTGGCTGTTTCTATCCCTTCCCTGGAAAAGCACGTAGATTCCCAAACCCCACCGACATTTATCTTTACTACTGCTAATGATTCTGTAGTACCGGTGAACCACTCGCTCAAGTTTGCCGAGGCGCTCGATCAGGCTGGTGTACCCTTTGAGTTGCATATTTTCCAGGATGGTGCTCATGGGCTTTCTCTGGCAAAGCCGCACACCTCGAGCGGGTTTAAGGAACTGGTCCATGCAGGGGTTGCACGATGGGTGGAACTATGTGCCGTCTGGTTAGAGAATCTCTTTGGCGGGTTTGCTGTTGAACACGAGATGCCCTCAACGTGATGGTTTGATAAGGATGTTTCTACGGTAGGTCTCTGCATGGTAATTGCAGAGACCTACCGTTTTATGCACCTTTTACGAAGAGACTAGTGGATGTTGAATTCAGCCTGTAGAGCCTGTTGGTCCAGTGAGTGCTGGCCGACAATCAACCGATAGGTAGCGGGTTCTACCGTCCAACCGGAGTGAGGGTCATAATAGGCGAGGTCTCTCGCCGGGATGGCCACACGCACGGTTTGCGTCTGTCCGGGTTGAAGTTCTACCCGTTTGAAAGCCTTTAATTCTTTGGGGGCACGCTCTACTCGCGAGCCGGGAACTGCCACATAGAATTGCACCACGGTGGCACCGGGCAGGGAGCCGGTGTTGGTTACGTCCAGGGTGCATTGGAGAGTGCTCTGGGTGCTAAGAGCGGTTTCATTCAGTTTCAAGTTAGACAGGCTGAAGGTTGTATAGCTGAGACCAAATCCAAACGGGAAGGCCGGCATAACCCCGTCGCGTTCCAGCTTTCGGTAACCGTGCCAGAGATCGTAGGTGATAGTGCGGGCGTTAATATCGTAATACGGCAGGTCTTCGGGGCGTCTGGGGAAAACGCAAGGGAGCTTACCACTGGGGTTAATCTTGCCAAGTAGAATGTCGGCAAAGGCGTGCCCACCTTCCATACCCGGATACCAGAGCATGAGGATGGCAGGGACATGATGGCGCCAGTTTTCGGTGATGATAGCACTGCCACCCATCATGGCTACCACAACCCGCCGGTTCGCACCCGCTACCACGCGAATCAGTTCCTCGTCTTCTGGGTGGAGGGTTAATAATCGGCGGTCTCCACCAGGGGGCATAGCGTTGGGCACGCTATTGGTGGCGGTCATGCTGGCCATTAATTTTTGGGCAATGGGTAGCTCTTCAGGGGTGGGTGGGGGAAAGTTTTTCGCAAGTTCGGCCATCGAATCGGGCGAGACGAACTCACCTTCGTCCTGGCTGGTGTAACCCAATACCATCACAACCGCGTCGGCTTCACCAGCAAGGCGTGTGGCTTCGTTCGGATCAGTGCCATCAGCATACAGGATTTCTGCCTGCCCATGCAGGGCTTCCTGTAAGCCCTCGAGCGGGGTGATGACGTATTCTGGCCGGGTGTTGGAAGACCCTCCATCTCCGGTGTTGGGGGTGGCGGCTAATTTACCAATTACAGCCAACTTCTTTACCCCTTTCAGGGGTAGAAGCCCGCCGTCATTCTTGAGCAGGACAATGGACTTTTCGGCAGCTTCGCGGGCAATCTTGCGGTGAGCTTCACATCCTACCACGTCCAGGGTGTAGGCTTTGGGGTCGCGCCCCTGGGCAAAACGCACCTGCTGGCGGAGTACGCGAAATGCTGCGTCTTCGATGCGCTCCAGTGGTACCTCACCCTCCTCCACCAGACGTCTGAGGTGTTGCCGGTGAATCATGTCAAAAGGCATTTCTACATCTTGCCCGGCGAGGGCAGCCTTTTTGGAATCGCGCATGCCGAATATGAAGTCGGTCATTACAAAGCCCTGGAAGCCCCACTGTTGCTTGAGGATTTCGGTGAGCAGAGTGTAATTCTGTCCACAATATTCCCCATTGACACTGTTGTAGGCGCTCATGATAGAGGCGACCCCCTCTTCGACCACGCGTTTAAAGTGTCGCAGGTAAATTTCATGCAGGGGGCGGGGTTCGATCCTCACATCCACGGTGAAACGGGCGTTTTCCATGGAATTAAGCGCGTAATGCTTTGCACAAGCCATCACGTGCCTCTGTACGCCACGGGCCAGAGCTGCCCCAAATTCACCCAGATGGATGGGATCTTCACCATAGGTTTCCTGAGCGCGTCCCCAGGCTGGATGACGTAGGAGATTAATGCATACACCGCCAAAGAAGTTTCCCCCCATGGCACGCAGTTCGCGCCCGATGACATCTCCAATGCGTTCTTCCAGTTCCGGGTCAAAGGTTGCCCCCCGCGCCATAGAGACCGGGAAGGTGGTAGCGCCGTCAAGAATAACCCCGCGTGGGCCGTCCACAAAACGCACACCGGGAATGCCCAGACGTGTTGCCGGTGAATCATGTCAAAAGGCATTTCTACATCTTGCCCGGCGAGGGCAGCCTTTTTGGAATCGCGCATGCCGAATATGAAGTCGGTCATTACAAAGCCCTGGAAGCCCCACTGTTGCTTGAGGATTTCGGTGAGCAGAGTGTAATTCTGTCCACAATATTCCCCATTGACACTGTTGTAGGCGCTCATGATAGAGGCGACCCCCTCTTCGACCACGCGTTTAAAGTGTCGCAGGTAAATTTCATGCAGGGGGCGGGGTTCGATCCTCACATCCACGGTGAAACGGGCGTTTTCCATGGAATTAAGCGCGTAATGCTTTGCACAAGCCATCACGTGCCTCTGTACGCCACGGGCCAGAGCTGCCCCAAATTCACCCAGATGGATGGGATCTTCACCATAGGTTTCCTGAGCGCGTCCCCAGGCTGGATGACGTAGGAGATTAATGCATACACCGCCAAAGAAGTTTCCCCCCATGGCACGCAGTTCGCGCCCGATGACATCTCCAATGCGTTCTTCCAGTTCCGGGTCAAAGGTTGCCCCCCGCGCCATAGAGACCGGGAAGGTGGTAGCGCCGTCAAGAATAACCCCGCGTGGGCCGTCCACAAAACGCACACCGGGAATGCCCAGACGTGGAATTGCCCCGGCCACCCAGGGATGGTCAGCATAACCACCGCCGAGCATATCGGCCATGCCCACCCAGAAAGGCAAATCGCCTGACATCATTTTGATTTTTTCCTCGAGGGTGAGCTGCCCCAGGAGTTCGCGAGATCGTGCATCGATCTGGGCATCGCTCAATGGCTCGGGGATTTCCAGCCCGCCAAACGCAGGGCCATGATACTTGGCTTTAGCACTCATACGGCATCCCTCCGAAAAAGAAACAAAGCAGGATCAAAAAATTGGGTGTAACTTAGTTATTGACATTATAGTGAATTTTTGCAATAATGACTATAACGTTTCCGGTACCAATACCGGAAACGTTATCCCCAAAAACATGAAACGAAACTCGAAGAAAATTACGATCCGCGATGTTGCCAGAGCCGCCGGTGTTTCGGTCTCAACCGTATCCCGCGTTCTGAACCATAAGGATGATGTTTCGGAAGAAACCGTTCAGAAAATACGGAGCATCGTTCATGAATTGGGGTATGCCTCCAGCCTGGCGGCGCGCGGTATGCGTAGCCGTCGCACCAATGTGATTGGGCTGGTAATGCCCGACGTGGCCAGCCCTTATTGTCAGCACATTATGCTGGGGGTTAATCGGGCCATTTCCCGTTTAGAAAAGAACCTCATTATTTACACGAGTGGTAACTGGCCCAAAGAGAATATTGCTCAAAATGAGCGTTCTTATGTTTCTTTGCTCAATGGGGGAATTACTGATGGGTTGATTGTTGTTACACCTACCGCGACTGACTTTGCCACACATGCACCGGTGGTTATTATTGACCCCAATACTGAAACCCCCGATTATCCAGCCGTCATTGCGACTAACCGTGAAGGTTCTCTGGCTGCCATGAATTTTCTGACCGGGCTTGGGCATCGGCGAATTGGGCACATCACTGGCAGGTTGAACCTAATTAGTGCTCACCAGCGTTTGCAGGGATATAAAGACGGCCTGGCAGCTGCAGGTATCCCCTTTGACGAAAACCTGGTGGCCATTGGTGATTACAACACTGATACAGCCATCTGCTGTGCCCGAAAGCTGCTCTCGCTGCCCGACCGCCCAACGGCTATCTTTGCAGCCAACGACATGACTGCGCTCGGCGTTTACCAGGTTGCTAAAGAGATGGGATTACGAATTCCTGAAGATTTGTCGGTCGTCGGGTTTGATAACCTTCGTGAATCGGCGCTCATGGTGCCTGCGCTGACTACGGTAGACCAGTTTATCGAAGAGATGGGGTTTGTCGCCACTGAGATGATCGTGAAACTGGTGGACGAAGAACTTTTATCGGAGAATTTGCGAGTATTTCAAACCCAGCTGATTGTGCGGGAATCCTGTACTTTACCAACTGAAAAAGTTACTCAGTTATCCATTTAGAGGCTAGAAGCTCTCTGAGAGTCTTCTTTGTGCCCATTCTGCCGGTGAGAGAGTGTGCTGAGGTGCTTGTTGAGAAGGAAGGAGGTGGAACGGAACAAGGCCTGGTTATTTTCTGTATAACGTTCATGTATTGAACCCGATCGTTTGTCATCCTTTCTGTTGATTTGGGAGAGAAGGAAATGAAAAAAAACTTTGACCGCCGAAAGTTTCTGAAGATGGTGGGTGCAGGGACTGCAGGAGCAGTTCTTGCCTCCTGCGCGCCATCCGCCACCCAGGTTGTTGAGAAGCCTGTTGAAGTCACCCGCATTGTCGAGGTTCAGGGTACGCCCAAAGTGGAAGTGGTCACCGCCACGCCAGCTCCGACGAAACCCCCAGAGGCCGTGGCTGATGTGTTGGGTACCTTCCCCCGCCGCGAGACTCTCATTGCACGCATTCTTACCGGGCGCGTGGGCACTCCCGATAACTTCAACCAGTGGGTGGGCTGGAAGTGGCAGGATCGTGGCATGCAGAATCTGGCCGATGAGCCCTTCTGGTCGGTAGATTTTGCTACAGGCAAGATTATCCCCGGTGTGGCCGATGGAGACCCAACTTACACTTCTGATTTCACCGGCCTGACCGTTAAACTGCGCCAGGGAGTTAACTGGTCAGATGGAGAACCTTTCACTGCGGCCGATGTGGTCTACACCGTAGAAACCATAATGAAATACGAGGGCTTCAATGCCCACTCCTTCTTTGTGGATAACGTGGAAAGCGTGACCGCAGTCGATGATTATACAGTCGAGTTCAAGCTGAAACAGCCAAACTCCCGCTTCCATACTACCTTCCTCGATCGCTGGGGTTGCACTCGCTTCTTCCCAAAGCATATTTTTGAGAAAGTAGACGATCCTGTGCAGTTCCCGTTCAACCCCTATGTAGGGTGCGGCCCATACAAACTTCATAGCTATGATCCTCAAGGAAGCTGGACGGCGTGGGAAAAACGTGAGGACTGGGATAAAAGTCCTACCGGTATCATGTACGGCGAGCCCAAACCCAAGTACGTTATCTATCAGTACTTTGCCGATGAGGGTGCGCAAATTCTGGCTCAACTGACTCACCAACTGGATGTGGCTGAGCTTTCAGCTGATGGTCTCAAAGCTCTGTTGGCGCAGTCGAAGACCTCCCGTGCCTACCAGCCGACATTCCCGTTTGTGGTCAACAATGACCCATGCATCACGGGTATTCTCTTCAACACTGCTCGCCCGCCCTTCGATAATGTGGATGTCCGCTGGGCGCTGCTGTTAGCCATCGACATTGTGGAATACACGAGCATTGCAGTCGATTCTTCGGGTACATTGAGTCCGGTGCACATCCCGCATCTTGGCCCGTACCCAGAGGATTACATCCGCCCCATGCAGGACTGGCTGAAATCCTTCACTATTGACATCGGAAATGGCGAGACCTTTGCACCCTACGACCCAGAAGCCCCCAAGCGCGTGGCGGCCTACGCCCGAAGCCGAGGATATGTCTTCCCGGACGATCCGGCCTTCATCGAAAAAGCTTTCGGGCTTGGCTGGTACAAGTATGCCCCCGATGTGGCTACTAAATTGCTGGAGAAGAACGGATTCAAGAAAGATAAGGACGGAAAATGGCTTAAGCCCGATGGTACGCCCTGGAAGATCTCCTTCATGTGTGGCACGGTGCTTTCGAACCACGATGCACGCAACGCGGCGGCGGCAGTTCAGCAGTGGAAGAAGTTTGGCATTGACGCCGAGATGTACACCACCGAGAACGGCGATGGCCTTGGAGCCACTGGAGACTTTGATGTGAGTGGTGCCTGGCCGGCACAGGAGCCATGGGGTGCAGGCCCCGACCTTTACCGTGTGCTCGACCGCTGGAATTCAGCTTACAAGCGGCCTGTTGGGGAACGGACTCAGGGAATTTACTCGCGCTGGTCCAGCCCGGAGATGGACGCGATCATCAAGAAACTACGCGAGACCGACCCCTTCGACACCGAAGCCGTTATTGCCATTGGCACCGAAGGCCTCAAGGAAGCTGTCAAGAATATGCCCGGCATTCCTACATACGGGTATATCGGGTTCGTGGGCTGGGATGAATACTACTGGACCAACTGGCCCGGCAGCGAAAATCCCTACAATGAACCCTATACTCACTGGCCAAACTTCAAGTATACGACCCCCTTCCTGAAGCCAACCGGCGCGTAGCGATCTGGCAGGTTTGACCTAGAACCTTTCTACGATTCTCCTGGGCGGACAACCCGCCCAGGAGATCGCAGGTTTATTCTGAGGTAATAGGGGTATACTGTGAGAGAACACAAGGTTGAATTCCTCAAACTTTTCTTCTTAATGAGGGTAAGGCCGTGGCATTTGTAAAACGATATCTCATTCCCCGTTTGATCCAATATTTTCTGGTAATCTGGCTGGGTATAACCGTGGTTTTTCTTATCCCAAGGCTCACCCCCAATGACCCAATTATGCGAGTGATCGGAGAACTACGGGGGCGCGGTTCCACCCTGGAACCAGGTGCTATGGATGGAATCATCCGCGACCTGACGCAGTTATATGGCCTGGAGGGATCGTGGCTTGATCAGTACTGGGCGTTCTGGGGCAGACTATTCCGTGGTGACCTGGGCGTGTCATTCTTTCAATTCCCTGCTCGTGTGAACCAGCTAATTGCTGTGGCCATGCCATGGACGCTGGGCCTTTTACTCACCACCACGGCGATTTCGTGGATTGTGGGTAATATTATTGGCGGGCTGGCAGGGTACTATTCACGGAAAAGCTGGTCTCGTATTCTGGACGCCATCGCCATGGTAGTGCGCCCCTTGCCATATTACATCTTTGCTTTTGCATTGCTCTTGCTTTTTGCATACGTGGTTCGCTGGTTCCCCATTACCGGTGGGGCTTCTCTTGGGGCGGTGCCTACTTTCACCTGGGCCTATATCAAGGACGTTCTCTGGCATTCGTTTTTGCCAGCTCTGTCGCTGTGTGTTCTAGGAGGAGCGGTTACCTTCCAGACAATGAAGTTAATCGTGCAGAATGTGAATGCGGAGAATTTTGTCCAGTATGCCAAGATGGGGGGAGTCACCGAGGATCGCATTGTTGGCAAGTATGTCATTCGAAATGCCGTTTTACCGCAAATCACTGGCCTTGCGCTTTCCATCGGGCAAATTTTCAGTGGGGCGCTGATCACTGAAATTGTTTATGGGTACCCGGGCCTGGGCATGTTGCTTTACCGTGCCATTGTCAACGGTGACTACAACCTGATCATGGGAATCACCCTTTTTTCGATCATCGCCATTACTACAGCGATCCTGATCGTTGACCTGACGTATCCATTGTTCGATCCACGGGTCCGATACAAGTAGGAGGTCAGAGCCGTGAAAACCCTTCGAGACCTTTTTAGAGATTATCGCTTTGCTTTTAGTTTCGGAGTGCTGGTCATTATTGTGGTTATGGCCATTCTCTCCATCTTCTCACCATACGACCCAACCCTGTGGAATGTGGTACCCAAGGATCTAAAGCCCTCGGCTGAACACTGGCTCGGTACCGATTCCAACGGGCAGGATATCTTCTGGCAGGCCACTTTCGCTGTGCGCAATTCGTTGATCATCTCACTCATCGCCGGACTGGTTTCCAGAGTGATAGCTATCCTGGTAGGCATGATCGCCGGGTATCAGGGAGGGATGGTAGACCGGGTGTTGATGTTCGTTGGAGATAGCCTGCTGGTGATCCCTCTTTTCCTGATCATGGTCATGCTGGCTATGCTGGTGCGGCAGTATATGAATCTGGTAATTTTAGGATTGATGCTCTCGTTCTTTGGATGGGCATGGGATGCGCGGGTGATCCGCTCGATGATCTTAAGCCTCCGAGAGCGAGATTTTACGAAAACTGCCATCCTTTCTGGTACAGGAACGGTGAAACTGGTGTTGAATGAGTACATGCCTTTTGCCATGCCTTTGATCTTTTCTACTTTGATTAACAACATTGCCTGGGCGATTGGCCTTGAAATTACTCTGGCTATTCTGGGGTTAGTGAACCTGAATGTTCCCACTCTGGGGACGATGTTGAACTGGGCGCTGTTTTACCAGTCTATCCTGTTAGGTCGCTGGTGGTGGATTTTAACGCCGGTCGTGTTGTCGCTCTTCCTGTTCATTGCTCTGTACTGGATGTCTGTCAGTATCAGTGAATATCTCGATCCGCGTACCCGCATTCAACGGGTTGGAGCATCATAGGGGGAGCCATGGAGATACAGACTGAAACCATTCTGCGCACTGAGAATTTGAAGGCGTTCTACGTGCTGGATATGCACGGCACGCAAAAAATCGTTAAGGCGGTCAATGAGGTAGACCTGGCGATCAAAGAGAACGAGATTTATGGAATTGCCGGCGAGAGCGGGTGCGGCAAAACTACTTTACTAAAAGCGCTATTCAATGTCATTGAACCCCCTCTGCGATTGATAGGCGGAAAAATCTATTATCGGGTCAACTGGGAAGAAGTGGAAGTGACTTCGCTCAGCCCTGAGGAGAAACGCAGGCTTCGCCTGGAATATATATCGTACATCCCACAAGGGTCGATGAGCGTTCTGAACCCGGTTCTCAAAATCAAAGAGAGTTATCAGGATTTCATCGCCAGTCACGTGCCGGAACAATCCCGAAAGGAGACCATGGAGCTTGCTCAAAAGCAGATTGTAGAACTTGGTCTCCCTAAAAATATCCTGAATGCGTATCCGCATCAGTTATCCGGCGGTATGCGTCAGCGAGTGACCATTGCCCTCTCGGCGCTGCTCAGCCCTCGCATCATGATCGGTGATGAGCCCACCACAGCCCTGGATGTGGTAGTGCAGCGCGGGGTTATTCAGATGTTAAAGGAGATTCAGAGGAAATTGCAAAACACGATTATACTGGTAACCCATGATATGGGTGTACACGCCAATGTTGCCCATAGAATCGGGATCATGTATGCAGGGAAAATTGTGGAAGAAGGTACTACGATCCAAATTTTTGACAATCCTCTGCATCCTTACACCCAGTTTTTAATCAATTCGTTACCCAAGTTTGGCGATAAGATGATGCGTGAAAGCGTGCCCGGCAGCCCACCCTCTCTGGCCGATTTGCCCAGAGGGTGCCCTTTCCACCCGCGATGCCCATATACAAAGGATATTTGCCGAGAAAGCATGCCAGGTTTCTCCTACCCGGATGAAAAACACCGTGTTGCATGCTGGCTGATTGGGGAGGGTGAACATGGAAAAGCTTCTTGAGGTTAAAGACCTTACCAAACAATATGCCCTGGGCAGTCTGATCGCCAGAATCCTGATCACCGCTGTTGACCGTATCAGCTTCTATATGGACCAAGCCGAAATTTTCACCCTGGCTGGCGAAAGTGGCTGTGGTAAAACCACTACCGCGAAGATTGTTCTGGGGTTTGAAGAGGCCACCTCTGGCACCATTTTACACAGTGGTAAGCCACAAACGAGAAAGGAGAAGGTATGGATTACGGAGGGTGTACAGGCCATTTTCCAGGATCCGTTCAGTACGTTTAACCCTTTGCGCACGGTGGACTCCTATTTCTTTGAAACGGTCAAAAATTACCGGCTGGCAGAGTCCAAGACAGATGCTATTGAATTGATCGACCAAAAATTGCGCTCTGTAGGACTCACATATGGCGAGTTCGCCGGAAAATACCCCAACGAGTTCTCCGGTGGACAGTTACAGCGTATCTCCATCGCACGGGCATTAATGACCAACCCGAAACTGATCATTGCGGATGAACCGGTGTCTATGGTGGATGCCTCGCTGCGCATGGCTATCGTCAACCTGTTTAAAAAGCTACGGGATGAACTGGGGGTGAGTGTGCTCTATATCACCCACGACCTGGCTACAGCCTATTACGTCAGCGACCGAATTGCGATCATGTTCCGTGGGAATATCGTTGAGATGGGAACGGTTGAGCAGGTGCTGATGAATCCCCGTCATCCGTACACCCGCCTTTTGCGCGAATCGATTCCACAGGCCGATCCCCGGCAAACCTGGTCCGATACAGTAACGCTTGCAGAGTTGGAACACGATGAATACCTGCGGGAGGGGTGTAAATTTGCTGGGCGCTGCCCCATGGTAATGGAACGTTGCAGGAGAGAGGTTCCGCGCGATCTCTTTGTGGGAGATGTGCTTGTAAAGTGCCATCTTTACGAGGGCAGTGGGGAGACATCGCCTTCCTGAAAGCTCTGTCTGTACCCTTTCGCATTCCAACTAAAGGAAAACGAAAGGCTATCTAAAAAAACCGCCCTGGAGCCTTCAGAACTCCAGGGCGTTTTTTTAGTGCGGATGATGACAGGCCAGAAGGAGTTCTTTTGCCTGGAGAGGATTCCCAAGCAAAATTGAGGACTCTGTGGTTAGTTCTCACCATGCACCAGTTTTTCGGCGGTGGCACGGTCGGTGATAAGCACATTGATCCAACGGCCGTTAAGTGCTCCCAGAATGCCCTGGTACTTGCGGGGCCCGCCTGCAATGCCTACCGAACGCTCAGTACGACGCAATTGCTCCAACTGCATTGAAATAACACGATGGTCGAGAGAGCTATCGACTGGCTTACCCTGGATATCGTAAATCGGTAAGGTTCAATGGCTTCTCGCAAACGGTTGAGTAAAGGAAGGAAAGTTTTCCGGGTACAATAGGCAAGGAAATGCTCTCAGTAAGGAGTGGAAAGTGCCTGCACCTAAGATTCTCGTGATTGACGATGAGCCTTCAATCCACAATGTGATTACGGCATATTTAAAGGCGGAAGGGTATGAATATCAATCGGTTATGGACGGTCCATCAGGTCTCGCGGCAGCCCGTTCCTTTAAACCAGATGTGATTATCCTGGATGTAATGCTGCCCGGTATGGATGGTATCGAACTTCTGGCCAGGCTGAGACGAGAATCAAACGTGTATGTCATCCTGCTCACAGCCCGCTCCGAAGAGACCGATAAGATTGTGGGGCTCACTGTGGGGGCCGATGATTACCTCACCAAGCCCTTTAGCCCGCGCGAGCTGGTTGCTCGCATTAAGGCAGCCCTGAGAAGAGTCCAGAGCCCGACTACCCCGACAGAGGAGCCCGTGATACTCAGGTTCCCCCATCTCCAAATTGATACAGCTTCACGCCGCGTGTGGATGGGTGAGAGACAGGTCGAGCTTACAGCGATTGAATTTGATTTGCTGTTAACGCTGGCTCAGCACCATGGCATGGTGTTGAGCCGTGAACAACTGCTGGAGAAGGTTTGGGGGTACGATTTTTATGGTGACACACGGGTGGTAGATGTGCATATCAGCCATCTTCGGCAGAAGCTGGGGGACGACCACCTTATTGAAACCGTTCGTGGGGTGGGGTACCGTTTTGAAGACAGGTAGGTGACCGGGATGATCCGTTTTTTACGTTCGCGTCTCGCGTGGAAGGTTTTTCTTTCGTATGTGGTGGTCGTTCTGGTAGGGGTGGTAGTTCTGGCCACTGCCATCCGCTGGTCGGCACCGGTGGCTTTTGAGAGGCACATGGCAAGGATGGGGGCAATGATGTCGGGTGGGGGAATGATGGGAAATGGGCGCCTAACACAGACGGAATTGTTTACAAACTACACCGCGTCGGTGAGAGAAGCGCTCACACTGGCAACTTTTGCCGCACTGGCGGCTGCTGTGCTGGCCAGCTTCTTTATCAGCCGGCAGGTAGTTATCCCAATCCAGAAGATGATGCGTCTCAGCCAGCGTATTGCTGACGGAGAATTTCATGAAAGGCTGAACCTGTCAGGCGGAGGACAACTTGGTCAGCTGGATGAACTGGACCAGCTGGCCCTGAGCTTTAACCAGATGGCCGAGAAGCTGAAAAAAACCGAAACCATGCGCCGGCAGTTGATTGGTGATGTCACTCACGAGCTCCGTACCCCTCTGGCGGCGGTCAGGGGGTATATCGAGGGAATGATGGACGGGGTATTTCCGGCGGGGCCAGAAACTTACCAGTTAATGCATGGGGAAATTGAGCGGCTTCAGCGCCTGGTGGATGACCTGCAGGAACTCAGCCGTGTGGAGGCGGGGGCTTTCAAACTTAATCCAAGACCGGTCTCCATAAATAACCTGGTCGAAACAGTGAGAAGACACTTCGAACGACAGTTTGAGGAAAAAGGGGTGGTACTGGAAACCCGGGTAGAAGCCGGGCTTCCCGAGATAAAGGTAGACCCGGACCGCATCCTGCAGGTTTTAACAAACCTGGTAGGAAACGCCCTGCAATACACTCCTGCTGGCGGTAAAGTACAGGTGTATGCTTTCCGAGATAAGTCCGAAATCCATGTTTCAGTTGCTGATACGGGTATTGGCATTGCCCCGCAACATCTTCCGTTCATTTTTAATCGGTTTTACCGTGCTGATCCTTCCAGAACACGTACCAGCGGCGGAAGCGGTATCGGTTTAACCATTGCCCAGGCACTGGTCAAGGCGCATGAAGGGCGCATCTGGGCCGAGAGCAAAGGCGAAGGCCGGGGTAGCACATTTCATTTTACCCTTCCAATAAATCTGAATAGCCCATTTACAAAAACTTTACATAGCCTTTAAAGTTTCTTGATTCTTCCCTGGTATGCTTGCCTTGAAAATAAAAAGGATTTGTAACCGGAAAGGGAAGATGCGTATGTGTCTCTTTGGTTTTGGCGGATGGAATACTGGTTTTGGTTGGATCGGAATGGTCCTGAATTTGGTTTTCACCCTGGTTGTGATTTTGGGGGTGGTGTTTCTGGTAGTGTGGACGGTTCGTCGGGTGAGCGGACCACATTTGCCTGCTGGTTCATCTGGCCAGGGTGCGCTTTCGGCTAAAGAGATTGCTCAGCTCCGGTACGCCCGGGGAGAGATCAGCCGAGAAGAGTATCAGCAAATCCTGTCAGACTTGAATCATTAAACAGGAGGCTGCCATGATGGGGTTTGGAATGCTTGGAGGTATGGCATTGTTCTGGCTGCTTCTGATTGGTCTGGCGGTATTAGTGGTGCGGCTGCTTTTCCAGTCGGGCTCATCAGGAAGGAACAACCACGCTCATACGCCAACCTCGGCGCTTGAGATTCTTGAACAGCGGTACGCCCGGGGTGAACTTACCCGCGAGCAGTACCAGCAGATGCGGAAGGAGCTTCAGGAATTATTCCCTCAGGGATGATCATGAGGTTAATCTGCGAGGAAGCACTGGTCCGGCTTCGTTGACCGGGCAAGGGTGACGCGTTTTTCATTCTACACTACGCTTTCCTATCCGGTCGTTTATTAAAGATTTCGTGGTAGTCCTGGTCGAGTTCCGGGTCGACTTCGGCGTAGAGCTGGGTGGTAGTGATGCTGCGATGACGTGCCAGGCGGCGGGCTTTTTCAATGTTATTGGTAGCCAGCAGCACGATAGTAACAAAATAATGCCGGAAGGAATGAGGATGAATACGCCGAGCGGCTTCCTGTCCGAGAGCTTCGGCAGCGCGTTCACGGACAATGTCCCACGCTGAGGAAGGGTCGAGTGGGGAAGGGGAAGCTGCTCTGGCGGCCCGATCATGACGTACGAATAAGGGGGTGTGATGCCCGGCAGAAAGGGGGCGTCCCCGGCGCGCCGGGGTAGATGATATAGCCGCCTGGCGCGCATTGAGGTAATCACGGATAGCGTTCAAAGCACGTTGAGAAACACGTACCAGGTCATCTTTGTTTCCTTTACCCAACACATGTACGTGTCCTTCGAAGAAGTTAACATCCTCAAGTGTGAGTGAACAGGCTTCAGATACGCGCAACCCGGTATCAGCCAGGAGGAGGATCAGCGCACGATCGCGTAAATGTCGCAAGCGAGCGCGTTGTTGGGCAGCGTGACGGGCAGCTTCACTTTTTAGAGAGGCACCGATAGTGTCCACGGGAATGGTGGAAAGGGACTCGGCGTAGGCGATGAGTTGCTCGATTTCCTCCCGGGGAAACTGTGGTCGGCGGCGGGGTGCTTTTCGGGCACGTTCGGCAATCCATTGTTCAATACGTGGAATATGAGGAGACGCAAGGCGTTCGGCAAGAAGAAAGCGATAGAAACCCTTGACTGCTGCAAGATAGAGGTTCTGGGTGGCCGGGCTAAAGTCCTGCAGATTGGCAATAAAGGTAGCTACCCAGTCTTCATCCAGGTCGGCAGTTTCGGCTGTGGCTGGGTCAAGAGAGACATGAGAACCATCGGAAAGCGTTCTCCCGAGGCGCAAGGTATCGAAGAAAGCGTTTAGGCCATTGCGATATGAGGCCAGGGTACGTGGGCTGGCATTTTTCACCGATAGAAAGCGTTCCATTGCTTGCTGAAGAGTGATCATATATTAGAACAACCGTTCTCGGGTGGGGTGGGGGAGGGGACTCTCCCAGGCAAGATTGGTTCAAGAAACATCAATATTTCAGGAATGTTCGCTCTTATTTCAACTAAAACAATAGAATGAATAATGAATATGGTTAAGAAAAGATATAAAAAAGACGCTTGTTTAAAGAAGTATAGCTCAAGTCTGGCAGTAATACAAGCCCAATATAATTGATCTTATCTTGGGCTATTTATCGGCTTTCAACCAACCCAAGGTTCCTTCTGACCTCTCTTGGCCTGTCACCAGAATACATAATTTATTCTATAATGAATGATTGAGAAAACCCCCATCTAACAAGAGCAGAGAACAATGGCCCAAGTCTTTCCCGATGAAGTCCTCTTTGATATATCTTCCCAGCGCTGGTACGATGCCTCCTGTAGCGAGGCGGCCTTCCTTATTGGGGGTATTGGCACGGGAAACTTTTCCATCGGTGCACGCGGCGAATTGCGCGACTGGGAACTGTTTGGTACTCCAGCCAAAGGCAATCTCCTGCCCAACACCTTTTTTGCCATCTGGATATGCTCACCAGAGCACCAGCCTGTTGCCCGGGTGCTCGAAAGTCAGATCCGCCCACCCTTCCGCCGCTCACACGGATTTGTAGATTACGAAGTCGGGGGGTTGCCGCGCTTCGGGCATTCCCGGCTCAAAGCGGAATATCCTTTTGTTACTGTTGAGCTGAGTGACCCAACCCTTCCGGTGACCGTCACGCTTGAGGCCTTCAACCCGTTCATTCCCCTCAACGCGGATGACTCGGGTATTCCCACGGGTATCCTGCGTTACCGGGTGAAAAATATCACCGATCACTCGCTATCGATCTCGGTAGCTGGCTCACTATGTAATTTCTCGACATTCCAGGGATATGAACACCACACCTGGAAAGCTGTAAAAATGGCCGACGAAGTAGTCAACGAATACCGCGACGATGGGTTGATCCGCGGGCTATTTTTCAGGCCAAAGAATCTTCATCCGGGGCACCGCTATTACGGCACCATGGCGCTTACCACCCGCGATACCTCTGTCTCACACAAACGTGCCTGGCTTAATGGTGGCTGGTGGGATGGTCTGCAAGATTTCTGGGATGATTTCCGCCAGGATGGCTGCCTGGAGCGTGAAGCGCACTACACTCAAAAAGACGCTCCCGCAACCTTTCCGGATAAGGTGGGTTCCCTGGCTATTTACCACGAGGTGCCTCCTCACGAAGAAACGGTGTTTGAATTTCAGATTAGCTGGTATTTCCCTTACCGGGTGAACTCTTGGAGTGTTCAAATGTACCGCGAAGCCCGTGCCCGCGGAGAGAAGGTAGCCACCTGTGCTTGCGGTGGAGAGAATTGTTCTTGTGATGAAATCCCTTTCATCCGGCAGTATTATGCCACTCGCTTTAGCGATGCCTGGAACGTTGCCCATTACACCATGACCAACCTGGAGCGTCTGGAAGGCACCAGCCGACTATTCAGGGATGCCTTTTTCAATTCTACCCTACCCTCTTATGTTTTGGACGCAGTGGCTTCCAATATCACTGTTTTACGCAGCCCAACCTGTTTCAGGCTGGAAGACGGTACACTTATGGCCTGGGAAGGGTGCTTCGATGAAGAGGGGTGCTGTGAGGGTAACTGTACCCACGTCCTTAACTATGCGCAAACCGTAGCCTATCTTTTCCCCGAACTGGAACGCTCCATGCGCCGGGTAGAATTTGCCACAGAAACTGAACCCTCTGGCAAGATGAACTTTCGCAGTTATAAGCTCTTCGGCATGGAAGGTCAGAAGCACATGCCCGCCGCAGATGGCCAGCTTGGGACGATTGTGCGTCTTTATCGCGAATGGAAGCTTTCGGGAGATGACGATTTTCTTCGATCGCTGTGGCTACCAGCCTGCAAGGCATTAGATTTTGCCTTTGAAGTGTGGGACCGTGATGGAGATCTTGTGCTCGACACGGACCTTTTCAATACCTATGATATTGCTTTTCAGGGCCCCACTTCGATGATTAACTCCCTCTTCTATGCCGCCTTGCTGGCTGGCGCTGAGATGGCCGAATACCTGGGCGAGACAGACCAGGCCGCACGTTACCGCGCCGCCTTTGAAGTGGGTTCCCGGCGCATGGATGACCTCCTCTGGGGAGGCGACTATTACATTCAGAAATTGGATGACGTGAACCAGTTCCGTTACCAGTATGGTGCTGGTTGCCTGGCTGACCAGCTTTTCGGTCAGACTCTTGCCCATTTAACGGGCCTGGGTTATGTTCTCCCAGAGGAACATGTGAAGAAGGCTGTCCGGGCAATTTTTGACCACAACTTTGTGACTGATTTCTCAGATCACCATAATACCCAGCGCACCTATGCCCTCAATAATGAGAAAGGCCTGCTTTTGTGTACATGGCCGAATGGAGAACGCCCTCGTCTGCCATTCCCTTACTCTGATGAAGTCTGGAGCGGCATTGAATATCAGGTAGCTACCCATCTGATCTATGAAGGTTATCTGCGTGAAGGGCTGACACTGGTGAAGGCTGTACGCGACCGCTACGATGGTATCAAACGCAACCCGTGGGATGAAATTGAGTGCGGACATCATTACATGCGCTCACTGGCCAGCTACGGGGTACTGGTGGCGCTTTCTGGCTTTCAGTGTGATCTTCCCCGCCGGAAGATTTCCTTTGCTCCACGCATCTTTGCCAACCACTTTCGTTGTTTCTTCTCTGCCGGAACAGGCTGGGGTGTTTATAGCCGGTTCGTTAATTCCCAGGGGCAGATAGAAGAGCAAGTAGAAGTACTCTACGGGGATTTGAGTGAGATTGAACTGGTGAGAGTTGGTTCTTAAGAGGATTGTGTTTTGCGTAGATATGATCCGGTCTGCACCTATTGCGTCCTGCGTCTTGCTGAAGAAATTCCGAACCGTGTGTAGTTAGGCACATAGCCAGGCTTTTTTGTGTAATACAAATCGATCTATTATATCTACCAACTACAGTAAAGAAATATGCTAAAATGAAACTACACACCCCTGGTTCGACCCGAAAGTTTCTGCCGTGTCTTATAAAGTCTTTCTCGTTGAAGATGAAGTAACTACCCGAGAAGGCATTCGCGACAATGTCGACTGGCATTCGGTGGGATTTGAATTGTGTGGTGAAGCTTCCGATGGCGAGGTCGCCCTACCGCAGATCGAAATTATCCAGCCCGATGTGCTGATCACTGACATTAAAATGCCCTTCATGGACGGCCTCCAGTTGTGCCGCATCATACGCCAGCATTGGGCATGGATGAAGATCATTATCATCAGCGGCTACAACGATTTTCAATACGCTCAAAGCGCGATTAAACTGGGAGTCAGCGAATACGTCCTAAAGCCGGTCAGTGTACAAGACCTGCAAACCATCCTTGCCCGGATGGCCTTCATCCTCGATCAGGAAAAGGTGGAACGTGCCCACCTCAAGCAGCTCAGCCGCCAGGTGCAGGATACCCTGCAGCTCCAGCGCGAAAAATTTCTCCTGCGTCTGCTGACAGGTGGAGAGAGCGCCGTTTCGGCCATCGAACAGGGGCAAGAGCTGGGGCTTAACCTCATGGCACCATGCTACCAGGTCTACGTTCTCTCGGTACATCTCTCCGCCAGCTCTCGCCCCCTCCCTTACGAAACAGCTCAACAGGTAGAAAATATCATCAACGGGGTGATCGGCGGCAATCCCTGGGTTTTACTCACCAGGGTGGGACCGGGGCAGTTTGTTTTCCTTTTTAAAGCCGAAAGCATGGAGCAAATCGAACAGGAAAGCGCTTTTCTGGCCGAACTGGTGCGAGAGGAGATTGAAAAATCTACCGATTGCAGTGTTGCGCTTGGTGCGGGTTCACCCCAGCGCCGTCTGGGCGACCTGTACCATTCTTTTGCCCAGGCCTGGATGCTGGCCGAAAGTGGCCCGGCTGCACCTCCAGCTGAAGAGATTAAGAAAGCCGATCCTTCTCAACTCTTCCAGTTTCTTCAGCATGGAAATATTGAAGAGCTTGACGCATTCTTTGATGCTGTTTACCGTCCTTTGATCGAGCCCCCTACTCCTTCTGGCCTGATGCTCCATTACCTTCTTATAGATGCCACGCTGGCTACAGCCAAGTTCCTAAGTGAACTTGGGGGGAATGTGGGGCAGTTATCTGACTCTATCCTTACTACGGGAGAATCGATATCTCCTGCAACGCCCGATCAGTTTAAAAATCGGCTCCAGAAGCTGGCCGAAACCGCCTTCGCATTTCGTGACAGCCTGGCTAAAACCGATCGCTCTTCCATAATCCAGGCGGCCAGAGCCTACATCGCAGCCCACTACACCGATCCCAATTTATCTCTCGCCGAGGTTGCAGCGCACGTTCATTTTAGCCCCAACCACTTTTCTGTGGTATTCAGTGAAGAAACCGGCAGTACATTTAAAGACTATCTCACACAGTTGCGCATCGAACAGGCTAAAAAACTGCTACGCATGTCGCACTGTAAATGCTCAGAGGTTGCCTGCCAGGTTGGGTACAACGATCCTCATTACTTCAGCCTCATCTTCCGCAAAAAAACCGGCCTCACACCGCAACAGTACCGTACGAAAACCTGAGCTGTTTACAAACAACCTCAAATCAACAGGGTGGTGACCATGGATATCGAAACACCTATCCCCCGGAACATTCCCGGCTATCTGGAGAGGTTCATCGCCTTCTTTTTACGCATCCCTATCTCATTACAGACGAAGATCCTCGTTTCTTTTTTCACCGTTATCATCCTTCTCTCGGCGATGAATGGTCTTCTCGCCCTGGAGTTGATGAATTTCAATCGTAAATACGACGCCATCATCACCAATATCACCACCGCCAACAGCATTAATGGTTACATTAAACCTGCCATCGACCGTGAAATGTGGGACATTGTTGCCGGGAAGAAAAGTTTCGCTGAAGGCCAGCAGTATCAGATCATTGACGAGGTCAACCGGCAACTCCAGACCATGATGGCGAACACCAGCTCCGATAAATCGCGCATTAAGCTGGATGTCATCCGCCGTACCATGGACACCCTTACCCAGTACGTAGACAAACTGGGGCGCCAGATGGAACAGGGTAGCCGGGTGGCGGAGAACGAAAAAGTACTCAACGACATCCGCGGTGTATCCGCA
The DNA here is from genome assembly GCF_001050195.2 of Anaerolinea thermolimosa. Lineage (GTDB taxonomy): Bacteria > Chloroflexota > Anaerolineae > Anaerolineales > Anaerolineaceae > Anaerolinea > Anaerolinea thermolimosa. The sequence continues at coordinate 1,378,674 of NZ_DF967965.1, forward strand.
GTGGTCGAATCGACCACACAGGATTATATGATCTTCGAAGTCAATCAGGCTAAAGCCGAGTACATTCAAAATAAAGAGCGATTTTCTCGTTTGGGGATCCTCTACCTAATTCTACTTCCCTGCGTGGTAGGATTTTCGGTGGCTGCTACCTGGCTCATATCGGCCAGTATTTACACCCCCATTAAAAAACTTCATGACGTCACCACCACAATCACTCGAAACGATCTTCAGGCTCTGATCACCGGCCATAACGTGGATGAAATCACCGAACTGGGGTTGAGCTTTAACATTATGATTGGCAAGATTCGTCAACTCCTGGACGCCAAAATGAAAGAACAGGAATCGTTAAAGAAAGCAGAGATGAAGGCGCTCCAGGCTCAGATTAACCCGCATTTTTTGTACAACACGCTGGATACTATTTTATGGATGGCTCAGGACCAGAAGACCGATAAAGTGATCGAAATTGTACAGGCCCTCTCAAACTTCTTCCGGATCGGGTTGAGCAAAGGACAGGACTGGATTCCCATCGAGCAGGAAATTGAACATGTTCGCTGCTACCTGGCCATTCAGAAAATGCGATACCACGATATTCTGAATTACCGATTTGAAATCGACCCCGAGATTCTCTCCGGCACTATCCTGAAGCTCACCCTCCAGCCGCTGGTCGAAAATGCCATTTACCACGGCATCAAGGCTAAACGCGACGGCGGCACAATCACTGTACGAGCGCACCGGGCCGATAAAAATCAGGTGCTCCTGGAAATTATTGACGACGGCGTCGGATTGACCCCCTATAGGTTGGGAAAAATTCAAGAAGCGCTGAAAAACGGGTCAGGAGAAATTTCCTTCACTGAAACTGGTTTCGGGCTGGAAAACGTCCATCGGCGCATTCAACTTTACTACGGTGAACAGTATGGCCTGACCATCGAATCTACCTACCGCGAGGGCACGCGGGTAACTGTCAAAATTCCTCTCTTGCGAGAGACTCCATCTTTCGTCGAGGAGGTGACAGCATGAGAACACAACAGGGAACGCCAAAAATTTGGAAAATGCTCCTCCTGTTGCTCCTTATATTCCTGGTAGCATGTAGCCAGCAGAGCACGCCACCTTCCATGGCCACCACCCGCCCTAAAAAAACCTACAGAGATCTTGTAGTCGGTTTTGCCCAGGTAGGTGCAGAAAGCGAGTGGCGCACAGGCAACACCGCCTCGATTAAAGAAGCTGCCGAAGAACTGGGAGTGGAGCTCATCTTCGCCGATGGCCAGCAGTCGCAGGAAAACCAGATTAAAGCCATCCGCACGTTCATTGCCCAGCAGGTCGATGTAATTGGCGTTTCACCGGTAGTCGAAAACGGCTGGGATTCGGTCTTTCAGGAAGCCAGAGATGCCGGAATTCCCATCATTTTAGTTGACCGCCGTGCTAATGTGGATGAAAGTCTGTATGCCACCCACCTTGGATCTGACTTTGTAGAAGAAGGCCGCAATGCTGCTCGAGTGATGGCCAAGCTGCTCAACGGTAAAGGTAATATTGTTGAGCTGACCGGCACCACTGGCTCAGCCCCGGCTATTGACCGTTACAAGGGCTTTCGCGAAATTATGCAGGAGTATCCCGAGATACACATTATCGCCTCAGTTGACGGAGATTTCACCCGTGCCAGAGGGAAAGAAGCCATGGCCGATCTGTTAAAGCAATATGGCTCACAGATCAACGCCCTTTATGCCCATAACGATGACATGGCTATCGGCGCCATTAAAGCCATTGAGGAATATGGCCTTCAACCGGGGGTAGATATCAAGATCGTATCAATTGACGCCATTCGCGATGCCTTCCAGGCTATGATCGATGGGAAATTGAATGCCACTGTGGAATGCAACCCTCTCCTGGGGCCCAAATTCTTCGAGCTGGCGCTTAAAGTGGTTAACGGAGAAGCTGTACCCAAGTGGATTCCATCCAGCGAAAGCATCTTCTATCCCGAGAACGCCAGAGAAATTTTGCCATCGCGTAAGTATTGAAGGCGCATCGGAAGAAAATTAACTTTTTTCGAAAAAAAGACGACCTCTCCAGCATGGGCCGTCTTTTTACGTTAATTTTTTAACCAGGTTCGTAAAACCAACACTCTCTCCTGACCAATCTTTTTTCTATCATAAAAAACAAATCAGGTCGCCCGCGCGGGCCGTTTCTATCCACTCATTTGTTCCCCAAAGGAGAATGAAATCCATGAAGAAGCTTGTACTTTCCGTAATCATCTGTCTGGTGCTGGTCAGCCTTATCGGCTGTGCCGCACCGGCTGCGCCGGCTGCTCCTGAGCCGACGGCCACCAAAGCGAAGAAGACCTATGCCGACATGACCCTCTGCTATCCGCAGTTAGGAGCAGAAAGCGACTGGCGTACAGCTAACTCAGCTTCCATCAAAGAAACGGCCCAGCAGCTGGGGATTAAAAAGCTGGTCTTCTCCGATGCCCAGCAAAAACCCGAGAACCAGATCTCGGCTATCCGCTCCTGCATTCAACAGGGGGTAGATGTTATCGCCCTTCCCCCGGTTGTTGAGGATGGATGGGATGCCGTCCTGACCGAAGCTAAAAATGCGGGTATTCCGGTGATCATCGTTGACCGTTCCGTCAGCGCTGACCCTTCACTCTATGCTGCCCATATCGGCTCAAATATGAAACTTGAGGGTGAGCGCGCTGCCGCCGAAATGAATCGCCTTTTACCCAATGGCGGGAAGATTTTGGAAATCTCGGGTACCACGGGATCGGGTGCAGCAGTTGGCCGCGCTGAAGGCTTCCGCGCCAAATTGAATAGCAACATACAAATCATTGACACCCAGACGGGCAACTTTACCCGTGCCGAAGCTAAACCCGTCATGGAGGCCTTCCTGAACAAGTATGGCACTGATATTCAAGGCCTATTCATCCACAATGACGATATGGCCATCGGCGCCATTGAAGCTCTCAAAGCCGCAGGTGTGAAACCCGGCGATATTAAGATCGTCTCAGTCGATGGCACCCGTGGTGGTTTCCAGGCGATGATCGACGGTTGGATTCAGGCTGATGTAGAATGCAATCCCTTGCTCGGTCCACAGGTGTTCGAACTGGCACTCAAACTGATGAACGGTGAACCGGTTGAGCGCGAAATTCTCACTAATGAGACCGTGTACTACCCCGAAAATGCCGCCGAGCTTTTGCCATCACGCAAGTATTGACCCATCACTGATTTCATCCAGGGGCTGACCACTGACCCCGGGAGGGCGGTGTTTACAAAACGCCGCCTTCCCGGCAGGGTCATAGAAAGGGAAAGACCATGGACGATCCAAAAGTCATTTTGTCTGCAAAAGGAATTACCAAATCCTTCCCGGGGGTCACGGCACTGGAAGACGTGGATTTCTCGCTCCGTCGGGGTGAAATTCACGCTTTGATGGGCGAAAATGGAGCGGGAAAATCTACACTCATTAAGATTATCACCGGTGTGGAACATGCCGACCGAGGCACCCTGGAATATGACGGACGTCAAATCGAAGTTCACTCTCCCCTGCATGCTCAGCAGATCGGCATCTCCACAGTGTATCAGGAAGTGAATCTGTGCACCAACATTTCAGTGGCCGAAAACATTATGCTGGGGCGGGAACCCCAAACATGGTTTGGAGCCATTCACTGGCGAAAAATGAATCGACTCGCTGCAGATGCTCTCCATCGTCTGGGCATTGATATTGATGTTACCAGGCCATTGGGCAGTTATTCAGTGGCTATTCAGCAGATGGTTGCCATTGCCCGTTCCCTCGAGATTTCCTCCGCTCAGGTTTTGATTCTCGATGAGCCCACTTCCAGCCTGGACGTTCACGAAACCCGACAACTCTTTGATGTCATGCTGCGCTTGAAAGAACAGGGCATTGGCATCATTTTCATCACCCACTTTTTAGATCAAGTCTATCAGGTGGCCGATCGCATTACCGTCTTGCGTAACGGACGCCTGGTGGGCACCTACCCTACCGAAATGCTCCCACGCATTCAGCTAATCGCCAGTATGCTGGGGCGTTCCTCCACCGATCTGGAAGAAGTTTCCAGGGTTAAATTTCATCGTGAAACTACTCCCCAAAACGGAAAGCTCCTCGAGCTTCATGGCCTGGGCCGAAAAGGCTCTCTGGAGCCCATTGACCTGGAATTGAGAAGCAGTGAAGTGGTGGGCATTGCCGGGTTGTTAGGCTCAGGGCGTACCGAGATGGCTAATCTGATCTTTGGCATCGATTCCCCAGACCTCGGGTTCATGACCATCGAGGAAAAAAAAGTCACCCGCTTTTCACCACTGGAATCGATTAATGCAGGCGTCGGCCTGTGCCCTGAAAACCGTAAGGAGGAAGGGATTGTAGGTGATATGACTCTTCGAGAAAATATCATCCTGGCGCTCCAGGCCCGGTTGGGATGGTTTAAACACCTCAGCCATGCTCGTCAGGATGAAATTGCTTCTCATTTCATTCAGGTGCTGGGTATCGTCACACCCTCAGCTGACCAGCTGGTGAAAAACCTGAGTGGTGGAAATCAACAGAAAGTGATCCTGGCGCGCTGGCTCGCTACCAATCCTCAGGTCTTGATTTTAGATGAACCCACCCGCGGAATCGATGTGGGTGCCAAAGCTGAGATTCAGCGTCTGGTACTGGAACTGGCTGAGGAAGGGAAATCCTGTATCTTCATTTCCTCTGAACTTGAAGAGGTGATGCGCTGCAGCCACCGCATCGTCGTCCTGCGCGATCGCAAGAAAGCTGCTGAGTTCCCCGGCAATGTGGACGATGAAACGATTATGAAAACCATGGCAGGCAACCTATGAAAAAGTCTCCTTTTTTTAAACAGATTCGAGAAAGTCGCCTGTTCTGGCCCGTTGTTGCGCTGGGGCTGATCTTTTTATTCGATGCCATCTACGCACCCGATTTCTTCAAAATAGGCGTTCTGGACGGTCATCTTTATGGGAACCTGATCGTTGTGCTGAACGATGGTGCACCCCTGGCGCTGGTGGCCATGGGTATGACACTGGTCATCGCCACGGGTGGGGTTGATCTCTCAGTTGGAGCGGTGATCGCCATATCAGCTGCTATGGGCGCGGTGTTGATTAACCCGGCATTGGGGAACCAGTTGATCACCAATGACATTCTGACCGCCAATAAAACCAACACTCCCCTGGGTATCATTATTCTGGCTGATCTGGCCGCCGGTACCCTGTGCGGGTTATGGAACGGCTTCCTGGTATCACGTGCCAGAATTCAACCTATGGTAGCCACATTGATTCTGATGGTTGCCGGACGCGGAATCGCCCAGCTGATTACCAACGGGCAGATTATGACCATTTACTACACTCCATACTTCTGGTTCGGCAACGGGTTCATCCTTGGCCTGCCGGTTTCGGTTTACATTGTAGGGGTGGTACTTCTGCTGGCTACATTACTGGTACGTAAAACGTCTATCGGAATGTTCATCGAAGCGGTCGGGCTGAACCCAAAATCTACCTTTTACAGTGGCATTAACGAGAAAAATATAAAGCTCTTCGCCTATACCTTCTGCGGCTTCTGTGGCGCAATCGCCGGACTTATCCTCAGCTCGTATGTCAAGAGCGCAGACGCCAATAACATCGGTCTTTCATATGAGCTGGATGCCATTCTGGCGGTGGCTATTGGAGGCACCTCCATGCAAGGAGGGAGGTTCTCACTTTCGGCAAGCGTTGTGGGGGCCCTCGTCATCTGGGCTTTCACTCTGACGATGTATACCGTGGGCGTACCTGCAGATGCACTGAAAGCCGCCAAAGCTCTGCTGGTGCTGGTGGTCATCCTGATGTATTCCAACCAGGCGCGCACCTTGCTGACTCGCTTAGCTGAACGGAAAGGAGCTCAACATGGCATCGCAGACTGATGTGTTTTCTCCTACCAGAGCAGAACACCTCTGGCTTCGAGTCCGACCGTTCCTGTTGAATAATGGCCCTCTGCTGATCACCATCCTGGTTTTTATTCTGGGGTATACCCTTGCCGGGCTGGTCTACCCTAATATGCAAAAGCCTCAGGTCTTTTTCAACCTGTTTATCAACAATGCCAGCCTGTTGATCATATCCATTGGAATGACCTTTGTGGTTTTGCTCAAGGGCATCGACCTTTCGGTGGCTTCGGTTCTTGCTCTTACCACCATCGCATCAGCTGTTCTTCTCAAAAATGGGATGAGTCCCGCCCTGGTAATCCCGCTGATGCTGCTCATGGGCATCACCTTTGGTTTTGTGATGGGCAGCATCCATCATTACCTCAAGGTAGAATCCTTCATCGTCACCCTGATGGGCAGTTTTTTTGCTCGCGGGATGGGCGCTATCATCAGCAATCTCTCGGTAACGATTAATGACCCATTTTACCGCGCCCTTGCCCTCACCCAGATTCCCATCCCATTGATTCCTAAAGCTTATGTATACCCCTATTCAATTGTTGCTATTGTGCTTTTGCTGGTAGCCATTTACCTGGCATTTTTCACTCGTTTTGGCCGCACTGTTTACGCCATTGGTAACAACGAGCAATCAGCTATGTTGATGGGATTGCCGGTAGCACGCACCAAGATCATCGTTTATTCCTTCAGTGGGTTCTGCTCGGCCCTCGCCGGGATCGTCTTCAGCATTTCGCTGAGTTCAGGCTACGGTTATTACGCCCCAGCTATGGAGATGGATGCTATTGCCTCGGTGGTGATGGGTGGAACCCTGCTTACCGGCGGTGTAGGTAACGTCATCGGCACCCTTTTTGGTGTTCTTATTAACGGAACAATTATCAGCATTCTTCAATTTAATGGCACACTCAGTTCATGGTGGACCAAAATCGCCGTAGGTGTTCTGACACTTGCGTTCATCGGTATCCAGAGCACCTTCTACAGTCGCAGAAAACGGGTCGGGTAAATAAGGCTCCTACCACTTGCGGTTACTCACCCGGCGTCTTTCTGGGAGCATAAGAATGCGCCAGGTTCTGAAAACTCACGACGCGTCTGACCGGTGAGTAAATTCAACCTCCGTTCTCCATTTTTATAGATTTCACTCTCCCCTCTCTCTAACCCAAGAGAATGAGAGGGCTTTTAAACTCTGCGTATCTTTTTGGTTCATAAAGAGACTATACAAGCATCAAGACAATATTTACCTTTAAAGGAGTTATATTCTCAATGTTTTCAAAACCTTTACGTATTTTTATGTTCCTCACTTCAGCCATTCTGGTACTGACTTTTACTGCTGGAGTAACCCATGCAGCTGGCCAGTTCCTGGCGCAAAACGTGCTTGCAAATACCCGCCAGGTCGCCACCTCGGCGGCCAGTCCAACTGTTGAATCCAGCCCAACAACTGTGCTTTCCACTACTCCAACTCCCAACCTCACGCCCGACTCCACCCGCCAGAATCCCTCTAAAATAGAGTTCAGCGGGGTACTAACCACTATCGATCAGGATTGGTGGACAATCGGAGATTATGTGGTACGGGTCACCGCAGCTACCGAAATTGAAGGCCAACCAGCAGTGGGCAATACACTTTGGGTAGAGGCTTTCCTCCAGCCTGATGGTTCTTACATCGCGCATGAAATTTCAACTCACTCCAGTAAGATGGAAGATGATGATTCTCACGAGGGACTTACCCTGACAAAAACACCCGAGATCAACGACTCGTCCAATGACCAGGACAGGCACTCAGGTGGCCAGGACATGCATGATGATGACTATAAAGTCAGTAATCATTCCCGTGGGAGTGAATCGGGGACTGTTGAAGACGATCATGATCATCACGACAAAGGCGGTTCTCACGAGCATAGCGGAGACGATTAACATTATCTGCAAATGAGGAGAAAGATGTCTCCCTCCCAGGAAAGTAAGCCGGGAGGGAGCTTTTTTATTCAAGATAACAATTCAGGTCACTCTTTGGGCTCACCAAAACGGTATAATCAAAGAGACATGCTCTCCCCCCTCCTGATTTCCACCAAGCTCGTTCAGCCCATAACTACCGGGGTAATTCCCCGTCCACGCCTGTATGGATTGCTCGACACAGGAGTTGCCCAGCCCCTTACATTGATCTCCGCCCCGCCCGGCTTTGGGAAAACCATGCTGGTGGCGGACTGGTCGTATGCACACAGACAAAAGGATATTGCCTGGCTCTCACTCGATGAAAGCGATAATCAATTGTTTGGTTTCTGGCGCTATTTCATTTCAGCTTTGCGCAGACTCCATCCTGAACTTGGAAATATCGCATTGGAATTACTATCGGTTCCATCTCCACCTGCTATCGAGCAGGTGGTCGCCACGCTGATTAATGACCTGGTCGAGTTTTCTAAAGAGCTTATCCTGGTGTTGGATGATTACCATCAAATTCAGTCTCTCGAGATTCATAACAGCCTGGCTTTCTGGCTCGATCATCAACCGCAGAATTTTCATCTTATCATACTCACTCGCGAGGATCCACCCCTTGGGCTGGCCCGCCGACGTGCAAACCGGCAAATGGTCGAGATCCGCGCCACGGACCTGCGCTTCACTTTAGAAGAATGCGAGGCCTTTCTTTACCATGTGATGGGTCTGCAACTGACTCCTCAACAGGTAAGCTTGCTGGAGCAGGCCACTGAAGGCTGGATTGTAGGTATTCAGATGGCAGCTCTCTCATTGCAAAAGTCCGACGCTCATGCCTTCTTTGAAGCTTTTTCGGGTCGCGATCGTTACATTGCCGATTACCTGATAGAAGAAGTGTTGCAGGTTCAATCCGAGAAAGTGCGTAATTTCTTACTGAAGACATCCATTCTCGATCGCATGTCTGACTCGCTATGCACTGCGCTCACCGGAGAAACGGATATCTCTCTGGCCGATCTTGAGCGTACAAACCTGTTTGTCATTGCACTGGATACAAACTGTACCTGGTACCGTTACCATCATCTCTTCGCTGACCTTTTACGTCAACGGCTGGTTGCCACCTTTCCAGCTGAGGAAATCGCTCTTCTCCGCCGCACTGCCAGCATCTGGTGCGAAAGCACAGGAGACATTCTTCAGGCCATCCGTTACGCCCAGCAAATTCCCGATGCAGAGCGGGTAACTCACTTATTGGATCGGCACGTGGTGCTCTTTTTCTATCAGAATGAACTGCCTCAGTTAGTAACATTGGCGCGCACCCTGCCTCAAGAGATACGCACACACTACCCACACCTCTGCATGGCTATAGCCTGGGCTGTAGTAGCGCTTTATCAGAACCCACAGGAATGGCTGGCTGAGATTGAGCGCTTCTTTGGACAATGTGCAGAAGCGGCTCTAAGCGACCTCTCTCTCGACCAGAATCGCCGTTCTGCCCTGCTGGAAGTGCTCATCGCACGGTTGCAGTCGTCATTGCATGATTTCACAGCCATTCCACAGGATACTCTGCGCGCCATCTATGCGCAATTTGAGCACCTGCCGGATGACCAGGTATGCCTGTTTAACACCGTTGGTAACCTGCGGCCAGTTTTGATTTACAACCTGGGGCTGGCCGAGGAGGCCAACGGCAATTTGGCTCAGGCTGTGAAGCACTTTCGAGAAACCGTATCACTCTCTCGGCGGCTACAAAACTTTCACTTGCTTCATTTTGCCCTCGGGCACCTGGGCAACCTGGAAATAACACAGTCACACCTACAGGCAGCGCGGCGTACCTTTGAAGAAGCACTCTCTGAACTGCAAGCCGGAAGTGTGTCTCCGTATGTTTGTGTGACACAGGTCGGCCTGGGTGACCTGCACTACGAATGGGGCAACTTAACGGAAGCTGAACAGTACTACCGGGAAGCGGTCCACGTTGCACGGCTGTGGAACCACTGGGATTCGATGGTGCCGGCACTCTGTGGGTTGGCGCGCATCCGGCACAGGCAGGGAGATACCCGGGCGGCCCTGGACCTGTTAAGTGAGCTTGAGAGTGTCCCGTTTGCCAGTATGCGCCTGAGTATTGAAGCCTTGCGTGTGCTCTGGCAGGCTCAGCGCGGTGAGTGCCATCCGGCAGAAGCCTGGCTGACGACGAATCTACCCACGCTAAAGGCTCAAGTTTCCCTCACGGCAGAAGCAACCATGCTCGATGCTGCCCGGCTTATGCTTTGTATCGGCCAGGTGGAAACAGGTACCCAGCTCGCTCAGCAATTGGCCGAGACTTCTTTCTCTAGAGGGCACATTCGGATAACCATCCAGGCCCGGGTGGTACAGGCACGTGGGCTGTCATTGCAGGGATTGGAGCCCGAAGCACTTTCCACACTCAGCGAGGCGTTAAAACTGGCTGAGCCAGAGCATTACTTAAGCAGTTTCCTGGACGAAGGTGAACCTCTGAGTGCCTTACTGGCAAAATTGAACACAAATCCGTATGCTTTGCAGTTACTTGTCGTGATGAGAAATCCTATGGAACACCCATATAAACGAGAGACAGGTGGTTTACTTACTGAACGTGAAATTGATGTTCTTCACCTGGTCTCAGAAGGGCTTACAAACCAGCAAATTGCAAGTCACCTGGTGATTTCTCTCCCAACCGTTAAAACCCATATCAGCAATATTTATAATAAACTCGGCGTCGAAAACCGTACTCAGGCAATTAAGCGTGCCCAGGACCTGGGATTAATCCCCCGCAGTTAATATTCCAGCAGACAATCCTTCTTTCTAACCATACTTTTTCCCGATGTTTCCCTCAGCGGGGCGGCATATACTACAAGGCATGGATGATGATCCCCATACCCCCCCACTTGCTGAATTTCCTGTGCGCTACTGCCTGCGTATGCAGGGACATATCACCTTTGATTGGTCCGACTGGCTACCCGATGCCGAGGTGCGCTTCGAGGGTGAAGGGGTACACAGCTCAACCACCGTCATTGGTACGGTTCGTGATCAAGCCGCACTCTCGGGTCTATTGAGTTTTATTCGCAACATGGGCATCTGGCTGGTGTCCATACAAATGGAGTAAAAACACCTCTTTCCTGGTTCAAAGGACTGGCCAGATGGAATTTATATGCCGATATGTTCAGCGGTAAAGGATAAGTAACAATGTATGCCATACAGGTCGCTAACCTCAAGAAAAATTATGGGAGTTTCTCCGCCCTCAAGGGCATCAGTTTCGTCGTAGAGCAGGGCGAGATACTCAGCCTGCTTGGACCAAATGGCGCAGGAAAATCCACTACCATCTCGATTCTTTGTGGATTAATCCAACCAACAAGCGGTGAGGTTACCATTTTGGGGCATTCAGTACAGAATGAACCCATGGAGACCAGGGCTGCCCTGGGAGTTGTGCCGCAGGAAATCGCGCTCTACCCAGACCTTTCGGCCCGTGAAAACCTGAATTTCTGGGCGGCCATGTATGGGCTGAGAGGCGCTACACGTAAACAACGTGTAGATGAGACGTTAGAGATCATTGGTCTGACTGACCGCCAGAAAGATAAAGTGAGCAAGTTCTCGGGTGGCATGAAACGGCGTGTCAACCTCGGTGTGGCTTTGCTTCACCGGCCTCCTGTGGTAATCATGGATGAGCCTACGGTAGGGATCGATCCTCAGTCTCGTCGATACATCCTGGAAAATATTAAACAATTGAACAAACAGGGTATGACCGTGCTCTATACTACCCACTATATGGAAGAGGCAGAGGAACTGTCAGACCACATCGCGATTATCGACAACGGTATGCTGATCGCTTATGGTACACACCGCGAATTGATCCGTCTGGTAGGCGAGCAAACCCGCATTGATCTGACAGTCACACTTGAACCCGAAAAGGTCATCCCGGCCTGGAAGCAAGTGGAAGGTATCTCGCAGATTGACCGAACAGATGGGCGAATCTCAGTGCTGGCTACAGACAGCAACCGGGTTCTGCCCTATTTGTTCGAAGCCACTGCCCGGTTGGGAGGGCGCATCACTTCTGTAGACATCCTCGAACCCAACCTTGAAGCCGTGTTTTTACATCTGACCGGCAAAGCATTGAGGGATTAACCCCTATGATCATCATCCTTGCGATTGCAGTAAAAGATCTCCTGCGTTCACTACGCAATACTTTTTTTCTGGGCATGGCAGTGGTTGCTCCACTCTTGCTCACCGGCCTGATGTATTTTGCCTTCAGTGGCATGACCAGAGAGAAGGGAGAAATGCCCTCGCTGAAGGTGGGAGTAGTGAACCAGGATAGCCTTCCCCCGGATTCACCTCTTCAGGAACCTTTAGGAAATATTATTCACTCAGTTTTCTTCGATGAAAGCTTGCGCTCGTGGATCAGTGCATCAGATTATTCCAGTGACTCCTCTGCTCGCCAGGCCGTTGACCGCCGCGAAGTTGGTGTAGCGGTGATTATACCGCCCGACTTCAGTGCCGGCTTCCTCGCAGGTGATCCTCAGGCCGTAGTAACTCTTGTGCAAGACCCCACTCTCAGCCTCACTCCACAGGTGGTACACAGTATCCTCGTCTCGCTGCTGGATGGGTTCTCAGGAGGAAGAATTGCCTATCAAACTTTTATCGATCGGCGTACAGCACTGGGGCTTACGTTCGAGCCCACCCGGATAATATCCCTTCTGAACGATTATCAGGCCTGGTACATTGCTTTCGAGCGGGACTTGTTCCATAGCCCCGAGCAGGCAGCTCTACGCCTTCAGACACAGAACTCTGATGCTTCACAACAGTCAGGCAACCTGGCCGGATTGATGAAGTTTGTTATGGCAGGACAAATGATCTTTTTTGCCTTCTTCACCGGCGGTTATGCTATGATGTCTATTTTACAAGAGCAGGAAGAGGGCACATTGGCACGTCTGTTCAGCATGCCGCTTCGCCGAATCACTATTCTGACAGGTAAGTTTCTCGCTGTCGTGCTGATAGTAACCCTGCAGGGCCTTATTCTGATGGTAGCTTCTCATTATGCATTTCAGATTGACTGGGGTACACCAATAAGCGCTTTGCTGGCCCTGAGCGGACAGGTGGTGGCATCCACAGGGCTGGGAGTGATGCTCATTTCATTTATTCGTTCTACTCGTCAGGGCGGGGCAGTACTGGGCGGGGTACTGGCCACCCTGGGCATGCTGGGAGGGTTGTTCACAGTGGCTGTGCCATCTGCAGCGAAGCTCTTCGAACAAATTTCCGTCGTTACCCCTCAGGGATGGGTGCTGGCTACATGGCGAGCGGCCCTGAACGGTGAACCTCTCAGCCGTGTATGGATACCTTTCGCAGTGTGTCTTGCCTTCGGGCTGGTTACATTTGGAATAGGTAGCGCTTCGTTTCGCCACCGCTTCACTCAGATTGCGAGGTAAGTATGATGCGTCTTTTCACCATCGTACTCAAAGACCTGAAACAAATCTATCAAGACAAGCGAACTCTCATCTTTCTGCTCCTCATGCCAGTCGCCTTCACTCTTTTTATGGGATTTGCTTATGGCAGCAACCAGGGTGATGAGAACACTACTCCCCGTCTGGCACTTGCATGGGTGAACCTGGATGTGGATGTAAACTGGCAACCGCTTGAGGTATTAAAAATCAAACTGTCAGCCACAAACCCGCTGCAGCTGGAAGACATGAACGAGACCACCGCCCTTAATGCCCTGCATATGGGTAAGGTAGAGGGAGTGCTGGTCATTCCAAAAGGTTTCAGCCAGAGCGTCAATGGCGGAGATCCACTTCCTCTCACTCTCATCACCGCTCCGTCCTCGAGTAATGGCACATGGCTTTACCAGATCATCCGTCAGCCGGTGATACAGTGGATGAGCAGCCTGAGAATTGCTGAGCTGGATATGCGTGATTTTCAAGGGAATGAATCTGCCGTTGAGTTTGAGAAGGCTTTTCAAGCAGCATGGGAACGCTGGGAGCAAACTGACAATACCGCACGCATACAGACCGAATTCGCCACAACTGCAACCGGGGAAACCACCGACCCTTTCGGCGGCAACCCTTACAACCAGGCCTCTCCTGGCATCTTGCTGATGTTTGCCATGTTTGGCCTGATGAACTCGGCCCAGGTGCTGCTAAACGAGCGTAAGAATGGTACCCTGGCACGTATGCTCACCATCTCTGTTAGGCCGCCGGTGGCCATCGCTGGGCACTTTTTGGCCATGTTCACCCTTACCTTATCGCAGCAAGTTCTGCTTGTAAGTTTTGGGCAAATATTACTTGGGGTCAATTACCTGCGCGCGCCTCTGGGGGTTATTGCAGTGATGGTGGCGCTTTCGATGGCAACCGCCGGGCTGGGTTTACTGATCGGCACCATCGCCAGAGAGGAACAACAGGCCACACTCTACTCATTAATTGTGATGTTCATCTTTTCAGGACTGGGTGGTGCCTGGTTCCCTCTGGAAGTAGCCGGTAAAACCTTTGCCGCTATTGGCCAGTGGACTCCCACCGCCTGGGCGATGACCGGCTTTCAGAACATTCTGATTCGCGGGCAGGGGCCTTCATCGACGATCCTGCCCTGCGGTATCCTGCTGGGTTATGCAGTTGTATTTTGCATACTGGCAGTCTGGCGCCTGCGCAGGAGTATGGAGTAAGAGAAAATTCGCTTGCACTTATGCGTTTTCCAGCAAAGAATATCCTCTTCCTGGGTATTTTGAGCACCCTGATGATCTCCTTTGCAGTAGTCATGGTACAGTACATTACCTGGTCAAAACCTGGCTGGCTGGATATGGCCGCAGGGAAGGCAATCAGACTGCTTTTCTACTTTCCCTCTCCAGGGGCTGCAGAGAAGTTGATCATCCGGTCTTCCGGGTAGTAGGCATGGAAGAACAGGGAGCGAGAAGGGACAAACCCTTCCTGCTCCACCCAGACCGTGACCATCATACGTACCGGCAGTCGGACAAACCCCTCGTAATATCCGTTGAAATCAGTGGGGCCAATACGTTGGAGGGCATCGGAATTGCCCATCTGAACCAATATATAAAGCCCCGGCACTCCTCGGCCCTCATGGTCGATCACTCTGCCGTAAATATGATTCTGGTCATCGCGGTCTGGCGGAGTAATTGTCCCCCAGTATGAGTAGAAATCATACGTCCAGCGGGTTACTCCTGTCTCTGCCTTCCACTCATAATATTCTGGTTCAAACCGGTCCTCAGCACCACTGGCCGACAAACGTAAAACATCACCTGCCTGCAAAGATGGCAGGTCGATGGTATACGCTCCGTCGATCATACTGCCCGCAGAGGACTGGGGTACACCATTAATACTCAGGCTTAATTTTCCCCCACCCACACCGGCCGGTTCTGAATCTGGGAATAGCCGCCAGAGGTGCCCCTCAATTCTCCCGTAAGCAGTTGCGGGAGGTGTCCTGGCCGGGAATGAGGGAGTAGGGGTGGACACCGGAACGGCTGTTGGGCTAGAAAAAGGTGTAGGCTTTTCACTGGCAGGCACAGGCGTGCTCGTAGTAGTAGAGGTAGGCATAACTACAGGCGATGATTGGACCACCGGAGCTTCACTTCCGTAGAACACCACATGGTGCGAACGGGCAGACTCTGGAACAACCCACGTGGTTTGACGCGGAATGAAAACATAATTATGCTTCGCTGCCCAGAATACTACTTCCTGTCCGACAGGTACATCCACCTGGCGTGAGATGCCCCCAAGCCGGTTGGTGGTGCCAAGTAAAACGGCAGGCCTTATGCCTACCTGGTAAAATACTTCTACCCCTTCCATGGGCAAAGGAACGAGTCCCGTTCTGAGCCACACTCGGGCCAAGAAACGCACAGTTCGCGTTTCAGGCGTAGTTTCCACTGGGGTATACACTGCGCTGAGGGTATAAGGGCGGGTAGACTTTTTACCATCGATGGAAGCAATTCTCAAGTAATATCCATTGTTGTCTTCCAACAGGCTGGACAATTGAACAACCTCTGTATTCCCGGATGAAACGGCGCTCTGGAGGTTATACCCACTGGCATTTAACAGCGATATGCGAACTCGAACCCCCGAAGGCAGGTTGCTCACTATAAAAGTCACCGAGCCATGATCTTTCGTCCGCGGGGCAACCAGCCTGTAATAATCTGCATTACCCCGAATACCATCCCACAGATACCCCTGCACCGGCCCCTGAGAAACCTCCCAAAAAGTGGCCTGTGAACGCTCATCGTTGGGTTCGGAGGGGTCTGGAATTTCTTCCGTTACCATCAGGCGGTAGCGGTTGAGTGCGTCAAAGGCGCTTCCGCTGGAAGAGACCTTGAGAAAGAATTCTTCTCCTGCCGAAGCATCAAAAGTAAGATTGACTTGTTCGCCTTTTGCCCTCGCATTGGTCGATACCATCACTGTTCCATCAGGGCTCAACAAGACCAGGGATAATTTCTGGGTCTGGCCTTCATCGATTGCGCTAATGGTATAAATGGCCGACCGGGTAAAACGTATTCGTAAAAAATCCTGGTCAAACCATGTTCGGGAAATATACCCCGTATACTCTGCAGCCAGGTCCCAATTCGTTGCCTGGGCACGCGTGTTATTAGGTTCATCCGGGTCAGGGATGAACTCTATCAGTTCGATCTGATAAGCCTGGGGTGGAAGGGTAGCGCTCAGATCCATAGCATTCGCCGAGAGATAATATTGTTCCCCTGCAAGAGCTGAAACCCGCATCACTACCCTGTCTCCCTTATCCTGGGCTCTTGCTGTGTAAAGCAAAGAACCTTCTGGAGCATGATATAGCCGAAGGACCGGTTTCAATTCTGCTCCGAGGGGTGTTAGAGCGAAGACATAGCTTCCTGATTGCGAGAAACTCACCTGGATAAAATCCACGTCCTGCCGGGTCAACCGACCTGTAAATGGACTCCGAGCATCCCAGGAATTAGCAGTTTGTCGACGGTTATTCTCTTCCACCTCGCTGAATTGAGTCACTTCTAGAGACGGAAGAGGCGTGCTTTGAGGAGAAGGGGATGCCCCTACTGTTAATACCGGGGTGGCAGTGCGCAGAGCCCATTGAATTTCCAGCCGAAAGGCGTTTCCCGGCGCGCCAATCACACCTACATAATACTCCCCCGTCATCGGATTGCCGTAGGGGCAAACATCTGCAAAGAACGAGTCCGACTGCATCCAGCAATCGTAATCCTCGTTGATAGTCGGATAATCGGGTACAGGAATTTCACCATACCGCACAAAGGAGTTCAGGTGCTGGCCCGTAAGCAGTAAAACACGGAAGGTTAGGTTCTTCACACCAGTCGGCACGAAAACGCGGAACATGCTCCCTGGTGATGCTTCTGGGATAACCTCATCATAAATTCCAGCTCCCGGCAAATCGATGACTGGCAAGTCACCAACCCGGATAGCTTCTCCGGACTCTTCACCACCATTTCCGCCCGTGCTCTGTCCCCCGGGTGAGGCAGATGCGTCATAGGCATAGGTTACTCGATTATCGTTGACATTCTTGTCATGCTCAATCTCTGCCACCACCTCCACCCGGTACGTCCCTGACAGCATTTTCTCCGCCGGTCCCTGGAGTGCAAAGACATATGTATCCACTTCGGTACGGTCACCGGTAATCCAGCAGGTCGAAAACAGGGTATTGCATTCATGATTGGTGATGGTCACTGCCCCCTGGCGCGCATCCCACGCCACCACTTCCTGAGTATGAGTGTCTTTTGATGTATTATGTGTCTTAATCCATGCCAGCCCGGCAAAATCTCCTTGCCTGATAGTAAGACTATCTCCATCTCCAAGCAAACGGACGTAGCCATCCTGGCTGAACGAACCCTCAGCATCATTAAGGCTGACTACCTGACCGGTCAGATCATAAAGCGCACCGTTCATAAATTCAATCGAAGCTGTAACCTCATCGGGAATGAGAAAGGCACTTAAAATAGAACAACGCCGGTCATCGATGCCAAACGAGCTGACACAGTCGTTATATCCGCTTCTCCCAATCCAGTTCGGGAAGCTGAGGCTGGCCATCTCCTGGCGGTGAATAAGCAGAGGGGTACCATCCTCAAGCTGCAGATAAGCATCAAGGCGATACTTGCGGCTATATGCATTTACCGAGAGCTCCGGTAGGGCGTCCAGGTTCGTATGGTTATCCACCTTAACTTCTGCATGCCCCTGCCCACCTGATAGCAGGCTGAGTTTGATGTTCGGGGCATATTTCGCATCGGGAATAAAATATTCCCGACACGCTCGATCGCAAACGTCGGCCTGCCCCATCACTCCTTGCCAACACTGCAAGGTTGGCGCCCCGGGAGCACCAACAATTTCTCCAATCACATCCATCAGAAACGAGAACCGGCTCCCCCAGCTGGCATCACAGCTGGTTAATTTATAGTAGGTATCGTACCACCGATGGTAGACCTCTTTCGCTACAGAATCTCCCATTTCTGAATGGAGAAAGTAGACATCTACCACACAGTTTCCCACACATGCCGAATGCGTTACCCTCGCCTGAGATCCAGCCCCGGCATCTATCTGATGGGTCATGAAAAAGAAAGTAACACCCACCCCCAGAAAAAGAAGAAGATATACTATCTTCTTACCCACGGTGCCCCCTCCCCTGCTTATTACAACAAATGGCCCTTCTACCTCATTTAACGGGCAGCCCTTAACTAAAATTCCCGGGCCAGCCCCGGTTTCTTAATGTACAGCACCCCAAACCACTCCTTTCTCCCGGGTATCTTTTCCATTTTCCCTACCAATCCAGCCATTCATCCTGCCCTTCTGCATGGCTGATGTTCCTCAGGTTCTGGCCATCGGCCCCCAGGACATATATCTCTGTGCCGACGCGGGTTACTTCGGGGCCAGTGCCATAAAAAGCAAGCTGTGTACCATCCGGCGAAACCCGCAGAGAATGATCGATGAACAATGTGCCCATAAGATGCGAGATCTGCCTTCGCCCACTTCCATCGCGGTTAACCACCCAGATTTCCACCTGCCCTGTTTCATTGGAAAGGAAGTAAATTTTGCTTCCATCCGGAGACCAGGCAGGCTCGTGCCCGCCCGGGGCAATCTCGCGTAAACCACTTCCATCCGGATGAATGACATAAATCCCCGTGCCCTGACCCTTTCCCGGGTTAAAAGTGAATGCGATCTCTTCACCATCTGGAGACCACTGCTGCCATTGCACATATCCCCCATCTGCCCTCGCCAAAGAGCTTTTATCTGTTAACTGGTGCTGGTTCGTACCATCGGCATTCATGACATATAGATTCCGCGAGCCATCCTGGTCTGAAATAAAGGAGATCTGCCTGCCATCGGGCGACCAGTCAGGGAATATTTCCCTTGCGGGGCTTGTTGTCAGGCGGCGGATGCCGCTCCCATCAGCGAACATGAGAAAGATATCTTCATGACCTTCCTCTGTAAACCTTACATAGGCAACCTGGCACCGTTCTGGCGACCATGCCGGCATGGTGTCAGTTCGAGCAAGCTCATCCGAAAGGCGAACCCGATTTCCGCCATCTGCATTCATGCGGTAAATGCCATAACGAACAGAGTCGTGGTCTCCCGGGTCATAGGAAAAAACGATACTCCCCAGGTTATCAGGGCAATGCTCTACCAGTGCAGGTTCATCTCGTTCAGGGGTAAGCGACGGTTCGGATAAAGGTAAAGAGACCACAGCTTCTGGTGTGGGGATTGGCTCTGGTGTGGTCAGATCTCTGGCAGGTTGCGCAGGGGATGTTACCAGAGCGGATGGGGTGATAACGGAAGGAGAAAAAAGCCCGCACGCCAGCGTGGTAACTACCAGCCAACCTGCCAGAACCGAAAATAGAAGCCGCAGCCTGCGCATGGATCCCCTCCAGTTTTCTGCGGATTTCGATGTATTCAGTATAAAAAGCAAATCGACGTTTTTCAATCAAAGAGTGTAATATTTTCGTTGCAATTTTCAGGTGTTTTTACTCCACTCCCGCACTACAGAGTTAGATAAAAAAGCTCCTGTGACCCCACTGCCAGATTTCCCCTCGTCGCCAAAAGAACGGCTTCTCAAGCGGTGCGAGTTTTCTCCATACCGTAAGGGGGTGGTTCAAACCTGCCCGGCGGCAGGAGCAGATGGATAATGCCGGGCAATCCAGAGCGTGCCCCACAACCCGACAATACCGAAAAGGGCAATTACAACCTCGATCGTCCAGATTCTGGCAGCAGTGCCTATACCCCAGAAGGCAGTAAACCCAGCCGGGGTATCCAGCAGAGTCTTATAAAGAATGGCCAGCCAGCCCCATCGGGCTTCACGCCGGGCAATGGCAAAGAAGATCAGCGCACAGGAAAAAATATG
The DNA here is from genome assembly GCF_001050195.2 of Anaerolinea thermolimosa. Lineage (GTDB taxonomy): Bacteria > Chloroflexota > Anaerolineae > Anaerolineales > Anaerolineaceae > Anaerolinea > Anaerolinea thermolimosa. The sequence continues at coordinate 1,398,808 of NZ_DF967965.1, forward strand.
AGCCAGGATAACTGACAGGCGCTCAACCACCGGAGCCAACCCCATGACCAGGGTGGCCTGCCCGGCAAGGCTTCCCAGGGTCGGAACGGGTAACACTTCAGGAGAAAGAAGGCCAACCAGGGCACTGCCCAACCCGGAAAGGCCAAGGGTGAGCGCTTCAATAACCCCAAAACCCATACCAAAGGTCAATGCCTGTACCCAACTGGCCCTGCCCCAGTGGCCTTTGCTTAAAATGAGCCATGATAAACCCGCCTCGAAGATACCCGTCAGTGCCCCAATATAAAGATACGCTGCCAGGTTGCCGGGTGAAAAGGGCTTTTCACTGTTAACCCCCAACGTCCTAAAGACCAGCGGATTCAGAGGGATACTTACAGTAAATTTGGCTGCTACAGTGAGCACCCAGAACATTGCACCCAGCAGAAGATAGCGCCAGTTTAGGAGCTGTCGCCACCTGGCGTAAAAGACAAAAGCCAACCCAACCAGGATCATCCCCAGCCCGGGCAAGAGAATGACCGGCCCCAGCCGGAGGGCATGCCAGCTCAGATTGTAGGTGACCGCCGTTTGCTCAGTATAAACCAATCCCAGAGTATAAGTGCCGGTTTGCCCGGTGGGTAGAACGTATTCGGTGCTCATAGAAAAATCCCCCGGCCCGATTGTCCCTGAGTTCCACACCACCTGGCCGTCGGGACGCCGTAATTCAAATCGCACCGAGCCGCTGACGACATTACCACTCACTTTTATGGTGAGAGGTACTCCTTCGATTATCAGGCCCTCGTCTACCGGGATATGAAAGGGAAATTGTTCACCGGCACGGGTCTCTTGAATCTGTCCGCCCTCCACCGAAGCCCAGCGCTCGACCAAAGGTACGCCTGAGCGTTGCACGGCGCAACCGGCCAGGAAAATAAGCAAGAACCCGAACAGCAGACAACTGAATGTGCTCCGCATCCTTTTCACATGCCATCGAAACAGGTTGTTCATAGTTTTCCTTTCCAGGGTTAAGGCCCGCAAATTCACCGGGACGCATCAAACGCGGCACTTCAGCCTTCTCCCGGTAGTGAATGGATATTCAAAACAGTCAGGCAGAGTACTGTTTTTCCCCGCGATCCGCCCGAAAAATGAAACCTTCAAGAGCCCTGGTTCATTTTCAAAAAAAATCTACTCTCTTTCTATTTGCATTTAGCCTCTGGCCACTTATTCTCTTCACTCCGGAATGCACCTGCAGGGTTATTCCAATCACCTTTCATTTCGGTTGATCCTTAATATGTTTGAGCAGGAGGATCGTCATTCCTACCCCTACCAGCGCCATTGCCGGGAAAACGATCAACTCTATCGGGCTCACTGGTACACCTACCCGTGCCATATTGAGTGCCATCAGACCCACAGCGGTACCCAAAGTCAGAAATTTCACCAATCCCACCGATGCCAGCAGGTAGCCCCAGGCACTTTGTCGCAAAAGCAGAACTCCCGAAAGCCCACAGAGGGGTACAATGACCCCCAAGTCCAACGCCTGGATGAACATGCTGGTGGTATTCTCAAGAGCAGGGACGGCTCCCGGTGTAAAAGTGGCGGCGACCCGCCCCAGCCACGCCAGCGAGAGGAAAGCCGCGGTAAAGAAGAGCAGTCCGGCAATCCAGCGGCGCGGTAATTTCTCTGAAAAATGCATCGGCAGTCTCTTCAGGTCAAAAGACATCATGCTCAGGATGAAGGCAAACAGGCTCAGGCTAAAGAGCGCAACATACACCAGGAAGAGCTGATTATAGGCCGTGCCAAAGCACATGGAGGCATAGGTATAGAGGATGAAACCCAGTGTACCTGTCAGGAGAAGCTTGCCGCGCAGAGAATTCTTTTGAGCCAGCCAGAATGAAACTGCCAGCAGGGGCAGGCCCAGGAAGAGAGTCACCGCATCGTTCGCCTGCATCTGTGCAGCAGAACTGAGCGTATCCCAGAAGTACAACCCTCGGGCGTTAATCATGACTTCCTCGCCGCGGAAGGTGGTCAACGGATAGGAAGTGCCTTTTGCGGGCCACAATCCGGCCAGTGCGGCGATGAGCGCCAGGAGAAAGATGGAGGGTATCAGCCAGAAGAGCGCTCTGTTCATAACACGTTAACTCCACTAAACACACTGCCGGCCCAGTCACGAATTTGCCCCCAATCGCGTTGATCTGACTCGACGGCCTTAACCATCCTGGCAATGAATCGGTCGAAGAAAGAAAGGCGCGAGAAGTCCATTAATCCGGCAAAGAAGGCCTCAGAGGCATCAGGCAAAAGCGCCCGGACGCTCGCTGTGTAACCGGCACGGGCAGTGCGACTGGCTTCATCTTCGCCGATGTTAAGCATATGCACGGTAAACAGTGCTATCGGCATGCCCTGCAGGGCACTCTGGTTGGTTCTGACAAAGGTGAGAGCTTCGGGAAGCCAGCTACCCATGCGGACAGCGCTTCCCAGCACCACAGCCTGATAACCCGCAAGAACGGGTCTTTCTTTTAAAGACTTCATCTCCACGCTAAAACCACGTGCAGAGAGGACCCCGCCAACCTCAGTGGCAATCTCAGCGGTAGAGCCGGCTCGGGTGGCATAAGCCACCAGAATTTTTAAAGACATAGCAGTTCCCTTCCCCAATCAGAATTTGGTGACATCGTTGTAAGACCTTTCATTATTAAGCACAAATGATATGGCACGTCAATCACAATACGCTTGCCATTTCCACATGTATAGAAGTATTGCAAATGAGTTGAGTTGCCTGGTGAGGGCAAACCTCCTGTAAGACGCTGTTGAAAATGGCAGACAGGATACTATGATCGAACAGATTCGTATCAATTGTAAGGTAAAAAGGGATAATCTGCAGATGATCTCTTACTCCAAACAGATGAGCTCTCGAAACTTTACGGGAGCGACACTGTCCTGCACAGGTGGTCGGCCAGGGCCAGGTATTTCTCGTGAATCCCCTCTCCGGTCTCTTCGTGTTCCAGGTGTTCAAAGCGCTCTCTCAAACGGGGTTGGTCGGATTCGGGAATAACTCTCTCGGCCAGTGGAAAAAGGATGTTATTTTCTTTGTAAATAACGTGAGTTCGGGTTAGGCGGGCAAGGGCAGGCAATTGTCCAAGCCCAAAGAAGGTTTTGACGGTCGGCGGCAGTAAGCGATCAAGCCGCACAGGACATTAACAAAGAAGTTGGTGATACTGCGATGGCGCGAATGCTCGATTTGGGAGATATTC
>NZ_DF967965.1:1403277-1441211 GCF_001050195.2 Anaerolinea thermolimosa
AATGAACGAGCCCGTTGGCGCTGCTTCTGCCCACTGGCCAGCAGTTGCTGGTTCCAAATGGGTAGAAATGCCTGGCAGAAATCATCGACATCGCAGAACAAAACGAGTAAACTCTCCATTGAGGGTCTCCTTGGGTTTCGACTTCTGTTGTGGTGACAAAAGTTTACTCCCTTTGGAGATCCTCGTCTTATCCCGAATTCACGTTAAATATGCTGGCGGAGCAGGGCCACATAACCAAGGACATGCCTGGCTGTTTCTTCCCGCGCGGCAGGTTCTCCTTTTGCCCAGCGTTCCGCAAAACTCACTATGGCACGGATGGCCTCACGCCCTTGCTCATGCTCGCTCAACATTACCCCAATCGGCCCACCCTCCACGGGCATACCATACCTGGCCATTTCGGTAAAGAGAATTTTTTCTTCTTTTTGATGATGACAACCATCAGCAAAGCCGCGTACGAACTGCGCTGCTTCCAGAAAATACTCTGGCTCTATCTCTCCCCCTTCTTCCACTCTAAGGGCAGCCGCCTCCAGCGCATTCAGCACGCGTTGAATAACCTGACTCTTCGAGCAATATTTGTGTTGCTTCCATTCTACACCTTCCTTGCTATACCCGTTTCTTTAACGATTTCGGCACCTGCGATCAACCGCAAAGCCATATTCCCATGGGATGGGAATTTTCTTCGCCCTCTATCTTAAACCAAAAAGACCATCCCTTCTTTGATTTATGGCGATTAAGGTTAGAATTAGTATATTAAAAGGCCTGCTTTTCCCGCACTGAAGTACCTCAGGCTCAATGGAAACATGCTCTCTACACTGCTTATCTCTAGCAAGCATCACAGGCCAATGGTTACCCGATAGTTATTTTTTTGCTCCTATCTCGTTGACACAGAACTAATGTTCTATTACAATGATTTTATGAGTCTTTGGGAGCGATTACGCGCCTGGTGGAACGGCAGTGATCCGACCTCTGAGCGGCGGGAGTTTGCTCTCGATTCTCACCTCCTCAACACCCTTGATGCGCTCTCCCGCCAGACGGGTATCTCTGAAGAGGCTCTGGCTAACGACCTTCTCGCCACTGGCTTGCAGGCCCTTTCGCGGCGCGATGAACTCTGGCAATGCTGGCAAATGCTGACACCACGCGAGCAGCAGGTTGTTGCCCTGGCCTGTCTGGGACTCACCAACCGCCAGATTGCCTCCCGCATGGGCATCTCACCCGACACCGTCAAAACGCACCTCCGCGCGGCTACAGCCAAGTTCGGTGTGCATACCAAAGCGGAGTTAAACCTGTTGTTGAGTGAGTGGGATTTCTCTGCCTGGGTCTGAGTCGCTTCTCCCCCCTTGGGTTAATCCTTCAATCCCCCCCTTTTTCACCCCTGTGGGAATGGCTGAGTGCCTCCAGCCAGAGTACGATAGGGATGATGAACCTGGCCCCTTATCTGGATACGAATACCCTGGTAGTGCTTTGTGGTGCACAGGCTGTGACCCACAAAGCTAACCGCCTGGTAGCATGGCTGGCTCTGCGCGGCCCCCTAGAGGTGATCGATGCTGGCAATCGCCTCCAGCCTTACTGCCTGGCTCATTTCCTGCGCGAGCATACCACCGAAACCGAAACATGCGCTCAGCATATTCACCTTCAACGCGCTTTCACAGCTCATCAGGTGGTAGCAGCTCTCGAAGCCGCTCCAGCTTTCTCGACCCCGTTGGTAGTGCTCGACCTGCTGGCCACCTTCTATGACGAAACGCTCCCCCTGCCCCAGGCCAGAGTCTTGCTCAGGCATAGCCTGGCCCATCTGGAGCGCCTGCGGCAGACTACCCCACTGTTTATCACCGTCAGACCGCCGCCCAGCCCCGCCCGCCGCGGTTTTTTTGAAGCTGTCTGCCATTCCGCCTCGGTAATTTTCCTCGATCCCGAACCGACTCCTGTTCTTTCTCAACCCCGATTATTATGAGGTCAATCTTATGGGACGCACTGTTGCCACCATTACCCAGCATCTTAATGAGACCGAAGCCATGTTACAACGTTTTCGCCGCACGCTGCGCCGTCAAGATCAGGTTCTTTTCGATGGTCTCATGGCCTCGGCACACGCTCACATTGCGGCCATTTCAGAAGCACAGGCACTCCTGCCTTTCGAAGTTGCTCTGCTGGCCATGCTCCTGGAACAACACCGCCAAATCGCTCACCTGAACCAGCGGGTAGCCGACCTTGAACAATCTTTTGGTATGTTCCATCCTGATGCGCGCTGAGATTCTGGGCTGGCTGTTGGATGTCTACACTCGCCCGAGCGGCGAGTTGGTCTGCTGGCTGCTTGGGAAAGACGGCCAGCGTTGGTTGCTTCCGATGGATTTCCCGGTAACTTTTTATGCCGGTGGTCGCCCTGAGCACCTGCGGCAAGCCTGGCGGGCAGTGACCGACTCCTCTGTTCAAAAAGCCCGCGCTGTCCGTGCCGATCTTTTCGGTCGCGAGCAGATACTCCTGTCGCTCACGGCGCCTACGCCGGGGCAGGCCGGAGCACTCTATCACCAGTTGAGCACCACCTTCCCTCACCTGGATTACTACGATGCCGATGTGCCTCTGGGGGTACGCTTCATGGCATACACCGGTGTTCCGCTTCTGGGGTACTGTCGCTTCCAAACCGACGGCCAATCTTTAATTTCCCTGGAACCACTCGAATCTCCCTGGGAACTGGTGCCCTCTCAACCACCCCTGCGGGTCATGGAATTAACATGCAGTTCTGACCCTGCCCTCAAGCTTCCCTCAACCCTCATGCTGCATTGCGGCACGTGGGTTTACCATCTGGCATTACAGCCACTACGTGCCTTTCTGGCAAACTTTCAGGCCATTCTCCAACGATACGACCCGGATGTAATTCTGACGGACTACGGTGATGCCTGGTTCTTCGCGTTTCTAAGAGAGTCAGCTCCGCACTTCAACCCCAACCGTGACCCCATCATGCCGGTAGCCTTTCAGCGCGAGCGCAGTCTGTTTGCATACGGCCAGGTGCTCTATCGCGCCCGGCAGGCTCACCTCTTCGGACGCTGGCATATAGACCGTTGCAACGCCGCCCTGTTTGGTGAGATCGGACTGGAGGGGGTGCTGGAACTGGCGCGCGTGACTGGTCTGGGCGTGCAAGAAGCCGCCCGCAAGTCTCCGGGGGCGGGCATTACAGCCATGCAAATGCACACTGCTCTGCGTGACCGGGTACTTATCCCGGTTGCCAAGGCTCAGGCCGAAACCCCCCGTACACTGAATGATCTTATCCAACATGACCGAGGTGGACTGATCTACCAGCCTTTAATCGGAGTGCACAAATACGTAGCCGAGATCGATTTCACCTCGATGTACCCTTACATCATGGTCAACCACAATATTTCTCCCGAAACTCTGGGGTACCATGACGCCACTTCAGGGCTGGTTCCACGCACGTTACGCCCCCTGTTGGAAAAGCGCACTGCCCTTAAACGTTTTTTATGCACACTCGATCGTCGTGATTGCCGTGTACCCCTGCTTCAGGCGCGCCAGAAGGCTCTCAAGTGGCTGCTGGTAGTATGCTTTGGTTATCTGGGCTACAAGAATGCCCGCTTTGGACGAGTCGAGTCGCATGAGGCGGTGACCGGTATCAGCCGTGAGCTCTTATTACAGTCCAAGGAGGTTGCTGAAGAGCTGGGTTTTACCGTCCTGCACATGTATGTAGATAGCCTCTTCGTTTGGCATGCAAAGAGCACCCGGGAAGAGGATTTCACCCCCCTGCTTCTTGCCATTGAACGCCAGACGGGCATTCCGGTAACTCTGGAAGGCGTCTACCAATGGCTGGTCTTCCCGCCTGCCAGAAGGCATCCGAGTATTCCAGTTCCCAACCGCTATTTTGGAGCCTTCAACGATGGCCGGGTAAAAGTGCGCGGGCTGGCCTTACGCCGGCATGATACACCGCGCTTTGTGGCCGAAACACAGTGGCATCTCCTCAGCCTGCTCGCACAGTCCGAAAACCCCGAAGAACATGCAGAGGCGGCCCGGGCCTTTGCGAAGGCGCAGCTGAGCCGTCTGGCACGGCGAGACGTGCCTGCGGAAGATTTGAAGGTGGCGGTAAAACTACGTCAGCGACCAGAGATCTGCCTCAGGCCTGGACCGGCAGCACAGGCGGCCCGGCAGTTGCATGAGAGGGGAGTGACCATTCGGCCCGGGATGCGCTTATTTTTCTGGTTCACACGTCAGGGGATAAGCGTGACCCAGCCGCCGCCAGAAGCGCTCGACCTGGAACGATATGCCCGCCTGGTTCAGCGTGCCGTAGATGAGGTGCTGGAGGTTTTCAAACCGCCGCCTCCTCTGTCTCTGCAATTGCGGCTGGATTCTTTCGCTTTCCCCGCCTGTACCTGCCCTCAACGCCCGTAGACTGAAATGCAGTTTCGGCTATTGGCGGTGAAAGGCTCTCGTCTCCAGCTTGCCCAGCGTTCCTTCAGCCTCAAACCGGCAATGCGGGCCATCAGGTCAAGCTCAGAGGGCCAGACCAGCCGTGTGACGATAGGATTCAGGCGCACCCCGGCTGGCCCAAACGTAATATGGCTTTCTTCCAGCAACTGAGTCACCGGGTCAAAGCGCGCTACATCCAGCCGTACTCCATCCACTTCCACTGCTTCAGCATCCACGTACTGATAATTGCGCAGGCGGTAAAACTCGGCTGGCACTCCACCCTCCAGGACAAACACCCCCTCATCCATGAGGTGTTTTGCCACATTCTCAAAACAGCGTACCTGTTCATCCTGTGTGAGCAAATTGAAGAAGGTATTGAATACCAGGTAAATTAGCCGGTATTTACCCTCTACGGGCACGTCTGCAAAGTTTCCCACTGTCACTTCAATATGCTCTCCCCCTGGTTTGTCATGCAGGCGTTGAAGCATAGGAAGTGAAAGGTCGATTCCCATCACCTTTACCCCTTCAGCCGCCAGCGGCAGAGCAATTCGTCCAGTACCAATGGCCAGTTCTAAAGCAGGTCCATCACCTGCCAGGTCTTTCAGAAAAGCCACTGTTTCGGCTTCATCTCCGCGTTGGGCGGTCTGGTCATAAATGGCGGCAGTTTCTTCATCAAAACTCATTATAGGTTGGTAATTTTTCATCTTTTCTCGTGAGCCGGGGAGGACTTGGGTTGCTTTGTTGCTTTGTTGCTTTGTTGCTTTGCTTTTGGGTTTTTTGTGTGTTACGAAATGGCTATGCGCAATACAAGACCACATACTGAAAGATGCCACCGGGATGCAAACCGCGCCCAACAGTATACCCCTAAACTACTTTTGGCTTTGGAAGGAACCAGAGCGCTACAAATGCCAGAAAGGCCATCAGTGCCCCAAATGCAAACGGCGCTGCTGGAGACCAGTTCCATAAATACCCGGCAATAACACTGGCAGGCAGGGCCATCACTCCTACAGATGCATTAAACAATCCGTAAGCTGAGCCCCTGCTGGCCTCGGGTACCAGCTCAGCCACCATGGCCTTGGCTGAGCCTTCCGTGAAAGCATAATAGAGGCCGTAGAACGCATAGAACAACCACACCATCCAGGCCTGACTGGCCACTGCAAACCCCAGGTAGGCCGCCGCATAAATTCCCCAGCCAATGGTGATCGCCCGCCGGCGTCCAATCCGGTCTGAAAGTCGCCCCGCAGGAATGGCTGTGAGGGCCGAAACCAGATTAAACAGCGCCACCACCAGTGGAATACTTGTAGCCGAGACCCCCACATCCTCAGCGCGTAAGATTAAAAATGCATCTGACGAATTGCCCAGGGTGAACAACAACATGATACCCAGAAAACCTGCAAACGGTCCTTTAAGCGCCGAGAGCGACAGGATTTGTTTACTGACGGGTTGTTTTCTTTCTTTCACCCATAACCCGATGATAATCAGCGGAATGAATGCCAGTGCGCCAGCCGTCAGGAAAACTTCTCTATACCGGTTGGGATGATTCACCCACAACCGAAGTAAACCATAAGTGATCAATGGCCCGGCCACCGAACCGAGAGTGTCGAGTGTACGTTGAATACCAAACGCCAGCCCCAGCTTGCGGTGTCCGGCTGAACCCGCTACCAATGCATCGCGTGGGGCATCTTTTAATCCTTTGCCCACTCCATCTGTCAACCGTAGACCAAAAGCGGCTGCTCCACTGGTTGCCAGCCCAAGACCAAAGCGAGCCACTGCCGAAAACGCATATCCCACAAACACAATTGCTTTTCGTACACCCAGGGCATCTGAAAGATACCCCGCCCCAATCTTCATCAGGCTGACAATGGTGGTAAGCGAGCCTTCAATCAACCCGATGAATTCCTTGCTCAGCCCCAACACCGAGGTGTAGAAAATGGGCAAAACAGGCTGAATCATATCCTGGGCCAGACCGCCAAAAAAGGCCACCCATCCCAGAGAAACCACGTTCCGTTCCAGGAGTTTTTCATTATGGTTATTGCCCAGTTCCTGGCCCGATTGATGGGCCGTTTCGGTTACCTGTGAGTTCATGTTGATCCTCTCCTTTTCCGGTGAGTTTGGCTGGCAAGGAGGAAGAAGCAAAACTCTCTTTTGCAACCTCCTGCTGCCGGGGCCTACTTCAAAATCAATCCCCTCGGTTGCCAGCACGTATTTCCAGATTATGCATCAAAAAATCGCGAAGCACCAGAGCGCTATTATGTTCAATATCGCGGGCGCTGTAGAGCAGGGTCACATCACCTTTCTCAGCAGCCTCCAGAAGGAACTGCCAAGCCGAAGGACAGGCTTCCAGCTCTGCCCGGTAGCGTTGTGTGAACTCTTCCCAGCGGGCCAGATCATGAGCATACCAGCGTCGCAGTTCGGTGCTTGGAGCTACTTCTTTAAGCCAGGCCTCTATCTTCGCCGCTTCTTTCTTGAACCCCCGCGGCCAGAGTCGTTCGACGAAGAATCGGCGCCCATCTCCAATCTCAGCAGGCTCATATATGCGTTTAATCTTCAGGGCCATGCGGTAACCCTCATGTAAAGTTATGTTTTCTGTTTCCCAACCCCACCATAATACACCAGGTAGATTAAAATGGGTATATCACAATCGGGAGAAAATCGATGCTTATAGTTGAATTGCTATACATGGATGAGTGCCCAACCTGGAAGGAGGCATTCGCCAATCTAGAGGCCGCACTCGAAGCAGAAGAGATAAACGGTTCAATCAACCTGGTGAAAATTGAAACCTCAGAACAGGCCCGGAAGGAACGCTTTTTGGGATCTCCATCTTTCCGCGCACACGGCGTGGACCTGTGGCCAGAGGAACGTGAAGACTATTCATTAAGCTGTCGGATTTATCATACCCCTGCAAGGTTGAAAGGCTTTCCCACCATAGAGATGCTGCGTGAGCGCCTGAAACAAGTACTCTCAACCCGCCCGGCTCCTTGACAAGGACAATTGCCTTCCACATCAATGGTCGTGCGCTGGTACCTGAAAACTACCTTAATGTTCATCCTGGGAGTGCTCATTGGAATGATCCAGAGCCTGAATATCAGCCTCCCTTTCATCCTTCCCGGCCTGACGCCGGTTTACTTCCATCTGCTGATGGCCGGGTGGATCTCACCCAGTTCATTTTTACATAGCCATCTGGATGCTTCCTAAATTCAATATAGAAAAGCCGCGCGGAAGCGATATGCTCTCATGGACGGTTTACTTCCTTCAGGCCTGGAGACGCATTCAGACCTCATAAAAGCGGGTAACAATAAAAATATCTGGCCATCCCATGAGTGGATTTCACATAGAATGGCCAGGTTAATCAACACGAAGGTGTTTACTTCTCCGCCTGCCGGAGGGTCTCAAGGCGCTTTTCAACCCATTCAAGTCTGGCTTTTAAAGCATCCCTCCAGACCTCCAGGGAAGCTCGCTCCGGGGCCGGAATATCCCCCAAACATAGGCCCGGGCCTACCCCTCCTCCCCGCAGGAATCTTTTACCTCTTCCCCAAAAAGCAGGAACATTACTTCCACTACAGGGCCCAATGCCTCTACCCACAGGGCCATTTCCCAAAGGACCAGTTCGATCCATACCAGGCATCAACAACCTCCTTTTTTATAAAACAAACCGAATAGAACAACAAACTCTTCCCTTTCTCAAGATTGAGAAAGCGCTAACAACCGTCCAATCAGCTCTTGCATCCTTTGCAATTCCTCCTGCCAGTTTCGCAATGCTTCCTCACCCTGTGTCGTCAGACGATAGACCCTGCGTGGAGGTCCCTGGGTCTGATCCGTATCCCAGCCCGACTGCACCCACTCCAGATCTTCCATCTCACGTAAGGCACGGTACACCACACTGGGATGGAGCAGGTTCAGACCCAGTGACGCCAGGTCTGAAAGCAAGGTATACCCGTGGCGGGGCTGCGCTTTCAGTAAAACCAGCAAAGCGGGTTCCAGGATCGAAGCCGTAAGCGGCGAATGACGTTCTTCGCAGTGGGAAGCCATTCCCATCACCCATCCTCTTCGATGTCTTGGCACGCGAGATTCACCTCCTTACTTCGCACAAATTACACCTAAATAATAGCAATCTATTCTTGTTTTGTCAATAGTATTTATGAGAATATTTTCGAGATATAAATATTATCGATTTGGAAATACCAATCTTTGTATTATTTTAATGTTATAAAACAGTGCTTTAATTACGTTTTTGTACTATAATTTTAGTGTCTTTTTAGGATTTATCCAGTATCGGAAAGCAGATGGCTTCTACCCTTTCAGTACCACCTACTATGGAAGAAACATTGGGACAAAAACTGCGCGAATTACGTACCCGTCGCGGCCTCTCTCTGCGCAAGCTGGCAGATCTCAGCAGGTTAAATGTAAACACACTCAGTCTCATCGAAAGTGGAAAGTCCTCCCCCTCTGTAAGCACTCTGCAACAACTCGCCCAGGCACTGAAAGTGCCCATCACAGACTTTTTCACCTCAGAACCAGCACAAAAACGAGTCGTTTTCACGCCCTCTTGGCAACGTCCCCAGATTGCTATAGGGAGCGCTCAGATGCAAAACCTGGGCAAAGACCTCACCTCTAATGCCATACAACCCTTAATCATCACCCTACCACCAGGCACAAATAGCGGTGATCATCAGATTGTCCACACCGGTTACGAGTTCGTTTATTGTCTTGAGGGCACCCTTCAATATCGAATCGAACAAGAAGATTATCTTCTCCAAACTGGAGATAGCCTGGCCTTCGAAGCCCATCTTCCTCATTGCTGGGGAAATCCAGGAGAAAACCTCGCCCAATTCTTGCTCGTCCTCCATCCGTCCGACCTGCGGGACGAGCCCGTTGGCCGACATTTTCCATCCAATATATTCAATAAGGAGTTAACCATGAAAATTGCCATCACCACTGAAGACGGCCAGACGATCAGTCGGCATTTTGGTCGTGCACCCTACTATCTGGTTCTGAACATTGAAAAGGGAGAAATCACTGATCGAGAAATGCGGAACAAACCGGGCCATCATTCCCTGAGCGGCTCATTACACACCGAAGAGCATCATTCAACCAGTCACGGGCAGGATGAAGCCTCTCACCACAGACACGCCAGTATGGCCGAGGTCATTGCCGATTGCCAGGTATTGATCTGTGGCGGTATGGGCAGAGGCGCTTATGACAGTCTGCGCCGCCTCAACATCCAGCCAATCGTGACCGATCTGACGGAAGTTGAAATTGCCATCCGGGCGTTCCTGGACGGAAAATTGATCGATCACACCGAATTACTGCATTAAAAACGCCCTCCCGGCCAGAAAACTATCCCCCTCTGCCCCAGAGCCTTCCCAGAAATAATAGGCTGCCCTGTTCTTTAATGATCCATAGACCACTTCAACGATTCCTGAAACATGATCCCCTCCATCCATCCCACGCTCAACGTCTTGCTGATCAGCCTGGTGGCCAGCCTTGGAACTGGACTGGGCGGGCTGATCGCCATGATCCACCAGCCGGGAAGGCGGTTTTACGGCTTGCTCATGGGTATCACGGCAGGGGTCATGATCTGCCTTTCTTTCCTGGAACTGGTCAATCGGGCATGGGAACTTGCCGGCCCATGGGTAACCGCCTTCGGGTTTGGTACAGGTGCCACTTTTATGTTCCTCATCGATCACTTCTCTCCCCACATTCGATTCGGAGAGAAGGAAATCCCAGGTACTGAAGCCACATACCCGGGCCAACAAGAAACATTTCACTTCGGGAAACACCGATACGGGCGGCTTCGTCGCCGTTGCCAGAATTTTGACATCCAACTCGTCAATACTGGCCTCTTGTTGGCTGTGGGGATTACTATTCACAACCTTCCAGAAGGAATCTCCGTTGGCGCCGGTTATTTAAACAGCCCCAAATTTGGCCTGCTGGTTGCTTTGGCTATCCTGCTACACAACATTCCAGAAGGTATTGCCACAGCCCTTCCACTGTATCGAGGTGGGATATCTCGCCGGGATGCCTTTAGAATAGCCTTCCTGTCAGGATTTGCAGAACCAGTGGGAGCGTTTCTGGCAAGCCTGTTCCTGGTTTCGTTCCAGGGTCTGGTACCCGGCGCCCTTGCCTTCGCCGCCGGCGTCATGGTTTTTATCACACTTGATGAACTAATTCCAGCCGCGCGTGAATATGGACATGAACACTTTACTGCCATTGGCATGATTTTGGGATCGCTGTTCGTGTTCATACTGTCCGGATGGATCGGCATATAAAATGATTGTTCCCACTACGCCAGAGAGATTTTTCACTCAAAACCTGACCAATGCCGGAAGCCACTCACATCTGCCCTTTACCATCGCCACTCCGAACACTGGACAGATTGGGATGTAACCTTCAGCGATACTTTACCCAATACACACAGAATATACAAATTGCCCACGCAACCCCAACACCTCAGGTTGCGCTATCTCAACCATTTCAGCTGCATCGGGGCAGGCCTGATAAGCCATTAATTTGCCAATAAAACATCGTTTTGGGAAAGAAAGCGAGGTTCCTTAACTGTCCAGTGTAATGCAACAAATCCCATGAAACCAATTACAGCTGACACTATAAAAATTACCGGATAGCTGGTCTCCAACGCAAGCCATCCCCCCAACAGAGGGGCAACACCTGCAGCAATACCGGGAATAGTATTTGCCAGTCCAATAAAAGTAGGACGTGTTTCTGGCCTGCTGAACTCCATAGCAATTGAAATACTACCCAGGTAATTGCCACTGGCGTTCACCCCACGCAGAAAAAACACAGCAAAGAACCATGAGGGATTTGGTGCAACAAAAGCGACCAGTAACGCAGCAATCCCCAGTACAATACTGATTTCTAAAATTAGCTTATAGCCTCTGCGGTCTGCCAGCCATCCAAGCGCAGGATTGGCTACCGCCTGACCAACTGTATAGGCCACCATAAAAGAAGCAGAAAAAGCATCAGGTAATGACCAATGCTGAATTGCGTAAACAATCAGGAAGCCATTGGCCATTCCACTGAGTGCAATCACCACCTGACTGATAATATAACGAACGAAATTCGGGTTATCTCTCAACAAAGAGGGGATGTTACGATAATAATCCGACAATGAAATAGTTTCTTTATTAAATGGGTCTGGAGGTTCTCTGGTTAAACTCAGGAAAAACCAGGACAGCAGGTTGAATCCGGCTCCCAGAGCGAAAGCCCAGACAAATCCTATCGGGAAAGGGAAGGCTCCCAGCATCCAGGTTGCGATGCCTGCGCCCAGAATCCCCCCTCCCATGCCAAGGAAATTGGTCACGCCAAAGAAACGGCCTCGTACTCGGGTTGGAATGACTTTGGCTATCATCTCCTGCCAGCCCACCAGAATTCCCCCGGCACCAATCGAATGCCACGCAAATAAGCAGATAGTCACGGTAGTTACTATCGCCGGATCAGAATTTGCAAACAACAATGTGGCGGGGACAAAAAGTGCCACTGGAAGGCGCTCCAGAAAAAAACCGAAATTGACCGGGATTCTTTTTTTGATTTTTTCCCGTTCAACCCAACGAGATGTAAATAATTGTGGAATTAAGTACCCTGCAGTTGAAAGAAAGGGAATAAGGCCCAGAACAACTGGGTTTGATGTAAAGTGAGTGATAAATACCGGCAAAATTACAGTTGGAGAGTAAAAACTATATCCCCACCAGAAGGCAAAGCCATCTAAAGCGTTGACGATCAAGTTATGCTTAAGATTTTTTTCGATGTACTCCTGGATGCCAGCCGTGTTCATAAACACCATTATATAAGGGATTTGCAAAATAATCTGCAAATCCCTTATCCAGCTATAAATGCCGAACCCGACCGGTAACTATCCTTAGGTACTTTGGGCTCGATTTACCCTTCTGAAGTGGTACCCATAGATCGCAAAGGTTATTGCCAGAGCAAACTTTCGCGGATATTTAAGTAACGTCCAGAAAAATAATCGCCAGTATTCTTTTCTCTCTTTACCAACAATTCCCAGTCGCCATACAGAGGCAAAAAACGCATAAATTTCTTCCAGATGAAGTGTAACATTCACCCTGGGAGGGTTATATGTCTCCAGAAACACACGTACACGTTCGTAAAACCGCTTGGGGCTGTAAAGCTCATCCAAAAGTTGCTGATACCCTTGCCTGAGAGTTTCTAAACCCATGCGCGGAATAATATTTGTTGACCCATCGGTGTTATCACCTGTCATGTCCTGAATCAATCGGCCTTCTTCTTCCATGCGTTGATATAGTTTGGTACCATAAGGAGCTTGAAGCATGCCCACCATGGCGGTCACAATACCACTGGTCTGGATGAATTCTAGCTGACGTTGAAAAATGGAAGGACGATCACTATCAAAACCGACAATGAATCCTCCCATAACCTGAAGGCCCCATCGTTGCAGTGTATGCACACTTTCCACCAGATTCCGGCGGAGATTTTGTCCTTTATTACATTCTGCCAGGCTTTCTTCATCAGGAGTTTCAATTCCTACGAAAACTGAAGTAAACCCCGCTTCTACCATCATTTTCATCAGCTCAGGGTCGTCCGCCAGATTAATAGATGCTTCTGTAATGAAACTGCACCCGGTTTTACCTTTTCTCCATTCAATAAGGGCCGGTAGAATTTCTTCTTTAATCTGCTTTCGATTGCCAATGAAATTGTCATCAACAAAGAAGATATTTCTACGCCAGCCCAGGTTGTACATTGTATCTAATTCGGCAATAATTTGACGAGCCGTCTTGGTGCGCGGGCGATGGCCAAGCATCGCAGTGACATTACAAAAATCACAATTAAAGGGGCAACCTCGAGAATACTGAATACTCAACGAATCATAATACCGCGTATCGATTAACTCCCATTGAGGAATAGGTGACTGTGTGATATCAGCATATTCTGTCGTGGTATACACATGTTGAGGAGAACCTCTTTCAAGATCCCGAAGAAAAACGGGCAAGGTGAGTTCTCCCTCATTAAGTACAAAATGATCTACCTCTGGAAATTTTTCCCATTCTCCCAGAAATAGAGGCCCCCCAGCCACAATCTTTTTACCGGCCAACTTACAACGATGGATCACTTCATAAGTGGATTTTCTTTGGACTACCATCGCTGATACGAAAACCAGATCAGCCCAGGCAATATCCGCATCTGACAGATGTCTCGTATTGAGGTCAATGATACGCTTATTCCAACCTTCAGGGAGAAGGGCAGCCACAGTTAGCAGACCAAGCGGTGGAGAAGATGCTTTCTTTCGAATAAACCGCAGAGCATGTTTGAAGGACCAAAACGTATCAGGGAATTCCGGATAGATAAGCAAAGCGTTCATTCCAACACCTCAGGAGTATGGAAGTATAGGATCAGGCTCAGTATAAAATTTGTTCTCTCATAAAAGATGTGATTGGAGTCACAATCTCAAGCGTGCTTGAAAGAACGAAGTCATATTACTTAATTTCGAGAGTTGTGAAGAGTTCGAGTAGAATACGGATATTAAGAAGCATGAGAGGAGATCGTCTCCTGTAATGGAAAATACAATTTCAAACTCTCTCAAGAGATTCAGCTGGTTTGTATTGGTCTACAACCTTTTGGTGATTGTGTTTGGCGCTTATGTTCGAGCCACAAGATCAGGTGCAGGATGCGGGTCTCATTGGCCATTATGTAATGGCGTGGTGATTCCTCAAAACCCCGCGACCGAAACTATTGTGGAATTTACCCACCGTGTCACCAGTGGGTTCACCGTTCTCTTAATCGTTATTCTTATTACATGGATTTGGCGCCGTTCTCAAAGAGGAAGTCCCATCAGGGTGAGCGCTGCCCTGGCAGGATTCTTTATTATTACTGAATCTTTAATTGGCGCTGGATTGGTGCTCTTCGAACTGGTAGCCCATAACGATTCAATGGCCCGGGCATTCTCCATGATGGCTCATCTGGTCAATACTTTCCTGCTAATTGCCAGTATTGGAATTACCTCCTGGTGGCTTTCGTTCGGTGCACCCCAAAAGGCTCCAAAAGACAGGCAAGCCCGCCTGCTAAGCCTTCTTGGGGCAGGTGGTATGCTATTCCTTGGCGCCAGTGGTGCGGTAACTGCTCTGGGGGATACTCTTTTTCCTGTCAGCTCTCTGGCGGAAGGGCTACAGCAGGATTTCGATACCACTGCCCATATTTTATTGAGACTGCGAGTATTTCATCCTGTAATTGCCATTCTTGCGGGAGGATACTTGATTGGGTTTGGCATTTGGCTTCGAAGCCGATACCCATGGAAATTTGTAAAGCAGTTGGGTAATTGGATGATATTTCTGATCGTTTTGCAATGGGGGCTGGGATTACTGAACGTGGTTTTATTGGCACCTGTTTGGTTGCAACTGGTACATTTATCGATCACGACTTTAATTTGGCTTTTGTTTGTGGGGTTGAGTATATTTGCCTGGATTCCGTTTGAGTTTTCGTCGGGCATCGGCCATAACCCAGTCCATGATGCGGTAAATCAATCCTCCGCCCGTGAGAGCAGCCAGATGAAAATATAATGTGCTGTAAAAGCCCGGGGTAATGATGGTCTGCCTTCGCTGAATACCTTTAACAATGGCACGGGCAACCGCATCGGCTGATATAGAAGATGTACCCTCTTCTGAAGCTACCAGGAGAGGGGGTTTATACAGGCGTTCCTCCTCAAGCTGGGGGGTCTCAGTGTCAGGTGGAAAGACGATCGAAACGTTGATATGATAAGGTTGTAACTCGAGACGGAGAGAATCGCTGAACCCTTTTACCGCAAATTTACTCGCCCCGTACGCAGTGTATCCGTATACACCAAGAAAACCAGCAATGGATGAGATATTTACAATGTGCCCTGATTTACGTTCCATCATCGAGGGTAAAAACGCCTTAATCACATTCACCGTGCCATGAAAGTTTATATCCATCATCCAGCGGTAAAGCTCAGGATCAAGATTAACACACTCACCAGGGCGAACCACCCCTGCAGAATTCACTAAAATGTCGGGAATGCGAACATCTCGAATTACCCGGGCAGCCAAATCAGACACTGCCTGATAGTCCGATACATCTGCCTGATACCTGAGAACCAACTGATCAGGCGCTATACAGTGGGCACGAATATCCTCGCTGGCAGAACCAAGCCTGGTTTCATTACGAGAAACGATCACCACATCAGCCCCCAGCGAGGCCATTCGTTTTGCCGTCGCCAGGCCAATACCACTGGAGCCACCGGTGATCAGGACAAGTTGATGTTTGAAAATGGGTTTTATCACTGGCAAGAAAAAAAATTAATGATGCCCACCGCAAGAAGAACAAGATCCTCCGCCACAACCACTGCACCCACCCCCCGACGTGGCAATCGCTCTCCCGTCTGACGAAGCATAAAAGACCGATATGGCTCGAATGGTTCTCTCGGAAAAACAGCTTTTACATCGGATAGGCTGGTCAGCTTCTTTAAAAGAACGAAGCGCGTCAAAATGCTCACCACAATCCTGACACACATACTCGTAAAGAGGCATAATCTCAATTCTCCTGTGAAAGGAAATTTTAATAATTATAATTCCAAAGTGAGGATTAAGGTTACGGCTGCTATAATTCAAAGAATGAATAGGCTGAACGTTTTTTACAAAAATGAAGGAATAGGAGACCTGGCTTTTGCGCTGGTCGTCCTTGCCGCCCTTTTTTCAACATTCAGCCATGTCAGCGAAATTTCAACCCTCTGGATGATTACGATTATCCTGCTTGGGATCGTTTATATCGGTATTGGTGTATACGGGTACGCATATATCTCCAATCGAAACAACCTCTGGGAGAAAATGGTGTATTTCATCCTGCAAATTGTGATTGGAAATGCCATTCTCTTCTGGGGCGGAGCCACAGGGTTTAACGCGATGATCCTGTTGCCACTGGTGGGGCAAAGCGCAGTCATTCTTGAAGAAAATTGGCGATTTTTTATTAATGGTCTTGTGGCTGTTTCCTACACTCTGGTGTTGCGAGGGTATTCAGGAAATTGGGATTCTGTTCTAACCAATCTTCCACTCTTCATTGCCGCCCAAATTTTTGTCTTGATTTTTGTTCGCATGGCGGTTTCAGAAGACCAGGCCAAAAGAGAAATTCAACAACTGGCCGAACACCTCACCGAAGCTAATCAGCAGCTTCGTCAGTATGCCGCACAGGTAGAAGAGCTTGCCATTGAGCGCGAACGAAACCGTGTAGCAAGAGAGATCCATGATGGAATTGGGCATCATCTCACCGCATTAAACATGCAAATTAAAGCCGCTCAGGCGGTCTTGCCCACAGATTCACAGCGCTGCATGGAATTACTTCAGAACGCCGAAAAGATTACCCAGCGAGCATTACTGGATGTTCGCCAGTCCGTGGCTGCCATACGCGAAAATCCATCAGATACCCCGAGTGTGCTCAACCAGATTCCTAAAATTATAAAAGAAGCCCAAACAGCCGGTCTTATTACTCAATTTAAACTGGTAGGTCACCCCCGAAATCTGCCTCCAGAGATGAATTTAACCCTTCTTCGGGTTGTTCAAGAAAGCATTAGTAACACCCTGAAGCATGCCCAGGCGACAACATATACATTCCTGATAGATTTCACAAATGAGCACGAAATTCTTGTAAAAGCCTGGGATGACGGCATTGGAAGCGAAGATATCCGAGGTGGATTTGGATTAGTTGGGATGCGTGAACGGGTTAATCTTTTGGACGGGATGTTCCAGATTCATTCGGAAAGAGGAAAAGGGTTTGAAATAGAAATCAGGTTACCAGGATAAAATGACGATAAAAATTCTTGTAGTCGATGACCAGGCGTTATTCCGGGAAGGTCTACGAACCTTACTCTCTGTTTATGAAGACTTTGAAGTCGTTGGTGAAGCCGCCAATGGAGAAGAAGCGTTGCGGTTAGCCGTTCAATTACACCCGGATGTGGTGTTAATGGATTTGCGAATGCCAGTTCTCGATGGAGTACGAACCACAAGCCTGCTCAAAGAAAGTTTACCCTCCTGTAAGGTAATTGTGCTCACAACATTTGATGATGACGAACTGGTATTTGATGGATTACGCGCAGGAGCGATTGGATATCTCTTGAAAGATGTTTCTTCCAGCAAATTGGTTGAGGCTATCCGTGCCGCATCCAGGGGAGAATATTTTTTGCTTCCTGCGATCACGGCCAAAGTAATCGCTGAGTTCTCGAAAATCCCCCGCTCCACCTCCAATCGCACCCCCGAAATGATAGATGCTCTTTCCCCAAGAGAATTAGAGATCCTCTTACTGGTTGCTTCTGGTGACAGTAATAAGGAAATCGCAGAAAAACTGGTCATTTCTGAGGGGACGGTTAAGAATCATCTGTCTAGTATCCTGTCTAAATTAAACGCCAGAGATCGTCTCCAGGCGGTAATTCGGGCTCGCGAACTGGGTATAATCCCTTAAGACCGAAGGCAAATCTATTGAAATTGTGACTGAAGTCACATCTCAATTTCATCAAAAATGATATTCTTTAAGAACCATGCATAAACGATGGGTTGTTGTAAAACAAACGTTTCAATCCTGGCAAAGTCTGGTGGGGTTGTCTTTGATTCTGGGCGGTGGGGTAGCCCTGTTCGGGCTGGCAATTCAATCTAACCTGGTAACAGTTTTTTCTTTTCTGGCTGCAGCTCTGGTATTAATCAGCGGGGGGCAATTTCTGAAAATGCCCGGGTTGTTAATCGCCGGCTGGTTAACAGCCGGTTTTTGGCTTGGGCTGTCCTATACGATTATTCCTGCGCCTGTGGAGTCTTTTTGGGGAATCGCCGCCAGGGTATGCACAGGCACAGGACTTGGCTTTTTGGGTATTTCCATCTCAATCCCTAAGATGACCCGTCGAGAAAGCTGGTGGGCACTTTTTCCGGCTGTAATATTATTAACCACAGGTGTGGGATTGATGACTCAACCCATTTCCTGGTGGCGCATCACCCTCCTCACCTCTGTTGGGTTGGGAGTCCTTTTTACTTTACTGGGTATAAAAAAGAAATGGCTCGGCTTTATTATCCCTGGAAGTTTATTAAGCTTCGCCGGGATTGGGGTTGCTATTCCATGGGGATGGAATCATCCAGGGAATGCGCTTACCAAAACAGGTACCATGCTTGTTTCCTTTGCCTTTGGTTGGTTACTCATCACCTTGTTTTCCAGATTAGTTTGGCGTAAAACAATCTGGTGGCCATTAATACCGGGAGGGGTGCTGGCTGTTGTGGGATGGGCTTTGTTTATCAGCGGCGACCCAAGCCGTGCCCTGGAATTCATCGGAAATACCAGTTCTGTAACGCTAATCATTTTGGGTATTTATCTCTTGCTCCTGCGGCGAAGTATTCAAAAAAAACAATGAATTCAACCTTCCATTCGGATCGTTAATCTGTTATGATAAAGGAAACAACGGCGACCCCGGTAGTTTTTCCGGGGTCGTTCTCTGTGAGTAAGGTAAGGAAGACTTATGCAGGTTGAACGTACGGATATTCGAAATATTGCCATTATTGCTCATGTAGACCATGGGAAGACAACTCTCGTAGATGCCATGTTGAGGCAAGCCCGTGTTTTCCGTGAGAACCAACTGGTCATGGAACGCGTAATGGATTCGAATGCTCTGGAAAGGGAGCGCGGGATTACCATTCTGGCTAAGAATACCGCTATAACCATTCCTGATCCGCAAACCGGTTTATTGGTGAAAATCAACATTGTGGATACACCCGGTCATGCTGACTTTGGTGGAGAAGTAGAACGGGTCATGAATATGGTAGATGGGGTTTTGCTCCTGGTCGATGCCGCAGAAGGCCCCATGCCACAAACCCGCTTTGTATTAAAAAAGGCTCTCGAAATGGGGCATAAAGCGATCGTGGTCATCAATAAAATGGATCGAAAAGATGCAGACCCTGACCGTACTCTTAACAATACCTTCGATCTCTTTGTAGAGCTGGGTGCAAGCGAGGAACAAGCCGACTTCCCTGTTATTTACACGCATGGGATTGCTGGTCAGGCTGGTACTACACCTGATCTTGGTCCAGACCTGAGGCCTCTTTTTGAATCCATTCTCCGGTATATACCCGGTCCCAAAGTTGATCTCGAAGCTCCTTTCCAAATGCTGGTAACCAACCTGGCTTATGATGAATATCGAGGAATGACAGCCATTGGCCGTATATCTGCCGGCAAGGTTCACGCCGGTCAACCGATCGCTCGAATTTTAACCGATGGGAAAATTCTACCCGAACGCGCCCGCTACCTTTTTATTCATCAGGGGCTGGAAAGAATTGAAGTGGAACGCGCAGAAGCCGGTGAAATTGTGGCAATCTCTGGCCTGGAAGGAATTGCCATTGGTGAAACCCTGAGCGATCCCGATAACCCGCATCAACTTCCGCCCATTCAGGTCGAAGAGCCCACAGTCAGAATGACTTTCAGCGTCAATACTTCACCTCTGGCAGGCCGGGAAGGAAAATGGAGTACCTCGCGCAAGCTACGCGAACGCCTCGAAAATGAGATACGCAATAACGTGGCTTTGCGCATGGAAGAGACCGATTCTTCGGATACTTTCATTATTTCAGGCAGGGGAGAATTACAACTTGCCATTCTCATCGAGACAATGCGTCGAGAAGGCTACGAATTCCAGGTATCGCGTCCAGAAGCGATTATGAAAGAGTCGGAATCCGGGCAAATCCTGGAGCCATTCGAAGAATTGCATATTGATACTCACCCTGACACTGTAGGTACCGTGGTTGAAATGCTTGGGGAACGCAGAGGAATCATGCTGGATATGTCAAACAATCCAGATAACACGGTACACCTCAAATACTTGATCCCGACAAGAGGATTGCTTGGTTTTCGGTATCAGTTCCTTACCGCTACACGTGGGATGGGGGTAATGAATACTATTTTCCATGGCTACAAGCCCATGGCTGGAGCCATCGCTTCTCGGAACAGCCACTCCATTGTTGCCTGGGAAGCCGGGGTGACAACCAACTACGGTTTAAAAAATGCCGAAGAGCGTGGCATTCTTTTCCTTGGAGCTGGTATTGAAGTTTATGAAGGGATGGTGGTCGGAGAAACCCTTCGAGGATCCGATGTGGTAGTGAACGTATGCAAGAAGAAACACCTCACCAATATGCGATCTTCCAACAAAGATATTGAGGTGCGCTTAACCCCGCCCAGAGATTTGAGCCTTGATGAAGCCATCGAATACCTCGCCGAAGATGAACTCCTAGAGGTTACCCCTCTTCATTACCGCATTCGCAAGAAGATCCTGAACACCGAAGAACGTGGAAAACAGGCAAAACGAGAGAAAGAGTTCTTTGCGGTTGAGTAAATGCATGAAAACTTGACCGTTACCTATTATTTCCTCGCAGGTCGTTTCTTCCTGAATCTTTCCAGAATATACTTCTTTATTTGTTGATAAATCATCATCATCAATAGCAAGATCAAAAATCCCGCAATGGTCCACCCCACTGGCGGGGTTTTCTCTGTTAATTCCCGCACCAGGGGATTATTCACAGTGGGTGTCGGATTCTTTAAAATAAAATCGATCGCTTGGCTGAAGAAGCTGTTAAACATGAGGTGTATTTTAGCCTGAATTCTAAATTACGTTTCAGTATACCAAAAAGTTTTCTGCCTCAACCTGTTGTACAATGAAGGATATCTGACAGATTTGAAACCGATCGCTGATTGATTCTGGAGAATAGGATGATTAGAAAGACCTCTGCAGTTCTTCTGCTCCAAAGAACAGACTGGTTTGAATCCACCAAGAACGAAGAGGCATTGATCGAGCTCAATGAAGATGCTGATCGGGTTGTATTACAGTTAACCTCCTTTCTCGACATTCTATGTGTCAGGTCTATATCAACTCCTCAAACAGCCGAAGCCGTTTCGGTCGAACTGCGTTCTTTGGATACAGATTTAATTATCCTGGTCTACCAGACCAGGATAGATCATACCTTCCTCGAAAAGGTCTTGCTTGGGGTTGGCAACCGACCTTTGATCGTCTGGTGTTATCTTCCCTGGAGAAAAGTTCCACGCCCGATAACCTATGAGATGCTGGTCAAAGGGGCTAGCTTTTCCAACATGGCGTTTTCTCTGGCCCATCTCCGTGAAATGGGGGTACCCCACTTTGCGGTGTTCGGGTCTGTAGACGACCCCCATGTGATTCAGGCAATAAAAACCTTCTCTCATGCTGCACAGATTTCCTGCGATATACATCGAATCAAGCTGGGAATCCTCACACCCGAAATAGCCCGGGATTATAACCTGGAAGATCAAACCGGTTTGATCCTTGGTATACAACCAATCTTCGTTCCTTTTTCTTTGCTTTCAGAAACACTCTTGAAGATTACAGAAGAACAGGTAAATCGTTATCTTGAGGACCTCCAAAAAATTTCGGTCGAATCGATGATTACAGTAGATACCTTGAGAAAGGCAGCCAGAATTCAAGTGGGATTGGCTTGTCTGGCTGATACAATGAACTTGGATTTTCTGGCAATTCCCAGACACGACCCTGTATTCCGGCAACAATTCGGCATTTGCGCTGGCTTACCCCCAGCCAGATTCCTTCGACCTGAGCCTTTTTTAATCCCATCTACTGACCCTGATGCCATAGCCGCCAGTGTTATTCTCGACCTCATTGGCTGTGGCCAGCCCTGTTTTCTTATGGAGATGTGGTTTTATGATCAGGCTAAAAACATTGTCGTTGGGGGAAGTGGAGGAGCGCAATCACCGTTCGGCATATCTGACGAAGAGTTGCTCATTTTGGGAGACTATGAATGTCAGCGGGGTGACCCTGATGGAGGAGCACAGATCGAATTTATCACTCGACCCGGAAGAGTAACCCTCCTTCAAATTCAAAAAGCCAGAGATAAATTCCGTGCCATCGGCTTATCAGGGGTTTGCCTTGAAAGTGTGCCATGGGTAGAGGGAATCCCTCATGCCGTTGTACGTTTGGATTGCAACATAGATAAACTTCTCGATCGGATTTCAACGACCGGTGGAAGTCGTTTCTGGACCATGATTTATGGAAGTCATTTAACCGAAATTCGAGCATTGTTTGATCTTCTGGCTATTGAAATGGAGTTGCTTTCAGATTAAAAATTTCGGAGGGGTAATGAAAAGAAAACGCGGATCGATGGTCGTTGGTTTTCTACTGGTGCTTGCAGGAGTGGCATGGATTGCCCATCAATACTTTCCTCAATATTTTCAATGGCTTCCCAGAGACTGGGTATGGCCCTACTATATCATCACAGTCGGGGGAATCTTCATTTTGGTGGCTCTCTTGGCAGGCACTGGAGGGTTGGCAGTACCGGGTTGTATCATCACAACAATTGGCGGAATTTTATATTACCAAACAACAACCGGTGACTGGGAATCCTGGTCATTCATCTGGCTCTTGATCCCTGCCTCAGTGGGCATTGGTCTAATAGTGTCCGCATTGATAGACAAACACTGGAACGTCCTCAGAGTAGGTTTCTGGCTGGCTGTAGCGAATCTGATTGTGTTCTCGATTTTCTGGCTGGCTTTCCGCGGTAGCCAGGGAATTTTAGCCAAATACTGGCCGGTTTTATTAATCCTGGCGGGGATCATCTTCCTGATCGAATCATGGAAGCCCCGCCGCCAAATTGGATAAGGAGTGATTATGGAAACCCTGCCGATTTTTCTACCGTTACCCAAGAAAGTAACTTATCGTAGCGGTAAATTTCACCTTCAGTCTAACGGATTGATCTGGCTTGATCACGATAAACCCGTTGAGATTAAAAAAGCAGCTCTCCTTTTCAAGGAGAAACTTTTGCAGCGAGAAAGTCTCCAGTGGGAAATCGTTGCTGGCCGAATTCCTGACCATCTCGCTTCGATCGTCTTACAGATAAACCCGCATTTAATTCCTTACCCTCAGGGGTACCAAATTGATATATCGCCGGAGAAGGTGTTGATCATTGGTCATGACCCTGCTGGGGTTTTCTATGCAATAACCACCCTTCTTCAGCTACTTCAACAAGAAGGGGCTACCTGGCCCTGCCTTGAAATGGTCGACTGGCCCGATTATCCCGTTCGCGGAGTCATGCTGGATATTAGTCGGGATAAAGTTTATAAAATGGAGACTCTTTATGAGTTGGTTGACCGGTTGGCGACATGGAAAATAAATCAGCTCCAACTTTATACCGAGCATACCTTTGCTTACCGCAATCACCCTGAAGTATGGGAAAACGCCTCTCCAATGAAAGGGGAAGAAATCCTCCTTCTTGACCAGTATTGCCAGGAGCGCTTCATCGAGTTGGTAGCAAACCAGAACTCTTTCGGGCATATGGAACGATGGTTAAAACACCCTCGATATGCCCATCTTGCCGAGATTCACGGCGAATTTGAAGTGCCCTGGGGGGTCATGCAAGGGCCTTTCAGCCTTTCTCCTGTCGAGCCAGGCTCATTCGAGCTGATCCGTAGTCTGTACGATGAACTACTCCCCCATTTCACCAGCCCAATGGTCAATGTTGGGTGCGATGAAACCTTCGATCTGGGCGCCGGAAAAAGTAAACAAATTTGCCAGGAAAAAGGCGTAGGCCAGGTATACCTGGATTACCTCCTGAAAATTTATAACGAGCTAAAAACTCGCGGGAAAATAATGCAATTCTGGGGAGATATCATCATTCAACATCCCGATCTGGTGAAGCAACTCCCTGAAGATGTAATTGCACTCGAATGGGGTTACGAAGCCGACCATCCTTTCGATGAACACGGAGAACTTTTTGCTGCTTCAGGAGTGCCTTTTTATGTATGCCCGGGGACATCATCCTGGAACTCGATAGCTGGTCGAACTGATAA
This sequence comes from Anaerolinea thermolimosa, assembly GCF_001050195.2. Classification (GTDB taxonomy): domain Bacteria; phylum Chloroflexota; class Anaerolineae; order Anaerolineales; family Anaerolineaceae; genus Anaerolinea; species Anaerolinea thermolimosa. The sequence continues at coordinate 1,427,524 of NZ_DF967965.1, forward strand.
CTGTCTCGCCAATCTCTCGAATGCTACACGAAACGGCTTGAAACATGGAGCAAAGGGGGTTCTTAATACCGACTGGGGAGACAACGGTCACTGGCAGGTTTTACCGGTTAGTTTTCTGGGTTTGGCAATGGGAGCAGCCAATTCATGGAACATCCATTCATCCGAATCCATTCCTGTTAAAGAGGCCATAAGTCTGTTTGCATTCGATGACTCCACAGGAACAATGGGATCCGTGATGTTCGAATTGGGGAATCTTTATCGCAAGGCTGGTTATGAGCCAGCCAATGCCAGTGCTCTGTTTGGATTAATGCAAATGCCTCTATCGGAAATTAAAAGTCATCCCGCACTTAATCCTCACCTGCTCTACCAATGTGTAGAAGAAATCCAAGCCATTATTGAGAGTTTGAAAAATGAAAAAATGGAAAGGAAGGATGCTCCTCTGATCCGTGAAGAAATTCAACTCACAGCCAATAAATCAGCTCCAACTTTATACCGAGCATACCTTTGCTTACCGCAATCACCCTGAAGTATGGGAAAACGCCTCTCCAATGAAAGGGGAAGAAATCCTCCTTCTTGACCAGTATTGCCAGGAGCGCTTCATCGAGTTGGTAGCAAACCAGAACTCTTTCGGGCATATGGAACGATGGTTAAAACACCCTCGATATGCCCATCTTGCCGAGATTCACGGCGAATTTGAAGTGCCCTGGGGGGTCATGCAAGGGCCTTTCAGCCTTTCTCCTGTCGAGCCAGGCTCATTCGAGCTGATCCGTAGTCTGTACGATGAACTACTCCCCCATTTCACCAGCCCAATGGTCAATGTTGGGTGCGATGAAACCTTCGATCTGGGCGCCGGAAAAAGTAAACAAATTTGCCAGGAAAAAGGCGTAGGCCAGGTATACCTGGATTACCTCCTGAAAATTTATAACGAGCTAAAAACTCGCGGGAAAATAATGCAATTCTGGGGAGATATCATCATTCAACATCCCGATCTGGTGAAGCAACTCCCTGAAGATGTAATTGCACTCGAATGGGGTTACGAAGCCGACCATCCTTTCGATGAACACGGAGAACTTTTTGCTGCTTCAGGAGTGCCTTTTTATGTATGCCCGGGGACATCATCCTGGAACTCGATAGCTGGTCGAACTGATAACTGTCTCGCCAATCTCTCGAATGCTACACGAAACGGCTTGAAACATGGAGCAAAGGGGGTTCTTAATACCGACTGGGGAGACAACGGTCACTGGCAGGTTTTACCGGTTAGTTTTCTGGGTTTGGCAATGGGAGCAGCCAATTCATGGAACATCCATTCATCCGAATCCATTCCTGTTAAAGAGGCCATAAGTCTGTTTGCATTCGATGACTCCACAGGAACAATGGGATCCGTGATGTTCGAATTGGGGAATCTTTATCGCAAGGCTGGTTATGAGCCAGCCAATGCCAGTGCTCTGTTTGGATTAATGCAAATGCCTCTATCGGAAATTAAAAGTCATCCCGCACTTAATCCTCACCTGCTCTACCAATGTGTAGAAGAAATCCAAGCCATTATTGAGAGTTTGAAAAATGAAAAAATGGAAAGGAAGGATGCTCCTCTGATCCGTGAAGAAATTCAACTCACAGCCAATATGCTTCGGCATGCCTGCTGGCGCGGTCTTCATGCAGCAGATCATCCTGATGCCCCATCAAAACAGGCTCTCGAAGCTCACCTTCAGGAAATTTTATCGCTTTATCGTTTTATTTGGCTGCAGCGTAACCGGCCAGGTGGCCTGACGGATAGTATCGGGAGGCTGGAAAAGCTCCGAAAAGAATATCTATAATCATTTGGGAGGGGGGCAACCCCCTCCCTTGCTAAAAAATGGTTTGATTTATCCCGAGATTGATGCAAATCTGGCGAATCTCATCTTCAGTAAGCCCTTGAGCGGTAGAATGATTAACCAGGTCCATATATTCATAATGGGCGGCGGTCTCAGCATATTCAATTCGGTCAGTCGCGCGTTTCACGGATTGGTCAGAGCGAGACACAACCCCGTGTTTCGACCATACTACCAGCCTGTGGTGACGAAGCATTTCTTTAGTGTGAGTCATCAGATCGTTGGAACCCGGAACAAGAAAAGGAACCACGCCAATACCCTCTGGCAAATTAACGATGGCTTCCGGTTGCCAGCGGAGCAGGTGTCGATTCAGGTAGTAAAAATCCTGGTAGATTTTGATATGACTGAGATAGGTTAAATAAAGGGGTTGAGCATGAACAAAGGTATTGAAGTTTGTGCCCGAATTTAGAAACTGGTCTTCATGGATGGCTAGATGTGAATTTAATTCGGAAGTAAGGCGGGTGAAAAGCCGACGTGGAGAAGTATAAAGAATGGCCGTTTTCCCACCCGACTCGACTTTTAATACCCCCAGGTTAGCAATTGGGTCCATACGGATCTCGCGTAATCGTCGCCCAGACCCGGTAACCAGAAGGGTACAACCAGCCAGGCCGGGCACCGGCTGAGGTAACTCGATCTGTTCTTCCAGAGGAAACTTACGCCGTACATCTAATGGCCATCCAAGGCAAATTGAGATATTTCCAGCAGCGCCTTCCGTCGCCCCAATATCAGACAAACGGGCGCCGGCATCCCCGATAGCTGTTACCAGCTCGTCTAAATCAGGAAAAGGTGCCTCAAGAGCCATTTCCCTATTCCTTTCCAATCACTTTCTGGATGTTTATCGCCATGGCATGGGCTTCTACCGGGCGCAACAGGCCGATTTCCAGATCAAAATGGAACTTTTCTCCAGCTTCCAGAGTGCGCACATTCCCTTTCGCTTTTTCGGCTGTATACCCCTCAGGCTCTGCGGTAGCAGGAAGGTTTATCCCCAGTGCATCCTGGTCTGGCGTCCGGCAAATCCATCGAACTCCTTTGCTTAATTGGTCAGGGCGGTGCCGAATATAATCAGCCGTGCCATCGGGGTGCAATTGCATACTGTGTGCCCAGCCAGTTTCATCGGCCAGATAATCGATGATAAAAACAACCTCAGGATCGAATAATAAACCCGGTTTCAATTCGTGATGAATCGTTGGATCCCTGGACAATTCCTCCAAAAATTCGCGGTATCCGGGTTTGGGCTTTATATGAGAAGGAATACTTTTTCTCACACGTACATGCTGTGGAGTGGCGACTGCAGTGTAGTATAGCTTTCCATAATCCACTGGACGAAAATTTACGTGCGCCAGATACATATATTCCATAGAAGTAGCTTTTAGGTTGGTAACAGTCATTGATACATCCAACAAAGCTGATCCAGCATATAGCCGTACCTCCGGTTCAGCTTTATAGTTGGTATTAAATGCAACCGTATGGGTATATTCCCCTCTTAATCCAATATATTCACCTTTTGAATGATTACCAATGATCAGACTGGCGGAATCATACGGTGCATTCGGCAACTCACCGTGCAATGGATGAGTGTCTTCTGCTGAGGGCACTCCCATGGCAGTGAAGCCACAATGAATGAAAAAGGCCCCGTAGGTTTCTAAATATACCCGGGTCGGTCGTGGCTGGGGAAACATAGAACGCATGGTGAGGTTACGCCCGTCAAAAATTGCAGACCAGATTTGTTGTCCCTGGAAAGGCAAAAGAACAATTTCGCCCCGGCTATTTTGGATTTTCAAACCAGAGACTCCGGTCTGAAACTGAAAAGTTTTTACAGAAAATTCGCCCACCCGCAGTAGTAAGTGTTCCACAGGTTGAAACATCTCTTTGGTCAAATGAATCACCGTTTCCATATTCAGTTACCTCCTGCGTTCATGCAATGATGATCTGCAATCCAACTTGTTGAAATTGATCCTGAAATTCAGATGAGATTCTTGAGTCCGTAATCAGAAGGTGAATCGAATGAATGTCAGCGAATGGATAAAGCCCTGCCAAACCGATCTTGCTACTATCCATAACAGCTATTACCTGCTTGCTGTAACGAATCAATTCACGCTTGACCATCCCCTCTTGTTCATTCAATTCGGCAAGTCCTTCATCCAGCGTTAATCCTCGAGCAGAGATAAATGCCTTGTTAATATGAAAACCTTCAAGCATCCTCCGGAACGGCAACCCCACAAAGGATAATGCTTCGCGCCGAAGGAAACCACCTGTTTGGATCACAGTCACCCCTGGCACCTCAAGGAAATGGTTAACAATAGCGAGGCCGTTGGTAATAACTGTCAAATCAGCCACATGGTGAAGATTACGGGCAATAGATAGGGCCGTTGTTGACGCATCCAGTGCTATGACATCCCCATCTTTTACCAAGCCTGCAGCTACCCGGCCAATACGTTCCTTTTCCGGCGAGTGTTGCCCGAGCCGAATATCAAAGCTTAAATCGGTATGATTCGAGGATAGGACAGGTATTGCCCCACCATGGGTTCGGGTTAACTGATTTTTAGACGCAAGATATTGCAGATCGTTTCGAATAGTAACCTGTGAAATTCCCAGAGATCGGCTAAGATCTTCAACCGAAATTCTTCCCTCTCGTTCTAATGCAGCAAGAATAATTCGATGACGTTCCTCGGGATAAAGCCTCGTTTTCATATAACTCAATATATTATCATGATTTACTACCGCGTCCTGTAAATTGACCGAGACAGGACGATCGCAACAAATAAAACCCCAAAAGCGATGGCAGATAATATCAAAACCAACTCATTGGCTCTGGCTGTGTCATTGGACTGAACTGCATCGTACAACGCCATGGAAAGGGTCTGGGTACGACCGGGGATATTCCCGGCTACCATCAGGGTGGTACCGAAATCTCCTATCGCGCGGAGAAACCCGAGCATCCCGCCAGCCACAACACCTCTCCAGGCAATTCCCAGATCGATATACCAGAACAATTGGGATCGAGAACATCCATCAACTCGTCCGGCATCTTCAATTTCCTGGCTAACTTCTGCAAAGCTGGTGCGAACAAGTTGCACAACCAGTGGAATAGCAGCGATTGTCGCAGCAAGAACGGCTCCCGGAAGAGCAAAAACAATTCGCAGGCCAATACGTTCTAAATATAGACCCAACCCCTGACGTCCGAATAAAAGCAAAAGATAATACCCAAGGACTGTGGGAGGGAAGACCAGGGCCAGAAGGGTTACACCTTCTATCAGCCATTTGAGTCGAAATTTACTTTTCTCAAGCAACCAGGCAATAGCGACCCCGATAACCAGTGCAATCCCGCTGGCATACGCAGAAACTTGAAGTGAAATCATCAACGGTGTTGAGTTCATGGTTCAACAGTTGGTTGACTTCCCGATACAAGTTGAATCTCATCCGGGAGAAGGAAACCATATTTACGCATAACAGGGCGTCCATCCACTCCATTGATAAAAGCGATAAAATTATTCGCCAGTTGCGGATTTTTGCAGTTAATCAGAACCGCAAGTGCCTGATCAAGCGGCGTATGAAGCGAATCATCAATCAGGGTCCAGGTTATTTCCGGAACATTCGCCACCGAAAGCGAGACGATCCCCACCTCAGCATCTCCGGTTTGCACATACTGGAGCGCCTGGCGTACATTTTCAGCGTAAACCAGTTTCGGCTGAAGCGACTCCCAAAGGCCAAGGGTCTGCAGGGCTTGCATTGCCGCAGTCCCGTAAGGAGCATGTTCTGGATTCGCGATCGTTATATGATGGATTTGAGGAGAAAGGAGGTCTTGCAGGGTGGTTGCATTAACACCAGACTCACGGTTGACCGCGAGTACGAGACGCCCTCGTGCATAGAGAGCTTGACTTTCAGGAATCACCAATCCGGATCTATTTAATCGATCAATATAAGAGGTATTTGCGGCGGCGATTAAATCAAAAGGGGCGCCATTTTCAATTTGCTGCACCAGTTGCCCCGTGGATCCGAACACCAGTGTCACTTTTACGCCGGTATTTTCTTCGTATAAATGCGCTATTTCTGTAAAGGCAAATTGCAAATCTGCCGCCGCCGCAACAGTAATCACCTCATCCTTCACCTGAGGAGTGGCTTTTTGGGGGTTAACCTGGCAACCCACAATAAAAATCGACAGGATAATCGCTAGCCGTATCACACGAGTGAAAATCACATGCTCTCCAATTCCAGTACAGAAGGCCAAATATGTTCAATCCAATCCAGTACACCATTGAGTTGACGTATTCTCAATTCCAGACCCATTTGGTTAAAAAGCTGGGTTGGAGGTATCCTTTGATACCTGGATTTCAACTCGGTGATCGCTGCTCTGATACACCCGACTTGCTCCTTGATTAATTGATCACACAATTCTCCACTTAACTGGCTCGCAAAATACATTCGGCTGATGAATTCAACCCGTATTGACCGCACACTTACCGGTGTAGGCTGGTAAAGCCAGGTAATAAATTCGCTTCTTCCCTGATCCGTTAAAGAATAAAGATCTCGGCCTCGTTTTTTCCCCTCATTCAGATGGGTTGAAATAATCAAACCATATCGGTTTAAGTTTTTCAATACGCTATACACCTGGCTCTGGCTTACATGCCAGACTTCATGCAGATCAGAAGAAAGACATTTATGAAGGTCATACCCATGCATCGGGTGAAAGTAAAGGAAGCCCATGATTACATATCTGGGAGATAAGCCGCCGATAGATGGGGAAAAAGATTGCATAATAATGCTGTACTCACTGGATGAGTATACATACAAGTATACCCCTCATTTAGAAACTTCACACGTTTTATAAAGCATTTCGATCAGCATTCGAGATACAATGAATAAAACGAATCGGTTGATGAAAGGAAGGAAAAAATGGATCACAGACAACGGTCAGGAAGAATAATAATTGCTCTTCTATTGATTCTAATGGGAGCAGTCGCCCTGTTTGCCAATTTAGGTATATTAACCCTACCCCTGGTGATTTCAGGCCCTAATTTAATCTGGATGATGTTGTTTGGATTGGGCGGAATCGCTTTCCTGGTATTATTCTTTACCGATCGGGCAAACTGGTGGGCAATTATACCTGGCCTGACTTTAGTAGCGTTAGCTATTCTCATAGGGGGATTGCTTCCTCGGCCACTGGAACAGTGGGCCGGAGCTATTTTCATCGGTCTCCTGTCTTTGAGTTTCTGGGGGGTATTTCTCAGCCGTAGAGAAAACTGGTGGGCAGTGATTCCAGCGGGAGTTCTCCTCTCGGTGGCAGCTTTAATTTCAGCTGCTGTATCTGGGCTGCAAAGTGAATTATCCGTCGCCATACTCTTCTTCGGGATGGGATTAACTTTCCTGTTGCTGAACTGGCTTCCATCCCCCGTACAGGGAAGCCGTTGGCCATTGATCCCGGCCGCAGTTTTGGCAATTTTAGGATTGTTTTTCTTGATCGGTGCCGGTCAATCTATCAATTGGCTTGTCGGGGTAATTCTCATCATCGCCGGAGCATGGATTTTCTATCGATCTTTCCGCGGGTAGAGAGGCTAGTCTCATCTTTTTCTCAAATTCATCGGGTATAATGCAAACGTGTTAATGAACGTATGATTAACCCGAACGATAACCTTTACCCCAAAGGACCTGTATCGTTTTATGCAAATCTTCAATATCGGCCCCGTAGAACTGATACTCATTCTTCTGATTATGTTCATCCTTCTCGGTCCAGAAGGAATGTTACGAACCGCACGCCAGATTGGTTCATGGATTCGAGCCCTCGTACGCTCCCCGGTATGGAGAGATATCATGGGATATTCCAAAGAAATCCGTGAACTCCCCACCAAGATTGTACGAGAAACGGGCCTGGACGAAGACCTGGAAGAAATCCGCAAGACTACCGCAGGGGTGGCAAAGGACCTCGAGACTACTGTAGATGAAGCTAACAAGGAAATCGAAAAATCGATTAAGGAAGCCAATCAACAGATTGAACAGTCCCTTAAGGAAACCGGGAAAGTAGAAGTAAGAATTGATCCCCGCCCGCCTTCAGAATCTCACCCCATTACCAGTCCGGTTTCCTCCGTAACATCGGCGTCTTCAAATAATGGAGGAGAACCAGCTACAATAAGCTCTCCACCCATCCCGCCAGCCCAAACCTACCATAAGTATTCATCGGCGGACGACGAAGAGGAAGAAGAGTAGGCTATAGGTATATAAGTAAACGAAAAGGTCCGGTCAGTAATTTCCGGACCTTTTATTTATTTATTGATCAGGATTTTCTTGATTACGCCGGTTTTGTTTGGGATTAGCAACATAGGCAAACAAACAGCTCAGTAAATACAGTAAGAAGAGGGGAACCATCAGAATGGACATGTTCACGGGATCAGGAGTAGGGGTCACTACTGCAGCAACAATAGCAATGATGACAATTGCGAACCGCCACTGTTTTAACAGGCTATGGGCTGTGACCAGATTCAACTTTGCAAGCAAAAAAACAACCAGCGGAGTCTCGAAGCTTACTCCAATCCAAAACATTAAATTGGTTACAAAATTAATGTAATTGGATAATCGAGGAAGTGTCTGCACACCCAGAACACTCACCAGAAATGGAATTGCAGCTGGAAGCATCACAAAATAAGAAAAGGCCACACCACTGACAAATAACAGAGTCGCTATTGGAATAAAGAAATAGAGCATCCTTTTTTCGTGCGGATACAGTCCTGGAGCAACAAACCAAAGAATTTGAAGCAAGATAAAAGGTAAAGCGAGAATAAAACCACTTAAAAGGGAAACCCGGAAAAAAACTCCAACATTTTCAGTAACTTCAATTGAAACAATATTTTTCAGTCCCCCAATTGGGCGGGCCAGGATCTCAATGGCATTTTGAGCAAACATAAAGCTAATCAGGGTTGTAACTACAAGAGATATTAATGCCCAGAAAAGCCGTGTTCGCAATTCGGAGACATGCTCCCAAATATCCATTTCCTTTGAGTTTGCCATGGATAATTTCCCTTAAAACGAGCTCAAAAAGGTTTAGCGAGAACCAATTGTAATCCAATCGTTCATGGATTGGGAAGAATAAGAAGATTATAAGTTGCCACACCCACGGAGGTAATATTGCTCGAATCGGATAAGGGTGTCCATTTGTGGAGGGGTAATATAAATAAAGGGACGGACTTTTTTAATTAGAGCCAGAGCATCCACTAAACTTAATCCTGTAGATATCAAATAAGCTGCGGCCATAGTTGGGGCACGCCCCACACCAGCTCCACAGTGAATATATACTTTTCCGCCATCGTCAATAATTCTTTGAATGAACTCAACCCCTGAAAACAATTGTTCCATCGAAGGGGCCTGATCATCAATGGTTGGGAGGTAACAGTAATATTGAGGAGCCAAACCCAACCTGGCATCATCTTTTTCAATCCTCAGGTTTACCACCGCATGGATTCCCTGTTTTTGGAGATATTTCAATCCATTATGTCGGTATTGTGGCCCAACAAAAATGCTCGAAGTTACCTGACTGAATTGGAGTAGGGGTATCCCGGTCAACAGGGGCACACCGCGCGCATAAAGCCAGAGTAAAGATGTACGAATTCCTTGATCCCTGATCCGGCGGCAAAGAATGTTCCAACCCTTCTTTATGGCATCTATCATCGAGCACTTACCTCCCTACACTCATAAAAGGATTGTTTTAACCCGGTTGATTCAAACTACGGGAGGAAGTTTTTCGATTGTTGCGGAGGACAAGAATAAAGATTACCGTTGAAACCAGCAAACTGATGAGAATGGCCAGCATCGTAATTCGAGGCCCAACAGGAATAAATAGCTGCCCTATGATCCATGGAAGAAACATTCCTCCCGAACTGGCCCCGACAAAGAACCAGCTTGTTATTTTGCCGGTAATTTGCATTTTTTGCTGGGCAAGATTAATCAAAGTGGGGAAAATGGAGGCCATGAAAATCCCGGTTCCTATCGTTCCAATAATTAATGCAGTTGGAGAATACGAAAACAGGTTAATGATTCCGAGGCTAAGTAAACATCCAGCAAGGTCAATACCCAGCATGACTCCTGGACGAAGGCGAGAGGCAATAGGAATGGCTAGAAGTCGGCCAATGGTAAGGGCTCCCCAGAATAATGAGGTGAGGTATGCAGCGGAGGTTTCTGTGCCAAGGCCCATGTTAATCGTATATGTATAAACCCAACCACCAAAGGATGACTCAGCACCCACATATAAGAAGAAGAACATCACCAAAAGTGCCAATAGATAAGTATTTGTACGACTCTCCAACGGACGAGACTCGTCTTTTTGAAATTGAGGGCTGGGAACTCGAACAATCCATGCGGCAATAGGAAGCATTATTAATCCCAATACCCAGTAAGCCCATCGATAACTCCCTGAAAGTGAGATAGCCTGGGCAACAATAACCGGAGAGAGAAGAGCCCCAATCCCAAAAGTAAAATGCAACCCATTCATATAAGGGCCGACTCGATCCTGATGCAACCAGACAAGTAAGGTGTTTCCCCCGACATCCACCGTTCCTTCCGTAAAACCAACGAGAAGGATCACAATTGCCAAAAGCCATAGGTAAGGGATCAAAGGGACAGCCATCAGGAGAGCACCGGCCAGGAACAAAGCCAGGCCCATCACCGGGTTTCCAGGCTTTTTATCATACAGACGTCCAGCGTTGATCGAACCAAGCAAGTAACCGAGAGACCGCATAACGAATAAAAAACTGATCCGAGAAATATCAGTTCGGGTAGTTTCAGCAAGTCCCGGGAGCGTTGGCCCTAAAGAGGCTGTGGTTAAACCAAGTGCAATAAAGGCTGCATAATAAATCAATGTTTTTATAATCATAAAGCCAGAGCGAGTTTCAAGGGCTTTCGGTTTGAGTTCATTCATGGAATCAGTCCTGGAATTTGAAAAGTTACAAAATTATACCCTGAGATATGTCTTGAATATCTCGATACTCTTGATAAACACTATGTTATGGTTTTCTTAATGAGGAAATTCCATCCCTATTCTGAGGGTTATTACCTGTATAATCAAACTCAACAGATAAGGATTTTATCCTATGGTTTCACCATCTTCCTTCAGACATAATGATGCATTAAGTGACTTTTACGATGCTCGAAGGAAAGCTACTTTTGAAGCCGTTTTAGCACGGATTCGCGGAAAATCCCCGACCTTGCTCCCCTATGACGAGATTCGATCAAAGCTTGGTGGTATTGAACAGGCACATCGAGAATTACAGGAGATTCCTCTGGATGCCATTATTGGTACCGTCAGCCGATATAATGACTTTACGCGTTCGCTTCTTCCCATGAACCCTTCAGATGGCAATCGCTGGGCGAATGTACGGGTTGCAGCCGAAACCCTGGAGGGTTTACCCCCCATTGAAGTCTATCAGGTCGGAGATGCCTATTTTATTTTAGATGGTCATCATCGCGCTTCAGTTGCACGCGAGTTGGGGGCTACCCATATTCAAGCCTACGTTCGTAAGGTGCAAACTCGGGTACCCCTTACTCCCGAGGACCAAATTGAGGATATTATCCTGAAAGCTGAATATACAGAATTCCTCAAACAAACCAGGCTTGATGAGTTACGCCCGGGAGCCAATCTTGTAGTAACTGCACCTGGGGTATACGAAAAACTCTTGGAACACATTTCCGTTCATCGGTATTTTCAAGGGATTGACGAAAACCGACCTGTTCCGTACGAAGAGGCAGTGGTTCACTGGTACGACACCGTCTATCAGCCAGTAGTAAAAATCATCCGGAGTCTAAATATCCTTCGGTATTTTCCTGGTAGAACCGAGACAGACCTTTACTTATGGATAACAGAACATCGAGCTTATCTGGAGAGCGAGCTGGGTTGGAAAATCAATTTAATAACCGCTGCCCAGGATTTATCGGATCGATTCAGCCCCAAGATGAAGCGTCTGATTCGCCGAATCGTTCGTCATCTGGTTGATTTATTAACTCCAGATGAACTGGAGCCAAGTATTCCGCCTGGTGAATGGCGGAAGCAGAGGGTTACCGATCCGAAGAATCCATCGTTATTTAACACGATTCTGATTGCTTTACCCGGGGATGAAGCCTCATGGAGAGCCATGGAAATGGCATTATTCGTGGCCTCGCTTGAAAAATCTTTTTTGGGAGGTCTCCATGTAGTCTCCGTCAGGCAATCGCCTCCTCACGATCAAATCCATAAATTAAAGGAAAAATTTCAACAGCTATGTGAAGAGAAAAATATCGAGGGAAATCTAACCATCGAGACCGGCGAAGTCTCACGTGTAATACTCGATCGTGCTCACTGGGCCGATTTACTGGTTCTACGCCTACTCTTTCCACCTCCTCTCAAGGTGTTCTCAAGGCTACGCTCAGGAATTCGGCAATTAATTCGGCTTAGCCCGGTCCCTTTATTAGTTTTTCCAGCAGGAGGAATTCCGGAATTCTCGGAAATTGTGCTGGCTTATGGTGGTGGACCTAGAGCTGACGAAGCCCTTTTCCTGGCTACTTATTTTTCCTCAAAACATCAGATTCCTTTACAGGTAATTACTGTGGATCGGGGCCGGCCGGGAGACAATACCCTTGAAGCAAAAGCCCGGGGTTATCTTGAGTCTCACAATATTCCTTCTGCCAGGTTTGTTCACCAGAGAGGAAACCCAGCCAGGGTCATTCTGGACTTTACACGGTATAAGTCGAATGCTTTAATCGTGATGGGAGGATATGAAGGAAATTTAATACGCGAGTTACTTTTTGGCAGTACCGTAGACCGGGTTTTATGGTCAACCAAGCATCCGGTTTTAATTTGCCACTAGCTTAACAAATCATCAGGCGATCCATATCCTTTACTATTCAAGACTAATCGCACTAATGCCTTTAACAGGAAGGCCTGATTGACAAACAAACGGGCAACATCCGAGCCGTCTTCCGGACTTCCTTCCCAGATATACATTCCCGCAGGTGTCAGAATTGTCAACCGCACCTCACCATCTGAAACTGGTTCTTCTGAATGAAATTGCTCCAGTTGCCCCATAGGTCGAGCCATTTGAATCCCCTCAAAAATCATGGGAGTGATCGTATCATCATAAGTATCCCAGAGAATCGTTCCTCCTTGATGGTTAATGTAACGAGCAGTTCCATCGGCATAGGTGGCAAATAAATCTGAGGTTTGATTTTCAATTGGAACCTCAATGATAATTCCTAATACTTTGTTAGCAATAGATGGGGGTGGAGTCTTCCCTAATCGTCGAAGATTGTGCCATGCCCAAAGTTCAATAAGAGACTCACGTGCAATCAAGGTAATTGCGCGCAGATACTTGGCAGCTTCTTGTAAGTTTCCACGATTCCATTCCAGATGAGCGGCTAAAATCAAAGTCCACGGAATCCGACTGATCTCATCTTCAACCAGTGTATCAGCTTCCTCCATGTTGCCCTGCTGGATCAGATCTACCGCATGAGCAAAATCATCGTCACGATCACTCGAAAGATTCATGACGATAGCCTCAAGATCCCAGTCCGGATAAATTAAAGAGCGATTTTGAAATGACACCACATACTTCCTTTCAAACTTGAGTATATCGAGACATTCTACTTTCTGTCAACTGTTATAAAAAGTAACCCTTAATTGCCCCTCCCTTCACAGGCACTGGTCGTTTCGAGTCTTGCTCAAAACTCGATAACACGACAAAAATAAAAAAACAGTGATCGTTCCAGTATTGGTAAAACATTGGTGAAGGAACAGGAATGAGGGCTACCCCCTGGCGAATTACCAGGGTTACGCCATCAAGTCAGCCAGGTGCAAACCACGGGCCA
>NZ_DF967965.1:1443149-1970959 GCF_001050195.2 Anaerolinea thermolimosa
TTCATATTGCCCCGGTTCAACTTTTGGTAAAATGAGGTTCAGGCGCATTCCAGGTGTGCCTCTCTGTTCGTCGGATGTGGGGTGGCTTGCTAACTACCCCTCATCCATTTAACCACCTTTTTACCAGCTTTGGAACGATCACAAAAAACATCCGGATTGTACGCCTGCCCTAAAATACCTTATAATCATCTGGCGACATCCCAAGTTCAACTACGAGGTATTCATGCCAGACCAAATTGATCAGGCGATTATATATGCCCGAAACCATCATTCCGATTTTTTATCGGAATTAAAGGATTTCGTATCCATTCCATCGGTATCTACCACTCCAGAATATAAGCAGGAGATGGAAAAGGCCGCTCACAAAGTCGCTCAAATGGCCAGTTCCGCCGGTTTGGAAAATATCCAGATTTATCCTACTTCGGGTCACCCGATTGTTTTTGGCGAGTGGCTACACGCAAAAAACCAGCCAACCATCCTTATTTATGGTCATTACGATGTGCAACCGGTGGACCCTGTCGATCTTTGGGAAACCCCACCTTTTCAACCCTCTCTCCGGGATCAATACTTCCTCGGTCGCGGCGCTTCGGATATGAAGGGCCAAATTGTTGCTGTTTTTGCGGCTCTACAGTCCATTCGCCACACAACTGGATCCTTCCCGGTCAATATTAAACTTATGATCGAGGGAGAAGAAGAAATAGGTTCACCTCACCTGAGAACCTTCATTGAAGATCACCGATCCATGTTATCTTGTGATGTATCTCTTAATCCCGACGCCGGGATGATCGCTCCAGACCTTCCCACCCTGGTGTATGCCCTGCGTGGTCTGGTGTTCTTCGAGCTGAAAGTTTTTGGGCCTGAACACGACTTACATTCCGGAGTCTTTGGTGGGGTTGTTCATAACCCTGCCCAGGCATTATGCGAAATTATTGCTTCGATGCATGACGAAAATGGCAGGATTACCATTCCTGGTTTTTACGATCATGTCCGTACTCTCTCTTTGGAGGAAAGAGAGGAACTCTCTCGCCTCCCCATGGGTGAAGACTATTACTTACAACAAACCGGGGCACCTCAGTTATGGGGCGAACCCGATTACACCCCCGTTGAACGGATTGGGGCTCGTCCGACGTTAGAAGTTAACGGGTTATTCTCGGGCTTTACCGGCCAGGGTACAAAAACTGTTCTTCCTGCATACGCGATGGCAAAAATTTCCTGTCGTATTGTTGCTGATCAGGAACCTGACGAAATTCATCGACTTCTACGGCACTATCTTGAACAACACATTCCCTCAACTGTTCGCTGGGAATTGAACTATTTCGGAGGAGCCCCCGCATCCATCACAGACCCCAATCACCCGGCAGCCACAGCAATGAAGAAAGCATTGGAATTAGTATGGAAAACACGACCGCTTCTTAAAAGAGAAGGAGGGAGCATACCGGTAGTTGGTGATATTCAAAAGATCCTGGGAGCCGATTCGGTTCTAACAGGATTTGGTCTACCTGACGATCGCATCCACAGCCCTAACGAGAGACTTCACCTCCCCACCTGGTTCAAAGGGATCGAAGCCCTTATCGCCTTTTTTTACCTCATGAAAAGCAACCTCCAGGAGTGATCATTGTGAAACCTTCTCGCATGCCCGCATACGGTGGACAGGCTATTATTGAGGGAGTTCTCATGCGCGGTCGCCATGCAATGGCTGCCGCCATGCGTTCTCCCGAAGGGGAGATTGTACTGCAGACCGAAGAGCTCTCCGGAATTTATACCCATTCCCTCTTCAAACTTCCTTTTCTTCGCGGCCTGATTGGGCTATGGGATGCCCTGGGATTGGGCATGCGTTATTTAACAATTTCAGCCAACCTTCAAAGCAAAGAGGAAGAGAAAATCGAAGGCAAATCTGCTTTCATCACGGTTGGGATCTCCCTTTTAATAGCAGTGGCCCTTTTCTTTGCTGGCCCAGCATGGATAGGCCATGTAGCAGAGCGGTTGTTTCACCTTAATGCCTTTTCCAGTAATTTATTGGAGGGCTTCATCCGGCTCGCAGCTATTATTGGATATATCTGGGGGGTAGGAAAACTTCCAGAAATTGCCCGCGTATTTGCCTATCACGGTGCAGAGCATAAAACCATTAATGCCTTTGAAGACGGCGCAGAGTTATCCCCATCCATAGTAAAAACCTATCCGCTGGAGCATCCCCGTTGTGGAACGGCTTTTCTTCTCACGCTGGTAGTCTTTTCCATTATTCTTTTTACCATCATTGGTCCACTCTCTGGACTCTGGCGTGTCTTGAGTCGGGTGATCTTGTTACCTGTATTAGCCGGACTGGCTTATGAATATATCCGCTTTACAGCTAATCACCTGGATCATCCTCTGGTGCGTATTTTCACCCAACCCAATCTTGCTCTTCAGCGTCTTACTACACGAGAACCCGACCTTTCCATGATTGAAGTAGCTATTACAGCCTTTTCAGCTATGCGCAGACTAGAAGAGGAACACAACGCTAAGGATTAAAAAAACAGAGGTGCTCTGATGACAGCCTGGCCAGACTGGTGTAAAGTAACATTTGGGATTTTCGTTGGTTTGTTGGCTGGAGCAGTCATTTTTTGGATTGCCCGGCAACCGGATGGCACCCCCATTACCTTAATGCCCAGGCCAACCCCATCTCCATTTCAGGTTTTTGTTACTGGCGCAGTAGCAAACCCCGGAGTTTATGGAATTGAGCCCGGAGGCCGTGTAATAGCCGCTCTTCAAAAAGCCGGTGGAGAAACCTTTGATGCAGACCTCTCTCAGGTGAATCTCGCAGCATTGGTTAATGATGGGGAGAAAATCTACATTCCCCGGAAGGGAGAACCCTTGCCCGTTGAGTATAAGAGCAAAAGTTCTACTTCCACATCCAATCGGGTTGACCTTAACAAAGCGTCTCTTGAAGAATTAATGCAATTACCAGGAATTGGGCAGGATCGTGCTCAGGCTATTATTGCCTATCGCCAGAGTCATGGAGGATTTACATCTATCGAAGAAATAACTTTAGTAGAAGGGATAGGTCAGGGCACCCTGGAACGTCTGAAAGACCTCATCATAATTAATCAACCATAACATCCAAAATTCATGAGATGAACATTGAGCCAGTGGGAGTTATAATCATCCTATGAACATTAGAAAATCTCTCGAAAATGCACTGCATGACGCTATGCGCCAAAAAGATACTCTGACCATGAATGCTATTCGCTCGGTCATTGCCGCCATCAAACTCGCCGAGGTGGAGACAGGCTCCCCACTCGATGACGTGGCGGTTTCCGGAATTATCCAAAAAGAAATTAAATCTCGCCGTGAGTCAATCGCGGATGCAGAAAAAGCTGGACGATCTGACCTGGTGAACCTCGCGAAGCAAGATATTGCTGTTCTGGAGCAATTCCTCCCCCAACAACTCTCCGAAACCGAACTTGAAGAATTAACCCGGCAGACCATACAGGAAGTTGGTGCGACATCCATTTCAGATATGGGAAAAGTAATGAAAGCCCTCCTTCCTAAAGTACAAGGAAGAAGCCCCGGCGATAAAGTGAGCCAGATGGTGAAGCGCTTACTTACAGGTTAAATGATGGATTTTTCAAGGTTTAGAGCAGGCCTTCTAAATGCTAAGGTGCGAAAAGCAATCCTGATCTTAATCTGGACTGCCACTAGCCTGCTTTCGGCAGCGGCTCTGGTCTCTCCAATTGCCACCAGACCCTCGGCTTATGTATTATCTCCAGGAGATGTAGCTCCCCAGGATATTCAGGCGCCCTACTCCCTCAGTTTTCCAAGCGAAATTTTAACCGAGCAGGCCCGCCAGGAAGCAGAGCAGCGAGTACCGGCCCTTTACTTACCTGCTGATCCAGCCATCTCAAGAAAACAGATTGAACAGTTACGCACCGCACTCAATTACATCAGTGTTGTCAGGCTCGATGCTTACTCCAGTGACGAGGAGAAAATATCGGATCTCTCAAATTTAACCACCATAAAAATAGATGCGGATTTAGCGCGCACAATTCTCAACCTCAATGAGGTTCGCTGGCAAGCCATCCAGAACGAGGCCTTGAATGTTTTAGAGCAAATCATGAGAGATTCAATTCGTGAAGATCAGGTCAATGAAGCAGTTCGCCGAATCCCCTCTTTAATTAGTTTTTCTCTTCCCCAAGAACAGGCTGTTATTGTAAATGAGCTGGTTGCACCATTTATTGTTCCAAACAGTCTTTTCGACCGTGAGCAGACCGAAGCCGCGAAAAAAAAGGCGCGTGAATCCGTTCAGCCAGTAATACGAAATTACATTTCGGGTGAAATCATCGTCCGGCGAGGTCAGGTGATCACTCCCATGGTATGGGAAACCCTGCAACAATACGGTTTAATTCGATCCCAGACCACTCATGAAGATTACATTTCATCCCTGGCATTGGTGGCTGTGGTTACCGGTTTTGGAATATTATTTTTCACCAGACGTTCCAACGAACCCGGAAACAATCTAAAAATATTAAAACGGCTCCCCAGCCAGGTCTTAATTGCAGCCCTTTTCCTTCTCTTTTTATATTCCGCGAAACTCGTAATTCCCAACCGAACCGTTGTCCCCTATTTTTTTCCTTTACCAGCATTCGGGTTAACGATCTCTATTTTATTCAACCTTGAAATTGGGCTAATTTTGTCATTAATGCTTTCTATTCTCACCGGGTTCGGGTTGACCAATGCCCTCGACCTAACCATTTTCTATATTCTCACCAGCTTTATCGGGGCGCTTACTTTGGGACGAGGAAAACGTATCAGCGCCTTTATCTGGGCAGGAATCGCCATTGGGCTTTCGGGCAGCGCTGTCATCCTTGCTTACCGCCTCACCAGTCCCTATTCCGATCTGATCGGTCTGGCCACTCTGGTTGCCGCAGCCTTCGTGAATGGAATTGCGTCATCAAGTCTGGGATTATTATTCCAGTATATCTTTTCTCAATTTCTCGGAGCTACCACAGCCTTACAATTGCTGGAAATTTCTCGCCCCGATCATCCCCTTCTTCAATTTATCCTTCAAAACGCCCCTGGTAGTTACCAGCACAGCCTGCAGGTTGCTGTTCTGGCGGAACAGGCCGCAGATAAAATTGGCGCCGATTCAATGCTTGTGCGAGTCGGGGGGTTATATCACGATGCGGGTAAAGCGCTAAACCCTTCTTTCTTCATTGAGAATCAAATCGGTGGCCAGCTAAACACTCATGACGATCTGGATCCATCGGAAAGCGCACGCATCATAATTGAGCATGTTAATCACGGGGTAATGCTTGCCCGGAAATATCGATTACCCAATCGAATCCAGGATTTTATTCGTGAGCATCATGGTACACTGATGACTCGTTACCAGTATGCAAAAGCGCTCGAATTGGCCGGGAATGATACGAGCCGGGTGGATTCAACCAAATTTCGGTACCCGGGACCTGAACCGAGATCAAGAGAGACAGCCATTCTCATGCTTGCAGATGGATGCCAGGCACGGGTACGTGCAGAACTCCCTCAGACTGAAGAAGAAATCCGCTCAGTAGTTCGAAAAGTAATCGAATACTGTGAAAAGGAAGGCCAATTGGATCACACACAGCTCACGATGAGAGATTTAAGTGTTATAACCGAGTCGTTTGTCTCAACTCTGAAAAACACTTATCATCCCCGCATCCGATATCCCGAAATAGCTCCCGCAACACAACCTTTATCTATTGAGGAAACAGCTAAATGATTTACGTCACGATTTCAGAAAATTTTTCATCCAGTGTGCCTGAAGAAGCAGTAATAACAGCGGCTCGAGCGGCTCTCCAGACCCGGCACGTAAAAGAAGATGAAGTAGATTTAACCATCGTTTTCGATGACGATGCAAGGATTCAAGAACTTAATCAACAATTTAGTGGTATTAATGCTCCAACCGATGTCTTATCGTTCCCTGCAAACGTAATTGACCCAGAAACAGGCCGACTCTACCTGGGTGATATTATTATTTCGGTTCCTCGAGCTGAAGTGCAGGCTGTAGAGGCCGGGTTAAAAGTAGAAGAAGAATTAACAATTCTTGTAGTTCATGGAGTTCTTCATCTGCTAGGATTTGATCATTATACCGATGTGGATAAGATGAAAATGTGGGCTACACAGAAAAATATCCTGGCAGAATTAGGAATTGCCAGCGATAAACTCCCTGAATAGGATTGTATGTTTCCTTTTCTTCGTTCTCGGTTTAATGCCTTCCGGTATGCCTTTTCTGGATGGTGGTATGTTATTAAAACCCAAAGAAACGCCTGGATTCATGCCATCGCCTCCATGGGGGTCATTTCTATTAGCCTGTGGTTAAAACTTCCTCCTCGCGATTGGGCAGTGTTAATCCTTACCATCGCTTTAGTCTGGACTGCAGAATTTCTTAATACCGCGCTTGAAGCCGTTGTGGATCTTTCTATCCCCTCCCAACATCCTCTGGCACGGGTTGGAAAGGATGTAGGTGCTGCAGCGGTTTTGATCGCCGCATTATCATCTATCGTCATTGGAGTTTTGATTCTTGGCCTCCCTTTAATCAACCGACTCCGTTCTATATTCTAAAGGGTGAGAACTATGGATAATTCTCCTTTTTT
Source organism: Anaerolinea thermolimosa (assembly GCF_001050195.2). GTDB lineage: Bacteria > Chloroflexota > Anaerolineae > Anaerolineales > Anaerolineaceae > Anaerolinea > Anaerolinea thermolimosa. The sequence continues at coordinate 1,449,758 of NZ_DF967965.1, forward strand.
ATTTGGTACGGTTGGTGCTCCTCTTTCAACTCCTAAAAAACCAGGAGGGAGTGTGGGAGCCATCCAGACGCTTGCTTCCCTTGGACTATATGCCTTTGAGTTGGGTTGGGTCCAATCCGTCCGGGTGACTGAAGAGACCTGCTTTGCAATTAAAAAAACCGCTTCAGAATATTCTGTACACTTAAGCGTCCATGCACCTTATTTTATAAATCTAAATGCAAACGCAGAGGAATGGCCCAAATCTCGCAAACGGCTCATGGACGCGGCCCATTATGGATACCTTGCTGGAGCTACCGATATTATTTTCCATCCGGGTTCTTATTTTAATGTCGATCCAGATCAAGTAATTCCTCTGGTTGTTAGCCGCCTGCGGGAATGCGTCCGGGAACTACGCGTCGATGGAAATCCGGTCACCCTGCGTCCGGAGACCATGGGTAAAAAGTCTATGCTCGGTTCGCTTGAAGACACTTTGACAATGAGCGCAGAGATTGATGGGGTAGAACCCTGTTTAGATTTTGCGCACTTGCATGCCCGAGCAGGAGATGGAACCATGAACACGAAAGAAGAATGGCTCGAAGTGCTTGAGAAATACGAAAAGTCCCTCGGTAAAGAGGCTCTCTCTCGTTTACATATTCACATGTCAGGAATTGAGTATTCTGAAAAAGGAGAACGGAACCATTTAAAAATTAGCGATTCTGATTTTAACCTGGTAGATCTCTTTGAAGCTCTTCACGAGGCTGGGGCACGGGGGCGCATTGTATGTGAAAGTCCGGTCCTCGAAGAAGACGCTTTATATATGATGGAAAAGTGGCATATCCTCTTTGGTTAAAAGGGCGAGCCGCTGTACTTATAAGTATTCTTTGAGGTTATGCTCAACAGCGTAAGCCGCGGCTTCAGCGCGATTGCTTACCCCCAGTTTAGATAAAATACTGCTGACATAATTCCGAACCGTCCCCTCGCCGAGGAAAAGCGCCTTGGCAATTTCCCGATTCGTTTTTCCTTCAGAAACCAGCATTAATACATGCCTTTCTTGTTGAGAAAGGTTAGCAAAGGCCGATGCTTCCTCTTCTTTAACCGCTCGCCTCACTTCCTGAAAAACTCTCTGCGTTACAGCCGGGTCTAGTAGAGCTTCTCCCTTACCTACCGCCTCAATGGCTTTTATTAAATCCTCACCTGCAATTTGCTTTAAAACATACCCCGAAGCTCCCGCCCGAATCGCAGAAAACAGCATTTCATCTTCCGCATAGGACGTCAACATAATCACCCGGGTATTCGGATATTGCGTGGTTATCTCTTCGCAGGCCTCGATTCCACTGGCTCCTGGAAGACGAATGTCCATGAGAACAATATCCGGCCGGTGTCGGGCAACCTGTTCCACCGCTTCTCTGGCCGATGCTGCTTCGCCCACCACCTCGAAATTTTCCCGATGCTCCAGTAAAGATTTCAATCCCAGCCGAACAACTTCATGATCGTCAACCAGTACGATCCGATATTTCGTTACCATAATCGCTGATCCTCCAGTGATGAGTATAAATGAGCCTTTCATTCCTTGCAAGAGAAAAATCTTTTTCCTGAATAAACACCCTCATCCGAGGGGTTGTGGTAAACTAAACGGGAGGGAGCCTATGGAAGAGCAGAGAATTCGAACCATTGTATATGTCGAGGACGATCTCGAAATGATCGACCTGGTGTCACTTATCCTGAATCGACGAGGTTTCCAGGTTCATGGTGCCCACGGCGGGAGGAACGGGTTAGATTTGATTAATCGTGAACTTCCGGATCTGATCCTGCTCGACCTGATGATGCCTGGAATGGATGGCTGGGAAGTATTCCAGCAGGTGAAAGCCAACGAGAAAACCCGTAATATTCCTGTAATCGTCATTACCGCAAAAGCACAGGACATCGACCGTGTCCTCGGGTTACATATAGCCAAGGTCGATGACTACATCTGTAAGCCATTCCGTCCCCAGGAACTGGTCGATGCCGTAGAAAAAGTGCTCCAGCGGATTTCACCATAATAAGCATCTTTACCGGCATGAAACAGGTGCTCCTGACCAACTTCTCGAATCCTTCTGCTCCCACCTTGCGAGTGAAGTTCTGCGATGATTTTTTTTCCCGATTTCGCGGTTTAATGTTTACTGCTTCTTTACCCAAAGATCATGGCATCTTACTGGTAGAACCTCAAGAAAGCATCATCAATACTTCCATTCACATGTTCTTCATGAATTTTGATATCGCCGTTATCTGGTTATCTTCGCATTACAAAGTGGTTGACGCCTGTTATGCCAGAGCCTGGCGACCGCTTTATAAACCCAGAACGCCGGCGAAGTTCGTACTTGAAACCCGCACTGAAAACTTGCCCTTTTACCACATCGGTGATGAAATCCAAGTTCACGAAATATAACCTTTTCTTTTTGGGTCTACTCCTTTGCCTGGTTATTTTTCCTGTCAGGGTGCGTGCTCAGAATCAACCAGATGGCCCGGTTTATGTGGTTCAACCTGGAGATACGCTGTATAGTATTGCCCTCCGGTTTGGAATCACAGTGAATGACTTGATTTCAGCCAATTCAATCAGCGACCCAAACCAGGTTAATGCAGGCACAGAATTGATCCTTCCTGGCCTGGAAGGAGTCACCGGAAAATTGGTAACTGAAACCCTTCCTCTAGGAATGGATCTTTCAGCACTTATTAAATACCGCGGATTAGATGAGGCGTTAATTGTCCGCTTGAACCGGATAACCAGTCCCGCCGAGATTTACGCCGGTTCTAATCTCATTCTTCCCCAAACAGATACCCCTTCTTATCGAAAGCCCTTACAACCCCCGGCAGAGGGAAGTGCATATCTACAATATGCGGCCTTCCATAGGCTAAATCCATGGGAAGTTATCCTTGCCAGTCAAGAAATTTCTTCGGCCTATGTCACTCCAGGAGAAAACCTGGTTGCTGCATCTTCCGGAGAAAGCCCGCCTTATACACCTCTATCCCCCCTGGTATCCCGCCTTGAGATGAACCCCTTGCCTCTGGTACAGGGGCATACAACCGTCATCCAAGCATCGGTTTTACCCGGTGTTCAATTAGAAGGTAATTTAAATGGTTACCCACTCCATTTTATGCAAAGTTCACCCGGAAATTTTGTTGCCCTGCAAGGGATTCATGCCATGGCCGATCCGGGATTAGCACCATTATCCCTGAAAGCTACAGACGAAACCGGGAAAAGTTTGTTCTTTTCACAAATGGTACTTCTACAACAGGGCTATTACGCCCAGGATCCTCCTCTGACCGTTGACCCGGCGACGATTGACCCTGCCAATACCCGGCCCGAGGATGAACTTGTTCGACAACGAACAGCTCCTGTAACACCCGAAAAGTTCTGGTCGGGAATTTTCCGTTTACCGGTAGATGAGCCTTATTGCATAAAGTCGTGGTTTGGGAACCGCCGTTCTTATAATGGTGGATCTTACTCATATTTCCACACCGGTCTCGATTTTGGGGTATGCGCTTCATTAAACATTTATGCTCCCGCCCCTGGAGTTGTCGTTTTCGCCGGTCCATTAACTGTCCGTGGAAACGCCACCATTATCGATCATGGCTGGGGCGTTTACAGCGGGTTCTGGCATCAGGAACAAATTCAAGTTAAAGAGGGCGATCGGGTAGAAGCTGGCCAACTTATTGGCCTGATTGGAGGTACGGGGCGGGTCACCGGTCCTCACCTCCACTGGGAAGTATGGGTTAATGGGGTGCAGGTTGAACCTCAAGATTGGTTGGATCGAGAATTTCCATGAACAACTTGTTCTAAATGAAACCTAAGGTATAATGAGGACGCACCGGTTATTACCCGGTCGGGAATTAATCGTGGAGTAAACAGGGAAGCAATGGGTATAACTCCTCTGACACTGAAACCAGATTACTGGAAAAACTTCGAAATTACCGAAGAAGATCTCCAATTTATCTATAACCACCTATTAGAATTAGAGACCCCTCTCACGGCTGAAGAATTGGTCGAAACTCTGGTTATTGAACGCATTCGCCGTGAAAAGGACAACCTGCTTCAGCAACAAAATCACTCCAACCAGATCTACCGCCCCGGTGAACCATACCAAATAGGCCAACAACTCCTGTTCCCAGCCTTTAATTGGAAACGTGGTCGGGTGTTGTCTATTAGAGAAGGAAATAATCCGGAGATTTCATCTTTCAAAGTTATAGAAGTCGAATTTGAAAATGGTGAAAGGCATCTGTTTGCCTCGGAATTACCCGATCATAAATTGAATACTCCTATAGAAATTTCACTGGATGATCCAGAATTAGATCCCAAATACGTTTTAAAATCACACGGCCAACAGTTAATAAAAGTTCTTACCCAGCACCTGGAGGGAAACCCGGAACTGGTAAAAATCGCTGGTCGATGGTTCCCGCGTGCCTTACTGGTAGATATCAACATGGGTCATCTGAATTTGGCAGAGGCCATTCTGGAAGTCGCGAATGGAGGTCCCCTTCCAACCCACGAGCTAATGGAACAGCTCGATCTTCCTCAGGATGTCAATCCTAAACTCACCGAATTTTCATTAAATCTGGCGTTACAAAATGACGAACGCTTTGACGAAGTGGGCCCGGCAGGGAAAATCCTTTGGTATCTTCGCCGACTTGAACCGGAATTTGTAAAACAACCCCCTCCTCAATTAACCTATACTCCATACCCATACCAGCCCGAAAAGGTCGCCGGATTACTTGCCCAATTTGAGGGACACATAGCTGACGAACTGGATCAATGCATTGCTCCTCCGGCTACGAACGATGAGGTCACCATCACTCTGCTCTATCCGCACTTTCGCGTTGGGGCATTGCCTGTTTGTGGAGATCTGTACCGTTTCTTCCCTACCGCATACGAATCACCGCGAGTTCGTTTTACTTTTGTAGATGCCGAAACCAGGGCACAATTCGAAGGTTGGGTAGTTCGCGAACACGGCTATGTCCTGGGTCTTCGGGAATGGTTTTTAAAAAATGAATGTTTTCCCGGCAGTCTCATCACCATCCGTAAAAGCGAAGTACCAGGAGAGGTGATCGTCTCTTCGGGTCATCGACGCCCCACTCGTGAATGGCTTCGCACTGCTATGGTTGGCTCTGATGGTGGCATTGTATTCGCGATGTTAAAACACAACATCAGTACGCCCTACGACGAACGGATGGCCATCGTAGTTCCTGACCAGGAAGCTCTGGATAAAGTATGGGAGCAATCCAATTCACGGAATCGGTCACTTCCTCAAATAGTAAAGAAAGTGATGTTTGAGCTTGCCAAGCTCAGCCCTCAAGGCCACGTTCATGCACAGGAACTTTACGCTGCTGTTAATATCATTCGGAGGTCTCCCCCAGGCCCCATTGTATCCATCCTTCTCGAAAGTGAATGGGCTCAGCATCTGGGCGACCTCTATTTCCGCTTCCATGATTCCAATTCCACTGAAGGGTAAGGAACATGCCGGATTTAAAACGCTTCAGCCTCATTAAACCCACTTCCCAGACTCCATTTCACATCGATTTTGATTGGTGGAAGAGTCAGGATAACAACTGGCGTGTGTATCTCTTTGGTTACTTATGTCCTGAGCATCAAAAAGCCTTTTCCGAGAGCTCATTAAACATTCAGGTTGACTGGGTGGACAAAGAAACTGCTGAAGTGACCACGGTGGATGGATTGCAGCATACCTTAATTACTCATTGTGCCCGTCAACCAGACTTTGTTACCAAAAACACCTCGTTAGTCGATGCAGTTTTTCGGATCTTTCTTGCCAACGGGAATTCTCCCCTTACCCCTGAAGAACTTGCCAAAATGATCGGACGCCCCCCTGAAACAATTTTACGCACTCTCGCCGGAACAACAGTTTATAAAGGAATCAGGCCTGTTCAGGCTTAACTGAAAATATTATTCATCACCTCTGCTCTATCACTCAAATGACATAAAAAATTGTGGTAAACAATACGTCGATCACCATCCATAAAATCGATACGGGTAATGCCGCAATTATTCAATTGAAACCAGGCGATAACAATTTCCTCCACTCCCAGTACAGCAGCCAGAAAGTTCATATAAAAACCCCCGTGACTCACCACTAACACCCTATCATCCGTCCCTCCGTGCCGATCTAACAGCTCATATAGAACTCTACGTGCTCTTACAGGGCGCTCTTCCCTCTCCTCATATGGACGATCCCACCAACCATTTTCGGGGATACTCTCATCCAGGATAACGTCTGGGAAGTTTTCCCGAATCTCCTCAAGACATAGACCCGGAAGACCTATCTTCTGATTCGTTGTTCGATCATCCAGGTATATACCACCGTTTTCATGCCAGTCCTTCCAAGGAATAACTTTTACTCCCAGTCTCTGCCCAATGACCGATGCCGTGCTCAAAGCCCTGACCATCAGGCTGGAATACACGTGAGTGATTCCATAGTTGGTCTCATCCATGTCACCCACAGGGTCTCTATGGGTGGCAAGGAAATTAGCCGTAGCCTGTGCCTGTTTCCATCCGATATCGGTCAATTTTGGATCGTGACTTCTACCCTCATCTGACCCAGTCCGCCTGTAAAGCTCATTATTTTCTGACTCACCATGACGCACAAAATAAAGTCGCATCGATCCAATCTCCATTGTTTTTTGTTTTAGCCCGTATTCTACTCTGCCCTTAACCAGGAACCATATAAAATAAGTTTACCCATAATTTAAATTTCACAACACTAAACGGAGGTTTTCCATGGAAGAAAGGGTTGGGTTAGGAACCAACATTATCACTCAAATTGGTATTGTTGTTCATGACATTGAAAAATACATCGACGCATATTGTTCCATTCTTGGGTTACCACGCCCACAGGTTATTCTGACAGACGAATACGAAAAAGCCAGGACAATTTATCAGGGTAAACCGACTTATGCTCGAGCTAAATTAGCCTTTTTTGATATGGGGCAAGTACAAATTGAGTTGATCGAGCCAGTAGATGGCCCCAGTACATGGAAAGAATTCTTGGAAAATAACGGTGAGGGAGTTCATCATATTGCATTCCAGATCAAGGATACCCCGGATGTTGTTACTTACCTGGAAAACAAAGGCATTCCCATGGTCCAACAGGGTTATTACACCGGCGGAATGTACTCATACCTCGACGCCAGTTCTCAACTTGGTGTCATTCTGGAATTGCTTGAGAATTTTTAAAAAGTCAAGGCCCCCGCGGAACTCCGCCGGGGGCCTATATTTTTACTCGACTGTCACCGATTTTGCCAGATTTCGCGGCTGATCAACATCTAACCCCCGTAAGGATGCAATATGATAAGCAAATATCTGCAACGGGATCACCGTAACCACCGGGGCTAGCAACCAGTTCACCCGGGGTACCCAAAAAACGTGGTCTGCCAGGCTTTCAACTCTTTGGTCCCCTTCCGTTGCCACTGCCACCACCACTCCTCCCCGGGCTTTCACCTGTTCAATCTGGCTGATCATTTTGTCGTACCATAAATCCTGCGGGGCAATCGCAACCACGGGCATATCTTTATCGACCAGGGCAATCGGGCCATGTTTCATTTCCCCTGCCGGATATGCTTCTGCATGAATATAGGAAATTTCTTTAAGTTTCAACGCGCCTTCATAGGCTATCGGCATATTAATTCCTCGGCCAAGGTATAATGCGTCTCGCGTATCCTTTAAGGCCCGTGCCACAGCAAGAACTTCATTTTCCCGATCGAGGCATCGCCCTACAGCATCCGGTAAAACCGAAAGATCGGACACCAGTTTTTGTCTGTCTCTCTGAGTCAGCACACCGCGCAGATCTCCTAACAGGATTGCCAGAAGGTATAAATCGACCAGAGGGGCTGTGAAAGCCTTGGTAGAAGCTACCCCAATTTCTGGCCCAACCTGCATGGAAATACAGCCATCTGCTATTCTCATAGCCTGAGAGCCAATAGCATTTACGATAGACCATACCATAGCTCCTTTACGCCTGGCCTCTTCCATAGCTGCCAGCGTATCAGCAGTTTCGCCTGACTGACTGATTGCCAATACTACGGTATTGGCATTCACAAGGGGATCACGATATCGAAACTCTGATGCAATATCCACCTCAGTCGGAATTCGAGCTATGTGCTCCAGCAGGAACTTTCCAACCATTCCTGCATGAGCCGCAGTTCCACAGGCCGTAATGGTTATTTTTTGAATCTTTTCTGCGATCTCCCGGTTAAGGTTTAACGAAGGCAAAAGTACTCTGGCGTCTTCCCAATCCACCCTTCCTGCCAGTGTATCGGTCAGGGAACGTACCTGCTCATGAATTTCTTTTTGCATAAAGTGCCGATACTCTCCCTTTTCAGCTGCCACAGGATCCCATGAAATGACATGGAACTCCGGCTTTACTGGCAGGCCTGTCAGAGTCGATAGGCTGGCCCCATCTCGGGTTATCACTGCCATTTGTCCCGATTCAAGAAAGACAACCCTTCGGGTATGATCCAGGATTGCGGGGATGTCCGACGCCACAAACATCTCCCCCTCACCATACCCTATGACCACTCCGCCGGCATTCCCAATACGGGCTGCAACTATCTTGTCCGGTTCCAACCGTGACATCATAACCACTCCATGAGCCCCTTTTAATGCCAGTAAGGTCTTTCGGGCTGCTGAAATTAAGTCATGGGTCAGGGTATAGTTTTTCTCTAGCAGGTGGACTATGGTTTCTGTATCCGTATCCGATTGAAAAACCACTCCCTCGGCCTCCAGTTCTTCTTTGAGCGTGAGGAAATTTTCAACGATACCATTGTGAACCACAACAAAATTCCCATCCTTACTCAGGTGAGGATGTGCATTTCTCGCCGATGGAATCCCATGGGTCGCCCAACGCGTATGACCAATACCTGCAGACCCAGCTATAGGAGACTCTTTGATCAAAGCCGCCAATTTTTCCAGCTTTCCGGCATCCCGTCGTACTTCAATTCGCCCATCCATCAAAACGGCCATGCCCGCTGAATCGTACCCTCGATATTCCAATTTTTTCAATCCCCCAAGAATAATCGGGGTTGCATTTTTCTCCCCAATATAACCAACTATTCCGCACATAGGTTTACCTCGGTGCTATGATTCTTCCCCTGTCAGGTGTGCAGGGGTGTTCTCATGCAAACCTTACTGGTCGCTCAGCCAGCTCGGTTTGCATTCTTCTGTTTCGGGGATTCAGGAGATGATCCTGGAGGGCTTCCGCTGATCTTTCGATTTTCCCACATCATGGTGGTTAACTCTACCTCGCGATAGAGAACCCTCTTCCTCGTCAATCTACCGTCCTTCCCCCTGCCGGCAGATCCATGCGCTTATTCTCCCCATGCATAACCATTTTAGTAGAACGTTCTCACCTCCTGGGTCTAAAAACTTACCGGATTATACCTGATCTTGTCCTATAATTGGAAATGAAACGCAGGTATTATTTAGCACCAAAGGTGGTTTATGGATTTCATTAATTTACTGGATACTTACCTTCGTGCTCGGTTTACTTTGATTATCCTGATCACTCACGAGGAAGAACGGGCGCTGTCTGCCGTCCTCAGCGCCTGCAATACTACTCAACGGCTTTGCTTGAGTTGGGATATTGCCGACCATTTTCAATGGGTCTCCGATGGCTCCTTCCCTATTCCAGTTGGACGTGACCCCCTCACTGCCCTGGAGCAAATGGAAAAAATCGACCTTCCCCACCCCGTTGTTTTCATTCTGAAAGATTTCCATGATCTCTGGGGGAATCCCTCAATTCGGCGAAAACTCCGCACCCTTTCTCAACGGTTCAGGTATTCTCGGAAGACTCTCGTCATCATTACTCCCTCCAGTAAAATACCACCTGAATTGAAAGACGAAGCTGTAGTCCTGGATTATCCCTTGCCTGATTCCCATGAACTGGCTCAGGTACTTACACGAATGACTCAATCTGCAGGGGTAAAAGTTTCACTCACTCCCCTTGGACAGGAAAAATTAATCCAGGCTGCCCTTGGCCTGACTGCCTCTCAGGCTCAGCGTGCTTTTGCTCGGGCAATCATACAGGATGGAGTGCTTGACGATCGTGCTATTGATCTGGTCACCGAAGAAAAAAGACAAATGATTCGTGAAAGTGAAGCACTGGAATTCTTCCCTGCGAATGAAACCATGGAAGATGTGGGTGGATTAAACGCTTTAAAAGAATGGCTACGCCTGCGAGAAACTGCCTTCACCCAGAAAGCCCGTGAGTACGGCTTGCCTGCTCCAAAAGGGATCGCCTTGATCGGCATTCCTGGTACTGGCAAAAGTCTTACCGCTAAAATGATTGCCGGTTCATGGAAACTCCCTCTGTTACGTCTTGATGTCGGGGCCTTATTCGGTAGCCTTGTAGGGGAATCAGAGGAACGAACACGTCGGGCATTGCAATTGGCTCATACCATTGCTCCCTGTATCCTCTGGATTGATGAGATGGAAAAAGCCCTTGCTCATGGTGGATTGGATAGTGGAACCAGTACCCGCGTCTTTGGTTCGATATTAACCTGGATGCAGGAAAAAACCTCACCTGTGTTCGTCGTCGCAACCGCCAATGATATTTCAAGCCTTCCACCTGAACTCCTCCGCCGTGGCCGCTTTGATGAAATTTTTTTCCTGGATTTACCCTCACGCAAAGAGAGAGCCGAAATTTTCTCGGTTCACCTCAAAAAACGCAGGCGAATACCTGAAGATTATGATCTTGATCTTCTGGCCACTCATTCCGATGGCTTTGTAGGAGCAGAAATTGAACAGGCAGTCATCGACGCCATGTATATCGGATTCAACGACCATGAACGTGAATTTACCACAGAAGATATTCTCTTTGCCCTTAAACGTCAGGTTCCTTTATCGGTCTCCCAAAGAGAGACCGTGCAATACCTTCGCAGTTGGCTGAACGAAGGAAGGGCTATTTCTGCTTCAGGCATTATCCTCGAACCATCTGAAGCTGAAACCAAAGGTATTCATCTATCATGAATTTCACCCTGCATTAATAATAAAAAATGAACGGTTACCTGGGAATTGACTTTGGTACCTCCAACACAGTTATAGCCCTCTGGAATCCAGATACTTCTGAAGCGATCCCTCTCAAGATTTCAGAATACAGTTCTATGGTACCCGGAATTCATGGCGAAGTCCCGGTGATTCCATCGTTAATTCATTATGCGGAAGATCAGAGAATATGGATTGGACAACAAGTCCTCCTTCGTGGAATCGCTGACTCTCCACACACCTTTCGTTGGATGAAGCGTTATATCAGTCATCGAAGCCCCATGCGGATTCGTATCCACGACCGTGAAATTACCCCCTATCAGGCCGGAGCTGATTTCCTAAAGACTGTGCTTCTTTCAATCATCAACGAATACGAGCCGCGCGGAGAAGAAGTGGGGCTAAGTGTACCCGTGGAGTCGTTTGAGCATTACGAAAACTGGCTCGCTTCAATTGCGGAAAACGCAGGGATAAACCGCTTCCGCCTCATCGATGAGCCTTCTGCTGCCGCCCTGGGATATGGAGCCCACATCCAACCGGGGAATATTTACCTCATTTTTGATTTTGGGGGAGGCACATTCCATGCCTCTGTTGTCTTGATTGAGGATGAAGACCGGGCTCATCATGGCCGCCGTTGCCGAGTGTTAGGAAAAGCCGGACGGGATATTGGGGGAGCCACTATTGATCAGTGGTTATTTCAGGATATTCTCAAGCGCCATAAGCTTGATGATTGGAACGATGAAATTCGCCAGATTAGCACAATTCTCTTGAATAAATGTCAGGTATTGAAAGAGACCCTTTCGATAGATAACGCTGCCCGTCTGGAACTCACATCTCCAGAACTATCAATTAGTGCTTCGTACACCCGCGAACAATTTGAAAACCTGCTTGAAAACCAGGATTTATTTACTGAAATCAACCGAACCGTTAGAGAGGCCTTAAATAAGGCTCTGGAACGTGGTTTCAGCGAAGATAACCTGCAAGCAGTCTTGCTGGTCGGTGGGAGCTGCCAGATACCCTGTGTGCAGCGTGTTTTTCGGCAGCTCTTTGGAAAAGACCGGGTATTTTACCACCACCCTTTGGATGCCGTCGCTAGGGGAACAGCCGCTTTTGCGGCAGGAGTAGATTTCTACGATCATATTCAACATGACTACGCCATACGCTATCTGAATACCCGGGCAGGAAAATATGAATTCAGAGTCATTGTTCCTAAAGGGACACCATACCCAACAAAAACACCCGTGAGCCGGCTCACAATAAAGGCTACCCACCCCGGACAAAAATACCTGGGGATTGCGATCTTTGAAATGAGTGATATGAAAACTCGATCCTCATCCAATTTTGAACTCGTTTTTGATATGGATGGTTCGGCTCGTATTGCTAACCTCACCCCCTTTGAGTTGGAGCAACGATCATCATTCTGGATGAATCAACAAAACCCAACCTTCCTTGTAGCAGATCCACCGGCTGAGCCAGGAGAACCCTGTTTTGAGGTAGAATTCAACATTGACTCAAATAAAAGGTTGGTCATTTCGGCTCGAGATCTTCGAACAGGCCAAATGATCTTGAAAGATGCGCTGGTAGTTCGTCTCTCTTGAGGAGGACAGGAATGTCTCACTTCAGTCGTATAAAAACCCAGCTCGCTGATAAGGATCTTCTGATTCAGGCCCTGAAAGCTCTGGGATTTACCCCTGAAGAAGGGGACTTACTCCTTCATGGATTTGGGGGACAGCATACGCCCGTTGAAATACTGGTAAAGCTTCCCCAGTCTTTTCCTATTGGCTTCCGGAAAAGCGGTGACTTCTTCGAGATTATTGCAGATTGGTCTGGTGTTCGGGGTGTTCAGGCCAAAGAGTTCACCCAAAGTCTCCTGCAGCGATATGCTTACCTGGCTACCAGACAAAAATTGGAAGCGCAAGGATTTACCCTTGTTGAGGAACAGATTGCCTCCACAGGTGAAATCCGGTTACTCCTTCGAAGAATGGTATAACCTGAGGAGCGCTATATGGAAATTCATGAAATATACGTCCAAATAAAACCCGATGGTCAGGTTGAAATTGCAGTCCAAGGGGTAAACGGGAGTGATTGCCTGGACATTACCGCAGAACTTGAAGTAGCTCTTGGTGGAAATGTGGTGCTCAGAGAAATGAAAACCGAAGCCATTGAACCAACGACGCTCGATCATTCTCAGATTGATCCTTTGAGGTCAGGTGGATAATCTCGAAAAGGGGGGCGCCTTCCTTCGCCTGCATGGCATGTTACCTTCCAGCCAGGCTAATGGACCTGGATTGCGCTGGGTCCTATGGCTTCAGGGATGCAATCTCGCCTGTCCCGGTTGTTTCAACCCTGAAACTCATCCCTTTAACGCCGGCCAACGAATGGAAATCTCATCCCTGGCAAAATCCATCCTTGATGCTCAGGAACATATTGAGGGGATATCAATTAGTGGTGGCGAACCCTTTATCCAGGCCCAGGAACTTGCCGTATTCCTGGAAATGATTCGTCAGCAATCCCGGTTAAGCGTGTTAATTTTTACCGGTTATTCCTTGAATGAATTGGGTTCTATACCCTCAGCTTCTCGTGTGCTCCAATTGACCGATGTGCTCATTGCAGGAAGATATGTTCAAAGCCGACGCATCGCATCGGGATTAATCGGATCAGATAATAAAAAAATCCATCTCCTGACCAATCGTTATACTCGTGAAGATATTCTCGCCTCGTTTGAAGCCGAGGTACACATTCAAATCGATGGAGGTATCCTCTTGACGGGGATTGACCCACTCCAATGGTAGCAAAGCTCCTGCTTCCAATTGACATCGAAACCCTTCAAAAGCTGCTCGTTGATAAACCATCCCTGGATGATCTCCTCTCTATAGAGCAACGGGATTTCCTTATCCAACTCGGCGTCATTTCTGCGCTACAGGAACTTGGCGATAAAAATGCCATTCAGATCTTGATTGAGACTGCCCGGCATCACTCTCACGCTCTCGTTCGCCGGGCCTCTCTTCTGGCTCTCCTCAACCTTGCCGGGAGCAAACTTCCCAATGCTATCGATGCAATCTATTACCTCAGTATTTTCGACCAATTCCTGGCGGCCAGACAGGCTATTATTGCCAATCAATGGCAACCTTCAAAACCTTTCTTAAAAACCCTCTTCGATTGGGTGATCGGGCTGGAAGAAAATGAACGCCCATCTATAAACCTGGATGAACTTACAGAGATTTTTTTTGAGAAAGCTGACGCTCAATTACAGGAACGAATTTTATCGTTGGCCTCTGCAGTTAAAGATTATCAAAATTGGTCTCGTTTAGTTTTCTTGCTCCAGGTTCCACAACCAGAACAACTCGCTCAGGTTGTTGATCTTTTTCCATTCCTCAACCAAACCGAGCAAAATATCGCCCGATCTCGTTTGGCCTTACTGGCACATTCCTTACTACCAGCGCAAGAGGCATTATGCCAGTTGTTCTTACGGTTTGACGACCAGCTCTCCGGGACTCTGGCACGGGAAAATGGCTATCTCCCTTCCAATCCCAGCGACCGGGCGCTGTTCTTCTTCCTTTGTGGAGACTGGAACCGTTATAACCAGATCGATTTTAACCGTTCTTTACTCCTTTCGGCTTATATATCTGGTGAAAAAAACCTTCGTCGACGTCTTATTACTTTTAGCCGCCAAACTGGTCAGGTAGATTGGCTCCAGGCTATCGAGCACTCGTCTGAAACCCGTTTAATAGAGGATCTTTCGAGCTCCGATTGGGAGATTGCCATCTCCCGGCTTAACCAGACAGCCCGGTATGTTGAACTCTGGCAACTGGCTCAGGCTGCCCCCCCTTTTTGGAGCGCCCGCATCTTGACCCTGCTTTCAGATGCCGGCTGGTTCCCTGAAGAGACCTTTGAAAAAGAAAGTTTCCTTTCTCTGGCATCCCTGGCGGCCGCCTGTAAAAATCTCCCCTTGGAAATGCGCAGTGTGATGCAAAATCAATTTTCCGAGGGCTCTATAATCAGTCTGGCCATCGATCCTCAACAAAAGCACCTGGCCATCGGATCGGATAAACAATCAATCGCAATCTGGCCTATTCCTGATAGATGCCCCCAATTAACCATTCAGGGGCCAGCTTCTATTACTCGCTCTCTTTTATTTAGCCTGGATGGAGACCTTCTGGTAGCGGCCAATGGAGATCAGCAAATTCGTATTTACCGCCTGAAAGATGGTCAAATGCTAAAAGCCCTGACCGGCCATCAAGGGTTGATTAAGCAGCTTGCCCTCACTCCCGACAACCGATCTTTACTGAGTGTTGGCTTTGATGGAACCATTCGCTTCTGGCGATTTCCTTTAGGTATAGAATTTAATCGTATTCAATCACTAATCCACGAACTGTTCGGTATTTCAGTGCTGGGAAAAAGGAAATGGATCGCTGTAGGCGGGGCCAGTGAAGAAGTATTCGTCTGGAGCTTCCCTGAAGGCACCCTCGTTCGAACCATCCCGGCATCCAACCAGGGCACACTCCATATCGCCACCACAGCCAACTCTGATTTACTTGCCATTGCCGGGCGCGATCACAGCCTTTCCATCTGGAATGCTGCCAGCGGGAACAAGATTGCGCAATTTCCAACCCATCCTTCTCCGGTAATAGGTATAGCCCTTCATCCTGAAGCTCCAATCATTTTTTGCGGAAATCGAGATGGAACTATCCGATTAGGAGACCTGAACACAGGAACATGGCTCCATACCTTCAATCCTCATAAGTCCTCCCTGAGTGCAATGGCCTTATCAAAGAACGGTAATTTTCTCGCCATGGCCTACGAAGATGGTGCTGTTTATGGGTGGGATTGCACTACCTTTCTTTGGGCATTCACTCCACGCGTCCCAGGGTTCCTGCTCCCTATCTCTGAAGTAGAAAATAAAATCACTTCAGCCGAACAGGGCTCTGCCGAAAAGGCCTGGCTTCATTACATTTCTGCATTATGGAAGTTTTCAGCACGCTTTGAAATTGGCGTCGGCGATCCCACAATCATCGACATCGGAGAATTTGATATCGAATTATGACCCGGCTATCTTTGGCTTCTTTTAAAAAATGGTTTACTACTCCCCAGACCACAGACCACATCGACCGGGGGAATTTTATCAATGTGCAAATCGATGCCATCGGAGTGGGGTTGGCCAGTGCAGCTGCCCCCTTTCTTCCAGTATATCTTACCCGACTGGGCGCAGGCACTTTCGAAGTAGGTCTCTTAACCTCCATGCCCGCCCTGACTGGGCTGGTGCTTTCTATTCCGCTCGGTCAGTTTTTACAACGGCAAAAGAATATTGTCCCCTGGTTCAGTCTTGCCCGGCTCCTGGTCATCGCCAGTTACGCTCTTACAGGCATCATTTCTTTCTTCTTATCAGGTCATCTCGCCATTGTCGGTATATTGAGTATCTGGGCTCTGGCTACTATTCCACAAACACTTGTGGCCATTGCATTCTCAGTAGTGATGAATAATGTCGCCGGACCAACGGGACGCTACGAATTGATGACCCGCCGCTGGTCTATCCTTGGATTAACCACAACCCTCACGGTGATTCTCGTCGGACAAATGTTGGACGATATCCAATTCCCTCTGAACTATCAGGTTATGTTTTTATTTTTATCCATTGGAGGGTTGATCAGCTATTACTTTTCATCGCATATTAATCTTCCTGACTCAGAACCCTTTGAAAGCCATGCCCATAATTTTCGAGAACAAATACAGGAATTTGTCCAGCAAATCAGTCAAGAGAAACCATTCGTTTCTTTTACGGTTAAACGATTTATTTTTCTAACCGGAACTACTCTGGCAGCTCCGTTGTTCCCGGTTTATTTCGTGAGAGTTCTCAATGCCCCAGATAGCTGGATTGCCACCATCAACACCGCCCAAACGGCCATCCTTATTCTTGGCTATTTCCTCTGGACACGGATCTCCCGTCGTTATGGCTCACGTGCCGTCTTACTGGCCACAACCTTCGGCATATCCTTCTATCCACTTTTAACCGGACTCAGTCATACCTATTACCCGATTCCTCTTTATGCCGGGTTATCTGGCATCTTCCAGGCTGGCCTGAACCTGGTATTTTTTGATGAACTCATGAAACGTGTTCCCGTCCAATACTCCGCGACCTTCGTTTCGGCAGCCCAGAGCATCCAATATTTATCTTCTATCCTTGCCCCTTTTCTTGGCACATATCTTTCCAACACCTTTGGATTCACCCCGGCTTTCGCAACCAGCAGCATCATCAGCCTTCTCGGTTTTCTGTTATTTTTAAATGAGGAAGGGACTCTTATCGGAGTAAAATCTCTCTTTCATGGGAAATTAAGGTTTCGCAGGTAAAATATCTCCAATTCAATCCACCTTAAAGGTTCAAGATCAATATGCCCGTGAAAAAGAAAAATAATCAAGTATCAGTTCCTTTCCTTTTAATTTTCGGCGGTTTGGTTTTATTATCGATTGGCCTTATCTTCCTGGCATTGAATGCACCAACTACCAATGCCTCACAAGGGGGCACACTCGATATCCCTTTTCCCCAAATCGCTCGGGTTTCTCTCGCGGACGCGAAGTCAGCCTATGATAAGAACATGGCCATCTTTATTGACGTCCGTGACTCGGGCTCTTATGCAGCCAGTCATATCGCCAATGCACTCAACATCCCCCTCACTGAATTAGAAGGTCGGTTGGCCGAAATACCCAGGGATCGGTGGATAATCACCTACTGCACCTGACCGGCAGAAAATAGTAGTGCCCGTGCGGCAGACATACTTCTCTCCCAAGGATATACACAAGTCAACCCTCTCCAGGGCGGTTTTCAGGCCTGGATTAATGCAGGTTACCCTGTAGAGCCCTGATCCTTCCTATAGATATTTTTTCAGAGAGCCACCTGCTTCCAACCTGAAGGTGGCTCCATTTACATTCTTCCTTACATACACGCCGTCTCGCAAGGTATGACCACCCTTCGCCACAACAACGTGATTTTTAGCCATAGTGTCATCATCCATATCCTGCTACAATAAACAGTAGCTTTTCATTGAAAGGATCAGGAATGCGAAAAGAAGTTGTACTAATCACAGGCGCCAACGGTGAAATGGGGCATGGGTTAATAAAATATTTGGGGCAAAAAAAATATATCAACATCATCGCACTGGACGTGCAACCGCTGGATGATGAGCTCAAACCCTTTTGCACACGTTTTATTCAAGGAGATATTTTAGATCAAATGCTCCTGGGAAGGATGGTGGTTGAATTCGAGATTCGCACCATCTTCCATCTCGCATCTATTCTATCAACAAAGGCGGAATACAACCCCGAGACAGCTCATAAAGTAAACGTAGAAGGCACATTGAATCTCCTCAGGTTAGCCGTCGAGCAATCCCAGTGGCAGGGCCAACCTGTAAAATTCATTTACCCAAGTTCGATAGCGGTTTATGGATTACCCAATCTTCTCGAAAAACAACGCGCTGGAAAAGTAAAAGAAGATCAATGGTGTCAGCCTATAACCATGTACGGATGTAATAAATTATATTGCGAGCATTTAGGGCGGTACTACGCCCATTATTACCGCCAACTTGCCGCTGATCCCGAACGGAGCAGTGTTGATTTTCGGGCCATTCGTTTTCCTGGATTGATCAGTGCTGATACTATCCCCACAGGCGGAACCAGCGATTACGGTCCTGAAATGCTTCATCATGCCGCCCAGGGGCTTCCATACCAGTGTTTTGTGCGAGAAGATACACGGATCCCCTTCATGGCCATGCCTGATGCCATAAAATCCCTGCTCATGCTTCACGCCGCTCCTAAAGAAGCACTCACTCAATCGGTATACAATGTGACCAGCTTCAACCCCGCCGCAAGTGAGATCTACGAGATCGTAAAATCCTATTTTCCCGATGCTGATATCACCTTTAAACCTCATCAGAGCCGGCAAAGGATTGTTGATAGCTGGCCAGTCGACATTGATGATACCGCCGCCCGTAACGATTGGGGATGGGCACCGGACTTTGACCAGAGCCGTGCCTTCTCTGAATACCTGATTCCTGCCATTCGCCAGCGTTATATGGCCAATGCCTGATATTTTCCAGGAGGGAATGTCCATGACCAGTGCAACACAGGGAACAACAATCCCTAAAGGCCAGGATGAAAAATCCGAGAAAATTATGGTCTATACCTCTACCTCATTATACTGGGGCGAAGTAGTTGTAAAAGAAGTTATTAGGGTGAGTACATGGTTGCGAACCAATGCCGCTCCAGACCGCATCACTCTATACAACGCAAGCGGAATCATCGCCACCACAGCGGTAAACACCAAACCGTTGAAATTTGGGGAATTAAATATCCCCTTATCCCAGATCTATGCCTACCATCTCATGCCACCAGCCAGAGACCCTCTCGATTTCGATCCTACTGAACCCAATCGGCGGATGGAATCAGTAACAGCACTGGTAAGCACCTTCATCATCAAAGGCTCATTACGCCTATCTACTAACTCAGATTTGAAAAAATATTTAGAAGTGACCAGGGAATCATTTACCGCAATATACGATGCAGAAATTACCAACGGTGTTATTCCCTCTCTTGGCCCAATCACAGTGCCATTTGTGCTGGTCAGACAGGATACCACTACCTTTGCCAAACGTTAATCACATATAAAAATCTTATCAAACGGGGATATATTAAGGGTCGATTATTCGATGGAGGTGAGTAATATGTCAGATAACAAGAAGGAATTACAAGCCATCCCCTTTAAAGCCGAGACCCGCCAACTCCTCAATATCCTGATCCATTCCCTCTATTCTGAACGAGAGGTATTTTTACGAGAATTAATATCAAATGCCAGTGACGCTCTAACCCGTCTGCATTTTGAAACTTTAACCAATCGGAACATCCTGGATCCTGATGTTGAAATGGGGATTTGGATTACCCCCAACGAAACAGAACGCACCCTCACCATTCGTGACACCGGGATTGGCATGACCCTGGAAGAGATGGTTGAAAACCTGGGAACCATCGCCCAGTCCGGAGCGCGTGTCTTCCTTCAGGCGGCTGAATCCAACCCCGGTAATCTTTCTGACATCATCGGGCAGTTTGGTGTGGGTTTTTATTCGGCCTTTATGGTTGCCGAATGGATTCGGGTTGAATCTCGCTCATTCAGGCCAGAAGCTCAGGGAGCAATCTGGTTCTCTACGGGTGATGATACATTTACTGTCGAACCGGCAGACATCCACACCCGTGGAACCACAGTGACCATTAAACTCAAAGAAGATGCTTTGGAGTTTACCAGGTCCTACCGCCTGCGGGAAATTATTAAAAAACATTCTGATTACATTCCATATCCTATTTATCTTGGTGAAGACAAGGAGCAGGTCAACCAACAAACCGCCCTCTGGAGAACCCCTCCTCGTGAGGTTGCAAAAGAACAAGCGTTTGAATTTTACCGACAATTAACCCTCGACTTCAATGAACCATTGACTTATCTTCATTTGAATATTGATGCGCCGGTTCAGTTGTATGCCCTTTTATTCATTCCTTCCACTCCTGAAAAGCCCCTTTTCTCCCCAAGGAAGGAAGACGGGCTAAAACTGTATGCCAGAAAAGTACTGATCCAGGAATATTGCCGGGACATTCTCCCTAATTATTTCCGCTTCGTTCAGGGTGTCGTTGATTCAGAGGATATTCCTTTAAACGTTTCCAGAGAAACCATTCAGGCATCAAAAGCCATGCCGCAATTAAAGAAAGTTGTAACCCGAAAACTTCTGGATCATCTCAACGCAATGGGAAAAGACCAGGCCGATAACTATGCGAAGTTCTGGAAGGCTTTTGGTGCATACATCAAAGAAGGTGTGGCCACCGATCACGAAACCCATTCAGATCTTGTTCCCCTTTTGCGTTTCGTAACGCTCAACCATCCCGATTCGCTGATTTCCCTCGACCAGTACATCGAGGAAGCCCACCCAGACCAGAAAAAAATTTACTACCTTCTTGGAGATGACCCTCGAGCTGTTTTCCACAGTCCACACCTTGACCTGTATCGCAAGAATAAGGTAGATGTTCTTCTTCTCTCCGACCCCCTTGATCCTTTTGTTATGCTCTCTCTGACCCAGTATAAAGATTATTCTCTGGTCAATGCTGCTCTTGAAAAACCTCAAACCTCGAGCCAGGAGCCTGAACCAGAGCCAGAAGAATCCCTCCCTCTTGATGAAGTGAATCGCCTCATTCGCCTCTTCAAAGAACGACTGGGAGAGAAAGTATCTGAAGTGCGGTCAACAGACCGATTAACGACATCACCGGTACGGCTGGTGAATAAAGACGGATCACTGCAACAGGAAGTACAGAAAGTGTATCAGCTCATGCGAAAAGAATATACCTTACCGGAAAAAATCCTTGAGATTAATCCATCCCATGAGCTGATCAAGCAATTATCCTCCCTTCCGGAAGAGGATGAAAGGGTACCTCTAGCCATCGACCAGCTGTTCGAAAATGCTCTCCTAATCGAGGGCTTGCACCCCGACCCCGCAGGAATGGTCGACCGAATCAATCGACTTCTGAAAACTGCCTTAAAATAAAAAAAGGACTTCGAAACTGTGGAGATGCTCTCCACAGTTTCGTTTATAAATGATTAATGGCTTCAAAATTCGTTACTTTCAGGTCATTAAATGTGTTTAAAATAAGTTTGGTTAATTCATATATGACCTTGTTAGTCAACTTATCATTCTTGTAATGATCTTTTTGGAGGATAACAGTGAAGAACTCAGCGATAGATGCCATCATGCACCCGGAATCCCTGGCCGTGGTTGGTGCTTCCACCACCCCTGGAAAGATCGGATATACCGTTCTCGAAAACCTGGTTAAGCAAGGATATACAGGGAAAATTTACCCGATCAATCCCAGTGCTGATGAGATCCTGGGATTGAAATGCTATCATTCCATCCTGGAAGTTCCAGGCACGGTTGATGCTGCTGTCATGACTATCCCTGCCAAACTCGTCCCTCAGGCTGTTGAGGAATGTGGTAAGAAGGGCGTTAAAGGGTTGATTATCATCACTTCTGGTTTCAGCGAAGTCGGGAAGAGAGAACTGGAAGAACAAATCGTCGATATAGCCCACCAGTATAATATGAGGATTCTGGGGCCAAACATTGTAGGTGTTTTATCGAACTCAGATAAAATGAATGCTTCGTTTGCCCCTTACCTGCCATTACCAGGAAAAGCCACCCTTGTCAGCCAGAGTGGTGCATTGTTGATCGCCATTGATGCATCCACCTATACCCGGGGCGTTGGCTTCGATAAGCTGATTTCTATCGGCAACATGTCAGACCTCGACTTTGCCGATATGATCGCCTGGCTTAATGACGATCCCAATACATCTTGCGTGACTCTTTATGTAGAAGGATTTAAAAACGGTCGACGTTTTATGGACGTTTGCCGGGCGTCATCCAAACCAATCATTGCATTAAAATCGGGTGTTTCTGCTCATGGAGCAGCGGCAGCAGCATCTCATACCGGTTCGCTTGCCGGCGCAGCCAAGGTATATGGGGCAGCTTTCGAGCAGGCTGGTGTCGTTCAGGCTTCAGACCTGGATAATCTCTTCGATCGAACCCTTGCCCTATCCCTGCAGCCTCCTATGAAAGGGGATAATCTTTTAATCATCACCAATGGTGGAGGTGTTGGTGTACTTGCCACCGATGCTGCTGAACGTTATGATCTGCCTCTGAAATTTGCCCCTGCCGAAGTTCAGGCCGAGCTGAAGAAACATATGCCTGAATTTGGATCGGCAAAGAACCCGGTTGATCTGACCGGGATGGCAGGGAATGAGTGGTACCACGACGCGATCAAATTCGCCTATGCCCACAATTGGGTAGATGGACTGGTCGTCCTGTATTGTGAAACTGCTGTAACCGATCCTTTGGAGATTGCCAAAAGCATCAAATCCGCCCTTGATGAATCAGGCACTAAGGGGAAGCCCGTGACTGTTTCTTTCGTCGGTGGAGAACGTTCCGAAAAAGCCATGAGCTGGCTGGTCGATCATGGCATTCCCGCGTATGGTGCTCCCGATACCGCAGTCAATGCAATGGCCGCCCTCAGGGAATTTGCCCGCATGAAGGAAATGGTGAACGAATCAGTCGCCGCCTGCGGAGAGGAAGGTCGGGCTGAGGCTTTGAAAGTCATTGAACATGCCCGGGCTGAAGGTCGGGATTCGCTGACTGAAATTGAAGCGAAACAGGTTTTCTCTGCCTACGGCCTCCCCGTAACGCGAACAAAGCTTGCCACCTCCGAAGACGAAGCCGTTGCCATTGCCAGGGAAATTGGTTTCCCGGTAGTGATGAAAATTGTATCCCCTGATATTCTCCACAAATCCGATGCAGGTGGGGTCAAGGTCAACATCAAAGACGAAGCTGCAGTACGTGAAGCCTACCGGGCTATCCTGACCAACGCGCGAAATTATAAATCAGACGCCAATATTCACGGCATCGCCATCCAGGAAATGGCACCCTGGGGGACCGAGGTCATTCTCGGGTCAGTTAACGACCAGACTTTTGGCCCAACGATGATGTTTGGTCTCGGCGGGATTTTCGTCGAAGTCCTTAAGGATGTAACCTTCCGGGTGGCTCCAGTGGCAACCAGCCAGGCTCTGCGAATGTTGGCCGAAATCCGTGGAGCGCCCATCCTCGCTGGCATTCGGGGAGAAGAACCTCGCGACCGAAAAGTCCTTGCAGAGACGATCTGCGCTTACTCCAATATGATTCTCGACCTGGCAGATGAAATTGCCGAGTCGGATGCCAATCCCGTGCTGGTATATGCCGAAGGCAAAGGGGTCAAAGTAGTCGACGCCCGGATTATTTTGAAACCCCGTCCATAAATTATTCGCTAATTAGGGAAAGAAAAAAAACAAGGCCGGTGGGCTTCCACCGGCCTTGTTTTGCATCAGGTTTTTTCTCTTAATGATTGTCTAGCCCCTACCCATGGTTGCCCCAGACGGTTACGCTCTGCCACCTGAACACTTGATAATTTTCCTCCTATCTGAGCCGCAATTAAAGCCACCTGTCCCCAATCTTCTGCCAGAACCGCCTTTTCCATTTGCTCCCCCAGCCGGGCAGACCAATCCCACTCCATACGGAATCGGTCGGCTTTTAACCAGTATCCTTTCTTTTCCCAGGCGGTCACCGAGGTTTCAATCGTCTCAGAAATTGCCTGTAATGCCAGAGCAATGTAAGCCGCCAAATCTCGGCTGGTATCATCTGGCTGCGTCTGCTTCATCAGTTCCCGGAGCGCAAGGACTGTAGATTTTGCCAGTCGATTTCGCTCTTTACCCGCGCTATCCGGATTGATGACTCTTCCCATGAAAACCTCCCAATGGTTTAATCCCGAGGATTATACTGGAAAATTCCAGCCTTAGTAATAAATGGATTCCAAGAAAACCGCCCCAGGAAGGGGCGGAGAGATTTAAGCCGTTTTCTCTCGAATGTAATTTTCCACTTCATGAAGGGCTTGCGGTAGCTTTTCAGCATCCCGACCACCGGCCTGGGCCATATTCGGGCGGCCTCCTCCTCCGCCCCCTACCACCTGTGCAACTCGCTTCACCAATTCACCGGCGTGAAATCCCCTTCGTATTAAATCATCGGTTACTGAACCGACAATGAGCGGCTTTCCATCCATCACACTGGCCAGAACAATGACTCCCTGCTGTGGATGTAGTTGGCGAAACCGATCAGCCAGCGAACGCAACGCATCAACATCAGCCCCGGGAATCTCTACGGCGAGGTATGTAATATCATTCAGGACTTTGGTGTTTCGTAATAGAGTTTCAAAACGCTGCGTAACCAGTGCCTGACGTAAGGTATGATTTTCCTTCCGAACCGCGGCCAATTCATCGAGTAAATTCTCCACTTTTACAGGAATTTCATCCAGTGATGAGCTTAATTTCTCAGCTGTGGCTCGTAAGATACGGAACCGTTTCTGAACCAGCTCATACGCAGCTCTACCTGTGACTGCCTCGATACGCCGAATACCTGCCGCAGCGCTTCCCTCGCTGGTGATTAAGAAGAGTCCAATATCTGCTGTTTCTTCCACGTGAGTGCCACCACATAATTCATACGATATGGGTTCAGTGGCCCCAATGGTCACGGTTCGCACATTTTCGGCATACTTTTCACCAAATAACGCCATGGCGCCTTCTGCCACAGCTTGCTGTAATGGCTTTACTCGTGTCTCAAGCCGATAATTAGCCAGGATTGCATGATTAACCCCCTCTTCGATTCTCTCAATCTGCTCCTGTGTCAGAGCTTCTGGATGCGTAAAATCGAATCGTAGACGATCCGGAGCAACCAGCGACCCGGCCTGACGAGCATGGGAGCCAAGAACGGCCTGGAGTTCAGCATGAAGGAGATGAGTCGCTGTGTGATTTCTCATGATGTCTCTGCGTCTCGCAGCATCCACCCGAGCAATCGCTCCATCTCCAACTTTTATTACACCGCGAAGAACACGACCGCTGTGCACAATGATACCCGCGGCGGGTTTCCGCATTGCTTCCACCTGCAGCTCCCAGCGCGGCTCAGATGTAGAGACTATCTTCCCTGTATCTGAGACCTGCCCCCCCGATTCAATATAAAAACACGTTTTTGGAAGAATCACCTCTACTACGTCTCCAGGGAAAGCCTCGCCTACCACCTCTCCTTCCCGGACGATCGCCAGCACTTCTCCTTCAACCTCAATCGCAGAGTAAGGGTCGTAAACCACACCGTCGTTGTTTAACTTTGCCTCTTTTCGTAAATTTTCAAAGACCCGACGATAAATGTCCACATCCTCGCCACCAAGAGGCCCAAAGGCTTTCCCCGCGCCTGATGCTACCCGGTGTGCTTCCATTGCCTCTCGGAAGCCCATTTGATCCACTTCCAGGCCCTGTTCACGAGCAATATCTCTGGTTAACTCAAGAGGTAATCCATGGGTTGCATACAGTTCAAAGGCCACCTGGCCATCAAGTACCTGTTCTTTCCGTTCCTTCAAATCATTCAGATAAACCTGAAGTTGACTCACCCCGGTTTCAACAGTGCGTTGAAAGCGTTCTTCTTCTCGGGTGATATTTGAAAGAATTGCATCCCGATTTTTAACCAGTTCAGGGAAAAAATCGCCATAACGATCAATCACCACTTCCGCAACCTTTGCAAGGAAAGGTTGGTTTAAGCCAATTTTGCTCCCAAATCGCGCTGCCCGTCGGATAATCATCCGGCACACATAATTACGTCCGGTATTGCCCGGAACAACCCCATCAGCAATTAAAAAGGCTGAAGCTCTGGCATGGTCAGCAATTACCCGGTAAGGGGTGAAATTATTCTCCCGCTCTTCATCGGTATGACCGGTCATCTCTTGAACTTTCATAAGCAACGGCCAGAAGAGATCGGTACGGTAATTAGAGTTTACTCCTTGGAGTAAAGAGACGATACGTTCAAACCCCATTCCTGTATCCACGTGCCTGGCCGGTAATGGCTCAAGGGTAGACGGCCCTGTCCGATTATATTGAATAAACACAAGATTCCAAATTTCCACAAACCGTTTACAGTCCCCGTTAACCTGACACACATGACCGGGAACTCCCCTCTTATCACAGGCCTCTTCGCCGCGATCATAATTAATTTCACTGCACGGACCGCAGGGGCCTGTATCGGCCATTTCCCAAAAATTATCTTTTCGGCCAAAGAACAGAACATGGTCTGTAGCCATTCCCGGCTGTGATTTCCATATCTCAGCCGCTTCCTCATCCGTCGGGATTTCTCCCTTTTCATCTTTGAAACAGGTGGCGTACAACCTTGATGGATCAATTTCAAAAATCTGAGTTAGCAATTCCCAGGCCCAGCTAATAGCTTCTTTTTTGTAATAATCCCCAAAGGACCAGTTCCCCAGCATTTCAAAGAAGGTATGGTGCGTATCATCACGACCCACATCGTCCAGATCATTATGTTTTCCAGCAACCCGCATGCATTTTTGTGAATTGACCGCCCTTTTATAGGGTCGGTGATCCGTGCCGAGAAAAACATCTTTGAATTGAACCATACCAGCGTTGGTAAACAACAAGGTTTGATCCCCGCCTGGAACCAGAGAGGACGAGGGCACAAAAGTATGTCCTTTTTGTTCAACAAAAAACCGGATAAATGTCTGACGAATTTCTGAGCCGCTCAACTTGTTTTTCATATAACGCCTGATCTCCGTTTCTCTCCCAATCGTGCCTGAATTATACGCAACAAGAGGCATGGAAGCAATGAAACACCAGCCAGCAGCAGGATTATTTCCAAACCGGGCTTTCTAAAAAAGTCGTGAACGTTTGTAAAAAGCTGGTTTCAAAAATTATTACTTTTGTATTAAAATCAATTCATGGAAATTCAAATCGCCGTTGCAAAGACCAATAAATACGCAACATCCGAAAGCGGAGATACTCTGGAAACTGTCGAACGGCCCAACGGAGGCGTTTCGGTTGTTCTGGCTGATGGACAAACATCAGGAAAAGGGGCCAAAGTTATATCCTCTATGGTCGTTCGCAAGGTGATTAGTCTGCTCGCTGAAGGGGTTCGAGATGGAGCTGCAGCTCGGGCAGCTTCAGATTATCTCTACACTGAACGGGGCGGGAAAGTCTCAGCCACCTTGAACATCCTTTCAGCAGATCTGCAATCTCACACCATCGTGATTACCAGTAATAATCATTGCCCGGTCATCATTGCTCAAGGTGATCATATCGAATGCCTGGCTACTGAGAGCTCACCCATTGGCACATCCCGAAACATTCGCCCCACTATTACCGAGATACCTTTAGAAGGGCGTACGACGGTAGTGATGTATACTGATGGCCTGATGCACGCCGGAGAACAGTACGGCGAGTCACTGGATATTTGCACCCTCCTCGAGTCTCATCTGGAAGAACAGGAACCCACTGCTCAGCAAATAGCCGATGCCATCTTATTGCAGGCCCTTCGTCTGGACCAGAATCGTCCCAATGACGATATGAGCGTGGTCGTCCTCCGGGTATTACCTCGGAACACAGATCAAATTCGCCGCATGGTCGTCAGATTGCCATTTGGGCCTGTTGCCGATGAGTGAGTTATGCCTTCGATATCCTCGAGGCAAAACTGGAGAAAACTTAAAGCTGGGTGGCGTGATACCCGAATCTTACTCGGACAATTTCGCCGTCCCCTTTATATTTTTATTTTTTTAATGGTAGGGTGCGGCGCTCTTTATGACCGCCTTTCCCAGTTTACTGCTTCCCCTACATCATCCTTTATTGAAGGTGTGTATGATGTTCTCACCCTGGTTTTTCTTCAACCCATCGAACCTTTTCCGAACGAATGGTATTTACAGCTTTTTTACTTTATCCTTCCAGTAGCCGGTATTGGTCTTCTTGCACTGGGGCTGGCCGAATTTGGAATCATGTTTTTTAATCGGAGCGCACGAGGAAAGGAATGGCAAATGGCCGTAGCATCCACACTTTCAAACCATATCATAGTGGTGGGTTTAGGCCATCTTGGTTATCGGGTTGTGTTGCATCTCCACGATCTGGGCCATGACCTTGTAGTCATCGAATTATCTTCCAAACCTCACCTCTGGAATCACCTGCAGAAACTCGGAATTCCCGTCCTCGAAGACGATGCAACCCGCCCGGATATTCTCTCTGCAGCGGGGGTACGGCAGGCTCAAACGATCATCCTTTGTACTCAGAATGACAGTTTGAACCTTGAGGTCGCCCTTAAAGCCCGAAATTTTAATCCTTCGATCAGGGTAGTGATTCGAATTTTCGATAATGATTTTGCCGAATTACTCCAGAAGCAATTTGGCTTTTACGCCTTGAGCGCCACAGGAATGGCCGCCCCTCTTTTTGCTGCAGCTGCTACCAATATCGATCTCACGCCCCCCATCCTGATCGAAGGACAACCTCACATTCTTGCTCGCCTTGAGATTTCCGAATTCTCCAGCCTCGACGGTTTAAGTGTAAACGAGATTGAAGAAAAATACCACACAAGCCTGATTTACCTGGCTCAAGATGGTCGAACAATGTTTCATCCTGAAGGATCAATCTCTGTGCACAAAGGAGCCTCTCTGGCCCTTTTTGGCACACCAGCCAATATCAACCTGGTCTTAAATGAGAACCGAAGTTGATATTCCACTAATCGGCGTTGTTGGCCCCTGCACCGCAGGAAAAACCACACTCATCCAGGGCCTGAAAACGATCGGGATCACTGCCCGGCATATCGCACAGGAACATTCCTTTGTTCCCACCATGTGGCAAAAAATCACCAATCCCGACGTTTTAATTTTTTTGGATGTAAGTTATCCCGAATCCTTAAAACGGCGAAAAATAAACTGGAATGAAGCCGAATACCTGGAACAACGGAGGAGGCTGGCTCATGCTCTCGCCCATGCCGATTATTATATCCACACCGATTCTCTCACTCCCACAGTGATTCTCGAGCAGGTCTTGGCTTTTTTAGAAAATCATTATCCAGCCCTCAGGCTCCAGAAATAATAGTATAATCCCCCTTTAGCCAGCCATTGGCTGGCATTTGCATGATCGGAGGCATTTGAAGGAATGAGACGCCACTACATTACCCTGGCTCTAATCGTCTTGCTTCTCGCTTTGGTGATCTGGTTAAACCTTCCAGGCCCCGGCATTTCGATCGGTTCTTTTTACCGGAGCATGCAACCTGTATTAGGGCTTGACTTGCGGGGAGGAGTTCAGGTGCTTTTAGAAGCTGACCTCCCTGAATCCACCACCATTGACCCTCAGGCTATGGAAGATGCCCGTCAGATTCTTGAAAACCGCACCAACGCACTCGGCGTGGCCGAAAACCAATTCCAGGTGGCTGGCGAACGCCGCATTGTGGGTGAGTTCCCAGGCCTGAGTGACCCGGAGCGGATTATTTCTGTCATCCGTGAAACAGGGCTGTTGGAATTTGTAGACCTGGGTGATACCCCTATTCCCGATGGAACTGTCATCAAGACAGACTTCGGGCAAACCGGGCAAGATGTCAGTCCTACTCCCACTCCTCAAACCGATTCAACAACTTCTGGAACTGAAGACCCAACCAGTAAAATCTGGCATACCATTATGACCGGAAAAGAGCTGAAAAGCGTTGGGGTCTCTACAGATGGGAAAGGCGGTTATGAGATCAATTTTGTCCTCACTACCAACGGCGCCCAAATATTTAAAGATTACACTACCAACAACGTGAACAAACACCTTGCAATTGTTCTGGACAAAAAGATTATCTCAGCCCCCAGGATAGAAAGCCCAATTCCAGACGGACAGGGACGAATTACTGGCCAATTTACCTACGATTCAGCCAATGCCCTGGCAATCCAGATGCGTTACGGGGCTCTACCCATTCCCTTTAAGGTAGTAGAAAGCCGGGTGATTGGCCCAACCCTGGGAGAAGACTCATTGAAAAAGAGCCTTCAGGCGGGTTATATCGGTTTCGCAATTGTTATCCTCTTTATGGCCATTTATTACCGATTGCCCGGTATAATGGCCAATCTTTCCATCGGTGTCTATGCCTTAATCGCCCTGGCATTGTTTAAATTAATCCCTGTCACCCTCACACTTCCTGGTATTGCCGGCTTCCTGCTCAGTACCGGAAGTGCCCTGGACGCCAACATTTTGATTTTCGAGCGCTTTAAAGAGGAAATCCGCAGCGGACGGACCTTCTTCCAGGCATTAGATTTAGCCTGGAAACGTGCTTTGCCCTCCATTCGAGACTCCAACATTGCAACATTAATTACCTGCATCATCCTCTACTGGTTTGGTTCTCAGTTTGGAGCGACGATTGTCAAGGGCTTTGCATTTACACTCGCCCTCGGAATTGGGATTTCCCTCTTCTGTGCCCTGGTGGTTACCCGGACACTCCTCTACGTTTTGGTTGACCAGATGAAACCCCAGGCCAAACACCTGAAATGGTTTGGGCTGGTTGAATAAGGAGTTAGTCATGCTTGACATCCTCGGTAAACGCTATGTCTTTTTTGGCATTTCATTACTGCTGATCGTCCCGGGTCTGATTGTCATGGCCATTTTTGGGCTCCCGCTCTCCATCGATTTTAAAGGCGGAACCCTGCTCGAGATCCAGTTCGCGTCAGGAAACCTCCCTTCCACCGATCAGATCCTATCAGTGTATAACGACCTTGGCCTCACTGATGCTCAAGTGACGACCACCAGTAATGGCGTCATGATCATTCGTTCATCTTTTATGAGTGACGAATTACGCTCCACGGTCGTCAATGAACTTGAGAAAAAGGTCAATGATCAGATTACCGTTCGACGCTTCGATAGCGTTGGCCCTACCATTGGACGAGAAGTGGCCGGTCGGGCAGCCATTGCAGTCGGTGCTGCAGCAATTGCTGTGATTATCTATATCACCTTTGCTTTTCGCGGTATCCCCAATGCTTTCCGTTATGGGGTCTGCGCGGTGATCGCCATGCTTCATGACGTACTGGTGGTGATTAGCCTCGTTTCAATCGGTGGCCAATTATTCGGGTGGCAGGTCGATGCTCTCTTCTTGACCGCTCTCTTATCTGTTATCGGATTCAGCGTTCAAGATAAAGTTGTGGTCTTTGATCGTATCCGCGAAAACAGCATGATCTATCGAAAATTAGACTTTGAGAAACTGGCCAACCATTCCATCGTCCAGACCCTTCAACGCTCGATCAATACTCAGCTCATGACGGTAGAATACATGCTTCTGGCCCTTGCACTGTTTGGCGGTGTGACTCTCCGTGAGTTCGCGGTCATCCTGTTGGTCGGTCTATTCATGGGAACCTACTCCTCCATTTTTATTGCCGCTCCCACCCTGGTGATCTGGGAGAATGGCGAATGGCGGCGGTGGTTCCATCGCAAAAACCAGGCCGCGGCCTGATTGGATACTCCCTAAAAAAGCAAAGGCTGACCATGCAAGGTCAGCCTTTGCTTTTTCGTTAACAAATCGACGTCATTGAATTTCTCTCGGATCGGGGTCTTTTTTCCTTAACCCAAAGGCCTCCAGACGATCGTAGAGAGCCCGTGTCCCCAATACGGGAATAAATAACGGAACACCAAGGAAAGCGGGAAGAATAAGGAAGACGCACAACGCAATGATTAGAATCTCAAGGATCATTAATCCCACAGTAAAGAAAAGTGTTCCAACAGCCATAAAAAAGCCATTTCTCAAAGCAAGCAATATCCGCTCTTCCTGCTGAGCCATGAAAAACGGCACCGTATAAAATTGTGTCATTAACCACAAACCAGTCAACACCATGACGAACACCTGGGCCGCAAATGCAAAGGGCGAGTTGACCTGTGAATAAAAAGTGAAATTCACCACGGCAATAACCAGCACCAGGAGGTTAAGCGCTCCCCAACCGAGTGATTGCCAGAAATACTTTTTAGCCCCTTCAAACATCCCTTTAATCCCACGGTTTTCGCCGGTACGGATCATTAAATTAACGACGTAATATACACCAAAGGTTGCGGGCGGTCCAAGGATGATGGTAACCTGAGCTATTAACCAGAGAATACCCATCACAGTCATGTCAAGCCAGGCGTCATACCAATCCACCGCGCTTTTTCCAAAGACTCTCAGAAATGCAGGCAGGTGTAGTTTCATGACCATCTTCCATTCTAAAAACAACATTTTTTCGCTATCATATCATAAAAACTGGAGCCTTTTACAGGCTCCAGTCGGGAACAGCAAGTTGGTTATACGAAATCCAGCTACTTATGCACAATTCGCGGTGCCAGCCATTGCGCCCGGTCCTGGTTCATTGCTCCATTAGCCATCACGGTCAGGATAAATTTAACCTCCTTACCAGCCAGGCTGCTTAAGTCCACACTGACACTCTGGTATTTATCATCATATTTCTCGTTCCAGGATGCCAGGGTAACGATCGATTCGCTACCAATCTGGTAATCGAGCTGGAACTTGACATCACAGTTAGTCGCCTTGTAGGAACACATCACGATTGCAAGAAATTTATCTCCGTCTTGCACTTTGTAGGCTGGATATTTACCGCGAATGATTCCATCGGTAATTGCCTGCGGTTGGGTAACCAGAGCTGGTTCGTCATCTTGCGTACCGGTTTCCAGGACAGCATTTTCGACCCGGAGCACAAAACCCTTAGAATCTCCATCTGAACCAGGGCAGGTTAAGGTACCGGCACCACTCGTCCATTCAGCCGCGCAGAAAGAATTGACAAAATCATAAGCATAACCTGATGGAGACGCTTTCACTACTATTTCCACATAAAATGCGGAATTTTTACTCCCAAGACCGAACTCAACCCCTGATGCATTGCGAAGTTTCCAACTGCTTCGGTATTTTCCTTCTGATGTTGGCGCCGTTAACGTCACCGAAACATCAATCGTTTCACCAGGTTTTACATTGGCACTCAGAGGCTGAGGAGAAGCTCCTCCCATCCTTTCGCCTGAGGAAAAGATCAGAGCATACCCTGTAGTCCAGGTACAGGCCCCGGTGTTCTTGATCCGCCAGATTTTTGTAAAGCTCATTCCCGGAGCTACTACCGTACCATCCGGTATCGTTACATCAGCCACAAATCCCGCCTGATCACACGGAATGGAAGTCGCCGTGGGTAGAGGTGGAACCGGGGTAAACGATGGTAATGGAGTAAAAGAAGGTAGCGGGGTGGCTGAAGGATATGGCGTCTGGGTAGGTAGAAGCATCGTTGGTGTTGGGGATGCTTCAGTTGTGGTTTGTTTTCCGGCTTCGGTTTGAAGTGCAGATATCTGGGTTTGCAATGCAATCACCGTAGCCGTCATTCGCCCCTGTTCAATGATAGCAGCGCTCTGCGTGGCAACTTCACTTTCGCTTACCCCAGGAGCAAATAGATTACAAGATAGAGCGACGAAAAGGATCATGAGGGCAACCGGAATTATGGAAAGGGAACGTTTCATCTTCATCCTCCTGCTCCCGCCACCATATGTGGACGGATGCAATGTCATTTTCACATTAAAGACGAATTATGGATTAATCAAGTTCCTGTATCTTTTTTAATGGGCATAATAGAATTATAAGCGGTATTAACAAGGACAATGTTAGTCTGTCCACGCGAAAGATCTCTCAACCCATTGCAAAACATAGAAACATTTTCTTCTCTGAGTCTAACGCTTATGGTTACATCGCCAGCAAAATCTTCGTCGAGAATAACTCCCTGAAATTCTTCAATCAATTTTCTTGTGCGCTCGAAGAGGGAATAGGGAATAGTCATCATCACATCCGATACCACAACCTTTTCAGCAACGGGCAAAACGGCCAGTACCTCTTTGGCAGCCTCAGAATAAGCTCTTACCAACCCTCCTGTGCCCAGCTTAATACCTCCAAAATACCTGGTTACCACTATCCAAATGTCACCCAAACCACTCCCCTGTAAAACCGCCAGAATTGGCCGTCCAGCAGTACCAGATGGCTCTCCATCATCACTGCAATGCATCGTAACACCCGCCCCATGACCAATAATAAAAGCAGGCACATGATGGGTTGCATCCGGAAATTCGTTGCGAATATTTTGGATCGAACTACGTGCCTCTTCAACCGAGAAAGCTGGTCCTGCAGTGGCAATGAATTTTGACTTTTCAACTACCATTTCAATACGTGCAGTTTCAAAAGGAACAATCCAGGCCATGGTCTCCTTCTATACAAATCCAGGTACAATGATTACCAATCTTGATCGAAAGGTTCTAAAAATTAGCAATGCATCTCGCATATTTTATTACCCCCCATGGTTTTGGTCATGCAGCCCGTGCCTGTGCTGTAATGATCGCTCTCCAAAAGATAGAATCTTCTATTCATTTTGATATCTTCACCACGATCCCGGAATGGTTTTTCCACGAATCAGGAATCGTTTCTTTTACTTACCATAAAATTGTAACGGATATTGGATTAATCCAGCATAATGCGTTTGAAGAAGACCTGGAGGAAACCTCCAAAGCGTTACATCGGTTTATTCCATTTTCCCGGGATTTAGTTTCTGGTTTGGCTGAACATCTTCAGCAACTGGGAACCCGCCTGGTTTTATGCGACATTGCTCCCCTGGGACTCTCCATCGCCGCTCAGGCAAAAATACCTTCAGTGTTAATTGAAAACTTCACCTGGGACTGGATCTATAACGGGTACACGGTTAATGACCAGCAATGGCCGCAAATGATCCATTATCTGCATGAGCAATTCCAAAAGGCGACCTGCCATATTCAAACTCGCCCCGTTTGTCTTCCTGTTTCATGTGATCTGGAAACCGAGCCTGTTAGCAGACCTACTCGATCTCCTTCTTCAATCCGTCCCAGACTGGGCATCTCTCCAGAAGAGAAAATGATATTGATCACCCTGGGTGGAATTGAAGGACAAATGGATCATTTTCTTCCGCCCCATTTTCCGGATCATTGGATACTGGTCTTTCCAGGGGCTGCGCGTAATTGCCAGCGGGACGGAAATATCCTCCGGCTTCCTCATCACCATGGATTTTTTCATCCCGATCTTGTAAGCGCCGCTGATGTTGTAATCGGTAAACTGGGATATAGCACTTTAGCAGAATGCTACCACACAGGCACTCCCTTCGCCTTTATTCCTCGAGACCATTTTCCCGAATCCGTTCCGCTGACAAACTTTGTTCTTGAGCGCATGCATGGTATCCGAATCGATCCGGCAAATTTTATCCATGGCCATTGGATTGATCAGCTCGCCACTCTCGTCAACTCCCCGACGATAAAAAGATCAGCCCCCAATGGAGCTGATCAAATCGCCGATTTTATCCTTGATCGATTCTTTCCCTGAAAAAATCAATCGACCCTGCCAAGAACCTCAAGGTCAAAAGGAACGCCAATTTCCTGACCAGTCGTAATCAACTGCCGCACCACTTCTTCCATCAGAGGCACCCCCTCGCGCTCATACTTCTCAGTCAACTCAAACTCCTTTTCTCCATGGATGTAGATCCGTTCTTGGCCGGCTGCTTTAGGTGCATCTTTCAACAATTGGATATAGCGATCCAAATGTTCCTTAAATTCCTCCAGGGGCCGGAATGCATCAATGCGTACAGCCGCGAAGAAATGCCCCACATCTGCCGGGAGATTGGTATTGGGACGCCCAACCTCCGGCCCGGTAGCGGCACCAGAAAGTACTCCTGAAAAAATATCCACAAGCAGGGATAAACCATATCCTTTGTACCCTCGCATGATATCCGTCCCGCCGAGAGGCATTAAGGCTCCCCCCTTTAAGACAGCATTCGGGTCTCTGGTAACCTGTCCATCCTTATCGATACCCCATCCTTCAGGAATCTCTTTCCCTGCCTTTTGATACACCGTGATTCTCCCTATGGGCACAATACTCGTCGCCATGTCGAGAACATAGGGACGTTGTTTCCCGGCAGGAACCGCCACAGCAATAGGATTGGTTCCAAGCAGGGCTGTGCGCCCATACGTGGGAGCCACCAGCGGCTGTGAATTGGTAAAGCTGATACCGATCATATCGTATGGAAGGGCCATCATGGCATAATAACCAGCGATCCCATAATGGTTGCTATTTCGAACCGTCACCATGCTAATTCCGGACTCTCGGGCTTTCTCGATACAACGAGTCATGGCATAGTAGCCAACCACCTGGCCCATTCCCGCTCCACCATCCAGGGCAAGGGTAGTAGCAGTTTCGTTAAGCACCTTAATTTCAGGTTTTACAGCAATAAGCCCTCGGCGAATACGGCTCCCATAATAAGTGTCCAGACGAATAACACCGTGCGAGTCCACCCCGCGAAGGTCTGCTGCAACAAGAATATCTGCGATGATTTTGGAATCCTCATCCGAAATTCCATGCTTTTTAAAAAACCGTACAACATATTCCCGCAAATCGTTTGCCCGGTACAGTAACTTCGCCATTGTTCCTCCTGCTTCCAAGCGAATAACACACCATCAAAGGATACACTACGTGTATTATAATCATGTTCAATCACTGGCGACCCGATTTTTTTCACACAAATGAGGTCTATAATGGCATATCCTTTGATGCTACGTGAACTGATCATTCACCTGGATACAGGTGAATACAATATTCTCCCGGTGAATAATCCCAAAATCATCGGACCAGTAGATTATGGGTGGGATAAGTACCACACCAATTTGCACATGACCGGTCGCCGTGATCCTGAAATCATGACCTTTGGGGGTGGGCCGCTGGCCGGATCTCGCATTCCGGGAACCCGCCGCCTCGTCTTTACTGGTTATTCCCCCCTTTGGGACGGATTTTATATTTCCAGCCTTGGCGGGGCAGCTTATATCTTCCATCGTGTTGGAGTAGATTTTGTTACTCTGATTGGCGCGGCCCCAGAAGATTCAGTCCTTTTGTTGAATCATCGAAACGGTGATGTTCAGATCCGCCTCGAGCCTATCAATCCTGACTTAATCTGGACAGGATATGCAGATAACGAGGGCAACCGTACTATCGGTTTTTATGCCCTTCAACAGGCCATCTATGATCGCTATAAGCACGAATATGATGATGACTGGGTCCGGGTTTTCTGTGTCGGGCCCGCCGCGAGAAACACTAATCAGGGCATTATTGGTAGCAATCACATCCGAAAAGGAGTCATCACTCCCATTGACGATTGGGCTGGAAGAGGAGGCTTGGGGAGCCGTTTATTGCAGGTGCATCATCTTGCCGGTTGTATCTTCGGAGGAGACTGGATCGACCCTGACCTTCAGGATTCCAAGGAAATCGACGCCTATTTCCAGACCTATTACCAGCAATCCATGATTAAAACCGATCTGGGTGCAACCGAAAAATATCGATATGTACCTGGCTTTCAGACCGGAGGTACTTTTGGTGTTAACATGCACACCGTTGAGGAAAAACTATTGAGCTTTAACTATACCTCGGTCTATTACGAAATTTCTCAACGTCTAGAGCAACATAAAAATTTTATCCTCAATCATTATCTCAAACAATTTAACGAAGAAATCATTGAACCTAAATTATTCAGCCATTGCGGTGAACCCTGCTCTGTAGTTTGCAAAAAATACAAAGATCAGTACAAAAAAGATTACGAACCTTATCAGGCCCTTGGCCCGCTGTGTGGTGTATTTGATCAGCGTGCTGCAGAGGAATTGAACCATTTTGTAGATGCGATGGCCCTGGATGCAATTCAGATTGGGGGTACAGTATCCTGGCTGATGGAATTAATCACCGAAGGATTGATAGATCCTTCAGATTTTGGCCTTCCTCCAGCCGATCAGCTTCATTTCCAGTTTGCCTCTGGTCCTGATGAGTTCGACGTGGTGAAAGATTCACAGAGAAATGCTGACTATGCAAAGAATATCATCTCCATGATTTTATTCGAGCCCCAGGGAGAACCCTTCCGCAAAGGGATTCGCTTTGCGGCAAAATACCTGGATGAAAAAGCTCATCGAGATGAACCGGGAAAAAGAAGCATCGACCGGGCAGTTTTTACCTCTCATGGCCGAACAGGATGCATGACCC
This sequence comes from Anaerolinea thermolimosa, assembly GCF_001050195.2. Taxonomy (GTDB): domain Bacteria; phylum Chloroflexota; class Anaerolineae; order Anaerolineales; family Anaerolineaceae; genus Anaerolinea; species Anaerolinea thermolimosa. The sequence goes on from NZ_DF967965.1 coordinate 1,488,236, forward strand.
CCAACCAGTACTGGGTTCCTGGTATGCTCGCCCCCATGCCGATGATGGGAAAGTATTTCGTATATTATGGAGGCGAATACCTTGCACCACGTGAGCTTGGCAGGCAATGTGTATATCGCATGGTTTACGAGCTTTTCAGCGAAAATAGCGGGGTATGTCGATTCCACCGAAAATGGGTAGAAGCCATCATTGATGAAATCATTACCGCTCATTATGATCTGAACCTGGATTATAAAAAACACCAGTTCTTGTTAAGCCGGGAGATTTTTGATCATGAAGGCCCAACTGTAGTTTTCTGGGAAAGTGGCCGTGTGATCGACATGCTTGAGCGCTTTTTACAAGATTGGGTCGACCGTGGCCTTCAAAATGCCGATCTGCAAAATTGGCTGGAACGATTTAAACAGAACAAACGTCAGGCGGCCTGGGAATTTTGGGAAGAGGTACGCGCAGGGATTGAAGAGGCCTTTATGGCTGGCCCAGAAGCTGTCCCCGATATTCTCCCACCTTATCGGGCAGCTCGATTGGATATTATGGAACAGAAAAAAAACTCTAGCTGATTCAATAGCATGGCGAAACAATCTCCATATTCTCGCCTTGTTCTTCGAGAAAAAAGCCAGTCATACCTGCTTGTTTCGCTGATCAGTTTTGCAGGTACGGTTATCTTAACTCGTCTGTTCCTGGAAATTACAGGCTACCCGCGTCTGGGTCATGGAGAAATCCACATCGCCCACGTCCTTTGGGGAGGATTAGCCTTGTTCATCGCTGCAATTCTCCCTCTCATCTTTATCCATCGCCGGGTTTTCATGCTCAGTGCATTATTGAGTGGAGTGGGCATCGGCCTTTTCATCGATGAAGTTGGAAAATTTATTACAACTACCAATGATTATTTTTATCCGGTTGCCGCACCCATTATTTATGCGTTTTTCCTGGGCTTAGTACTCCTCTATATACGCTTGAAAAAATTTGAAAAACCAGACCCCCGGACCAGGCTCTATCAAATTCTGGAAGATTTTTCTGAAATTTTAGATGGTGATTTGGAAATTGAAGAACAGGAAGACCTTGAGACTCGAATTTCTCAACTTGTCCAGGAAACCGAGGATCCAGATCTTGGTAGACTCGCACAGTCTTTATTACAGTTTATCCATTCAAAAGATCTCAAGCTTGTTGTTCACCAACCCGGTAGATGGGAACGCCTTATTCGTTCCGGCATGCAATTCCTTGGTTGTATCCCAGAGCGAACCTTCAAATGGTTCCTTATCACTGCTTTATCCATCGTAGGGGGCATTGCATGGTTTGAGCTGGGTAGTCTGTTACAGGCCATTTCTGCTGATGGAAGCTTTTTAGAAAACCTGATCTTTTTGGGGGTGATTCATGGCGAAGTACGATCGCAAATTGGGGCTTTCTGGTTCATTATTCACCTCATCCTCCAGGGATTGGTTGGGTTATCAGCCATATCAAGCAGTTTGTTTCTGATTTTTAAAAAGGATCAACTTGCCCTTTCACTGGGAACCATGAGTATGATTTTTTCCTTAACTGCCGTCAACCTTTTATATTTTTTTGTCGATCAATTCAGCGCTGCCTTTGCTGCGATCTTTCAATTATTGGTTCTACTCGGTCTATCTCAATACCGCCGGAAATTATCCTCCCGCTAAATCTATTCTTCCAAATCTAAGCCAGTACATGGCGATACTCCCGGCAATCGCCACGTTGAGAGACTTTTTATCTCCCATCATCGGTAAATAAACCACATTCTCACATACATCCATAATGCCGGCATCAATGCCGGTCAATTCATTTCCAAGCACCAGAGCCAATGGATCTGGAAGCTTCAAAGAAGTATCAAACAGTGATCTGGCCCTTTCTCCTCCTTCCAAAGCCCAGACATGGTATCCTTGTTTTTGTAGGGCGATACAGGTTTCGTATCCGTCAGAGTAATATTGCCAGGCGACATGATTCTCAGCTCCCAGCGAAGTTTTACGCACCGCCATGGCTTCGGGGGTGGGTGTGATTCCACAGAGGTGGATTTTCCGAACCCCCGCCCCACTCGCAGTGCGGAAGATGGATCCTACATTCCACCCGCTGCGAAGATTGTCTAATACAATTTCAAGAGTTGGTTTTCCTGCTTTCTCTATCTGAGGTATTTCAAAAGCCGATGAACGACTTGTGACAAGAAAAGTATCTGACCGACAACGTGGACAACGTCTTCCACGGCCCACCCCGGACAGTTGTGAAAACCTTAATCCACAATCCGGGTTTTTACATTTCAAAGTTTCAATCAACATAGGACTGATTCGGTGACTCCAGTGAGAAAATAAAAATGAAAACTCATGAAGGAATGATAGAATTATGATGAATCCCAACCAAAATGAGGAGGTTTTCTTTCGGAATATTAAAAACGGCCCACTAAAAATTGAATTTTGATTGTACTCGAAAATTCATTTATTTATATCTACAGGAAAAACGTATGACACCAATCCAAAATAATCTTCGTATAGGGGTATATGTTGATGTGGCCAACATCTATATGAACGGAGGTCAGCGAATGCAATATGATGTGCTCCGTGAATTCGCCTGCCGTGATGGAGCAGAACCCATTCGATTAAATGCCTATGTCACCTACGATACTGAGCGCGCCAATGACGATGAAGAATATCGAAAAGGAGCTTCCAGTTTTCACGCCGCTCTTCGCGACCTTGGCTATAAAGTAATTGTAAAAGAATTACACTGGTATATTGATGATGAGGGGAACCGCATAGCAAAGGCAAACTCTGACCTTGAACTTGCAGTAGATGTCATGCTCCAGGCTGATAAACTTGACCGGGTGCTCATTGCATCCGGAGATGGTGATTTTATCCAGGTGGTGAGAGCACTCCAAAACAAAGGTTGTAGAGTAGAAGTAGTTGGGTTGGAAAATGTTTCTACTCGGCTGAAGCAAGAGGCCGACCTATACTTATCAGGATTTCTCATCCCCAACTTGATCCCGGTTGATTATGAAGGGCGTTATGAACAACCCCCCGCCTGGGGAGATATAGGTTCCCGAGTGCGTGGTTGGTGCTACTGGCACAGCGAGCAGGGATACGGTTTTCTCCGCTTTATTAAAAATATCAGTCCGTCTTTATGGATAACCGATACCCGCCACCCCGATTCTCCTTACGGTACAGTTTTCTTCCACGACTCAAACCTGCCCACTTCCATTAACCCATCCAATCTTCCAAGCAGATCATTCATCTTTGAGTTCGAGCTCAGTAAGTCAGACCGCGGATCAGGGATACAGGCCATTGAAATAGATCTGGTCAGCCGATCGTAACCCTATAGAAAAATAGTTTTATCCGGCACAACGCCGGATTTTTTAATTTCATGCAAAATCCATTCCTGATCTACCGGTAATCGATTCACCCTGACTCCTACAGCATGGTAAATGGCATTGGTAATTGCCGGCACCGTTGGAATAATTACAATTTCCCCTACCCCTTTGGCTCCGTAAGGCCCTTCAGACGTCGGGTGTTCCACCACGAAAGAATGAATTTCTGGAGTGTGAATGATAGAAGGAATACGATATTTCGAAAATCGATCCGTAACCACCTTTCCTTCTTCCACCCAGAAAGCTTCAGTCAGAGCATGGCCAATTCCCATCATTACGCCGCCTTCGATCTGTCCTTGTAACCCCAAAGGATTCACAGCAAAACCAACATCATTAGCAGTAATTACCCGAATTACCCGAACCTCACCCGTCAACCGATTGACTTCAACCTCCACCGCCTGGGCCGCAAATGAATAAGCAAAATGCATATCGCCATCTTCACCAAGCGGTCGGGTTTCAGGAGCATAATAAGTATAAGTCGTCACCGGCGAACGTCCTTCCCGGATCATGAGATCAGCTATTTTTTCTAGGGTTACCCGTTCATCCCCTACCACAGCCAGCCCTTCTTCAAAACGAATTCGCTCCGGAGAAATATCATAATGTTCAGAGAGGAATCCAATGATCAGTTCCCCAAGGGCATGGGCTGCATACCTTACAGCATTTCCTGTTACATAGGTCTGTCTGGATGCCGTCGTAGGACCACCGTCGGGCGTTAAATCAGTGTCTGATAATAAGACTCTCACCCGCTGGGGACTTTGCATTAATTCCTGCGAAGCAATCATCTGAAGTACAGCTGGCAAACCCTGACCGAGTTCAGCGGAGGCAGTCCGCACTTCAAAGGTACCATCCGGATACAGCTCCACCTGGGCACCGGCTTTATCGGGAGCTCCTCCTCCCAGGCCTGTATTTTTATAAGCCGTTGCAAACCCCCAGCTCCTTACCAGGTGGGGAGCTCCATCTACCATTTTCGGAGAAAATGGATCACTACCCCCAATTCGCCGCATTTCTGCTTCAACCTTGTCTATGCATTCCTGTAAACCCGCCGAATCCTTTAAAACTTGCCCGGTACTTGTGACGCTCCCTACACGCAATGCATTTTTCCTTCGCAGTTCCACAGGGTCCATCCCCAGGGCTTCTGCCAGACGATCCATCATAGATTCCACTGCAAAGGCCGATTGAAGCACCCCAAAACCCCGGAAGGCCCCCGCCGGGGGATTATTGGTATACATCGCATAACAATCTGCTCTGACAGACGGAACCTCATAAGGGCCCGAGGAATGGGTTGTGGCACGAGTCATGACTTTTTCCCCCAATGATGCATACGCCCCCGTATCGCCATAAAGTTCAGTTTGCATTGCCATCAGCGTTCCATCTCGCCTGACACCTACTTTTACCTTTATCTGAGTGGCATGGCGTTTCGGGTGAACAAGCATACTTTCATGGCGATCAAACAGCAGTTTCACCGGACGACGGGTCCTTTGAGCCAGTAACGCAGCATGGATTTGTCCGGCAATGTCTTCCTTTCCGCCAAATCCACCACCGATTGTCATCCCAATGACCCGAACCTGCTCATCTGGTACGCCGAGAGCTCTCGCCACCTGGCTCCGATCGGAATAAGGGATTTGTGAGCCAACATAAATTTCCATTCTACCGTCCGGCAAGGGTTTGGCGACACTGCATTCAGGTTCAATAAAAGCATGTTCGTACATAGGAGTGTAAAAAGTATCTTCCAGAATGATGTCCGCTTTTAAAAAGCCCTCGTTGATATCCCCTTTTCTCACCTTGATATGTTTTAACAGGTTGCCCTTTTCATGGACACGTGGGGCGTCTTCAGCCCTGGCCTGCACAGGATCAGACACTACGGGCAATACATGATATGAAACCTCAATTTCATTCATCGCCCTTGTTGCAATCTCACGAGTCTCTGCTGCGATAATCGCCACCGCGTCACCTGCTGTGCGCACTCTTTCCCCCACTCCTACCAGAATCGGCCAGTCCTGTATCACCAGGCCGTGATTCTTCTCCCCGGGAAGATCTTCGGCAGTCAGGATCGCAACCACTCCCGGAATTTTCTCGGCTTTGCTAAGGTTAATATCCATCACAATACCCGACGGAATCATTGCTCTTTTCACCCGGGCATGGAGCATTCCATCAAATGTAAGGTCATCAGCATACCGAGCAGTCCCGGTGACTTTTTGAATACCGTCTGGTCGAATATGTATCCGCCCCACAACCTCGTGAGCCTTCACCGCTTCAGGCACTTCAGGGGGTTCAACGGGTTTCCCCGTACGAATAGCTTTAGCCGCAGCCAGGATCGCCCGGATAATTGCTGTATATCCGCCACATCGGCAGAGGTTATCTTTCAAAGCATACCGAATATCTTCAGCCGTTGGATGATTATTATTCACCAAGAGGCCATACGCAGCCATAATCTGGCCTGGAATACAAAAGCCGCACTGCACAGCTCCATATAGGACGAAGGCTTGTTGTAAAGGGTGAAGAATTCGTTCATCGGGTTTCTCACCCGGTGAAGCCAGACCCTCAATGGTGATGATCTCACATCCGTGGGCACGTTTTGCCGGAAAAGAGCAGGAAAGAATCGCCTTCCCATTTAAAAGGACGGTACAGGCACCACATTCTGCTTCATTACACCCGATTTTCGTCCCAGTCAGCCCGAGCCGATACCTTAATAAATCAGAAAGCATTTCTCCGGGAATTTCCGGTAGGTGGTAATCAATCCCATTAACATTGATATCGATCCATTGACCATTAAAATTCATACCTTCTACCATTCTTCACCTGCCCTTTCCCATGCTACTGAAAACACCTCAACAAATAACTGTTTACAAACCTGGAGCCGGTATTCTGCCGTGGCTCTGTAAGGGCTGGTTCTGAAAGAAAACGTCTGCCGCATTAATTGGATGGCTTCGGAAATTGTTTCACGATTCCACGGCTTTCCCGCCAGGAAGGTTTCAATTGTAGAGGCTCTCTGAGGTTTGGGCCCCGATGGCCCAACCGCAATTCTTGTCTGAGTGATCGTGGTGCCCTCCCGTTCGATCCAGACTGCCATATTAAGAATCGGCAGGGCCACGCCCTGTGGTCGCATGATTCTCTGAAAACTCGAAGCCTGCCCGAAGTGGCGGAGAGGTATTCGAAAGCCTACCAGAATATCCTTACCCAGCATCAATGATGACCTGCCGGGGCCCTGGAATAAATCCAGGATGGGAACCAAACGGCTATCCTCGGCGTCTATAATCTCAGCCAGAGCATCCAGGGCCACAAGCCCGATTGTTCCATCTGCCGCTGGAAGTGCGTGGGCTACATTCCCGCCCAAAGTAGCCACGTTTCTCACCTGTGGCCCGCCAATCATGGAGCATCCTTCTGCAAGAGCCCGGGCGTGAAATTTGACGAGAGGCGAATCTGCAATACAATGGATTGGCACCGCCGCTCCAACAAAAAGGTAATCGCCATCCACCTCAAGGCGATTGAGTTCCTGGATGCGAGTTACATCAATAAGCGTGTGTACAGGTGCTTGGCGGCCTTGCTGGATATCCAGGAGAAGGTCTGTTCCTCCGGCAATGATTCGAGCCGGTTGTGGACTTTCAGATAGAAGTTGAAGCGCTTGCTTCAGAGTAGAGGGAAAATAATATTCTTTCCAGAGGCTCATTAGATCGGCGGCTCCTTACTACGGCGGCACTTTTCGACGGACTTCTAGCCCGACGCCGGTATGTTCATGACACACACCGACCGCCGATCGAATGACAGGTTTCTTTCGCCATTATAATACAAGCAATAAAAAGGTAGAAATGACTCGCATTAAAAAAACGACACTAATATTCCTTGGGTTCGTCGCGGTTTTTGTTATTTCATGCAACCTGTCTCTCTCGATTCATCCATCTGATCATTTTGCTTTGATGGACGGGGAAAAAATAAAGGCCACTTTTACTACCACGCCATCCTTAACCCCAACCCCAACCTCAACATTTACGCCAACCACAACATTTACACTCACTCCAACACTCACTCCATCTCCTACATCAACCCTTACCACCACTCCCACGACTCAATTGGTAACCGTCGGGCCGGGTGTGGTACCCGTTCCAGTCCTTTTATACCATCACATCGCCTCACCTTCAGGTAAGATAAACCGGTATTATGAAGAACCTGAAACCTTTAAAAATCAAATGGAATACCTGAAGAAAAATGGCTACCATACCGTTAGGGTTAGCGACCTGGTAAATGCTGTACGAGAAGGTTCCCTTTTTCCTGTAAAGCCAGTAGTCATCACATTCGATGACGGAGATCGTGATGTATACGAAAATGCTTATCCCATTCTCCAACAATTCGGCTTTACAGCAACCATATACCTGATTGGAAATGCCCTTAATGCCGATACTAACCTGTCGGTTGATATGGTGCACGAACTTTTAGCGAATGGTTGGGAAGTTGGTAGCCACAGTATGAGTCATACCGATTTAATCCAAAGCCAGAATCAGGCTTACGAAGTATGCACCTCACGGCAAAAGTTAATGGAGCAACTGGGCGTTCCTATCGATACATTTGCCTACCCTTACGGTCTGGCCGACGATCACTTAATGCAAATGGTTCGAGATTGCGGATACACTTCGGGTGCAGGATTGGGTTATTGGAACAAACACACACCGTACAATTTATATTATTTCAGCCGAAGAGAAGTAGAAGGTACTTTTACCCTCCAAAAATTCGACCGCCTTCTCGATACCTCAAACTAAGTTCAATCGACGATATCAGGGTAAGTGATCCCTCCATGTGGAAAAACCAGTACTCTGGTATTTCGAGGAAGGGCTTTGGATGCTAAGATCACACCTTCTTCTGGCCGATTAATAAAATCAACAAAAGGAAGGCGCTCTTTAACCTCAGATGGGATCGTCGGAGCATACATTAACAAACGAGCATGCCTCATGGCCTGAAGGGCAAAATACAGGAAAAAACGATCTTCTTCTCCCATACCTTTTAGTTTAAGCCTCGGCACCAGGGGTAATAATGCCGGTGCAAGTATCCTGAGGGCTCCCTTACTCAGAGGAAGTTTCCGATTGGCAAGTCCAAACACCCCCGTCCCTTCATCAGCTTTCACCAGGGTAAGCAATATTCCCCCTTTTTTTACTGCGCGAATCGTATTGGCTAATGCTTTTACACCCTGGCGGAGATCAATATCCATAGGATGAGAGGCTGTAATGACCATATCGACCGGCTCGGAAACTTTTGCGCCGTAAAGCTCAGCACTGACTCTAACGCCTTCTCGATGGGCTAAAATTGGATCTCCCGATACAATCTTCACTACCTGTTGCTGATAATCAAGAATGGCGTTGACCCTCCATGTGGAAAAACCAGTACTCTGGTATTTCGAGGAAGGGCTTTGGATGCTAAGATCACACCTTCTTCTGGCCGATTAATAAAATCAACAAAAGGAAGGCGCTCTTTAACCTCAGATGGGATCGTCGGAGCATACATTAACAAACGAGCATGCCTCATGGCCTGAAGGGCAAAATACAGGAAAAAACGATCTTCTTCTCCCATACCTTTTAGTTTAAGCCTCGGCACCAGGGGTAATAATGCCGGTGCAAGTATCCTGAGGGCTCCCTTACTCAGAGGAAGTTTCCGATTGGCAAGTCCAAACACCCCCGTCCCTTCATCAGCTTTCACCAGGGTAAGCAATATTCCCCCTTTTTTTACTGCGCGAATCGTATTGGCTAATGCTTTTACACCCTGGCGGAGATCAATATCCATAGGATGAGAGGCTGTAATGACCATATCGACCGGCTCGGAAACTTTTGCGCCGTAAAGCTCAGCACTGACTCTAACGCCTTCTCGATGGGCTAAAATTGGATCTCCCGATACAATCTTCACTACCTGTTGCTGATAATCAAGAATGGCGTTGACGATGAAAACTTTACCCCGCAGCATTTTCCCTGCTTCTTCCAGGTCAAGCCGCATCGGGTTTTTCTCAATATCTCTTCCCACGTTATTAAATGTGTCAGGACGGCAGTTAATTGCATGGTTATGCGCAATTGTCTCGCGGCCAGCGACCCCGGGAAGAATGTTTTTATAACCGCCCCCAAAACTGGCGATGATATGGGGTTCAATACATCCAATAGAAATGACTAAATCTGCAGTTGCTGTAGTTTTATTTATCCAAACCGGCGTTCCCCGACTCGTAGTACCGAGATAAACCATTTTTTCTGGATCATCACAATCCGGATTCTCCCAGGAAATATCCTTTATAAAATCCTCCCCAACCCGGGAGGCCAGCTCTTCCTCAGTTATTCCCCGATGCACACCGAGAGCTGGAACTATGGTTATTTGTTTTCTTTGCACTCCCGCTCGTTCCAATTCAGAGAGCACCGCCGGGAAGATTTTCCTCACAGGTGTCGGTCGGCTCGAGTCATCTACTACAATGGTCACCCTGTCTACCCCCTGTGCTAAATCACTGATCTTTCCTGAACCAATGGGTTCATTCAGGCTCCGGATGAGCTCTTCATTAACATTATCAACCGGGGAGATGGCAGCTGGCTGCATGATTCCAACAATCTCCCAGTTTGCTGGCAGTTCAAGGTTAATGAATTGATTTCCCCACGGAATTTCTACTTGGGCCATGATTTTTATTACCTCCCATGATGACAATCTCACTGCAACATAATTTATAATACTTTAAATTTAGAATTCGACGAAATCATTTCAGGAGGTTCTCCGTGTCAAAATATGCTGCTTCCATCGACCAGGGAACTACCAGTACTCGATTCATGGTGTTTGACGCTCACGGCGAAGTAGTTGCTCTCGAACAACGCGAACATCAGCAATTTTACCCTCAACCGGGATGGGTCGAACACGACCCTCTTGAAATTTGGCAAAGAACTCGCGAAGTGATCACCACAGCACTCAATAAATTTCGCATCGATCCTCAAGACCTTGTCGCCCTCGGCATCACCAACCAGCGAGAAACCACATTAGTCTGGAATCGAAAAACCGGCAAACCTTATTATCCTGCCATCGTCTGGCAAGATACCCGAACAGCCTCTATTTGTGCCAGCCTGGCTGAAGAGGGTGGACAGGATCGTTTTAGAGAGCGCACCGGCTTGCCTCTGGCGACTTATTTTTCAGGGCCTAAATTAAAATGGATTCTCGACAACATCCCTGGGGTTCGCGAGGATGCACTCAAAGGCGAGGCCATTTTTGGCACAATCGATACCTGGTTAATCTGGAATCTCACAGGAGGCCCTGCCGGCGGTCTCCACATGACCGACGTCACCAATGCTTCCCGTACGCTATGCATGAACCTTTCAACTTTAGAATGGGATAGCGAAATTTTAGAAATTTTGGGTATCCCACGCTCAATGATGCCCCAAATTCGGCCTTCCTCTGAAGTATACGGTTATTGCACCGATGTACTCCCCAGAATACCGGTTGCCGCAGACCTCGGAGATCAGCAAGCAGCTCTGTTTGGCCAGGCCTGTTTTTCACCGGGAGAAGCCAAAAACACGTATGGTACAGGTTGTTTTTTACTCTTGAACACGGGAGAACGTCCAACCCCGAGCACGTCAGGATTATTAACCACACTGGGTTACCAGATTGGGAAAAATCCCGCAGTCTATTGTCTTGAGGGTTCTATCGCCATCGCGGGAGCTCTCGTACAATGGTTGCGCGATAACCTTGGCCTTATCGAAAAATCATCCGACATTGAACCTCTCGCCCGTACCGTTGTCGACAATGGGGGTATTTATTTCGTTCCGGCTTTTTCAGGTTTATTTGCACCCTACTGGCGTAGTGACGCCCGTGGAGTCATCGTAGGGTTGACTCGATACATTCATCGCGGCCATATTGCCCGGGCTGTGTTGGAAGCCACTGCCTATCAAACCAGAGAAGTTGTCGAAGCCATGGAGAAAGATTCAGGAATTCCATTAACCAGCCTTAAAGTGGATGGTGGAATGGTGAAAAATGACCTGCTTATGCAATTCCAGGCCGATATCCTCAACGTCCCTGTTGTTCGTCCTAAAGTCTCTGAAACTACCGCCCTTGGTGCAGCTTATGCCGCCGGCCTCGCATTAGGTTTCTGGCCCGATCTTTCTGTCTTGCAGGCGAACTGGAAAAAGGATCAGGAATGGCGTCCGCGAATGGATGCTGAAATACGCGAAAAGTACTATTTATCATGGAAAAAAGCCGTCACTCGCACCTTTGACTGGGTAGAATGACCGGATACAATTTTTCCAATTCCAGAAATAGAAACTTAACCTTTCCTTCAGGATCGTTTATTCGAATGACCCAAACAAAAGCCCATGTAATCATCATTGGAGCAGGATTCACCGGTTGCGCCCTTGCATATGATTTGGCGCGTCGGGGCCTGGCAGTTACAGTGGTCGACCGTGGTGAAATTGCCTCAGGCACTTCTGGCCGAACCCATGGCTTACTACATAGCGGGGCACGTTATTGCGTGAACGACCAGGAATCGGCCATAGAATGCATTCACGAAAATATAATTCTGAGAAAAATCGCCCACCAGTGCATTGAATACAATGGCGGTTTCTTCGTCGCCCTCAACGAACAAGATCTCGCTTATCAGGCTCGTTTTGAAATTGGTGCTCAACAATGTGGGATTGAGATTGACGCAATCCACCCACAAAAAGCCAGGCAGCTTGAGCCTAATCTCAATCCAGCCGTGCTGGCTGTTTACCATGTTCCGGATGGCGTCTTCGATCCATTGCGGCTGGCACTTGCTTTTGCTGCTTCTGCTCGATTCTTTGGGGCGGAATTCCTTCCATACCATGAGATGGAGAATTTTCTCACCAATGGGCAGGGAACTGTCACAGGGATTAAACTCTGGAATCGACTGACCAATGCTCACAGCGAACTCAAAGCCGATCTGGTTGTGAATGCTACGGGAGCATGGGCAGGTATGATCCTGAAAAAAATTGGCGCCTCGGTTGTTGTGACGCCAACACCAGGGATCATGGTAGCTTACAATCGTCGTTTGATCAACCGGGTGATTAACCGGCTCAATGAACCAGGGGACGGTGACATTCTCATTCCTCAACGCAGAATGGTGGTCATCGGAACAACGTCCTATGAGGCAGAAGAGGTCGATTACATCCCTGTGGAGAAAGAACAGGCCATCCAAATGGATCGAGATGCTATTTCCCTGGTCCCTGGAGTGGCTACCTGTAACCGACGGGGAGTATATATGTCTGCCAGACCTTTGATTGGGAAAGGAGAAGCTGGTAGAAGCCTGGCGAGAACCTTCAAGTGTTTTGATCACCGGGAGACAGATGGCATCGAGGGCCTGGTGACCATCACCGGCGGGAAAGCCACTACATGCCGGTTGATGGCTGAAAAAACAGCCGACCTTGTCTGTCAGAAACTGGGCCTGACAGCAACCTGCGAAACAGCCTGTGAACCATTACGATCTTATCGTGAATATTACCGACCATCAGGAGTTAATCGATGACCGAGGGGCACTGGCACGTAACTTTTTGTATTTATCGAAAAAAAGGAGATCAACCTCCTTTTTACCAGGATTTTCCGCTGGAGGTTGACCCTGATGAGTATGTTTTAGACGGGATTGAAAGAATCTGGGCATTTCATGACCGTAGCCTTACCTTCCGGCACGCCTGCCATCATTCAACCTGTGGTGCCTGCGGCATGCTCGTGAACGGGGTTGAAAAACTCACCTGCATTACCCCCATTCGGGCAGTCACAAAGAACGGTGGAACAATCAGGGTGGAACCCTTACGAAACTTTCCCGTCCTGAGTGACCTGGTAGTCGATATGGCAGAATTTTACCTGCGAATGGAACAAGCCCATGCGCTTCAGGTTGTGCCGGTTGCACAGTCAACTCTCCCATACGAACCACCGCCCTTTCCGGACGATGGACTTCCTCACCAACGCCTGAATGATTGCATCGAGTGCGGCATGTGTGTTAGTGCTTGCCCCATTGCATTAACAGCTTCTAGTTATCAGGGCCCAGCTGCATTAGCAGCAACCCAGCAGACTTACTCGCTGACTGGCGAGAAAAGCCTCTTGTCTCTCGTAGATTGTGCAGATGGTGTCTGGCGGTGCCATAGCGGTTTCGAATGCACCGCAGTCTGCCCTTCAAACGTCGATCCCGCCTGGCGTATCATGGAATTGCGCCGACAGGTGATCCGTCATCGCATTCAACGCATATTTCACCAGGATAGATGAATGTATGAAAAATAATCAACCCGCTCCAGGAAAAGCCCTTCGCTGGTTTGACCCAAGGCATCGGCAACCCGGAACCTGGGCCTTTATTTTGAACCGTATCACTGCTCTTGGCCTTACCCTTTATCTGGCATTACACCTGATCATGCTTGGAAAACTGGCCCAGGGGCCCGATGCGTACGACACTTTCATCGCTCTGGCGAAAACACCATGGATTAAAGTAGGTGAATTACTGGTCATCTCTGCAGGCTTAATACATGGCCTGAATGGGATTCGTATTGCCCTGACCAGTTTTGGTATTGGAGTAACTGTGCAGCGCCAACTTTTCTGGGGTTTTTTGACCCTGGCACTCCTTGGCACGGTCATCTTTGGATATTTCATGTTTTTCGTCCATTAAGGGAGTACCCACATGCCTGGAATTCAACCCAAAGCACGTGAAGGAGCTTTCCTCTGGCTCATAAAAATCCTCGCAGGGCTATCCATCGTTATTGTTCTGGGAATTCATTTTGTAGTCAATCACCTGGTCGCCCCTGAAGGCCTCCTCAATTATTCCGATGTCGTTCGTTATTATCAAAATCCATGGGTGGTTACCATGGAAATATTCTTCCTGATCACAGTGGTAACCCATGCCTTGATTGGAATCCGAAGCATTCTCCTGGACCTCAACCCATCCGATTCGCTTCTATCCATCATTAATTTGATACTTGCCGTTGCTGGGGTTGGAGCGGTGACCTACGGTATCTGGCTTGCACTTGAAATTGCCAGCCGGGGGCAATAACCTGAACCTTCGAGTTATTTAAGGGCTTCGTTTTTTTTTCAAAGTATAATGAAATATCATCGTGAGGTAATTCACAAAAACCTTCATTGTTTGAGGCCGGCTCTTTTTTCTTAATCAACGGCCTTCCTTTTTTCATATCATTTTTCTGAGAGGTTATTCATGGATATTTTTGAGAAAACCAAAAGCTTTACCGCCGCAAGAGAGGCCATCAAAGAAGGATACTATCCTTACTTCATACCTCTGGATGAAAACGAGGGTACCGAAGTAGTCTATAAGGGGCATCGGCTCATTATGTGCGGCTCGAATAATTATCTTGGTCTCACTACTCACCCCAGAGTTCGGCAGGCAGCTTGCGAGGCCATTGAACGTTATGGAACTTCCTGCACCGGATCACGCTTCCTTAACGGAACCCTGGAAATGCATGAAGCTCTGGAGAGGAAACTGGCTACATGGGTCGGGAAAGAATCGGCTTTGGTGTTTTCCACAGGGATGCAGGCGAATTTAGGTGCAGTAAGCGCAATTGTTGGCCGGGGAGATTACGTAATTTTAGACAAAGATGACCATGCCAGTATTGTGGATGGTGCCCGCCTCAGTTATGGAGAAATCCAACGCTTTCGCCACAACGATGTGGAGCACCTTGAAAAAGTACTTAAATCACTCCCAGAATCAGCAGGAAAGCTGGTAGTGGTGGATGGTGTCTTCAGTATGGGCGGAGACCTTGCTCCTCTGCCTGAAATGATCCCCGTTTGTCAGAAATATGGGGCCCGTCTTATGGTAGATGATGCTCACGGTATGGGCGTCATGGGTTGTGGCCGCGGTACCGCAGCACATTTTGGCGTTACCGATAAGGTCGATCTAATCATGTCCACCTTCAGCAAGTCATTCGCCTCTTTAGGCGGGTTCATCGCTGGAGACGAAGATATTGTCCATTACATTAAACATTTTGCCCGCTCAATGATTTTCAGCGCAAGTATTCCTCCTGCAAACGCTGCTGCTGCTCTGACAGCCCTGGAGATCATGGAACAGGAACCCGAGAGAGTTAACCGGGTAAATCAAATCGGTGAATATATGCGGAAGGAATTTTCTGCCTTGGGCTTTAACATAGGTCAATCCGTTACACCCATTGTGCCCATCATCATCGGGGATGATAACCTCACCTTTGCCTTTTGGAAAGCCCTTTTTGAAGCCGGTGTCTTCGTAAACCCGATCATTTCACCTGCTGTTCCCGCGGGAATGCAGTTGCTTCGCACCAGCTATATGGCTACTCATACCGATGACCAGCTTAATCGGGTACTTGAGATCTTCCAAAAAGTAGGAAAACAAATCGGCGTTATATAAGTTGATGAAGTGCTCTGGTCATCAAAGAGGTTCGGGATGATTTTCCCGAACCTCTTTAATTTTTGCGAATGTATTATTTCACCATATACAAAATACCAATCGTATCAGGCCCGCAATGGCTGGCAATGACGCTTCCGGCACGTGTAATCAGGATTTCTTCAATCTTCGCTCTCGACATTAACTCTGATTTTAAAAACTCCGCATCTGCAACGCATCCGGTATGAGTGATAAACACTCGATGGAGATCAATCTCTTCGAGGTGTTCTTCAAAATCCTTGACCAATTCCATTAACCCTTTTTTTCTGGTGCTGCTCTGACAGCCCTGGAGATCATGGAACAGGAACCCGAGAGAGTTAACCGGGTAAATCAAATCGGTGAATATATGCGGAAGGAATTTTCTGCCTTGGGCTTTAACATAGGTCAATCCGTTACACCCATTGTGCCCATCATCATCGGGGATGATAACCTCACCTTTGCCTTTTGGAAAGCCCTTTTTGAAGCCGGTGTCTTCGTAAACCCGATCATTTCACCTGCTGTTCCCGCGGGAATGCAGTTGCTTCGCACCAGCTATATGGCTACTCATACCGATGACCAGCTTAATCGGGTACTTGAGATCTTCCAAAAAGTAGGAAAACAAATCGGCGTTATATAAGTTGATGAAGTGCTCTGGTCATCAAAGAGGTTCGGGATGATTTTCCCGAACCTCTTTAATTTTTGCGAATGTATTATTTCACCATATACAAAATACCAATCGTATCAGGCCCGCAATGGCTGGCAATGACGCTTCCGGCACGTGTAATCAGGATTTCTTCAATCTTCGCTCTCGACATTAACTCTGATTTTAAAAACTCCGCATCTGCAACGCATCCGGTATGAGTGATAAACACTCGATGGAGATCAATCTCTTCGAGGTGTTCTTCAAAATCCTTGACCAATTCCATTAACCCTTTTTTTCTGGTGCCGCGGGTTTTTGCCTTAACGCCCAGTGTCCCATCAGGTCGAACTGCAATAATCGGGCGGATCGAAAGGAGACTGCTCATGAGGTTTTGCAGAGCTGTGCACCGTCCCCCTTTGTAAAGATAGTCCAGAGTCTCAATGATGAAGGAAGTTCTCACTTTGGGAACCAGTGCCTTAATCGTTTCTGCTATATCCCGGGCAGACATCCCCTCATCGCGAAGTTCTGCAGCCCGGAGGGCTAGCAAACCTATACCAGTAGATAAATTCAACGAATCCACAATATAAATATTCTCTTTGCCAAGCGTTTCTGCAGCTATAGTAGCGTTCTTAATCGTAGCAGATAACTGGCTCGAAATACCGATGTAGACAATGTCTTCCGAGCCATTGAATTTTTTGACGAAGTCACCAATAGAAGCCGCTGAGGTTTTGGGAAGTTGCCCGGTTTCCTGAACTGACCGGAAAAGATCCTCCAGGCTAATATTCACTCCATCCAGAAAGGATTGTTCTCCCATCAGAACATACAACGGGATCATTTCAATCCTGTAGTGCGATAAGAGATCCATTCCAAGGTCTGCTGTGCTGTCGGTGATAATGCGTATCATGAATACTCCTGTGAAAATAAAATATAAAAAAATAAATTGAAAACGAGACTAAAACCAATTTCGTCGTTTAAACCAGGTCAGCATCCCTACAAAAATAGAAACAAAAACAATCCAGACGAAAAGATACCCCCAACGCCAGGACAGCTCGGGCATATAGTGAAAATTCATACCGTACACTCCAGCCACGAACGAGAGGGGCAGGAAAATGGTAGAAACCACCGTAAGAGCTTTCATTATCTCGTTTAAACGCAATGAAGTTGAATTCAAATAGATGTCCAGTACTCCAGAGACAATATCTCTTAAGGTATCGCTTAAATCCTGCAATCGCACCAAATGATCATATACATCTCGAAAGTAGATTCTACTTTGCCGGTCGATCATTGGAAAATCGTCCCGGCTTAAGCGATTCATCACCTCTCTTTGAGGAGAAACTATTCTTCGAAGGGCCATGAGAGAGTGTTTAATTTCAAGCAACTCGGGTAAAACCCTGGATGTTGGTTGCTGAAGAACCTGGTCCTCAATGAATTCCAATTTCTCATCCAATCCGTCAATCAAAGGTAAATAAGCATCTACCAGGTGGTCTAAAATACTATGACATAAAAAATCCGCCCCATTTTTAATTAATCGATCATCTCGTGCCAGTCGGTCCTTCACGGCCTGGATAGGATGGGCATCACCACTGGTACAGCTCACCAGGTAATTAGCTCCTAAAAAAAGATTAATTTCTACAGTATTCTCTAAATCTATCGGGGTGCTTCCATTGGGCAGAGCATGCACCACAAGAAAAAGATAACTACCAAAATCATCCACTTTGGGCGTTTGATATCCATTACTCAAACAATCTTCGATGGCCAACGGGTGAAATTGTAAGGTATCTCGCAAAACCTGGTTAATTTCATCCAGATCAGGTTTGACTAAATTTACCCAGAGTAAGCCATCCGGGTTTTGAAGAGCACGCTTAATCTCCTCCACCGAGAGATGAGTGTTGAAAGTGCCTATGGCAGAAGGGAAATAATAGGTTTCGATCATAATGAAAAGGCAATTCAGGAGACAGTATAGTCAACAAGGGTAATTTTCGCAACCTGTGTTTTCATGTTTTCTCAATGAGCAACATCACTTCCCCCTTTCATCGTCTCGCTGAACGAGTCTCGCTGAACGAAACTCATGTACAATTAATACAATAACTCAATCCCGAGGAAAATATGACAACATCACTACCTGACCCCAACAGCGTGGTAGACCTCTTATCATCAGCGTTTCAATCAGACAAGGCTGATGGAATTGAAGCAACCCTTCAATTACGTATCACCGGTCCTGAGGCCAGGAATTATTACCTGCAAATCAAGGATAAAGCTATATCAGGTGGTGAAGGTATTGTTGAGAAACCAAGGGTAACAATATCAGCGAATTTAAAGGACCTTCTTAATATTTTTGAAGGACGCTTAGACCCTATGACAGCCTATTTTCAGGGACGGCTGATCGTACAGGGTGATTTAAGCTTTGCGATGAAGCTTGCAGGATTATTTAAGCGAAAGAAATAAACTTTAATAAATACCCCAATCCCCCGCCAGGCCCTCTTCCATATAGGAAAAATCCCACATTTCATTAGCCACAAAATCGATCCGGGTGGGAACTCCCAGAGCCTCTTCTGCTTTCTGGCGGGTTGCTTCCAGCATAGCCGGCCCGTATGGGCAAAATGGCGTGGTAAGCATCATTTTTACCAGGCCGGTTCCATCTTCAATCCGAACATCTCGCACCAGCCCCAGCTGAAGGATATTCAAGCCAATTTCCGGATCCACAATTTCGCGGAATTTTTCATTCACCAGTTCAACCAGATCCGGGTGCGTGGTATCAATTCCCCATTCAGGTCGATTGACATTCATCATCTCAGTCATGATTTCTTCTCTCCAATGGCCTGATTTTGAATCACATAAGTGCAATGGGTGTCCCCATTAAGAACACACTGGACTTTCTCAGTAGGAATAGAAAGAACCGTTGAGATCAACTCCTGATCCACCGTACATACTTCAGGATGAGATTGCCCGATATGTAAATAGGGACAGGTCGTTTCATAGATTCGATATTCATCCCCTTGTTTTTCCCATTCTACCGAGAACCCTTCCGAGGCCAGCACCTGCTTGATCAAGTCCAGCCGGGCCTCAAACGGAAGAGACTGTGCTTTTACAGCCATATCGGCCGCCATATCCGAGGCAATTTGCCGGAACAAATGACTTACCATCGGAGCAGGGAGGGATTCTTTGATTTGCTCAAGCAATCGATTGGCCAGGCGGTAATACCGGGTCGGAAAGCGCTCTAACCCTTTCTCAGAGAGAGAGTAGACCTGCCGAGGCCGTCCCACCCCATGACGTACCTCTTCCACGATCACCAAATTTTCAGCCAGCAGGCTGTTAAGATGGTGGCGGACTGAGATACCGTTGATCCCAACAGCCTCAGCCAGATCCTGCACCGTAGATTTGGGATGCTGAAGAAGCGTTTGGATGATACGTTCCCGAGTGCTTTTCATTCCTGCCATATCCAATCTCACTCAAAATCCGTTTGGGCTTATTGAGCACAGCCAGTATATCATAGGTCGTTGGAATTTGTCAATATATAAGATTTTTATGTTAAATATTGACGCAATTGAACAACCATGCTATAATCTTTTCTGTGCCTTTAGAGATCAATTGGCACTCCGCACAACTAAAACTTAAGGAGCTCGGTCAACCATGGCTGCATTGGAAATAAAAAATTTACATGTCAGCATTGAAGGAAAAGAAATCCTCAAAGGTGTAAATCTTACCATTAACCAGGGAGAGGTTCATGCTATCATGGGCCCCAATGGCACAGGTAAGTCAACGCTTGCCTACACTCTCATGGGGCACCCTTCGTATCAAGTCACTCAGGGTGAAGTCTGGTATAAAGGGCAGAATATCCTTGAACTCGAACCCGACGAACGATCCCGGCTTGGTATCTTCCTGGCATTTCAATATCCAGTAGCTATTCCGGGGGTTACTGTCGCCAACTTTCTTCGCACGGCATTGAATGCCCGTCGGAGAGCCGAAAACCCTGAGGATAAAGGGATTCCCATCCTGGAGTTTCGCAAGTTAATTCGGTCGAAAATGGAGCTCCTTAAAATGGACCCGGAGTTTGCTGGCCGATATCTTAACGATGGCTTTTCCGGTGGAGAGAAGAAGCGCGCTGAAATTCTTCAGATGGCGGTACTGCAACCTGAAATCGCCATTTTAGATGAAACCGACTCGGGCCTGGATATCGATGCCTTACGCATCGTATCTGAAGGAGTCAATGCGCTTCGTGGCCCCAATCTAGGGGTCTTGGTCATCACCCATTATCAGCGCATTCTCAATTACATACAACCCGATTTCGTGCACATTATGCTGGACGGCCGAATTGTCGAGTCGGGCGGCGCAGACCTGGCTCTCCACCTGGAGGAACACGGGTACGAATGGGTGCGTGAGAAATATGAGGTCGTTGAGTCTTAACGGTATTCCGGAGGAAATGCAATGAACAAGCCTGCAGAGCGTGAAATTCTTGAAAGTATCAGTGATTACAAGTATGGCTTTAGCGACCCGGAAACTTACGTCTACAAAGCTCCCAAAGGGCTGAGCCAGGAAGTTGTCCGTCAAATTTCTGCCATGAAGGGCGAACCCGAATGGATGCTTGAATTTCGCCTTCGGGCTCTGGAACACTTTTTAAGGCGCCCCATGCCTGCCTGGGGGGCAGATCTCTCCGGTTTAAACCTGGATGAGATCTATTATTACGTTAAACCAACCGAAGCCGAAGGTCGTTCCTGGAATGATGTCCCGGAAACAATCAAAAACACCTTCGACCGTCTGGGAATCCCGAAGGCGGAACAAAAATTCCTCGCTGGTGTAGGCGCACAATACGAGTCTGAAATGGTGTACCATAGCATTCAGGAACACCTGGAAAAACAGGGAGTGATTTTCCTGAGTATCGAAGACGGATTACGTAAACATCCTGATCTGTTCAGAGAATACTTTGGCACAGTTATTCCAATCGAAGATAATAAGTTTGCCGCTTTAAATAGCGCCGTTTGGTCTGGCGGATCCTTTGTTTACGTTCCCAAAGGAGTAAAGGTTGATTTACCCCTCCAGGCCTACTTCCGGCTTAATGTTGCTAACATCGGGCAGTTTGAGCGTTCGCTCATCATCGCCGATGAAGGTGCCCAGGTGCACTACGTAGAAGGTTGCACTGCTCCCCAATACACTACTGATTCTTTCCATTCTGGAGTTATTGAAATTATCGTAAAAAAAGGTGCCAGAGTTCGTTACACCACTATCCAGAACTGGTCTAACAACGTTTACAACCTGGTTACGCAACGGGCGATGGTGCACGAAGAAGGAACTATGGAATGGGTGGACGCCAATCTGGGTTCCAAGATCACCATGAAATACCCATCCTGTTATCTGGTAGGCAAAGGTGCCCGCGGGGAGATCCTCTCCATTGCATTTGCGGGTGCAGGGCAGCATCAGGATGCCGGGGGTAAAGTCATCCATTTTGCTCCTGGAACCAGCAGCAAAATTACCTCCAAGTCAATCAGTAAAAGTGGTGGACGTACATCCTACCGGGGTCTACTCAAAGTACACAAAGGGGCAACCGACGTGCGTTCCAATGTGGTTTGCGATGCTCTTCTCCTCGATCCTCAATCTCGCTCTGATACTTACCCTTATATCGAGATTGACGAAGAAGATGTGACCATCGGTCACGAAGCCTCGGTTTCCAAGATTGGCGAGGAACAACTTTTCTACCTGACCAGCCGTGGTCTTTCGGAGGAAGAGGCTATTACCATGGTCGTTTCTGGCTTCATTGAGCCGTTGGTAAAAGAACTGCCCATGGAATATGCTGTAGAAATGAACCGTCTGATCCAACTCCAAATGGAAGGTTCTATCGGGTAAAGCTTCGCCCTACTGGTGAACCTTTTGAAGATTCTGATCTATTTACATCGAGGGTAACCATGAATGAAACACCGCGTATCGTAACGCGTGGAAGACGATCCGAAACCATTGAAATTCCCGAATTCACCTTCACCCGCGAAATGATGAACCTTGATCTACCGGGTGAAACCCTGGTTGAATACCGCCGAAATGCCTGGGAAGCATTTCAACGTCTTCCCTTTCCAACCCCCAGAGAAGAAGCCTGGCGTCGAACCGATATTCGCGGTCTTCACGCCAATCGCTTTCGCCTGCCCAGGCGAGATGAATATCTCGACCTTCCTCCTGCCCCTGAACGTCTGCTTGCTCCACTTGCCGGGAGTTCACATGGCGGTGAAATCCTCTTGATGGCTGGTGGCTCACAGGTTCGGCTGGACAATGATCTGGCATCCCAAGGAGTAATTTTTACCGATCTTGAAACAGCCCTCTACCATTATCCGGATTTGGTTAGCAAAATCATCGGCAAAGCAGTAAAGCCCGAAGATGGCAAGTTTGCAGCACTGGCAGGCGCACTGGCTCAAACCGGGGTATTCCTTTACGTTCCACGTGGGGTTAAGGTTTCAGCCCCTCTGCATAGTTTACTCTGGGGCCCTGGAGATCACCTGGCTTATCTTTCTCACCTGCTTGTTTACCTCGAAGAAGGAACTGAAGTTACCTATCTGCACGAATCGGCCTCTCCGAATGAACCTGACACGCAAACCCTCCATTGTGGTAATGTGGAAGTGTACATCGGGCCAGGCGCAAAATTAACCTTTGTGGAATTGCAATCCTGGGGAGAAAGTGTCTGGAATTTCACCCATGAGCGAGTCATCGTGGATCAGCAGGCTTCTCTAGACTGGGTCTTTGGCGCTGTAGGCAGCCACCTCACAAAAAACTTTTCAGAGATCGACCTGGTTGGAGAAGGGGCTGTCGGGAAAATGTCGGGGTTTTATTTTACCGATCACGATCAGCATCTTGACCACGATACCCAGCAAAATCATCTCGCTTCTCACACCACCAGTGATTTACTGTTCAAAGGCGCTCTTCTCCATGAGAGTCGCTCAGTCTGGCAAGGAATGATCTATGTGGCTCCAGGAGCTCAAAAAACAGATGGGTATCAGGCCAATCGCAACCTGGTACTGAGCCGAAAAGCCCGTGCCGATTCTATCCCGGGCCTCGAAATTCTCGCAGATGATGTTCGCTGCACCCATGGAGCCACTGTGGGAAAGATTGATGAAGAGCAAATTTTCTATATGATGGCCAGGGGCATACCTCGAAAAATAGCTGAACGCACCATTGTGGGTGGGTTCTTTGACCCAATTATGCAGCGCATTCCCTTCGAAGGCGTACGTCAACGCTTTGAAGAAGCCATTGAAGCGAAAATGGCTGTTTTCGAGGAAGATAACTGAGTTTGATCGTTGTATAATTGTAAGGATTTTCACCTGTAATTCCTGCTGGCAGGAGGATTAAATATGGCACAGGCACCATTTATGAAGGCTCCTGAACCCGAACAGAAATACGAAGTCGGAGATGTGGTTGAAGTTTTTTGCGACCACGAAAAAGGCGGTCAGCGCATTCGTGGCTGGCTTAAAGGAATCGTGGTTCAGGTGGATCCCAAAATGGTTGCAGTTCAATTCCGCTCGAACGTCTTCCTGACGGACGGATGGATGGTTCCAGATCATATTCTGTGGTTTCCGGTCAATTCTTCTCACATTCGCTTTCCCGAGAAACGCGCTACCCGAGGCGTTCCTCAAGGTGAATTGAACTCTCAAAAAGAGGAATGATGGATAACATTGCGGTTAATTTACGGGCTGACTTTCCCATTCTAAACCGCGAAGTACGTCCTGGCGTCCCTCTTGTTTACCTGGATTCCACGGCAACTTCGCAAAAGCCATGGCAAGTGATCCAGGCAATGGATCAGTATTATCAAAAAAATAACGCCAATATACACCGTGGAGTTCACACCCTGGCAGAAGAGGCTACAGCCCAATACGAGGAAGCCAGGCAAAAAATCGCCTCTTTTATCAACGCCGCCAGTACGAATGAGGTGATCTTCACCCGAAACACGACCGAATCCATCAACCTTGTTGCCTACACCTGGGGACGCCAGGCGCTTCAACCTGGTGATATTATTATCCTCACCGAGATGGAGCATCACTCCAATCTGGTGCCATGGCAAATACTGGCGGCTGAAAAAGGTCTTCGTCTTGAGTTTATCCCCGTCACAGACGACTACCTGCTTGACCTCGAGGAATATCAAAGATTGCTGGCACTTAAACCAAAATTGGTGGCATTTACTCAAATGTCCAACGTCCTGGGAACCATTAATCCCGCCAAAGAAATGATTCGCATGGCGCATGATGCAGGCGCTCTTACATTAATCGATGGTGCCCAATCTGTTCCTCATTTTCCGGTAGACGTGCAAGATCTGAAAGCCGATTTTCTGGCATTCTCAGCCCATAAGATGTGCGGCCCGACCGGGATTGGCATCCTGTATGGCAAGGAGAATCTTCTTGAAAACATGCCCCCTTTCCTGGGTGGGGGAGACATGATACGAAAAGTCATGTTGAGAAGTTTTTCTCCCAATGACCTGCCTCATAAATTTGAGGCGGGTACCCCTGCCATTGCCGAAGCCATTGGTTTTGGCGTGGCCGTAGATTATTTAAAATCTGTCGGCATGGAAGTAGTTGCCGCTCATGAGCGCGAAATAACTGCTTATGCACTTGATCGCCTCTCTGAAATTCCCGGTCTTGAAATCTTCGGTCCGGCCATCGAACATAAGGGGGGAGTGGTTTCTTTCACACTACGGGGTATTCATCCCCACGATGTGGCTCAATTGCTGGATCGAGAGGGCATTGCAGTACGTGCAGGGCATCATTGTGCCATGCCTCTACATCAAAAATTTAATATCCCTGCAACCACGCGCGCCAGCTTTTATCTCTATACCACACTGGATGAGGTTGATCAGCTGGCCAGAGGTCTGGAGAACGTGGTTCGTATTTTCGGGTGATCCATGGACGATCTCTATCGAGAAATCATTATTGAACGATATAAAAATCCGCTTTTTCGGGGCGAATTGGAACCATGTGATATCCGTTTTGAGGATGAAAATCCTCTCTGCGGCGATCACATCCGAATCGATGTTCGGCTGGATGAAACAGGGCATGTTAAAGAGGCCGCGTTCAGTGGGCATGGTTGCGCTATCTCACAGGCTTCCGCCGACCTGTTACTCGAAAGCATTATCGGGAAATCCATCGAAGAAATAAAAAGTTTGAGCAAAGAGGATGTGATCGATCTTCTCGGGATTGATCTCGGGCCGGTCCGGCTTAAATGCGCCCTGTTATCGCTGAAAGTGTTAAAAGCCGGGGTGTATGGCCTCGGTGTTGCCCATGATGAACTCGTGGAGGGACACTAAATGCCTGATGTCGAATCCGCCGCGGAATATACCTATGTTCGAGTCGCCCGGGTCGAAGATCTTCCCTCTGGCGAACGCCTATTTATTGAAATTAATGATCTTCCGGTGGTCGTGATCAATCTAGGTGGAATATTTTTTGCGATTGGCGACATTTGCACTCATGATGAAGGCCCCCTCGGAGATGGTGAAATTGAAGATCATCACATTATTTGTCCACGGCATGGAGCAAAATTCGACCTGCGCACCGGAAAAGCTCTCACCCTTCCGGCTGTGATAGATACGCCAGCCTTCCCGGTGAGAGTCAATGAAGGTTGGATCGAGCTAGGTCTCAAGACTCCTGACAGCCAAAAGCCCCAATAATTCTTAGAATGTCAAAACCTTCTGCGTATGGCCTCTCTGCGATTGCACCATTCCGCACCAGCGTTGCTCTCGTAATCTCAGGAGCAAAATAATATCTGGAAGCATAAGTCTTATATTCTTGCAGAGCGGCAATCTTTTTTTCCACATCTTCTTCGGTTACTTCAACCAGAAATTGAGGGAAAAAGCCGTAACTGCTACGGATTACATCGAAGCCTAACACAGTCTTTCCTCGATACGCTCGCAAAGCTTCTTCTGTAACTGTGCCATGATCCTGATGAATATCCGCCCTGGAATGCACAAAGACAATATCGGGGTTGAAACTCCGATCGAGTTGAATCATATATTCAAGAATTTCCTGCCTGAAGTGAGGGAAGCGGCGCGTCTCAAAAGTACCCAACACAATACTCTTCTCGGGCACTCCAAGCACAGCCATGCTGCGATAATGCTCCTCGACCAGGTTCACAAGCGCCGGGTTTTTCTGGTTGTCTGATAACGTCACACACAGTAATTCCGCATGTGGAGCGATATGGGCGATCAATGCCCCACAGCCGATCTCTATATCATCCGGATGTGCCCCGATAAAACACACCCTTTTCCCGTAAAAGTGAAGGTTATTCTTCATATCTCTACTTCGTTGCTACAAAACCGCCCACCACTTTGGTCATCACCAGTTTCCCGTCCGTTTTCAGTCGGTGAAGCGCCACTTCTTTGATCGCCGACATGATGGCTTCAAAATCATCCTTTGACTGGAAGAAGCTGTTCCAAAGCTTACGGTCTTCTGATAATGATGCCCGGGTATATGCCAGAAACGGATCAACGCTTTCAAATATCAGAGGATTTTCAAAAATGTGAGTCTCTACTTTGGAGAATCGCTCCTGAATAGCCGAGAAAATTTGCGAACTGTAACGCGAACTCCCCGGCATGGGCGGAATCGGTTTCCCTGTCGCCTCTCGAATAATGTCGTAGAAAAGTTGCTTATTCCGGGGCATTGGACCGGTTGTAAACAACCTGCCCCCTGTTTTTAAAACCCTGTGCATTTCACTAATGGTGAATGGAATATCCTCTGCGTAATATATGGCAAAACAACAGGAAACCAAATCATACTGGTTTCCTTCCAGTGGAAACACCTTATTGAAATCCAGGGAAATGAACCGGATTGGATTGCCATACTGACGGTTAATTTCCTGGGCCTGTGCCAGCAATTCAGGGTTGACGTCACCACCGGTAATAGTAGCATCGCCCTGAAGGTACCGGTGGTAGGAAAAGCACTGTTTTCCTGCACCACACCCAACATCCAGAATAACCGAGCCGGGTTGTAATTTCAAAACATCGAGCATCCAGGCATCAATATCTCTGGCCCCATATTTGGAGTGGATATCTATTCGCGTCTGTAAATCGTTTGTCGTTTCTCGATATTCAATTTTCATACTATTCTCCCTTATTACCATTTTCCGCTAAATCAACCTTACCGGAGCAATGCGGCTCAAGTATACTGGAAAGCTCCTGGAAATCCAAGGTGTTTAGCAAATTCGAGGTAACATCTCCCCGGCAAGCATATCCAGAATTCGAGTGCTGCCCACCAATGTTCGAACGGTTACTCTTCCCGGAGGTCCTGCAGTGACCTCTCCGATCCTGACTGCATTTTCTCCATATTTACACTGCCTCATCGCATGCAGTGCTTCATCGACTTCTTCCGGGGGAACAATAACCACAAGTTTCCCTTCGTTGGCTATATATAGAGGATCAAAGCCTAACATCTCACATGCTGATTGAACTGCTGGGTTCACCGGCACTGTCGCTTCATCAATTTGTATTCCCACCTGACTCTGCTGGGCAATTTCATTAAGTGTCGTAGCCAGTCCGCCTCGGGTTGGGTCACGTAATACATGAACTTCTGGGACCGCTTTGAGAAGCGTTTGGATCAGTTCATTGAGTGGGGCCACATCAGATTGAATCATTGAGGAAAAACCTAATTCCCCACGTGCCGAAAGAACAGCCATTCCATGATCTCCCATACTCCCTGACACCAACACCACATCCCCTGGTTTGGCATTTGCCCCATGAATGGACACCCCCTCAGGGATCCATCCCAAACCAGTGGTGTTGATAAAAAGGCCATCCACCTTCCCTTTCTCTACCACTTTTGTGTCCCCAGCGACGAATCGCACCCCCGCCTCAGCTGCAGCCTCTTGCATCGATATCAGAACCCGATCCAGGACCTCCATGGGCAACCCTTCTTCGAGGATGAAGCCACAAGTTAAATATAGCGGTATTCCCCCTGACATAGCCACATCATTGACCGTTCCACATACTGCTAATCGGCCAATATCTCCCCCGGGGAAAAACAAAGGTGAAACCACATGGGAATCCGTAGAGACCGCCAACCTTCCCGCATTCCCGCTAACAGAAGGCAAAAGCAAGAATGCGAAATCATTTCCAGCTATAAGTTCAGGCCCAAGAAGGCGAGGCTGGAAAACCCGTTGGATTAACTCGTGAGTCATCCGTCCACCAGATCCGTGCCCCAGAACGATTCTATCCTGGTGTTGCAGGGGTAAAGGGCAGGCAGGCCCTTCAAAAGGAACATTCGAAATAATGCTATTTCCGTCCATATCGATAAAAGGCCGCGCAGGCCCCCTCCGATGAAACCATGGGCGCCCCTAGAGGATTTTCTGGTACACATAATGTTCCAAAAGCCGGGCAATCCGTGGGCTTACTCATTCCGGTTAATATCTGGCCAGCAATGCAAATTACCGATTCTTTGGTCTGTATGTCAAGTACATTGAAGCGCTTCTCTGCATCAAACTCTTCAAATTCTGGCCTGAGCCCCCAACCGCTCTTAGGGATTAAACCAATTCCTCTCCAGTTACGGTCCACAGGTTGAAATACTTTATGGATAAGATCCTGAGCAGGTTTGTTTCCATCCCTGGTGACAGCTCGGGGATAGGCATTTTGCACAGATACCTCACCCATTTCCAGCATTTCTATGGTTTTTTGAATACCAAGCAAAAGATCCAGCGGCTCAAACCCGGTTACCACAATTGGCACCTGATATCGAGTTGCAATCGGTTCATATTCCCAGTATCCCATGACCGTGCAAACATGCCCGGCGGCCAGGAATCCCTGTACCCTATTATTGGGAGCACTCAGAATCGCATGCATCGCCGGAGGTACACGTACTTGAGAGACCAAGACCGAAAAGTTCTTTAACCCTAACGCCTTTGCCTTTAGTACCGCAATTGCATTGGCAGGAGCAGTTGTTTCAAACCCAATTGCAAAGAACACTACCTGTTTATCCGGGTTATCCTGAGCCATTCGCACCGCATCCAGAGGAGCATAGATAACCTGGACTTTTCCTCCCCTGGCCCGTATGGAAAATAAATCTTCTGTTGAACCTGGAACCCGCAACATGTCCCCAAAAGATGTAAAAATAACCCCCGGTTGCGATGCAATGGCCAGAGCCCGATCAATCTGTTCAAGAGGAGTCACGCACACCGGGCAGCCTGGTCCATGGACCAGTTCAATTTCTTCGGGCAGGAGTTGATCGATCCCATACCGCATTATCGAATGCGTTTGGCCACCACAGATTTCCATTAAGACCCATGGCCGAGTGATGGTCCTTCGAATCTTTTCTAAAAGGCCGGGTACCAGGTGCCCGTCACGAAACTCCTGAATATATCGCATGGTTTCCTCTATACCGGCGGGGTATTCATCCCCAATTCATCATCGAAAGCTGAAATCTCTCTTAATAATTGAAGTGTCTCCTGCGCGTCTGCTTCGCTCATTATGTTAAGAGCAAAACCAGCATGGATAATCGTATAATCTCCTACCTTGGCTTCTGGGACGGCCTCCAGGCACACTTCTCGGATTGCACCTCCGAAATCCACTTTCCCCATCCGAACCCCCGTTTCATCGGAGATCTCAATAATCTTTCCCGGGATTCCTAAACACATCCGATACCTCCTCAGTGTGAGTTAACTTCATTTGAGTTGCTGCAACCATGGCCTGGCCAAGAGCTATCCCGCCATCATTGGCAGGAACACGTCGGTGAACCAGAACGTCAAAACCTTTATTTTCCAGCAAATTTACGGTCTTCCCTAGCAAGAATCTATTTTGCCACACACCACCACTCAGAGCTACTGTTTTACAGCCCACCTCTCCAGAGATCCACCGACAGACACGCTCGATCATCTCAGCAACTCCATTATGAAAACGTGCTGCCATTGTAGGAATGGGAACTCCATGGTGCCAATCTGTAATTAATTGCTCCCACATGGACAGAGGAATAATCTTACCATCAGACAAATCGAAAGGGTAACTACCCTTCTCATTTGAATCAACCAGAGCTTCCATTTCAATCGCGGCCTGTCCCTCATAGGTCGCCACCTGCCGAATACCCATGAATGCAGATACAGCATCGAACAATCGGCCCATGCTGGAGGTAAGCGGTGCATTGATCGCACGCTCCAGTTGCAAACGAAGGATAGTACGCTCTTCTTCACAGAGAGCACCTGCAGGAGGAAAGTTCATTTCCCATTCCAGCCCATATTTCCACAGATAGGATAGGGCCATCCTTGCCGGCTTTCGCACAGCCAGATCTCCTCCGGGTAATGGAACATAATCCAGGTGAAACTTCCGTTGATATGAGGCGTATCCGCCATAAAAAAATTCTCCCCCCCAGATGGCTCCATCAGCCCCATATCCTGTCCCGTCGAAAATGACACCAATGACTTGCCCTTGATTATCCCAGGCATGATCAGCCAGACAGGATGCCAGATGCGCATGATGATGTTGCACAGCAACAATAGGTAACTTTTCTCTGCTGGCTCTGTCCTGCGCATACCGCGTTGCAAGGTAATTCGGATGAAGGTCACAGGCAATGAGTTCTGGCTTAATCCTGAAAAGACGCTCGTAATGCTCAACCCCTGTTTCAAAAGAGGTATAGGTCTCCAGATTCTCCATATCACCAATATGATGGCTGAGGAATGCATATCGACTACGTGTCAGGCAGAATGCATTTTTCAGTTCTGCTCCAACCGCTAAAGTAGAAGGAAGGTTAAAAGGCAGAATCACTGGATCAGGCGCATAACCCCGTGCTCTTCGAATCGGATAAACCTGTTCACGGAAGACAGACACTACCGAATCATCGACTCTGGTCTGAATGCTCCGATCATGGACTAAGAACGCATCTGCCAGTTCTCTCAATCGGTGCATGGCATCTTCATCATCAAAGGCTATAGGTTCCTCACTCAAGTTTCCACTGGTCATGACCAGCATCTCAGGGAATCCTGCTTCCGGTTCAAGTAAAAGTAAATGGAGCGGTGTATAGGCCAGCATTACCCCAATTTCGCTCAAGTTGGGTGCAATCTGTTCAAGAGCCAGTCTACTCCCCGTCCGAATCCTGGCTAATACAATCGGCTTCTCTCGAGAGGTTAATACTTCACGCTCAACCGGAGTAAGGAGGCAATGGTTTTCAACCTGGACCAGGTCAAAGGCCATCAACGCAAAAGGTTTATCGCTGCGTTTTTTTCTGGATCTTAAAATCTCGACTGCCTTCGGGTTGGTCGCGTCACAGGCCAGATGGAACCCCCCTAGCCCTTTTATTGCAACAATCCTGCCGTCCACCAGCCATTTTCTCGCGGCTTGAATCGCCTGCTCACCTTCTGCATGTTGGCCATCTTTCTCAATGAAATACACTCTGGGGCCACAATCCGGGCAGGCAATGGGTTGAGCATGAAACCGACGATTTCGTGGATCTTCATATTCCTGCCGGCAAGCTCCACACATAATAAAGGATGCCATGGTGGTGTTAGGGCGATCATAAGGAATATCCCTGATGATGGTAAATCTCGGGCCACAGTGGGTACAATTGATAAAAGGATATCGATATCTTCGATCCGAAGGGTCAAACAATTCACGCCTGCAGTCAGGGCAAATACCAACATCAGGAGACACCGGAAGAAATTCCCCGGGCTGAGGGAGACTGGATAGAATAGAAAAAGATAAATACTCTCTTACAGGAATGGGATCCACTCGAACCTGATCAATTCGCGCCAAAGGAGGAGCATCCTGTCGAAGAGAAACCAGAAAGCCCTGAAGTGCGCCTTCATCTCCAACCACTTCAATTTCAACCCCGCTGGAAGTATTTTTTACCCAGCCGGTCAGATGATTCTTTTCTGCCAGAGTAAAAATGAATGGCCGGAATCCAACCCCCTGAACAATACCACCCACATGGATGCGGAGCGCTTTCTTTTCAATCTCCATGGCCAATGAAATGGTTTCTTTGGGCAATCAGCCAGTGGCACCATTTGCTTATGCCATCCCCAGTGGCACAAGACACCGGAAAACTGATGACCCCCGGATTAAGGATTTGTACCCCCTGTAAAAAATAATCCATCTTAAACGGGATATAGGGTAACAAATCCATCTTATTAATTACCAGAACATCCACTCCCCGATACATAGCCGGATATTTATACGGTTTATCATCTCCTTCTGGAATACTTGCCACAAGAACATTAAGGTGAGTACCCAGTTTAAAGGATGCCGGGCATACCAGATTGCCAACATTTTCGACAATGACCAGGTCCAGGTCATTTAAAGGGAGCTGATTCAACCCCTCTTTCAACATCACCGCATCTAAATGGCAATCTCCGCCGGTATTGATTTGTACAGCAGGCATCCCTGCAGCAAGAATCAGGTCAGAATCGATGGTTACCGGCGCCGTATCCCCTTCAACCACCCCTAATCGAAGTATATTTTTCAACCCCTCTATCGTGCGTAATATAAAACTGGTCTTCCCAGCTCCCGGGGAAGCCATTAAATTAATTGAAAAAACACCTGCCGCATTTAATCTCTGGCGGTTTAGCATGGCAATTTGATCATTAGCGCTGAAAATCTGTTCCACAACCGGAACCCGTTCCTTACTCATAACGCCTCTTCTTTCTCAATGAGAATGCTTTCTACAAAAAATTCCTCACCGCTCAATATATCTATACGCATACTCTCGCATTGGGGGCAAAGCGTCAATTCTCCTTTGAGGATAAACTCATGCCCACATTGTTTGCATCTCAATTTGGCCGGTAAACGCTGAAAATGCAGTCTGGCACCCTGGCATAGAGTATTCTGACTGATGATATCCCAGTAAAATTGCACCGAGTCGTCCACAATACTTGATAGTTGACCAATGGTAAGATAAATATCAGTAACCTTCGAGGCCCCGTTCTCGTTAGCGTGTTTTTCGCATATAGCAAGGATGTTTTCGGTTACAGACAATTCGTGCATAGGGCAATTATAATACCGATAAGATGCTATTTATCCATTTTCGTTTCCGGCTTCACCGCTAGGTCTCCTGTCAACTCTCGAATTACCTCAAACAGATGCAATCGAGTGGTCAACAGGCGACTCGCCGCCACATTTGCAATTCTGCGCATAATAATATACCCGGCAACCTGATCGTCATCACAATACTGCCGAAGCATGTCCGAATCAAAACAGAGTAAACGACAGGCGGTTAAAGCTCGTGCAGTATCCGTCCGCTGTCTTACAACCGGTGTAAGAACCGACCATCCGATTACATCTAAAGGTTCGGCTCGAAAAATTGAAACCGTTCCATAACCCGGAACGTGAGTTTCCAGAAGGATCTCTCCCTCCAGTAAAATATACAGGCAATTTTCTGCATCCCCCTCTCGAAACAACACCTCTCCATCCGCCAGTTCACGCAGCTTTGCGATGATAGCAAGCTTCTCCAGAGCAGCCCTGGAGAGCTCATTGAACCAGGGGATGCGCTGCAAGGTGTTTATAACCGGTGCCTGTGATTCCATGATAAGCTTTTTACAACGATAAGTCGTCCATGCGAAGTGTTGTCCGTCATACCTGTGACCGAAAAAAGTCACCCGATGAAAAAGAGGGCGTTTGTTCGCCCTCTTTTGCCTCTCAAGCAATGACCGGCGATGCAGGTATTTCTTCATGCATCGGACAAACCCCTGCCGGACACACTCCCAGTCGAATATGCGCTTCCACTTCAGCTCTGAAATGCTTGAGAATATCTCGAATCGGCGTTCCGGCCGTCTGACCCAGCCCACAATTGGACAACTGGTAGAGGTTATCACTTAAATCCAGCAGCTCCTCAAGATCTTTTAGCGCTCCCTGTCCCTCGGAAATTCTCTTTAGCAGGTACCAGGCTCGTTCCGTACCTACCCGGCAGGGAGTACACTTTCCACAACTCTCACGCCTGAAGAAATTCAGTAATACCCTGGCGAGGTCAACCACACAGGTATCTTCATCGCAAATCAAAAGGGCTCCAGAACCAAGTGATACCCCCGCCCGGGCATACGAGTCAAAATCCATCGGGGTGTCCTGTAAACTGGCCGGGATGACAGAGCCACTCGATCCTCCGGTCTGTGCCAGTTTAAATGCCCGGTTATTTTTCATTCCTCGTGCATAAATGGCAATCACCTCGCGCAATGTAATCCCCATGGGTACTTCAATTAACCCGGTTACATTAACATTGCCCAGAACAGTATACACTTTAGTGCCGGGGCTGGACGGAGTTCCAAATTGCCTGTACCACTCTGCACCGTGCCGAATAATCGCCGGTACATTGGCCAGCGTCTCTACATTATTGATGAGGGTTGGCTTTCCCCAAAGACCGTGAGTGGTAGGATAGGGTGGCCGAATACGTGGCTCGCCACGTTTACCCTCTATGGATTCCAAAAGGGCAGTTTCCTCTCCGCAAATATACGCACCAGCCCCCGAATGGACATGTATGTCAAAGTTGAAAGAAGTTCCAAATATCCCTTTTCCGAGGAAGCCATACTCCTTTGCCTGTTCTATGGCTTGGATCAACCTTTCCTGAGCCAGGGCGTACTCACCACGGACGTAAATGTAGCCTTCATCTGCCCCCACCGCGAATGCAGCAATGGTCATCGCCTCAAGAATACTAAACGGGTCTCCCTCCAGAATCACTCGGTCCTTGAAGGTGCCAGGTTCACTCTCATCGGCATTACAGATCACATATTTCTTGTCCCCATTCGCCTTGGAAACAAAACTCCATTTCAAGCCGGTCGGGAATCCCGCTCCCCCACGCCCCTTCAGACCAGATTTCTGAATTTCTCCAATCACATCCATCGGGGTCATTTCGGTCAGCACTTTTCCAAGCGCCGCATATCCATCGTGGAGGATATAATCCTCGATGCTGGTCGGGTCGATCAGCCCCGCTCGTTCCAGGACAATCCGCTGTTCAGCCGGAACCGTTCCCTTTCGTGCATTTAACCAGGCAATCCGGCCGCTTAATTCCCGCACCGAGGCCTGGAATTCAGGAATGACTCGTCCTTTGTATAAGTGCTCCTCAACAATAGCATGAACCTGGTCCACCCCAACTGGCCCATAAGTCACTGCTTCCGGGTAGATGATTACCAGCGGGAAAACATCATGCCTCCCGATATCTCCAACCATGGAAACTGTAACCTCATCTTCCAGGCCAAAGGCTTTGATCTCCGCCTGAAACCGTTGGAAAACTTCCTCGGCACCGTGCAACATACTTTGAGGATCACTGGATACAAGCACCATGGAACGAAAAACTTTCATCATATCCTCCTAAGCATAGCGGGCGAGAATTTCAGGGATCATGTCGGGTGTAACATTTCCATACATATCGTCATCGACGATGAGCACTGGGCCAACTCCACATACTCCCAGGCAACTGACAGTAACCAGAGTCCATTTTCCATCAGGGCTTGTTTGCCCGGGTTGTAGATGGAGTTCTTCCTGCAAGCGCTGCCAGACCTGGCGACCACCCACCACATGGCAAGGAGCGCTTTCACAGAAGCGGATCACATGTTCACCCATTTCGTCTGTTGAAAGCATCTGATAGAACGTGGCTACCGAAAATACCTGGCTCTTGGGAATCTGCGTCAATCGGGCAACCTCTTCAAGTGCGTACGAAGGAAGATAACCCATTTTCCGATTGATCTCATTGAGTATTGGGATCAACTCTGCGCGACTCGCACCATGTTTCTCAACCACGTTTTTAACAAGCTCATTGATCGATTCCTTGAGAACAATCAGATCGCTCATCATTCTCCTCCAGGGTGATACATGATCTCGTGCAATACTTAAAGATTCAGCCCGGCAGGCAAATTACCCCCGGGCTGTAACTTCCCTAGTTGATCACGATGGCATTGAAATTGCAAACTTGCATACAAATGCCACATCGCACACAGATATCCGGGTCGATCTTGTGGGGTTGGCGCCGCTCACCAGAGATAGCACTGGTCGGGCAGTTCCGGGCACAGACGGTACATCCCGTACAGACATCCGGTTGAATTTCATAGGAGATCAACGCACGGCATACTTTAGCCGGGCAACGTTTTTCATAAACATGAGCTTCATATTCGTGCCGGAAAAGCTTAAGCGTACTCTCAACCGGTGTAGGAGCGCCCTGCCCCAGCCCGCAAAGACTGGTGGCTTTAATCCAGGTGCACAACTCTTCCAGTTGTTCAATATCTCCATCTCGCCCTTTACCTTCACAAATCCTGGTCAGGATTTCCAGAATTTTACGGGTACCAATTCGGCACGGGGTACACTTTCCACAACTTTCTTCCTGTGTGAAATCCATGAAGAAACGTGCAATATCCACCATACACGTATCTTCATCCATTACCACCAGACCACCTGAGCCCATCATGGAACCCGCTTTTGTTAAAGATTCATAATCAATGGGCAAATCGAGAAATTCTGCCGAGAGACACCCACCCATGGGGCCGCCGGTTTGGATGGCCTTAAACCCTTTATTATCTTTGATGCCCCCACCCACATCATAAATAACTTCGCGCAAAGTAATCCCGAAAGGCACCTCGATTAACCCGGTATTCTTCACGTCCCCGGCCAGAGCGAAGGTCTTTGTCCCTTTAGATTTTTCAGTGCCCATACTGCTGTACCATTCCGGGCCACGCAGGATGATCTGAGGGACATTCGCATACGTCTCAACATTGTTAACGTTGGTAGGCTTCATCCACAAACCGGCCACTGCCGGGAAAGGTGGCCGTGGGCGGGGCTCACCCCGTCTTCCCTCAATCGAAGCCATCAGCGCTGTCTCTTCACCGCACACAAACGCGCCAGCCCCCATACGCACTTCGAGGTCAAAGCTGAAGTCTGTTCCAAGGATATTTTTCCCAAGGAAACCAAATTCTCGTGCCTGTGTAATGGCAATGTTCAAGGTCTTGACTGCGAGCGGGTATTCTGCGCGGCAATAAATATAACCCTGCCGTGAGCCAATCGCATACGCCGCAATGATCATTCCCTCAATGACCGCATGGGGATCGCCCTCCAGAACACGGCGATTCATGAAAGCACCCGGATCACCTTCATCCGCATTGCAAATGACATATTTCACATCACCCGGGCTTTGCCTTGCAAACTGCCATTTTCTACCGGTTGGGAAACCCGCCCCGCCTCTACCTCTCAGACCCGATTGAAGCACGGTGTCTATTACTTGCTCCGGTGTCATCTCGGTCAGGACTTTTGCCAGAGCCATGTAACCATCTTCAGCAATATAATCCTCAATGTTATTCGGATCTATAACACCACAGTTACGTAGCACTACCCGCACTTCTTTGGGCTGAGGCGGACGTAACTCCTCGTCTCGGACAAGCCTTTCCTGAGCACGGAATCGTTCTACAGGTCGCCCTTTAAGAAAATGCTCTTCGACAAGATAGGGAATATCATCCGGCGTAAGGTTGGCGTAATGGATCCCCTCAGGATACACCATCATGTCGGGCCCATAAAAAACGGGGTCACCAATCCGCGAGGTTTCCAATACCTGAACTTCGTCAATTAGCCCTTGCGCCACCAGCTCATCGTGAAGCGCATCGATTACTTCGTGTGCCCCACGTTTTAAACATTCAGGATCGACAGACACCAGTACATGGGATCGAAAAAAAGCCATAAAACACCTTCTAGCCCGCTGTAATGATCGGGTGAGACTTATCCAGAAATCTACCCGGTTAACTCTCGATAACGTAATCTTTCACAATTTGCCCACCAACCACGTGTTCTTTCATAATCCGCCGGGCAGCATCAGGATGAACCCGGCCATAGGTCACTTTGGGTTGATCTCCTTTAATCACCTGAACAATGGGTTCAAAGGAATCCAAACCGATATTCCCCGTTTGCCGGACAACAATACCGGAAAGATTCTCTTTTTCAATATAATCCAGGATTGCTTTCAAAGTCTCACGCGCACCGGCGGCAATTCCCACAGTGCCCATTCCAACCACAATTTGCACTTCGCCAGAAGCCGTCTTTACCCGGCGCTTTTCCAGCGCCTCTTCTCGAAGCCGTTTCAAATCCTCAAGCGATTTCACCTTGTCCATGCGACTCTCCTGCTTGATTCGAAGTTATGACTGACCTGCCTGTTGCACCCTCGCGACCCCTTTCTCCAGGGTTTCACGTAGGTAGGCGATAATAGCCGGTTCAGTAAGAGGAATATCCTTAAGTTCCTCTTTGATCGGCGCATCATCGAACTCAAAGGTTTCCCCATCTACCTGATAGCGAAATACCCAGTGTATCTCAGGGCATCCCACAACCAGGGTAAGTATTGTCTCAGCCAGGTTTCCCAGGGGCATTCGGTCTATATGGCTGCGTTGAAAAACGACATCAATCCGCGTTCCTACCCCCGGTTTGGATTGAATGGTCAAATCACCGTTGCAGGCTTCTGCCGCCGCTTTTAACAACGGGATTCCCAGCCCCACGCTGCGGGTAGTTCGGGAGGTTACAAACGGATCCGTTACACGCTGTAGGGTTAACGCATCCATTCCCACACCATCGTCCTCTACAGTCATACTCAGACGATCTACCTGGCTATCTTCAATAATCGTTATGGTAATGTTCCGGGCTCCAGCCGATACGCTGTTATGCGCAATATCCAGCAAGTGAAGCGCTAGCTCTCTCAAGGTTATTTTCCGTCGTTTTCCTGTAATCCACGGACTATCTGAGGAAACTTATTCGGACGCACCCGTCCGTGAGTATCTTCATCAACCACTACCACAGGTGCCTGACTGCAAGCCCCAACGCAGCGACATAATTCCAGGGTAATCAACCCATCACTTGTGGTTTCTCCGGGCTCTATACCAAGTACCTGCCGTGCTTTATCAATCAACTGAGGAGTTCCTCCCACATAACAGGCCGTTCCCATACAAAACTTAATCGTATGCTTTCCGCGGGGTTTGGTTGTGAAGAAGGAATAGAATGAGACCACTCCATGGACCGCAGAAACAGGGACATGCAAGTGGTTGGCAATATAAAGTTGCATCGGTTCAGAAATGAAACCGATTTGGCTTTGCACCTCGTTCAGGATAACCATCAAACCACCGGGTAAATCCTTATTTTGTTCAAGGATCTGGTCGATAATGGCCCGTTTTTCAGGCACTGCTACCGGATCATTTTCAGGTATAGTGATCTGCTTCAACATTGGATCTCCAGCGGAATAAAATAAACTTGATAATTTGACTTAAATTGTAAGAAATACCCTTATTTAACCTAAATGAGTTTACCCTCCCACCCTTAAAATGGTCAATTATCAAATGTCACCTTAAGTCTAGAGGGTTGTCAATTTGGATAAAGTTATCGGAATTTTTCGGATCACTCTTTTAGAACCCGATGACTGCGTCCGTCTATTCCCAATACCGCTCGGCGTATCTCATCCACGGTAATCTCTTCTAAGCTCAGATCATTTAATCCGCGAATGTCTTCTAGAAAATGGGCATCCCCATCCTGGATCAGAGGATACCCTTTAAGTGCCGGAAAGTCTTGATAAGCTTGCTCCGGAGTAGTGTGAAGTGAAATTTCGAGCATCTCTATCGGCACATCATCTGGCACCAATCCGAGAATGGCAAGTAAACCATTGGCTTTCCGGTTTACATGCGCCGGGATCATCAAACCACCCAGCCCATATACAGCCTCCCACGCCTGACGTAACGTCCACTGCGTGGAGGTAAGTAAAAGACGATCTTCCCGACGGATAAATGCTCCCGTCTCATCTACCACGAATTGTTCACCAAAATATTCAACGTTATTGGGAATCACCGGTAACACCCGATCCACCATGGCCTGGAATGCCAGACTTTGTTCCAGCGAATCGAAGAGACACACCACATGCACTTCTTCGATAGTCTGCAGCTCCATACCCGGCAAAATGGTAACCTCGGTTCCTTGAGCTGCCCTTTGAACTGCCAGGATATTTGCAGAGGCGTTATGATCAGTAATAGCCAGCAGGCTGATTCCGCGTTCTATCGCCGTCTCAACAATCAACGGAGGAATCATCTCAACATCGGCACACGGCGAGAGCACCGTATGAACATGAAAATCAGCCCGTAAATGAATCAAAGTGAACCTTTTATGGATGAAGATTGCGCATCAACCGCTGCGCAGCCCAAGTTGCCAGAGTAACCCCGCCACTTCAAAGCTGGTTTTCGGGGTCGAGAAAATAGTCACTCCCTTTTCATTTGCCCGGGAGATAGCCGCAGGATCGAGCAAGGCATTTTCGGTTACGATAATGGCCGCAAGCTCCAGTAATGCCGCCACAGCCACAATATTCACATGGGCTTGCAAAGTGACCCAGATTCCCTGACGGGGTGCACCAGACATTACACAACTTAACATATCCGATACATATCCTCCCGTCGGTACAACTTCACTCAAGTCGTGGCTATCGGTAACCAAGGTCAGGTCAAGTTCTCTGGCTATTTGATCAAGGGTTATCATGTATGCTCCTTTATGAGCTTGAATGTCCTTCGCCTACGGTATTTTCAGGTTTCATGAACAATTTCATGCGCAAACGTGTTCCTTTTCCCCATGTTGATTCCAGCTTCATGCTATCCACACAGCGTTGGATGTTCACCAACCCCATACCAGCACCAAAACCAAGCTCACGAACTTCATCCGACGCGGTGGAGTAGCCCGGCCGCATGGCCAGCTCGACATCTTTAATCCCCGGGCCGTCATCGGTTGCCTCAATAGATATTTGGTGCGGCTCTATTTCTGCTCGAATAACCCCTCCATTGGTGGTGTGAATAATCAAATTCATTTCTGCTTCGTAAACGGCAATGCCACAACGACGAGCAATCTGTGGGTTCGCCCCTAAGCGTAAAAGCGCCCTTTTCAGATTACTTGAAGCCGCCCCACCATGAACAAAATCCCGGGGTTTAATGTTATACCTGAGGATCAAACTGGTTCGATCCGAGACAATATCCTCAAATAAATGGCTGGCCCGGTACCGGCGCACTTCCTCAATCTGATAATCTTTCTGGAGAGCCTGGAGTAAACCCAGAGTGATATCACCTTTGGTTAGAATCCCGAGCAATCGTCGCTGCGCGTCCACCACCGGTAGCCGACCATGACGTGTGGTAACAAATAATTTCAACGCCTCCACCACCGGATCCGTATGAGAGATGGTAATGGGGTTGGCTGTCATGTAATCTTTTACCTGTGCATCAAGGTCATTGTTCGTCAGACAGCGAATGAGATCTTCCAGACTCACCACCCCACATAAAACCCCATCCACCACTACCGGCGCTCCCGAAATTCGTTCGGTTCGAAAAAGCTCAAGCGCCTGATGCATCTTCATATCAGGCGCCAGGCATTTAACATCTCGGGTCATCACCTCTTCTACTTTAAGCTCGTAAGCAAGCTCTT
The DNA here is from genome assembly GCF_001050195.2 of Anaerolinea thermolimosa. Taxonomy (GTDB): domain Bacteria; phylum Chloroflexota; class Anaerolineae; order Anaerolineales; family Anaerolineaceae; genus Anaerolinea; species Anaerolinea thermolimosa. The sequence continues at coordinate 1,529,892 of NZ_DF967965.1, forward strand.
CAGTACGGGTGATATATTGAGCTTCCTGATCAGTGATCGGACGTCTGGATAATTGATGGTCGTCCATAAGAATTTATGTGACCTACCCACAATCACAAAAATCGGGGTCCACCGGCCTCTCCAGGCTTTTTACTCCAGAGTTGTAAAGCCGTCCACAGACCTCAAACATTCCAAAAGGGGTAGAAACAAAAGGTATGCCCTCTTGATTAGCCAGATTGATCGTTTCGGCGGGCGGGGTCTTTCCCCGAACCAGAATAACCGCGGCCACTTCCGCCATCTGCGCCGTCCGAATCACCTGCGGATTGCACAGGCCTGTCACCAATACTGCCTCAGGTTGGATTGCCGCTAATACATCGGACATTAAATCTGCAGCAAATGCTCCCTTAACTTCTCGGTTCAGGTTGCTTTGTGGGGTCAACAAAACCCCGTTTACAAGGTGAATCAATTCATGGATGTTCATCATTCCTTGCCGCTTGCCAGAAAATCTTATTACAGGATCATATAGTTTTTATGGTGTTTGTCCCATATCTGGTTGGTTTTTGATTGCTTGCCACATATGGTGATAAAAAGTTGTAAATCAGGCAGATTTGCCCCCATATGTGGGGTTTCAAAAGTCGCCCACCATTTTTAGGACAGACACTTTTTATGATCATCATTTTACCGCAAGAAAATGAACCTCGGGGTCATTCAGAACTATGTAATCCAATATTAAGATGCCCTCTAAAAATCAACGCCTCAGCCAGAGAACGAGATGTGTTAAAATACCTCGGGAATGGAGCGTTTATTATGAAAAATGTCATTCAACCCGTAAAAGGTACTCGCGATTTTTATCCCGAACTCATGGCCTTACGGAACTGGCTCTATGGGAAAATCCGTGTGGTGTCAGAACGTTTTGGATACCAGGAATACGAGGGGCCATTCATCGAAAAAATAGAACTGTATGCGGCGAAATCTGGCGATGAGTTAGTAAATCAACAATCTTTCGTTTTTCAGGATCGTGGGGGTGATCCAATTACCCTTCGCCCCGAATTAACCCCCACCCTGGCCCGCATGGTGGCTCAACGACAGAATGAACTGACTTTTCCATTACGATGGTGGTCATTTGGCCCCTTTTGGCGTTATGAACGCCCCCAGAAAGGCCGAACCAGAGAGTTTTTCCAGTGGAACATCGATTTAATCGGCGTTAACACACCTGAAGCGGATGCAGAATTACTCCAGATTTGTGCCAATTTTTTCCGGGAGGTTGGGCTCGGTCCCCAAAAAGTGCGCCTGTTGGTTAACAGTCGTCGTTTGATGGATCAACAACTTGCAAAACTTGGATTGGAAGGTGATCTCAGACGGGCGGCTTTTCGTTTAATTGATCGCATGGATAAACTCCAACCCTCGGAATGGAACGACTACGCACTTAGCCAGGGGCTAAGCATAGCGCAGCTGGAAGGAATTAAAAACCTGCTGTCAAACGACGAGGGGTGGCATCAATCTGAAGAGTTATGCCATGTCTTTGAACTCATCCAGCTGACAGGGTTGGCAGATTATATTCGTTATGACCCTCATATCATTCGGGGATTAGATTACTACACTGGTATTGTCTTCGAAGCCAAAGATTTAGATGGTGGTCGCTCCATTTTAGGGGGTGGGCATTACGATAACCTTGTAGCAGCAGTCGGGGGGAACCCGCTTCCGGGTGTGGGATTTGCTATGGGTGATGTGATGATCAGTCTTGTGCTCGAAAAATATGGTCTCATCCCCCCGCTTCCACAAAACCCCGCCCAGGTGTTGGTAACCGTCTTCGATGAAAGCCGCCTTGCCTCATCATTTGCTCTGGCGATGCAACTCCGGAATGCAGGGCTTAACACTGTTTTTTATCCCGAGGCTGCTAAATTACCCAAACAATTCAAATATGCTGACCGAATTGGCGTTCGCTTTGTAGTAGTTTCAGGCCCAGATGAGGAAGCTGCAGGCGTTATAACCCTCAAAGACCTTCTTTACCGAACTCAAGAGACACTGACCGTACCCTCAGCCGTTGAGAAAATTCGCGCATTGCTTGCGGTTGGTCAGGGATTGTGATAAAATCCCTTCGCGTCAGATATGGTGGCTGTAGCTCAATGGCGGAGCGTCTGACTGTGGATCAGAAGGGTGTGGGTTCGACCCCCATCAGCCACCCCAAAAAAGACCGGCGATCAAACTCGCCGGTCTTTTTTCAAGATAGAGATTTTTTACTTCTGGTTCTTTGTAATTCGTATTCGGGAACCTGGCGGGAAAGCAGGTCGAGAGAGATGTCAATCACCTCCCGTGCTTCATCGGGAGTCGTCGTACCAATGGTCACCATATCCACCGGGCGAATGGTGTTCCACACGAATGCCAGTCCAACCACAGGTAACAGCCGCCCGGCCGCCAGCGGTTTAATAGTCATCACGGGTTTCTGAGCATTCCGTATTATGTTCATTACCCAGTCGGCCTCAACTTGCATCAAAAATCCCGCGGCGTTATAGATTTGAATATAAGTGGCAACATCGGCGCCGGTACGATCGGCGATCACTACCGTCTCTGGCATGTGGGTGGATAAACCTGGAATCATCCCCCTTTCCCGAATCATGGCAGTGTATTTCCTAATATCCCGAATGACTCCATCCCTGCGGTCAAGTAATGCATCTGTCACAGCCTGATGGGGCATACAGAATGTCGCTCCATATTTGGCACAAATATCAAAAACATATTCCGGTTCGTTATCTGCCGGACCACCTGGCGTAATGTTAAACCAGGGTGTATAAATTCGGATAATCTTTTGTCCCACCCTCTGTTCAGCTTCACGTATTGCTTCTTCAAGTAATGGATTAACCGGACCCATTACGGCATCCACGCCACTTTCCAGGAAAACTGCCAGAATCCGGGCAATGCTATCTCGTGACTGATACCCTTTGATGAACTTATCCTTCGCAAGGCTGGTATGAGAATAACCCAGGAACCAGTTCGTACCCACAATTAAACGGGGCAGGCTGATCCCCTCTACCTGAGTCCGCGGAAAAGCGTCCATATCTCACAACTCCCTTCGCACAATATAATGCGCCAATTCTTCCAGCGCAAATCTCTCTTCGCATTCTGGTAAGTTTCTTAACTGACACAACCCATTTTCAATGAACCGCACAGCTTCTCGATAACTCAATGAAATGGCTTCGCTGCGACGAATTTCCTCAATGAGATTTTCAAGCCGATCTTCTTCCTGGATACATTCACCATTCAGCAATCTTTGAGCGGCAGGGTGGTCTGGAAAAGTTTCGGCAAAGAGAATAGCCGGTAATGTGATAATTCCCTGACGTAAATCACCACCAACTGGTTTTCCCAGAGCATCTTCCTGACTCACGAAATCCAGTATATCATCGATGATCTGAAACGCCATGCCAATGTTATAACCAAACTGTCCCATCTGCTCCACGATGGATTGATCAACCGGACTGATTAAAGCCGCAGCCTTTGCCGATGTTTCAAACAACGATGCAGTTTTGGAGTAGATTCTGAAGTAATAACTTTCCCGGTCAGCCTTGCATCGTGTCGAAAAGAGTTGAGAAATTTCTCCATTCACAATTACCGAAAGAGTATGGGAAAATATTTTCATTACTGGAATGGAATTCGTTTGAGCCGCCATATTTGCGGCTTTGGCAAAAATAAAATCTCCTGTGAGGACCGTTGCCCCTGGTGACCAGCGGGAGTTCAGGGTTGGCATTCCCCGCCGTAGCAGAGAATTATCGATGAGATCATCATGTACCAGGGTTGCCGTATGGAGTAATTCAATCGCGGCTGCCAGAGATAATAAACTCTCACGATCGGCATGGAGCATTTTACCAATTAAAACTGTCAACGCAGGACGAATCCGCTTCCCTCCAGCAGAAAGCAACAAATGCAGTGCCGATCGTAAATCGGGGTGATGATCATCCGCCTGAGCGCGCATTAAGGCTTCCACAGCCTGGATGTCATCCTGTACGGGAACAATAAAAGGAATAGTAGTATTCAAGATCAAAGCTCCAGGGCAAATAGCCGGGCAGCGTTGTGCGTGGTAATCCCGGCTAGTTCTACAGAGTCTATTTTATGAATTTCAGCAACTTTTTCACTCACATACCTTAAAAACGCAGGTTCGTTTCGTTTTCCTCGAAAGGGATGAGGAGGAAGATAAGGAGAATCGGTTTCCAGTAAAATAGATGATAAATCCAGACCACTGACAACAGTACGACGAGTCAGCGCATTTTTATAGGTTACCGGCCCGCTAACCCCTATCAGAAAACCCAGCTCCACAGCTCTTCTCGCTTCTTCTACCGTGCCATCAAAGGAATGAAATACTCCAGCCCGCTCAGAGAGATATTGGGCACCCTTTCGATTCTCGTGCAACCACCGTTTTAAGAGGTTCCATAAATCATCGAAGGAAGCCCGTTGATGTAAAATCACCGGCAATTGAACATCCAGAGCCAGATCCAGTTGTTCGCGTAAAACGCCCTGTTGCAGTTCATGTGGAGTCCGATCCCGATAATAATCCAACCCAATTTCCCCAATCGCCACCACGCGAGGGTGTCTGGCCAGAGAGGAAATTTCTCTCGCCACCTGTTGATTCCATTGGCCTGCCTCTGAGGGATGGATTCCAACCGCAGCATATACCCCTGGGAATCGCTCAGCTAATTCCACCGCCCGGCGACTCGTCCCAATGTCAATCCCTGGTACTAAAAAGAACGACACTCCTGCTTCCAACCCTCGTTCAATCACCAGGGATAGGTCATTCTCAAAAATGTTAAGGTTCAGATGGCAATGGGTGTCAAAAAGACTTTCCACAGACTAATCCAAACCTGCTATCTTCAAACCATCTGCCAGGATAGCGGCTACACGATCTTCCTGAGTGGTTTCACAATAGACTCGCATAATTGGTTCAGTCCCCGAAAACCTGATCAACAACCAGCCACCATCTTCCAGTGTGAACTTAAAACCATCCGTGGTATTTAATCCCGTTACTTTCAACCCTCCAATCGTTGCCGGATGGGCCGAAAGAATTCTCCGCTCACGCTCTGATCGTTCCCCTGTAAATGAACGATCCACACGATCGTAAAAATGCGGCCCGACCTTGCTGAAGAGTAACGCCAGAAGCTCCGAGGGCCTTCGCTTTAGCCGTACAATCATGTCCAGGATAAACAACCCGGCAAGAATACCATCTCGCTCTGGGACATTTCCCCGAAAAGCATACCCACCAGATTCTTCCCCGCCAATCATCGCGTTCGTTTCGAGCATTTTCGGGGCCACATATTTAAATCCCACACCCGTTTCATAAACCGGCACATGATAAAGCTTTCCCAGTTTCTCCAGCATTCCTGTGGTCGAGAGGGTTTTAACAATCGCTCCACGTTCACCCCGAACCTCGAGCAAATAATAAGCAAGAAGGGCGTAAACCTGAAGTTGATTTACAAACCTTCCATTTTCATCGCCAACACCAACCCGATCCGCATCTCCATCCGTCACGATAAGAACATCAGCTCCAAGATCCACTGTAGTACGTAACCCTACATCGATGTTTGGTGGGATTGGCTCCGGGCGCTTCATCTCGGGAAATATGGGATTCCTCGTGTTGTGAATTTCCACCACCTGGGTTTTTCCACCCTCCAGTAAGCGAGGGAACCATCCTGCACCATTTCCCCACATGCAATCCACCACAATTTTTAAACCGGCCTGGCGGATCGGTTCAAGATCAATGAGCTGTTCCAGGTGGGAAATATAATCCGGTGCTGGATCAAAGCGGCGAATCCATCCTTTTTCCTCAGCTTCAGCCGCATTCATTCGGTTTACAGAGGATACATCATCCGGAATTAAGCTTTCTATTTCTTTTAACCCTTCCGGATCAATGGCTCCACCAAATTCATTCCGCACCTTAAAGCCATTATCCGTTGGGGGGTTGTGAGACGCGGTAATATTAATCGCGCCCGCAGCATGGTGATGAACTACTGAATAAGCAATCACCGGCGTAGGAGTGGCACCATCCGTCAACAGAACTTTCATTCCATTCCCAGCAATGATTTCAGCCGCTGCCAGAGCAAAATTCTCGGAGTGGAAGCGTTTATCATACCCGATGACGATGGTCTCTCCCTGCTTCCCATGATTCTTCATGTACGTAGCAAACCCCTGGGCACATCGACGTACATTATCGAAGGTGTAATCCTCAGCAATGACCCCTCTCCATCCATCGGTTCCAAAATGGATTTTATCTGACATAGCCTCTCCGATATGTGAGAAATAGAACGATTTATGTTATTATATCAGGGATTAATCGGTAACCAAAATGGTTGTATTGTTTCTCAAAGTGCTATAATCACCGACCGGAGGTGAAAATGGCGGTGATGGAAAAAGTTTACCTGGATTTTGCGGCAACAACCCCCCTTGATGATCGAGTATTCCAGGCAATGCTTCCCTATTTCAAGGATTTTTTTGGAAATCCCTCCTCTGTGCATGAATTTGGTCAGGTTGCAGAAGGCGCGGTTGAAAATGCCCGTGAAACTGTAGCCAGATGCCTCAATGCCTCGCCGCGGGAAATCGTTTTTACCTCATGTGGAACAGAAAGCGATAATTTAGCACTTCGAGGGGTTGCCTGGGCGCAACGGAAAAGGCATGGCTTTTGTCATATTCTGACCACTCCAGTCGAGCACCATGCCGTCCTGCATACGGTCAACCAGCTTTCAGAGCAGGGGTTTGAGATCGAATTTTTACCGGTCGATTCCACGGGAATGGTTGACCCGGAAGCCGTTAGGAGCCACCTTCGAAGAGATACCGCCCTGGTTTCGGTTATCTATGCAAACAACGAGATTGGCACCATTAATCCTGTTGCCGAAATAGGGCTGGTTTGCCGCGAGAGAAATATCCCCTTTCATACCGACGCAGTCCAAGCCGCAGCTCACCTGCCCATTGATGTTCTTCGGGAGCATATCGATCTACTTTCCATTGGAGCGCATAAATTTTACGGCCCCAAAGGTGTTGGAGCCCTGTATATCCGGCAGGGAACGCCCATTGAACCAGTCCAGACCGGTGGGAAACAGGAAAGTGGGTTACGTGCTGGAACCCACAACGTGCCGTACATTGTTGGGTTAGCTGAGGCCCTACAAATTACCAAAAATGAATTGCCAGTCCATAGTCGTCGTTTTCTGGAAATGCGCGATACCCTCGTAAATGGCATTCTTCAAAACATTCCCCAGACTCGGTTAACCGGGCATCCCCGCCAGAGGCTTCCCAACCATGTCAGCTTCGTTTTTAAAAACCTTGACGGTAACCGCCTCCTTATGGCCCTTGATGTCGCCGGTTATGCCTGTTCATCCGGTTCGGCCTGTAAAACTGGAGATCCCCGTCCCTCCGAAGTTCTCACCGCGATTGGTCTCCCTGAAGAATGGGCACTCGGGTCATTACGAGTCACCCTTGGTCGATCCACCACCCCTCAAATGATTGAAGCATTTACCGGCATTCTCCCGGAATTAATCCGAAAACAGCGATCCCTATCTTAAGTGATTATGAACAGACCCCTCGTTGTTGTTGCCATGAGTGGTGGTGTCGATAGCTCGGTTGCAGCTGCACTTCTCGTCGAGCAGGGGTACCGGGTAATCGGGATGATGTTGCGCCTGTGGAGCGAAACAGGGACTGAAGAGAGCAACCGTTGCTGTACCCCCGACTCAATGGCCCAGGCTCGGAAAGTTGCCCAGACTTTGGGTATCCCATTCTATACCATCGATGTCCGTCAGCGATTTTTTGATACCGTTGTCCATTACTTTTTAGAAGGATATCGCCAGGGGGTAACCCCGAATCCTTGCGTTGTTTGTAACCGGGTAATTCGGTGGGGAGCACTTTTTGATCAGGCGCGTGCACTGGGTGCCGAATTTTTGGCCACTGGCCACTACGCCCGTACCAAATCTGGACCAGATGGCGAATTTTTACTCCTTAAAGGGTTGGATGCTGAAAAGGACCAGTCTTATGTACTCAGTGTCCTGAGTCAAAACCACCTGACTCACAGTCTATTTCCAATCGGCAACTTCCTGAAATCCCATGTTCGTGACCTGGCCCGGAGATACGACCTTCCAACCGCCAGCCGGCCCGACAGTCAGGATCTTTGTTTTCTTGCCGGTGGAGATTATCGGTCATTTCTCGAGAGGCATATCCCGGAAAGTTTGAGACCAGGGAATATCGTCAATCGGGAGGGGAAAATCCTCGGCCAACACCTTGGATTGGCGCATTACACTATCGGCCAGCGGAAAGGAATAGGTATCTCTACTACCCACCCCGTGTATGTATTGGACAAAGATATACAAAACAATCTGCTCATCGTAGGCCCAAGAGAAGAACTCGGCAGTGATGAGATGTGGGTTGATGAATTAAACTGGATCGGAAAATCTGAGCCAGCGAAATCCTTCCGGGCAGGAGTAAAAATTCGATACAAAGCTCCTGAAATGCCTGCCCTCATCACCCTGACAGAGAATAGTCTGGCTCATGTACAATTCGAAAGCCCACTCAGGGATATTACTCCAGGGCAGCGAGCAGTATTCTATCAGGGAGAGGTATGCCTGGGTGGGGGTACAATTATAAAGAAAGGGGCCAAACTGTGACCATTCCAGCCTTTCTTTTTGGCTTTCTTGTGTCAACTTTCTTGGGTGCTTCTTTCCACCTCTGGAAAAACGGGGGTTTAGGGCGGCTTCTCTTATACCTGCTCCTTTCCTGGATAGGTTTTTGGGGAGGTCATTTCCTGGCAGATAACCTTGGATGGACTTTCCTCAGTATCGGGCCTTTACGCTTTGGGCTGGCTCTACTTGGCTGCCTTATCTTGCTATTTATCGGGCACTGGTTTAGCCTTATAAAAACAACACCGTCTCATCAACACTCTAAATAGAGGACATTATGTATCGAATCGACTCACTTCTTTCCGCCAGACTTTTTATCTCTCCCCAAGTCGTTGGAGATCAAATTTATTTCCTCTCCAACTTATCCGGACACCTCAGCCTTTATAGAATGAATTATGGCGGAAGTGTCCCTGAACCTCTCATTCCTCCCCGGATTGCCTTACAAAATCCTCACCTTCTCGGTGGACTTCCTTTTTACGTATTCCCTCAGATTCAGAAAATTTTAGTCATGCTTGACCATGATGGTGACGAAAATTACCAGCCTCACCTGATTCCCCTCGAAGGCGGACACCCCGAACCAGTCTTTTCCGATATTCTAGGAAAAATGCGGGTACATCTTGTTTTATGCGATATTCAGAATAATATTGCCTATTTCAATGCCGAATCCCGTGAGGATCAGAATCAACATGCATTCCGGGCAAATCTCCAAACCCAAATCCTGACTCACCTTGGCGCCAGCCCTTATGGGGCCTATCCCGGCGCTTACTCACCAGACCACCGGCATGCCATTTTAGTTGATGGCTACACAACCGGTGATGTGGTGCTTTACGAATGGAAAGAAGAGACACAGGAAAAAAGCCTGAGATTTGGGATTCCGCTGGAAAGACGAACTCCCGGGGAAAACGTTCCGCTTAATGGCATAAATGCTATTGAGTATTTAGGAAACAACGAATTATTGGTTTCTTGCGCTCTATTTACAGACCGATACGCCCCGGCCGTACTCCTCCCCGGTGATTCACAGCCTCTTGAAGTGGCGGTTCAGGGAATCAAACATACAGGAGATGGTGAACTCGAAACCTTGAACCATCTTACTGGAAATCGCTATTTACTGGTCTACAACATTGATGGTTGCTCGTGGCTATACGAGGCAGTCTTTGATCGCTCTTCTCTTTGCCTCACCATCGATCAAGTTCTGGTGGGAGATCAACCTCCTTTATCCAATGGAATGGTTTTTTCCTACAGCTATGACCCGCTTGGGGATCGTTATGCTCTTTCTTTTTCTACAGCAACGTCCCCGACACAGATTTACACCATCGAAGGGAACAGGCGAGATAAAATCACCCGCCACACCCACGAGCGGATTCTGGGTATCCCTCAGGAATACCTTTCCCCCGGTGAAGATGCCTCTTATATTTCTTTCGATGGTACACGCATCTCGGCTCGTCTGTATCTTCCCGCCCGTTCCCTGGGCTTCTCAGAGAAACGGCCCCTGATCTACTACATTCATGGAGGCCCCCAGGGACAGGAAAGGCCGGATTTCGCCTGGTTTTCCATGCCCCTCATACAATTCCTAACCCTTAATGGTTTTGCGGTATTTGTCCCCAACGTGCGTGGTAGCACCGGGTATGGTCTGGGATTCACCAAACAGGTCGACCGTGATTGGGGCGGGAAAGACCGCCTGGATCATGTTCATGCGATGCAGCTCCTCAAAAAAGATCCCCGCATTGATGCTTCACGTGCCGGAGTTGTAGGACGCTCATATGGTGGATATATGACCCTCACTCTGGCAGGGCGGCATCCAGAATTATGGTCAGCTGCAGTAGATATGTTTGGCCCCTTCGATTTACTCACCTTCCTGGAGCGCATTCCAGAGACATGGAAACCCTACATGAAAATGGCCCTCGGTGATCCAGAAACCGATCATGATTTTTTAGTCGACCGATCACCGAAAACCCACCTTCACCAGCTGGCCTGTCCACTACTCGTCATTCAAGGGAAAAACGATCCCAGAGTTGTTGAACCAGAATCTCGCGACCTTGTAACCTATTTACGTTCTTTGGGCAAGGATGTGGAATACCTGATGTTCGAGAACGAAGGCCATGATGTGCTCAAGTTTGAAAACCGTGTTCGTTGTTACGAAGCCATCACCGAATTCTTCAAGAAACACTTGAATCCATAGGAGGAGCCTTGAGCTGGAATGCGCATGGTGCGTATGCACGTGATGGTGATTTAATTCAACTCGTCGGGCTCAGACATAAAAATTTTATCTTTCGTCTCCGGGCGGGTGCTGAGTTTCAATCCCATCGGGGCGTTTTAAAACACGATGAGATCATCGGAAAACCCTGGGGAAGCCAGGTTTTTAGTCATAACGGGAGTCCGTTCTTTTTACTTCCCCCATCTCTTGCAGATGTTCTGGCGATTACCAGACGAAATACCCAGATTCTGTACCCCAAAGATATCGGTTTTATCCTCGTCATGATGGGCATTGGACCTGGCAAACGTGTTGTGGAAGCCGGGACAGGGTCAGGGGCGTTAACCACCGCCTTCGCTTTTGCAGTTGGTTCCCAGGGATGTGTAAGCACCTATGAAATTCGCAGTGATTTTCAAGAGCTCGCCCGAAAAAATATTTCCCTCCTCGGTTTAGATGATCGTGTAGTATTTAACCTCAGAGATATTAGAGAAGGATTTACCGAGCAGGATGCAGATGCACTTTTCCTCGATGTTCCTAACCCATGGGATTATATTCCTCAGGTTCGGGCGGCTTTAAAGCCCGGTGGAAACTTCGGTTGCATTCTCCCTACCGCCAATCAGGTTCAAAAGCTCCTTGTAGCCCTTCGCGAGGAGCATTTTGCTTTCCTTGAGGTATGTGAGATCCTCCTGAGATGGTACCGGGCTCACCCGGCACGCTTTCGGCCAACCGACCGAATGGTTGGGCACACCGGGTACCTGATTTTTGCACGACCTGTACTTGTGGAAGATGAAAATCAAAGCCAGGAATTACTTGAAGAAGCTGGAATAGCGTTTCTGGACAATGATGAAGAGAACGATCTATATGGGTATGAATGATATCTCCTATCTGGACGATATAAACGATCAATCCATAAAAACAATCTTCCAGACCACAGATAACTCATATTCAGGAATCAATCATTCCAACCTCACGCCAGCAGCGGTTTTGATTCCTTTATATCAGGATGGAAGAGAGTGGTTTACTCTCTTCACCCTGCGTACAGACCGAGTTGAAAATCATAAGGGGCAGGTTTCTTTTCCCGGAGGGGCTGCCGATATAATGGATAAAACCCCTGTGGATACAGCCTTGCGTGAAACCTTTGAAGAAACCGGAATTCCCCCTCAAAAGGTACAGATCCTTGGGCAAATGCCTCCCCATATTTCATCCAGCGGTTTTCTAATTTACCCCGTGATCGGGAAAATCGCATGGCCCGTTGCATTAACTCCAGCAGAAAATGAAGTGAAACGTATTTTTTCCGTTCCGCTCAAGTGGCTGGCAGAGACCGTGAACAAAGAAGAACGTCTTTATACACGGCAAAACGGCACCCAGGAAATGGTCGTTTTTTATAAACCCTACGATGGAGAAATCATCTGGGGAATCACCGCCCGGATCATAACCGACTTCCTCAACCTGCTTCAAAAGAACCACGGGCGTTAACTTTCCTTCCGCCCGTGGTTCTTCATTTCCAGTTCGAGGAAATTATTCTTCCTCTTCTTCTACTTTCTTACCGCGTTCGATCACTTCAGGTTCAGCAGATTCGGGCAACGCCATCTCTTCGGCTTCTTCCTGGGTCGCAGAAACTACTACTACAACCTCATCAGGATCGGTGAGAATCTCAACACCAGATGGAACAACAAGGTCCTTCACCTGAATCTGATCGCCAATGTGGTTCAACACCGATAAATCCACATGGATGCGTTCAGGAAGATCCTGAGGAAGAGCTTCAACTTCTACTTCATTGAGGTTGGTCACGAGCACACCATTGTAGTCCTTAACCGCAGTAGATACCCCATCAAAGTGAAGGCCAACCAAAGTCCGAATTTTCTCCGTGAGTGAGACTACCTGAAAATCCACATGGAGAAGGCTATTTTTTATGAAATCCCGCTGGCGTTCACGTACCAGTGCAGCATGAGTCTCTCCCTCAAGATCTATGTTAATGATGGTCGATGTCGAAAGACCCATGAGTTTCAGGGAAGCATCATGCGCATTAAGAACAATAGGGGTGGATGGAAAGTGACGTCCATACATCACCGCCGGTAACAGGCCCTCACGACGGAGGGCTTTTGCATTCCGCTTATCGGTCCGCTTTTTTGCTTCAAGCACAATTCTTTCCATAACCTTTACCTCTTCCTTGGAGCGCCTCTCGCTCTTCATAGAGAGCTACCCTCACTCCGGGGGAATGATCGAGCCTGGCGATCTGCTTCGAGAGGCAGGGAAGCAAATCTATAGCCAGACTGACGAGGCAAGATTGTAAACGGATCATGCTCTGGTGTCAAGCCGCATCCTCTCAATTCATCGGAGATCTGATTAGGATATAATTTATGCCAGAAGACTCACCTCACACAGGAGGCAACATGGCAAAATTGGTCGGCGGAATCGAGGCAGGAGGAACAAAGTTCGTTTGCCTGGTGGGGAGCAGCCCGGATGACATTCGAGCTGAAATCCGCTTTCCAACCACTCATCCTCAGGAAACCCTCACAAAAGCAGTACAATTTTTCAAAGAGCAGGAAGAGAAACTTGGTGAGAAAATTGAGGCCATAGGTGTTGCCTGTTTTGGACCAATCGACCTCAACCCATCCTCACCAACCTATGGATATATCACTACTACCCCCAAACCAGGCTGGGCTCACACTCCAGTGGTTAAACCCCTCCATCAAATGCTCGGAGTACCGGTTGCTTTTGACCATGATGTGGTTGTTGCAGGTATTGGAGAGGGGAAATGGGGGGCCGCCCAGGGTCTAAAGGATTTTATTTATCTCACCATAGGTACAGGGATTGGTGGTGGAGTTATTATCTCCGGGAAGCCCGTCCATGGCCTGGTACATCCAGAAATTGGTCATATCCGAATCCCCCATGACCTCCAGAAAGACCCCTTCCCGGGTGCCTGCCCCTACCATGGCGATTGCTTTGAAGGGTTAGCTTCTGGGCCAGCAATCGAGAAACGCTGGGGAAAACCCGGCCATCAGCTTCCTGTGGAGCATCCGGCCTGGGAAATTGAAGCAGAATATTTGAGCCTGGCGGTTTACAATCTCATTTTAACCCTTTCACCCGAAATGGTTATTCTTGGGGGTGGGGTTATGCAACAACTCCAGCTTTTCCCCCGCATTCGTCAACGGGTTCTGGCTTTATTGAATCAATATATCCAGTCTCCTGCAATTCTGGAAAATATCGACTCATATATTGTTCCCCCCAGCCTGGGGAACCGCTCCGGAGGGTTGGGAGCGATCGCTATTGCTCAACAGATAATAGAATAACCAACAGAGAGCCGCCTCAAGCAGGCGGCTCTCTGTTATTGATCAGTCCCCGGCAATTCCCGAAACCCCCAGATAACTATCTTTGACGCGCGGATCATGGAGAAGCTCCACCCCTGTACCTTCCAGTTTTACTTCACCTGTTTCCAATACATACGCCCGATGACTGATCTCCAGAGCCAGCGAAGCATTCTGTTCAACCAGCAAAATGGTCAATTTCATTTCTCTGTTCATTTGGATGATTTTTTGAAACAGGGCATCTACCACAATTGGGGCCAGTCCAAGAGAGGGCTCATCCAGCAAGAGTACCCGGGGGCGGCTCATTAAAGCCCGCCCAATGGCTAACATTTGTTGCTCGCCACCAGATAATGTTCCTCCTCGCTGATGGATACGCTCTTTTAAGACCGGGAATAACCCAAAAACGGTCTCCATACTTTCCGCAATCTCACGTGTAGATTTTCTTGTATAGGCTCCCAGAAGGAGGTTCTCTTTAACGGTGAGGGGGGCAAAGATCCTTCTCCCCTCTGGAACGAGCATAATTCCCTTGCTCACCACCCGATCTGCAAACCGTGGCAATGGCTCTCCCTCAAATTTAATGGAGCCACTGGATGGACTTTTTATGGCCGCAATGGTACGCAACAGGGTTGATTTTCCCGCCCCATTGGCTCCAATGACCGCTACAATTTCACCCAGACGCACCCGAAGGGATACATCATTGAGTGCTCTGATACCCCCGTAATGAACCATCAGGTGATTAATCTCAAGCAATGATTCCTCAGGCAGATGCTGTTGCATTTCGTACGCTCCTCTCCCCAAGGTAAGCACGGATGACCTCCGGATTACGTTGAATCTCCTCAGGCGTACCAGAAGCCAGAATCTGACCGAGGTGAAGGACGTAAATCCGATAATCCGCACACAGCTCCATCACCACATTCATATGATGTTCGATCAATAAAATGGTTTGTCCGTAGCTCTGATGAATACCCCGGATCAATCGAACCAAATCAGCGCATTCCTCCTCATTCATACCCGCCGCCGGCTCATCCAGCAGGAGCAACGTCGGTTCTGAAGCAAGTGCGCGTGCCAGTTCTAATCGCCGTTGCTTTCCGTAAGGTAAACTCCCTGCCTTTTCTCTGGAAAGGTTCTGTAAACCAACCAGTTCCAGTAACTCTTCAGTTCTTCTTTTCACATCCTGATCAGCCTTTCGAGCCCTGGAGGTTCGTAAAAAGGCGTCCACCAGAGAATACATGGTTCGGCTGTACATCCCCATCGCCACATTGTCAAACACAGTCATGTTTTGAAATAAACGGATGTTTTGGAACGTACGGCTAATGCCAAGATGGTTGATCCTGTCAGGAGATAACCCGGTGATATTCTTACCATTAAAAAGAATTTGCCCGCTGGTCGGTTGTACCGAGTTTGTAATCAAATTAAAAATGGTGGTTTTCCCCGCGCCATTCGGCCCAATTAACCCAATAAACTCTCCTTTTTCAATGCGAAGGCTGATACCCTGTACCGCTCTTACGCCGCCAAAACTGACCGAGATATTTTTCAATTCAAGGATCGGAAAGGTCATACGACACCTCCACCCTTTCTTCGCCATTGCTTAATTTTTAACCAGCCCACCTTCAGAAATTGAAAATTCATCTCGGTATATCCCAGTAAACCCTGTGGGCGAAATACCATGATTACCACAAACAAAGCCCCATAAATGATCAAACGCCATTCTGCAAAAAAGCGTAATATCTCAGGCAGAGCAACCAGCAGGAAAGAGGTCAGAATTGGGCCGATGAGAGAATGAACCCCGCCAAAAACCACCGCTGCTAAAAGATCTGAAGACCGGCTGATAGTAAAGAAAGAAGGCGTAAGATATGCCATATAAAAACCCAGCAATCCCCCCGCCACTCCGGCATACACTGCGCTGATAAAGAGCGCGGTTAATTTTGTGCGAAGCAGGTTGATGCCCATCATTTCAGCGGCAATTTCATCCTCACTGATCGCCGCACAATTCTTTCCATACTGAGAGCGCACAAAATTATGCGCAAACCAGATCGCCAGAATAACCACAACCGCAACGATCGGAAGATTGGTTATTTGGGGAAGACCAGTGAACCCGTATGCCCCGCCGATCACGGTGTAAGTATTATTTAAAATGAGTCGAACCGCTTCTGAGAAACCCAGCGTGGCAATGGCAAAATAATCTCCCCGTAGCCGTGTCCGAAAGGCAGGATAGCCGATAATAAAGCTACACAAACCTGCAAAAATTCCCCCGCCTAAAAGAGCTACCGGGAATGGAACTTTCAGAGTTGCGCATAATACAGCCGTCATATAGCCACCCAGAGCCATAAATCCGGCATGGCCGATAGAAAAGAGGCCAGTATACCCGGTGAGGATGGCCACCCCCAGACCAGCAATAATATTGATCCCCCCTAAAATTAATATAGCATTCAAGTACCCCATAGTTCCCCCCGATTAAAGTTTTTCGCTGTCCTTGCTTCCCAGCAAACCGTTTGGGAAGAACAACAGGATAAGAACCAGAATGCTAAAAGAGAATAAATCGCGATACACCGACGAAATGTACCCGGAAACCAGCGTTTCGGTAACACCCAGGAGCAGGCTTCCGAGAACAGCCCCAGGGAGGCTACCCAACCCACCGATAATGCTGGCTATCATGGCTTTGAGAGTCACGATTCCAAGGTAAGGGTACACGGCATATTTAATTCCATAAAAAACCCCTGCAGATCCTGAAAGGACACCAGAAATTGCAAAGACCATAAAGGCTACCGCATCGTTATTGATGCCCATGATTGAAGCCGTGAGTGTGTCAATTGCACTGGCACGAATACCTAAACCTGCCCTGGTTCGGTAAAGGAAAAACCACAGGATTGCCAGTGCTACGGCAGAAAACCCAGCTGCAAAAAGATCCATTTTTCCTACAGCCACCCCACCCAGAAAAATGGTTCCGCTGGCAATTTCGGGGAATTTGCGAAATTGTCCTCCAAAGAACAGGTTCGCCAGATTAATGATACAGAGATTAGCTCCCATTGCTGAAATCATCATAAAGAGGCGTGGTGCATTCCTCAGCCGCAATGGGCGGTAGGCAATTCTTTCCACACCTACCGATAAAATGACCGCTGCCAGAAGTGCTAACGCAATGGCTGGAACAGGCGGGATAAAGAAAGAGGCTATAGCATAAAAACCCGCGAATGCCCCAGCTACCATAAAAGCATCAAATGCCCAGTTCGTGAAATTGTACACGCTGTAAACCAGAGCATATCCTACCGCTAGAAGCGAATATACAGCTCCGATCGAAAGCCCCGATACCACTTGTTGAATGAACAAAATCATATTATTCACTCCCTACGAAAAGCAGGAGACCGCCCGGGGTCTCCTGCTCAGATTAACCCCTCAGGTTATGGTTCGTAAGTTTTTACGATCTTCCACTGGCCGTCTTTGATTTGAAGGATGACTACCGGTTTATTGTGGGGGTTATGAGTGTCGGGTTCCATGGTCAGCTTACTGGTGAAAGCTGGCACATCCTTCATGGTTTCGAGAGCATTTTTCAGGCTCACGCGGAACGCTTCAGAGCCCGGATCGGCCGAGGGGTTTTGGTCAAGCACAGCACTGGCAGCATATTCAATGGCATATAACGCATCTAAAGCATAATATGCATAGACCGTTGCCTTCATGCCATGTTTTTTCTCAAAAGCGGCGTTGTAATCTTTAAATTCTGGAGATTCAGTCGTTACACCGCTGGAAAGATAGGCTCCATCGAGTTCTTTTCCTGCCATGCTTAACAATTCATCAGCCACCCAACCGTCCACGCCGAGATATTGAATCTTTAGCCCGAGGGCATCGGCCTGTTTAGCAATCAGGGCAATATCCCGATAGGTCGCGGTTGGTACGACAAGCAAATCCGCCCCCGATTCGGCCACCTTCGAAATTTGTGCCCGGAACTCCTGATCGTTTGCCTGATAACCTTCTTTGGCCACCACTTCTCCCCCCAGACTGGTGAAGTGCTCTTCAAAATAGTTTTGAATACCAACCGAATAAGCCGCACTCACATCTGTGATGAAAGCCGCCTTTCGTTTGCCCAGTTCTTTGTAGGCAAAGTCAGCAATTGCAAACCCCTGGTATGGGTCAATAAAGCAGACCCTGAACATAAAGGGATGAACGTTCCCATTATCGTCCACCGTCACCTTGATGTTCGATGCTGTAGTCGCAATCACCGGTGTTTTCGAAGTATCTGCAATGGACGCAATGGGAATCGCAGCGCCAGACCATTCCGGGCCGATAATAGCACTCACGTGGTCCTGGTCCATCAAACGTTTGGCAGCTGCCACAGCATCCGGTACTTCCGAGCGGCTGTCATAAGTAATCAGCTCGATCTTGTATCCTTTTATTCCGCCTTTTTCGTTGATCTCAGCGATCCTATCTTCCAGCGCCAATTTCGCCGCCTGACCAATGTAAGAATCAGGCCCTGTCATCTGAGCGATAAAACCAATTTTGATCGTTTTTGATGACGCACAACCGCTCAGCAAGCTACTCAAACTGAGCGCCAGCAGGGCAACCAGCCAGACACCTTTCTTGAAATACTTAAAAAACATCGTCTCCTCCTGATTGGCAAGAATTATTCTCCTACCCGGGCATAGGAGAAAATTACACACAGAATGATGTGCCTGGTAACAAGAAAGGGGCTTTCACACCGCTTTCAATCGCTTATAGGCTGATGATTATACAAATTCCTGGGAAACCTGATGAATCCAGAGCTGCTCCATCGGTATAACACAAAGAATAGGGTATTTATACAGGGAAATTCATTTCATGACAAGAGATTTTATATCAAAAAAACCCCGGTGGCTTGTTGATCACAAATCACCGGGGTTGAGATGATCATTGAACTATTAGAGAATTTTCTCTAATAACCGTACAGGTAAATGAATGCGAATTGCCCGTCTTTCTCGCGCTAAAAGTGCCTCTAGATCCCCTAATGCCTGAGCCCGTTCCAGGGTACCAAACGTCATGCCAGCACCCGGGATTTCCAAATCCACCTCGGGGTCAGTCGTTATTTGAATAAATAGCCCTTCGTTACTCCCCCCTTTGTGAAGCTGGCCAGTAGAATGTAAAAATCGTGGACCAAAACCAAGAGTAGTGGGCAATCCAGTCTTCATCTGAATAGATTTCCTCAACCGCTGTAGCCTTTCCCTTATTTCGTGATTACGTGGCAGGTAAGCATTAACAGCCACATAATCCCCTTTTCTGGCCAGCTCAAGGAATCGGTTCGTCAGTTCATCTAAAGTCTGAGCTGAATCACAACCCTCAAAAGGTTTTCCAAACACCTTCACTTCATCTTTCTGCCAGATTGGCAAGGGTTCATCCAGATGGCCTGATTCCTGGAATTGCTTGATTTTATTGGCCGTGCGATCCTTATTGTCTTGTACGTCCGGCTGGTCAAAACTATTCACCCCGATGACACTGCAGGCCACAGCCGTGGCAATTTCCCAGCGGTAAAACTCGGCAGGTAAATCGTAACAATCGGTCGATTCAAAAGTTAAGACCGGGTGCCCCAGCGAAACTAAATCGGATGCCAGAGTTGAAAGACCACCATCAGATTTGAGATAAACAAACACCCGATCCTGGGAATACCATGACGCATTTTGGATGGGTTCATCATCCACCGGTAGAATACCTTTTCCGTCTTTACCGCTAGACTCGGCAATTAACTGCTCCAGCCATGCCCCCATCGGTTTCCATAATGGATCGGCAAGAAAGGTAACCTTATCCCGTCCTTCCAGCGCTGCCTGGCCAAGAATTGCCCCAAGAACTACTCCGGGATTTCGGCCAGCGGGCACATCAGCAGCACATTCTCTGGCCATCTGTGAGCTTCTCTGTAAAATACACTCCAGATCTAGGCCGAGAAACCCAGCAGGAACCAGGCCAAAAGCGGTTAAAGCGGAATTCCTTCCCCCAACACTGGCGTCCGCGAGAAACACCTTTCGGAAATTCCGTTCTATGGCTAACTTTTCTAGTGATGTACCAGGATCCGTTACAGCCACAAAATGCAACCCGGCCCGATCACCCGCCGCCCTCACTGCTTTATCCCAGAAATATTGGAAAAGCGCATTGACCTCACTGGTAGAACCTGACTTGCTTGAAACAATATACACTGTGTGGTCAAAATCTGACCATGCCTCGGCCTGTTGAACCTGAACGGGATCGGTCGAATCCAGAATTAATAGATCCATCCCTTCACGGTCACCCATTCTCCCCAGACCACAAATTTCTCGGAACACCTCAGGAGCCAGCGAAGACCCACCCATTCCAAGCAACAACGCGTGAGTATACCCTTCCTGAAGCAGGTCTTCTGTTACCGAGGTAATTTCTGGAAGAAGCGCCAAACTATTTTTTGGAGCATCCAGCCATCCCATCCTTTTAGTAATCTCTTCCTGCCCCTTTTTATCTACGGTCCACAAACTTGGATCATGCGCATGAAGGCGTTCGGCAAGGTTCTTGCGCTCCAATTCTTCCACACGCACAGCTACTGATGACCGAAGTACTCCCAGGCATGCCTGCGCTGCAGATCTTTTCTCATCGATGGCCTTTAAAAGCGACGCAAAAGCATCTGCAAATGCTTTTACCCCTTCCTGTTCCAACTCCTGGGTCACCTTCTCCATTGAAATTCCCAGAGATTCCAGATCATTTAAAACTTTTCTGGATTCATCCGCGTTTTCTGTCAGGCTTAATCTCACACAACCATGATCACGGAAGGCACTTAACGTCTGAGGAGGAACGGTGTTCACGGTATCGGGACCTATTAATTCCTCTACATACATTACATCCCGATACCGAGGATTTTTGGTGCTCGTCGAAGCCCAGAGAGGTCTCTGGACTTTTGCCCCTTGTGCCTGCAAAGCCTGGAAACGCTTCCCGGAGAATACCTCCATGAATTGGGAGTACGCCAGTCGTGCATTGGCAATAGCAGCCTTCCCAACCAGTTGTTGAGCAAGTTCGGCCCGGGTTCCGTCACTCTGAGTTAATTCGGCAAGCAGTCCATCGACTTTAGTGTCTACTCTCGAAACAAAGAAAGAAGCCACAGAAGCAATGGAATGCACCGGTAACCCCGCAGCCACACGTCTCTCCAGACCGGTAAGATAGGCATCCATGACCTCCGCGTATCGTTTTAATGAGAAGATCAGGGTCACATTAACATTAATCCCCTCTGCAATAGCTTCCCGAATAGCGGGAATCCCTTCCTTCGTTGCAGGGATTTTAATCATCAAGTTCGGACGGTTTACCTCCCGCCATAACTGTCGCGCTTCCCGTAATGTATCCTGAGTATCATGAGCTAAAAATGGGTTGACTTCTAAGCTGACGTAACCATCCCGCCCTTGAGTTTCCTCATAAAGCGGTCTGAATAAATCAGCGGCTTCCCGAATATCTTCCAGGGATAATTGATGAAAAATCCGGTCAGCCGTCCACCCTGCCCATGCCATCGGTGTCAAGGCAGTATCATAATCTGAGGATTTCGCAATCGCATTGTTAAAAATGGCCGGATTCGAGGTAATTCCTCGGATTTCGCCCGCCGCTATTAAATTCGCCAGCTCACCGTTTCTCAATAAAGAGCGTTGAATATTGTCATACCAGATCGATTGCCCAATCTGGAGTAAATCATCGAATGGTTTCATGTCTTTGTCACCCTTTCTTTATCACTTTCCTCGAGCCTCAATGGCCAGGACTTTATTGACCCGTCGAAGGTGACGCTCTTCCTGACTAAACACAGCTCCGAGATAAGCTCTGACAATTTCACGCGCGAGTTCCTCACCGATAATTCGTGCCCCCAGGCAAAGCACATTCATCCGATCATGTTCCACACCCTGATGGGCAGAGTAAGTATCGTGGCAAACCCCGGCGTAAATTCCTTTGATCTTATTCGCCGCAATACAGGCGCCAATTCCAGAACCACAGATAAGAATACCCCGTTCTGCCTGACCTGACAGGATCGATTGAGCAAGCTTCTGAGCAAAATCGGGATAATCAGAACTCTCTGCCGAAAACGCTCCCAGGTCGATTGCCTCATGACCGGTTTCTTGAACTGTCTCCAGAATGACACCTTTAAGCGGGAATCCGCCATGATCACACGCCACTGCAACTCGCATAGTTACCCTCTGGAGTTACCCGCTAACTTTTTAACTGCCGAAACAATCGCCTCTACTGTAAAGCCGAATTGTTCGTACAGAACTTTATACGGCGCAGATGCCCCAAACCGGTTAAGCCCAAAGATGATACCTTTCGGGCCAACCCATCGCTCCCACCCCATGGGGACTCCTGCTTCCACAGCTACACGAAGTTGAAGCTCATCCGGAAGCACCTCTTTACGATATTGTTCCGGTTGCTTCTCAAACAATTCCCAGCTCGGGAAGGAAACCAACCGAACGGCTATACCCTCCGTTTCCAGTTGCTCGCCAGCCCGAACAATGAGATCTACCTCTGATCCACTCGCCATCAGTAGAACTTCAGGTTTCTTGCCAGAAGTCTCCCGGAGGATATAGGCTCCCTTATGAACACCCTCTGCCGGGTTAAAGATGGAACGATCCAGCGTTGGCACTGCCTGACGCGATAGAGCAAGGAGCGTTGGTGTATCCCGATTGGCCACAGCGGCTTTCCATGCTTCGCGAACTTCATTGGCATCCGCCGGGCGAATAACCGTCAACCCCGGGATTGCCCGCAACGACGCCAGGTGTTCAACAGGTTGATGGGTAGGGCCATCTTCTCCGAGCCCAATACTGTCATGGGTGAACACCCAGATAGCCGGGAGATGAGACAATGCCGAAAGGCGAATAGCTGGCCTCATGTAATCCGCAAATACCAAGAAGGTCGCACCGAAGGGTATCACTCCTCCATGATAGGCCATGCCATTGACCACAGCCCCCATCGCATGTTCCCGCACTCCGAAATGGATATTCCGCCCCTCAGGGCTGTTTGCCTGAAATGCCGGAGTGCCATTAATCCAGGTATTGGTAGAAGGTGCCAGATCAGCTGATCCCCCCATGAGTTCGGGTAATTTCTCAGCAAGCGCATTGAGCACTTTTCCTGAGGCCGCCCGGGTTGCCATCCCTTTGCTATCCGCCGGGAATTCAGGCAAACCTTCGTCCCACCTTAATGGAAGTTGTTTTTTCAACCTGCGTTCGAATTCGCCAGCGAGGTCAGGATAATCTTTCTGGTAGGCTTTGAATAACTCATTCCAGCGTTTTTCTTCGTCGGCCCCCCTATGAACGGCCTGTCGGAAAAATGCTAAAACATCCTCAGGAATATAAAACCGGGGTTCAAGCGGCCACCCCAATTTCTCTTTGGCCCCTTTTAACTCTTCTTCCCCAGCGGGCTCTCCGTGAGCTTTTGCAGTATCCTGACGAGTCGGCAATCCAAACCCGATATGCGTGCGGCAAACAATTAAACTGGGGCGTGGGTCATTCTTCGCCTGTTGAATCGCCTGGTCAATTGCCTCGACATCATTACCATCAGGCACGTAAAGAACCTGCCAGCCATAAGCTTCAAAGCGTTTTCCACGGTCTTCGGTGAATGTAAGTTCAGTTGAACCTTCGATGGAAATCCGGTTATCATCGTAGAGGTAGATTATTTTTCCCAATTTCAGATGACCGGCCAGAGAAGCCGCCTCTGAAGCCACACCCTCCATCAGATCCCCATCAGTTACAATACCATACACATAATGATCAATCAATTCATACCCTGGCCGATTAAACACCGCCGAAAGATGACGTTCGGCAATAGCCATTCCAACACCGTTCGCAAATCCTTGTCCCAGCGGGCCAGTGGTTGTCTCCACTCCGGGTGTCAGGCCGTATTCTGGGTGACCAGGGGTTTTACTTCCCCACTGCCGAAACCGCTTCAATTCTTCCAGTGGTAAATCGTACCCGGTCAGGTGTAACAGACTGTAAAGCAACATCGAGCCATGGCCGCCTGACAGAATAAAACGATCTCTGTTTGCCCAGTCAGGGTTGACTGGATTATGCCGTAAATGGCGCGTCCAAACTGTATATGCCATCGCTGCCGCCCCCATAGGCAAGCCCGGATGACCCGAATTTGCCTGTTGTACGGCATCTGCAGATAGGAAACGAATGGTATTAATGGCCTTGTCCTGGAGCAAAAGTGAGTTTTCCATGAGTACCTCGGTTGAAATAAATCCATTCCGGGGTTTATTTTACCACCGGCGCTAAGATAAACCCGATCAAGTATCCAGAGGTTCAGACAATCAAGGAGTATTGGTTGGGGCAGCCTGGTCCAAAGTAGGCAATCCCATAATTTGCATTAACATCCCCATTTTGATTCTCGCCTGTGCGACAGTGGTTGGATCATTCACGCGCTCCCCCACCTCTGAAGCCTTTTCATACGTCTGCAACGCCTGGAGTTGGTCACCCATCAGCTCATACGCCTGTCCCAACAATAAATATCCCTTTGCCGAGTCCGGTTCTTGAGCAATAAGACCATTGAGAACATCTATTGCCTCACCCAACCGATTAAGAAGCATGTAGGTCTGGGCTTTGCTTAGGGCAAAAGCTTCAGGGTTTTTGGCTCTCTTCTCAAGCTCTGTAAAAAGGGCTTTCGCCTCATTGGTTTTACCCTGCGCTTCAAGAATACCAGCCTTAAGCATGAGTAAATCCATCGATTCAGGAGATTGCTTCAATCCTTCTTCGACTTCCTTCAAGGCGGCCTGTATATCTTTTTCCATCAAAGCTTGCTCTGCATTTTGCTTCGCGGTCACCTCAGCAATGACTTTGGGATCAGGAGCAAAGAACTTCTGGTAAAGGATCACTACCAGTGCAAGGACTGCTCCCAGAATAATCCCCAGGCGAAGGATGTGATAAAACCTTTTGCGCCGTTCCTCTGCAAGGTATTCGTCCAAATACCACCACCAGTGATCGGGTGGAACCCCCTTTTGATTTCTGGCCGATTGGAGTGACGACTTCCCACCGGCTTTCCTCAAAAGCTCTCCGGCGTCGCGCTTTATTGTCGCAAGAATGCCATCCCATTGAGCCTGTTCTGCTTTTAATGCCAATCCTCGCTTCTCACCATCGTCAAGCTGTTGCTTAACCTCATCAAGCTCCTGAAAAATTGCAAACACATCCATCTCTTCATTGATGGATAATCGTCCCAGATGATTTTCAATTTCATCGAGCCGCTTATTCAGGCTTAAAGGAGGTGCTACGCTTGTTGATTGGCTCATCACCCATCCCTCAAACCATGGATAATCTGTTCATCAAAGGTCATTTCAATATGTTCTCCCGGTTGCAACACCAGGAAATCGTCATCCCATTCCCCAAACAACAATTTTCGAACCAGAAGAAGATTCCCAGCCATCTTTTCGAAAAACCATCCATGTTCCTGGGCATCACGCCTGGCTAAATCCTCGGCCTGAGAACCATCACCGACCCCCACATCAACATACACTGCCCGCTGGTAGTGTTTTTGCCATGCACCCATGACAGACATCAGGTACTGAGCATTATCCGCCCCAAACCGTTCCACGTACTCATCGTAAGTTTTCTGCAAATCACTCGCAAAGTCCGACGCACCCAGAGAAAGAACCGTACCGCCATCCTCACGTCGCTGAATATAATCCAGCGCGTACCAGTAAGTCCCGGGTTGACGTTCAAACTCCTCTTTGTATCGATCCCTCCCCCCAAGGAAAAGCGTAATACAATCATGAGCTCTGGGAAGAACCACTGGAATCTGACGCGCCTTCACACCATATGTGCTCTTTCCACATAAGCCATAACCAAGAACAATGGCATCATAACCGGCGCCTTCCAGAGCTTCAATCCTGGCCTGAAGTGTATCTCGTAAAAGTGTTGGGGTATTGTGCAAACCAAGTTTAACGATTTCAACATCAACAATATGCGGTGATAGGGCCGCACAATAATAAACCATTCGAGCCAGTGCTTCGCAACTTAAACAAAGAATGCGCATTTTTGTTTTTCCTCAGGAGACATTATAGCCAAACTTTCACCTAACTACCAATGGTATCTGAAAACCCATGTGATATACTTTGGTTAATTGTCAGTCATTTCAGCTCAGACTCGAGGAGTTCATCTATGAAAAAGGATTTTGTTAGCATTCAAGACTTCTCCGCACCAGAGCTTCAATCTATGCTGGATCTGGCCATCCAGCTTAAAAAAGAATACTTTTCGGGTGGAAACGTCCCTCTCTTGAAGGGAAAAGTCCTGGGCATGATTTTCCAGAAACCCAGCCTGCGAACCAGAGTCAGTTTTGACATGGCGATGCGACACCTGGGAGGAGATGCCCTCTACCTCTCTCCCAACGAAATTGGTCTGGGGCAGCGGGAATCCATTGCGGATGTGGCCAGGGTAATGTCAGGTTATGTCCATGCGATTATGGCACGCGTTTTTTCTCATGACCATGTCCTTGAACTTGCAAAATGGTCGTCAATTCCGGTCATTAATGGCCTGAGCGATTACGATCATCCATGCCAGGCAATGGCAGATACCCTCACGATCATAGAACGTTTCGGCTCCCTCAAAGGTCTTAAGGTGGTTTTCGTGGGCGATGGCAACAATGTCGCCGTCTCTCTCATGCACATGGTCACCAAATTCGGAGGTCATTTTGTTCACTCCGGCCCTGAAGGGTATGATATCCACCCGGATGCAGTTACACTGGGCTATCGTTTTGCGGCAGAAAGTGGTGGATCCGTAACCTTTATTCGAGATCCCCATGAAGCTGTACGTAACGCTCAGGTGATCTACACCGATACATGGACCAGCATGGGGCAAGAAGCAGAGGCGCGTCAGCGGGAACAAGTATTCCCACCCTATCAGGTGAATCAAAAGCTGGTCAGCGAAGCCGATCCGAATGTGATTGTCATGCATTGCCTGCCTGCCCATCGTGGCCAGGAAATCACCGACGAAGTCGCCGATGGGCCGCATTCGGTGCTCTTTCCTCAGGCTCATAACCGCCTTCATGCCCAGAAGGCCATTCTCGCCCGAATCTTTGAGGTAGCTTAATGTTAACGACAAAAGAATATATCGAAATCGAAGAACAGTATGGTGCGCACAATTATCATCCTCTGGATGTAGTCATTACCAGAGGAGAAGGCGTCTGGGTCTATGATGTAGAAGGGAAACGATACCTTGATTGCCTGAGTGCCTATTCAGCCCTCAACCAGGGGCATGTTCACCCGAAAATTCTAAAAGCTATGATTGAACAGGCAGGCCGCGTCACTCTTACATCCCGTGCCTTTCGAAATGATCAACTTCCTCTATTTTATAAAGAGCTGGCCGAGATGACTGGTTATGGCATGTCTCTCCCCATGAACAGCGGTGCCGAAGCCGTCGAAACGGCAATAAAACTTGCCCGAAAATGGGCCTATCAGGTGAAAGGCATTCCGCGTTATCAGGCTGAAATTATCGTTGCCGAAGGGAATTTTCACGGGCGCACTACCACCATCATCTCGTTCTCCACTGAGCCTGCTTATCGAGATGATTTTGGGCCATTTACTCCCGGATTTGTGGCTGTTCCATATGGAGACGCCCTCGCTTTGGAAAGAGCCATCACTCCGAATACCGCTGCAGTTTTAATTGAACCTATACAGGGAGAAGGAGGGGTAATCATTCCTCCCGAGGGCTATTTAAAAAAGGTGCGTGAAATTTGTACCCGTCATCAGGTCTTAATGATCGCAGATGAGATCCAGACGGGGTTGGGCCGTACTGGAAAACTCTTAGCCTGCCAGCACGAAAATGTACGCCCCGATCTCGTCATTCTTGGCAAAGCATTATCAGGAGGGTTTTATCCAATCTCTGCAGTCATTGCCGACGAACCTATTCTCGGTTTATTTCAACCGGGTGATCATGGATCCACTTTCGGAGGCAACCCACTGGCAGCCGCTATCGGGCGTGCAGCATTAAGTGTCATTCGTGAAGAAAAACTGGTTGAAAACGCCGCCGTTCAGGGGGAATATTTTTTAGAACAGCTTTCTGAAATTCCCAGCCGATATGTGAAAGAAGTTCGTGGCAAGGGATTATTAATCGGGGTTGAATTAAAACCAGAAGCTGGCGGAGCCCGACGTTTCTGCGAAGCATTGAAAGATCATGGTGTGCTGGCCAAAGAAACTCATCAGCATGTCATCCGTTTTGCCCCCCCTCTGATCATAGATCGTTCCACCATAGACTGGGCATTGGATCATATCCGTACAGTGTTAACCATGTAAAGCAATGGATTCCATAAGCTCGGACGAGAGGCAGACATGATCTCAGAACGAAAAGCCAAGATTGTTGCCACAATTGGCCCTGCATGTCACTCTAAAGAAATGCTCAGGCGTTTAATTCAAGCGGGTATTGATGTTGCCCGCTTGAATTTTTCCCATGGAACTCATGCAGAACATGCCGAAAGGATTTTGATACTTCGGGAACTTTCCGAAGAGCTTAAAAAACCTGTTACCATCCTGCAAGATCTACAAGGGCCTAAGCTGCGGGTGGCTGAATTTTCGGGAGAAATTCACCTGATCCCTGGCGATATCATCCTCCTATCTTCTAAAAATAAAAATGGGGAAGCTGTCAACTCTCAGTCCAACCGTATCTTTGTTCCCATGGACGTTCCAGACCTGGAGAAGGCTGTTCATCCAGGTAGCCGGATATTAATGGACGATGGGAAAATTGAGTTGTCGGTGCTCCACGTGACCTCCGATTCGGTAGAGGCTTCGGTAGTTACAGGTGGCATCCTGACTTCTAACAAAGGTGTTAACCTCCCGGATGCTAATTTTTCAATCCCCGGCTTTACCGAAAAAGACCAGGAAGATCTGGCATTTGGCGTTAACCAGGGCGTCGATATGGTGGCTGTCTCTTTTGTCCGCCATGCTGATGATATTAACCGGGTTAAGCAAGCTATCCAACAATATTCTCCATCCCGGATTCCAATCCCGGTAATCGCAAAAATAGAACTCCCAGAGGCGATTAAAAACCTTCATGAAATCATTCACGCCGCTGATGGGGTCATGGTTGCCCGTGGAGATCTGGGAGTTGAAATGTCTGCTGCTGCAGTCCCTACATTGCAGAAAGAGATCATCCGCCTGGCAAACCGCCACGCCAAACTGGTGATCACCGCCACCCAAATGCTGGAATCCATGATCCATAACCCGCGCCCCACCCGTGCCGAGGCTTCTGATGTGGCCAATGCCATCTTTGATGGTTCTGATGCTGTCATGCTTTCAGCCGAAACTGCAGCCGGTGAATATCCAATCGAGTCCGTAAACATGATGGATGCCATAATCCGAGATGCCGAAGCCCATTATGAAACATGGGGACACTATCGTGACCTTCCTGAAGAGGCCATGCAAAATGATGCTCTCTCGATTACAGCTGCAGCCCGTGAACTCGCCCACGACCGCGATGTTACTGCAATTGCCGTGTTCACCGAAACCGGCCGCACTGCACTTTTTGCCAGCAAAGCTAGGCCAAAAGTTCCTATTCTCGCCTTCACTCCATCCCGGGAAACTTACCGTCGGTTAAGCCTGTACTGGGGTGTCACTCCAGTCCTTGTACCAACCGTATATTCAGTTGAGTCGTTGATTGCTACCGTCAATGACGCCGCAACTCAGATTACTGCTCTGCAACCCGGTCAGCAAATTGTACTGGTCTCGGGTCTGCCCGTTGGTGCAATGAAACAACCCAATTTTATTTTCCTGCATACCATTGGTGAGGTTTACAACTCTCGAGGCTCTTAAATTATCTGACACGACACAGGAGCGTTCCTATATGCCTTCTCCTTTTACCGATATTATTGAGACTTCCGAATTAGCCAGCCATCTCGAAGACCCTGATTGGTTAATATTTGATTGCCGCTTTAACCTTGCAAACCCTTCCTGGGGTGAAAAGGAATATTTCAGGTCTCACATACCAGGGGCAATCTATGCGCATCTTGACCGACATCTTTCAGGGCCAGTAACCTCACATACCGGGCGTCATCCCCTGCCCGAACCGAAGAAGTTTGTGGAACAGTTATCAGCCTGGGGAGTGGATTCACATAAACAGGTCGTGGTGTATGATTCTCTGAGCGGTGAATTCGCCGCCCGGCTTTGGTGGCTCCTGAATTATTATGGCCATTCACAGGTTGCGGTTTTAAACGGAGGTTTCACCAAATGGGAGGCTGAAGGTCACCCCACCCGTTCAGGTGATGAAGAAAACCGACCCTCCACATTTATTCCCACCCTGCATCCCGAAATGCTTGTCACGACCCAGGAAATTGAGCGCCTCTATCAAGACCCTGAGTTTCTTGTTATTGATGCTCGTGCTCCAGCACGTTTTGCTGGCCGGGAAGAACCCATTGACCCTGTTGCTGGTCATATTCCCGGAGCTGTGAACCGTTTCCATGGGAATAATTTATCTCCCAGTGGGACTATTCTAAGCCCGGAAGAATTAAGGCAAGAATTCCGCCATCTTATCGGCCATCGCAATTCTCGGAATGTCATCGTTTATTGCGGCTCTGGCGTCACTTCCTGTCATCATGTGCTCGCTATGCACCTGGCAGGCATTGGATTCCCCAGGCTTTATGCAGGTTCCTGGAGCGAATGGATTCGCGATCCCTCTCACCCTGTCGACCGCGAAGATTAGTCATGTGGACTCACCACCGAATCGATTTAAAAATGAGGACATGGAAATCCAAATTTCTGCGCGCCTTCTCTTAAAAATCCCCCAGCGCCATAAGCTGATTGGATTGTACGCATTGGCTAACAACCAGGCATAGAAGTTTTCCCAGAATTCTCCAAATCTCCCCAGCCGGCTCCTGTAGAAAATCACAGTAAATCCAAACCTTTGCATCGGGTGCCACTCGCCAGGTTTTTCAGGAGGTGGAAACAAAGATGTGACTCCCATCACAGCGCGCAAGGACATCAAAGGGGGAGTATTTTTAATATAAATCGCAGCTTTCCGTAAGGAAGAGCGAAACATTCGTTGTGTTTTTACCGCCCATGCCAGATCTATCTCTTTTCCCGGTAAAGGAGGAAGATGCTCATTCCAGAGATGGATCGCCAGTACAGGGTCTCCTCTCTTGATCTCCAATCCATCAACCGTCATGGCATGGTGAGCGCGCGTCACCTGGAGCTTAACCAGGCATTCGGGATCTGAACAAAATGGGAAGCCCCCCATCCATTGGCACAACCAGTAGTCAAACTTTCTCACAAGAGCCCGCATGACTTATCCAGTAACCAGTACAATCCCAACAATGATTACCAACGTTCCTAGCCATTGCGTAAAGCTGATTGCTTCCTTGAAAAAGAGCATTCCGCCGAGAACATGTACCCCGATAACCGCTAACCCGGTAGTGAGTGGAAATGCAATGTGCAAAGGTAAATACTTCAATAACCAGGTAAGGGTAACCACCGTAACCAGTCCGGCCAGGTTTCCTGCCACCTGCCATGCCAGGAACTCCCCAATCCGTGTGCTCTGGATAGAATATTTAAAGCATACATTCGCCACCACATTGAATATCATATTCCCTACCACCAGGGCCAGAGGGAGCGCCGTTTTATCTGCCTGGTGCATCCATAAAAATATTCTTGCGGGTTGTTGATTCATCTCCAGGCCTCCTTGTCTACCTGAAGTATAGTGGGATTTCCCCTACCAGAAAATGATTGGCTGTTAAAAAAAGGCTAACCGTTTATGGTTAACCTTTCTTTCCATACCATTAATTCTTCGGAACAGAAGTCTTCAAGGGGTTAGCTTTATGCAGAAAACATCCATTCATTAACCATCCGAATAGTCTCTGAGGGTGGACGGATTTCCTGTTCGGTCATCCGATTAAAGGGTTTTTCAGGAAATTTATACAGATCAAATATGGATGGCTCATCAGGGTTCACATAAATTAGCCCTGTGAGTAATTCTCGTTTTACCCGGGCTTCTTCCAACACCTTGAAAGCTGCTTGCCGATCCCGGGGATCATAATCGGTTCCCAGTTTATGCAGGGTGATCATCGAACCATCATAGAGTTCAACGTCTCGCGTATCGCCTTCCGCAAAATCCTCAATCGTGAGCATGTCACGAGCAGGAGTAAAAATTAAATCATGCAGGCGAACCTCATGCTCCTTTCCAAACACATAGGAATGAATGGTATCATCCTTGTTGTTGAAAGTAACGCATGGACTAATAATATCCAGAACGGCTACTCCTCGATGACTTATGGCCGCCTTAATTAATTCCTTAACCTGCTTGGGATCACCGGCAAAAGAGCGCGCTACAAATGTAGCATTGGAAGCCAGGGCTTCTAAGCAAATATCCACCGGTAGGAAGAGGTTAGTTCCTTCATGTTTTAAAGTCAGTCCTTTTTCTGCCGTCGCGGAAAACTGTCCTTTGGTTAAGCCATACACTCCGTTGTTTTCTACAATATAAACCATCGGCAGGTTTCGACGAATTAAGTGCTTAAATTGGCCAAGCCCAATGGATGCCGTATCTCCGTCTCCGCTGACGCCAATCCCCTTCAAAGTCATATCCGCAAACAAAGTTCCCAGCGCCATGGAAGGCATTCTCCCATGAAGCCCATTGAAAGAGAAACTGCGGTTCAAGAAATACGCCGGGCTTTTACTTGAGCAACCAATGCCGCTGAATTTTACAATTTTTTCCGGGATGACGTCCAATTCATACATCGCAGCAATAATCTGGTTAGAAATAGCGTTATGACCGCATCCCTGACACAAAGTACTGGGCAAGCCCTTATAATCCGCACGGCTCAACCCCACTTTATTGATTCCAGTTTGAGCATCAACCGTGGTCATTTTTCCTCCTGAGATAGAATCTCGTCGATTATCCACCGAGCACTCAACGGCAATCCATTTACTCTGGCAACCTTCCGGAAATGAGAAGCCTGTTCAGGATAATTGATCATAAGAATCTGACGTAGTTGCCCATCGCGGTTGATTTCTACCACGTAAATTCGCTCATGCGTCCTTACAAACTCATCCACTTCTTGGGTAAAAGGCCACCCTCGAATTCGCATGTAATCAGTTTTTATCCCCCGGTCTGCAAGCTTCAAACGGGCTTCCTGAACCGCCGCATCTGTTGAGCCAACAGCAATGATTCCTGCTTGTGCCTGTTCCATGCGTTGAATCACCGGGCCTGGCATATAAGATTTAGCCGTCTGTATCTTCTTTGCCAACCGGAGGATATTCCGTTCCCAGACTTCCGGGTCTTCCGAATATCGCGCATATTCATCGTGTCCGGTTCCACGGGTAAAGTAAGCGCTTCGGGGGTTGAGGTTTCCTGGTAAAGTCCGATACGGAATCCCGTCGCCATCCACATCCAGATAGCGCCCCCACTTTTTCCCTGTTTTTGCTTCAAACAGGTCCAGGTCACCTTCCCAGAGCACCTTTCCCCGGTCCATCGGTCGGTCAGGGTATTCAAAAGGCTGGCCCATCCATTGATTCATCCCTAAATCCAGATCACTTAACACTACCACAGGCATTTGCAACCTTTCAGCAATGTCAAAAGCTTTCCAGCCAAACTCAAAGCACTCATTCATATTCCCGGGGAAGAGCTGGATGAAATTAGTATCGCCATGCCCCATAAAATACACCCCGGTCAGGTCTCCCTGAGCTGTACGAGTAGGCAACCCTGTACTGGGCCCAACTCTTTGCACATCCCAGACGACCAGAGGTACTTCTGCAAAATATGCCAGACCGAGGTATTCTGTCATCAGGCTCAGGCCAGGGCCTGCAGTAGCCGTCATCGCTCGTAAACCTCCCCATCCGGCTCCAACCAGCATACCAATGGCGGCAATTTCATCTTCGGCCTGAACAATCATGTAATTTTGTTCCCCAGTTTCCTTGTTCATACGAAGTTCAGGCAAATATTCTATTAACGCTTCAGGGAGTGAAGAACCCGGTGTAATTGGGTACCAGGCCACAAACTGAACTCCTCCATAAATGGCCCCCAGCGCTGCCGCTGTATTGCCATCCGAAAGGATCATTCCTTCGGTTGCTTTCATAGGCTGAAGGCGATAGGTGTGGTTCTCCTGGAGATTAGCAGCGGCCCAATCATATGCCACCCGGATCGCTGCAAGGTTCGTTTCAACCGGCTTGGCACGCCCTTTGAAGTGATATTCCAGTGCAGCCCGGATGGCTTCCATATCGATACCAATCAACCAGGCCAGAACTCCCACATAAATCATATTCGAAACAAAATCTCTTAATTGGGGCGTGATATCGATACTTCGGATTAATTGTTTTACCGGCATCGGGTAATACGTTAAATCGCTACGCGTCGGGGTCAATTTGATATCATCCGAATAAAGAACCATTCCCCCTGGCACAACATAGTCGAGATCTTGAATGAACGTCGCCGGGTTCATCGCCACAATAATATCGTCTTTTTCCACCCTGGCAGTAAATCCATCTTTATTTACTCGAATCGAATACCACGTGGGTAATCCCTGGATATTCGATGGAAATATATTCTTACCCGAAACAGGGATTCCCATTTTAAAAATGGCCCGTAAGACGGTCAAGTTAGATGTAGCACTCCCCGAACCATTAACCGTACAAAAAGTAATTGAAAAATCATTAACTACTGGTTGCCGTTCCGGGGTAGATGTCGAAATCATATCTGGTTGATGTTGAGACATAAATACTCCTTGGAATGGATCACTCAAAAGTTTGCCTTCTGACAGATGGAGCCCTTGCCTGAAGCAAATCAGCATGCTCAAGCAAAGCCCGGTAACCCCGGTCTACTTCGCCTTGCCGGATGGCTTCAACCATCTGACGATGGTAATTCCAGACCGTCTTTAAGTAATGAATGTCTGTATAGAGAGCCAAACCAACCGCCTCATACAAATCCCAGTAAGCTTCCAGAATCCCAAAAACAAAAGGATTTTCCAGCCGTTTGAAAATAGTCAGATGAAGTTCCCGATGCTCAGGGTGTGGAATCTGGGGGGGATCGCTTGACAATTTTTCTTCTGCCTTTTTCAGCAGACATTCCAATACCTCAAGATCATTTTCCGTTAATAAAGAGACCGCCTGATACCAGTAGGCGGCCTCGATGTGGGTTCGTAATTCAGCAAATCGGCGGAAATTTCGTTCATCCACCAGCATGGCATAATTCAAGCTATGGATGACTGCCGGCTTAAATGAATAACTTAATCGGCGAATGCCTGTTTTCGGCTTTACCTCCACCACACCCAGGGCTCGAGCTACTTCAAGCTGCTCTCTCAAGCTCGCCAGGCTAACCCCTAATTCTCGGCTGATTACAGAGAGTGCCGGTAATCGTTCTCCATCCGAGAAATGGGTAGCCAGATATATCAAAAAAGGAGAGAAGTAATCCGAAAAGGGTTTTTCGCCAGAATAGCTAGCCATATTTAATCAGTTTAATCTGTTTAATCGTAACAATACTTTAGCACGGACAATTCATAATGTCAAGATGCATTCATGATGTGTTTGTCCCAAAAATGGTGGGCGACTTTTGAAACCCCACATATGGGGGCAAATCCGCCTGATTTACAACTTTTTATCACCATATGTGGCAAGCAATCAAAAACCAACCAGATATGGGACAAACACTCATGATTTATTTGGTCTAATTAGGGACTAAATCGGCGTGTTCAACCCAACCATTCGCGAACCACCCCAGTCATCAGTTCACAGGCACCAACCATGGCGCTCTCATCAAAATCAAATTTGGGGTGATGATGGCTGTAAGATAAACCTGCATCAGGATTCGCCGAACCAACTAAAATATAACAACCGGGAACCTCCCGTAAGATAAAAGCCATATCTTCTGAGACCATCGTTCTGCAATCCGGCTCTATCCTGCTCCCTGGAAGATTGTTTTCAATACTCGCCTTCACCCGGTTTGCCACTTCCGGGTGATTCACTACCGGCGGGGTTAGCTCAGTCACTTCAACCTCCGCCCTGCACTGCATACCCGTCGAGATGTTTCGGATAGTTTCTTCAAACCTGGTAAGCACCAGTTTCCTCACCTCTGGATCAAAAGTTCGTATCGTTCCACCCAGTTCAACTTCCTGTGGAATAATATTATAGGCTTCACCGGCCCTCACCCTGGTGATAGAAAGGACTGCGGCATTAAGAGGAGATACATTCCGTGAAACAATGGTTTGCAGCGCTTGAATAATACTTGCGCTGGTTGCAATCGGGTCAATAGCCTGGTGCGGCAAAGCCCCATGACCACCTTTACCTAAAATCCTTACTTTAAACAGGTCAGCCCCTGCCATGAGAGGCCCTTCAGTTACTCCATACCAGCCCACAGGTTTCTCATTCCAGAGATGAATTGCCAGTGCCACATCTGGACGGGGATTTTCAAGCACCCCATCTCGGATCATGGCTTCAGCCCCTCCCAAACCCTCTTCAGCCGGCTGAAATACAAATTTAACCACCCCACGCAACTCTTGTCGTATTTCTGAAAGCATCCGCGCTACGGTTAATCCAATGGCAACATGACCATCATGTCCACAGGCATGCATTATCCCAGGGATTTCGGAAGCATAAGAAACACCGGTCTCTTCCTGAATCGGGAGTGCGTCCATATCAAAACGGAGGAGCACCACCGGTCCATTCCCTTTGCCCCCATCCAGTAAACCCACAACACCGGTTTTTGCCACTCCGGTTTGAACTTCAATTCCAAGCCAGGATAATTCCCCGGCAATAATTCCCGCCGTTCGAATTTCTTGAAACCCAAGTTCAGGATGTCGATGAAGTTCTCGTCGAACGTCCTGGGCAAATTGAAAGAGACGCTGTGCATCAGGCTTCATTAGATCCCTGTTGCCGATTCTTTCCACCTCGCCTGCCACGACTCTTGGGATGGCTCCGTCCTGTGTGCGGCTGGCCATTTGCCGGTTGCTCTTTTTTACGTGAGGATGGGCGTTGTTTCTGGGGCGTTATATTCCGCGTTGACTGATTCTGAGAAACTGACCCCTGAGGTGTTGAAGCAACAGACGGCAAGTTTTCTTCTCCCGGTACCTCATCGAAATTATCACCCTCAAGCCCATTTTCTACCGTTTCAGGCTCAGGTCTGACGGGTGACGGCGCTCCTTCGTCAATAACCGTAAGCAGTTCCTTCTTCACCTCACGCCGGATACCATCCGGATATTCTACAATAGCCGACTCTCGTAAGGGCACCACATCGACCACCCGCCCCTCCCCATCGGGGGTCATTACCCGCTTATTCCGTTTAGGAAGTTGCGCGCGAGCATCGGCATATTGTTGAAACTCATAAATTAAACAGCAACGAAGCCGTCCACACATTCCCGTAATTTCGGTTGGTGTCAGGGAAATTCCCTGTTCTTTTGCCATTTTGATCGAGATTGAGCTAAATTCGCACAGGAATTGCGAACAGCATCGCTGCTCCAGACCACAGGCCCCCATTCCTCCCAGCAGTTTAGCCACATCCCGGGGACCAATTTGCCGTAACTCAACCTGAGCTGGAGCAAATTGCCGTTGCATGTCCTGGCGCAGCGACTTCATATCGACTTTCTCGTCGGTCTCGCTTGAAAACATGATCGATAACCGGCTGCCATCAAAGCTGTAATCTGCCGCAATGATTTTTACCCCAACCAGATTAAGTTCACTGGCACGTTTACGGCTCGCCGCCAATACCTCGGGCTCTTTCGCTTTCCACATATCACGGATCGCGAGGTCTCGAGGTGTAGCTCTCCGATCGATTTGTTTCAATCCCTCTGGGAGCGTTTCAGGGGTTGGCTCAAGAGTCGCCACGGTCCCAATTTGCCACCCGCGACTGGTCTCAACGACAACCGAATCCCCCGGTTGCACATCCGGCACCAGGCTGGCATCGAAATGGTATATTTTCCCAACCTTTGAAAAGCGAACCCCAACAATAACAGGACTCACGGTACGATTCATAAACTCATTCTTCTATACGAATAACCGGCGTTGATGATGGCTGAAGCGCCGCAACGCTCAATCTGGCGGCTATGGTCTCAGCCAGAGCACTGAACGCCTGGGCTGTGGGGGAATCTGGCCTGGATAGAACAATCGGAGTTCCTGTATCCCCTCCTACCCGCACCGCGGGGTCCATGGGTACCGAACCAAGAAAAGCCACTCCTGCCGCCTCTGCCAGTGCGCGGCCGCCTCCACTGCCAAAGATGTCGATTCTCGATCCATCAGCCAGTTCGAGATAACTCATATTCTCGATAACCCCAAGGATGGGAACATTCAATTCCCGGAACATCTCAAGCCCCCGGCGAGCATCCTCAAGAGAGACCTGCTGAGGCAGGGTCACGATCACCCCTCCACTTAACGGTACAGACTGCGCCAGGCTTAATTGTGCATCCCCTGTTCCGGGGGGCAAGTCAATCACCATATAATCAAGCTCATTCCAGGCAACATCGGCCAGAAACTGCCGGATGGCTGAGTGGAGCATTGGACCGCGCCAGATCAAAGGTTGCCCGGGTTTTACTAGAAAACCAATGGACATTACCTGCACCCCATAAGCTTCGGCGGGGATGAGTTTTTGCCCGTTTTGTGGGGGTAATCGATTTACTCCCATCATCGTAGGGATATTAGGGCCGTAAATATCAGCATCCAGCAAACCCACCCGCGCCCCTTTTTGGGCCAATGCCACAGCAATATTGACCGCAATGGTGGACTTACCGACTCCACCCTTACCGGAAGCAACAGCCACAATATTCCGCACCGGTAAAGACAACAGCCCGCGTTGCCTTCCATCAGAAGGGACACTGGCGTCCATTTTAATCTCAACCCGGCTTACCCCAGGAACCGCCAGCACTGCTTCTCGAGCTTCCTTCTCAATTTTTGTTCGCAAAGGGCAGGCGGGGGTGGTCAGCATAATGGTAAATCGCACCTGCTCCCCCTCAACTTCGAGATCACGAATCATCCGAAGTGTGACTAAATCTTTGTGAAGCTCTGGCTCCTGAACACTGCTGAGTGCCGCCAGAACATCTTCCTTGGAAACTCCCATGATTTATCCTTTCGTAATATTTCCGTTAATATCACCTGAAAGGTTTTCTGACTGTCCTTTCAAGAACTGTTCCACTTCTTTCTGCAACAACCGGTGTTGTTCAACGAGATCCTTATCTGCGCCTTTAAAACGACGCACTGTTTGTTTCGCACAGATCGTACACCCTCTCATTGCCCGGAATGAATCCGAATTACAACTGATACATCCACCCATCCTCACCATCATCAGGACAAAAGAACACCGCTCGATCTGACTGGCTGTAGGTTGGCTTACCCTTTCAACTAATTTCCGCCACTCTTCTCCACGCAAACTCGCAAGCTGTGGAAGTACCCGAAGGGGAAAAAGTAACTCAGTGTCCGGATTATACATCCAATCACCTCACATACTCAAAACCAAACACCTCAACCATTCTCATCATGGAGCAGCCTTTTTTGCGGCTTTGGCTTCTCGCTCTGCGGTTTCCCTGGCAAAATTCGCTGGCCGAATCTTTGCATAATATGAGGCTGGTTTACTCAATTTATTCAAGTCGAAAATATGCTCCTTAAAGCGATCGTAGGATGCAATTTCATAGTTATGATCCATTTTAATCGCATCAAATGGGCAATACTCAGCACAATAACCACAATTCATGCAGATATCTACATCAATATAAAATTCAGCAGGGGCCGGCACAGGCTTACCCGTCACAGGGTCATTTGTGCGCACAATCCAAATACACTGCGGAGGGCAAACTTTGGCACAAATACCACACGAAGTGCAACGTAAAGCCCTTTCTCCATTTTCCCCCTCATCATATACAAGAAAAGGAATATACCGGAATTCTTCCGGTACCGGTAGCTTTTCTTCGGGGTACTGGATTGAGAAAATACCTTTGGCTTCTATCGATGCACGCTGACGAATGCCCTCCTCGGTAAAGTAGCGCTTTTTTCCAGCTTTAAAATCTTCCAGATACGTATCGATAAAGTGCCGGAATGTGACCGCTAAACCTTTTAAGACACCCATTCCATTCATATCACCTCCTATCGGTCCACTTCACCAAGCACAATATCGATCGATCCCAGAATAACCACCACATCTGCCACTTTGCCTCCTCGTGCCATTTCAGCGAGGGTATGCAGATTGATAAAAGAGGGAGCTCGCACATGGTATCGCCAGGGATTGGGTTTCCCGTTTGATACCACATAAAACCCCAATTCTCCTTTGGGACCCTCCACCCGTCCATACGATTCCCCGGTAGGTACACGGACCTGCCATTGGGGTTTTCCAGAAATAACCGGGCCTTCAGGGATATCGCGCAACACCTGCTTAAGAATGCGTATACTCTGGCGAATCTCGTCTAGACGGATTAAGTACCGGTCGTAAATATCACCATGGTAACGCACAGCTACATCAAACTCAAAACGATCATAAATGCTGTATGGATCAGCCCGCCTTAGATCATAAGGCACCCCGGAAGCCCGTAATACAGGCCCTGTGGCTGACAATGCGATTGCCCGCTCAGCTGTTAACACACCTACTCCCTCACAACGGGTACGGACGATTTCGTTCTTCGTGAGGTATCGATCAATTTCATCTATTTTTCTGGGCAATCGATTTTCCACCAGATCCCGCACCCGCTCCAGCACCCCCTCAGGAAGATCGCGAGCCACCCCCCCAAAGCGGAAGTAATTACACATCATCCGCGAGCCTGAAACTGCCTCAAAAATATCCAGAATCAACTCCCGCTCTTCAAGTGCATAAAGCACTGGTGTGAAAAACGCCCCCAGATCATTTAATAAAAAGCCGACAGCGACTAAATGGCTCACGATTCTGGTTAATTCTGCCATCATCACCCGGATATATTCTGCTCTTTCAGGGGGCTTTATCCCCATTAGCTTTTCCACAGCCAGAGCATATCCAAAATTATTACTCATCGAGCTGATATAATCCAGCCGGTCAGTGAAAGGCATATTCTGAATCCAGGTACAACGTTCACCAATTTTCTCATGATTTCGATGGAGGTATCCAAAAACCGGCTTAAGATCCACAATGGTCTCACCATCCAGAACCACCACCATTCTGAATACCCCATGGGTCGACGGATGCTGAGGCCCAAGATTTACAATCAGGCGGTCAGTTTTAAGCTCTGATCCTGAATCCTCCAGGTACTTCCGTAAACCTCTGTAGAGAGCTTCGTCTCCGTCGGGCGTCCAACTTTCTGGATCAAATCCAGGAGGATATTGGACGTTATCATGAAGCGGAGCTACATCTTCCGCCCGTCGGACATGGCCCTCAGGCCACCGGCTTTTATACGGTTTGGCATCTTCTTCATAATAAGGTTCTTTCCAATCCTTGCGCAACGGATGTCCTTCGAAGCCTTCCCACATCAAAATTCGCCGTAAGTCCGGATGGCCCTCGAAACGAATCCCGAGCAAATCCCAGGCTTCTCTCTCCTGAAAATCCGCTCCAGGCCAGACTGGAACGACAGACGGCACTATCGGATCTTCCCGTGGAACCTGCACCTTGAAGACAAATGGCGCACCGCCGATCGTCTGAAGGGCGTGATAAACCACCTCCATCTTTCCATCAGGCAAATAATCCACTCCGGTCACCGATGATAGCAAATCATATCCAAGTTTGTCCCGTAGAAGGAAAGCAAACTCAATCAGGCGACTTACCGGGACAATGACACCTTCGTATCCCGGCCTGGAATCTGCTACCACCCAATCGGGCAGGAGATCACCATGCCTGGTTGTAAGCGTCGACTCATGGTCAGTCATGCAGCACCTCCCTGCCCAGCATCTTGGGTTGATTGATCTCCTTCGACGCCCTGAGCCTGTTCCTCTGCTAGCTTACGAGTGTATTCACGAATCTCTTCAAATTTAGCCGGGCTCATTAAGTCCGGCCCCAGTACGGGCACCGGAATCGGAGGAACAGGCCTGCGTGAGTACCAGCGAGAGGTTTTGATGGATTCTTTTTCAACTTTTTTCTGGAGAGTCATTAACCCGTGAAGCAACGCCTGCGGCGTAGGGGGGCATCCCGGAATATACACATCAACCGGTAAAAACTTGTCAATTCCAGAGACTACATTGTATCCTTCTTTGAAAGGGCCCCCTCCGGAGGCACAGGCTCCCATCGCGACAACATATTTGGGTTCTGGCATCTGGTTATATAAGCGCACAATCTGCGGAACCATCTTCTTTGTAACCGTTCCCGATACAATCATCACATCTGCCTGGCGTGGGCTGGGACGCATCACTTCCATTCCAAACCGCGAGAAGTCATAACGGCTGGCGGCAGTACAGATCATTTCTATGGCGCAACAGGCCAGACCAAACATCATCGGCCATAAGGAGTTCTTTCGGCTCCAATTATAGATTCGATCAATGGTCGTGATATTGACCTGCCCGCGCATTTCTGGGGGAATATCATATCCAGGTGAATCAAGCGTTTCGATTGGGTTCATTTTTTGATTCCTTGGGCCTGTATGTTGAATTCCATGTGTGCCAGTATTTCAATTTTTAATCAGCTATCGATAAACATAAAACCCTTTTGACTCATTGTAACATTAGCTAATGTACTGTCAAGTCGAATTTGCGCGAAAATAATTTTGCATAATTCACATGTGAAGTTATAATTAGTGCATGTCCTCCGAATCAACTCGAAGAGCCATTCTCTCTTACCTGGAGAATCACTCTTCCGTATCTTCACGAGAGATTGCGAGACAGTTTCAGATAACCGAGGCAGGGGCCCGATATCACCTCGGACAATTACGAAGGGAAGGCCTGGTGATAGAAAGCTCGCCT
Source organism: Anaerolinea thermolimosa (assembly GCF_001050195.2). Lineage (GTDB taxonomy): Bacteria > Chloroflexota > Anaerolineae > Anaerolineales > Anaerolineaceae > Anaerolinea > Anaerolinea thermolimosa. Next base: position 1,572,738 of record NZ_DF967965.1, read on the forward strand.
TTAACTGAAGAAACCACCAGACGAGGCCACCGATGTAAACGATATAGTCTTTCGTGGTCTCTTCGACCGCACAATCTGACCTGGTTAACCAATGGCTTATGGGAGTTCCTGATTAAAAACTCTCAAATTAACGAAAAAGACCTGATAAACTACCTGGCTCTGTTTTTTGGGTCGAATTTACAAAAACTGAAAAACAATGCGCATAAAAATAACCGCCTGGTTGAATTACTCAATCAGCATCATTACAAAGCCAGCTGGGAAGCCCGGCGTGAAGGACCTCGCTTCTTCTTCCGAAATTGCCCTTACTCAGTGATCTGGAAAGCTCATCCTGTTTTGTGTGAAATGGATCGCTATATACTGGAACAAACACTACAATTCACCATCTTGAAAATCTCAACCATCTTTCCACAGACTTCTGACAACCCCATCTGTATATTTCAAGCCCTTATGAGTGAGCCAAAGCCAATTGATAAATAATTGTCAACCGGGAATATCACCCATAGTTTTTATTGAATTCTTAACTTAACTGCTTGACTTTTAATCTTCCTCTTGCTACTATAAAATTGCCGAAGGTTAAGAACCTTCGGATAAAGGGAGCCCCGAGAAATTCGGTAAGCACTCATCGAGGCCTCAGTCATAAACCGATTAGGTTTTGTCAGTGGGCCGAAAGTAAATCGGCACCACAAAAGTGCAAAACTAAAAAGGGACTAGGCACTCAAAGGAATGAGAAAGCTGGACGGGTTACTTGGGGCCCCTGATTTTTAATTTTTACCAAAGAGAACTTCTGGTTTGAGGATACCTATAAAAGGTAAATTTCGATATCTTTCTCCATAATCCAATCCATATCCCACAATAAAATAATCTGGCATGTCAAACCCTTTATATCGAATTGGAATTTCAACCAGTCTGCGGCTGGTTTTATTCAATAAGGCACAAACCTCTAGAGAAGCTGGCCCACGTGCCTGAAGACTCCGCAGCAAATAATTCAGGGTTAATCCGGTATCCACAACGTCTTCTACAAAAATAACATGCCTATCCGTAATGGATAGATCCAGATCCTTGATCACTCGCACTACCCCCCGATCGCGTTCTTCACTGGAATAGCTGGATACTGCCATAAAATCGACTTCTACCACTATTGGTATCGCTCGCACCAGATCAGCCAGAAAACACATCACCCCTTTTAAGGCTCCAACGAGCAGAGGCTTTTTTCCGGCGTAATCTCGAGCAATTTCACTACCCAGATCGATCACACGCTGATGGATCTCCTCTTGGGTCAGAAACACTTCTTGAATGTCTCGACTGAGTTCTTGAAATTCAACCGGAATGTTTTTTTTCATCCTTACACATCCTGAGCATCTGAGCCAAGAATCCGTTCGGCCTCTTCGGTTAAACCGAAGCGTAGCATCATGTTCCTCAATTCGCGCCTTTTGAATAATTTGATATTAATCCCCGGGTATAACTCCCGAATGCGTTTTAACTTTCGGTTCTTTTTGGTAGTCAATTGAGGTCGAAGAGTCGTCAATTCCACGTATAAATTTTGCTCAGGAAGATAGAAATCTGGTGTAAATGCCTCAATGACATTCCCTGCTTCATCCCATTCCAGAGGGAAAGTACGCGGTTCGTACTCCCATCGAACCCCATAAAAATCTAAAATGCGCGCAAAAACTTCTTCGATGGGATGAACGAATTTCGCAGGAGGAGTAGTCGGGTTATTATTCAATCTCTATTTTCGTGAATGTGGCGAAAAAATGCGGCACAAATGATTTCAGCTGCATCCGTAGCAGCCAGATCCTGGGTATTGATAACCAGGTCGTAAAGGAGTGGATCATCAACATCCACATGGTAATAACGCCGAAGATAAACGGTGCGATTGTGATCGCTGGTCTCAACCATCGCCTGCGCCACTTCCAGAGGCAGCTTTTTTTCTTCCATGACTCGTTTCACCCTCAAAGATTTTGGGGCCACTACCCTGACATGGAGAAAATCTTTCACGTCCTGAAGAATCACCTGGCCAGCTCTACCAATAATAACCACATCACCTTCTTCAGCAAGCTCCCTCAAAACCTGTTTCACCGCCTGGTGGTATGCCTGCTGAGCACTCCGTGAAGGCCTTAACCCCATGATTCCTGATTCATCAATAGTGGCAAGAGCTACTTCTGGCACCCCGGCACGAATCGCCGCCTGGTTGATAAGGTCGCGCCAGACCAGCTTAAAACCCAACTTTTGAGCTGCCTCTGTGGCCACCTGTCTCCCAAGACTCCCCATCTGCCGAGAAATGGTGATTCCAGCCATAATTCCATTATAGTACGAACCCTACCTCTTTGTTTGAGCAGACTTCTACTCCAGATCGGGTAGGTCAGCCAGGTCAATTACCTCTCCGTTACAAAACAACATTGCTCGTTCAATAGAGTTACTTAATTCTCGGATATTTCCCGGCCAACGGTAAGACATTAATGCTTCCAGGGCACGAGAAGTTATATCCCGCACATTGAATCCCAGACGAGCATTATTCAACCGAATAAAAAAGCCCACCAGTTCCGGAATATCCTCCCTGCGTTCACGAAGAGGTGGCAGGTGAAGATCCACTACTTTTAATCGATAATACAGGTCTTCACGAAAATGCCCATCCCGAATCATGGTTTTTAAATCTCTATTCGATGCCGCAATCAGTTGTACATCCACTTTGATAAGCGTTGTTCCCCCTACTCGCCGGAAAGCTCTTTCTTCCAGAGCGCGGAGTAATTTGGCCTGAATATCCATTGGCATAGAACTGATTTCATCGAGGAACAGAATTCCACCATCCGCCACTTCCATGAGGCCATGCTTTCGCCGATCTGCTCCGGTAAACGCACCTGCTTCAAAACCAAAAAGTTCTGCTTCCAGCATGGTGGGTTGAATCGCAGCGCAATTAATCGCAATAAAGGGTTTGTTCGAACGCGGGCTGGATTGATGAATAAACTTTGCTAATACCTCTTTTCCCGTGCCAGTCTCACCGGTGATGAGAACAGAAACCGACGCCGTTGCCGCCTTTTGTGCCTGAGCGATCATCGTCTGCATCCTGGGGCTCTTCCCGATTACAAAATCGCATGTCTTTTGAATTTGACGCCAGTGTAACAATTCACGCCGCATGGTAACAATTTCACCGGCTCTTTCGATTGATTTCTCAAGCTGGCTGTATTGGATAGGTTTCGTTAAAAAATCATGCGCACCATTTCGCATCGCATCTACAGCCATTTCTATATCACCATAGGCTGTAACCAGGATGATCGGTGGACGGTAAACCATTCCGGTCGTTTCATAAAGAAGATTTGGACCATATCCATCGGGCAATTGGACATCGAGAAGGATCAGATCAGCCTTTCCTTTTTGAAGGTGCTCCTTGGCTTCTGCCAGGGAACCCACCCCAATCACTTCATATCCCTTTGAAGCCAGATAAGTTTCTGTATTCTTTCGAAAAGTCTCTTCATCATCCACAATTAATACCGTAAGGCTCATGATTCCTCTCCATTGTAAGCAAGTAAGGTGACCTCAAACATTGTCCCGCCAGGGAAAGAACTCACTTGAATACTTCCATGGTGCGCCGTAATAATACGTTTTGTAATCGCCAACCCCAGACCCGTTCCATTACTTTTTGTAGTCACAAAAGGCTCAAAGATCCGATCGCGGATTTCATCAGGAATACCCGGCCCGTCATCAGATACCGTAACAACCACCTGAGGCCGGTTGGGAAGCACATTTTTAGGGCCGATCCTCACGGCAAGATTTCCACCATTTTTACTCATCGCATCGGTGGCATTACTGATTAAGTTTGTAAACACCTGTTCCATGGCACGAGGATCAGCATATACCAGAGGAGTGTTGTTTTCAACATGAAAGAAAGGATGAATATTGACCTTCGAAAATCTCGGATGCCACCGTTCCAAAAGGCGCTTCAACAACAAAGCCAGATCGATCGCCTCGAATCTGTACTGGGTATTGCGCGAGAAATTTAAAACCGATTCCATCAAGTGGTTGAGACGGACACAATCATTCTGTAGACGGGTCAAGTGATCCTGATGTGGGTCATCTGCTGGAAGGGTCGCTGAGAGTAATTGCAACCCCGTATAAATATTATTGATTGGATTCCGTACTTCATGGGCGAAAACTGCAGTAACTTCTCCAAGAATTGCTCGCTGCTCCAATTGCTGACTGCGAATCCGAATTTCCTCATTCTCTGAAATATCCGTCACTAACACCACCAGAGCCACAACCTGATCTCCGTCACTCACCGGAATCGTTTGAATATGCGCCGGAAACAACTGCCCATGTCTTCGATGAAGAGACACATTTCCGATGTTGTGGGTGGGTATTCCCCTTGCTGCGGCCTCCAGTGCCGGAATGAGGCTATCCGGGCCGATTAATACCGTATCAGCTTTCTGAGACTTAACTTCCCATTCCGCATATCCAAGCATCCACTCGGCGGCGGGGTTCATAGCCGTAATTTCCATGGCCGGATTAAGGATCAATATTCCTTCCTGGGCATTTTCGGTTATCACCCGGAAGGTCTCTAAGGATTGATTGAGAGCTAACAAATCACACCGCAGATTTTCAACCAGTACATGATGTTCAATGAATCGGCTGATTTCTATCCCAAAAAGGTTCAAGGCGTCCATGATCCATGCCGCTGGTTTTTTACGATCAGCAACGACCAGTAAACCAAACAATTGTCCCGGTTGACCCAAAGGAGCAGTTCCTATGTATTGAAAGCCAAACTCATGACCGATTTGATGAAGATCCGAAATAAGTCTTTTTCCAGGTTGCCAGAGACCTACCCGCGCCAGCCTAGCTAAGCTTACAGAGGAAATATGGTCTGGGAAAATTTCCCCTTCAGAAGAACACTCCATGAACTTGGTCAGTCTGGGTTTTTCTGGATCAGCCTGATATAAACATAAAAACGGTGCATCCAACACCTCTGCCATCTTGACGCCCACTTTATGCAGCACTTCAATAAAATTTCCCTCCATGGCCGCTTCATCAAGAAGATCGATTACCTGGGTTACCTTTTCCATAGGTAACTCAGGTTCCGAACTGTTGTTAGGGGGTGGCAGGGTAAGGATAAATAGATAAAAACCGCTTCTTCCGTCCTTAATCTCTCTGGAAGTTAACTTTACTTTACATGCTTCTTGACCCTGTCTTAGCAGAATTACGTCCTTCTCGTTTGCCGCAGCGTAATCTTCATCAGAAATACCTGTAATGACCTTCGTTACTTTTTCTCTGGCAACTTCATTTGCCTCAAACTTCGAGAGTTTCAAAAAAGCCTGGTTGTATCTGTAAATAAGCCCATCTTTTTTACTCACCAGAAGTGCTGGCTTATCGATCAATTCCAGCACAGTATTAAACTCATTACCCCCCGGTAGATCATTCTGCCAGGGGATTCGAAACATTTTGTGAAACCAACCAAAATCAACCATGGGCCATTTAACCGGTCCTCCTTAAGTTAGCGGGCAGAATCCCCTCCATGGCTCGATATTTTGCCACAGTTCTCCGGGCTACTTCATACCCTCTCTCTGCCAGAAGTTGAACCAGCTCTGAATCGCTGAGTGGGCGGGCTTCCTGATGGATGATTTCCTTCAAAACCATTCTCGCACTAAGACTGCGGTCAAAAAAATCCGCCAGTGGAATGATCTTGCGATTGGGTAATTGAACCGATTTATTAGCTACCGCACGTGAAATGGTCGATTCATGAACCCCCAACACTTTTGCCAGGTAGGCCCGGGTGATCGGCCTGAGATATTTCTCTCCATAGAGAATAAAATCACGTTGTAGGGTGGCAATTTGTGCCATTAATCGCTGCATGGTGTGGTTTCGCTGTTGAAGGCATTTGATAAAAAGGGATGCCCGCTCCAGGTCTTCTTTCATACTTTCCTTGTTTTCATCTTCTGCCTGGCGAATCGCTTGCTTAAAGAGAGGGTTTACCCGTAAAGTCCCCCAGAGTGGAAACAAAATTTCCACCACAAGTTGACTATCAGGCTCACCGGTTAACCGACTAATGATGATGTCAGGGCGATAAAATATTTGCGTCTGCGGTCCAGAAGGTTCTCGAATATCCCCCCAAGAGGACCTTCCCGGAAAGGGATTAAGGTTTTCCGCAATAAACCTTGCACACTCCCTCACGGCCTCGTCCGCCATACCCAGAGATTTAGCAAGCTCGTGATATTGTCTGCGGCTTAAATAATCCATCCCATCCCGAATGACCCGTTCTAGATTTTCGGGTACATGGCGGCTTTCACGCAACACATCAACCTGAACCAGCAACGCTTCCGTAGTACTGCAAGACCCCACACCCAGGGGGTCTGCTCGTTGAATAATTTTTTGTACCCCAAATACCCGTGTCAAAGGCACGTGCAAGTATGCCGCTACTTCTTCAAGTGAGACCGTGAGTAGACCATCTTCATCCAGATGTGTTAATAGAAACGCGGCAATCCCACGGTCTTCCACGGATACATCGGGAGCTACTTGCCGAAATACATAGGTAGCCAGGTCTTCAGTGGATGCAGAACCTGTGTCCTCATAATCATCTTTTTCTTCCACATCCCCAAAGCCTGAGACAACATCTCGGGTAGAAACAAAGACGATGGGATCATCCTCACTTTTCAAAGAAGGCCGACTACAAACAGGACATACCCCCCCATTACGCAACAGACGGCGACAGGTTGGACAGCGAATTTCATCCACCAATTCCAACGCCGGATTGGAGGCTAACTCGGCCTCAATCTGTTGTTGAAGCTCACCCGATGTAAGGCTCAATAATGTCATCGTCTGAGCCAGATGTGCCGTGGTCAATGGGCGAATGGTGTGAACAGGTAGATGCTGGAACATGTCAGTCGATCCTTGAAAACAGTATAGCCTTGGTTAAAAAATGTTGCAAGTTCTGTGCCACCCCTTTTGATGGTAAAATCAAATTCCAATGGAAGAATTAATCGTAATTGGAGGCGGATTAGCTGGAAGCGAAGCTGCATGGCAGGCGGCCATACGAGGGATGAAGGTGCGACTCTACGAAATGCGTCCCTCTAAACCAACCGGCGCTCATGTCAGTGGAAATCTGGCCGAACTCGTCTGCTCAAACTCACTTGGATCCAACCTTCAAGACCGTGCTTCAGGTTTACTTAAAGAGGAGCTACGCCGGCTAGGGTCTTTGCTTCTGCAGATCGCGGAAACAACCAGCATCCCTGCCGGATCTGCTTTAGCCGTTGATCGGGAAGCATTCTCTCAAAAAGTTACCGAGGTCATCGCCAGTCACCCAATGATCACTCTCGTCCGTGAGGAGGTCCTTGAAATACCATCCTCACTGACGGTGATTGCGTCAGGCCCTCTCACCTCTCCTGGCCTGAGTCAGTCCATTCAGATGATCACAGGGCAGGAGCACCTTTTCTTTTTTGATGCCATCGCCCCGGTTGTTCGAGCTGATACCATCAATATGGAAAAAGCCTTCAGAGCGTCTCGATACGGCAAAACCGAACAACCTGAGGGAGATTATATTAACTGCCCGCTGACTCGCGAAGAATATGAACATTTTGTTACAGAATTAATTCATGCAGAGAGGATTCCCCTGCGTGACTTTGAAACTCCTATCCTGGAAGGGGTACGTGCCGGGGCTTTTTTTGAGGGTTGCCTGCCTGTTGAAGTAATCGCATCGCGGGGATTGCAAGCTCTGGCATTCGGCCCCATGAGACCTGTTGGCCTCAGAGATCCCCATACAGGCCGGAGGCCTTATGCTGTAGTTCAGCTACGCCAGGATAACCTGGCTGGCACCCTGTATAATATGGTTGGATTCCAAACCAATCTGCTTTACCAGGAACAAAAACGCGTTTTCCGTCTGATCCCGGGGCTTGAATCGGCTGAGTTTGAACGCTTCGGACAAATGCACCGGAATACCTTTCTTGCTTCACCTGTTTTATTGCATTCCACCTTACAATTAAAGTCTCAAGAAAATATTCTCTTTGCCGGCCAAATTACCGGCGTCGAAGGATATATGGGTAACATCGCCACGGGGCTTCTCGCCGGCATCAATGCTGCCCGCCTTGCTCGCAGCCTCCCCCCGGTGACTCCTCCGCCGACGACCATGATTGGGGCGTTATGTCATTACATAACCCATGCCTCTCTGAAAGACTTTCAACCCATGAAAGCCAATTTCGGTATCCTTTCCCCTCTACCAGACCTGGAACACGATAAACGGAAACGGTCAATGCAATATGTCTCTCGTGCACTGACCGACCTTGAACTCTGGATAAATGCTCATGACCTCATCCCACCCATTCACGCATTCGGGTAGCCCGTTCAGGAAATCTCGCATTTTACTTTTCTTTACCCTCCTGGTCGGGGCTATCATTCTGGTAAGCTTCCTCTGGCCATTGCTCAAACCAGTTCGATTCGATGGGAAACAAGCCTACCAACATGTGCTTGCCCAGGTGCAAATGGGGCCGCGTATACCCGGTAGCCCCGCACACCATGCCGCGGTGAAGTATATAACCTCTCAGCTGCAGCGCCATCATTGGGAAGTGTTGCTACAAGAAACCACAATTTCCGGCATTCCGGTTATCAACATCATTGCCCACCGTGGTTCCTTATCTCCCCGGCTCATCCTGGGAGCTCATTACGATACCCGGCAACTGGCAGATCAGGATGAAAATCCCGATCAGCGTAATCAACCCGTCCCAGGCGCCAATGACGGTGCCTCTGGAGTAGCTGTACTCCTGGAAATTGCCCGCGTTCTTCCCAAAGAAACCAAAGACATCAACCTGGTTTTTTTCGATGTTGAAGATCAGGGAGAGATCAATGGCCTCCCCTGGATCATTGGATCTTCTTATTACGCTCAGCAATTAACCGTTCTCCCCGAAGCAGTAATCATCATAGATATGATTGGTGACGCTGACCAACAAATTTATTTCGAGCGCAATTCCGATACCAAGTTACAGGAAGAAATCTGGCAGATTGCAGCTGACCTGGGTTTTTCTAGTCGCTTCCTCCCCTACCCCAGGTTCAGTATGCTAGACGATCACACCCCCTTCTTACAGCGTGGGATTGCTGCAGTTGACATCATTGACTTTGACTATCCTTACTGGCACAAAACTTCAGATACTCCCGATAAAGTCTCTCCAGAAAGCCTTGCCGCCGTTGGGCGCGTCCTTGTACAATGGATCCACCAGAGGGGGTGGTAAAATAGTATTAAACAGGGTACCTATTGTTTAATTCAAAGATGCAAGAGCCTGAATTGCTTCGCAATCTACAACCCATCTGGTTGAGCCGCGCAACTGAAGCCATGGCGCGGTCCTTGAATATTCGTGATGATCTCCGTGCTCAACTCGAACGGTTTTTCTTTCTTCTCACTCAGGCTGTAGAAACAGGCAATCCAGAATGGTTGGATCCAGTTCTGGATGAGTGGGCTTCATCCCTCACCCAGACTGACCTGGAAGCCAGAGAAAGCAACCTTTTGAGCTTTATTCGAGAAATAATGCAACGAACCATCGATGTATGCCGGCAGACTCTCCACGAAGAACAGGCTCTTTCTTTGATTGTGGATATCATCCCACATCTGACTTATTGTTATGAAAAAGCTGCTCAGGCGGAGATTCAGGTGAGGGTATCCTATGTATCCAACCAGTTAAAACAGGTACAACAAACTCTGGAGCGGTTAGACCGTAGTAAATCCGATTTCATTGCCGTAGCTGCCCATGAGTTGAAGACTCCTCTTACTCTGGTAGAAGGGTATGCAGCTATGCTTCGAGAAGTGCTGAACAAAAAAGAGCTTTCTCCTTACGAGCAGGAATTATTAAATGGGATCAGCACTGGCACAAAACGCTTGAAACTCATTATTGACGATATGATTGATGTTTCAATGATCGACAATAACTTACTCTCCCTGAATTTCCAACCTGTCTGGGTAAACCGTTTATTGTCGGTGATTAAAAACGAGCTGGAACCCTTCATCAAAGAACGCCATCAGACCCTTGAGATATATGATTTTCCCGGGAGTTCCGAAATGACCTTTGGAGACCCCGAACGTTTATTACAGGTGCTACGAAATGTACTCACCAACGCTATGAAATACACCCCCGATGGAGGAAAAATCACCGTCGATGGCCGCCTGTTGCCGGGGTTTATCGAGGTCGTTGTTAACGACACAGGAATTGGCATTGCCCCGGAAGACCAGTTACTCATTTTTGATAAATTTGCTCGCCTTGGCAACAGCGACCTTCACTCCAGCGGAAAAACCAAATTCAAAGGGGGTGGCCCGGGGCTTGGTCTGCACATTGCCCGCGGAATCATCGAGTCTCACGGCGGGGCGATTTGGGTTGAATCACCCGGCTATGATGAAGAAAAATTACCCGGGTCAACCTTCCACATTCTCATCCCACATCGCCGAGAGCCGCCCGACGAGAAATTAGCCCGTTTACTGGCGCCGGTCATTGGAGCCGCCTGATTTCATTAAGGATTGGATATGAACGAGTACGAAAATTACACCTTTATACAGCCTGCAGATAGAATTGCCTCTTTCAAACCGTACTTCTTTGCCAGCCTGAATCAAAAGATCGCTCAATTACGTGCGCAAGGCATGGATGTCATCCGATTGGATATGGGGTCTCCCGATCTGCCTCCAGCCGACTTTATCATTGATGCGTTGATCCAGTCCGCTCGTCGCCCCGATACTCACGGCTACTCACCCAATGGCGGCACACCAGCCTTTCGAAAAGCAGTGGCTGAGTACTACCTGAATCGATTCGATGTCTCTCTCGATCCACAAAAAGAGGTGCTCGCACTCGTCGGTTCTAAAGAAGGTCTTTTTAATCTGAGTCAGGTCTTGTTGAATCCTGGTGACATCTCACTGGTACCAGATCCCGGGTATCCCGTATATGCTGCTGGTAGTATGATCGCTGGTGCCGAAGTATATCCCATGCCCCTGCTCAAGGAAAACGGGTTTTTACCTGATTTAGATGCCATTCCCCCTGAGGTTGCCAGGCGAGCAAAAATCCTCTGGTTGAATTATCCCAATAATCCAACCGGGGCAGTGGCAACGTATGACTTCTACATGAAAGTAATAGAATTTGCGCACAGATATCAGGTATTGGTGGCCAGTGATGCGCCCTATACAGATATTTGTTTTGAAGGATATCGTGCCCCTAGTATTCTGCAAATCCCCGGTGCCCGAGAAGTTACCGTAGAGTTCAACTCCCTTTCCAAGACTTATAATATGGCAGGTTGGCGCCTGGGAATGGCGGTTGGGAACGCCAGAGTCATTTCATACCTTCATACGTATAAAAGCCAATCGGATTCATCTCAATTCCAGGCAATTCTCGATGCCGGAACTGTAGCCCTCACTGGAGATCAATCCTGGATCGAACAACGGAACGACATTTACCGCCAGCGCCGAGACATTGTTGTCCAGGGTTTGAGGGAGGCTGGCTTTACGGTTGACATTCCTCCTGCCGCCATTTATGTCTGGGCAAAATTACCCCCTGGTCATAACGATAGCACAGATTTCTGCACTCGCCTTTTAGAATCAACCGGCGTATCCGTCACACCGGGGATTGTTTATGGAGCTCACGGGGAAGGGTACCTGCGTGTATCCCTGGGCACAGATACCGAACTCATCCAGAAAGCAATGGAGCGAATTAAAGGCTGGATTAAGGAATAACCATGGCTAAAAAAATCGCGGAACCGACCCTTCCTCCCAAAGAACGCGCTTTTCTGGTAGGTGTAGAACTCAGAAATGAACCTTCTCTCCTTTCACTGGAGGATTCATTAACCGAGCTGGCTTTACTTGCGAAGACCGCAGGGCTTGAAGTGGTCGGTATGACCAGCCAAAAGTTAGATGCTCCTAATCCCAATACTTTTATAGGACCTGGGAAAGTGGAAGAAATCAAAGCCCTGGTGGAAGAAACGCTCGCTCAGGTAGTTGTTTTTGATAACGAATTATCACCCCGTCACCTCCGTGAACTGGAAGAGCGTTTCGGTGAAAACGTCCGGATTCTGGATCGCACGGCTCTCATCCTCGATATTTTCGCTCAACATGCCAGCACTCGGGAAGGTATTCTTCAGGTAGAACTGGCTCAATACGAATATCGTTTGCCACGTCTCACCCGTGCCTGGACGCACCTGGCCCGGCAAACTGGTGGTGGGGGAGGGCGAACCGGTAGCACGGGTGGAGTTGGCCTGCGTGGTCCAGGTGAAACCCAGCTTGAAGTAGACCGCCGGGAAATTCGAAAACGGATTGCCAGCTTGAAAAGCGAGCTGGAGAAAGTACGTGCACATCGAAGCCGATATCGCTCTCAGCGTCAGCGATCTCAGATTCCAACCGTGGCTCTTGTGGGGTACACCAATGCCGGTAAATCTACCCTGCTCAATCGCCTTGCCAGAGCTGATGTTTTGGTGGCCGATCAACTCTTCGCAACCCTCGATCCCACTACCCGGCGGGTTGAACTTCCCGGAGGAAATTGGGCTCTTTTTACCGATACAGTTGGGTTTATCCAGAAACTCCCAACCCAGTTAGTGGCCGCTTTCCGGGCCACCCTGGAAGAAATTGCCGAAGCCGATTTACTTCTTCACGTCGTGGATATTACTCACCCCAATGCCTTGCAACAGGCTCAGGCTGTGCACCAGACGCTAACAGAGATTGATGCCAGTCACATTCCCACGATCACTGTGCTCAACAAGGTTGATCAATTCCCTGATCCTCAGGCAGCAGCGCAAACACTTTATGGTTTACCCGGCCCCATTGTTGCCATCTCTGCATTAACCGGGCAGGGTATCCCGGAACTACTTTCGACGGTTTCACGAGAACTCTTCGAAGTGTACATACCTGTCAGAGTCAAATTGCCCTATCAGCAAGGAAACCTGATTTCAATTTTCCATGATCAGGGTAAAGTGTCCCGGGTAGAACATGTGCGGGGCGGAGTATGGATTGAAGGCAACCTTCCTGTCCGGCTCCTCGCAAGGTTTCAGCCCTTCATCAAAAACACCTCAAACGATGCCAGTGAAGAAGTTGGAGAAATCATCGAAACATGATTGATCAGTTCAACCGTTTTTTAGACTGGTTCTCAAATTTTTTCGCCCACCGGAAGGGTTTACTCCCCCTTCTCGGAATAGTTTTTGTTGTGATCAATCTCTTTCTAAAAATTTTCTCCGTTGGCTGGTTCGCTGCTACCGACTTTTTCCTGCATCTGGGTGTGATCCTGGCAATCCTTGGCTTCATGATCGCCTGGGCTTTATAAACATAAAACCGCAGGTCTGTTCTGCGGTTTTATAGAGACGGTTGTGATTAATCCAGCGAATCCGGCTTACTTCTTCGCTTTTTCCACGCTTAAGACCTCACGGCCCTGGTAATGTCCACAGGAAGGGCACACTGTGTGAGGAGGTCGAAGCTCCCCACAGTTACTACACTGCACAAGGTTGAGTGGTTTCACTACATCCTGGCTGCGCCGTCGATCACGCCGGCCTTGGGAATGTTTTCTTTTCGGGTGCGGAACCATTCCAGATCTCCATTCTCTTTCAACAAAATGCCTCTCAATTAAAGCCGTGTAATTCTACCCTTTCCAGAAATAACCGTCAAGGTTTGATTATGTCATTTCTACCAGTTGGCGATTATCTTTCTCTAAAAAATGGTGGTTGGAGCAAAAAGGGAATTGACTCTCGAATTTGAATTATAGTATCTTCAGGTTATTGACACGTATAAATTAATCCGTTCTAAACCAGAATCATCCCTTGACTCGTCCCTGTCATTCGTTCACCTTTCACACGATTATGTTTCAGGATGCAGTGTGATGAAACGACCCACCCAGGTAGATGTAGCTAAATTAGCCGGTGTTTCCCGGGCAACCGTCTCCCTGGTTGTGAATGGATTGGCCGATGGAAAAGTCTCCATATCCGAAGAGACCCGCCTCAGGGTGCTTAAGGCTGTTGAGGAACTGGGATATGAACCTGATGTTCGCGCTCAAACGCTTCGCTCAGGCGACACCCGCACCATTCGAATGATTGCCATCGACATGTATAACCCCCATCATTGGGAATTTGCGGAGGGAGTTGAACAGGAATCCAGAGAGAACGGCTATAACATTCTGCTTTTCACCCGTTCCCTCGACCGTCCTTACATCCAAAGAATGATGAAGGACCTCATGGGACGACGGATCGAAGGGCTCATCCTATCAGGCAGGCTCATCGAATCCTCTGAGGACGTCCGAACCATCTTACCCTAGATTCAACGTCATCGGCTTCCGGTAGTTGAGGTCAACGAGTATCGTCCCGAGTATGACTTGAATTGCCTACTGCAACTAAAATATCCTCCAGGCTGGACGAAAAGCCATCCAATGGTGTTGGAACGAATGGCCAATTCCGAAAAGCTTTATCAACAGATTTATATCCCGGATTATTCGGGATTCTACCGGTCCAGCACCATCGTAACCTGCTTATTTTAATCTCACACAGAAAGGAGAAATCGCCCCGAAATAAAAACGACCGCCTTCTAACGAAACTTAGAGGATAATACAACTCTCGTCTCATCATAAAAGTTTAAAAAGGACCATTATGACTACCTCAAATCACAACACATCCTCGGACATCAGAATCACAAGAATTCGTTTTGAGCATTTACGAGAGGCTTTAGGAATTGGTGTTCCCCGACCACGCCTATCCTGGATGATCCAAACCGATCAACCCGATTGGGAACAATCAGCATATGAGATCGTATCCTTCTCATCCTCAGGTGAAATGCTTGAACAATCTGGAAAAATCACCTCACCCAATTCCGTTCTTGTTCCCTGGCCTTTTTCACCGTTAACCTCTCGCCAGCGAGTAGGGGTACGGATCCGCGTCTGGGGAAAAGATGGAAAGGTATCGGAGTGGAGTGATCTGGCATGGGTTGAAGCAGGCCTGCTCTCACCGGAGGATTGGAAAGCACAATTCATTCGGCCAGAGTGGGACGAAGATGCAACACAACCCCGCCCCGGCCCTCTGATGCGAAAGGAGTTTTCCCTCCCTGATAAGGTTCGGCAAGCACGCCTTTATATCACCGCTCTGGGTGTATACGAGGCAAGCCTGAATGGAAAGCGTGTTGGTGACCAGGTTATGCCTCCCGGCTGGACCAGTTATCATCATCGGCTTCGCTATCAGATTTATGATGTGACAGATCTACTCCAGGAAGGTGCCAATGCGATTGGGGTCATGCTTGGAGACGGATGGTTCCGCGGACGTCTGGGATTCGGTGGTGGCCGGGTGAATATCTATGGTGAACACCTCGCTTTACTTGCCCAACTCGAAGCTGAATTGGAAAATGGTGAAAAAGTCTGGGTGACCTCGGATGAAACCTGGAAAGCTACCCGTGGGCCGATTCTTTATAACAATATCTACGATGGAGAAATATATGATGCTCGCTTAGAGCCAGAAGGGTGGAAAGAGCCCGGGTTCAACGATCATGATTGGGGCGGGGTAATTAAGACTGACTGGGATTACCATACCCTTTTTGCCCCATTAGAACCACCTGTGCGGCGAACCGAGATCCTGAAGCCGAAGAAAATTTTCCTCTCCCCTTCCGGAAAAACCCTGGTAGATTTTGGCCAAAACCTGGTGGGGCGAATAAACATTACCGTTAGAGGAACTGCCGGAACAACCATTACATTACGCCATGCAGAAGTCCTCGAAAACGGAGAACTGGCAACTCGACCATTACGCCACGCCAAAGCGACAGATCAGTACATTCTAAAGGGAGAAAGCATAGAAACCTGGGAACCAAGGTTTACTTTCCATGGTTTTCGGTATGCCGAGGTCACCGGATGGCCGGGCGAACTCAAACCCGAAGATTTACATGCAGTGGTTTGTTATTCCGATATGGAACGTACCGGGTGGTTCGAATGCTCTGACCCACTAATTAATCGGCTACACGAAAATGTGATCTGGAGCATGCGCGGGAATTTCTTCTACATCCCTACAGATTGTCCGCAGAGAGATGAACGTCTGGGTTGGACGGGCGACATTCAGGTATTTTCACCCACTGCCTCTTTCCTTTACGATTCAGCTGGTTTTCTTACTTCCTGGCTTGCAGACCTGGCTGCAGAGCAAAAAGAAACTGGCGTCGTTCCCTTCGTTGTTCCTACCATTATGGAACATCCCACCCCACCGGCTGCAGCCTGGGGAGACGCAGCCGTGTTCATTCCCTGGGTCCTCTATCAGCGATTTGGTGATGAAAAAATCCTCTCTGATCAGTTTGAGAGTATGCGGGCCTGGGTTGATCTCATCGAAAAAATTGCCGGGGAGTCCCGCTTGTGGGATAAAGGCTTCCAATTTGGAGATTGGCTCGATCCCGCTGCTCCACCGGATAGACCTGGCGACGCCCGCACCCCTGGCTTTATCGTGGCAACCGCTTATTTTGCACGTTCTTCAGAAATTGTCGGCCAGACCGCAAAAGTTCTTGGACTCATTGAGGAAGAAAAATATTATTTGAACTTAGCCGACGAAATCCGCAAAGCCTTCAATTGGGAATATGTTACTCCGTCAGGCAGGGTGTTGAGTGACTCGGCCACCGCATATGCATTGGCCTTACAGTTCGCCCTGTTACCCGAAGAAGCCCAGCGTCGCCGGGCTGGAGCCCGTCTTACCGAACTCGTTCGATCCAGTGGTTATCGGATCAGCACGGGATTTGTAGGTACTCCGCTCATCTGTGATGCCCTGTGCACCTACGGAGATCCGGAAGCAGCTTTCCGGTTAATCACCCAACGCGAATGTCCTTCCTGGTTGTACCCGGTTACCATGGGTGCAACAACCATTTGGGAGCGATGGGACAGCATGTTACCCGATGGTAGAGTAAATCCGGGAGAAATGACTTCCTTCAATCATTATGCCCTTGGAGCCGTCGCTGACCGGCTTCACCGTACTGTGGCCGGCCTGGCTCCAGCCGAACCAGGTTACCGCCGCATTGAAGTTCATCCCATTCTGGGAAGCCCTCTGAAACATGCTTCTGCTCGCCACCTTACCCCTTACGGAATGGCCAGCACCTCATGGATTCTGGAGGGAGAGACTCTCACGGTTGAGGTTGAAGTCCCACCAAACACTCGCGCACGTGTCATTTTGCCCGGGAAAGAAGAAGCCCCCCTGGAGGTCGGCTCTGGGAAACACACATGGAAGTATCCTTTTACTCCCAAAAAACACCCCCGTAAGCCCATCTCACTTGATAGCACAGTGGGAGAGTTAATTGATGACCCTGAGGCATTCTCATTGGCTCTGCAAGTTTTACGAAGCTATGGCACAGAGCTGGCAGATCATCTCCTGAGCCGTGAAGATATCAAATTATGCGACGCCGTTGGGTTCATGCCGCAGGCAAAATCCATCCTCGAAGATTTGCAGAAGGTTTTTGCTTCGTTGAATCGGTAAAATCTCACCCCTTTCTTAGACCTCATAGAGCTGGTTGGGAATCAACTTCCCACCAGCTCTATGATCAACTTGAAATGGCCCTTAACTTTACCCCTTTTTTCTGGGAGGCACATCCATGAAAACCCGCCTGGACGAAGTGCTAGAAGGCTGTGAAGCCAATTACCTTCTCCCCTTTATCTGGCAGCGTGGAGAAGGTGAAGCCGTCATTCGGGAAGAAATGGAACGCATTCATCAGGCAGGTATTGGCGCAGTGTGTGTAGAAGCCAGGCCTCATCCCGACTTTTTAGGCAAACGCTGGTGGCATGATTTTGACGTTATTTTGGAAGAAGCCCGGAAACGACACATGCGGGTCTGGGTGCTGGATGATGATCATTTTCCAACCGGACACGCTGCCGGGATAGTGGTAAACGCGCAGCCATCGCAGAAACGCCTCTTTTTATACGAACACCATCTGGATGTTCTTGGCCCGCAACGGCATTCTTCTTTCCTGGTGAAACCGTTTTTAATGGAGTTATTCCAACCTCCCGGCGCTCCCCCTGAGACGAATCTCCTTGCAGTAATCGCTGTACGCAGGGATGTAGAAACCGGTCTGCTCACCGGTCCTTTTGTTGAAATTACCTCAAACATTCAGGAGGATATTCTATACTGGGATATTCCTGAAGGGTACTGGCGAATCTTCTTTCTTTTCACTTCCCCAACCGGAGGAAGTGAACCTCATAAAGACTATATCAACCCCCTGGTTCCCGAATCGGTGAAAATTTTAATTGATACAGTCTATGAACCATTTTATCAGCGTTACGCTGGTGATTTCGGAGGTACTTTTGCAGGGTTCTTTTCCGATGAGCCGGGTTTCTACAATGATCGGGATACTTTCGACTACCAGTCAAAACCCGGGAAAAAAGGTATCGCTTTACCCTGGAGAAGCGATTTACTTACCCTTTTAGAAGCAGAAGCAGGCTGCGATTTTAAATCCTATCTTCCTCTTTTATGGTTTGATGGTGGAGAACAAACTGGAGCCATCCGCTTTTCCTATATGAATCTGGTCAGCAAATTATACGCTGAACATTTTACCCGGCAAATCGGAGAGTGGTGTCGCAATCATGGCGTGGAATATATCGGTCATGTACTCGAAGATAATGGCTCTCATGCCCACCTGGGATGCGGACCCGGTCATTATTTCCGCGCCTTATGGGGACAGGACATGGCAGGGTTGGATGTTGTTCTGTGGCAGTTACTTCCAGGATTTGACCATGGCATCTTCAACAGTGTGGCTGGAGAGGCCGACGGTGAATTTTATCATTATGGTTTAGCCAAAATGGGATCATCTCTGGGCCATATTGACCCCAAAAAACAAGGGCGTACGATGTGCGAACTGTTCGGGGCTTACGGTTGGCGTGAAGGTCTCAAGTTGATGAAATGGATGGCTGATCATTTACTGGTAAGAGGAGTGAACTATTTTGTACCGCATGCTTTTTCTCAGGCAAACTTTCCCGACCCAGATTGCCCGCCTCATTTTTATGCTCGCGGTATGAATCCTCAATATCGGTATCTTCACCTTCTTTCTCATTACATCAACCGCGTCAGTCATCTCCTTTCAGGAGGCGTGCACATTGCTCCGGTAGCAGTTCTTTATCACGCTGAAGCAGAATGGGCAGGTACTGCCATGCCATTCCAGACGCCAGTCAGACTCCTGATGCAACATCAAATCGACTGTGACGTCATACCCGGCGATATTCTTCTTCATGGCGCTGAGGTCGTTCAGGGAAATTTGAAGATCCATCAAGAAGCGTATCAGGTTTTAATAATTCCCCAATGCTCATCCTTACCTGAACACCTCATCCACCGAATAATTGAACTGGCTGATTCAGGATTAAAGGTGATTTTCATAGACAACCCACCGGGATTATCCCTGCAGGGAACCCGGGCAAACCCAATCTCTTTAGGATTCGCAGGCCATGCTCATCTACTCACCACCTCTCTTGACCAGCTTATCTCAACAGTCCGTCCATTAATTTCACAGGACATTCTGGCAGGTGAAGAGCAACCTTATCTTCGCTATTATCATGTCCGGCATAATGCGAGCCATGTATACTTTCTGACCAACGAACATCCAGGGATTCCCATAAAAACCTGCCTCAAAATCCGGAATAGAGGCCCGGCTTTATTTTACGATGCCTTTACAAACCAGATTCATCCCCTTGCTTACGAAGAAATTGATGACACAATGGAATTCCCACTGGATCTTCCTCCGTATAATGGAGTTGTGATCGTCACTGGAGACCTTTGTAAGCCTTATCATGAACACCTTGGCCAGCCGACCAGCCTTGCTGAAGCCGGGGGGCTGCAAGAAATTCCAATACCCGGCCCCTGGAAAATAAGTATTGCCACTGCAAAAGAATACCCGAATTTTCGACGGTATCAAGATGCCTGTGAGCTCATGGATTTGAGCTGTCCTGCAGCCTTACCGACTTTTTCCGGCACGATACGATACGAAACGACCTTTGAAATTGAGCCATTCCATTTACCTGCAGAGCTGGATTTTGGCGAAGCGTTTGAAACTGTAGAGGTATGGCTCAACGGTCAACACATTGGAACACGCATTTGCCCGCCCTACCGCTGGAACGTGACCGGCCTGATCCATTCGGGAGATAATCATTTACGTGTCGATGTAACCAACACCCTCGTCAAAGAACAGCGAGATTTTTTTTCGTGTTTCACGTACCAGGAACCCAGCGGTTTACTCGGGCCGGTCAGACTTTTGGTTAGAACACCGGCAGAAAAATAATTATCCTGGGGTTGTATTTATTAATGGCTTATGATCATTGCGGAGTTGTCCCCGATGGGAGTATTTGCCTGGCAGTAACTCGTTGCTCAGACCATCGTAAAAATATTACTCCTCCCAGAATAAGGATCGAACCCGCAAGTTGAGTTGAGGTGAGCCGTTCACCCAAAAACAGGTAAGCCTGAACAGCGGTCAAAGCGGGTTCAAGCGTGGCAATTAAGTTCGCCACACTTGCAGGAAGATATCCCAGGCTCACAGTATAGAGACCGTATCCTCCGATGGTAGGACCAAATGCTAACAAAATAAGAAATCCCCAACCGACCAGAGAATTTTCCAACCAGAAAAGATGACGTATTCCTGAATACCCGGGGATTTCAACCATATTGAACAGGAGTAAAAAACCTGCAGCTGTTCCAAAAGTATAGGTTAATGTGGTCAATGAAGGAATTCCCCGACGAGATGCCTGCCGTCCAAAAAGGCTGTAGATAGCAAAGGCCATCCCAGAAATCAGACCGGTCACAATTCCCAGCGGGTTAAGAGCCCAAGCCGATACACTCGCTGCGCCTGAAACAAGAATACATCCTGTAAGGCTGAACCCCACTGCCAGAATTTTAGCTCCACCCAGGTTCTCGTTGAGGAAACGCCACCCCAGAACCGCAGTAAAAGCCGCCGATGAATAGGCCAGTACAGTAGACACTGCCGCCCCATTATAATAAACCGACAATGTCCAGGTAAAATTAAATACAGCCAGTACCAGGCCGTATATCAATAAGTAAAGAAATGTAGATCTGGTTGTAAATAAAAGAGAACGCCTGAAAAACCCTAAAATCAGAACCAGGATCAGAAAAACAAAGAAGTCTCGCCAGAACGCCAGAATTATGGGTGGCAAATGCCATTGATTGGTTAAATGACGAATAAGAATGGCTGTCGTTGACCAGATGAAGGTTCCAACAAGGGCAATCACATACCCTTTGGTTTGATTCCGTGTCATCGTCGTTGTTGTGTCCATGGAGTTATAGGTAAGTGTGAATTTTCTACATCGTTTTAATCAGAACAGCCACTTCGTAAGGTGCAAGCTTCATCGCCCCGGCATGTACCCTTCCGGTCAGTTTATTTTCAAAGGTATCCGAACTCAAATTAATGGACTGTTCTTGACGTGTGTGGTTAATTACCACCATTACTTCTCGGTTATCTTCTCGAACCCGCCTGGAAGCAGTAACCCCCGGCGGGGTCTCTAATACCCTGCTCAAACCACAAATTTGCGTTACATGGTTGAGGAAAATGGCCTGAGTAGACGCATCCAGGTAAGTCCCTACAACATAGATCATGCCACTTCGCACCCCCCGAACCGTCATTGCGGGTTGTCCGTCTAACCAGCCATTAGAGTCTTTATATGTGGCAACGATCAGGGTGAGATTGGTATCTAGAATTTCCAACATCTCCGCCCAGGTTTGACTCACCCCCGTAAACCAGTTTCCCTTAACCGGGACGTTTTCATCCATCGCAAAGAACTCTTTAACTTCTACTCCGGCCATTGGGCGTAATGGGCCCGGCTGGCGCTCAGATAAAAAGACATTATCTCGGTTCTTTATGCCCGTCCTTGGAGTCAAAATCAAATATCCTCCCCCTTCTACATACTCCTTTAATATCCTAAACCGATTCTCGTCCAGGATCGCCAGGGAGGGAGCAATCACCAACCGATATCCTTTAAGAGGCTGATCAGCCGAGATAATATCTACAGGAATATTGGCTTCAGCCAGTGGACGATAATAATGAAATAAATGCGCCACATAATCAAAGTTGCGATGATGTTTTTGCCATTGTATCGACCAGCGCGACTCATAATCATTAAGAATCGCTGCCCGAGCTGGATAACGAGAACCAGCCAGGAGTGGAGACATTTCTTTGAACTCGCGAGAGATTTGTTGAACCTCTTCAAAAAACGGACGTGGTTTTCCAGCATGATCAAGGAGAGACCCATGGAGTTGTTCTTGACCGCCTGGAGCAGGACGCCATTGCCAGTAAAGAAAACCATCGGCGCCATGGGCAACTGCCTGCCAGGCCATAGTCCGGCCTTCTCCTCGATACAGAGGGTTATTAACCTTCGCCCAGTTCACCGTATTCGGTTGCGCCTCCATGACCCAGTAATTTTTCCGTTTTAAACCCCGCATCAGGTCATGAGTGCTCCCAGAAAAATATGGGTCGTTATGACCAGTACCAACATACCAGTCCCAGCTTACCATATCTAGATCAGCCGCCAGCTCATAATGGTCGAAGCCATCGAACCACCCCATGAAATTGTGGGTAATCCATACCCCCGGTTGTAAATGAGGGCGAAGCAAATCAATCTGCAGTTTTTGAAAATTTCGGTAACTGCGGGTAATGAAACGCTTCCATTCCAACATCAAAGAAGGATGGTGGTTTCCAATGGGGATTGGAATTTGACTCCAATCCGAATATGTCTGGCTCCAGTAACTGGTTGACCATCGGCGATTCAGTTCAGCTAGCGTTTGATACTTTTCTTCAAGAAATTGTTGAAATAAACTCCGGCATAAATCACAGGTGCAGACCCGGTTAAATTCATTGTCAATCTGCCATCCGATGACATTCGGATTCGGACCAAAATGCTCAGCCAGAGTAGATACAAGTCTTTGTGTAGCATGGTGAAAATCGGGTGAATTGACGCAGTAATGACACCGATTTCCAAACTGAACGCGCCTGCCATCTTCGTCCACCGCAAGGATTTCAGGATATTTCGTAATCAGCCAGGCCGGGGGAGCAGCAGTCGGTGTACCTAGCACGGTTTTAATTCCATAAAGTGCCAGTAACCCAATAATCCGGTCCAGCCACTCTAATTGAAATTCTCCTTCGGCGGGTTCCAGGGTTGACCAGGCAAATTCTCCCATCCGAACAACATTAATCCCGGCTTCCACCATTAATCGAATGTCTTCTAACCAGCGTTCTTCCGGCCAATGTTCAGGATAATAAGCCGTTCCTATATAAAGGGTTGGTTGTATTTGCGTTGATTCACTCATAGGTTACCCTGCCTGCAAAAATAGTTTGGTTACGAAAGGCAAACCGGGTTTTCGAGACGACCAATCTTCTCAATTTCAAGGACCACCCGATCCCCATGTTTGAGGAAAACAGGGGGTTTTCTGAAAACCCCTACACCATCGGGCGTTCCAGTGGCAATCACATCGCCCGGTTCCAGAGTAAATGAATGGGACAAAAAAGAAACCAGATCAGCTACAGAAAAAACCATTTCGGCCGTCGTAGAATTTTGAACAACCTCTCCATTGAGAAGAGTGCGCAGTTCCAAATGCTGGGGATCAGGAATTTCATCTTTAGTAACAATCGCCGGGCCCATCGGACAAAAAGTATCAAGGCTTTTTGCCCTTACCCACTGACGATCGCTGAATTGTAGATCTCTCGCTGATACGTCATTGATAATCGTATACCCAAACACATAATCCAGAGCCTCCGTAACGGGTACCGATTTAGCTCGTTTTCCAATCACCACCCCCAGTTCCACCTCATAATCCACCTGTTGAGTCAGTGTAGAATCCCACGAAATTGGATCGCCCGGTCCAATAATGGAGGTATTGAACTTGGTAAAAACAATTGGGCGGTCAGGTACAGGAATATTTTGCTCACGGCAATGGTCAAAATAATTAAGGCCAATGGCTACGATCTTTCCAGGAGTGCTCAAAGGAGCGAGAATTTTAGCATCGGAATGGGCAATAACCTTTACCTTGCCTGCAGAGAGAGCCTCCTTTGCACGTTGTAACAGAGCATCTCCCTCCTTTATCCATTCCTCTAACTGTGCAGGAAATTCAGGAGAAGGTAAAAGAGCAATGCCTTCATCAACGATGACGCCAACAAGAGAATTTTGACGATACAGTACAGTGGCAAGCTTCATTTTCAACACCTTCCAGATAGTTAATGGAGCAGTACCGTTCCATAGAATGGAGGAACATTCAGACCTTGCAATGTTCCCTGCTGGACAAACGCAGGCTGCTGGGTGAAAGCGTCATAAAACAGGACGCCATCTTGAATTTCTCCAGCAACTTGTAAATGCAGGTGAAATGTTCGCTCCGAGTTGTTCAGAATAATGACTGCTTTCTTTTCCTCCAATGTACGCAAGAAAACAACCACCCCTTTCTCAGTGTAAAGGGTTTTCCATGATCCGTCCCTTAAAACCCGATTCTCCATTCTCAAGCGAATACATTGTTTAAAATAGCTCCGCAATTCGTGATCCCAACGGCTTTCGTCCCATGGAAAAGCCCTGCGGCAGTCGGGGTCTTTCCCACCCTCCATACCTATTTCATTACCATAATAGATACATGGAGCTCCGGGATACGTCATCTGAAATAGTGTGGCCAATCGAAGGGCATTTTTCGAGCCTGTGAGGCTGAGAAAACGAGCGGTGTCATGACTATCAAGCAGGTTAAGCTGAGCCAGAACAGCCGGCCTTGGGTATTTTTCCAGCAGGTTAGTGACATACCCGGCAAAGGAGTTAGCATCAGAAACGAAAGCTGCAGGATCATGATCACGCCAATGCCCAACCAAATCTTCAGAGAGATTCTTCCCTCCGAAAAAGCTCCAGCACGGATACGCCATCAGATAATTCATCACCCCATCAAATTGATCACCCTGCAGCCATGGTGAAGCATCCCAGGGAATTTCACCGGTAATATACGCATCAGGATTGGCAGACTTCACCACATGACGGAATTCCTGCCAGAAGGTTGTATCTTTTATTTCAAAAGGTACATCCAGGCGCCAGCCGTCAATCCCTCGCTCAACCCAGGTGCGCGCCACTTTAAAAATAAAATTCCGAACTTGAGGATTCTGGTGGTTAAAAGTTGGCAAAGCCGGTAAATTCCACCAACAATCATAGTTTGGTTTTCCCTGGTAAGCATTCAAAGGAAATTTCCGAACTTTAAACCAGTTCAGATAGGGAGATTGCTCCCCTGTTTCCAGAATGTGGTTGAATTGAAAGAAACCCCGGCTGGCATGGTTAAACACTCCATCCAGAACAATACGAATGTTTCGGCGATGAGCTTCGCGTAAAAGTTGTGAAAAGGCTTCGTTCCCTCCAAGAATTGGGTCGATCTGGAAATAATCATGGGTATGATAACGATGATTGGATGCTGACTGGAAAATGGGGGTAAAATAAATTGCATTGATTCCCAGATCCTGTAAATAATCGAGTTTTTCCACCACCCCCAAAAGATCACCGCCCTTAAATCCGTAAATTGTAGGAGGGGCATCCCAGGCCTCAAGATGATCGGGCTTTTCTACGCGGCTACTGAAAGCAAAACGATCGGGAAATATCTGATAAAACACCGCATGATGTACCCAGGATGGTGTTTCAAATCCAGCGGTCATGATGCGCTCCTGATGTGATGAAAACCTTTGACGTTATGATAACAGAAAAACGAACTGATTATAAAAAGAACCTGTGAGGAGATTCTATGCAGATAATGACCGGAAAAGAACGCATCCATAATATTTTGAAACGGAAACCCGTTGATCGCATCGGCCTGTTTGAACACTTCTGGAATGATACCCACCGAACCTGGGTCGAACGAGGGTGGATACGCCCCGATGAAAGCTTTGAAGATCACTTCGGCTACGATCTTCAACTTTTTTGGGCTTTTAACATGGTGGCCGATCTGGACTTTGAACCTGAAACGATCGAAGAGACTGAAGAGACCATCCTGCAAAGAGATGGGAATGGAGCTTTACTCAGGCGCCACAAATTACACGATAGCACACCCGAACATGTTGACTTTCTGGTCAAAGAGCGAAAAGCGTGGGAAGAGTGGATAAAACCGAAATTAACCCCCGACCGCAGGCGGATTAATTTTGAAGGTTATCGAAAAGCAAAGCAAGAAGCTGACAAAAAAGGCCGCTTTTTTTGCTGGTCGGGTGTTAATGTCTTTGAATTAATGCACCCGGTGTGCGGTCACGAATATATGTTAATGGGCATGGCGCTTGACCCTGACTGGGTAAAAGATATGGTTAACACTTACGCCGAGTTAACCATCAACTTACAGGAAATCCTCTTTTCAGAAGAAGGTTATCCAGACGGAATCTGGTTTTACGAAGATATGGGGTACAAGCAACACCCATTTATGTCACCAAGAATGTATCGCGAAATTATCCAGCCAGGGCATCAAAGGACCATTCAGTGGGCAAAAAGTAAAGGGTGCCCGGTGATTATGCATTCCTGTGGATATGTTGAACCCCTCGTACCCGGAATGCTCGAAGCTGGCATTGATTGCCTCCAGGTGATAGAGGTGAAAGCAGGCATGGATTTAATCAGACTTTATCAAACTTTTGGGGATCGATTATCCTTCATGGGGGGAATAGATGTCAGGGTTCTATATAACAACGACAAACGAGAAATCGACCGCGAATTGGAACAAAAGATTCCCATTGTCAAGAAGAATTTTGGGTACGTCCTTCACAGCGATCATTCCATTCCGAGCAATGTCACACACGAAACGTACGCTTATTTCATTGAACGAGGACTCGAGCTTGGCCGTTATTCCTGAGTGCGCTGGTAGACTTCGGGATTTACACAATTCGGAAGCTGTTCTCCGCGAAGACCTGCCAGCAGATTTTCAGCGGCCATTTCTGCCATACGAGTTCTAGAATGGAAGCTTGCACTGGCAATATGCGGAGTAATGAGAAGATTCTCCAGGGAAAGCAAGGGGCTGTCAGGCGGAATTGGTTCTGGTTCAGTGACATCCAGTGCTGCCGCTGCAATACGATGGGTACTCAACGCGCGGTATAGTGCCTGGGGATCAACAATGCTACCCCGGGCAGTATTGATTAAAATGGCTCCCGATTTCATGAGCGCGAACTGAGCATCAGAGATTAAATGATAAGTCTCTGGCGTCAATGGGGTATGGATGCTGATAAAATCCGCCTCCTGTAAAACATCCTCCAGTGGTGCATAAGATGCCCCTAACTCTTGCTCCAGTGCCAGATGACGCTGAGGATCAAAATAAAGCACCCTCATCTCAAATCCGCGTGCCCGCCGGGCTACAGCCTGACCAATTCGCCCAAAACCGATAATCCCCAGGGTTGAACGTGCAATATCCGCACCTAGAAGAAAGGTGGGGCCCCAGGTTTTCCACCCACCCGACCGAACAAAGCGATCTCCCTCAATTACCCGACGGGCGGCCGCCATCAACAAAGCCCAGGTAAAGTCGGCCGTTGCATCTGTCAGCACCCCTGGGGTATTCCCTACAGGAATTTTCCGTGCAGTCGCTGCAGAAATATCAATATTATCGTATCCTACGGCGAATTGACTGATCACTCGCAAAGATGACCCGGCCGCATCCAAAACCCGGTCATCAATCCTGTCGGTAAGTAAACACAGCAGGCCCTCTATCCCCCTCACCTTTTCTAAAATCACATCATAAGAGGGTGGCAGTTCATCCTCCCAGAGGTCTATCTCGGCATAAGGGCTGATTAAGTCCAACCCTCTTTGCGGAATACGACGGGTAATCCATACACGTGGCTTTTTCATGCCATGATTTTACTCGAGAAAACCCGGTTCAATTCAGAGAAATATCTGACTGAGGAAATTTTATTAAACATCCTCCCTGCATGAAAAACCAGTAAGGTTAATTTTCAAAATATATGATATTATCAATACATATTATACATAAAAGGATCCGAACAGGAGAATAATGAATAACCTGGACCTGTTGCAGAAGCTTGCTGTACTTTCCGTGGATGAAATCGAAAAGGCCCTGAATGAAGATTCGTCCAATCTACCTATACAAAATCTGATCGGTGAAGAAAAAGCAGAACAACTCATTCAGACAGCCCGGGCACCAAAAGCCAGAGGTATCAAAGAACCCATCGCGGTCTTACCGGGTATCATGGGCTCATTGCTCTTCAGTATTCGAGGAGTCACGACCATGCTTTGGATTAATCCATTGCTTTTTATAAATGGGCAAGCGTCTTACCTGAGGATAGACGATGAAGAGAGAACCAGCCCGATGGTGGAATGTGTCGCGTTCTCTCTGGAGAAATTAACCTACCTGAAGCTCGTACTTGAGTTACGCCGGGAATTCACGGTTTATGAATTTCCTTACGATTGGCGGTTACCCATTGAAAACAACGCAGACATACTCCATTCCTCAATCGAACGATGGATTTCTGCACACCCCGGACAAAAAATCACTCTGGTAGCCCACAGTATGGGAGGGTTAGTATCAAGAAGTTACCTGGGAAGGCACCCGGAAACCGCCGAAAATCGCATCAGCCGCCTGATTACCCTTGGCACGCCACATCTTGGAGCCACCAGTGCTATCGATAATCTCTATCATGGGAATCAGATGATAGCTGTAGTCGATCGAATCAATCAACAAAACGAGATGAACCAGGTGGTGCTTTCAATGCCGAGCGTTTATCAGCTCTTGCCAGCTCCCCCCTCGCTTTTACCAGGTAATGTAGAACCAGCAAATTGGAACCTCTACGATGCAAGTACATGGGGAATAACGGGCATCAAACAAAAATACCTGGATTTGGCCCGCAGTTTTCATGAGTCTCTTGCCGCTAGTGACCCACAGGTAGAGCTGGTTCAAATTGCCGGTTGCAATATCCAAACCCTGACCCTGATAAAGAGAGAGAATGGTACTGGAACCATCCCTTATGAGATGATCGCTTTTGATGAAGGCAAGGACTCTGGAGATGGAACTGTGCCAGGATGGTCAGGTTTCTACCCAAAAGCGCGGGTTTATTATATTCAGGAAGTCCATCGAAATTTACCGGGTAATTCAGACGTGATTCAAGCCGTAAAAGCCATTACCCGGGAAGGCAAATGCAATCTCAGCCAGCAAGTCCCGAAGAAAAAAAGTGGGTTAATTGCCCGTGATAGTCCATTGCCTGTGAACACCCGTGCTGCCATCATAGAGGAGAAAATCCACTCCGGAACTGTGACCGAAGCAGATTTGGAGAATCTTTATTTTGCTTTGTAGGGAGAAAAAATGACCAAAAAAGCGTTGTGCGTAGGAATCAATGACTACCCTTACTTGGGAAACGATCTTCGAGGATGTGTTAATGATGCCAGGGGATGGGCTCACCTTTTGATCGACCACTACGATTTTCCTGCCCCAAACGTGCAGGTTATCCTGGACTCTCAAGCTACCAAAGTCAACATAATCTCAGCCTTAAAGAATCTCCTTGCTGGTGCTACCCCGGGGGATGTTTTGGTTTTTACCAATTCTTCTCATGGATCTTATGAGGTTTCAACGGATAATGATGAGAAATACGATGAGTTGATCTGCCCATATGATATTGATTCCAACCAGATCGTAGACGACGAACTTCGCGAATTATTTTCTGGTATTCCCCGGGGAGTTCGCATGACTGTAATCCTGGATAACTGTTTCTCTGGCACCGGTACCAAACTCCCAATCCTTGACCTCAGACCCCGCTTTTTACCCCCGTCAGTCCGCGGTAAACCCGAGTTGCTCAATCCCTTTCTGGCCAGGCCAGCTAATTCGGGCCTCAGTGAAGAGGATATGAATGAAATTTTGTTGAGCGGTTGTAAGGACATCGAGTTTTCATACGATGGTAATTTTGGCGGGACATTTCATGGCGCGATGACCTACCATGCCCTGGAAGTAATCCGTCAGGCAAAGTACAAGCTCACCTATGAACAGCTTCATCGCAGGGTGAATCTACGTTTAAGAAAAGCCAATATCAACCAGCACCCTCAGCTCGAAGGGAAACTTGCCTTTAAAAAAGCTCAGATCTTCAACTAGACCTGAGCTTTCCTGATTAATGTTCTCGTTTCTTTGGTGCTTATCGTGACACTGCCAGTTTTATTACCTTTCCATCTGCCGCCACGGTAGCCCTGGCATAATGCCGATGTACTGTTTTTGCCCAGGGGACTTGCTTACTTACCGTGACCACATAACACTTACCGTGCGGTATCCCTTTGGATCCCTTTGAAAGTGCAGGGGCATCCGATCCACTCTGAGCGGCAATATGAATTTCGGCTGTATCGATACCCGGTAAGTAGCCTGCCAATTTTTGTTTTACATCTTCCAGAACTTTGAAGGAAAGGGGGCCGGGTTCTCCACTTTCAACCGGTTTTTCGTTTACCACCGTAATTTTTGGATGTTTCTTCAAACGCAACGTCGTTTTTGCCTGTTTTTGTCGGTTCTCCAGGCGTACAAGAGGGTCTCCATACAACACGAAAGAGAGAAGCGTTTTCTGGTCTTCGGCATCCAGATAACCCTGGCGTCTTACCATTTCACGGGACATTTCAATCTTTGCGATCATTAACGCTTCTCCCGCCGTCCTGCCTGCTTTCATCTGCTGCCAGAAGTAATTCCCAAGCAAATCCGCTGACACCAGTGGAGGGGTAATTGCGCCATAAGCGATACAGGTCGATCCAATCATTGCCAGCGTACCAAGGGACAGGAACTTTAATGCAAGAGCAGTATCTTCTGTTTTATTTACAATATGCCCCCCATAACAGGCCTCACTGAAAACCACCTTTGGGGCGTGTCCATTGCGCTTAAGCTGAGATGGCATCAAAGCTACCGGATAATCCGGTCCACGTATCGGATCAAAAGGATCTCTTTGCCCATACCATTCAGGAGTATCTTCCATGCCGTGCAGGTTGTAATAGGCCACTTCAGTCTGAAGCAATTTTTCAACCGGTAGGTTTTGAGTATCCTGAGGGGGTGAGACCAATAACTTCGCCGGGTTTCCTACTGGACGGAATACCGCCGTCGAAGAACGACGCCAGACTGCTGCCGTATATCCTGTATTCTCTGCTCCATTGTTCCTATCCTGAAATACCCGAAAAAATGCCTCGAACATCCACAGGAAAGGCCAGAGAACACTACTTTCTCCCATCGATTTTTTCTGTTTTGCACCGTTATGGTATCCAACCTGCCGCCTCAATTGATCTAAGAGCAGGCCGGCGTCTGGACCGGTAGCCCCAGGCAGCCTTCCTACCGGCCATTCGGGCACAAAATAGTTGGATCCGAGGGTTGCGTAAGGGTTGTCTGAGAATATCTTTTCGTCGAAATCATCTGCAGGGTTCGGAAGCTCATGAAATGGAATTACCTGAGGCCCTCCCACGATTAACAACATTCCGATCATTTTCCCTTTTTTAGAAAGAGCTTTATCAAGATCTGAAAGAGAAAGCTTAAGCTTCCATGGGTCACGTTCTGTAAGGGGTTGAAAACCGTATGTTGCCACCACGTCGGGGTCATCCGGGTAAAATACCAATGAATCCCAGCCTGTATGCTTCTTTATGGCCTCACCAAGACGCCTCATTTCAAGGTCAATCACCTGAGCCGTCTGTTCTCCATATTGTTCGATCAATCCCTGTTTCGAAGAAAAAATCACATAAACAGGGAATCGACCATCCGATTTACCAATCACCGGTTGCTTGATCCGGATAGCAACTTTTCGCAACTCACCTTCAATCGATTTTAACTCTTCGGAACTTAATGGAGAAACCCTGGTAGGAGTGTCCATTCCATGTCCATCAGACTGGATAGGAATTTCTGAATGGCTGGGATGTGCCTCAAAGTTAGGATCAGCGATCGGGGAGATAGATTCCTGGACTCTCTCATTGACATCTCCCCGGTCATAGTGCTCAGGGGCCGGTTCGACAATCCCCTCTCCAGGTGGTAACCAGGCACCCGTTAATCGGGTAGCTACTGCAACAGGTAGAGGAAGATCAAAATAACATTCCATTTTCGCTGGCCAGAGCGATCGATAGGGATGATGATCTCCCCAGATTCGACGCGCTACCTGTCCGGTAGAATCCAGTGTAACGCACTGGTGAAGCAGTTTCACCGCTTCTGTTTCCCGCCCAATTGTTATCAACGCGGCTGATTTTCGTAAAAGAAGCTCTACGCACTGACACCCTGATTGTAAATATTTCTCAGCAATTTCCACCACCCGCCCAGCTTCACCTGATTTCTCCACCAATCTTAAGTGAAGAATAATTCCCAGTAGTGGAATGGTTTCGCCCATCATTACCGGCTCCAGTAGTGCTTCGGCTTCGGAAAAATGACCGGAATGATATGCCTGTCTTGCCAAAAAAAGCGTTTCCGCCCAGGGATACGTTGCTGCGTCAGGTGGAAGAATCTCTCCAAGAGCCTTCAATGACGACATTGATTCAACAAAGTGCTCTGAGGACTGAGAGCGGGCAATTCTGGCTCTGACCTGATGGGCATCCTGGAATTCAGGATCAAGGACAATGATTCGGTCCAAAATTTCCAGAGCCTGGGTTTCCCGGTGATCACCTGCCAGCATCTCTGCCAGGAACAGCATAACTTCAAGGTCACCTGGATACACTGCCAGCCAGGCCAAAGCAGCCTGCCTGCCAAAGGAGTAAGACTGGCACCCCAATGCAATCTCCAACATTTGAAGCAAATGCTTTCGACTTAGCATCTGCGTCTCTGGTTTCCTCTCTTCGTTGCTCATAAGGCTGTTTTCGCCTCCTGGGTTTTATGAATCAGGTTCAGTGCCATCACGCTGACCAGTTGCCGGTGAATTTGTAAATCATCCGGTGCAATTTTTGCCGCCTGCTGTAACATTTTCTCAGCCCCTTGATAATCCTTGGCTTCTTTAAGGATCAGACCCGCCTCAAAATATCCACGAGCATCTCGAGGAGCAATCCGGATTACCTCCTGAAAAGTTTCTAGGGCCTTCTGAAATTCTCTCCGATCCAGATATACCTGTCCAAGTTCAAGATAAGCATCTACATTGGCAGGGTCCATGAGAACAGCCTGACTCAGATGATGGACTGCCTGATCTAATTGCCCGGTACGCCGATTCAAAACACCGAGTTTCATTGCCAGTCTGGGTTGATGGGGGTTAATCCTTAATGAGCGGAGCGCTGATTGCTGGGCTAATTGAACATTACCCAATTCCGCCTGCACCATTGCATGAAGAGCCAGCACCTCTGCATCCTCAGGATAAGCCTGCACCAGACGTTGAGCCATTTCGGAAACCGAGGCAGGCCCATCAATCTGATAAATCAACTGGGCTTTTTCCAGGAGCAATTCCCGGCACGCTGGCTGACTCTCGAGTGCACTTTCAATCACAGCCAGGCTGGCATGGAGTTCCTGCTGAAGCCCCAGCATCCGGCTGAAATTAATGATTGCCTCGAGGGTGTGTGGTGAACATTCATAAGCGATTCTCGCCAATCGGAGCGCCTCGGAGGAATTGCCAAGTTTGAAAGAAGCTCTGGATGCCAGAACAAGAGCAAGAGAATCACCACCCGCCATTTCGCTGGCTTTGAGAGCATTCTTAAGAGAGCCCTCCCAGTGGCCCTGTTCAAATTGGGCCTGAGCCAGCAACAACCAGGCTTCTGGAGAATCGGGGCACAACCGGGTAGCCTGTACCAGTATTTCTTCTGCTTTCTCTTGATCACCATTGAATAAGTGGTTACGCCCAAGTCCCAGGGCATATTTTCCTTCTGCAGGATTCAAAGCAAAAGCTTTCTCCAGGTGAACAAGTGCATTTGAATAATCTCCCATGGATTCAGCCAACCACCCAACCTGGGCCTGCCAGCCCTCCTCATCCGGCCAAATAGATAACGCCTCTTCTAGGGATTCAATCGCTGTACCAACTTCACCAAACCGTTCTTGAAGAGTTGCCACCAGAACCAAAACCAATGGATGCCCAATATTTTGTGCAAGTATATCCTTTGCCAATAAAAGAGCACCGGGATCGTTCTTCTCCGCAAGCACAAGTGCTTTCTGGAACAATACCACACTGTGATTCGAGAGATTGGCAGCTTGCAATGCTTCATCAAGACAGTTCAATTTTCTGAAACACAAAATTACGGCCGCCAGTTCACCCGCAGAACGGGGCATGATCATCGCTTGCTTTGCAACCTCTTTGGCGGGTTGTAAAGCCATGGAAATTCTCCATTTCAGCTGCTGGAACCTTCCGGCATCGAGGAACAAACGCAGGCTTTCCAGGCTGTTTTCAAGTGTTTCTCTAAAGGCAAGGTCCTTTTCATCCACAAACGGAGTGTGCGCTTTGATTCGGAGTTCCTTTTCCATGGACTTGAACTCCACCGCCTCCACAGATATACGCACTTTTTCATAAATTCCACGCACTTCACCCGGAAAGAGTGTTAAATATTGACTTATCAATTTAAAACTGCTGTCCCATAAATACGCTTCAGCTGCAGTCTTTGCAACCGCCAGTAAAAGATTCCCATCAGGGCGAGCGTTCACGATAAGATGCTGGACCAGGTTTTCAATGATTTCGGTTGCCTGGCGGAACTTTCCCTGGCGGATGAGCAATCTGGCTTCTACACTTTGCACCCACAAAGATTCATTTCCAGCAGGTCGGCAAAGCTGGTGCCATCGTGTTGCCCCTTCAAGGTCTTCATGTTCGATAGCCAGATGGCAGCCAAGACCAACCAGTGAAGCGGCCTCAGCCTCAAGGAGGCTGTCATCATCCGGGGTCAGCGAAAAAGCCAACTCCAGGGCTTTCTCATCCTGAAGGGTGGCATAAGCCAGTTCAGTTAACAGCCAGCGGTTTCGGAGCGATTTAGGAGAGTAGACCCATGCCTTTTCAGCCTGTTCAAAGGCGCTCGCCAGGTTACCCAATCGGCGTTGCCAGACCGCCAGACGATAATATAAATCCGTCAGCATGGCTTCCTCATTCTCATTCTCCGGATTTATCGCTCCGATGGCCTTTTCTACTGCTTCGATCGCCCCATTGAATCGATTCTGGCGGGCCAGCAAATCGGCGTAATAGACCAGTAGACGGGGATCAGAAATACCCTGATTGCCCTTCTCCAAGGTTTGAGTTGCCAGATCAATTTGACCGGTTTTTTCATACACCTGCGCCAGCTCATACACCAGCTCTGGAGATGCAGGGCTGCTTAATGATATTGCCTTTTCGAAATACTCAATCGCCGCGGGAAAATCCTGTAACCGTAAAGACAGGTATGCCGCCTGGCGTAGTAGTTCAACATCATCGCTCGATTGCTCTTCTTTGATTGCCTGCAGGGCATCCCGGGCGCTTTCCAGATCACCGCTTTCCAGAGCCAGCCGGGCATATCGAATTCGGAGATCGACCCTGCCTGGTATTAACATAATCGCCTGTTTTAGCGCGTCTAACGCCCTGGAAGCTCTATCGAGGCGAACCATCATTCTGGCAAACCAGTCCAGGTTTTCTGGATCATTGGGGGCCAGACTAAGAGCTCGTTCTGCAGCTTCTTCTGCGTCCTTCTTCAGGTTTGCCTCAAGGCAGGCTTCCGCCAGATCATGGGTCAAGGTGAGGTTAGAAGGCTGGGATTGGGAAGCTTCTCGCAACAAAGCCACCCCGGCTTCCATATTCCCAACCGCCATCATAGTCATGCCTAACCCGTGTTGAACGTTCCCCAGGAGCCCACTGCGGAGAACATCTTCAGCGTCAATCAGTTCTCGATATAGCTGTTGGGCATCTTCAAGTCTCCCCTGTTTTCGGATCGATTCAGCAATGGCCAGCTTAATGACCAAATTATCCGGGGCCAGTATCTCGGCCTTTTCTAATAATTCCTCAGCTCGTTGATACCGGAGGTTCTTTTCATGGTTTCCCAGAGCTAGATGATCATCCAGGAGTACCCGGGCATACTTCAAATACCAATCTGCTTTTGCACGAGGAGAGCGGGTGGCTATCTCAAATGCTGGGACAGCCGCTCTTGCATCTCCAAGGTCCATCGCGATACATCCATACTCATATGCCACTCCCGGATCTACCTCCCACATATTTTTCAAGGGTTCGATCACCTCTCTGGCTTCCTGTAAGTAACCAAGAGCGTGAAGAGCCTTGCTGAATAGAAACTGCACTTCAGGAGATTGACGATTCAGGTTGGAAGCTTGCCTGAGATAAGGCAATGCTTCGGTTGGCTGTTCTTTTTCGAGAAGCTTCTTTCCCAGAGCAAAGTTTAATTCTGGCGAACTTGACGCTGCCAGCAGTCCTGCTTTCAGAGTATCAATCTCTGCAATTTCCTCGCCCTTCTGCTCGTACAGACCAGCGAGAGCTAACCACCATTCAGGCGCTTCGGGAGAAACCAGGGTTGCCCGGCTCAAATGCATTTCGGCTTCATCCAAACGGCCCTGAACAATCCGAATTTTGCCCAGGATCCCATGAATTTCGCCAATATCTGGATAGGAGGAGAGTAACTCCTCACAAAGATTTGAAGCCTCATCGTATTGACCCACTTCTACTGCATCACGGGTGTATAAAATTTTATCTTCCAAAGTGGGCTCTTTGGCTCTGGTAAGAACACCCTTCCGTCTGAGATAAGCATTGGCCCAATCCCCCAGGTGCTCGTACAAAGCCGCAGACTCACGAATAAGATCGATTCGGTCAGGGGCAAGGCAAAGAGCAATCTCTATCAGGCGCAGTGCCTGCTCTAATAAACCAGAATCTCTGTATATCTTCTCGAGGAAAAGGATAAGTTCAAAATCCGCCGGTCTTTTCTGGAGGAGAAGATCTCCAAGTTCCATGGCCTCCTGGAGTAATCCCATTTCAATAAGTTTTGAAAGAATGGTACCAGGCCGCCATGTTAAAATAAACCCGGCCTCTTGAGTTTCTTCCTCTCTCAATGAGCGAATTAATTTCTGAACCGAGGGTTTGGCCACCTCACACCCCAGTGCCTTCTCTCCCTGTTGGTAAAGAGTCCAACCATATTGGACCGAAATGCAAGGATCATGATAGGCCGCCAACTTTTCACCGATATCCTGAAGATCATCAGGGTTGCGATATGACAATAACCATCCAAACTGTTCTTGAACAGCAGGATTAGCCACAGTAATCGGATCAATGGCGGTCATTTGTTCTGCAAGACCACTCTTCAAATTTTGAGACTCATCGAGAAAAGCTCTCTGCAGCCTGATTCCCCATTGGAAGACTTCCAGAGCATCAGTGGCTTTTTTAAGCATCATTTTGGCCTGAACCGGGTTCCCTGCCAGAGAATGGAGT
The DNA here is from genome assembly GCF_001050195.2 of Anaerolinea thermolimosa. GTDB lineage: Bacteria > Chloroflexota > Anaerolineae > Anaerolineales > Anaerolineaceae > Anaerolinea > Anaerolinea thermolimosa. Next base: position 1,609,912 of record NZ_DF967965.1, read on the forward strand.
GTGGCCGTTCTCTGGGCTTCCAGGAGGATTTTTCCAAGCGCTTCCGGGGTGAAGTGGAAATTCTCTTGCTCGCCGGGTTCAACGGCAGAAAGCGGGACATTTTCCAGCAGTTCTCCCGCAAGAACGCGGCTTTCTTCTTCCAGACCACGCTGAACTAAAAGGCGTAAAAATTCAATTTGTTGTGCCCCTGTAATGCCCCGCAACCATTTTTTCACCGATTCTGCCACCGGTGATCGGTCGGCAGGTTGTGTCTCGTAAATGTGCAGCATCCATCGTAAACCTGCAGTTTCGTTTTTCGGAGCCCACAATCCCAGAATCAGGTCGTACGCATCTCCAACCATTCCTGCCAGGCAGGCCAGCGGTGTTAACCAGATCTCTGGATTTAGGGAACGGACCCCGGTAGGTGCTGTAATTAATTCATCCGCAAGACCATTCCAATTCCCGGTAAGCCTGCGTCTTTCCCGAAGGGCTAAAGCCGCCAAAACTGCCATCTTCAGGTCCGAGGGTTTCTCGCCTCTCCGTCTGATATCTTCATACGCGCGCACTGCCCTGACCCGCAGACCGCTTTCCAATCCATTCATTGGTTCTTTTAGGAGTTGATCTCGGAGTCCCGGTTCTCCAATGGCCATTAATCCCAGGGTGGCTGGAGTCCAATCATGAAGATCTCGGCCCCAGTCTTCTGATAGGTTCTTAAAAAAAGACTCTTCCTGGACGTACTCCCAGATTAGAGAATCCCGCCTCAAAATCTGGCTCAAACGGACTGCCCATTGGGGTTCGAAGGTCGTATGAAGAAAATCAAAAAAGCGCTGGGCTGTCATAAGGCCTCTAGAATGAATTAACTCGAGTGATTAAAAAATAAGCCCCTGCAAAGAGGATAAATCCCACGATGATCAAAAACACTCCAACCCCTGTGGTAGTTTTTACCAGTTGGTTCAACGCATCCAGAAGAGCAGATGCATTCCCGACAAGCCCCGATACTTCTTCAGCCAACCCCTTTTGGGCCAGCCGAACAGTCTGATCAGCCAGGGTCCGAACATCCTTCCCTGAAGCGCGGTATACGAGCACCACAATGCCAGCAATGAGAGAAATTGCCCCCAGTACCATCATGCTGACGGCCATAATGATCATTAATTCGTCGACACCCAGAGAAATCATATTGCCTCCCGATTGGTGTGAACACTCGAGAGGCAAGGATGCAATTTCTATGCCAGGAAGGGAATATCAAGGACAGAAGAAAGTTATACCCCCAACTCTGAAAAACTCAAGGCAGGATTGATCTCGAACATGAATTTCTCCCACCGAGCTCCTAATCGGGATTTTCAATCAGAGATTTAATTTGTTCGACATAGGAGAGGCTTTGATGCCTGAAATAGGTATTATATAAATCGGCGTAATACCCTCCCTTCCTAAGCAATCCCTCATGATTGCCTTCCTCGAGAATTTTCCCATGCTCCAGCACAATTATCCTGTCAGCTGACCGGACGGTCGACAGGCGGTGAGCAATGAGAATACTGGTAGCATTCTTCAAAATCATATTGAGTGCCTGTTGGATTTGCCACTCTGTAAAGGGGTCAATGCTGGCTGTTGCCTCGTCCAGGATAAAAATAGCTGGCTTTTGCACCAACACCCGTAACAGGGAGACCAGTTGCCTTTGCCCCATGGATAACCTGCTCCCCCGTTCTCCTACCTGAGTGTCGAGCCCATCTGGAAGAGTGTCTAACCATTCTCCATCTCCAATCCGCCGGGCTATAGCCTCCACATCACTTCGAGTAATTTCAGGCCTGGCGTATGAGACATTCTCAAAAATGGTGCCTGCAAAAAGAAATGGAGATTGAGATACAATGCCAAGTTGTTTTCGATATTGCTGCAGATCGAATGAACGGATATCCATTTGATCAACCAGGATCCTTCCACCCTGGAATTCATAAAACCGGGCAATCAACCGCGCCAGGGATGATTTTCCGGCACCAGTATGGCCAACAATTGCCAGTGTTTCGCCGGGATCAATATGAAGTGTGAAATCATCCAGAACGCGTTCTCCCTCTCGATAATGGAAAGTCACTCGGATAAAATCAATCTCTCCCTTTAAAGGCGGAACCGGTAGATTTGACGATTGGACAACAGCTGGTTCTGCATCAATCAGGGCAAACACTCTTTCCGCGGCTGACAGACCAGATTGTATCTGTGTCCAAAAGGAAGCCAGACTCATCACCGGGAATAAAAAACGATCGAGACTCAGGATAAACAGGTACCATGCTCCTGCAGTCACCAGTCCCTGAGTCACACTCAACCCGCCAAAATATACCAGTATTGCCGAAGTCACTCCGCCGATCATATTAAGAGTTGGAAAGACGACCGAGAGCACAAGCCCCCGTTGTACATTGACCCGATAAGAGAGGACATTTGCGTTGGAAAAGATCTGATAAATACTCTGTTCTTGCCGATAATTTTTAGCTACAGCGATACCACTCACGGTCTCCTTGATGGTCGAATTGACCTCGGCCATGGCCTGCATTCCGCGCTTCGTTACCTTTCGGGCAAGTGATCGATAGCCCAGAGTCATAGCAAAAACCAGAGGCACCAGGGTAAATACAAACAGCGAAAGCCGCCATTCAATCCGCACCAGAACAACTCCCAGGATCAACGCTTCAGCCACCTGCGAAACCAGGTCAGTAATCATGGTGACCAGGTTTCCAAATTCACGGGTGTCGTTGGTGATTCTGGAAAGCACCTTCCCAGAGGGATATTGATCATAAAATGACAAATCATGCCCTGCTGCAGATCGAAATGCCTCTGTGCTAAGTACGACCAGGGTATCTGCAATCGTCCGCACGGTCAGCTTTCGCCGCACGTAATTCGCCAGCCAGTTTAAAACTCCAACCAGTAACACGGCGCCACAGATCAGGTAGATCCCACTTTCCACCCGTTGATTCTTGATCCAGTCTACACCCCTCGAAACCAGAACCGGATTAAGCGCTCCCAGTCCGGACATTAAAAGGACAAAGCATGCAATCGCAACCAATCGCCAGCGCTGGGGATAAAAATAATAAGCAATCCTTCGAACCAGTTCCCGGTCGGAATATTGTCTGTCGTATTTTTCCGCAGTTAGACTTCCAAAAAAGCCCATAGTTTACTCACTAAAAATTCGCCGATAGATTTCGGATGTCTTCATCAGCTGGTCATGTGTTCCGATAGCAGCCACCCGCCCTTTTCGCATCACCAGAATCAGATCCGCCCATCGAATCTGAGAGAGGCGATGCGTGATGATAAAAGTTGTCCGCCCCTGGGCCGCACGGAAGATGGCCCGTTGAATTTTATCTTCCGTCGCACTGTCAATCGCACTGGTTGAGTCATCCAGAATAAGGATGCGGGGATTCGTCAGGAAGGCCCTCGCGAGCGCAATCCGCTGACGTTGTCCGCCTGAAAGGGTTACTCCCCGCTCACCAACCACTGTTTCATACCCATCTGCAAACGATCGGATGAACTCATCTGCCTGAGCCAGCCTTGCCGCTTCTTCAATTTCTTCACGAGTCGCCCCGGGTTTTCCAAAGGCTATATTCTCAGCTATCGTCCTTGAGAAAAGAAAAATATCCTGTTCAATGATGGAAATATTCCTGCGTAAAGCCTCCAGATTCCAATCCCGCACATCGATCCCGTCAACCAAAACCTGTCCTCTGGTTACATCGTAGATGCGATTAATCAATTTGACCAGAGTGGTTTTACCAGAACCTGTTTGCCCGACAATGGCAACCGTTTTACCAGCCTCGATCTGGAATGATATATCTTGAAGAAGATCCTCCTCCCCCTGAGTATTCTGATAAGAAAAAGAGACGTTGCGAAATTCAACCTCTCCCTTCATAGGGCCAGCATAACCAGCGATATTCTGGTCAAGATTATTTTCACGATTCATCAGCTCAAGGATCCGGCGTGCACCCGACATTCCCAGAGAGATTTGCGAATAAGCCCAGAGCGAAGTGAAAGTTGGAAAGTCAAGCATCAGAAGAATACCAAAATACCCGACCACATCACCCAGGTTGAGAATCCCCTGACGATACAGTAAAAGTGCGTGGAGTAACCCACCGGCCAGGGCAATACTCAACAGCAGAAGAGGAAGAAAACGTGCTTCGATATCTCCCTGTCTAACGGAAGCATCTCGATAACGTTGCACGTTTTCTGAAAACCGACCCACCTCCGATTCTTCCTGTGAAGCTCCTTTAACCGTTTCTATCCCTTCCAGAGCCTCTGCCAGCCTGGAATTGAGCACCCCAAACGTCGCACGTACTGAGTCGGTCACGGGTCTCAAGGACCGTAAGTATTCTCGAAGAGTAACAATATAAGCGATTACAAACAAAACTGGGGTAAGTAACAGGCTCGGATGGTAACGGGGAGCAACGAGTAAAGGCATGATTAAAAAAATCAAAGATCCCACCACAAGGTTTAAACCCGGGCTGAACATAAAATTTACTTCTCGAACATCATTGCTGGCCCGTGCCATGGTATCCCCTACCGGTTGAAGGTTGTGGAAAGTCATGCTCTTACCAAGGAGATTGATATAGAGCTCGTTTCGCACATCCCGTTCTATTTTTTGCGCTAAAAGCTCCGAACCAAAGTTCCTCCCAAACTGCAACAGGCCCCGAAGCAGAGAAGCCAGTCCAATCCAAAATGCCAGCTTTGCCAGGGTGGACAGATCAGGCGGGGTTGCAAGGACAGCATTAAAAGCTCGCCCGATCATTGTTTGTACCAGGGCTAGAAAACCCGCGTTTCCCACCGCTCCACCGATAATCAGCAACCAGAGCGGCCATTTGGTAACCGCGTGCGAGAGTATCCAAAGAACCGGAGAGCTTCGATTAGTACGATATGGTAAAGGAAGAGAAAACTCCCCCACTGATGAATTTCCATTCATGCCGTTTCTCCAGCCCATGACAGAGAGATTCGCCCACGCTCTATATCGACCTGAATCACCTCAACATCAATAATCGCTCCTGTATGAAGTGTCAGAGAATGGGGTATTTGGCTCCGATGAAGTAAGCCATCCTGTTTGACTCCTATGTCTACAAAAGCTCCAAAATCGACCACATTTCTAACCGTTCCCTTCAATCGCATCCCGGGTCGTAAATCTTCCATTGATAGCACATCACTGCGCAGAATGGGGGCCGGGTGGTCCTCTCTTGGATCTCGGCCGGGCCGTAAAAGCTGCTCAACAATATCACTTAGAGTAAATGAGCCAATCCCAACCTGTTTCGCGATGGCATCGATGGATGATTGTTGAAGTAATCCTTGCAGGGCTGGTCTGATCTGTCCAGGATCGGCACTCTGCTTCACTCCGGCAAGAGCCAGAACAGCTTTTGCCGCCGGATAACTCTCCGGGTGAATCGCCGTTGCATCCAGGTGCTCGCTTCCTCCATGAATTCTTAAAAAGCCAGCGGCTTGCTCAAAGGCTTTTTCGCCCAAACCGGGCACCTTTTTCAGTTCGTCCCGGCTTCGAAACGCACCGTGTTCATTCCGGTAAGCCACTATTTTATCCGCCAGTCGGGGGCCAATGCCAGATACATAAGTCAGCAACGCTGGTGATGCCGTGTTAACATCAACCCCTACCTGATTCACCACACTTTCCACCACCGAATGAAGAGCCCGGCCAAGCTCTCCTTGATCCACATCATGTTGATACATCCCGACCCCGATGGATTTGGGATCTATCTTGACCAGTTCCGCAAGAGCATCTTGAGCACGCCGGGCGATGGAGACCGCTCCGCGAAGAGAAACATCCAGGCCAGGTAATTCCTCTCTTGCCAACGGACTGGCGCTGTAAACGCTGGCTCCCGCTTCATTGACGATCAAGTAGCACACCCCCTCCACTTCCCGGATCAACTCAGCGACTAAACGTTCTGTTTCTCGTGAGGCAGTGCCATTTCCGATGGTTATCAGATTAATATGATATTTATTGACCCAGTGTTTTAATTCCCTGAGCGACTCAGCCCATTGTTTCTGGGGTTCATGCGGATAAATCGTTCCCGTGGTAAGGACCTTACCAGTTGGATCTACCACCGCAATTTTACAGCCCGTTCTAAAGCCCGGATCGATACCAAGAATCGTCTTCCCTTTCAACGGTGGTTGCAGGAGAAGGGCCCGTAAATTATCCTGAAACACCTTCAGGGCATGACTCCAGGCAGCTTCGGTAAGCTGCCGGCGAATATCTCGCTCGATTGCCGGAAGTAATAACCGCTCGGTGGCATCTTCAATAGCCAGTTCGAGTTGTCCGGCACAACCAGATTTCGGATCAGGCTTGAAAAAAGATTCTACAATTCCCCGCCAATCTCTTTCTTCAACCTGTACCTTAACCTTTAAAACCTTTTCGGCTTCTCCGCGATTAATCGCTAAAACCTGGTGTGGCCGCAAACGTTCAATTCTGCATTCAAAGGAGTAATAGAGTTCATACACCCGTTTCGGATCTTCTGCTTTTTCATTTTTTTCACAGAGTAAGTTACCCCATTGCCAGGCCTTGGCACGTAACTGTGCCCGTACCTCCGGGTGGTCACTGATCATCTCCGCCAGAATATCACGTGCACCCTGTAATGCCAGCTCGTGATTGTCGACTTTCTCATTCAAATATTTCGTTGCCGCCTCGACCAGGTCTACATTCCCTTTCGGTTGAGACAGGATCAATGTGGCAAGACCTTCCAACCCATTCTCTCGTGCAACCATGGCCCGTGTACGTCGTTTGGGTTTATAGGGCTGATATAAATCTTCCAGCTGGGTAAGGGTCTGAGCCTGATGAATCTGTTCTTTTAATTCCTCAGTTAATTTACCCTGTCCATCAATGGTCGCAAGGATTGTCTCCCTTCGTTCGTCAATAGCTTTCAGCTTTTCCAACCAGTCTTGAATTTGCCGAAGTTGCTCTTCATCGAGTAAACCCGTGGCTTCCTTTCGATAGCGAGCGACAAAAGGAATGGTATTTCCATCTTCAAGTAATAAAATAGCCGCTTCAACCTGTTGCGGGCGAACCTGGATTTTTTCAGCAATCAGATTAGCATAACTCATAAAAGCGTCTCCTGAAAATACAAGGATTTCATTCTATCACTAAACTGAAGTTCATTCTCACGTAAACCTTACCATCGGGGGCATTCACTTCATCCATTCTTTTGGTGTATAATCGGGTCATTGAACGAAACAATCAGTTCTCGGTCAGGGCAATGACGAGAATACCCATCGGTTAGACGGGGTGAAAACCGAAACTTGAAGTAAATGATGCCCCTGTAGCTCAATGGACAGAGCACCTGCCTTCTAAGCAGTTGGCTGAGAGTTCGAATCTCTCCAGGGGCGCTGAAGCTCCCAGGGAGACAGGTAAAGCTCATCAGGGATGTCCAGGGTTTTTTAGAAGTAGGAGGTGTTCTTTGATCACAATCACCCTTCGGCCGGCATCCGTTCGCAATCAGCACATGGTGGACCAGTCCAATTATATGTTAATCAACTGGCGCGTTTCAGGTTCTACACATATTTGGCGTCCGCCCACGGACGTTTTAGAATTAGAAGACCGCTATCTCGTCAGGGTAGAGATCGCTGGAATGGATGAGAAAGATTTCGATATCATCCTTGATCAGAACTACCTGACAATCAAAGGAGTCAGACCAGATATATCGGCCCGCCGGGCCTATCATCAAATGGAGATTAACTTCGGTGAATTTATTACCACCGTTGAAATACCCGGCCCCATCGAGCCGCAGGCAGTGATTGCAGAGTATAAAGCTGGTTTTTTATCCATCACCCTCCCCAAGGTAACCCCGAAACAAATACAAATCAATGGGTAAACCAATCTATGGCAGCATCGCGATGGAACACTGATCCAACAGATTTTTTTAGGTGGATTGAAGAAGAGGAAAACAACATTCGCTCAAACTTCTAAGCAGTTGGCTGAGAGTTCGAATCTCTCCAGGGGCGCTGAAGCTCCCAGGGAGACAGGTAAAGCTCATCAGGGATGTCCAGGGTTTTTTAGAAGTAGGAGGTGTTCTTTGATCACAATCACCCTTCGGCCGGCATCCGTTCGCAATCAGCACATGGTGGACCAGTCCAATTATATGTTAATCAACTGGCGCGTTTCAGGTTCTACACATATTTGGCGTCCGCCCACGGACGTTTTAGAATTAGAAGACCGCTATCTCGTCAGGGTAGAGATCGCTGGAATGGATGAGAAAGATTTCGATATCATCCTTGATCAGAACTACCTGACAATCAAAGGAGTCAGACCAGATATATCGGCCCGCCGGGCCTATCATCAAATGGAGATTAACTTCGGTGAATTTATTACCACCGTTGAAATACCCGGCCCCATCGAGCCGCAGGCAGTGATTGCAGAGTATAAAGCTGGTTTTTTATCCATCACCCTCCCCAAGGTAACCCCGAAACAAATACAAATCAATGGGTAAACCAATCTATGGCAGCATCGCGATGGAACACTGATCCAACAGATTTTTTTAGGTGGATTGAAGAAGAGGAAAACAACATTCGCTCAAACTTCTCGGATTTAATTTTACAATTTATGGGTGAGCAATCCCAGAATAGGGGAACGATATCCGAGTCCAATGAGGATTCTCTGGGCCAGGATTCACCCGCGATTCCCATTCCAGGAAACCTTCCCATCCTTCCTTTACGAGGATTGGTTGTTTACCCGCAAACAGCTGTTCCTCTTACCATTGGACAACCACGTTCTATCAAACTGGTGGATGATGTCGTCATCGGCGAAAAGCTTATCGGGCTTGTGACGGCAAAAAACCCCGAATTGGAAAACCCCGGTCCCGAAGACCTGTATTCGGTTGGTACCGTCGCTATTGTTCACCGCATGTTTCGGGCACCCGATGGGACAATCCGCCTCCTTGTGCAGGGCATCAGCCGCTTCAGGCTCGGTGAGTTTACCCAGATAGAGCCTTACCTGAGGGCTAACATTACCGTCAGCCCTGAAACCATCGAAGAAGGGCTGGAGATCGAAGCCCTGGCTCGTAATGCCCGTGAACAATTCATTCATATTGCAGAAATGATCCCTTCTTTCCCAAGGGAGATCATTGCCGGTATTAATTCCATTGAAGACCCGTTGCAAACAGTTTACACCATCGCTAATTTCCAGCGTATGGACCTGGCCGAAGCCCAGGCCCTCCTGGAAATCGACTCGGTTACCGAAAAACTTCATAAACTGGTCGCCATCCTCGCTCGCGAAAGCGAAGTTCTCGAACTGGGGCAAAAAATCCAAAACGAAGCCCGTTCTGAAATCGAAAAAATGCAACGGGAATATTTCCTTCGAGAACAATTGAAAGCTATCCAGAAAGAACTCGGCGAAGGAGACGAACAGGCAGCGGATATTGAAGAATTCCGCCGGAAAATTGAGACCTCCGGCATGAGCGAAGAGGCCGAAAAACAGGCGCGCAGGGAACTTGAACGGTTATCGCGTCTTCCCACTGCTGCCGCAGAATATGGCGTCATTCGTACCTACCTGGACTGGCTCGTGTCTCTTCCATGGAATAAAGCCACTGAAGATAATCTGGATATTGCCCATGCAAGGGCAGTGTTGAATGAGGATCATTACGGTCTGGAAGATGTCAAAGAACGAATTCTGGAATTCCTTGCAGTCCGAAAACTCCGGTTAGAACGCCAGGAAGGCACCTCAGAACAATCCCTGCCCCGAGACCGCATCCGACGTGAGCGTGAGGGGGTGATTCTGTGTTTTGTGGGGCCTCCCGGGGTTGGTAAAACCTCCCTTGGACAATCGATCGCGCGTGCACTCGGGCGTAAATTTATTCGCATCTCTCTGGGTGGAGTACGTGACGAAGCTGAGATTCGTGGGCATCGGCGTACATATATCGGAGCAATGCCCGGCCGGATCCTTCAAGCTCTCCGTCGGGTAGAATCACGTAACCCGGTCTTCATGATGGATGAGATCGACAAACTCGGCTACGATTTTCGAGGAGACCCATCCAGCGCACTTCTTGAGGTTCTTGACCCCGAACAAAATTATGATTTCCGTGATAACTACCTGGAAGTGGGCTTCGATTTGTCTCAGGTCATGTTCATCACAACCGCCAACCAGTTAGAAACGATCCCCCCTCCACTTCTGGATCGCATGGAAGTCATTCGAATCTCAGGCTATACCGAACGAGAAAAACTGGAAATTGCCCGGCATTACCTCATCCCCCGTCAACTTCTTGAAAATGGTCTTCAAGCTGGAGAAGTCCATTTCACAGATGAGGCCATTCTAACCATCATTCGCTCCTATACCCGCGAAGCCGGTGTTCGGAACCTGGAACGTGAGATTGGTGCTGTGTGTCGGAAAATCGCCACTCGCATTGCCGAAAAGGGTGAAACCCCAACCGAAATCACTGAAACTCTGGTCAGAGAGTTCCTGGGACGCCCTAAGTACCTGGGAAGCGAAGAGGTTTCTATTCGTACCTCACAACCCGGTGTGGCGACAGGCCTCGCATGGACACCGGTTGGTGGTGATATCCTCTTCATTGAAGCCACGCGTATGCCCGGAGGGAAGGGATTTACTGTTACCGGTTCCATCGGGAATGTCATGCAAGAATCAGCCCGTGCCGCTCTGTCACTCGTGCGTTCACGCAGTGAGCATTACAATATTCCGGCAAACTTCTTTGAAAATTCCGATATCCATGTTCATGTTCCTGCCGGGGCACAACCCAAAGACGGCCCATCTGCAGGCGTAGCCATTGTCACCGCGCTGGTTTCCTTACTGACGAATCGGCCGGTCAAATCGGATGTAGGGATGACTGGAGAAATCACTCTACGTGGTCAGGTACTTCCCGTAGGTGGTATTAAAGAAAAAATTCTGGCCGCCCATCGGGCAGGCCTTAAAAAAGTCATCCTTCCTAAATTCAATGAAGCTGACCTGGATGATATACCTGACGAGATCCGACAAGCTATGCAATTTGTCCTTGTCGATCAAATCGACGAAGTCCTCGACCATGCCCTTGAACCGGCACCGGTAGAGCAGGACTCAACTCCGGCCTCTATTGAAAAAAGCCCTTCTCCTAAAAAGTCCAGAAAAAGAAAGGCCGCTGCCGATGAAGGTAATGCTGGTTGACGACGACCGAACCATGCGTTCTCTGTTAACGACTTTGTTAGAAATAGAAAAGTTCGAAGTCGTAGCTTCCGAGGATTTGCGTCAGGGAAATCTTCTCGAACAAATCCGTTCTGAAAAACCCGATGTTCTTATCATGGATATTTTCCTGCGAGACATCAATGGATTGGATATCCTGCGCGCCTTACGGAAAGACCATGACCTTGCTTATATTAAAGTGATGATGACTTCAGGCACCGCCATGCAGGAAGAGTGTATTTCTGCCGGGGCCGATGCCTTTCTACTGAAGCCATACATGCCAGATGACTTACTTCGTCTGATCCGACAGGTGCGACAACCCCAGCAATGAGCCTGAGAGTTTCAATCCTGACTGTATCCGATCGCTCTGCGCAGGGTATCCGTCCCGACTCGGCCGGGCCGGTTCTGGTGAGTGCATGTCAGGAACGAAATTGGAACGTGGTAGAAACAGACATTGTGCCGGACGAGTTCCATCAAATCCAGTCCAAATTGATACAATGGTGCCAGTCCGGTGAAGTAGATGTGATCCTCACTACCGGAGGAACAGGGTTCTCTCCTCGCGACATCACCCCCGAGGCTACACTTGGTATCCTCGATCGTCAGGCTCCTGGTCTCGCCGAAGCGATGCGTCTGGAGAGCTTAAAAATTACCCCCTATGCGATGCTGTCCCGGAGTGTATGTGGTATTCGGGGGAAGACCATCATCATTAATCTACCGGGCAGTCCAAAAGCCGCCCTCGAAAACTTTCTCACCGTCGCCCCTGTGCTTCCACACGCAGTTCATTTACTTCAAGATTCCCCCTCTTCTGAAGCCGAGCATAGAAACCTTCCAGCGTAAATCATCCGGGCTCTCTTAAAATTAAACCAGACTCTCGAGACAATCCCTTAAAGGAATCCCATGGCGTACCACAATCACCGGAATGTTACGCCGCTTAATTCGATTGAGAAAAACCCCGGTTGGGATAGATGATCCAAAAGATTCCCCATCAATAAATACCATCACCGGGCGAAGTCGCCGCATTAAAAGCGCATCAATTGCCAGTTCCACGTCGTTCCGGACGGACGAAGTGATTAAAACCACCGTTGATGCGCGGGGTAACTGGGGAGCCTCAGTCTCTACAAGACCTGCCAGGGGAATACTCCCATTGGCTTTCAGGAAACTCAAATTCTCAAGGATCTTATTCAATTGCCGTTCTCCACGCTCTGGGGCCATCACCAGGGTGACCTCACTGGCGCACACTATTCCGACTGCCCGCCCCATTCGTAAATAGAAATCTGCGATCGATCCGGCAGCACTCACACAATACTCAAAGGTATCCATAGGCAACTGAAAACGCAGCTCGGTGCGCCGCAACCAGATTTGATCAACTCTCGGGGGCGGGGTTGCATCTTCTCGCGCAAAGTGAACCTCACGGTCTGCATCGATAAAAATCCACACATCAGCCTGCGGGTCTTGTTCAAACTCTTTCACCATCAAACGATCTTTTCTCGCAGAAGTTGGCCAGTGGATGGAGCGTAACGCATCGCCGGGAATATATTCGCGCACTCCTGCAGCCTGTGGAGTCACCTCGGTGGCCTTCTGAAGAATCGCTTTTCCGCCGGGAAATTGCCCCCCGGGCGAGGGAAACCGATCAAGCTTGACGACATAAGGCAATACCAGTAATTCTTTATCACCGGCCAAAATTCGGCTTTTCCGAAAAAGCCCGAATGGGTCCCCGGATGATAAAATGGTTGGCCCAAGGCGAAAAGCCCCCCGTCGATTGAGTAATGTATACGACACATAGCTTCTCTGCTGATTGGGCCCAATGAGAGACAAAACCCGCGAGCCGGCACTCCCCGGCAGGCCTGACTCGTCTCGAACTTCCAGCCACAACCGCGAAAAAGGCAAACGATTGTTGATGCGAAAACGTTCCTCAAAAATCTGCCCCACCTGATGACGCAACACACGGGCTTCTCGGCGGATTGACACTGCTGTCAATGAAAAAGAGGCCCAGACCCAGCTTACCAGGATTAATCCGACACACATCACGATAATCCGGGTAAAGATCCGAATATCCGTATTCGGCGCTGGTGCAGGGAAGAGAGCCGTTGGAACAAAAAGGCTGCCCAGAACCGCCAGCGCAAGCAGGATAAAAATTGCCCAGAATGTTTTCCCTACACTCATTCGCTTTAGACTTTACTCAATAAACCGCCTGGTACGGGGAGGTTCTGCACAATCTCTTTGACAATTTGCGCTGCAGTGAGGTTTTTCAAACGAGCTGCCGGATTGATGACAATTCGATGCGCCAGGACAAATTCCGAAAGCGCTTTGATATCATCGGGTAATACATAATCTCTACCATCCAGCGCCGCTCTTACCTGCCCGGCGCGAAACAGCCCCAGGCTACCACGTGGACTCGCTCCGAGGTATACATCCTGATTGTCTCTCGTGGCGCGCGTCAAATCCACAATATACCGCTTGACTGCCGGAGAAACAAACACCTGCTTGACGGCCTCCTGCATTTGGGTAAGCTCATCAACCGATACCACCGGTTGAATGGCATTAATGGGGTGCTCAAATTGCTGTTCTTCCATGATCTTCATTTCATCATCCGCCGATGGATACCCCAACCGGATTCGCAACAAGAAGCGGTCAAGTTGCGCTTCAGGTAGCGGAAAGGTACCTTCATATTCGATGGGATTCTGGGTGGCCATCACCATGAAAGGACGAAGCAGTGGGTGCGTTACCCCGTCCACTGTAACCTGGTGTTCTTCCATGGCTTCCAACAGAGCTGATTGAGTTTTGGGTGTTGCACGATTAATTTCATCCGCAAGGATCACTTGGGCATTGATCGGACCCGGCCGATACTCGAAGTCCCGTGTCATCTGATTAAAAATTGAAACCCCGGTAACATCACTTGGAAGCATGTCGGGCGTGAACTGGATTCGGTTGAACGAGCACCCCAGTGACTTTGCCAGTGCACGTGCCAGCATGGTCTTTCCTACTCCAGGAACATCTTCAATCAGCATGTGTCCCTGACAGAGAAGCCCGATAATCGTATGTTCAAGAACCTGGCGTTTACCAACAATAACTTTTTCCAGGTTCCCGATTAACTTTTGGCCAAAGGCCTGCACGTCCGCCACAGTCAACGTTCTTTCCATTTTCTGATTCTCCGATGCGCCTCAACCTGTACCGATAGCAGCCCATTTTGAACGCTGCCGCCGGATAACGAATATTCCAAACGTAATGATCATAAGTATACTCAATATTAATCCAATTCGAAACGACCAGGGCTGATATTCCAGCCAGATGGTATGGTCACCCGCAGGAACAAATATCGCCATGAAAAGGTAATCGCCCCGGTAGATAACAGCCTTGGTTTGGTCGATCTTTGCTGTCCATCCAGGGTACCAGACCTGAGATACTCTGATCCATCCGTCCTGTTCTGTAGACAGGTAAACACGCCATTTCCCTGCATTTCCTTCGATGGAAAATTCTTTGACCTGGGTCTGATCACAATCCTTTCCCTGAGCACCGATTCCCTCCACAACCAGCATTTGGTTGCTGAAATCATTGAGGACCATCTTCTGCAACGCTTCTTCTTCCGTCGAAGCCCCAACCGCACAAGAAAACCAGGTCACTCCACTCCCGGTGTCCGTGCGCATCAGTCTGATCCCTCCGGCAGCCTTCGACTCTGGCACCTCAATCAACCCAACATTCATTCTGGAAAGCATCCTTTCCTGTTGGTGAAGGGGACCTTTTTCAAGCATGTCGATCCACTCTTTATATCGCCCGGGCACCAATGGATCGAAATTGTTGACACTGGCAATCTCTTCCAGTAAGTTGAGATTGGGGAGTAAAACTTCCCGCATCGAAAGCCATGTATCGCCATTCTTTTCACGATAATCGGCCATTCTAAAAAAGCGATCGAACTTGAGGTGGTATTCATCCTGGCTATGGAGATAAATCCGTTTACCGTTAAGGCTCTCGCGAATCCATTGGGAATTTGAGGTCATTTGAGAGTAAAACGTCGCGTCAACAACAGGTACAACCGTTTGCCCGGCCAAGAATAGATCACTCAACACCCATAAGAACACTGCTCCCTGCCACCATCGCTCTCCTCGCCTGTTCGCGAACAGAGTCAGAACCACTACCCCCAGTGCCCAGAAACCAGTCATTGCCATGGATTGGATAAAGGTAGCTTTCACGTTGGGAAGCAAGAAAGCAGTGATTCCGGCCCCAAGAGTGATGGCAAATGCCCCTGCACCACTCAACCGCAGCCAGTAAAGCCCTCTGCCAGAAGGCTTTTTCCAGCTATCTACCCCGTGAGCGGCCAAAAGCGTCATACTGAAGGCCAGCCAGATTAAATATCGCGCTGGTGCCTGGAACATATTAAACGTGGGCACGTACCGATAGAAGAATACAAAAACAGGGGTGTTTTTCCCAAGCGCGAAGATCAAGGCCACCAGATTAATCCCCCAGAGCAGGCGCAAGACAAAAGGATTCAAAAATCCATGTACGGGGGAGTGCGATCGGTTTCTGAATACCTCTTTCAGGGTAGAACATGCCAGAATCAGAGGTAGAACTCCAAGGTAGGCGTGATCTTCCCAAAAACTGGCATATCCCCAGTAAGTACCCGTACCCGGGTTTCCAAAAAAGAAAGGTGAGGCCAGGGTAATCAGGCGCCAGGGCCAGAATGAATAGGTCATCGCTTCTTCAAAACCAACCTGGCTGGCACGTTGCGATTGCAATAAATACTCTGCCGTGGGTATTAGTTGAATAGCAGCTATAAGAGCCGCACACATCACCGAGCCTGTAAAGGTGAGAATACCCTTCCACACCTTCCTGTTAGAACGTTTCTGCCATATTCCCGCTAGCAACCAGATCGTAGCAAGCTGTAATGTATACCAGGACAACTGGGCGTGTCCGGCCAGAAGCTGCAAGCTAATACACACTACCAATGGAAAATGAAACCACTGGACTTTCTCTTCCTTTGTTGGACTGGTTGTGGCAGGGCTGACGATTTCATCGGTAAACAGAATAATCCAGGGCAACCAGACCGCCGCCCAGATCATACTGATGAAACCCAGGCGGCCAATCAGGTATCCTCCCATAGCAAAGGCCATTCCTCCAACCACCTGGGCCATCCGGCTCCCCCCCAAACGGCGAATGAGAGCAGCCGCACCCCATCCCCCCCAGATAAGGTGAACCATGCTCATAAATGTAAAACCCCGGGCCACCCCTTCTACACCATACCAGATTCCTGAGAGAAGAATGACCAGATTGGGTGGATAAAAAAAGGCGCTCTGATAATTGGCAAGTAAAGGAGCCCCCATTCCATTGAACCCATTCCATAAAGGGACAGTTCCATGAGTTATCTGCCTGATTCCTTCCATCCACCAGGGCACAAACTGCAAAGCCGGGGTTCCCCAAAAAAGGACCTGGCCAAAAATCAACGGCTTTCCGATTAGAAGGACTGGTCCTGTGGCGATAGCCAGTCGAACGGCCCACTCAGACTGAAGCGATGGTTTCAGTGCCTTAATGTTCATGGCAATAGCCCAACCCGATAAATATGATATCCACCCTCTGAATAAACCTCTTCCAGGTACCTGTCTTTCGCTGGATTCCAACCACCGGGCACCTGTTCAAGAGGCCCCCAAAAAATATACTCATACCCACCCTGCTTTATAAAGGTTTCCCGGTCCTTTTCATTCAACCGACCACTCCAGAAAGCATTCACTGTCGGCAAAAGATTCTTTAATCCCAGGCTTTCAGGCCCATGCCCGATCGGTACTCTCACCGGTACAAAGGCTGGCAAAACGGTGGATGTTTCATAAGATGCTAAAACTGCAACCCCCGGTCTGATATGATCAGATAAAAAACGAAAAGCACGAACTTCACTTTCAGGGATGAAAAGCGGTCTGCCCGGGGCCAGTACGCTGAAGATTCCCCCTGCAACCAGCAGAAAGGTTGAGATGAGCCCGGAGCCAACCAGTGCGTAGAAAAAGGGTTTCCATCCCTTTTTCATCATTTCAATCCCTAGCATCCCCATAACTACTAACCCGACCCAGGTACCCTCCGGTAAACGCCGTTGGAGATTGTATGGAACATAGGCAAGAAACGGGAAAGCTGCCAGCCAACCACATAGAAAAAGCATTTTTACATCCAGCTCTCGCCATCGCCGATACAGAAAGAAAGCCACAGGAAGCATTACCGGGCCATAAGCCAGAAGGTAATCGCCCGGCGGTGGCGAAGGGAGAATATTCTGAGCCTGCCATCTATAAAGAAAGGGGTCGATTTGGAACGAAAGGAAATTGTACAAAACCATAGGGCTTGAAATAATACCCGCCAGAGCAACCTGACGGGCCCAGAATTTCCATTCATTCCAGGCATGGAAATGAAAAAACACGATTCTGAGGGTCAGAATCCCCAAAAAACCCGCCAGTGCTCCCCAGGCAGAAACGATTGCAAGTGGTTGAAAGAATCCCATCACAAACCACATTCCTCCCGCAATGATCGCGTCCTGCCATCGGCGCCCGCTCAACAGGCGAGCAAATCCCAGGATTAATAAACCACGCGCCCAGGGTAAATGGGCAATCGCCAGAGATCCCAGAAAACCGAACGTTTCGGGTGAATAAAACTCCAGAGGCATTGGCCCTTTCCATAATCCGGAAAGCCCCAACAAAGAAAAATACCCGAGCCCTCCCCCAAAAATGATCAGGATTAACGCCCATTTTCTTTCAGCTCCTTCGATGAAGAGAGAAAGAAACCGATCAACCGCCCAAATGGATAGTACAACACCGGTTAACCGTAACAGATGGTAAAGGATGACCATCTGTTCATACTGCCCCGGCGGTGAAGTTAACTTTCCAAGGAGTAAGTAAGGCAGATAGGCGATGAACCCCCTCTGGGGTTCGAGGGTATAAGGCGTCCTGAAGAGCCAGGCGCCGTGAGCGCCTGACAACATTTTAGCCAGATAAGAGAACCCATCCTCAGCAGCAATCAACAGGCCCGAGTAAATCCAGCCGTCTCCTGCAGAATGGATCCTGGCCATCTGAAATCCCAGCAGATAAGGCACACTGATAATACTTAGTGTAACTCCCGTGAACCACATCAGCCCTTTTTTTTCGGTGGCTACCACTGGATTGCTCATAAGGATCTTTCTCTACTAACTTTCTCTTTTCCTGATTACGAGTTTTCTCATCCAAAGGATTCCCGTAATAAGTAATGTAATCAGACTTATACTCATCCCAGTAAAAAAGGAGAGAGGTGTAAACTGAAAAACCACTTCATGCTCTCCGGCAGGTAAAACAACCCCCCGGAAAACCCCGTATACCGGAACCACCTCAGACGAATGACCATCCACGCTGACTCGCCACCCAGGATAATAGATCTCTGACAGTACCAGAAGGCCAGGTCCCTGGGCGTCAAGAATGATACGATTGGCACGTATAGATTTTAGTGCAGGTATCGAGAGAATACCCTCTCCCAGGCTGGTCATTTCACTCTGAACCCAGCTGCGCGGGAGAGCATTTAGATTTTTATACAAATAGGTTGTTTGAAATCTACCCACCAGTCGCAACCCACTCTCACCCAGTGGAAATTCTGTTGCCAGAAAACATACATTCAAATAACCTAAACGCCGAGAGTCTGGCTTTGATAAAATCTGATCGGTCGCAGGCTCTCCATTCCGGAACGGCGGAAGAGTCACGCTATATCCCTCATTTTCATATCCTCCCGCCCGTTCCATAAAAAAGCTATACGCACCCAGCTGAAGGGGGTCAACCCCATCTGCCAGTTGGAGATCGTAATAGGCCGCTGTCTGTTGCGGCAGGCTGTAGGATGGGGAATACACCCGAAAAGGCCCTTCTTTCCCGCACCCTTCTCGTGAAATGATCTCTGCGATGGTTGCTTTTTCTTTGACCACCTTTTCCGCTGGCAATCGATAATTGCTTAATGCATTTACCCCCCAAAGGTCTATCGCCATCCAGATGAAAATCCAGAAGATCCACCACCGATGTGTCGCATTCACACCCTTGCGGCCAAGAACCAGCCAGACAAACACCCCCAGGAATCCCAGAGCACCCCAGGCCAATCGCAGCGGAAATACTTTACTAAACGCCCAGACTGGAGGAATCAGGGCCAGAATTAAGAAGCCCAGGCCCAAAACTACCAGTAAAGGATTAAATTTGGGCAACCTTCCCAAAAAATCCGGATTAGCCCAGAGCATTTCAAGGCCATAACTGGCCATAACAATCCAGCAAAAATCCGCCACGATCAACCACCTTGAGGGCACTCGTAACAGATTCAGCCCCGGCAGTTGAGTTAACCAGGTATATCCAGGAAGATGCTCCCCGAAGGACAGAAGGGTGAACAGCACCAACCCTGCCCCCCAGAACAGAATACGCTTGCGAAACCCGGATGACCAAAGCCCGATCATTCCCAGGCTTAACACCACTGAACCTACATACACCACCCATTCCGGGGTTCCACCCATTTCAGGAACAACCAGACCTATTAATCGCTCCGGCGGCAGCGACATCACCAGCCTATCTTCAATGGTCATCTGAGCCCGTGTGGAAAGTGGGAGAAATTCCGCCAGTGGAACGATTAAAACAGCTCCAATTCCTGCAGCAATTGCCAGATTCATGACTCCCCTGAGCCCCTGATGAATCAGACCCATTCCTGTAATCAGCCGGCCCACCCGCATCAATCCATATCCAATCCAAAGTAATCCCGCCACAGGCAACATACGCGGGTCTGCCAGAATAATCATTCCAGAGATTATTCCCGGGAAGACTGGAAACCTGCTTCTAAGATGGAAGGCGCTCCGATGGGCAACTAACAACCATGGAATCCAGCCGGAGGCGTAAAGGAGGGTCAGGTGACCTGCCCCAAAGTGTGCCCATAATCTGGGCATTGCCTCCCACGCCATGGCACCGAAGGTACTGGCTACATGGCTTACCCCCTCTCCCCGGAGGAATCGATACATTCCAACTCCTCCCAGGATCAAGTGAAGCGCAACCAGTAAATTAAGCCCTGCAGGCAATGGAAAAAGCAAAGCCAACCAACCCGGTGGGTAGTGTAAACCAGAGAGAGGATTGGCTGTTAACGGAAAACCCCCCAGGATCGCGTCTGACCAGAGTGGAATTTCACCTTTCTGGGTCACCCCTTTTTGAATTGTCAACGCATTAGGATAATGGGTGATAGCCATATCGGAAAAGTGAGATCCAGCCGTGAAAAAGAAACTGTTTAGAAAAGGCAACAGTAGAAAGAGTGGTAACCCAAAGACACAAAAAAGGGATAACTTCTGAAATTTCATGAACACTCAAGGCTGATATATTTGAATTTTTCCAATTGAATCTACAAGGGTAAACTCATCGGGTAGTTCTATTAACCCATAACTGGTTTCTCGAGGGCCTAGAAGAACAATGGCCACATGGTTTGCTTCTACAAAGGCCTTCATTGCTTCTGAGGAAAGCCGGCCCGAATAAAATGCCTCAACTTCTTTACGGGCACGGTCAGCATTCACACTTTCAAAGGGATGGCCGTAAACCACCCTGCGCCCTGTTCTGGCAGGAATAAAAACCCCCATCTCCGGACTGGCCAGTACCACGGCTTGCTGTTCAGTATGATGAGTGATCCAATTCAACACTGAAACCTCATCCCTTGATAAAAACAGTGAAGCATCGTGAGAAGCAATGGGCCTAAAAAGAGATAAAAGAATGAACAGATTGGTCAGGATAGATAGAAACCAGATAACTGGCCAACCCCAGCGGTTAAACGCCGACATTTTTTTTGCGACCACCGTCATCCCGGCCACCGCAAGGCCGGTGACAGGGAGATAATAGCCGGTCATAAACCTTCGTTGTAAGGAAAAGGGAAGATAGATCAATACCCAGCCAACCACTGCCCAAATAGTGAGTACCTTCATAGAGGGCTGTGCTTTCCATGTCCAAACCGCTCCCGCTATGGCCAGAAGAATCGCCGGGGCAAACGAGATGAACCCATCCCACACAGGAGGCGTCAGGGTGATGTTTTGCCGGTTCCATAGATCGAGTAAAGGGTCGGAGTGTATGGTAATAAATTGATATCCCAGTACAATAGCCCCCGGTAAAAGAATGATTGAATTCCTTAATAAAACATCCCGCTTTACTCTCGGAAATCCGATCAAGGCAGCTGCCATCATGGGTAATGCCGCTATCACAACACCGAACGGTTGAACACCCCCAAGCAACGCCACCAATCCGGCAGAAAGCCAGAAATTACCCGGCCGATCTCTCAGGCTAAGATAAACAACCCAGAGAATCAAGGCCAGCCCTAAAGGAAAATGGGGATTGACAAACATGGAAAGGAAGGGGTAGGCCTCCGCGATCCAGAAATCACCCGTTAACCCAAAGCCCGCAATGGCACTCAGCCAGCCCAGCCCTCCTCCAACTAAGGCAAGAGAATAAGCCCGGTAGACTTCCCCAGGCCGATCAGGAAAACACCCCTCGAAAAATTTCCATAAAGTAAACATTAAGAAAGCACTGGCAAGGACCCTGGCTGCATGAAAAACAATGATCAGCGATAAATGCAACCACCGGGCAAGCTTTCCTAAGAAGATGTAAAACAAAAAAAGATAAGCCCCCTTTCCAGGAAGAGGGGAATAAAGCAAATCAAATTTCCATGCTCCCGACCATCCTATCTGCATCTTGGCTAGATAGCTATTGCCATCCAGTGGATTAAGCAAGAAACCAGCAAATTCATATTGCTCCCCCCCGGCCCGGAAAGCCAGGTAAAAGGGTAAATTCATGATCACCAGTACCAGAAATGCCAGCCCAATTGGCTTGATTTTAGATTTCATAGGCTCATATTCAGTATACTTGATATAAAAATAGCGGACAAATATCCAGCCCCGGTGATTTACTTGCTTCTAATCCTGTCTCCATCTATAATTTTGGTATGAACCAGGCAGGATACCTGTATCGACTCCAAATCGTTGATTCTCAACTAGATCAAATCCATACTCGTCTGAACCAAATTGAGCGGATAATCCAGGAAGACCAGCGCCTCTCCCAGGCGAAACAATCTCTTGAAGAAGCTGCCCATGCCAAAGAAATTTCCCGTCAGGCGCTTCGCAGCATCGAATACACGGTTGCAGAACAACAAATTAAAATCGAACAAACCGAATCAACGCTTTACTCAGGCCGGGTGAAAAATCCAAAGGAATTACAGGACCTTCAGCTTGAATTAAATACTCTGAAGAAACTTCTAAAAACCCTGGAAGACCGGCAATTAGATGCCATGATTCAATTCGAGGAAGCTGAAAGCATCCTCACCACTGCCAAGGCCGCCTTCGAACGTACTCAGGCTCAAGTGATTGAAGAAAAAGCCGGGCTGATGGGAGAAAAAGACCAGTTATTGGCACGAGAAAAGAACCTGGAAGCTGAGCGACAGGCTATCTTACCTTCAATAGCCCCCGAAAATTACCAGATGTATCTTCAACTCCGTCAGCAGAAAAACGGAATTGCTGTGAGTAAAGTAGAAGAAGAGGCCTGTTCTGCTTGTGGCGCACCTATCCGGCCATCTGAAGCTCAGAGCGCGCGTCTCCAGTCGCGGCTTTTCTATTGCGCCTCCTGCGGGCGTATTCTTTATGCAGGATAAACTACAGTTATGCCCAGGCTTCCAACCTCCCTCGATCAGGTATCATTCTGGTTAGGTTTTATCGCAGCAACGCTCTTCTGGTGGTTGCTTGGAAGAATAAGGCCTCTCTATCCCGCTCTACGCGACCGGGTTGTACATCTGATTCGGTATATCCGTGAGCGAAACCTGAGCGGAGCCAATCTATACCTTCGTAAACAGGCGATTCAAAAGGCTCAACACTGGCATGTAGCATCAAGCCTCTTCTCCCTGGACGAACTTTTAATTCAACCCTGGCTGCTGGCACCTCCTGTCCATTCCGGCCCCGGCAATCCGCCACAACCCGAGACGATCTCTGAACAGGTGATTCCCTATCTTCCGGATTGGCCTGAAATTCCATCCCGTTTGGGATATCCCCGGCTGACCCTCGCCGAAGCCCTGAGCGCCGGGAGTGTAATTGCAGTCATTGGTCAACCAGGAAGCGGAAAGACCGTCTGCCTGGCTCATCTGGCCTGTCAGGTGGCCCGACGCGAGACTGCGTCAGGGATTTTAATGGATTATGCTCCCTTTCTTCTTCACGGGCTGGATTTAACCATAGAAGAAAGCGAAAAGGATCTCCTTGCTCCTTTTTACCGCGCATTCTCAAGCCACGCACCGCTTTACCTCCAGGGGCAGATTAAACGGCTGATCATCGAGCGCTTTCGCGAAGGCCATGCACTGATTTTGCTTGATGGCCTGGATGAACTTAATCAGGATCAGAAACGATCGGTAGTTCAGTACCTCAAATTAATCCTCGATCGTTATCCTGGAAATCGGATGGCCGTGTCATCCGCTCCTGAATGGATCGATGGGTTATCCGATCTCAATGCCATTCCATTAGCTATTGTCCCCTGGTCGAAACAAGAATACCGTGAGTTTCTCCAAAAATGGAGTTTGGCCTGGGAAAAATATATTGCCCCACAGGTGGCCCGACAAACCTCAGTCCACACGATACCTAATAATCTACTGGACAACTGGTTGGTCTCTGAAACCGGCTTTTTTACCCCTCTGGAATGGACGTTAAAAATATGGGGGGCTTATTCCGGTGACATCCAGGGTCCAACACGAATCGGTGCTATTGAGTCATACCTTAATCGCTTCGTGGGGGGACTGGTGACGCGTCCCATCCTTGAAAAGCTTGCCCATGAATTTGTTTCCCACGGAGTCTCCGCGCTGAAGTTCAACGATCTTGACCGACTTCTCACCGAACAAACTGGTCCCAGACAACCCACAGTTTTATCTCAGGAACAGGAAACATCTGAGGATAGATTGAGACATTCTTCGCGACGAGGCAAAAAAAGAGACCTCATACTATCCACAGGGGAACAGATCCTGGAGACACTGATCAACGCAGGCCTTCTTGCAGAACATGCTGGCGAATGGGTACGCTTTACATCTCTTGCTTTTGCGGGAATTTTATCCGCCACTCAGGTCACAGTTGAAGAACTCGGAAAGTTGCTTGAGGAAGCTCACTGGCCTTTGTACCAGAGCACACTTCATTACCTTGCCGCCCGAAGCAATGAAGCAGCCTGGATGAGCGACTTTATCGAGCGTGATTCGTCACCCATAGTAAGCCGAATCACTCTGGCAAGCCGCTGGCTGGCCGATGCAGCTCCCGGAGCCTCATGGCGGCCACAACTTTTCCGCACCATGGTTAACTTGATCCAGGATGCATCTTTGCCCCTGGGGTTACGGGCACGGCTAATCGCAGGCTTTACCTGTTCAGGTGACCCTTCACTTCAACGTTTCTTCCGACAACTCTTTTCCTCCCCGTCTCCAGAGACTCGCCGTCTCAGTCTGCTTGGTGCAGGAGCTTTGGGAGATCCTTCTCTGGTAGATGCTTTGATACCTCTTCTTGGTGATCCCGAGGAACCCGTCAGGCTAGCAGCCTGCCTCGCACTGGGGGGCATCAATAACGATAAAGCCATTCACACGCTTGCAGAGGTTTTAATAAAAGGGGATGAAAACATGCGCCAGGCAGCTGCAGAAACCCTGGCCATACTACCCGAAAGCGGTTACGAAATCATTAAAGAAGCCGCAACCCTCGATGATATCCTCACCCGCCGGGCGGCGGTCTTTGGATTGATGCGGATCCGAACTACCTGGGCCAAACAAACCCTGGAAACCATGGCCATCGAAGACAGCCAGTGGGTGGTGCGAAATGCGGCCACCCAGGCCCTCGAAACCCTTCAAACCAGTGACCCTCACATACCCCAACCTTTACCCAGGCCATGGGAATGTGGATGGTTAATTGCTTTTGCTGCCAGGCATGGATCAGGCGTCCTCCCCAATGCCCCGGCACACAATTTAATTCACCAGGTTTTGACCACAGGATCGCCGGAAGAACAACAAGCAGCTCTGGAATATGCCAGAACGATTGTAGACGATCAGATCATTCTGGATGTCTACACCATGTTCTTCAGCGGAGATCAAATCATCGCAGAGGCTGCTTTACAAACCATCTGGTACTGGGCGATCAGTGGGATTCCACTCCCTCAACCCCATAAAGTATTGTGATTTAACCTTACACCAGCGCTGATAGATCTTACTCTGAGGTAATACATCCTTACTTGTGAGACATCTGTGCCAGAACCTGTTCCTGCACTTGCTCAGCGGTTAACCCTAATACAGTGATCAGTTTTTCAGAGCTTTGAATACCTGCAACAATTTCCAAAGGGTGCGTTGCTCCCCCAAAAATTCCGTCAAGAAAAGCAAGAAGGGCTTGATTGACTCGCTCCGGATTCTTTTCGGTAAGCCTTATTTCGATTAAACCATTTTCCCGAATGGCATGAATCTCGTTCCTGTTGGCATTCTGGATCACTCGTACCGTAATAGCCGCACCGGCCTGACCATCATGAAAACGGAGGGTTTTATTTTTCCTCATCTTTATCACCTGATCAATGAAACCAGCGAAACCAGAAGAGAGACCACAACCTGGATCAATAGAATCAATACTAGAGGAGAAAAATCGAATCCACACATCGCTGGCAGGACACGCCGAATAGGCGCATATAAAGGATTAAGAATCCGGCCAAAAGCCTCTCGAACAGGATGATATGGCGAGAGAATAAACGAAAGTACCGCATCAATAATTATTGCCAAAGTGAGAACTCGCCCGATCGTTTCAATGATAATGACCAGGAATGTGCCCATATCACTCCTTAAGATGAAAGATTCTTGGCTGGTCGTGGCCCCAGAACGGCGGTCCCGACACGTATTAAGGTGGCGCCTTCTTCGACGGCAACCGGATAATCCATACTCGTTCCCATGGATACAACTGAAAAATCTACTCCATGAAACCGTTTGGCCAGGAAGTCTCGCAATTTGATAAGACGGGTAAAATAAGGGCGAGATTGTTCTGGGTGCTCCATGAGCGGGGGCATGGTCATCAGCCCCTTTACTCTGAGATGAGGAAGGGTCAGAATTTTTTCCACATCTGGAAGCACCCCCTCCCACAACTCCTCTCGGGAAACATCCCAACCCGATTTACTCGCCTCACCCCCAACATTAAATTCCAGAAGAACCGGTAGAACCTTACCAGCGTCTGCAAGCCGTTTTTCAAGTTTAAGCGCCAGATCGACCCCATCCAGAGATTCAAGCATCTGAAACCATTCTACAACGATAGGAATCTTCCGACTCTGCAAGTGTCCAATCATGTGCCATTCTACAGCAAATTCATCCTTTAACCCCAGAATTTTCGGTAACGTCTCTTCTGGGTAATTCTCCCCAAGGATCTTTGCGCCAGCAAGTAAGGTGTCCCGAACCACATCGATTGGTTGGGCTTTTGTCACCACTACAATTTGCACCTCATCTGGATTGCGTCCGGCCCGCTTTGCAGCAGCTTCAATCTCATTTCGAACCCGGTTGAGATTATTCCTTATCTGTTCAACGCGTTGTTCCATGCATGCCCCTCACTGTCTGAGCGCCAGTACGGCACCAAACCTGCCGGTCTTCCCCTGTTCTCCCCGGTGAGAATACCATCGTTCTGGATCTTCAACAGTGCAAATTCCAGACACTTGAATATGGTCGTTTTGTAAACCACACTCAAGTAAAATTTGTAGATTGGCTTGCCATAAATCAAAATGAGCCTTGCCATTATCCGTGTGAGACAGCAAACCGTCACTCTCCTGAAACTTTGTTCTCACCCGTTCAATCACCTCTTCACCCACTTCATAATGCTTTTGACAGATGGATGGCCCAATCCCCGCCAGAAGATCCTGCGTTTTTGTCCCATAATACTCTTTCATGCGCGACACAGCATGTTGCACCACATGGGAAACAGTGCCCTGCCATCCTGCATGAACAAGGGCAATTGCCCGGTGAATGGGATCATAAAGAAAAATAGGGACACAATCGGCGAATAACATCAGTAAAGCGACCTCTGGATGATCGGTCATCATGGCATCCGCCTTCTGGTGAGGTTCACCAGGAAGGCGCGGCGACCGGGTAGCGATCACATTCGTGCCATGTACCTGCCAGACATCAAAAAACCATGCCTTTTGCAAACCTAGCGCTTGCTGAATCCGGCGCCGGTTTTCTAGTACATTCTCCCGTGAATCCCCCACTGAAGTAGCCATATTCAACGAAGCCCACGGATGCGGACTAATCCCTCCTTTTCGCGTCACCACAGCCTGAATCAGGCTCTTTTCCTCAGCAAAGAGATCAAAAAAATACCATTCTATCGCATCCTTCTGGTTGAACGGCATAATCGTTTAATTTTCCTTTGTCGCCAGTTGTTCTACCGTGGCCATTTTACGGGTAATAATCCGGCGAGTTTCCAGCATCGTTTCTTCAATCATGGGGTACAAATACCAGGCAGTCATCACTCCAAACAGCGATCCTGTCAGTGTTCTTAAAAGAGGAGTGCTCTCTCGGACAGGCAACCAGGCCGGTACATTTCCAATAATTCCTGGAAGCTGCGAGAATCCATCCAGAGCAATTGGCCCCAGACCAATCACAACCCAGAGATACCAGGGCAGGGGCTTAATTCTCCTTCCCGATAATGCAAACCCGATCCCAAAGATGAGCATCGCCCCATAAATGGCCACATCTCGCTGGCAGAGAGCCACTTTATAGCCTAATTGGGCGTTCCCGATAAACCATCGATCGTTGAAAATGTCAATCTGTTCTTCATGAGTGGCCTGCTCGTAAGATATGACCCCTTCCATCCCGGCAAGTTGGCGTGGATAAAATGCCTGCTCCCCATATAAGAACCAGGATCGAAATGGCAGTTGATGGCACACCACCGAGTAAATGCGATAAATAAGGTTCGCGGTAGAAACAGCTCCATTCCGTACAAGTACTGGTGCCAGAAAGGGCAACCCTACGTAAATGAAAATGAGAATATTAAAAACATGAATGTAATTTTTACTGATCCAGAGTGATAATCGATCTCCACCGGTTAAAGTCTGCCCGCGCGCCACCCGATCCCGGTAGCCTTTATCTCCGATTTTCTCCAGCTGTGTGACCCTGTCGGTAGCGGCCCCCAGTGCAACGCGCAACCGTTGAGCGGTGAGTTCCCCTTCCAATTGGTAAGGGCCAATTTGAAGCAAAGGTACCCGCGCCTCAAAAGCTTTCTTTAAGGCGCGATCGCGATTGATATCGATCTCAATAACTCGATGTGGGAACTCTCTTTCCAGTTCGTTCAGGAGTGCCTTAACTGCCTGGCAGGCAGAGTCTTGCCCATTACAATACAGAGTGACAGTGATCATGGTGTAACTTTCAAAATCGCCAAATACTTTTTAAGCAGGTCTTCATCCAGTTGCCCAATATGGCGGGCACGTAAAATACCCTGACCATCGATAAAAAATGTACTGGGGTAACTATCGATGTAGTATAAATCTGAAATCTCTCCTTTGGGGTCTAGCCAGATGGGAAAAGTTATTTTATTCTCAGCGACAAAATTTTGCACGGTCACAGCGTCTTCTCCATAATTTACTCCAACTACTGTGACCTGATCTCTATATTCTCTGGAATACTTCTCGAAAAGTGGCATTTCTTCCCGGCATGGAGGACACCAGGTTGCCCAGAAGTTCAACACTACCGGTTTCCCTTTCAAATCTGAGAGCCTGACTGTTCTCCGGTCAAGCCCGGTGAGTGAAAAGTCAGCCATTGGCTCACCAGTAGTGGGCGGCAGGGGACGTTTATTCCCCGGATCTCTATGAAGCGATAAAAACAGAAGAAAACCTCCCAGGATCAACCCCAGGAACAATCCACCTGCGAGGATGAAGACGCTGCGTAATCGAGGATTCATCCCTTAAAGCCCAAGATCAACGAAAAACCCAAACCGACCCAGCGTATTAAATGTGCCCATGAATAACATTGCACCAACAATGATCAGCACCACGCCCATCGCAACTTCAACCCAATGCATTACTTTTCCATACCGGCGTAGAATCTGTGTTACCCATCCAATCCCCAGAGCGGCGATAAGAAACGGAATAGCCAGGCCAGCCGAATATGCCGAAAGGAGTTGGACTCCCTTAAGTACCGATCCGCCATTCAAAGCTAAAGTTAAAATAGCGCCCAACACCGGGCCCACGCACGGCGACCAACCTGCTGAGAAAAACACTCCCATTAAGGCTGAAGAAAGATAACTCCGGGATCGATCTTCCCTGCTTCGCGGCCGCAAATCATATTCAAGAAATGAAAGCCGGATAATCCCGGTCATGTGCAGCCCAAAAATGATAACCAGAACACCCCCGATTTTTGCCAACCAGGTACGCACATCATAAAGAATTCCCCCCAGAAAAGAAACGGCTACCCCGAGGGAAATAAAAACCACGCTAAACCCCACCACAAAGGCAACACCATGGGCCAGGGTTTCCAGGCGCTTCTCACCACCCTCGGCCCTCTTTGCTGCCAGCGAACGCCCGCTCAGATAACCGATATATACCGGCACCAGGGAAAAAACACAGGGAGAAAGGAAAGAAGCCATTCCAGCCAGAAACGCTAAACCTAAAGAGACGTCCATCTTGCTTCCCTTCTATTCCACTACTTCCACAACCGTACCTACCGGCGGCCATTCTTTAGAGACATCCAGCTCCCCAGGGTAAACCGGAACATACGGATAGCTCCACCGAAAGACCCATTTTGCATCATCCGGTGCAACATTAATGCATCCGTGAGAACGCGGAATTCCAAAGTCATTATGCCAGTACGTGGAATGCACAGCAACCCCTTCGCCGGTGATAAAACACGTCCACGGCACGGCAGTATAATCACCGGTTGTCTGACCGCTCATATGTAGCGACATCAGTTTTCGGTAGATCGGATGTGGCCCCAGAGGTGTAGACCATTTATCTACGGCATTCCCATAAGCGTCAAATTTCGCCCCGGTAGAAACCCGGGCAAAATAAACTTCCCGTCCATCTTCATAACATGACAGCGTTTGCCGGGTGACGTTAACTACAATTTTTTTATTTTCCACCTCTTCACTCAGAGGCTTCATTTCTTCAACAGTGATGGGACGAAAAGCTTCGGCGGATGCCCAGAAAATATCGCCATACGTGCCGTATTTTTGGTTGATGCGATATAAAGGTGTTCCGGTCGAGCCAATTTTCAGGTCGTCAATCCAGACCACCTGGCTGTAATACAAACGAGGATATTGGGCATTCTTCAAAGAAGGCGTACGAATGGGCGGATTAGCGATGATGATATCCACATATGGAACGGTTACCTCTGCCCACATGCCCCTTTCCCCATTGACAACAGGAAGCTCATCCACAACCTTGTTCGGGCGGTTATATACAGGTTGTAATCGGGGCGAGTAGATATATCCATCCGGTGTTTCGACCCAGCGCCGGCTGCCATATCCGGGAGAATTTCCAACCACCTCCCGTAACCAGACTACAACCGCGTCATCATAAATCTCTTTGGTTGTAGCCGCATTTGGATCGGGTTTAACCCGAATGTTTACTTTACCGAGGCACACGCGCCCGTATTTACCATTTTCTTCCCAGCCAGAGGCTATCTGACTCCAGTATTTCCAGGGAGTCATAGCCAGCGTGCCCATAGCTGCTACAGAGAATTTCAAAAACTGACGTCGTGTCAGCCCTCTTTCTGGAAGTTCCATATCTTTTCCCATCATTCCATTATAAATTTGGTTGCCCTCTATCCATGATTAGGATCTTTTAACCTTCCCGTATCCTTCACAGGTCAGTCAATTCCTCAAATTCTCGATTAAGGATCATTTCCTTCACGGCCTCAATCTCTGGCCCCCACCAGGCATCTCCTGCGCGATATGGTACTTTCTCCCGGATAGAATGATAGATCATCGAAGTTCTTCTACCTGGCCTCAAACCCGGCAAAGCTCGTAGACGCAGATCAAGTGCTCTGGCCGCGGTATACAATTCAATAGCAAGGACATGAGCAGTGTTAAATAAAACCTCACGGGCATGTCGAGCGGCGGTCATTGAATTGGCGTTATGATCTTCCTGTTCCCCTGAGGTAGGTAAAGAATGTACTGAATCAGGGGTAGCCAGGGTTTGATTTTCGAGCACCAGAGACGCCGCAGTATACTGAGGCATCATCAGGCCAGAATTGAGCCCCGCATCTTCAGGAGTATCAACCAGCATCGGAGGAAGTCCTCCGTTGAGTTTACCATCCGTCAATCGGAAAATTCGCCGTTCTGAAATAGCCGCAACCTCAGCCATCACAATGGCCAGAAAATCCATTGCCATGCCGACAGGTTCTCCGTGGAAATTCCCCCCCGAAAGCACCTCGCCATTCTCAAAGATCAACGGGTTATCTGTAGCTGCATTTACTTCTCGTTCGATAATTTGACGTACAAAGACAAGGGTATCTCGAGCTGCTCCATTCACCTGAGGAGCACATCGTAATGAATAAGCATCCTGAATACGTCCGGCAGCATCAAGTAACTGACTTCCATCGGTTAATTTCAACACGTGCTCAGAAACGGTCAATTGCCCCACATGAGAACGAGCCCGATGCAGGCGTGGGTCAAAAGCAGATCGACAACCCATCACAGCTTCAAGGCTGAGCGCCAGAGCCGCGTCAGCCACATTTAATAAATAATCGGCATCTTCTACTGAAAGGGCAGCTATGGCTGCGCTGAAAGTAGCTCCATTATTCAGAGCCAGCCCTTCTTTAGGGCCAAGCCGCAACCGGGGAATACCTGCTCTCAGCATAGCAGTCTTCCCATCGAGAATCTCACCCTGATACTCAGCAAACCCCGAGTCCTCTGCTCGATCCTCCGCATCGGTGGTAAAGACAAGCGCGAGATGCGAGAGAGGTAATAAATCTCCCGAAGACCCCAGCGATCCCTGTCCTGGCACCAGTGGAGTTACCCCGGCATTAAGCATGTTTAACAGGGTTTCCACAATCTCTACCCGCACTCCGGAGTACCCTTTCGTTAAGGCATTGGCGCGTACCAGCATCGCCGCGCGTACGACCTCGGTAGGCAACGGTGCTCCTGTGCCTACCGCATGGCTTAAGATTAAATTCCGGCTTAAGGTCGCTGAATCCCGACGAGGAATGCGTTGTTCAGAAAAAATTCCAAAGCCTGTGTTTATGCCATACACAGGGCGATCGGTGGCTACAATTTCATTCAATATTCGTTGTGATCGAAGAATAGCCGCACGCCCTTCATCTCCCAGAACCACACTGGCATGATGTCGGGCTACCTTTCGAATGGCTTCCAGGCTTAACCCATATCCATTAATTTCAATCATATCTTCATCCCCAGAACAACAACCCCAGTAGCGTCGCCACCACCGGTACGGTTAGATTGTCAATATCCTTCCATGGGAGAGATTCCACCACCATACCTGCAAAAGAAATGACAAAAATGCCCGGTAAATACTTGATTAACGGCCCGTGAAGAACATTTTGACCAACAAATAGGCTGACGACCAGTATCGAAAGAATTGCTCCTCCAAAAAATACTCCAAGCGAACCAAGCAAGGTTTTCCTGGGCGACCACGGAAGGGTTGCTGAAGGAAGTCGTTTGCCAACAATATCTGCCAAACCGTCCCCGCCACATAGAAGCATTAAAGCCACAATTGCCACGGGGGAATTTTTCCAGAACAAGAGCGTTAGGACGACAAACACCATTCCATAAAGCAGGGGACCGCGGAGAACTTCTCGTCGGTCTCCTGTCCGGGACATTGCTCGAACCGCCTGCTCATCCTGAATAATTCCTGCACCTACAAGAACGAACTGCATTGTAATCGCCCCCGGAACCAGCGCCGCCAGCCATCGGGCAAAGCCAGCGTCACTGAAGAAAAGCCAGCAAAGCACAAAGATTGGGCCGGTTCCCAGGTGAATAATTTTTCGTGAAAGCTGGCCACTGATCCAACCACGGAAGGCTAAAAAATCATTAAACCGCAACCAGATGATAGCCAGACCCAGGGTGAGGCCGAGAGCAACCCAGTCGTTACCGATCATTCAGGCTCCAGAAAGACATGTTTTCAATAACGCTGTCGTTCTCGTTCTTCGCGGCGTAACTCCCGTTCCACATCCCGTTCAGCAATCGCCGCACGTTTATCGTAGAGTTTTTTCCCTTTAGCTATCGCTATTTCCACCTTCGCTCGCCCATCTTTGAGGTAGACCTGAACCGGGATGACGGTCACCCCCTTTTGCCGAACAGCGTTCCAGAGAGAGAGGATTTCTCGCTTATGGAGAAGTAATCGCCGCGGACGGCGTGGATCATGGTTAAAACGACTGGCGGGATTGTACGGAGCAATATGCGCATCCATTAACCAGGCCTCCCGTCCATCAACCCGCACATAGGCCTCTGCCAGGCTAATCTGCCCGGCTCGAATGGACTTGATTTCCGTGCCTTCAAGAGCGATCCCCGCTTCCAGCTTCTCAAGCAAAAAATATTCAAAGTGGGCACGACGATTGGTAGCAACGACTTTGATTCCTGGAGTCTTCATGCGCTCATTTTAACATATTCGCCTAACCCCAGCGTAAAGTTGCCCATCCGGCCAGAATACGTAACCCCGCAAAGCACAACAGCGCTCCCGGATATCCTAACCAGTTTATAAACTGAGGTCCCAGGAGAGAACCTATCAAAATTGCCCCATTGCTGACAAGAATATACCAGGAGAATGCCCCGGCACGATTGGTTGATGGAAGACTATCGGCCAGATAGTTAAACATCGCCCCCGCCAGAATAGACCAGGAGATTCCACCCACAAACTGCGCCACCATGAAGAAGGAAAATCCGTGAGACAAAGCCAGTAACGCCGGGAATATTCCCAGCCCCATCATACTGATCGCAGTTGTTCGATGATTACCAAACCGCCCCGTGACTTTACTCAGGTAAAAAGACCCAATAAAAACTACCAGGTTAAACATTGCCGATCCCACCCCAATTTGAAAGTCATTTAGCCTCAGGTAATTTACTGTAAACAGCGGCACCACAGGAATAACCAACCATTGCGAAATGTGGAATCCAAAAAATAATAAAAGCACACGGATGTATCGGCTAATCTCCGGATTGCTCCTGGTCAAGACAACCTCTTTTCGAATCGGTTCGTCCGTCTCCTCAGCGCTTGTGCTCACTACACTCTGCCGAGAATCAAGCCTGCCCAGGAAAAACAAATGCAGGCTGCTCATCGCCGCTCCAAGAAATCCAATTCCAAAAACGATCTGATAACCCAGGGGGAACGTAACTCCGTTAAGAATTTGGCCACTAAGTAATGTAAAGCATAGAGCAACTACTGAAAGAAGCCCATTTCGCCCACCCACGACGTAAGCTCGCCATTGTGAAGGCACCGCTTCAATAACAAAGGCATTGAAACTCACATTGAGCACAGTCAATGGAACATTCATAACGAGCGTAATTAGAATAATCACCCATAATTCGACTGCTGGAGAAAATAAGAGGGGTAAAAAAACGAAACCCAGATAGAAAATTCTCGCCGCCGCAGAAGACCAAAAAGCCACTCTTCCCAACCTTCGACCTCGCATCCAGCGACCGGATGGGATGGCAAGCAACAGATTTACCAGCGCAGGAACCGCATTAAGCAACCCAATTTGCCCCGGACTCGCTCCGAGCCGTGCAGCATAGACCCCCAGAAAGGCCACCGTCGATCCGCTCAATACTCCAACCCAGGCCATGTCCAGGAAGAGATGTAAGAAAATATCTTTATATTGCCCCGGAATGGGTTGTGAGGGAAAAAAACGATAAGTAATGGAACGCCACAATGTTTGCATCATAAGTTCGTATTATATGGGTATAATTCGAAATTGCATTACCCATTTTTTTCTTAAGAAATAAACAGTCCACGGTAAACCCCGTTCATGGGGTTGTGCCACGAACCAGCCAGGGAGGATTCGGCTCATGAAACGTATTGCGGTACTGACCAGCGGTGGAGATGCTCCCGGTATGAACGCAGCCATTCGAGCTGTGGTGCGTACTGGCATTTATAAAGGATGGGAAGTGTATGGTGTTCAGCATGGGTATCAAGGATTGATCTCCGGCGATATCCGTCCACTTGGCAATCGTGATGTGGGGGGAATTATCCAACAGGGTGGCACCATTCTGGGTAGTGCCCGCTGCCCTGATTTTGAAACCCTTGAAGGGCGACAGAAAGCCATTGACCAGCTGAAACAAAGGGGAATTAGTGCCCTTGTGGTCATTGGGGGGAATGGCTCACAAACAGGCGCTTATGAATTAAACCGGATGGGATTTCCTGTGGTAGGTGTAGCGTCTACCATTGACAACGACCTTTTTGGCTCCGATATTACCATTGGTGTCGATACTGCTTTAAATATTGCACTGGAAGCCATTGATCGGCTTAAAGTCACTGCTTCTTCTCACCACCGTGCCTTCCTTGTAGAGGTGATGGGACGAAAGTGTGGCTATCTTGCGCTCATGTCCGGGATTGCAGGGGGTGCGGAAGCCATTGTCATCCCTGAGATTGAAATCCACCCGGAAGATATTGCCAGTGAAATTCGCCGGGCTTATGAACGGGGAAAGGCTCATGCCCTGATCGTCGTAGCCGAAGGGGCGAAGTATAATGCCCAGGCTTTGGCCGATTATTTTAAGCAACATCAGGAACGCCTTGGCTTTGATGTTCGCACTACCACGTTGGGACACGTTCAACGAGGTGGCGCCCCCGGTGCATACGATCGCATCCTTGCAACCAGACTCGGCGCGGGCGCTACTGACGCAATAGCGCGTGAAGAAACCGGAGTCCTCGTGGGAATGATCCGAGGCCAGATTACAACAACCCCTTATTCAGATGTTGTTGGGCAACAGAAGCCTCTCGATCTAAGCCTTCTTGACCTTAGTAAATCGCTGGAGCAATAAGATGACCATCGAAGTCAGTCTGGCATTGGGTGGGGGCGGAGTGCGTGGCATTGCCCATCTTGGAGTGATCGATTTTCTCGAAAGCCAGGGAGTATGCATTAAAGCAGTTGCCGGGACAAGTATCGGTAGTCTGATGGGAGCCCTTTACGCTGCCGGGAAAAAGCCCTCTGAGTTAATCGCGTTAATCCATCACTTCAATCTAAACGATTTATACCGCCGCCGCCCTGAAGATGGCCCGGCAATTTTTGGTCATGCTGGCCTGATCGATGTGTTATCTGATGTCCTCGGAGATTGTGATTTTTCTCAGCTAAAGATTCCCTTTGCCTGTACCGCGGTCGATCTCAACACTGCGAAAGAAGTTTACCTGACCTCCGGAAAAGTCATCGAGGCTATCCTAGCCAGCAGTGCCTTTCCCGGAATGCTACCACCCCGGCCATGGAATGACTTTCTCCTGGTCGATGGCGGTATCCTCGATCCAGTGCCGGTGAAGCTAGCCCGCCTGTTAGCGCCAGGTCTTCCAGTCATCGCTGTTACTTTACAACCCCCTCCCGAGGAATGGGGGCAATTACCCGAAGCCGACCTGATTGATACCGCACCTCTTCCCATACCCCATCGCCTTCTTCAGGGCTTCTCACGACTGCGGATTGGTCAGGCAGTGAAAATTTTCACCCGTTCGATGGATATTAACTCTCGCATGGTTGCAGAATTACGCCTATTGATCGACCGCCCCGATGTCAATATCCGACCGGATGTCATTCGTTTTGGCCTGTTCGAGCAGGTTGACCCCGACATTCTGGCCGATCTTGGCCGACAAGCTGCCAGCGAAAAATTCACTGAGATAGTAAACGCCGCTTCCCTGGCCGGAAAAATCCGCCGTTTCTTTCGTCAAATTGCCCCTATGGAAGAGCCTGCTGTTTTATTCAGGAATGATCCCGAGCACGAATCGTCACGTAGAAGAGAACCTGAATGAAGCGTGACCTTCGAGATTATGCCCGTCAGACTACCATCCGATTGTTGATCGGTGGAATTTTACTTCTGTTCATTGTTGGTGATGGGTTGGTTTATTGGATTTATGGCCCTTCGGCGGCCCTCGCCGGCCTCCTGTGCCTTGGAGCGGGACTTTTTCCGGTCCTTTTGATTTTTCTTGTTCTCAGCTTTTTAGATTGGATTGTCAAGCGTGCGAACCGGGAATGACACCCTTACTCTTTTACAGCGCGGTTGGGTGTTCCGACTGCGTTTACCGGAAAACCCGGTTCGAACCGTGATCATGCTCCACGGTTGGACGGGAGATGAAACTTCTATGGAGATCTTTAGCCGGGTGCTTCCCCAGGATAGTCTCATCCTCTACCCTCGTGCACCCCTCCCCGCACGACCATCAGGGTTTGGTTGGGTTGAGCCCCTGGATGAGGTCTGGCCACCGATGCATCGGTTCAAGTCCGTCTGCCAGAATCTGGTTTCACGTATTGATTCCCTCCTGAACGAGATGGGGCTTTCACCCTCTCACCGGTGGAATATCGCAGGATTTAGCCAGGGTGGTGCGATGGGTTATGCTTTGGGATTTTACTTTTCGGACCGCCTGGAAAAAATCGCAATTCTTTCTGGTTATTTCCCGGAACCCGACTCTCAACAACCCCCGCCTGACCTGTCAGGTTTATCTTTCTTCATCGCACACGGGTCCAGAGACGAGACCGTTCCTTCTGAACAGGCCATTCGTGGTCTGACCTGGGTAAAAAGAGCCGGTGCTCAAGTAAGGTTCTGTGAAAGCCCGGTAGGGCACCGGGTTTCGGCAGATTGTATGAAAAAATTTCAGGAATTTATCACAAGCTGAGAAGAAGAGAGCCTTCGGTCTTTGGTTTGAGCCTTAAAACCTTGACTGAGCTAGCGAGATTAAACCGAACAACAGCCCCAGTGCAGCCAACCCGGCAATGATAAATCCCATCGGCACGTTTCCGACCGTTGCTCCCGATTCCGCTTCAAAGGTGGGAATGCTTAACGGCGGCGGCGAAGTGTACGTCGGGAGGCGTGTAGGCGCCAGAGTCACAATAAACTTGGCAGCGAGTGTCGGATCAATGGTATTGGTTACCAGGGGTGTCGGCGTTGGAGGAGGCTCAATGATCGGCAGCTCAACATTAGGTTCAATCCTCACATAGGCAGACCAGACCCAGGCGACTCCGCCGGGTACGCCGGGGTATTCAATCATCACCCATAAACCACCGGAAGACCGCCCCTTGGCAGGAGCTTTTTGCCCAACCAATAGAACTCCCACCTTGTCGTATGTGGTGCCCGGCCCAGACCGGATATTAATCTGCGGTTCTGGACCCGGTACAACCACTGCCATTGGCCCACTTGCGGTACTGGTAACCGTTGGCGCAGGAGGTTGTCCCTGATCAGCCTCCGAGGCGCTTACAGTATGCCTCCACCCAGAATAACCACTAAGGATAACAACTGATAAAAGAATGAAAAACTTCCAGAAAACAAATTTGGTTTTAAAGATGCTCTCGTTCACGCTCATGATCCTTGAATAACACGCCACGACCAACCATCGCGATGAATGAAGTCATCCGCACAGGCCGGCCCCCAGGTTCCCGCCTCATAAATGGGTAAATTCTTCACCGGGTAAGCCTCCCATGCTTTAAGAATGCCCGAGGTGAATCGCCATGCGGCTAAAACCTCATCACTCCGGGTGAACAGAGTCGCGTCACCCATAAGACAATCAAGGAGCAACCGCTCATACGCCTCCGGCGGCTCCGACCCGAAAGCCTCCTGATAACTGAATTGCATCTTCACCGGAGCAATCTGAGTGCGTGGTTGCGGATTCTTCGCCCCAAAGGTCAGAGTAATGCCTTCATTGGGTTGAATATTCAAGACCAGGGCATTGGGGGCGGCTTCTCCCATATCCTGCCAGTCGAACAATCGTAAAGGAGGTTGCTTAAACTGAATCGCGATTTCCGTTACCCTGGCACCCAGACGTTTCCCACAACGGAGGTAAAAAGGGACTCCCGCCCAGCGCCAGTTATCAATCAGGAGCTTTGCAGCAAGATACGTTTCAGTGGTGGAATTGGGAGGTACCCCTTTTTCATCTTTGTATCCCGGAACCCTCACCCCATCCACCAACCCGGCGACATACTGACCACGGCAGGTGTTTTCCAGAGCAGCCTTGCCTTCCAATGGTTGAAGGGCCTCAAGGACTTTAACTTTCTCATCTCGCACATTATCTGCTTTGAATTGCACCGGGGCTTCCATCGCGGTCAGACCCACCAGTTGCAACATGTGGTTTTGGAACATATCTCGTATGACCCCGGCCGTATCATAATACCCGGCCCGGGTACCAACCCCTACGGTTTCAGCAACGGTAATCTGCACATTATCGATAAAATTACGATTCCAGATAGGCTCAAAAATACCATTGGCAAACCGGAACACTAAAATGTTTTGTACGGTTTCTTTTCCAAGGTAATGGTCAATACGATATACCTGATCTTCACGGAAAGATTGGTGAATGACTCTTTCCAGTTCTTCCGCCGATTCGAGGTCCCTGCCGTAAGGTTTTTCAACCACCAGCCTTGTCCAGGAGCCAGAGCAGTCCACCATTTGGTGCTGTCCCAAACGTTTGATGATGTCAATATAAGCGTCGGGTGGAGTGGCCAGATAGAAGACTACATTGCATAATCCGAGCTCTGAAAGCATCTGTTGAAGACGCTCGTACCCGCTGTCATCGTCAAAAGAGGAACGGACATAATGCGCCCGGCTCAATAGATCCTCTACAACCGTTGCATCCACAGGACGGGTTCGCGCAAATTCATGAATTGCTTTCTTCAGGGAATCACGTAAAACATCATCATCCCATTCTCGCCTTGCAAAACCAATCACATGCACTGGTACAGTCAGTCTTC
Source organism: Anaerolinea thermolimosa (assembly GCF_001050195.2). Taxonomy (GTDB): domain Bacteria; phylum Chloroflexota; class Anaerolineae; order Anaerolineales; family Anaerolineaceae; genus Anaerolinea; species Anaerolinea thermolimosa. Next base: position 1,649,822 of record NZ_DF967965.1, read on the forward strand.
CTTCTCGATGCAACTCATAAAGCGCCGGTAAAAGCTTTCGATGGGTTAAATCGCCAGTTACCCCAAAAATGACAAAGGCTATCGGCTCACTTCCCAGAGATAATTGTTGGTTGTTTCTGATGATCATGGCTTCAACCTCTTTGAGATTTCAACACCCATTTTACCCGATGAATCCAGACTTCCGAGTTTCTCTTGCATACTTTTCGCTTTCCGAACGAGTCATCGCCTGTTGTATAATACTTTCATCACTTTATGATGCTTCAACCTGCCCGAACGTTATCTTCATCTTTGGTAGCTTGAAGCCGTGCTCTCTATTCTGATTGATCATTCATTGCACGAAAGGAACTCATTCATGGTCAAAATTATAGCCGACACCACATCTTGCCTGCCTCTGGAATTGGTAAAACAAGCAGGCATATATTATGTACCCCAGATCATTGTGATCGGCGAGGAAACATACCGCGACGACACGGAAATGAATGCCCTGGAATTTCTCAAACGCCAGCGCACCAGCCCGGTTTTGCCCAAAACGGCTGCTCCCAGTCCGGCATTTTATACCCCAATTTACAGAGAAATTCAGGAACAGGGCAATTCAGGCGTGGTTCTGGCACCTTCTGCTCAGGTGAGTGGTACTTTACGCGGAGCATCAGTAGCTGCTCAGGATTTCCCGGGCCTTGATATCCATGTTGTCGATACCGAGTTGATTGCCGGAGGGCTTGGTGCTCTCGTTCTCGAAGCCAATCGCTGGGCCCAGGCTGGGATGGATGCCGCTACAATTGTTGATCGGGCGAAAGCCATGGCAAAACGGCATCGAGTTTACTTTCTCGTCGACACGCTGGATTATCTCTACAAAGGTGGCCGCATTGGGGCAGCTTCTCACCTCGTCGGAAGCCTTCTTCAGATGAAGCCTATTCTGACGTTAAAAGAAGGGCATGTGGCTTCCCTGGAAAGTCAACGTACTCATAAACGCGCTCTAGCTCGGCTCAAAGAAATTGTTGTCTCCGAATGTCCTGCAGGGCCAGAGAGCTTCCTGTGTGTTATGCACGGAGACGCTCTGGAACAGGCACAGGCGCTCGCTCAGGATTTATCCTCGCAGTTGAATATTCCGATGGAGCAAATCCCCATTTATGACCTCACCCCGGCCATCCTTGTGCATTCCGGCCCGGGGGTCCTTGCTGTGGCTTTCTTTGTGCAATAAACTCAGCGAATCATGGCAAAAGCGGGAGGCAGCAAAAGAACCTCCCGCTTTTTTACTCTATTTCAGGTTCCAGTGGTCGTCAGCAGGAAATACATTTCTATATTGGAGGCCAACTCTGGGTTCAGCCATCATTTCAGCCACAGAATCGCGCCATTTCTGGTAATGCGCGGTCTCCCGATGTCTTGCATGATCCTCCGGGGTCCGATACACCTCCACCAGGCTAAATCGGGTCGGATCATCGGTCTGCTGAAAGACATCGAAACGGATCACCCCTTCCTCCTGAATGCTGTTCCGAGCATTTTCCACAATGGCTTCTTTAAAAGGCTCAATGGCTTCAGGTTTAACCCGAATATGGACCATCAAGACGTGCATAATCACCCTCCATATCACCCGATCATCTTTTTTTCTTATGAATATTTTTGTTATACTCATTTTACATCGAATATTTTCAATGTTCTTTTGGTTCAGCATCAGGAGGTGAACTATGGAATATACCCATCTCGGTAGAACCGGCTTACTCGTCAGCCGCCTTTGCCTTGGCACAATGAATTTTGGCCCTCTTACCAGCGAAGCGGACAGTTTCGCTATTATGGACCGAGCCCTTGAGCTCGGGATCAACTTCTTCGATACTGCAAACGTCTACGGCTGGAAACTTGGTGAAGGCGTAACCGAGCAAATTATTGGAAAATGGTTTGCTCAGGGAGGTGGCCGCCGAGAGAAAACGGTCATCGCCACCAAGGTATTCGGGCGTATGGGCGAATGGCCCAATCAGCAAAAACTTTCAGCCCTCCACATTCGGCAGGCCTGTGAAGATAGCCTTCGCCGCCTGAAAACGGACCACATCGATCTTTACCAGATGCACCATGTTGACCCCGAAACCCCATGGGATGAAATCTGGCAGGCTATGGAAGTCCTCGTTCAACAGGGAAAAGTCATTTACGTGGGCAGTTCGAACTTCGGTGGTTGGCATATCACAGCCGCAATGGAGACCGCCCGATCTCGAAATTTCCTTGGCCTCGTTTCTGAACAAAGCCTGTACAACCTGACCGCTCGTACCATCGAACTGGAAGTGATCCCCGCATGTCGGCATTATGGTGTGGGGATCATTCCCTGGAGTCCATTGGCCGGGGGTCTCCTGGGAGGGGTTCTGGAGAAAGCCAGAGAAGGACGTCGCGCATCCGAGAATATCGAAAAGCGCGTCAACGAACTCCGCCCGCAACTTGAGGCCTATGAGAATCTCTGTAAGGAAATGGGGGAGAAACCTGCCGATGTAGCCCTGGCCTGGCTGCTTAAAAACCCGGCCGTTACTGCTCCCATTATTGGCCCTCGCACTCTGGAACAACTCAACGGCAGCCTTCGCGCATTAGAAATCAAGCTGGATGACGAAGTCATGAAAAAGCTTGATCAGCTCTTCCCCGGCCCCGGTGGAGAAGCACCCTGGGCTTATGCATGGTAAAATCAAAAAACGATCCCGCAAGATGCGGGATCGTTTTTTGGAGGGTAGGAAATGGCCGAAGGGAAAGAAGATTTCCCGGTAGATTTTCAAAATCAGGAAGACCCTCGCCGCCTCGTTCTCTATTCAGATGAGAGTATCCTGGTGGTTAATAAACCCGCCGGTCTTCTAACCGTGCCTGACGGCTATCATCGAGAGTTACCCACCATCCGTTCATTCCTTGAACCTCAGTGGGGACGTTGCTGGATCGTCCACCGTCTCGACAAAGATACCAGTGGAGTGATGGTCATCGCTCGCACTCCCGAAGCGCATCGGGATCTCAACCGTCAGTTTGCATCCCGCGAAGTGCATAAGGTATACCATGCTATTTGTGCAGGCTCTCCTTGCGAGGATGAATGGCAAATCAACTTTCCCTTACGTGTAAACGGAGACCGAAATCACCGCACGGTTGTAGATCCCGTGCAAGGGAAACCCGCTCTGACGGTGATTCGTGTGCTTCGGCGCCTGGCTTGTACATGTCTGGTTGCAGCCATGCCCTTTACTGGCTATACGCACCAGATCCGCGCACATCTTTCCTCCTCCGGATTCCCTCTTCTCGGTGATCCTCTTTATCGTATCCCTCGTACCTTTACCGGGCCTGTACCTGATTTTTCATCCCTCCCCATTTTTTCCCGCCCTGCTTTACATGCTTTTCAGATTCATTTCCTCCACCCGGAAACCGGTCAGAGCGTTGAATTCACCGCCCCCTATCCTGTAGATTTTCAGGCTCTCCTGGATCAATTATCCTGAATAAATGACCACGGGGTAGTTTCCTACCCCGTGGTGTCATAACAAAACTAGATTAACTGTCAATCTGCCGCTGATTCGCTCTTAGCTTCTTCCTGGACAAACAATTTAGCCGGTTGCTTGCTGCGTCCAATGGCCCAGATGATAGCCACCAGGAGAACCACCGCAATAATCCACGGAACGATTCCACTGGCCGAAACCATCAACGGAGCAGCCAGCAGGCTTACCAGGTTGACCACTTTGATCATCGGGTTGAGCGCCGGGCCGGCGGTGTCTTTCAATGGATCACCCACGGTGTCGCCTACCACACCAGCTTTGTGCCGTTCAGAGCCTTTTCCGGTATTGGCCTCAAGGTTACGGGGTTCGTCCTCAATGCCCTTCTTGGCGTTGTCCCACGCGCCACCGGCGTTCGCCATGAAGACTGCCAGCATCTGACCACTAAGGATCACGCCCGCCAGGAAACCACCCAGAGCCTCAACCTTCAAAACCAGACCAACCACCAGTGGCAGCAAAACCGAGATGGTTGCCAGAGGGATCAGCTCTTTTTGAGAAGAAGCCGTTGAAATCCCCACCACACGGGCATAATCGGGCTTCACGGTACCTTCCATAATCCCAGGGATGCGGAACTGGTTGCGCACCTCTTCCACGATCTGCCCTGCTGCGCGAGAAACCGCCTTAATGGCCAGCGAGCTGAACAACCAGGGCAGAGCCCCGCCAATCAGGAAGCCAACAAAGACAGCCGTTTCTGAGACACGGATCGAATCGATAACCGGCAGGCCAAGATTTTCTTGCACCCGACCGATATCAGTAATAAACGAGGCAAACAACGAAACCGCCGCAATGACTGCCGACGCAATGGCGATGCCTTTAGTGATAGCCTTCGTGGTATTACCCACCGCATCCAGGTCAGCCATAATCTGCCGGGCGCGCTTGGTAGTGTCATCATCCAGGTCATGCCAGGCCATCTCACCAATTCCATTGGCGTTGTCCGAGATGGGACCATAAGAGTCCATCGCCACATTGTTCCCGGTGTGGCTGAGCATCCCGATGCCAATCATGGCGATCGCATACAACACATACAACGAGCCTTCTGAGCCGTACACAATCATACCTAGCACGAAGGCAATCACGATCACCATCAATGCCCAGACGGAAGATTCCATTCCGACCGAAAGACCAGAAAGAATGGTCGTCGCAGGCCCAAATTTAGTCGATTTGATAATTTCCTGAACCGGGCTCTTCCGGGTGGCAGTGAAATAGGAAGTCAGAGGATTGAAAGCCACTGCAAGACCTACCCCAATGGTGGTAAGCAGGCCAAGGCGCCAGTCGTGTCCGTAGGCAATCGCCAGCACAAACGCCCACAACACCGTGTTGACGCTCGATACTTCGTATGAGCGGAACATGGCTTCTTCGGCATCATGAGCACGGAGGAATTTAAGTGGGAAGCTCTCCCAGATAGGCACGGTGAAAGTACCAAGGATAGAGCTGATCACACCAATCGCCCGAATAACAAGGGGATAAACGATCCACTTCAGCTCCCCGGTCTGTGCTACCAGCGCCAGCCCCAGGATCAATGCCGAAACGATGGTCACCTCATAACTCTCAAAGATATCAGCGGCCATTCCGGCGCAATCGCCCACGTTATCACCCACAAGGTCGGCCACTACTGCCGCATTGCGCGGGTCATCTTCGGGGATATCTTTTTCTACTTTACCCACCAGGTCAGCGCCGACATCGGCAGCCTTCGTGTAAATACCCCCACCTACACGCATGAAGAGAGCCAGCAGGGTTCCACCAAAACCAAACCCCAGCAGAGCATCTGGAGCAGCCGTACCAAACACGATGAAAATAACGGTTCCCCCGAAAAGGCCAAGTCCATCGGTGAGCATGCCAGTGATTGTTCCAGCATAGTAAGCGATGGAAAGGGCTTCATTAAAGCTGCGTCGGGCTGCCGAAGCTGATCGCACACTGGCTTGAATGGCCATGCGCATTCCTAGTTGGCCCACCAGAAGCGAGAAACTCGCACCCATGATAAACGCAATGGTGCGACCAATCGCTACAATGATCTGGGTATTTTGCGGAAACTCATGCAAAGCTTCCCGGCTTGGAGGAACAACATATACGCTCAAGAAGAGAGCAACCGTGAGAAGAAGAATCGCTGGAAGGATTGTTTTTAATTGTCGGTTCAGGTAGCTATCTGCACCAATCCGGATCGTCTCCCAAACTTCCTGCATCTTCGGTGTGCCTTTATCCTTCTTCAGCACGTTCCCTCGCAATAACCATGCATAAAGAAGGCTGATAAAGGCGGTTACGACGACGCCCAGCACAGCGATTTGCTCAAAAGCATTCAGGCCGTGCCGGGCCATTCCTAAGATATCCATAGTACCTCCTGAGAAATATAAAAATGTTGCTGGGTTGTTTTGTGCAGGTTACGCTCTGGGAACAAAAAAATCTCGGCCATTATAATCCAATGTCTGCGAATTGAACATGGAAGATTAGCATTTGATTAGAAGTTCGTTAGCCTATTGACTTTAGTATCACGTTTGTTGTATAAAATGATGCGGCTTGGAAAAGGGTCGCAAATTTAGCGGGGATTCCCCGCCCTAATGGTATGGTATGCATCGAGCGGAACTCAGTTTCCGCTCTTCAATTGCCTGAATCTCTTAAGTCTGCAACTCGGAGAATGCAATGATTCGCGTCACAGGATTAACAAAAGATTACGGCTCCAGGCGCGCCATTCATGACCTTACCTTCAATGCCCGCAAAGGTGAAATTCTGGGTTTCCTCGGCCCGAATGGCGCCGGGAAGACCACCACCATGCGCATCCTCACCGGTTTCATGCCCCCAACCTCAGGCACGGTTGAAATCGGTGGATACGATGTGATCGATCACTCTCTCGAGGTACGTCGAATTGTGGGGTATCTCCCGGAAACCGTTCCCCTGTACCCGGACATGACCGTGAGGGAATATCTGGAGTACATGGCCAGCCTGAGGCACCTTAAAAACATCGAAAAACGCGTTACTGAGACTCTGGAACAGGTTGGAATGGCTGATCGTGCAAACGGGTACATCAGCAACCTTTCTAAGGGAATGCGGCAGCGCGTTGGGTTAGCTCAGGCTTTGATTCATCAACCCGAAGTCCTGATCCTTGATGAACCAACCATTGGCCTTGACCCGGCTCAGGTGGTTAATATCCGAAAGCTGATCAAAGAAATCGGACAGAATAAAACGGTTATTCTTTCCACGCATATTCTTCCCGAGGCACAACAAATTTGTGACCGGGTCATGATTATCAATAAAGGCCATATCGTCGCTGAGGATACTCCTGAACAGCTCCAGGCACGTCTTACCGGCTCTCAGCGTGTCTTGCTTACAGTGCGTGGGGAATCCCAGGATGTGGTTCCGTTGATTAAACAACTTCCAGGCATTCTCCAGGTCGTAGAAAAAGAGGACGGAACACTGGAATACGAGTCCCTCCCCGGACAAGACATTCGTCCCCTGGTCGCCCGAAAGATCATTGAAGCGGGCTTTGACCTCCTGCAATTACAACCCATTAACATGAGCCTGGAAGAGATTTTCTTGCAACTCACCCGCGATGAAACCGAACCATCTGCGGCGATGCCAGAAGTCGGGTATTCGATGGAGGAGAACTGAACCGATGAGGAACATTTTTTCCATTGCCCGTAAAGAATTTAAATCGTTATTTATCAGCCCGGTAGCCTATGCCGTTTCTCTTGCCATTTTCCTGATCATGGGAATCCTTTTCTATGCCAATGTTCTGGGTGCGGCCTATCAGCAAATTGCTCCTTCCATTCAGGTAGTCATTGGGCCACTTGCCACTATCCTGCTTTTTACAACCCCGGCGATTACCATGCGCACCCTGGCCGATGAACAAAAATCAGGCACGCTTGAAATTCTCCTGACCGCTCCGGTACGGGACTGGGAAGTGGTCATTGGGAAATGGCTTGGAACTCTTGCCTTTGTCGCTCTGGTACTCCTGATTACGTGGGTTTATCCAATCATCCTTAATCAAATTGTCGATCCCGGAATTGATCAGGGATCTCTTGTTTCTGGCTATCTTGGTCTCTTTTTGATGGTAGCCTCTTTTCTTGCCATTGGCGTGTCAGTATCTTCTTTGTTTAGTAATCAGATTGCCGCGTTTTTTGCCACACTGGGAATTCTCCTGGCTCTGTGGATGATCGGGTATCCGGCCCAAATCATGGGGAGTATGGGAGGCGAGGTCCTCAGGTATATTGACCTCAGTGAACACTTTTACCCGACCTTTTACCGGGGAATTCTGGAATTAAAGGATGTGGTCTATTATTTGAGTGTAACATCGCTGGCACTTTTGCTCGGTTCGATTTCTGTTGAAACCCGGAGGTGGCGATGAATCGCAGCCAACTTGAAAGATTTGCCCCCATCGGGCTTTATGTTTCACTCCTGGCTTTGCTGGTAAGTGCGGGCCTGTATATCGTTCAGCGCAGCCTCACGCTTCCTCTGCAAATCAGCCTGGGATTGGTTGTGGTTGGGGTTGCTGCCTATGCCCTCATGGCGCCGCGTCGCCTTCGAGAGGCACTCACCGGTCGGCAAGCCCGTTATGGGAGCAATGCTCTGGTATTGACAGTGGCTTTTTTAGGTATTCTGGTTGTAATTAACTATTTGATATACAAAAACCCTGTTCGCTGGGATCTCACCGAAGACAAACAGCATACTCTCTCGAAAGAAACTCTGGAGACCCTGGCGTCTTTGAAAGATAAGGACCCTGTCAAAGCTGAGGCTTTTTATTCCAGCCGATTCCCCTCAGATACTGCCCGCGACCTGCTGGACTCCTACCAGTACAATAGCGGTGGTAAATTCACCTATGAATTCATCGATCCCGAACAGGACCCCGTCAGAGCCCAGTCGGCCAATGTTACCCGGGATGGTACTATTGTACTTTACCAGTCAGGTCGGAGCGAACAGGTGACCTATGCCAGCGAGGAAGAAATTACTTCCGCGTTGATTAAATTGGCCAATCCCGGAGAACGCGCGATTTACTTCCTGGTCGGCCACGGAGAGTACAGCCCCGAGGACACCTCCGACCGATCATATCGACAGGTAAAATCCACGCTTTCAAATAAAAATTACACCGTTAATACGCTAAACCTGCTGGCTACGCGCAACATCCCCGAAGATGCAAAGGCCATTGTCATCGCCGGTCCCGAGAAACCCATTTCTCAGGAAGAGGTAGACCTCATTAAAGCCTATCTCGATAAGGGAGGATCATTGATTTTCCTCTCTGAACCTCCTGTGGTTACGCAGGCTCTGGATGCCACTGATCCCTTGGCTGCATATCTCAAGCAGGCCTGGGGAATTCAGATGAGCAACGACATGGTCATTGACCTGAATTACAACCCTCCTTCTGTGGCTATTTCTGCTTCCTATGGGAACCATTCCATCACCCAGAAAATGTACAATCAGGCAATTGTCTTGCCGAGTGCTCGCAGCCTGGAGGTACAGACCGCTCCACAGGATGTACAGGTTACTGTTTTAGCACAAACCGCTAAAAATTCCTGGGCAGAAAAAGATATTGCCTCCCTTAAAGAAAATAAGGTGGGTTTTGATGAAAAAACCGATATCCCCGGGCCTGTAACTCTGGCTATTGCAGCAGAAAACTCATCCACCAAAGCTCGCCTGGTGATCATCGGGGATTCTGATTTTGCCAACGATAACAATTTCCTTCAATACGGCAACTCAGACTTCCTCATCAACAGCATTGATTGGGCTGCCAAACAGGAAAACTTGATCAATCTAACGCCCAAATCTACCACACAACGCATTTTAATCGTGCGTAGTCAGACCACGCTTGGGCTTATTCTCCTGATTTCGGTGTTCCTTCTGCCAGGGCTTGTCATCGTCTCTGGAGTAGTTGTTTGGATACAACGGAAACGGAGAGGATAAGGATATGATCCGACGTTCAACCTGGATCGTATTTATTGTATTCTTACTCGTTGCGGCGGTTGGGATGTTTCTTATGAAATCCCCCTCTTCTCCTCTGGCTGCCATTTCAGCCCAAACTCCCACTCCTACCGCCACACCCCGATTGATCGAAGGGGTCACATCCTCTCAGGTCTCAGAAATTGAGCTCCTTCAGGCAGACTCTGCACCTGAAAAACTCGTTCGGCAGGCTGACAATGGGTGGATCAACCAGAAAGATGGAAATACGGTAGATTCCGGAACAGTTGAACAATTGTTATCCGAACTACTCGCCACCCGTGTCCTGACAACCCTGCCTGCCGATTACGCTCTGGATGCGCTTCAGTTGGAGAAACCTCAAAAAACCATCCTGCTTACACTTCAGGATGGGACCAAAATTCAGCTGGCTATCGGGGGGCTTACACCCACTGGGAATGGGTATTATGTGAGAGTCGGGCAAAATTCTCCATCGGTCGTGAGTAAATATGCCATTGACTCAACACTCACCCAGTTCGATGAAGCTCGAAAACCGACCCCAACCCCAACCCTCGCAGACACGCCTGCTCCATCGGTTACGCCAACTCCCTAAGCCACGAGATTGCCTGATAAGTATGGGAAATAAAGACAAGATTCTACAGGTATTGAAATTAAGGAAAAAAGAGTGTATTCTGAATTAATGGCATTCGCGAGAGAATGCCACATAAACACGACAAAATATTCATCTCAACAAGAGGTGTGAAGACGGATCCATGGATGATTCTTTGATTAATGTTATTGACGAAGACGAAGAGTATTCAGCGATAGCCAGGCTCGTTGATCTGGGTCGCCAGAAGAGCTATGTGACCATCGATGACATACTCCACTTCTTCCCGGAAGCTGAGCAGGATGTTGAGCAACTGGAAGAAGCTTTTGCCGCTTTAATTAGCGCGGGGATTCCATACCTTGAGGACGAAACCCTGGAAGAACCTGTTGAAGAAGAGATTGACGAAGTACAGGAGGAAGAGGGCGAGGCCGAGGCCAAATCTCTTTCAATGGATGACCTGGCAAACATCGATACCGATGATACCATTGGCCTTTATCTCAAGGAGGTATCGCGTGTTCCTCTTCTAACCGCCGAGGAAGAAGTAGAACTGGCCCAGCGTATCGAACGTGGACGCATGGCACGAGAAGAACTTGCTCGCGGGAATGTTTCTCCCCGTCGGCGCCATGATCTTCGCCGGCTCATTGAAGATGGTTGGGCGGCTCGTGAACACCTGATTACCGCAAACTCTCGCCTGGTCATTTCAGTGGCCAAAAAATATATGGGACGGGGTGTTCCTTTCCTTGATCTGATTCAGGAAGGAAACATCGGGTTGATTCGTGCCACAAAAAAATTCGATTATCGCCGTGGCCATAAATTTAGCACTTATGCCACCTGGTGGATTCGGCAGGCTGTCACCCGTGCCATCGCCGATCAGGGGCGAACCATTCGTGTCCCGGTACACATGGGAGATCAGATAAACAAGCTTCTTCGCGTCCAGCATCAGCTTACCCAGCGATTGGGTCGCGAACCGAGCGTCGAAGAGCTGGCCGAGGCTTTAGATGTTCCACCTCGAAAAGTGGAGAACATGATCCAGGTGGCACGGCGTCCTCTTTCTCTCGAAACGCCCACCGATGATGAAGAAGACTCGGTACTCGGTGATTTTATCGAGGATGATGAAGCTCCACCTCCTGATGATACGGCCACCTATAACCTCTTACGCGAACATCTGGAAGAAGTCCTCAACACATTGCCTCCCCGTGAAGTGCGTATCCTCCAGTTACGTTATGGCCTCCTGGATGGGCAGGCTTATACCCTGGAAGAAGTGGGACGAAAAATGGGCGTCACCCGTGAGCGAGTCAGGCAAATTGAAGCCCAGGCTCTCAGCCGCTTACGACATCCCTCCATTCGCCGAAAACTCCGCGATTATTTAGGCGACTGATTCCCATTAAAAAAACCGCACAGCTCCCTGTGCGGTTTTTTTTACTCAATGATCGAAGACCAACTGATCTAATTCTTCATCACTTGCGAAAATGGCTGGTTTGTTGCATACTTACGATGAGGGAGGCGTAAGCCATGGCCAGAATATCACTTCGTGCATATAACCGTGAGATTGAAAACCTCATCGATCGTGGACAGATCGAAGAGGCTATTGCTCATTGTAAAAATATTCTGAAACAGTTTCCCAAACACATGGATACTTACCGTCTTCTCGGGAAAGCGCTGTTAGAGTCCCAGCGGTATGCTGAAGCCGCTGACATTCTGTTGCGCATCCTATCCGTGTTCCCGGATGATTTTGTTTCTCAACTGGGTATGAGCATTATTCGGGAAGATGAAGGGAACCTGGATGCTGCTATCTGGCACATGGAGCGCGCCTATGAAGTACAACCCTTTAACCGCGCCGTACAGGATGAACTTCGTCGCTTGTATGGAAGGCGCGATGGAATCGAACCTCCACGCATCCGTTTGACCCGTGGCGCACTGGTTAGAATGTATGCGCGCGGTGATCTCTACCCTCAAGCCATCGCCGAGATTCGCTCTGCCCTCCAGGAAGACCCTACCCGTATTGATCTGCAAATTCTTCTCGCTCGGATGTATTATCTCTCCGGGCAAAAAATCGAGGCAACCGAGATATGCTCATCGGTCATTGATAAGCTGCCCTATTGCTACGAAGCTAATAAAATTCTCATGGAAGTACTGCCTGAAACCAGCCGGGCCGATGACGCTCGTGTCTTTCAACAACGAATTTTCTCCCTCGATCCCTATGCCGCCTTCATATCTCCCAATGCTCCTACCAGCGCCCAGGTACCAGAGCAAACCGTCATGGTTGAGAAGATCGAGTGGCAGCCTTCTATGGCTGAAGAGGAAAGCCCCGGCTGGGCAAGAACCATTGGTGTATCCTGGGATGAATCCCCGCAAGAAAACCTACCCGACTGGCTTAATTCCCTCTCTCCCGAGACACCTCTTTCCCCTCCTGTCGAGGAGGTGAATTTACCTTCCCTCACTCAGAAACCAGAAGAAGAGATCATTCCTGATTTTTTGAAGGAAGCCGGGTGGAATATTACGGAAGAGAATGTGGTTGAAACCCCGCCTGAATCCATCGAAGAGGCCACTCCAGAAAGGCATCCTGAGGAAGATGAAATTTTCCAGGCTGAAATCCCTGATTGGTTGAAAGAACTCGCTCCTGAGTCTGCCGAACAAATCGCCCCGAGTTCAGAAGAGGCAACCCCCGGTGACCTTGATTGGCTCTCTCAAATATTACCAACCGCTGAAGAAACCCCCGGTTCTCCCACCCAAGAAGTGAACGAAAGTCTCCCCTCCTTTGAGGGCACTGCTTCCTCTGAAGCGCTACCTCCCATACAAAAAGAGCCGATTAGCCCGGAAGCCGAGGTATTCCCCTGGCAAGAACCAGCCAGTTTTACCGAGCCGTCTTCCGAGTTACCTTTCGAGGAAGAAGTCTCGCTCGCGTCCGCCTTTTCAGAGAATGAACACCTTATAACCGAAGATATAGAAAGCATCGCAACATCTCCCGAAGCACTCTCCCCGGTAGACAGATCTGCTCCTTCTCAGCCAGAAATTCCAACCCCCATAGAATCATCTCCCGCTGAAGATGAGTCTGTGCCTGATTGGATTAGAGAACTTACCGCCGCAGACGAAACCACAGGCCCGTCCATCCCGCCAGAGATCCCCTCACCCTCTGCTTCAGAAACCACAGCCGGGCAAATATTGAATGAGTCCCCTGTTTCTCCCATACCGGAAGAAAAAGATCTGGATTCAGCCCTGGCCTGGCTCGAGGCTTTAGCAGCTCGTCAGGGTGCAGATCAAGAATCTCTCACCCTTTCATCCCCTGAAACCCGCACAGAGACCCCTCCAGAATGGATCCTCCAACAACCAGAGGCCGAATCCGAAACGCTATCTTCTTCAGAGAATATTCCTGAATCTACCGGGGAAATTTCCGGAGAACCCGTTCGTCCAATGAGTTCGGAAGATACAGAACAGGCGTTAGCCTGGCTTGAAGCTCTGGCTGCACGTCAGGGAGCTGACGAAGAAACTCTCACCATCTCTCAACCGGAGGAACGCACTGAAATCCCCCCCTCATGGGTGCAGCAAACCCCCGATGAAACGATTAAGGAAGCCTTTGAAGCACCATTTACCCCGCCTTTTGATGAGGCTCTCGAAGAAAAAACTGATATTCAGACCAGCCCAGCCCTCGAAGATACCCAGCCTGCTTCTGTTCAGCGGTCTTCTGACAAGGTTGAGGAAGCTATTCCCGAAATCCCGGATGCCGAATCGGCCCTGGCATGGCTGGAATCGCTGGCGGCAAGACAGGGAGCAGATGCCGAGACGCTCATCACCCATCCAGAACAGCGTAGTGAGGTTCCACCCGAATGGGTATTAGAAGCCCAGAAAGCATCAGAAAACCAACTTGAATTGGAACCCCTGCATGTTGAAGAAGCCGAACCTGCAGCAGAGAAGGGTGAACTCGTAACCGGTGAAGAACCAATGCCTTCCACGGAGGAAGTATCTCAGCCAGAAACAGAGGAATCCCTTTATTCCGAAAGTTCAGAAATTGAACTCCCAGAATGGCTTCGTTCTTACGAGGAAGAACAACAAATTCAAGAACCGGTCTGGGTTCCTGATGAGAGCTTCCAGCCCGAATCTTTACCCGAAGAAGCTCTGCCTGCCTGGCTCCTCCACGAAGAAGAACAGGCTACTCATCCACCGGAACCCCCTGCGGTAGTGGCTCCTGAAACCAATGATTCTGCTTCCGAGTTGCCAGAATGGCTGAAAGCCCTTCAGGAGCCTCCACCTCTACCAAAGGAAGAGATCCCTCCTTCCATCACCCCATCAGAATGGATTCCGGAAACCCAGTCTGCTTCCATATCCACTGACGCGGGAACTCCAATGCAATATGTTGAACCTGGTACCGGCCCATACGCTCAGGCCCAATTGGCTTTACGCAGCGGTGATCTTCCTCGGGCTGTGGAGATTTATACCCAGTTGATCAATGCCGGCGCACGCCTTGATGATATAATTGCCGACCTGCGGACAGCTCTGGCCGAATATCCCGATGAGGTGATCCTCTGGCAAACACTTGGGGATGCCTGCATTCGTAATAATCGAATCCAGGATGCACTGGACGCCTATACCAGGGCAGAAGAATTGCTCCGCTAACCCTTTCCTGGAGGTTTTATTGTGGAACGCACACTCGTGCTGGTCAAACCTGATGGGGTACAACGCGGCCTCATTGGAGAAATTATTTCACGGCTCGAACGCCGAGGTCTCAAGTTGGTGGCAGCCCGCTTTGTTCAAGTAAGTTCAGAGCTGGCCGGGCAACATTATGCAGTTCATCAGGGAAAACCCTTTTATGACGGCCTGATCCGGTACATTACTTCAGCTCCCGTGATGGCAATGGTCTGGGAAGGACCCAACGCGGTTGCACTTGTCCGCCAGACCATGGGTGCTACCCGCCCCCACGAAGCAGCACCGGGCACCATTCGCCACGATTTTGCCGTCGTTATCGGACGCAATCTCACGCATGCCTCCGATTCCCCGGAAAATGCGGTTGCAGAAATTAATCTCTGGTTCCGTCCGGAAGAAATTATTTCCTGGGGGCGCTCGGACGATCCCTGGATATTTGAAGAAAACTAAGGAACAGATCACAGAAGCCGGCCAGAAATAACCGGCTTCTGTGATTAAACGGGATTGGGGTTTTCTTCTTGACAACCAACCCGCACCATGATAAACTATGGCGCGTTCGGGGGCGTGGTGTAGCGGTTAACATGCGGCCCTGTCAAGGCCGAGACCGCGGGTTCGAATCCCGTCGCTCCCGCAGTTTTATCAACTTTATCGGTATTTCCAAAGCGCGCTTTCGGGCGCGTTTTTGGATTAAAAAATGAATCTAGACTTTTTCTCTCCCTGGCATGGCTGTTAGTTTATTGGTTAGAATTCTCTACCTCAATAACCCGAATGATCGCCATCAGTCCCTGCTTGAGGGCATTCATTTGTTCCCTACCAATTTGGTTTGACCATTCTTCCTCAACCTGCCGGATGATTTCACGCGCTGCGTTGTTTACTGCTTCACCCTTCATACTTAATCGCACAATGCTCGCACGGTGGTCTCTCGGATCGGGTTCCCGTTCAAGATATCCTTTAGCCTCCACATAGTGTACCAGCTCACTCATAGATTGTTTGGTCATTTGAGCCCGTTCGGCCAATTCAGTGATCCGCGAACCTTCCGGACGAATATGCTGAAATACCACAAAATGAGCCGGGCGCAAGTCGGTATACCCTCTCGCCCTTAAGCCCGCTTCTATCTTTGTCACGATCGCCTGGAAAGGTATTCGTAACAACGCCCCAAGCATCCGTGGATATTCATGGTGATTCTCAGCCATAAAAACTCCCTCTTGACACAATGGTAAGGATGCCTTACTATTTAGTCAGTTAATCTGACTATATTCTACTCCAGGAGGTATTATATGGGAATAAATACGAGATTTTTCGCATCAGATCAAGGGCGGGGTAAAACAGTCTGGTTCTTGGGAACTAAAATGACCTTAAGAGCACATGGAGATCAAACCAGCGGAGCTTTTGGTGCAATTGAACAGGAACTTCCACCCGGGTTTACACCTCCAGTTCATATTCACCATAACGAAGATGAGGCCTTTTACCTTTTGGAAGGAGAAGCATCTTTTACCTGTGGCGATGAAACCATCGACGCTCAGCCAGGCTCCTTCATTTTCTTTCCTCGTAATATTCCACATTGGTTCCGAATCAAGGGAGACAAGCCTGCAAGGTTGCTTCAGTTTAATTTTCCGGCAGGTCTTGAGAATTTCTTCATCGAAGCAGGTGAACTATCTGCAGAATTCGAGAATCGCCCCGCGACCCGGGAAAACATCGAGAAAATGATTATGATAGCTCCAAAATACCTGCTTGAAATTCTTGGTCCCCCTCCTCAGGAAATCTGAAAGATGTCATTAGCCTGAACTGTATCGATTTGCTTATGAGTTTGCTATGTTTAGACCCAGCATAAAAGCCATTTTCCTAAAGACCTGCCTGGCATGGTAAACTTATTCAAATCCTGATCAGAGAAAAGTGATGTCAGCCTTAACAGCCACAGCTATTGCTCATCCCAACATCGCCTTTATTAAATATTGGGGAAACCGTGATGAAAATCTGCGTATTCCCGCCAATGGTTCTATTTCGATGAATCTGGATGGTCTTTTTACCCGTACTTCAGTTACCTTTTCACCTAATCTGAAAACTGACCTGTTATTTATCAATGGCAAACCTGCCGAGCAGGTTGCCCTTCGCCGTGTCAGCCGCTTTCTCGACCATATTCGGGGTTTAGCAAAAACGGATTGGTATACCGAAGTGGTTAGTGAAAACAATTTCCCTACAGGAGCCGGGCTTGCTTCATCAGCTGCAGCCTTTGCAGCTCTCAGCATGGCAGCTACTGCTGCTTTAGGGTTGAAGCTCACTGAGCAGGAACTTTCACGTATTGCCCGCCTTGGATCAGGTTCTGCCTGCCGGTCTGTGCCCGGAGGATTTGTGGAGTGGCAGGCTGGTACTTGCCATGAGGATTCCTTTGCTTTTAGCATTGCTCCGCCTGCTCACTGGAATCTGGTCGACTGTATTGCCATTGCATCTTCAGGTCACAAATCCACTGGTTCAACAGAAGGTCATTCCCTGGCATTCACCAGCCCTCTTCAGCTCGCTCGGGTAGCTGATACTCCTCGCCGGCTTGACAAGGCACGCCGCGCCATTCTTGAACGTGATTTCGCTACGTTCGCCGAAATCGTAGAACAGGACAGCACTCTCATGCACGCCGTTATGATGACTTCGACACCGCCATTGTTCTACTGGCAGCCTGTTTCACTGGAGATTATGCAGAAAGTCTCTCAATGGCGCGCAGAGGGCATCCCCTGTTGCTTTACTCTGGATGCTGGCCCAAACGTCCATGTGATTACACTGTCTTCCTCAGCTCCAGAAATCACCTCTCGACTTAGCGTCATACCCGGGATACAGCAAGTCTTACAGGCCACTCCCGGTGGGCCTACTCAACTGATTGAGCAGTGACGTGGGAGTTAAAAATGTAGTTGATATGTTTACACTCCCCGGATGGGCTATTTCTACTGCATAAGCCAAACCTCTCGCTTGAGGGTTTTTTTATTAAAATTCTTATCTCTTTTTATGAAAAAGAGTGTTATATACTGTGAAGAGCGTTTCTCGTGATCGATGATGATCGGCAGGCAAGTCCTTCAATTTGTTGATCATAAAGGAGGGACGCATGTACAATCTGAGCATCTTCACGTACATGGCACTGGGCTTCACCCTGGGAAGTATTCCCTTTTCTTATATCCTGACAAGGGTCTTTACCGGGAAGGATGTACGCCAGATCGGTGACGGAAACCCTGGCGCGGCCAATGCCTGGAAGGCAGGTGGCTGGCGCATTGGTCTGCTGGCTGTATTTTTCGACCTATGTAAAGGTTTTTTACCGGTCTTCCTGGCCCAGCGCGCCGGGTTGACGGATTGGGCACTGGTACCCGTTGCCATGGCTCCGATCTTTGGGCACGCATTACAGCCATTTTTGCACTTCCGCGGCGGCAAGGCACTTGCGGTGAGCGGTGGGGCCTGGCTGGCATGGATTGGTCCCATCGTTTTCCCCATCTATGCCTCGCTGACCCTGCTTGTGCTGGCCCTTCAGGACGAGCATGCATGGGCGGCCTTCTCAGGCACGCTTGCCCTGTTAATTTATGCCCTCTGGCTGGGTGATTCATCAGCTCTGGTAACTTTCGCCGCGTTAAATATGGTGCTCATCGGTTGGACTCATCGCCATGAACTTTCCCATGCCCCCCGATCACGGGCGTGGGTGGGGCGTCTCCTCTCACGGAGGGAGATATGAACGGTCTGGGCGTGCTACTGCCTTTTTCCGAGCACTACCCGGAAATGGTGGTGCTTTTTCTGGCATTAGGCGTGCTCATTGCCCTTTCCAATTTCTTTTTCGTACGCCGTCTGAGTGACTACCCTTCCCCGGTCGCTCACCCGTATGTTTCTGTTCTGGTACCGGCGCGAAATGAAGAGGGCAACATCGAAGCCTGTGTGCGTTCCCTGGCTACTCAAGACTACCCCGCCTATGAAGTACTGGTGCTGGATGACCATTCCACCGATGGCACGGCGCTCATTCTGGAAAGGCTTTCTGCTGAATACCCTCACCTGCGTGTGGTGAAAGGTGCCCCATTACCCCAGGGCTGGTTCGGAAAACACTGGGCCTGTCATCAACTGGCACAGGCGGCAAAGGGTGAACTCCTCCTGTTTACCGACGCTGATACCCGCCATGCCCCCAACACTCTGCGCCTCGCCGTGGCTGCGCTCACCGCAGAAGGTGCCGATTTACTCACCGCCTTTCCATACGAAGAGACCCTGACCCTGGGCGAAACTCTGACTGTACCGATGATGGGTTTTGGTGTTCTCTCTTTTCTACCTGTGGCCCTGGCGCAAAAGCTGGCCTGGCGCGGCTTTTCAGTGACCATCGGGCAATTCATGCTCTTCAGACGAAAAGCGTATGAAGCCATCGGCGGCTTCGCCGCTGTGCGCAGCCATGCCGTAGACGATGTAGCTCTGGGACGGCGCATCCTTGAACAGGGCTATCGCTGGCGTCTGGTGGATGCCACCCGGGAAGTAACCTGCCGCATGTATCATAACCTGCGTGAGGCTATGGATGGCTTCACTAAAAATATTTTTGCCTTCTTTGACTATCACATTCTACTCTACGTACTGGCATGGTTCTGGTTAACGGTTTGCTTCCTTGAGCCGCCTCTGGTGCTGCTGGCCTCAGCCCTGGGGTATCCGCTGGACTTTTACCCACTACCTCTGGCGGAGATCGCCGTGATAGAAGCGCTCTTCCTGTGGACGCTCACCGCCATCCGCTTCCGCTTCTCACCATGGGTGATACTGCTTTATCCCCTGATTGTTGCGCTCTTTGTGGTCATTGCCATGCGTTCTTTTGTTTTCACTCTGCGCGGCCGGGCAGAGTGGAAAGGCCGCACCCTTCCGCGCCCGGCTGTGCGTTGGTGAAGAGAGGGATATGCTCTCACCCACATCATTACAGGATCGCCCGAAACAGTTTGCGGGATAGGTTCTGTATGCCCGGAGTGGCTCTTCGGGGATCTCTTTAAACCGGAACACAAGCCTCGATGGTGGTGCCTATTCCTCGCTGGCTGTGGACGTTGACCACCCCGCCAAACATACGGGCACGTTCGCGCATACACGTAATGCCAAACGAATGCTCAAACTGGGCCTGGCTGTCAAAGCCCACCCCATTATCCATCACACATAAAATCACCTGCCGACTCTCGAAGGTGAGAATGATCTGCACCCGCGTGGCTCGAGAATGCTTGCGAATGTTCGACAGCGCTTCCTGGGCTATTCGAAAGATAGCCTGCTTCACATCCGCTGAAAGAAGCGGTTGAGTGCCAATCACCTGAAATTGCATCTGGAGGTTGAGATCCCTTTGGAGCTTGGCAACCTCGTTTCTGATCAACTCTTCCAGGGATTGATGATTACTGGAGGAGGGTTTCAGAGAGAGCACTGAGCGGCGTGCTTCATTCAAATTATCTCGAGCAATACTCTGAATACGTGAAAGACGTTCAGACGCCTGTTCGATCTGCCCCATATTCAAGCTTTCACGGAGTGCTTCTGTCTGCATGAGGATCCCCGCAAAACCCTGTGCCAGGGTATCGTGAATTTCGCGCGCGATACGGTTTCGCTCTTCAATCACCGCTACCTCACGGAGTTCCTGGTACATCCGCGAATTTTCCAGTGCAATGGCAATCTGGTCAGCCAGAGTTTGCACTGTGAACAGGTCGTGTGTATCCAGGCTGTCATGACGCGGGCTTTGGATATCGAGAATTCCTAACGTATCACAACCCATTTTGATCGGTACGATGATTCTGGATAGCGATTCCGACAGCACCGGGTCAGCAAGCGTATGAGCTGAGTCGGACAGAGGATGGTTCTCAAGGTGCGGTCGGCCAGAACGTGCCACTGCACCTACCAGGCCATCATCTACACTAACCAGGGCGCCCACAGGTTTATCACTGGCATGACCCGCCTGCGCCGCCAGCACAAGAAAACGAGCCTGAGGTTGTTTTAGATACAGACGAATGCGATAAAAATGGAAGGTTTCCTGCAATGAGGCCACGATGGAAGGTAAAACCTGCTCCACATCTACCACTGCACTGATCTTCTGCCCCACTTCGTTAATCGCCCGCAATTGGTCAGCTCTCCGTCTCTCAGCCCGCGTACGCTCCTCGAGATGGCTCAAGAGAGTCAGAATGTTTTCATGAATACTGCGGGAGGGCTGAAGAAATTCATCAATGAAAATCGTTACTGCCACCACCAGTCCATGCGGGTGGATCTGCGGTGGCCAGACCGGATAACAAAACATGTATTTCTTCCGCACCTGGCCATCATTATCCTTGAATTCATAAAAACCCTCAGCTTCACCCCCAAGAGACTGTTCGATGATCTCCCAAAAGTTTGAATAACGTTGGGCTAGCGGGCGAAGGTCACTTCCAACCAGAGCCGGGTCAACATGAAACCGATTAATCCCCCGGCTATCGTGAACAGCTGAGTAACCGGTTTTTCCCACCCGTTGTACAGCGATCGAAGCCAGAATCGGATCAGTGCTGAGGGCTTCAAGGTTAGGGTATGTATGACAGGATAGATAGATTTCAATTTGCCGGGCAATATCAGTGGCCTTCTGGCGAATCAATTCCTTGCCCAAGGCTTCCAGTGCTTCAGCCGCCAGGTCAGCCGCTTGCTGACCGATAAGAAAGCTGTCTTCCAGAGGGAAATCTAAGAATTGGCTCATAGAGTTCTGCCCATCGAAAGCAAACACCTTCAGACTCAATCCAGGCAGTTTGATTGTACCCTACTTCGGCTCTATCCGGTTTATAATCAAACCATCTGGCAGGCATCTTCTGGAGGCATCCTCGTGAGTCAGACGATTCGCATCTTAATTGCAGATGACCATCCGGTTATTCGCGAAGGTTTAAGCGCCATGTTATCTCGAGTCCCGGGTTTCGAGGTGGCGGGAGAAGCCAGAGATGGGAAAGAAGCCATGGATATGGCCTTACGGCTTAAGCCAGATATTGTGCTCATGGATCTGCGTATGCCGGGGATGGATGGGGTAGAAGCCATGCGCATGATACACCTCCAGTGTGAAACTATTCGTTTCATCATCCTTACAGTTTACGACAACGACGAATATATCTTTGAAGGCATTCGGGCAGGTGCATCTGCCTATTTACTTAAGGATGTTTCCCGAGAAACGCTTATCCAGGCTATACGAGAAGTCTATAGTGGGCAATCCCTCCTCCACCCGCAGATCACCCGCAAACTCCTCGATCACGTGTCTGGTGGAGCCGGAAAAGAGCAAAACTCACTTTTAACCGAACGTGAGCTGGAAATTCTCCAGATGATGGCCAGCGGTGCCTCGAATAAAGAAATTGCCCGAGGGCTTTCAATTAGCAGTCACACTGTGAAAACCCACGTGAGCAACATCTACCAGAAACTTGAAGTCAGCGACCGGGCTGAAGCCGTCGCCAAAGCCCTGCGTGAAGGCATTTTACGGGGATAGACCCCACAGGATCAGCCAAATGGGGGATACCCATCGGTAAAACGATTGAGAAGATCATCAGCCATTTTTCGCATTTAAAAATCGGCGATTCCCCCGATTGAGCCCCCGACCAGGAATGGTTAAAGTAAACACGGAACCCCAGAGTGGGAGGTTAGACTCCCCCACACCATTCTTGGAAAGGAGTTTACTATGTCAGAAAAGTCCGTAGGCGTGCAGGAAGTCACCCGAAGCCTGGCTGACATCCTGCAAGAAAAGGGAATCCCGATCAGCTTTCAGTATGGGAAAGCCCCCGAAGAAATGGTCGATCGTGAAGTGAGTCGTGAGCCAACCCCACGCGCTAAAAAGCTTCGCGATCTTTATTTTAATACCTATTCTTCGGTCGATCTGGAATTTCCCTACTGGTACACACGCAAGTATATGGAACTGGATAATGAAGTTCCCATTGTGCGGCGTGCCCTGGCCCTGAAGAGCGCTTTCAGTCACCTCACTCCAAGCATTTACCCCGGAGAACTCCTGGTGATGGGTAAAGCCCATTACTACCGGGGTTCATTCCCCATGCCCTGGTTATCTGAGTCCTTCTACGTAGCCAAAGAGGATGAGCTATACCAGGAAGCCCTGAAGCGTGGGAGCGCTTCCGCAGGGGAACTTTCCAAGTTCGGCGCTGGTGGCGGTAACGTAACCAAATCCTTTGGCAACGTCGTCTCCATTGCCGGTAAGTTTGGCATCCGCAGTGAAGAGGTGCCCGCACTGATCAAACTGGCCAAACAGTGGGTAGGAAAATCAGTTGAGGACCTGGGCCATAAGTACGAGATGATGGTTCCCGAATACGAGCTCAAAGAGAAATTAATGCGCTCGCTGATCTGCATGTTCGACTCGGGATTCACGCTCCCCCAGGGACGCGAGGTGATTAATTATTACTACCCACTTCAGTATGGCTTCGACGGTTTAATCGAACTTGCCAGAAAACGCAAGGCTGAAGTGGCCGGGAACGCCGACGGTGACGGCGTAAAAGGTATGGACCGCCTTTATTATTACGAGGCTGTCATTCATGTGATCGAAGGCCTGCAAAAGTGGATCCTCAACTACGCCCGTGAGGCACGCCGCCTGGCTGGAATCACCACCGATCCCTCTCAAAAGAAAGAATACGAAGAAATCGCTGAAACCCTCGAATGGATTGCCCACAACCAGCCTCGCACTTTCCGCGAAGCTCTACAACTGACCTACACCCTGCATATTGCTGTACTCAATGAAGACGCTATTTCGGGCATGTCTCCGGGTCGTCTTGGACAGGTGCTCTGGCCATGGTACGAACAGGGAACGGAAGCTGGCCATCTGAGCCGAGAAAAAGTACTCGAACTCCTGGAGTGCCATCGCGTTAAATTTACCTGTATTGACTGCTTCGCCTCAACCGGTGTGGTGGGTGGCGTGCTTTCAGGCAACACTTTCAATAACCTGAGCATGGGTGGCCTCACCAAAGATGGGAACCCGGCCTCTAATGACCTGGAAAAGCTCATCATCGATGCTGCCATGAGCCTGCAATCGCCCCAACCCACACTTTCAGTGCTTTACGACGAGAAACTCCCTGAAGACTTCCTCCTCAAAGCTATCGAATGCGTCAAAACGGGCACCGGTTACCCCGCATGGATGAACAACCAGGGCGGCATTCAGTTCCTCATGGGGCAGTACGGCTCAGAGGGAATGACCATTCCCGAAGCACGCGCTATTGCCATTGGTGGGTGTCTGGAAACTTCACCCTGCACCTGGCACCCACTCACTCTGAATGGAAAAAAATACTGGGTACCTGGTGGCGCGGGCCAACCCACCTCAGTGGGAGTTCATTTCATCGCCAATCCCAAGATCCTCGAGTGCGTACTATTCAATGGGTATGATCACCGGCTAAAGGAACAAATTTACCCGCCTCATAATCGCAGGCTTGAAACCTATGGCGATGTGTGGGAAGTTTACAAGCAATATTACGAGATGACCGTCGATGCGCTCAATAAGTGCAACAACATCCAGCACGATATCTGGCGAAAGAACAACATGACCGTGATTAATTCGTTCCTCAAGCCAGATTGTCTGGAGAAAGGACAACACATCGGCAATATGGGCTATCGTTACAACGCCACCTTCAATGTGGAATCCTGCGGAACCATCAACATGGTCAACTCTCTGGCGGCACTTAAGAAGCTGGTGTATGAAGAGAAGAAATACACCCTTGACCAGATGCGTGAAGCGATCCTTGAGAACTTCGGCTTCAAGACGGCTCATGAAGTGGGAAGCTTCTCCCTCTTCTCGCAGGTCAAGAAAGCTGGCGGCGAAAAATACGACAAAATTCACAGCGACTGCCTGCTTGCGAATAAATACGGTAATGACGATCCGTTTGTTGACCACATTTTGCGCGAGTACGAAGAGTGGTTCTGTGAGATGTGCCACAATTACGAGTCGCTGTATGCCCGGCCGTTGTACGCCTGCCAGATTTCTGTTTCTACCCACGGCCCACAGGGTGCAGCCACCCTGGCCACCCCAGATGGTCGCCTGGCCGGCACAACCTATGCCGATGGTTCAATGTCGGCATACCCTGGCACCGACCGCAACGGCCCCTATGCTCTGTTTAACTCAGCTACTGTCTGGGACCACACCCGGTCGCAGAACTCCCAGTTGAACCTCAAGATTCATCCGAGCGCGGTTAAAGGCCTCGAAGGATCACGTAAACTGCTCGAACTCACGCGCGCTTACATGCGCCGTGGTGCATTCCACATCCAGTACAACATTGTGGACTCCAAAGTTCTGCGTGATGCTCAAGCCCACCCCGAGAACTACCGCGATCTTCTCATCCGTGTAGCAGGCTTCACACAATACTGGGTCGAACTGGGTAAACAGATTCAGGACGAGGTCATCGCCCGCACCGAATACGAACAGGTATAACTTACCAGGAGAAAATAAACATGAGCCAGGAAACTTTACGGCACAACGATTGCATGAATTTTCTCGCGGTGGATGTAACCAAAGGAATTTGCCGCCGCACAAACGAGCTGGTACTCATCGACTCGGAAGTATGCGGTTCGTTCACTACTCTGCCCAAGTGTAAAAATTGTGCTTTCTTCAAGGAAAATGGGCAGGAAACTATCGGTACCTGCACCGCTGAGAAGACCCAACCGTGGACCTTCCAGGACTTAATCGCAGTCACCTGCGAAATGTACGCGGAGAATAAGTAAAAGGTTGAATCAACCCCGGGGGGCTTCTATCCGAAAGGCCCCCCGGGGCACACAACATCTCCAAACACGAGGAATTTCGGTCATGGACGAGAAAACAGCCAAACGCTTAGGTTATATGGTAGTGGCGGCTTCCTGGCTGGCAGTTTTCTGCCTCTTTGGTTACCGCTCCACTTTTTCGGTGCTTCAGGGCCCCATGGCAAAAGCCATGGGCTGGAGTACATCACAAACTTCATTGGGTTATTCCCTGATGATGACCGTGTATGCCATTACCGCATTCTTCAGTGGAATGATCATCGACCGCTGGGGAAACCGGCCAGCCTATTTCATCGGCGCAGTGTTTGCCGCCTTGGGCTTTTTCCTGACCAGTAAGGTTGAAGCCTACTGGCAATATCTCCTGGTCTATGCGTTATTTGCGGGTATTGGCACGGGGATGTTATGGGTATCTTCCACGGTCTCAGTACGTAAATGGTACGTGGGACGTACATATGCCACTATGTGGGGCATTGCCTTCGCAGGTGCACCCATCGCCCAGGTGGTACTCAGTCTGGGGGTTAAAGCCGCCCTTTTGAAGACCGACTGGCGCGCTGCAATGGGCGTACTGGCCATTGTGGTCTTCATTGCTCTGATCCTGGCAGGAATTCTGGCACGTAAGAACCCCGAGGGGTATAACCTAAAGCCCTTCGGCCTGACCACCGGTGGAGCTTCTGCGAAAGAAGAGTATAACTGGAGCATCAAAGAAGCCTTCGGTAATTTTGCCATCTGGGGAACCATCCTGGCCTTCCTCACCAGTATGGTAGCCGAATTTCTCGTCTGGACACAAGTAGTTCGCTTCTGGACCGAAGACGCGAAACTCGACCTTTCTGCAGCAACCAACCTTTACGTAGCCATCGGCCTCGCTGGGATCATCACCATGCCACTTATGGGCGTGGTGGCCGATAAACTGGTAGCAAAGTTTGGGATGGAAAGCAAAGCTCGCAAGACCATGCTGATCATCGCACCCATTTGCGGTGTAGTGGCCTGTGGATTACTGCTGGTGAGTCTGACGCCGGGAATGACCATTGTCGCCGGACTGATCGCCTGTGTGCTATTTGCTATCTACTGGGCTATCGAACCCGGCGGGTGCGCTGGTTATGCCGGTGCGGTTTACGGTCGGAAGACTCTGGGGAGAATTTGGGGCCTGGCAACACTCTTCGTCATGGGGATTGGCCCGGCCCTGGGTTCCTTCATGGGTGGATATCTCTTCGATACTACAGGAACCTACCGCTACTCGATCCTCTTTGCCCTGTCTGCTTACATCATTTCAGCCATCGTGGCTTCCCTCCTGCCACTGGCTGCCCAACCTAAAACTGTTGCTGTTAAGGCAACGGAAGGAGCAACCGCAGACTGAGGCCGGATGGATCCAAAGAGGCCGGCAGGTGGGAGCGAAACCTCATCTGCCGGTCCTCTCTAGTGGTAAGAAGGAGCAAAAATGAATGAAGAAAAGGGGTTAATCTTTGATATCCAGGGCTATTCTGTACACGATGGGCCAGGATGCCGGACACTTGTCTTCTTAAAAGGGTGTCCACTCGATTGCGCCTGGTGTTCTAATCCGGAAGGTAAACAATACAAACCCGAAATCATGTATCGGGCAACCAAGTGTATGCATCTCACCCAGGGATGTGAGCGCTGTATTACGGCCTGCCCGGAAGGAGCCATTCAAAAGAATGCTCCAACTAACGGCCACGAGGAAACACCCCCTCTGGTACTTGACCGAACGAAATGTCAGCACTGCCGTGATTTTGACTGTTCCACCCTCTGCTACTTCGAGGCGCTGAAAATATGCGGGCGTTGGTATACCGTCTCCGAATTAATGCGTGTTCTCAAACGCGATCAGCAGTACTGGGGAGGAAATGGAGGTGTCACTTTTTCGGGAGGTGAACCTCTTATGCAACGCCGCTTCATTCAGGCAGTTCTGGAATCCTGCCATGACGCTTACATCCATACGGCCGTAGAAACCAGTGCTTACATCGAGTCTGGAGCCTTTATCGAACTGATGCGCCTGGTTCAATGGGCCTTTATCGACATCAAACAAATGGATCCGGAAAAACATAAAGCCGGAACAGGGGTCTCCAACGAATTGATCCTTCACAATATCGCTCTTCTGGGACGTTCAAACTGGCCCGGTCGCCTGGTCATTCGAATGCCCGTGATCCCCGGTTTTAACGATGATGACGAGAATATCTTGAAAACTGCAGAATTTCTCCGGCAACTGGGCCTGGTAGAGATGAACATCTTACCTTTCCACCGCCTTGGCGATTCCAAGTGGTCCCAACTTGGGGAACTCTATCCTTACCGTGAATTTACCGCCACCCCCGAAGAAAAAATGGCACACATTCAAAACCTCTTCCTGAGCCAGCAAATCGCCTGTTACGTGGGATCTGAAACGCCGTTTTAACCTGTGATTATCCGGTAAACAGGAGGGCAGACTCTGGCAAGAAGTGAGCTGCCCTTTTTTTCACCACAAAGTGCCCAATTCTCTAGCAATACAGCTCATTCTTTACAAACTGACTGCCTCCTGTTCACTCTCTCCCAGAGAGCCGATTTCCCACTTCAGGCCTCAAGCCCATTCTTAAGACCGGTGATGGAGAATTAGATCCAGCTTTTCAAACGCTTTCAATCCATGCCCTGTCAGAGCGATCACAATGATCTCTTTTTTTGATGAAAATTGGATCGCCTGATTAAGTGCGGCCATCGCAGCCGCCCCGGTCGGTTCAATGTATAATCCCATCTTTCCCAACTTAATAAGGGCGGCTTTAATCTCGTCATCAGAAACCGAGACAATGGTCCCCCGGGAGTCTTTCAAAGCCTGCAGTATTTGTTTCGCTCGTACCGGCCTGGCAATTGCAATTCCTTCAGCAAGGGTGTCCTGCCATGTGGTTGAGGCAAATTCCGCATCAGGATATTGAAACATTCTTTCAAGTGGATTACAGGCTGCGGACTGGACCCCAATGATACGCGGAAGTTTTTGAATCACTCCACAGAGGAATAACTCTGAAAATCCAATGTACGCCCCTAACAAAAGGGTGCCATTACCTACCGGAAGCACAAGAACATCAGGAACTCGCCCACCAAGTTGTTCCCATACCTCATAGGCAAAGGTTTTTGTTCCCTGGAAAAAGAACGCATTCCAACAATGACTTGCGTAATACTTGTCCTTAGCTGCATTGTGCACTGCTGACGCTGTTTCTTCCCTGGAGCCTGGGATCTTCCGCACAAGGGCACCGTACATCTTTAGTTGAGACAGTTTTGCCGGTGCTGTTTTTTCAGGCACAAAAATTTCACAGGTGATATTGGCTTTGGCACAGTAAGCCGCAATGGCACATCCAGCATTTCCGGAAGAATCTTCAACAACGCTACGAATTCCTAATGTTTGAATATGACTGACCAGGACAGATGCTCCACGATCTTTATAAGACCCTGTTTGAAAGAGATGGTCATGCTTAAGATAAACCGCTCGATCATCCACCGGAAACGCTGTAAGTGGAGTCATCCCCTCTTGAAAAGTTATTGCTTTTGAAAGCGGAACTGGAAGTGCTTTATGGTACCTCCAAAGCCCCGGAACAGCACGGTCAATCCAGTCACGGGTAAAAGCAAAATCCATTTCAAGATCCAGGAGGCCGCCGCATTGATTACATTTCCAAACGGGTTCTCGATAATCATAAGCATACCCACAGGAGGAGCAACGTAAGACAGGCACAGGTTTTTCTCCAATTTAAAAGCAATTTCCTCTTGATTATATAAGACCCCTTATAATAAGACCAACTCTTGGATTGATGGAGGAGAATGTGGCGTTTCCGAAACCTTTTTATCGATGGAGGCCTCATCCCTGGCATGGGTTAGAGATTGGCCCCAATCCGCCTCAAGTGGTTCATGCCTATATAGAAATCACCCCCTTTGATCTGGTCAAGTATGAGGTAGATAAAGTGACAGGGTATTTACGGGTAGATCGCCCTCAGCGTAGTTCTTCTCAGCCGCCTACCCTGTACGGGTTCATCCCCCGAACCTTTTGCGGTAATAATGTCGGAAAGGTATTTCCAAAACATCAGGTGGGAGATGGTGACCCGCTGGATATCTGTGTCATCAGTGAGCGTCCTATTACTAAATCCGAAGTAGTATTAAGTGCCCGTGTGGTTGGCGGGATGCGTATGATCGATAACGATGAAGCAGACGATAAAGTGATCGCCATTCTCGCCAACGACAATTATTGGGAAAATATAAACGACATCGCCCAACTTCCCAGTGTCCTGGTAGAGCGACTCCGGCATTATTTTGGAACGTATAAATTAATCCCCGGCAAGGAAAATTTGACTTATATTGAGAATGTTTATAATGCTGAAAAAGCGATGGAAGTGGTCCAGGCAGCCATTTTAGATTACGAGCAAATGTTTGGTTGATCACCATCCGGTGAGTTAGCCAATTGGATTAAGGGGACGTGCGAATACAGGCAAGCACTTCCCCTTTATCTATTTTATCTCCTGGCTTTTTACTCAATCTCTCTATTTTCCCAGGCAGGTGCGCACGGATTTCCATTTGCATTTTCATCGATTCAATGATCAGCACCACATCTCCCGCTTGTACTGCCTGGCCATTGACAGCTAACAATTGAACCACCACGCCAGGCATTGGGGCAAGAATTTCATCCTGTGAATGAGTAGCCCTCCCGTTACGAATTTTTACCGAGTTTCTTTCCACTCGCACCATCAGATGGCGCTGATTTACCACCACTGACACACGCCCTGCATCCATTGGCTTTAACAGCATCTCAACTTTCTGCTTGTCACGTTCTACCAGGTAGAGCCCATTACTATTGAGTTGCTGCAATTGCATATCCATTAGCCGACCGTTGACTTTATACTGGCCAGGTTGAATTTCCACCCGATATTCTTTTCTTCCAACCGTCACATGATAGATTGCCATGCTACCCCTCCTAAGGAGTTCCTCGCATCTGTTCTCGCCAGGCTGTAGCCAGCCAGATACTTCCATGAGTTTTTTTCTGAGATTCTTTCCTGGAATGATGGGTAACCAGTGCAGCAGCTAATGCTATCTCTTCTTCAATCGATGACTCCTGCCTCAATGGAATCAACTTGAAATGGTCGAGATAGGTAGTATTGGCGTTTCCTCCAATAAATTTCTCACTGGCTAAAATCTGCTGAAGAAACTCAATGTTCGTGAGAATACCTACCAGCCGATATTCTACAAGTGCCCGTTGGAGTCTTCGAATCGCATGATCACGATTTTCTCCCCAGGCAATCACTTTAGCCACCATGGAATCGTAGTCCGTTGTAATTTCCATGCCGGTAAACAGGGCGCTATCTACTCTGATTCCCGGCCCTCCCGGCTCATGAAGGTACTCTACCGTCCCCGTAGCAGGAATAAAATTATTTTCTGCATCCTCGGCTAAAATTCGCGCCTCAATTGCCCATCCCTGCAACGCAACCTGATCCTGGAAATACCCCATCCTGCCATTTACTGCCAGTTCTAGTTGCGCGGCAACCAGATCGGTTCGGGTGACCATCTCTGTCACGGTGTGCTCTACTTGAATCCGTGGATTCACCTCTATGAAGAAGAAATGACCTTCCTCGTCCATCAGGAATTCCACCGTACCGAGGCTGCGGTAACGAAGCATTTTCGCAAGACGAACGGCATACTCATACAACTCATTTCTTTGTTCATCAGTGAGACCAGGTGCAGGGGCTTCTTCGATCAATTTTTGATGCCGGCGCTGGATAGAACATTCCCTCTCTCCCAGGCAAACAACATCACCTTGCCCATCGCCAAGGATTTGGACTTCAATGTGGCGGGCAGATTGGACCAATTGCTCCAAATAGACCGTGTCATTCCCAAAGGCCGCCAGTGCTTCTTTTTGAGCCGATTCAAGCATAAAGGAGAATTCTTCTGGATTTTTAACCAGCCTGATACCTCTCCCACCCCCACCCGAGACGGCCTTAATGAGAATCGGATATGGTACCTGCCTAGCCAGGTTGACTGGAATACTCTCCCCTAGAGGAACATCCGAACCTGCAAGTACCGGTAACCCTGCCTCACGAGCGATCTTCCGCGCGGCCAGCTTATCGCCGGTTAAGGAAAGCACCTCAGGGGTAGGGCCAATGAAAGTCAACCCGTTTTGCTCGACCTCTCGGGCAAAATCCGCATTCTCCGAGAGAAACCCGTACCCGGGATGTATCGCTTTCGCCCCCACCTGTAAGGCCGCGTGTAAAATCGACTTTCCATTCAGGTAACTTTGCGCCGCAGGGGTTGGCCCGATAGCTACTGCTTCGTCTGCATATCGAACATGCAGAGCATTTTTATCGGCCTCAGAATAAACAGCCACACTTTTTAAGCCAAATTCCCGGCACGTCCTCATGATCCGAATGGCTATTTCACCACGATTAGCAACCAGAATCTTCATAGCGTTATGTCATAAAGGCAGGTTAGTATGTTTACGAGCTGGAGTTGGTGCTCTTTTCTCTTTCAATACCTCCAGCGCTGCGGCAATTTTTAGCCGGGTTTCCTGGGGTTGAATAATCGCATCCAGATAACCTCTGCTGGCTGCCACCAGTGGAGTCGCCAGCTCGGCTCGATATTGCTCAATCAAAGCTGTCTCCAGCTGTTGGGTATTATCTGCGGAGGACAGCTCTTTCCGATAAATGATCCGCACTGCACCTTCTGGACCCATCACGGCTATTTCTGCGGTAGGCCAGGCAAAATTTATATCTCCACGTAAGTGCTTGGACGACATCACAATATAGGCTCCGCCATACGCTTTTCGGAGAATTACAGAAACCTTTGGAACCGTTGCTTCCGCATACGCAAAAATTAGCTTAGCGCCATGACGAATGACCCCATGATATTCCTGATCTACGCCGGGAAGAAAACCCGGTGTATCCACCAGGGTTACCAGAGGAATATGGAAGGCATCACAAAACCGAATAAAACGTGCCCCTTTATCTGAAGCATCAATATCCAGAACTCCCGCCAGTACTGCCGGTTGATTCGCTACAATACCCACCGGTTGACCATCAATCCGTGCAAATCCAACCACCAGATTCTGAGCAAAGGCTTCCTGCACTTCAAGAAATTCTCCCTGATCGACCAGCCTTTCGATCACTTGATGAATGTCGTAAGGTTTATGCGGAACATCCGGCACAATTTCTGAAATATCCTCCAGGAGTCGGGTCGGTGGATCCTCTGTAGCCTGAATATCTGGGGGGGTTAAATTATTAGAGGGCAAATAAGAAAGCAACCAGCGCACCTTGGTCATTAACCTCTCTTCATCCGGCTCAGTAAAATGAGCCACCCCGCTTTGAGCTGTGTGGACTTTAGCCCCTCCCAGAGTAGCAAAATCAACCTCTTCGCCGGTCACCGCCTTGATCACTTCTGGACCGGTAATAAACATATACGAATTTTCTTCGGTCATGAAGATAAAGTCAGTAATAGCCGGGGAATACACCGCCCCACCAGCACAGGGCCCAAGGATAATGGATATTTGGGGAATGACTCCCGACGCTCGCATATTCCGGTAGAAAATTTCGCCATATGCTGCTAACGCATCCACCCCCTCCTGAATACGCGCTCCGCCCGAATCGTTGATGGCGATTAGGGGTGCCCCATTTTGATAGGCCAGATCCATAATTTTGGCGATTTTTAACCCGTGAGCTTCCCCCAGTGATCCTCCCATAATTGTGAAATCTTGAGAATAAAGATAAACTGTCTTACCATCTACCTTTCCCCACCCCGTGATCACACCATCGGTGAACGGGCGATGTTTTTCCATCCCAAATTGATTGGAACGGTGGGTAACAAAGAGATCAATCTCATGGAAAGAACCGGGGTCAACCAGCAAATCAATCCGCTCGCGGGCGGTTTTTTTCCCTCTCGCGTGTTGCCTGTCGATAGCTTCCTTGCCTCCCCCACTCATTGCCTGAGCCATTAGATGATTGAGATCTTCGTGAAGCGTCATCGATTGCCTTTCAGCCCGAGTGAATTTTCTGACACGTCTATCAAAACCCTGAACTATCCTCTTGGTTTCGCCCCGAAAATATTCTCCAGTCTTAAAAAAACCAATAACCCCTGCTCATGATTTTGCAAGAGTTATTGGTGATTATAAACCCATTTGATTTACATTTGGCTAATCGATAAATGGTTTCCTAAATAATAAGCTTCCTGGTTTTGGATAAGATAATTCCCAGGAACGCGTTCTGTAATTGCTCCAAGCATAATCTCATCTGGCAAACCCAACCATTGGGCCAGTGCCCCCAGAAGAATTACATTCATCAGCCTGGGATTTCCAAGCTGCTCAGCCAACCCGGTGCCATTTACCCATACCACGTTGCGGCTTACAGAAGATAGAGCCTCAACAATTTGTGTATTGGTTGGATAAGAGACTTTTCCCTGAATAACCGGTATGGGTAAGATTGCCCCATCGTTCAGCATAATCCAGGCGTCTTTCTTCAAATAATCGCAAAATCTTAACGCTTCAAGTTTTTCAAAGGCGATCATGATATCTCCCCCTCCTTTACCAACAATGGGAGAGAAGACCTTTACCCCCCATCTTACCTGAGATAAAACTGATCCTCCTCTTTGAGACATCCCATGGATTTCAGCTTTTTTTACATCCAACCCCAGTTTTAAACCTGCCTCGGCCAGAATATCACTGGCCAGGATAGTTCCCTGTCCACCCACCCCAACTAATAGAAAGCTTATTCCTTTAGAAATAGTATCCCGATTAACGAGCGGCATATTCATCCTCCCCCGCCTTCGTTTCTACCTGCGAACGAAATAGAATGGCATTGCGTGGGCAAACCTGGGCACATATTTCACAACCAGTGCAAAGAAAAGGATCTATTCGCGCCAACGGACGATGATACACGGGGTCCTTTTCAGATGATTGAGAAATAGCAGGACAGCCAACCCGGAAGCATAATGCACACCCATTACACACATTGGGTAAAACTTTTAAAGGGATCCAGCGTTTCCTGGCGGAGGGTAACAACGCACACTCCTCCCGGGTAATTAAAACCGCAGGTCCTCTCATCTTCAGCCAACCCTTAAGAGTTTTCTCAATTTCTTTAACGTCGTACCCCTTCACAGTTTTAACCCTGGTGATCCCCATCGCCTGTACGATAGGCTCAATCTCCACAGCTACGGTCTCTTTTCCTTGAAGCGTTTTCCCGGTGCCAGGGTTATCCTGATGACCGGTCATGCCGGTAACGCGATTATCCATAATGACGGTAAGAACATCACTCTGGTTATACGCCACATTAAGCAAAGCAGGCATCCCGGTATGGAAGAAGGTCGAGTCGCCCATCACCGCCACATGCCGTTCCGGATCTCCAGCCACCGCTGCCCCATGGGCCACCCCCACGCTGGCTCCCATGCACCCACAGGTATCCATTGCGTTTAACGGAGAAGCCATTCCCAGGGTATAACAACCAATATCTCCATTGACGGGAAGCCCCAGTTTATGCAATACATAGAATGCCCCGCGGTGAGGGCACCCGGGGCACAATACAGGCGGACGCTCGGGAATTTCTAAAAAGCGATCCTCTTGTTTTTCTTCTTTCCACCTTCCATCATCGTTTTGTGACTGGGGTAATAAACCGGCAGTAACCGCTGAGCGAAATACTACTGAAGGGTCAAGTTCTCCAACCACCGGGAAAATAGACTTGTTTGCCGGATACTCCATCGGATGAGAACCATAGACCTCAACCCCCATTAACCTGACCTGCTCCTCAATAAATGGATCCAACTCTTCCAAAACGATCAGTCGTTCAACGGAATTAGCAAAACCGCGGATCATTTCTTTCGGTAATGGATAAACCATTCCCAGTTTCAGGGTACTGGCCTCCGGAAAAACTTCTCTGGCATATTGATAGGCAATCCCTCCCGTGATAATTCCAAGGTGAGTAGACCGCATTTCGACCCGGTTACCAGAAAAAGCTTCAGCATATTGGGATATTTTGATCATTCTGTCTTCAATCCAGAGATGGTGCCTGCGGGCATTGGCTGGCACCATGATGTACTTCTCCGGATTTCG
Organism: Anaerolinea thermolimosa; assembly: GCF_001050195.2. Lineage (GTDB taxonomy): Bacteria > Chloroflexota > Anaerolineae > Anaerolineales > Anaerolineaceae > Anaerolinea > Anaerolinea thermolimosa. Next base: position 1,685,169 of record NZ_DF967965.1, read on the forward strand.
TGGATATCTCCGTTCAGTCGAGATAACCAATCGCTCTTCACTTGCTTCTACCGGGCTACTGGTATGACAGACTCTTGTAGTCATTCTCAACATGACGGGCGTGTCGAACTGCTCGCTCAATGTAAACGCCGCGATCATTAAGTCATGGGCATCCTGGCTGTCCGAAGGGTCAAGACAGGGAATGCGAGCAAAACGGGCATACTGACGATTATCTTGTTCATTTTGCGAGCTATGCATGGAAGGGTCATCTGCCGATACAATCACCAGGCCAGCTTCAATGCCAGTCATTGAGGCATAAAAGAGGGCATCTGCCGCTACATTGAGCCCTACATGCTTCATAGCCGTAAAGGCCCGTCTACCCGCATAAGCTGCCCCAACAGCAACATCCAACGCTACTTTCTCATTCGTGGCCCATTCGGCGTACACACCCGGGAAAAGCGCAAATGTTTCCATGATCTCCGTGCTGGGTGTACCTGGATAAGCTGACCCAACAGAAGCGCCGGCTTCCCATGCACCACGAGCAACTGCTTCATTTCCTGACAACAATCGCTTCATCGATCATCTCCGAGCACAACTCTGCAATCCAGCACCAGAACTCCCTGCCCCTCTGGATAAACTACCAAAGGATTGATCTCAATTTCTGATATTTCCTCAAAATCCAGGGCAATTTGGCTTAATTTCTGCATACAGGCAACCACAGCCTCCAGGTCGCCCCGTGGTTGCCCTCGAAAACCCTCCAGTAATTGCCCGGCCTTGGTTTCATAAATCATCTCTAGAGCTTCCTCATCACAGAAGGGGGCGATGCGAAAAGCCACATCTTTAAACAATTCCACATAAATCCCACCCAGTCCAAACATTAAAAGAGGGCCGAAATTTGGATCACGCCGTATTCCAATCACCACCTCAACGCCACCAGGAGCCATTTTTTCCACAAGCACTCCTTCGATACGCGTTTTCGGGTGGTTCTGTTGAATTCTCGATACCAAATCTCGATAGGCCGTTTCAGTTTCAGATTTTCCTTCGATTCCCAGCTGAATTCCTCCAACTTCAGACTTGTGGAAAAGATCGGGTGAGACGATTTTAAGAACAACTTTCCCGCCCAGGCTGGCCGCAAGCGTTCCAGCCTGTTCAGGGCTACTGGCAAAACCTCCTTCAACAATCGGACACCCGTAGGCTTGTAGAATCTCACGCGCCACCCGCTCTCCAAGTGCCGACTCCCCGGAATGGGCATCCAGAATCGAACGAACTTCCTGCTTCTGAGTGATCAGTGGGGGTTCTTGAGATCGCGAGAGAGGACGAACTTTCCAGGAATGATAACGTGACATCGCCCCAAGAACCTTGCCAATCGATTCTGGGAAGGTATATATGGGGATACCATGTTCATGCAGGAAGTTTCTTGCTTCTTTAACAGATTGATCCCCCATAAAACAACACATCATGGGGATAGGACTGCCTTTCCAGGCATGATGCAGCTCGCGGGCAACCATCTCAGGTTTAATTAGGGCCTGAGGAACAAGAATCGGAACCACAACATCCACATTTTGGTCCTGCAGAATGATCTTTAATGCTTCTCCATAATCCGTTGGCTCGGCTCCACCCAGCATATCCACCGGATTTGTAACCTGAGCACTGGGATTTAATAAGCCACGAAGCCTCTGTTGTGTCTCCTCATTCAAATTCGCTAACTGATGCCCGTACTCCGCAATACTATCTGAAGCCAGAGCTGCCGGGCCGCCCGAGTTAGTTAATAAGACTACTCTTTTCCCGGCGGGAAGCGGTTGGTAATCCAGAGCGACCGCCACATCGAAAAGTTCCGATACACTTTCCACCTCTATGACTCCGCTCTGTTTAAATGCCGCATGATACGCCGCCATTGACCCGGCAATAGAACCGGTATGGGAAGAAACCGCTCTGGCACCGGCACTGTTTTTTCCTGCTTTAAGGATAACCACAGGTTTTACCTTGCATACTTCTCTTGCAACATCGATAAACCGCCGACCATCTCGAATCGCTTCAACATAGGCCGCAATGACATGAGTGTTTGGGTCTTCCACCAGGTATTCAATCAGATCGGTCTCAGTGACATCCGCTTCATTACCCAGGCTGGCAAAACAGGAAAATCCCACCCGCTTTCCCCGTACATAATCGACAATTCCCCCACAAATTGCACCGGATTGAGAGAGAAAACCAATATGTCCACGATCTGGTATCCCATGAATAAATGTGGTATTCAGACCCGAGTATAAGTCCATCGTTCCTACACAGTTCGGTCCAATCATGCGCATACCATAAGATTTAACCAACTCAAGGCAACGTTGCTCGAGTTCAGCTCCTTCCTCTCCCACCTCTCGAAAACCACCCGATATCACGACAATCGCTTTAACCCCTTTCTCCCCGCAAGCGCGAATAATATCGGGCGTCAACCGGGCCGACACCGCTAAAACAGCCAGATCTACTGATCCGGGTACATCTTCGATCCTCGGGTAACAGGGCAAGCCAAGAATTTCACCTGCATTGGGATTGATCGGATAGACTTGTCCCTCATACCCATATTGCGTTAAATTACGAAAGATACCAAAACTGAGTTTATTGGGGTTGGAAGAAGCACCGATGATCGCCACACTTCTGGGGTTGAAAAAGAGGCTTAAGTCGTTGGGCATGGAATTTCCTTTCAGTGCTTTCAGGTATATTCTGGTTATACAGGGAATCATCGGCTCAGTCTACAATGAAAATCACCTACCGTTTTGTAAAGTGTCACCAATCCCTGAAACCATACCATTTTCTGTTATAATATTTCTGGAAATTATTCAGAGAAAAGAAATGATCAGCAGCAGATTGTAACCCCCAAAGCTTTCAGGCAGTTCACCGCGATTACGAGCACCAATCAATCTATTCAGCGGGAGCACTGCTCCCGTTTTCTATTTTAATAAAAGGGTTACATCATGCTGGCAGTTTCCAATCTATCGAAAAGTTACGGCATAAAGCCAATTCTTTCCAGCGTATCATTTACTGTCAAATCAGGCGAGCGCCTGGGATTAGTCGGACCAAATGGTTGCGGCAAAACCACACTACTGCGGATCCTATCTGGACTGGAACCGCCCGATCATGGCTCAGTTCGCTTCACTCCAGCAAAGCCTGACCTGGGTTATCTCCCACAGGGACTGGTAATAGAAGATAAGGAAACAATCGGAGAATACCTGGATCGTTTTCAGAACGACATAAACCAGCTATCGGCTCGTCTGGCTGAAATTTCTGAACGGATGGTTATCCACCCCGATTCCCATGGGCTCCAAGACGAGTACGATAGGATTCTCCAAAAAATGAGCTCTCCTGGAATATCTCAGGATGAGAAAAGGATGGTCCTTCATCAATTGGAACTGGATCACTTCACCGAAAACACGCCCATAAATTTTCTGAGCGGAGGTCAAAAAACAAGGCTGGCCCTGGCAGGGATATTACTTTCAAATCCACAAATTCTGTTTCTGGACGAACCTACGAATCACCTGGATATTGAAATGCTGGAATGGCTTGAAGAATGGCTGATCCACGGCACTTTCACCATGATCGTAGTTTCTCACGACAGGGCGTTCCTCGACCATGTTACCACAGGCATTCTGGAACTGGACTCAGCCTCTCATCAAATCCGTGAATACCCCGGCAACTACACTTTATACCAGAATCTTAAAGCATCCGAAAAGAAACACCAGATGGATGCTTACCAGGAACAACAGGAAGAAATCCAAAAGCTACGGGAAGCAGCAGCTCATTTACGTGGTATTGCTCGTTTTCGGAAAGGTGGCAAGGGCGATTCGGGTGATAAATTTGCCAGAGGTTTCTTTGCGAATCGCACCAAAGGTACTGTGGGAAGAGCGAAACAGATTGAGAAAAAGATCGAACAAATTTTAACCACGGAAAAAATAGAGAAACCGGGCAGAAACTGGCAGATCAAAGTTGAGTTTTCCGATGTGTCGTCAGGAAGTCGGGATGTATTACGTATGGAAAACTTAACCATTGGCTATGATTCCGATCATCCTCTGGTAACAGACATCAATCAGACCATTCGTTTTGGTCAAAAAATAGCCCTCATGGGTAAAAATGGAAGTGGAAAGTCAACCCTCCTGAAAACTCTGGTGGGGCAAGTGCAACCCCTCGCCGGGAAGGTAGCGGTCGGGGCCAGTATCCGAATCGGGTATATGGACCAGGAACAAAAAAACCTGCCCACTCATTCTACCCCTCTGAAGTCAGTTTCCGAGTATTTTTTCGCTTCTGAGACAGAAACCCGGGCTTTCCTCTCCAAATTTTTATTCTTTGGCGACGATGTCTTTACTCCTGTCTCAGACCTCTCCTTTGGGGAACGGGCTCGGTTGTACCTGGCGATCCTGGTTGCTCAGGGATGTAATCTGCTTCTTCTAGATGAACCTGTTAACCATCTGGATATCCCTTCCCGAATTCGATTTGAAGAAGCATTAAATCATTACCATGGAACGCTTCTGGCAGTAGTTCACGATCGTTATTTTATTCAGAATATCGCTACCACGCTCTGGAAACTGGAGAACCGGGTCCTTTCTCAGATCGCATAACCTTTACCAGGATTCTTCAAGGATACGAAGAATTGATCCATGATCCAACTGGACAGGATTCGCCTTCATACTGCTTGCGGCTTGCCCTTTTATGGCTATTTCTTCAAAATCTACCTCGCTGACGCCAAAATCTCTCAACCGGGGAATGTGCAGAAGATTACACAGGTTGAAGAGATGCTCAATAAGATCGTTTACACCCACCTTCTTGTTTCCGGTAACCCACTGCGCAATTTCGTGGAATCGGTTGAGTACTGGGTGGTCAGGCATACCTGCCTTGATGACCGTATAATTCTCACGGATTACCGCAGGTAATAACCGCGCACAGATCGCACCATGTGGCGCCGAAAACATCCCTCCGATTGGACCCGCCAGACCATGGACTGCTCCAAGACCGGCATTTGCAAGAGCCAACCCGCCTGACAGACTGGCATAACTCATCCTTCTCCGCGCCTCCAGGTCTTGTCCATCCTGGTAAGCCCGTAATAGAGCCGAAGATGCCAGGGGGATACTCTCTCTACAAAGTAAATCTGTTATCACGTTTGAACGCCTGGACAGATAAGGCTCGATAAGCTGAGTCAGAGCATCCATGCCTGTCCAGGCGGTTATCTCCGGGGGCATGGTGATGGTTAATTGGGGATCTACTGCTGCAATCCAGGGAACCATAAAAGGACTTCGCAGGCTTACCTTTACTTTCTGTTCCGGCACACTTATCACAGCATTCCGCGTCACTTCAGATCCAGTACCTGCGGTGGTCGGTAATGCAATTACCGGGACGGAAGGGTTTTTCAAGGTCTGACCCAGTCCAACCACTTCCACATAATCCAACAGGTCGCCAGGGTTTGTCGCCATGATGCCAATAGCCTTGGCCGAATCCAACACGCTTCCACCTCCAATGCCCACCACACAATTGGGAGCAAAATTTCTGGCCATCTCAATAGCTTGTTCAAGGTCTTGCAGGGTTGGCTCATGGGCAATGGTGATTTTTAAAATGTCAAAGTGACTGGCTACCAGGGAATCCTCCAATACCTTATGGATACTGGCAGAAATTCCCGTAACAAGGCAAACCCGGTTCCCAAACTCTTTACACCAGGTAGGGACTTCAGCAATGATCCCATCATGGAAAATGATCTGCCGGGGAAGTATTAGGTGGAATTGCATACGACCTCATGATCGGAGAAGGATAAGGTAATTTTACCGAAAAATAGATTACAATTCTTTTTTGGCCTTTTAGAGGGAACCTGGCTACTGATAACAACGTCTATATAAAGACGATTCGAATTTTGAGGAGGATCATGAGATGATTAGAAAAACACTGTGGATTTTACCTCTGTTGGTCCTATTAACCGCCTGTAACATTAGCGGTGGTCAAGGGATTATCTCCACTCAGGATGTAGCATTAACTCTCGATGCAGCCAGAACTCAGGCCGCTCAAACTGTAGCTGCCGAGATCGCCAGTCGGGCTACTGCCACTCCATTGCCACCTACTGCCACCCTTGCACCCACGGCAACCGAATTGCCATCCCCCACTGCTCTGCCAACCTTCACCCCAAGCAACACACCTCCCCCGCCGCCTACAGCTACGAATACATTCATTCCTTTTACTCCAACCAGTACAGCTACCAGCACCCCTACTGATTACAGCTGCTCGGTGACCTTCGTTTCTCCGGCAACCGGTGCTACATTTAGCCCTCGTGCTGATTTTGACGCGAAATGGACTCTAAAGAACACAGGCACTCAAACCTGGCTTGCCTCAGATATCGACTACAAATACCTGTCTGGCGACAAAATGCATAAATACAACGACCTCTATGACCTGCCGAAGGATGTAAAATCGGGCGAGTCAATAGATATCATTGTGGACATGCTTTCTCCAGAAAAAGCTGGAACCTATAAAGAGGTATGGGGGCTTGTCAGGGGTAGCCGAACGATCTGCGAATTCAGCATCAATATCACGGTCAAATAACCCGCTTTAGAAAAAGCTCGGGGGAGATTTCCCGAGCTTTTTCCTCATGGTATCATTGTCGAATGAATACCTGCTTTTTTATTGGTTCCATTCCTGTTAAAGGGAAACTTGTGCTGGCTCCAATGGATGGGATTACCTCCCATCCTTTCAGATTAATATCCAGACAACTGGGGTCGGCCTTCTCGATCTCAGAATTCTTACTCCCCACCGATATCTTAATGGGACACCCGCACCTGGAAGAACGTGTGTTCTTCTCGCATGACGAACGCCCCTTTGGATACCAGTTACTGGATAACAACCCCGAGGCCATGCTCCAGGCAGCCCTTAAGCTTATGTCCAGGCAACCCGATTTCCTGGATATCAATCTGGGATGCCCAGCCCGGTCTGTGTGCAATCGGGGAGCAGGAGCCGCCTTGCTTAAACAGCCGGATAAGGTAGGACAAATCATTTCTTATCTGGTCAGGCATCTGAATCTCCCGATCACGGCAAAAATTCGTCTGGGTTGGGATGAACAGAACCGTAATTATCGTGAAATTGCACAAATACTAGAAGATAGTGGTGTAGCTGCCATCACAGTCCATGCCCGAATGAGAAAACAGAGCCATTCAGGAATGGTCGATCTGGATGCAATAGCGGAAATCAAACAAATGGTCTCTGTTCCTGTAATCGCCAACGGGAATATCCATACCATTGCAGATATAAACCGGGTGCTTTCCTATACTCAATGTGATGCCATCATGATAGGTCGGGGAGCGGTAAGAAACCCCTGGATATTTATGGGTATGGATCGAGCCGATGTTCCCCCAGAGGTGGTTTTGAGTGGCATAGTTCAACATCTTCATACGATGATCTCTTTTTTTGGTGAGCAGCGGGGAATTCTTTTATATCGAAAATACCTCATCAAATATCTGGAACCATATAATTTACCCCGTTCGCAAATGCTGGCGATGATTACCTGTGAAGATCACCAACAACTGGTAGCCTTGCTTAACGAATGTACCCCGGCGCTTTACGCCCTCAGGAATTGAAACCCGTTTTCTGCTTGCCCGCAGTCTGGAAAAGAAATACAATCTCCAAAAATCATCATCGAGGTTGCAAAGAATGGCTTCCAAAGGGATGAGATCAGGAAGAACCCTTTTTGCTCTTGGGTTGGGGTATTTAATTGACCAGGGTGAAGCCCAGGCCATGGGTGTCTTATCACCGATCATTCAACGAATCTGGGGCATCAGTTTCGGGATGATCGGCCTGATGGAAACCCTGCGCAGTATCGCCCAGACCGTTTCGGCACCTTTCTGGGGATATGTAGCAGATAAGTATTCCCGAAAAAAAGTTTTGATCTTTGGCACCGGAATATGGGGATTGTGGACAATCGCTGTTGGGTTGATTCCCAATTTCTCCAGCATGATGATTATTCGCGCCATCTCCGGGCTTGGTCTGGGTTGCCTCATGCCCGCAACTTTTTCGTTGTTGGGAGATCATTATCCCCAGGAGAAACGAGGGCGGGCCCTGGGTGTTATTGGGCTGGTTGGATTAATGGGTACAGTTTTAGGAGTACTGGCCTTAGGGTTTGTAGCCTCTCCTGATTTGTGGCGCTGGGGTTTTATTGGCCTGGGTCTTGCCAGTGTTCTCTCGGGAATAGTTATCTGGGTTCTTGTAGAAGAGCCGCCTCGAGGCTCTGCAGAACCAGAGCTGGCTGGTTTAATCACCCACGAGACGGAAAAAAGATACGAAATCAATCCCCGTGATATGCTTTACACTTTAAAAATACCCACCATTTGGGCGGCAATCCTGCAAGGAATTACCGGCTCGATGCCCTGGGTTGTCATGGAGATTTATTTCATCAACTGGATGGTTCGGGAGCTTGGTTATACCAATGACATTTCCTTCAGCGATCCCAGAGGGTCAGCGCCTTTAATTTTTGCGGCAGTTGTAGTAAGCGCCGCCCTGAGCAATCTGATGGGAGGGTTTATTGGAGATTACGCCGAAAAGATCAATAAAAAATATGGCCGAACAGTGATCGGACAATTCTCTGTACTGATCGGGGTTCCTTTGATGTATTTCTTCTTAACCCGGGCAAAAACCATGACCTTTGGACAGCTTTTTGCCTTTGCATCCATCACAGCTCTTCTGATAGGCTGGCCAGGGCGGGGCGCAAAAGAGCCCATGATGCAGGCTGTCGTCCCACCGGAGATGCGTTCCAGCGCTTATTCTGTCGTTAACTTGATCGAAGGAGGCCTATCTGCATTTGCTGGTCTGATTGCTGGCTCGCTGGCAGATCGTCTGGGATTAACCACAGCCATGCTCTGGACTATTCCCTTCCCGTGGATTATCTGTGGCATCCTTTTCTCGCTTTTCTATTTTACCTACCCAAGAGATGCTGAGAAAGTTCGCCGTCAAATGGCATCACGTAGAGAAGAACTATTAACCCTCGCTCAGGAAGAAATTTCATCGCTCCCTTAAAGAGTTTTTCACGATCAAAAGAGCAACAAGCAACGCCAATAGTCCGCCAGCATCAAAAAAGATGAAGCGCGTCGCTGTAATCCTCAAGGACGCGTGTTCACCCGTCAGAGAATAGTACAGTGCCGTTTCACCTGCCAGCCCAATGCCTTGCATGATCACTGCCTCAAGCAAAGAGATAAAATTCTTTGATGGATCGAAAGCCGCAAAAATATAGGGAATATTCCACATCATGAAAAGAATCCCTATTCCCTGAACGGCAATACTACCAGGTTCATCGACCAGCTCAAAACCGTAAACATATCTCTCCGGGAAAAAGATAAATTGGATAGCACACTGCAAATTTAAAAAAAGAACAATCAGAATTAATCCTCTTGAAATTTGGAGTCGGTTGATCATTTTCATCGGCCCTCCCGAAGAAAGATAAGGTAGAATTGCAGAGCAATTTTCTTTATTGAGGGAAAGATGTGAAGCGATCTATTCTATTTGTTTGCACCGGGAATATCTGCCGGTCACCAATGGCCGAATTTATCATGAAACACCTGGCCAACCATGCGGGAATGAAAAACGAGTTGACGATATCCTCGGCAGCCACCAGCTCATGGGAAATCGGTGAACCTATCCACCCGGGTACCCGGGCAGTTCTTAAGAAAAATAATATTCCTTTCGACCCTCAAAAACGAGCGAGGCAAATTACACCTCAGGATTACCAAATTTATGATCACATCCTGATTATGGATGAGTATAACCTGAACTCCATGCCACGCTTATCAAAAATTGAGAAACTTTCCCGCTATGGCCCACCTGGAATTCCAGACGACATTCCGGATCCTTACTATACCGGTAATTTTGATGAGGTGTATGAGTACATCTTTGCTTCCTGCGCAGGCTTCCTGAAAGCACTTCAGAAACAATCTGATGATGGTGCCCAATGATCTCACAGGAGTTTAAGAAGAAAATTATCGAGACGTTACACCTCCTGGGAATTTCGTCCACATCTATCCGGCTCGAACCTTTAAATGGGGGATGCATTAATCACGCCGCAAGGTTAACCGCTGGAAATCACACCTTTTTTATTAAGTGGAATGAATCGCCTCCTCCAGAGATGTTTCAGAAAGAAGCCAGAGGGCTTGCATTAATCAAACAGACCAACACCATCAGAGTTCCAGAGGTTCTGGCTTATTTCGATGGCGTCGATAGAAAACCTTCGCCCCCGGCTTTTATTTTGATGGAATACATTCCATCAGGTAAGCCCCTTTCCAGTCATACCTTTAAAAACCTGGGTGAACAGCTGGCTCAAATGCATTTACATTCCCTTGCCCCTGGAGGAAAGTTTGGCCTGGAAGAAGATAATTATCTGGGAACAACACTCCAGAAGAATCAGTGGCACGAGGATTGGGCTACTTTTTTCATTGAACAAAGAATCCAACCCCAAATGGAACTTGCTTTAAGAAATGGAAAACTCCCTCCATTTAGGCGTTCCTTGCTGGAAAAGTTGATCATCCGCATTCCTGAACTCCTTGGGAATCAGACGCATCAGCCAGTACTTTTACACGGAGATTTATGGATTGGGAATGTATTAAATGACCCGGGTAATCATGCTGTAGTCATTGATCCAGCGGTATACTACGGAGATAGAGAAGCAGAAATTGCATATACGCAATTATTCGGTGGATTTCAGCCCGAATTTTATCTGTCTTACCAGCAAGTCTTCCCTTTAGAAGCAGGCTTTGAGATAAGAAAAGATCTATACAACCTTTATCATTTACTCAACCATTTAAACCTGTTTGGCGAGCCCTATGGATTGCAGGTAGATTCCATTGCCCGTTATTTGATAGGGTAGAAAAGATCCACCACATGAAAACCATTGACGAATTTATAGAAAACCTACCCCCGGAAACCCGGGAGAAAATTCAAACCCTCTGGGACACCCTCCCGGAAACCGAAAGAACCGCGTTTGAATTTTTATCAAGGGGAGATATTCCATCGAATACAACGCTCTTGAAACTTTTAGTTAAACTGGCAACCACTCAATTAAAGATGGCATTTGGGGATAAAAAACAGGTCGTAATCCTGGGCCCAACCAACGTTGGAAAGTCAACCCTTTTTAACCAGCTAATTCAGAATGCCACGGATCGTGCTGAGGTCAGCCCTCTTCCTGGAACTACCCGCCAAAATAAGATGGCAGACGCCGGTCTATTTACCATTGTAGATACCCCTGGAGCAGATGCGGTAGGAGAAACCGCCACCCGGGAACGCCAGTCAGCCATGGAAGCGGCCCGATCAGCTGATTGTATTATCCTCGTTTTTGATGCCTCCCAGGGAATCAGGCAATCAGAACTGGCAATTGCTCAGGAAATATTTCAGCTTCAAAAGCCATGGGTTGTAGTACTCAATAAAATCGACCTTGTTAAGCGCGACCTTGACCGGGTAATTGAACTGGCATCCAAGAATCTCGGTTTGAAACCAGATCTGATTATCCCTGTTTCAGCTCGAAGTGGCCAGAACCTTTCTCGAGTAGTCATGAGGGTCGCCCTGGTCGAACCAGAAATGATCGCCGCTCTGGGCCGCGGGTTACCGCAATTCCGCCGGCAGTTGGCCTGGCGCACCATTATCAGCACTGCTACCGGGGCAGCTGCGGTTGCCCTGGTTCCCCTACCGATGATAGATTTTATTCCATTGGCTGGATTACAAACCATGATGACCCTTAGCATTGCTCGTATCTACCAGTTTGAAATATCTCCAGCACGAGCCCGAGAATTGATAGCCACCCTGGGGCTTGGATATCTTGGCAGGACCCTTTTTTACGAGTTGAGTAAACTGGGTGGCATTCCAGGCTGGCTCTTAAGCGTCGCCATTGCTGCCTCAGTAACTGTCACTATGGGCTACGCAGCAATCCTTTGGTTTGAGTCTGGGGTCAGGATTTCCAACGCTACCCTTAATCAAATCTCTCGCCAGTTAACCCGTAACTTAATTCAATCCCTCAAAAATTTAGGGAAAAAGAGACCGGGTGTAGAGACCATACAGGAAGAGCTTTCATCATTTCTGGAAAAACTTCAACCAGACCAAATCCTTTCTCCAGAACATTTACCGAAGGAAGACACAGGAGAAAGCAGGCCGAAATGATCACAGTTTTTGGAGCCACAGGGTATACCGGCGTTCTGGTTTCGCAGGCCCTCGACCGGCGCAAATTGCCTTTCAGAATCGCAGGGAGATCTGCTCAAAAACTGGAAGCCCTTTCAGATCGTTTGAGTTGTCATCCTCAGTGGATAGTTGCAGATGTAGCCAACACTTCCAGCCTATCCTCTCTGGTTGAAGGGACCAGTGTACTGGTTAACTGTGTTGGGCCATTTACCGATCTTGGCGAGAAAGTCGTCCGTCTTGCAGTAGGATCAAAATGTCACTATCTCGATTCATCCAATGAACTGGGGTACCTCTACCGAATGCAAACCTATCATAAGCTCGCAGAGAAGGTAATGGTCTCGGTGGTTCCTGCCTGCGCCTTTGAAGTGACCCTGACCGATATCGCCACATCTATGGTCTTTCAAAATCTGGGGGCCACTGCCATCGACGAATTTCGAGTCATATATCATTTTCAGGGAGTTCGTTCCAGCCGGGGAACTCGTCGTTCTCTCCTGCGTTCACTGGCTACTTCCTGGATCGGTTACCAAAAAGGCCAGTGGAAAGGATACCTCCCAGGCGCTCATGCAAAAAAAGAACAGATTCACGGGGAATGGGTTCCTGTCCTTTCCATCCCAAGCGGTGAAAGCGTAACCATTCCAACCCATATTCCCGTGTCAACCGTGACGGTGTGGATGAGAACAAACGCCATCCAGGCCATTTTGGGCCCGCTTCTAATCCCCTATTTCGCCCGATTCCTGCGTAGCATTGCAGGACCATGGATTCAGAAAATCATTACCGTTGGGTCTCCCAACCCAACCCTTCATCCTGAAAAGGATAACGAGAGCTTTCAAATTTCACTGATTGCGTTCGACCATAAACAGGGGATCAGGAAAACCATTTCGTTATCCGGAGGTAACCCGTATGTGATAACAGGCGAGATCATGGCAGATGCTGCAACCCGTCTTCACCAAAACAGAGTTCCCAAGTATGGGGTAATTCCTCCTGCGTTAGTTTTCGAAAATTCGTTTAGTGAACATTTGTCCCGGTGGGGTATATCCATCCATTGGGACCAATGACCGGTAAAGAAGATTAAAAATTCGATTGCATACTTAACGATTATTCTATTGGGATCGCCCCGTAAATAAACCGAAAGCTATCCCTATCCTGGTAATTTGATGATCCTGTAAATTGACCAGATCTGAAGCCGGAAACTCAGGATCAGACAGACTGAACCAGGCCCAGCGCTGCACCAGGTGATATTCATCAAGCGGATAACCAATTTCTGGATCAGAAGCAGTATTTAACCATGAGAAAGTGGTTTCCAGATATTGCCCAATAACCTCCTCAGAAAACCCGAACTCCGCAGGGAGAAGTATTCCCATTTCAGTAATCGCCAGTGGGCAGCCTTGAAATCCATTTTGTGCCATCCATCTCCGGAAGTTCACAATCTGGTCTTTAAAAATCTCAATATCTCCATGTTGCGCAGGTTCAATCAACAAACCCAACGCTTCATCTTCACTCACCCCAACCGGAATTCCTGCTCCCCATGAGCCCATCTGTTCTCTCAAAACATATCCATGCACTGTCCACCAGTCAGCTTGTAAATCCACACCATAGGCTTCTCGATAATGTAGGAGCATTTGATCAAGATATTTCATTCTTAAAAGAGACGGTTGGGTCACTCCCCCAACGGCGACTTTAGCGGTAGGATCCACTTTTTTTATCTTTTGGTAATAATCATGGTAGTATCTGGCAAATAACTCAGGAGGAATATTATCCTGATATGGATTATCTGGCTCATTTCCAATGATCCAGGTTGAACCTGGATTTTCTCTTACCAGCATGGATAAATCCTGATGATCTGGACGTCCTCCCTCAGGTGATAAACGAATGGTTTGCCAGTAAGTCAAAGGAGCTTCACGAGGCCACCGTCGAGTTCCCCAGTCCAGAAACCAGCCTGCACCCAGTCGAACCGCCCATTCATAAGCATTGGTTCGAGTAGAAAGCCCAAACCCAACACGATCGTTATGAATATGTGCTGGCTCACACGAAGCAAGCAAAACCGCAAGCATTACCCAGCACAGGAAGACTCTTTTCATATTCCCCCATGCCCCCCTTTCCTGTGAGTATAATAGTTGAAATCAGGGAACATCATGAAACTATTACTCACTGGCTTTGAACCTTTTGGCGGCAGTCCCATCAATCCATCAGCTTTGGTGCTTGATCGAGTCAGAGAAGACCATCTCGATCATACGAGGATATTCACGTCTGTTTTACCCGTCGATGGTGAAACAGCCCCGGTACAACTTATTCATAAAATTGATACAATCCGTCCCGATATAATCCTTTGCCTTGGAGAAGCTCCAGGACGATCTGTAATTTCTATTGAGAGAGTAGCGATCAATCTACTGGATTACAGAATTCCTGACAATGCTAACCGGATTTTTTCTGATCGTCCTGTTATTGAGGGCGCTCCTGCCGCTTATTTTTCGACCCTTCCCGTAAGAGTATTATACGATGCCCTCATCAACCAGAATATCCCGGCAGAATTATCCCTCACAGCTGGCTCTTACCTTTGTAACCAGATATTCTTTCATCTGATGCATCGAGCCTCAGTCGACCCGGGCATCCTGTCAGCCGGTTTCATTCACCTTCCATCACTGCCAGAACAGGTTGTCAAACGACCCAACATGGGCCCTTCCATGAGTCTGGATACGTTAGTCAATGCAATCCATATCATTCTCAAGGTGCTCAATGACCATACTCAGGACATTTTATGAAAAAATATATTGAGAGGGTTCAGCCTTATATAAAATTTAGAAATCTCATCATCATATTTATGGTGATTATCCCCTTCAATATTCTGATTTTCCCGATACTTTCCGAGAATTTCCGCTCAGTTTCCGGAAACTTACAAACGCTGGATGTTCAATTCGGATATTCCCCTGAAGATGCGCTCAATTTCATACAACGGCTTGGAGAAACAGCCCGCCATTTTTATCTTCTCATCGAATGGACAGCCGATCTCTTTTACCCAATTATTTATTCATCTCTTTTTACCCTTCTTTTAGGCCTTCTCTTCAAGGCAGTCCACCTGCAAGATAAGCTTACGGGGCTCCGTTACCTGATTGTCTTACCCGTTTTCATGATGGGTTTTGATTATTCGGAAAATATTCTCCTATCCATTCTCCTGCTCTGGCACAACTCATTATCAGGCTATGGCATGGCGCTGTGGGTAGCATCCTTTGCTTCCATCGCATCCCTCTGTAAGTGGTTAACCGGGGGACTGATCCTGATTACTCTTTTCACAGGTTTTATCCTCTTCACAATCAACATCATTCGCACAAATTCCCTGTCCAGGAGTGAAGAATAATGAAAAAGCTTCGTTGGGGACTTTTATCCACCGCTCATATCAACCGCCGTCTTATACCAGCAATCTGGGCTTCTCAACGAAGCGAGCTTCTTGCAGTTGCCAGCAGAGATATTCAGCGAGCCACAGAATATGCCAGCCAGTGGAATATTCCTCTGGCATTTGGACCTTATGAAGCCATGCTCGACTCACAGGAGATTGATGCGGTGTATGTCGGTTTGCCTAACCATCTCCATGCCCCATGGTCGGTGCGAGCTTTAAAATCAGGCAAACACGTACTATGTGAAAAACCCATTGCCCTGAGTGTGGAAGAACTTAATGAAATGGAAATGGCCAGCCGGGATTCTGGAAAAGTTCTTGCAGAGGCCCTGATGTATCAGTATCATCCACAAACGCAAATGGTACTGGATTTTCTTAAATCCGGAAAAATAGGCAGAGTCCTTCACACCCTGGGGATCTTTACATTTAAACACTCGCGAGATAACGATTATCGCCTATTACCCGACCAGGGAGGAGGTAGCCTTTGGGATATTGGAATTTACCCGATCAGCTTTACCCGAGCCATTTTTCAGAGACTGCCTGATCAGGTTCACGGAACCGAAATACAAGGGGCAACAGGGGTGGATATGAGTTTCTGGGGAGAATTGTTGTATACAGCAAACCAGGGTAGTTCGCAATTTTTCTGCTCCTTTGAAACCCCATATACCACCAGTATGGTTATCTTCGGTGAAACAGGGCGAATTGAGGTTCCTCGTCCATTCACCGGAATGCAAGAAGCGGCTCAAATCTTTGTTTATGACGTAGAAGGAAAACAAACCGTGGTATCTGTGGAAAACAAGGATCCTTACCTGTGTGAAATTGAAGGATTTGAAGCCGCGGTCTTTGGAGAAAAACCATTGACCGTCACCCTGGCTCATTCCAGAGATCATATCCTTATAATCAATGCTTTGAGGAGATCATCACAGACTGGTCACTCCGTGCACCTGGCTGGGTAAAAATGGAAAAGTACGACTATATCATCGCCGGAGGGGGTGCAGCCGGGCTGAGCCTGGCCTATCATCTTCTACACAGCAAACTTCGCGAGCACTCCATCTTAATTGTAGATCGTGATAAAAAGGTAAAAAATGATCGGACCTGGTGCTTTTGGAGCAATCGACCAACTTATTATGATCCGATTTATTATCGATCCTGGCAAAAGCTGGCCGTTATCGCTTCTGATACAAAGAATGTATTTTCATTGGGTTCATACCAGTACTGCATGATCCGAGGAATTGATTTTTATGCTTATACCCGACAGGCGTTAGAGGCCCGAAAAAATATTCGGTTCCTCACGGCATCCGTTGACCAGATCATCGATGGCCCAGAGTACTCGATTGTTGTTGCAAATCATGAATCTTATCTGGCCGACTGGGTGTTTGACAGTCGATTCTCCCCGGATATCATTCAGCAAGGCCCAGGTCGTTGGCACTATTTATATCAACATTTTCGGGGTTGGCTCATTAGAACTGAGCAGGACGAATTTGATCCTTCTACCCCATATCTTTTTGATTTTCGTACCGCTCAGGAAAGGGGCCTGTGCTTCTTTTATGTCCTGCCATTTTCTTCTCAGGAGGCATTAATCGAGTACACCATCTTTTCTGATCTCCTGTTACCCTCTGATGCGTATGATGAGAAACTGAAGCAATATATCCATGACACCCTCATGATCAGCAAATATACGGTTATAGAGGTAGAAAGCGGTGTCATTCCAATGACCGATTATCCTTTTCAAAGAAAACTCGGGAATCGAATCCTTTCCATTGGCACTCGAGGCGGTTTAGTAAAACCATCTTCTGGATACGCATTTTTAAGGATTCAAAATGACTCCGCCGCAATTGTTCGATCATTAGAGAAATACGGACACCCGTTTGGTATTCCCCACTCTCCTTCCAGATACCGATGGTTTGATTCTTTGCTGTTGGAAGTACTTCAACGGGAAAGCAAAGCTGCCTGCCCGATCTTTCTGGATTTGTTTACAAAAAACCCCATAGAAACAATCTTTCGATTTCTGGATGAAACTGGCAACATCGCTGAAAATCTAAAAATATTGGCCTCACTTCCAGCGTTGCCTTTTATGAGGGCTTTGATAAGATTATTGTAACCTGGCAGGGTTTACTGGTTACGTACCTTAATCATCGTCTTGATCCCCACCTCAATCTCGAACGAGAGAAAACTACCGAAAGGCTTCTCATCATGAATGCGCAAATTACCCAGGTTCTTAACCCGATTATCGAAAATGTAGAAAAGGTCATCCTTGGAAAGCGTTCTACCATTGAGTTGCTGTTGGTCGCCATACTGAGCGATGGGCACGTCCTCCTCGAGGATGTACCAGGTGTGGGTAAAACCATGCTCGCCCGGTCTCTCGCAATCAGCCTGGGTGGTCAGTTTAAACGCATCCAATGCACGCCTGACCTTCTTCCCAACGATATTACCGGGGTCTCGGTTTTCAATCAGAAAAGAGGAGAGTTTGAGTTTCATCCAGGCCCTGTTTTTGTCAACATTTTACTCGTTGACGAAATTAATCGTGCAACCCCACGCACACAATCTGCTCTCTTAGAAGCCATGCAGGAAAGGCAAGTCACGGTGGATGGAATCTCCCACCGATTACCAGCGCCATTTCTGGTCATGGCAACCCAGAACCCCATCGAATATGAGGGAACCTTCCCTTTACCTGAAGCTCAACTCGATCGTTTTCTCCTCCGACTTTCAATGGGATACCCTACTCAGGACGAGGAGAAAATGCTCCTTGAAAAGCTTCGTCGAAAACACCCCATCGACCAGCTTTCCCCCGTCACCTCGCCCGAAACAGTATCCAGCCTGCAACAACTGGTCTGGGAAATTCATGTAGATGAGACCTTACAACACTACATCGTTCAGATTGTAAATGCAACCCGTGAGACCCCCGAGTTAGCTCTCGGGGCAAGCCCCCGGGCAAGTCTCTCCCTTTTCCGGGCCAGCCAGGCCCTGGCAGCCATCCGCGGACGAGATTTCGTTCTTCCAGAAGATGTCCAAACCTTGCTCGTTCCTGTTCTTGCTCACCGGTTAATTCTTACTCCAGATGCTGAACTACGTGGGAGGACTCCTTCAAGGATTCTTGAAGACATCCTTGCCAAAATCCCTTTACCCTTAGAGATCAAGCAGAAGTAGCAAACTCATGTCCGAACTGGTCTTGATCGTTGTGGCCATTTTTTTGCTGATCGGTGCCATTACCGGAGAAACCTACCTTCTGGTTTTAGGTTATTTGATGGCAGGTGCTTACCTTTTGGCGCGATGGTGGCCAGGACACTCCCTGAAGAACCTCTCTGCCAGACGGGATTTCCCCGACCATGTTTTTCCAGGAGAGATAATTCCGGTTCAGATCACCATAAAAAACCACAGTATCCTACCGGTTGTCTGGCTTGCAGTTCGAGATTTACACCCCATTGATTTATCAGACGTCCATACTTTTAAACAAGTCATCACACTCTCACCCAAGAAGTCCGTCCATCTCAAATACTTCTTGAAAGCCAATCACCGTGGGTATTTTCCTGTTGGGCCCATGACGTTAGAGACCAGCGACTTGTTCGGCTGGACAAACCCAATTCAGAGTGGAATTCCAGCGAGTTTTCTCACCGTTTACCCAACTGTAATTCCCCTTAAAAATCCTTTCCTGCCTTCGAATTCTCCCATTGGCCTTCTGGCTCATATCCAGCCTCTCTATGAAGATCCCAATCGTGTCGTCGGGAAAAGAGAGTACCAGCAGGGTGATCCCCTCCGGAAGGTGGATTGGAAAGCCACCGCTACTCAACAAAAATTACAGGTAAAAACTTATGAGCCCTCTACTGATCTGGAAACAGTCATCTTTTTAAATCTAGACACCGAAGCCTACCATCCTCGATCGCGTTTTGACGGCCCGGAACTTGCAATTGTAGCTGCGGCGTCTATTGCTGCCTGGTCCGTTAAAAAACGCCAGGCGGTGGGCATCATCACCAACGGGTTGGACATTTTGAACCAGACCGGTCAGATTCGTCCCATAGCCCCTCGAAAGGGGAAACAGCATCTCATGAGGTTGCTGGAATTACTCGCCAGGGTGAAAACGCTTTCCTCCCCAATTCTGGATCTGAACCAAATGATCAATCAATATCGGCAGGAACTTGGCTGGGGGACAACCCTTTTCGTACTTACCGGTTCTGTCGATGAAACCCTGATCCATGACTTGCGTGTTACTCAAAGAATGGGGTTGAAACCCATCGTTATCCTGTGTGGCTGGTTCGTCGAATTGAAGGTTCCCATTCACAACGGCCTGGTATATGAAATTCCAGTTCGAATCCTGAACACCGAAGAAGACTTAAAAGCCTGGTGAATATCGTGAAATCCTCTCAGTCTTTAAACTTTTCGTTTCAGATTCTTCCCTTCACCCAGAGGTTGGTTAATCTTTGTCTGCTTTTTCTGCTGGGATTGGGCTTTACCGGCGCATTAAGTAGAATATTTCCACAAACCAGGTTTCAACATATCCCCTGGTTAATGATCGGAATTGCTCTGGTAGCTCTCTTAACTCATACCCGAACCAGAAGTATGGATACTTCCGAAAGGAATGCGTTTCGCATTTCGGAAGGCATAACCTACCTGGTTGTCCTCAAAGTCATATCAATGATAATCAGCGGCCAAACCAATTTGGTCGAAGCATTTCATCGTTGGCAGGTTCAGTTTCTCGAGTCCATTTTCGACCTCCCGTACATTACTTCACTATTGCCTGGAATGGTCGCCTGGGGTTATACCCTTATCTTTGCCGATCTTTACGATGAATTTGAGGATCGGAGGCAAGATTTTCGATGGGATGAACTGGGAAAAGTACAGAACTCACTCAAAGCAATCCGATCAAAAATGGTAGGCGGGAATGTTGCTTTACTCGTTGCGCTGGTTTTTCTTCTTGCTTTTGCCAACACCCCCATTGACATTCCCAATGTAGTTTCATTACCTTTGACTGTAAAATCCTCCGCCGCAATAGTAATTCTATTTACAGCTTTTCTATTGATCCAACTGGCGATCACCCAGCTATCTCTTCTACGAACCTACTGGGAACATGATCGTTCTCAGATCGATGTCTCGATTAACCGCAAATGGTTAATGTACAGCCTGGTTGTGATGGGTGTTGCTGGCGTCATCTCTTTATTCCTTCCAACCGATTACTCCCGTCAATTTTTCACTTTGTTTCTTTGGTTCAGCTCAATTTTATTTTCTTTCTTTAGCCTTTTATTGTATTTACTGTCTTATCCTTTTCTCCTTCTTTTTCACTTTCTATTTGCTCAGGACGAAAGCTCCCCCTCTCTTCCAGGATTACCAGCCATCCAACCTCCGGTAACCGCCGCCGAGCCTGGCCCACTGCCCCTCTGGTTCGAGATAGCCAAAACCATCATCTTGTGGGGGATCATCCTTGGCATAATATTCATTGCTGGTAAGCGTTTTTTCTCAACCACTTCTACACTGTTTCCAAAAATTAACCGAAAAGTCCTCTTCCAGAAAATGCGGGATTTCTTCAAAGCTCTCTTTCATTTTCTCTTTGGGGTAAAGATCCTGATTCAAGAACAAATTGCCCAGCTAAAATTACAAAGCAAACCCCGCCAGTTGTCTTCAAAACCATCCTTTCGACCATTACGATCTCGTCGCGCCCATAACGCGAGAGAGAAAATATTAAATCTTTACTGTGATTTAGTCGACTTTGCGGGAGATCACGGCCTTCAGAGGTTAAGGAACCAAACACCTTATCAGTATCGCTCTTTCCTTTCGAGCGCACTCCCCGATCTCTCCAGTGAGATTATAGATATCACAGAGATCTTTATAGAAGCAAGATATAGTCTGCACCCACTGGATGAAAATACCGCTTCTCGAATCGCCAGCGAAACACTATTGGTTAAAAAAGCGATCAAACATAACGCGGAGGAATCCCCTTTTAATTCAATTCCGCGTTCCAGTTGACCGAACGATCTTGTCACGGAGCGGGTTTTGTCCCAAAAATTAAATCCCACAACGGTGAACTAACCCCAAAACGAGCATTGGGTGTTTTATAGTGGTGTTGCATGTGGTATCGCTTGAGATATTTCCAGACCCCCCGGCGCATGGGAAAATGGTGAGTGGCATAATGGGTAAGGTCATAAAAAAGATATCCCGCAATAAACCCTGAAAACACCGGCCCTACCCACAATGGCAGCCTTAATATCCAGCCGAAGAGGAGATAAAGCAGCCCATAGGCCATAAAAGCCATGGGAATACTGACCACAGGGGGCATCACCAGACGCGTTTTACATTGAGGTTGCGCGTGATGCACGCCATGAAAGAGAAAAAAAATTCGTTCAGCCCGAGGAGTCTTGGGTTGGTAATGGAAAAGGAAGCGATGTAACGTATATTCTGCAAAAGTCCAGAGAAAAGCACCTGTCAGGAAAGCGATGGGTAAATACCCCCAAGAGCTATTGGGCTGGACTGGCTGAACCACACCCTTTAATAGGAAAAACAATGAAACAGGTACCCAGATGATGACAACTGCAACCGGGCTTATGTGGGTAAAGAATTCCAGAAAGTCCGATTTAAATAACCGAATCGGAACATCGCTGTGATCTATGGGAAAGTGCGCCATTCGATCTCCCTAAGTATATAAAATAGAGTGAATTGGTTAGAGTATAGCAGGAAAGAATAGAAAATCAAGCCGGTTACTTTTGAAAACCTTGACTTTTCACCCCCTCCCCCGTAGAATGAAAGTGAGCTCCGATCAACCGGGAAGAGATTCCTCATTTTTGAGGAACACCGAAGGGGCAAACCTGTCTACCAGGCGAATCTCTCAGGTAAAAGGACCCGGTTATGAACACTCTCTGGAGAGTCGCAAGACACCGAAGGGGCAAGCCCGCTTTTCCGGGTGAATCTCTCAGGTCAAAAACAGAGGGCGCGGTTTTAATCAACCGCGCTTTTCTACTTTAACTTTTCAATCAGGAGGAAACACTATGAATACACCCGCCGATCTGAGATACACCAGGACCGATGAATGGGTTAAGGTGGAAGGAAATATTGCCACCATCGGAGTAACGGATTATGCCCAGGATGCCCTTTCAGATGTAGTGTTTTTCGAGGCCGTGGTCAGTGTTGGAGATGAAATACGTGCCGGTGACCATATAGCTACTCTGGAATCGGTCAAAGCCGCCGCAGAGGTCAACTCTCCGGTTACCGGGAAGGTCGTCGCGATCAACGAAAATCTGGCAAGTTCTCCTGAGCTTGTAAACTCAGACCCATACGGTGCGGCCTGGATGCTTAAAGTCGAGTTGTCAGATCCTTCTGAAACAGCAAAACTATTAGCGCCTGAAGAATACGATCAATATTGCCAGACCAGGAGCCATTAATGTTCGCCCCACATACTCCCTCAGAGAGGGAAGAAATGCTCAAGGTCATCGGAGTATCGTCTATCGATGACCTGTTTCGTGATGTGCCAGAAAACTTTCGTTATCCACAGTTAAACCTTCCACCTGCGCTAACCGAAATGGAGGTTGTGGCGGAGCTAAACGAAATAGCGATGAATAACCTGCCCGCCAGTGAAATGCCCTGTTTCCTTGGCGCCGGGGCATATCGTCATTACATACCTGCAGCAGTGGATGCATTACTTCAACGGGGAGAATTTTTTACAGCGTATACCCCCTACCAACCCGAAGTCTCACAGGGAACTCTCCAGGCGATTTTTGAATATCAAACCCTGATCACCGCCCTCACCGGAATGGATGTGGCCAACGCATCTCATTACGATGGCGCAACCGCTGCGGCTGAAGCCGTCATCATGGCGTATCACAACTTCCGCGGGAAACGCACCCAGGCGGTCGTTTCTCCATCTCTTCATCCCCAATACCGCCAGGTGATTCGTACCTATACCCAGGGATATTCCGGTTTTTCCATCGTTGGAGATGAACTTGCTGCAACCGAGCCGTTGACCGGACCAGATACCCTGCTGGCAAAAATCAACGAGAATACAGCCATCGTCATCGTGCAATACCCCGACTTTTTCGGGCGAATTTATGACTACACGCAAATCGCTGCCGCGGCTCATGCTGCAGGTGCTCTTTTCTGCGTGGCGGTCAATCCCATTGCACTCGGCTTGCTCAAACCTCCTTCCGAATTTGGGGCTGATATTGTTGTCGGCGAAGGGCAACCCCTGGGAATTCCATTGTCCTACGGTGGTCCATATCTTGGCATTCTGGCGGCTCGCAAAGAATACGTCCGGAAACTGGCTGGCCGTCTGGTTGGTGAAACCATTGACGCTGATGGGAAACGGGCTTATGTGCTCACTTTAACCGCTCGCGAACAACATATCCGCCGTGAAAAAGCTACCTCCAACATTTGCACCAATCAAGGGCTTATGGCCCTGGCATCAACCATCTATCTGAGTCTGCTGGGAAAAACCGGTCTCCGTCAAGTAGCTGAGTTATGCTATCACAAAGCACACTATGCCGCCGCTCAGATTTCGAAAATCCCGGGTTTTCAGGTGTACTCAGATACCCCCTTCTTCCATGAATTTATCGTTCAGTGTCCCGCCCCGGTAGAAGAAATAAACGATTTTCTTTTTGAAGAGGGTATCCTTGGTGGTTATGATTTGAGCCAGGACTATCCTTCATTGCCCAATGCAATGTTAGTTGCGGTAACCGAGCTGACCGGTAAAGAGGATATTCATGCCCTCTGTAAAGCTCTGGAGGAATTCCATGCCTGAACCAACCATCTTTGAACTATCATCACCTGGTCGCACCGGGGTTACCTTCCCGACCTCTGACGTCCCCGAATCTCCCTTGCCAGTAGATTTTTTACGCTCCGATTTGCCGCTTCCAGAAATGTCGGAGGTGGACGTCGTTCGTCATTTCACCCGATTATCAAAACTGAACTATAGCATTGACCAGGGGATTTACCCGCTGGGTTCATGTACCATGAAATACAATCCCAGGGTCAACGAGATGGTGGCTCGCTTTTCGGGATTCACCCAAACACACCCCCTTCAACCTCTGGAAACTGTTCAGGGCAATTTATACCTGATGTATTTACTTCAGGAATGGTTGAAAGAAATTGGCGGATTTGCCGGAGTTACCTTGCAACCGGCGGCCGGCGCTCAGGGAGAACTCACCGGTATTCTTATCATGCGTGCCTATCATGTGGACCGGGGAGATACCCGTCGCACCCGAATTCTCATTCCAGACTCCGCTCATGGCACAAATCCAGCCTCCTCGGCAATGAGTGGTTACGAGGTAATTAATATCCCCACCGATCCCCGGGGAAATATCGACTTGAATTTCCTGCAGTCCGTCTGTGATGATCGGGTCGCAGGAATAATGATCACCAACCCCAACACCCTTGGTTTATTTGATCAAAACATCATTCCTGTCATCCAGGCAGTCCATCGAGTCGGCGGATTGGTCTATGGGGATGGAGCCAATCTTAATGCTCTCCTGGGGATAGCTCGACCTGGCGACCTGGGAATCGATATTATGCATTTCAACCTCCATAAAACCTTTGCCACACCCCATGGAGGTGGAGGCCCTGGTTCAGGGCCAGTAGGTGTTGCTGCTTCTCTGGTTGACTTTCTCCCTGGCCCAATTGTCAGCATGGTTGAAGAAGGTGATGAAGACATTCCCCCCTTCTTCGGGTTCGTTCAACCGGCAAAATCTATCGGAAGGGTAAAATCCTTCTTTGGGCACTTTGGTATGATGGTGCGGGCTTTCACGTACATCGCCATGCATGGGCCAGAGGGATTACGCAAAGTTGCAGAGAATGCGGTTTTAAATGCCAATTACCTCCTTGCCCGCCTGCGAAACACTTATCACGTTCCGTATGACCGAATCTGCATGCACGAGTTTGTCCTTGAAGGTCGTTGGAAGGAAGTGCCAGAAATTATCGCCCTGGACATTTCGAAAAGATTAATGGATTATGGCATTCACCCTCCCACCAATTATTTCCCATTAATCGTTCATGATGCGCTAATGATTGAGCCAACCGAAACCGAGTCAAAAGATTCCCTGGATTATTTTGTTGACGCGATGGAAAAGATCGCATTCGAGGCCAGAACCCATCCCGAATGGCTCAAGGAAGCTCCTCATCAAACCCCGGTTCGTCGAGTAGACGAAGTCAAGGCGGCTAAAGAACTGGTTTTGTGCTGCCAGCCAATCGATCGAGAATAGTTTCAGGTAAAAAAATGGGCGGGAAACAAACCCGCCCATTACATTTTCATTACAGTTTATAACTGGCATAGAAATCGTTAATCAGGGAACTGTATAATCTTGAAAAGTCGTCGATTTAATTTTTTTACCGCGAAAGGAGGTGGTGGCTTTATGTGCAAAGCCCGGCTAGAGAATGGCCAGGGTCTTCTTGAATACGCACTTATTATTATGCTTGTTGTCATTGTAGTCATTGTCGTCCTGGCCTTGCTCGGTCCCAAAATCGGTGAAATGTTTAGCAATGTCGTTCTTCAAATTTAAAAAAGGCTTTCAATCCAGACCCATTATGACTGTTCAGAGAGGCATTCGGGAAAAGGAACTCGAGTGCCTTTCTGTATTTTTTCAAAGAGTTTCATTCTTTCTTGCCATGAGACCTTCATCAGTGTATGATTATCAAACATTCTGCTCGCGAGGAATTTTGTGGAAATTGAAGATTTTCGCCATGTCCGCCATTTTCCGGGAACAGAGGGAAATCCTTTTGACCGCTGGCTTCGGGTATTGGAAGATTTACAAAAGCTCCCTGCTGTGATCTTCCTTCTCATTTTATTTTTTATCTCCTGGCTTCCTTTGCATCATGAGCCCACCAAAGCTCTCCTCCTCTTTATATTTTTTTCTTCCGATTGGCTCTCTTTGTCCCTCTTGCCACGTTTCAACCGATCATTTGGTCCCCCGCGTCCTCCGACCCTCCTATTAGCCTTATTTCGGCTTCCCTTTGCATTCGTTCCTTTACCGTTTTATCTCATCTTCCAATTAACAGGCAGTCTTCTCGTATTTTATGGTTTCTGGATTGAACCCCATCGATTAACCCTGACAAAAGAGAAACTTGTTACGCCCAAACTACCAGCCGATTTTTCACTGCGCCTTTTACACCTGGGTGATCTTCACATAGAACGCATAACCCAGCGCGAAATAAAGCTCAATAAGTTAATCCAAAACCTGCAACCTGATCTCATCTTATTCTCTGGCGATATCCTTAATCTTTCTTATCTGGAAGATCCACAGGCCATTCAGGATGCAATCAAGGTCATTTCTGAGTGGAAGGCTCCACTAGGGGTATTCCTGGTGTCAGGGAGCGAAGCGGTTGATCTGGCTCACGTCATTCCATCTCTAATTAATCAGACCGGCCACACCTGGCTAGATAATCAGGTCATCACACTCGAACACCGGGGAGCCTCTTTTGATTTGATTGGAATCACCTGTTCTCACCGTCCTTTCGTCGATGCTCCGATTCTTGAACATTTACTCAGTGAATTACCGGATCGGTTCCGGATTCTCCTTTACCATAGCCCCGACCTTGCCCCCAACGCAACGAAGATGGGGATTGACCTGCAATTATCCGGGCATACACATGGCGGACAAATTCGTTTCCCATGGATCGGCGCCTTTTTCACCGCCTCTCTATATGGGCGCAAATTTCAATCTGGCCGCTATTCCCTGGATTCAATGACTCTTTATATCACCAGGGGAATTGGGCTGGAAGGAAAAGCTGCTCCCAGGGTGAGATTCCTTTGCCCGCCAGAAATTATCTTATGGGAAATAACTGGAAAAACCAGTAATTCAAACACGAGGTGAACAACATGACGTCCATAACAACCAGACCTCAACAATGGATAGATATCCAGTTAACTTCTTCCGTGGAAGGTGCCGTCCCATGGTTAATCCGACCATTTCTTGCATCGGAACAACCTTCCATCAGCGAACCCGGTAAAAATCCTGGCGACATCCTTGTAGAAAAGGGTGAAAATGCCCTTACCCTTTGGGTTTCATTAGGGATGGCCAGTAAACTATCACCCCAGGTAATCCGTAATGCGGGAGGTTCTGCCGGAAAATGGTTGCTTTCCGGAAATGCCGATTCTGTGGCCCTCTACTCCCAGGATTTTGAAGCAATCTCGATCGAAGAAGCACTCCTCCTTTTTATTGAGGGTGTCAAATTGGGGGCTTATCGGTTTAATCGATATAAAACCGGAGAGAATCTTTCTCCTCGCATTACCTTGAAAATCATCACGGATCACAATCAGGCTCTGGAAGAAGCCATCCATAAGTTGAATATTGTGACCGATTCGGTTTTGTTAGCCCGTGAATGGGGACATGAACCTGCCAATGTGATAAATCCCCCCCGGCTTGCCGAACTGGCACAGACTCTCGCACACGAATACGGACTGAAATGTACCATCCTCGATGAGAAAGACCTTCAAGAAATGAATGCCGGGGCTATTCTCGCCGTCGGAAAAGGAAGCCAGACGTCCCCTCGCCTGATCATCCTCGAATACCCTGGAAAAGCTTCTCAGAAACCCCTGGTACTGGTCGGCAAAGCATTAACCTTCGATTCTGGAGGGCTCTCTCTAAAAGACACCAACAACATTCAGGGGATGAAATATGATAAATGTGGGGGAATTGCTGTTTTGGCAACTATGGTTGCAGTAACGCGCCTCGGGCTGGAACAACCAGTGATTGGCGTCATCGGAGCGGCCGAAAACATGATTTCCGAAAACGCCTACCGGCCAGATGATATCGTCTCTACGCTCTCAGGCAAGTCAGTAGAGATCATCTCAACGGATGCAGAAGGCAGGCTCGTCCTTGCCGATGCTCTCACTTTTGTACAAAAGCAATTTCAACCTTCGGCGATCATCGACCTCGCTACTCTTACTGGAGGTGTCATTGTTGCCCTGGGGCGCGTTCGGGCTGGATTAATGGCAAATAACGATCACCTCGCTCAGACTCTGTTACAGGCCGGGAAAGATACAGGTGAATTGCTCTGGCAATTGCCCCTCGATGAAGAATATGACCAACTGACTAAAGGCGATGATGCGGATTTAAAAAATTCCGGTGGACGAGAAGCTCATCCCATCCTTGGAGGAATCTTTTTAAAGCAATTCGTGGATGACTCGATTCCCTGGGCTCACCTTGACATCGCTGGAATGGCCGATACCCCTAAAGATTTACCCTGTTGCCCAAAAGGGGCAACAGGTTTCGGAGTTCGACTTTTGGTTCATTTTATACAAAAACTTACATGAAAACCTTTCACTTCATAGAATGCAGCCGGTGAAAACAACCCGGAAGCTCACCTATGGTATAATCCAATCCCGCAAGGGGAAGTGCTGGAATTGGCAGACAGGCATGATTTAGGATCATGTGCCGAAAGGCGTACGGGTTCAAGTCCCGTCTTCCCCATTGTATCTATACCACACATACAACAGGAAGGCTACCTTGAAACTCGAAATTATTGATCGTGACGATCACCAGAAGCAAGTAATTGCAGAAATTGACAACGAATCATTTGAGCGATTTAAACACCAGGCCGCCAGAAAAATTTCGAAAGAAATTCGCATTCCAGGTTTTCGCCCCGGAAAAGCCCCTTACGATGTAATTCGTCGGGTCGCCGGAGATAAAGCCATCCAGGACGAAGCCGTCGAATTGATGTTGAAAGAAATATATCCAAAAATCCTGGAAGAAGCCGGGATTGATCCGTATGGCCCGGGGAAAATTGATGAAATTCTCAGCCTCGACCCGCCCAAGTTTTCATTTATCATTCCATTGAACCCTTCTGTCGAATTGGGGAATTATAAAGAAATCCGGCGTGAATATAATGAGCCCGTGATCACCGATGAAAAAGTAGAAGAGGTGATCGAACGTCTCCGCCGCCGCATGGGGGTCGCTATTCCAGTGGAAAGGCCTTCTCAACCCGGGGATTTAGTTGCCATAAAAATGTCAGCTCGCTTATTGAATCCCGAAGAGGGGGAAGAAGCCGTCCTGATTGAAGAAAACACCTTCGAAATGGTCGCGGGAATGCCAGAAGATCATACCGATGAGAATGGAAATGAGTGGCCTTTCCCGGGGTTCGTCAATGAATTGGTTGGTTTGCAGGCCGGAGAAAAGAAGACTGTTCTCCATACATTCCCTGAAGACGATTCCGATGATGATCTTTCCGGAAAGGAAGCCGAATTCGTCATCGAGGTTGAGAGCGTCAAGGAAATTCAAAAGCCGCAGCTGGATGATGATTTTGCAAAAACAGTTGGCGGTTTCGAGACTGTAGAAAATTTACGCAAGACCATCCGGAATCAGCTCCAGGACAGCGAAACCAGCAAATATAACCAGGAATATTTCCAGGCTCTCATCGAAGAACTGGTGAACGGTGCTACAGTCCAGTATCCGCCTGTTGCCCTCGAGGAAGAAATTGAGCACGTTTTGTCTCATTTCCTCCAGGATTTACAACAGGAAAAGATGGATTTCGATACTTACCTGAAGACGCGCGAATTAAGCCGGGAAGAATTCATTGAACAAGAAATTAAACCCGTCGCAGAAAGACGCTTAAAACGCGATTTGGTGTTAGAGGAATTCGCCACCAGAGAAAATCTCCGTTTCCGGCCGGAGGAACTTGTATCCATTTACAACATGGCACGCGAACAGGCACGTTCTAACGATCTGTTTCGTACCTTCCGAAAAGGGAAAATGGATACCCGCACCTTAACCGATACTCTTGCCCGTTCGACCATTAATGAGTTATTTAACCAGCGATTAACCTCCCGGTTGCGGGCCATCGCCACCGGTCAGGCAGAGCTTGCCCAAAATACCACTCAATCCGAGCCTGGAGAAACCGCAACGAATGAACAAACAGTAGCCTCTCCTGAACCAGAGGTGAACGAATCCGAGCAGGCTACTCCAGGGGTCGAATCGGATCTTTCCCAATCAACCGTCCAGGAATAACGCCCTTTATGAGCTTGAAGGAGTGCTCATGCCAAACCTGAATTTTTCATCCGTCATCCCCATGGTGATCGAATCATCAGCCCGGGGAGAACGTGCCTATGATATCTACTCGCTCCTGTTAAAGGAGAGGATTATCTTTCTGGGCACGCCTATAGACGATCAAGTTTCTAATCTGATCGTCGCTCAGCTACTTTTCTTGAGTCGGGAAGATCCCGATAAAGATATTCAGATGTACATTAACTCGCCCGGGGGGCTCATTTATGCGGGCCTGGCGATTTATGACACCATGCGAATGATCCCTAATCGGATTAGTACCGTTGCAGTTGGTGTCACCGCATCATTTGGCACCGTTCTTCTGGCTGCTGGTTCAAAAGGCCAGCGATATGCGCTTCCCCATGCAACCATTCACATGCATCAACCGCTGGGAGGCGCTCAAGGGCAGGCAACGGATATTGAAATTCAAGCAAGAGAAATCCTCCGCCTGAAATCCATGCTCAATGATATCCTCGCTAATGCCACAGGGCAACCCATGGATGTGATTGAACGTGACACTGAGCGAGATTTTTACATGGATGCCTACCAGGCAGGGTCGAATCGGATCTTTCCCAATCAACCGTCCAGGAATAACGCCCTTTATGAGCTTGAAGGAGTGCTCATGCCAAACCTGAATTTTTCATCCGTCATCCCCATGGTGATCGAATCATCAGCCCGGGGAGAACGTGCCTATGATATCTACTCGCTCCTGTTAAAGGAGAGGATTATCTTTCTGGGCACGCCTATAGACGATCAAGTTTCTAATCTGATCGTCGCTCAGCTACTTTTCTTGAGTCGGGAAGATCCCGATAAAGATATTCAGATGTACATTAACTCGCCCGGGGGGCTCATTTATGCGGGCCTGGCGATTTATGACACCATGCGAATGATCCCTAATCGGATTAGTACCGTTGCAGTTGGTGTCACCGCATCATTTGGCACCGTTCTTCTGGCTGCTGGTTCAAAAGGCCAGCGATATGCGCTTCCCCATGCAACCATTCACATGCATCAACCGCTGGGAGGCGCTCAAGGGCAGGCAACGGATATTGAAATTCAAGCAAGAGAAATCCTCCGCCTGAAATCCATGCTCAATGATATCCTCGCTAATGCCACAGGGCAACCCATGGATGTGATTGAACGTGACACTGAGCGAGATTTTTACATGGATGCCTACCAGGCAGTCGAGTACGGCGTGGTAGATAAAGTTCTGGAAACTCCGCAAAAGTAGGCCGGTTCGTTCCTGTTCTATTCGACTACTAAAGCCCAAGCCGGATACGGATATCCGGCTTGGGCTTCGATAAAGTACGAAAGGGATATATGGATTTTTCAGAAATTAGAGGGGTAATTCTGGATATGGATGGTGTCCTGTGGCGAGGGGACTATCCTTTAGTAGACTTGCCCGGCTTCTTTGCCCGGTTAAAGTCTCTCGGTCTAAAGATAGTCCTCGCCACCAACAACTCAACCCGAAGCGTCCCCCAGTATTTAGAAAAACTCAGGGGCTTTGGAGTTATGCTGGGCCCCGAAAATATCGTGACATCTTCAATGGCAGCTTCCAGTTATTTAAGCCAGAAATACCCTTCTGGAGCGCCAGTTTACGTGATTGGAGAGGTTGGCCTCAAAGATACCCTCCGCGAATGGGGATTTCACTATTCTGAGGCCGAGGATGTTGTCGCCGTAGTCGCCGGTCTAGATCGCAACTTAAATTACAATATCCTCACCAAAGGTGTACAATTAATTTATCATGGTGTTGAATTTATCGGCACCAATCCCGATCGGACATTCCCCTCTCCTTCCGGTCTGACCCCGGGAACCGGTGCCCTGCTTGCGTTCATCCAGGCTGCCACCGGGAAAAACCCTGTTGTGATGGGAAAACCGGAACCCTATCTTTTCCAGCTCTCTCTCCAGCGTATGGAGCTGTCTTCGTCTCAGGTATTGGTCGTTGGTGATCGACTCGATACAGACGTCCTCGGGGCACAGCGGATTGGCTGTAAGAGTGTACTCGTTCTAACGGGAGTAACCACACCTCAGGATATCCATCCCCCACATTCTGTGCAATCCATCCTCCCCGACTTTATCCTCAACAATGTCGATGAACTGCCCAACCTGATCTCCAATCCCCATAAGGTCTAATATGAAAGACCGTCCACGGTTAATTTACGACTTAAGTTTTAACGACCTTCTGGGTCTGATGCAGCAATGGGGATTGCCTCGCTACCGGGCCGTTCAAATCTGGGAAGGACTGTATCGTTCTCTCTGGAAGAGTCCGGATGAATTTATCACCTTGCCCGGGAATTTGCGTGAACGACTATCTCAAGAATTCACCTTTCAGGCGCTTCTGCCTGGTGCCGAGTTACATTCATCCGACGGCGAGACCATAAAGACCCTATTTCACCTCCGAGATAACCATGCCATCGAGGCAGTTCTAATGCGGTATAAAACCCGCCGAACGCTTTGCATTTCCACGCAGGCTGGATGTGCCATGGGATGCGTCTTTTGTGCAACCGGGCAAATGGGGTTTAAACGTAATCTTTCCTCCGGTGAAATCATTGAACAGGTGCTTTACTACGCCCGTCAGCTCAAGGCACATGGAGAAGCAGTATCGAATATCGTCATTATGGGAATGGGAGAACCCTTTCATAACTACGAAGAGACCCTTCGAGCTATCGACTGCCTTAACCACCCGGAAGGATTTAACCTTGGCGCTCGCCGTTTCACCATTTCGACGGTAGGAATCATCCCCATGATTCGAAAGTTTACTCAGGAAAATCGTCAGGTGAACCTGGCAGTCAGTCTTCATGCTGCCGATGATGAGACCCGTTCATCGTTGTTGCCAATCAACAAAAAATATCCCATCTCAGAATTGATTTCTGCCTGCCGCGATTATGTCTCCCAGACTCATCGACGAATTACCTTTGAGTGGGCATTGATTCGTGATGTTAATGACACCCCCGAGCAAGCTCATAAATTGGCCAGTCTTCTGAAAGGATTACTCTGCCACGTCAATGTCATCCCCCTTAATCCCACTCGCCGTTACCAGGGAGAAGCCACCACACGCGAGAGAGCAGAAATGTTTTGTGAAATTCTCAGTCAGGCCGGCATCCCCTCCACCATTCGCCTGCGCCGTGGCATTGATATTCAGGCTGGATGCGGGCAGCTGGCAACCCAAAACACCTCCATTGAAGGATGATATAATTTCGGCCAATGGCAACTACATTCTTTTCACGCTGGAAAACAGGGCTGGAGCGCACTCGAAAAGTTGCGTTTGGTCGTTTGTCTCAGCTCTTCGGGGCAACAAAAATCACTGAAGATATATGGGACGAACTTGAAGCCATCCTCATTCAGGCAGATCTCGGCGTAAATATCACCCAGCAAGTCATCGCCACCTTACATAAACGCGTTTTCGATGAAGGACTTACCCAGCCAGCCGATCTCCAGAAGGCTTTACAGGAAGAATTACTCCAGCTACTTGAACCCGCTCCACATTTGGATTTTTCCCATGAGCATCCCGCTGTGATTCTTCTGGTCGGGGTAAACGGATCAGGGAAAACAACCACCGCTGCAAAACTGGCCGCACTGTTTACCAGTCAGAAAAAGAGTGTCATCCTTGCCGCGGCTGACACCTTTCGGGCAGCTGCTGTGGATCAGCTCCAGGTTTGGGGAGAAAGGCTCAAGGTGCCGGTAATTGCCGGGCAACCCAATGCCGACCCTGGCGCCGTCGCTTATGATGCTGTTCAGGCGGCCATTGCCCGTAAAGCAGACTACCTGCTTGTAGATACAGCAGGACGCCTTCACACCCGGACAAACCTGATGGAGGAGTTAAAGAAAGTCTATCGTGTCATTGGTAAAGCCTTACCCGGAGCACCCCATGCCACCTGGTTGGTTTTGGATGCCACCACCGGTCAAAACGCATTGAACCAGGCCAGGTCATTTAAAGAGGCTGTGAATGTTACCGGGATCATCCTCACGAAACTGGATTCCTCAGCTCACGGGGGAATGGCATTTGCCATTCAAAATGAACTGCATCTACCCATCCTGTACGCCGGACTCGGTGAAAAACCCGATGATCTCCAGGTTTTTGACCGACAGGCTTTCGTGGAAAACATCTTTGAACCCAGATAGGCCCTGGAGGACTCATGCAAGATTTAGTTGAACGTTTACAGACCATCCAGAAAAAACTCCTTGCGCTTCAGGAGCATCTTTGACTTAGCCAAAAAACAGGAAGAAATTACCCGGCTGGAATCCAGGACTGAAGACATTCACCTGTGGGATGACCCTGCGGAAGCCCAAAAGGTGATGAAAAGACTTTCTGCCTTGCGCGACGAGGTGGAACAGTGGAACACTTTAAATCAGAGAATACATGACGCCCTGGAGCTGGCTCAGCTTGATGATGAGAGCATTCGCAGCGAATTAGAACAGGAATCCACCCACCTGGAAGATACAATCGCTCGATTAGAAATTCAAATCCTCCTCGGTGGAAAATATGATCGTGGGAATGCTCTGCTTTCCATCAATGCCGGCGCAGGCGGCACAGACTCACAGGATTGGGCCGCTATGCTCCAGCGAATGTATCTGCGATGGTGCGAACGGCGCGGTTACCAAACGGAGATCCTTGACCTTACAGAAGGAGAAGAAGCAGGGATCAAGTCCGTAACCATTGCAGTTAATGGGCCTTACGCCTACGGGTATTTAAAGGCTGAAAAAGGTGTACATCGCCTGGTCAGGCTCTCGCCTTTCGACGCCGCACATCGCCGGCATACCTCCTTTGCTCAGGTTGAGGTTTTACCGGAATTGGAAGACGACGATACTGCCATACAGATCAACCCCGACGATTTACGCATTGATATTTACCGATCATCCAGTGCAGGGGGACAGAACGTCCAGAAAAACGCCACCGCTGTTCGCATCACCCATCTGCCGACCGGCATAGTCGTTTCCTGCCAGAATGAACGGTCACAAATGCAGAATCGTGAAAATGCCATGCGTGTCTTGAGGGCAAAACTGGCCGAATTACAGCGAGAAGCTCAGGAGCGTCAGATGGCTGAACTGCGCGGAGAGTATATCAAGGCAGAATGGGGCAGCCAGATTCGCTCCTATGTGTTACATCCCTATCAGATGGTCAAAGACCATCGCACAGATTTTGAAACCGGCAACACCCAGGCAGTGCTTGATGGGGAAATCGACGGTTTTATTGAAGCTTATTTACGATCTTCCATTCGTTCCGAAACCTGATGCCCACGCTGAAAGCAATTCTTTTTGACTTCGACGGCGTAATCATCGATTCAGAAACCCCGGAATACCAGATCTGGCAAAGCACCCTTGCCAGATTTGGTGTTCGTTTACCTCTCCATGAATGGGCCCGTGGTGTTGGGTCTTCCATCGAAGCCTTTGATCCACTCACCTATCTCGAGGAAAAAATCGGCCACGCAGTCGATCGCCAGGCCCTCCTCCAGGAACATAAAACGAAGCTAATGAAAGCATTGCAAGACCAACCTCCGTTACCTGGAGTGCAAGAAACCATCCTGAATGCTTGTCGTTTGGGTTTGCGTTTGGCCATTGCATCAAGTTCATCCAAAACCTGGGTAACCTCACATCTGGAAAAATTAGGGTTCATTTCCTGTTTCCATGCAATTTGCACCCGGGAAGATGTGCCTGAAGTTAAGCCAGCACCCCATTTATATAACCTCGCACTTTATCGTTTGGGTGTACACGCTTCAGAAGCGATTGTCATTGAAGATTCGCCCAACGGGATTCTTGCCGCAAAACAGGCAGGAATTTTTTGCATTGCCGTTCCTAACCCTGTCAGCTCTCAACTCGACATATCGGGTGCAAACCTCATCTTGCCCTCCCTGGAGCACTTAGACCTTAGCCGTTTCCAGCTACCAGACGAATGAAGTCCCTCCCCGATCGTTTCAATTTACTTTTTGCCCCTTATACGGTCTTGCAAATCAACACAAAAGGTGAGTATATTTAACCAACCTGGAAGTACCGGTGGGATAAAACATGGGCATTGATGATTTATTGAAAAGCCTGCCAGAACAATACACAGCGGTGGATCGCGAATTGATCCAACGCGCCTATCAGTTCGCCGAATCAGCCCATGAAGGCCAGAAGCGTCTTTCAGGTGAGCCTTATATCACCCATTGCCTGGCCGTCGCCTCGATTCTGGCCGATCTTCGCGTTCCGCCGGTCATCATTGCCGCTGGCCTGTTACATGATACCGTTGAAGACACCAAAGTAACCCTGGAGGACATCCGGTCTGAATTTGGAGATGAAATTGCTCGCCTGGTTGATGGTGTTACCAAACTGAGTAATTTGCCCAGGGTCTCCCGTGGCGATCAGCTCTACACCGAACAGAAAGAAGGAGAACCTGCCGAACCTGAAGCTGCCGATACTGATTTTGCTGATGATACACGCCGAAAACAACTAGCCCAGGAAACTTTACGAAAAACCTTCCTGGCCATGGGAGAAGATATCCGTGTAGTGCTTATTAAACTGGCTGATCGCCTTCACAATATGCGCACTCTCTGGTATATGCCAGAGCATAAGCGGAAGCGTATCGCTCAAGAGACTTTGGATATTTTTGCCCCACTGGCAAATCGTCTGGGTATCTGGCAAATCAAATGGGAACTGGAAGACCTGAGCTTTCGACACGTCAATCCGGAGAAATATAAAGAAATCGCCGAGTTACTCTCTCAGCGTCGCGCCGATCGAGAGAAACAGGTGACAGAAATTATTAATCACCTGAAGACCACGCTGGAACAGGCAGGAATCACGGCCGAAATTTCTGGCCGCCCCAAGCACATCTATTCCATATATCGAAAAATGCAGGAAAAATCGCGGCCCTTTGATATGCTCATGGACCTTCGCGGGGTACGCCTGATCGTTCCAACGACCCAGGATTGCTATTCAGCCCTTGGCGTCATTCATACCCATTGGCGGCCTATCCCCCATGAGTTTGATGATTACATTGCCGCTCCAAAAGATAACAACTACCAGTCCTTACATACTGCAGTGATTTATGATGATGGGAAGCCCCTGGAAGTTCAAATTCGCACACCGGAGATGCACCAGAACGCTGAATATGGTATTGCAGCTCACTGGCGGTATAAAGAAAAAAGCGGGCGCATTGGTGAAGAATATGAACAACGCGTGAACCTGCTTCGGCGATTAATGGACTGGCGTCAGGAAGTGACCGACGCCGCCGAATTTATGGACGGGATGAAGACAGACGTCTTTCAAGACCGGGTTTATGTCTTCACCCCGCGCGGTGACATCATCGATTTACCTCAAGGCTCTACCCCCATTGATTTTGCCTACCACGTCCACACCGAAATTGGCCATCGCTGTCGCGGCGCTAAGGTGAATGGTCGCCTGGTGACCCTGGATTATGAGTTGAAAACCGGCGATCAGGTCGAAATCCTCACCGCCAAACACGGTGGGCCCAGCCGTGATTGGTTGAATGCCAACCTTGGGCTGGTAAAAACCCAACGCGCTCGCGCCAAAATTCGCAGTTGGTTTAAATGGCAGGACCGGGAACAAAACCTCACCCAGGGTAAGAACATCCTTGATCGAGAACTCCGACGCCTTGGGATTGAGATAGACATCGAAAAATTGGCCCGGGCATTTGACTTCCGCACCCCGGAAGAGCTTTACGTGGCCATTGGCTGTGGCGACATTACGATCGGGAAAATCGTCAACAAAATCATCGATCTGGGGAAAGAAAAAGTTTCTGATCCATTGCTCGTTCCCCATCCAGCACTTGACGAAAGTAAAGTGCAGCAAGCAACAGTTACGGTACTGGGTCTTAAGGGGATCCTCACGACCTTCGCCCGGTGTTGCAAACCCGTTCCCGGGGACGAGATCATCGGTTATATTACCCGGGGGCGCGGTGTCACCATCCATCGGCAGGATTGCCCCAATATTCTCAGCCTTCACGAACGAGATCGCATCATTCGAGTCTCCTGGGGTTCGGCACCTAAAACCTACCCTGTGCCGGTTGAAATTAAAGCCTATGATCGCCAGGGATTAATGGGAGATATTTCCACAATCCTGGCTGAAGAAAACATTAACATTTTAGATGTCAATCTTAAGGTCAGCCACCATCTGGCAAATTTACGTCTGGTTTTGGAAGTGGGTGATATTGCTCAACTCAGCCGGGTACTGACCCGAATCGAAAATTTACCCAACGTCACCGAAGCTCATCGGGTTAAGCCCGGATGAGCATGAGTTTTTCAGTATCGATGAAAGCAGATGCCATGGACAAGCTTCTATCAGTCAGAGAGGCACAAGAACAAATCATCGGGCATTTTGCACCGTTGTCATCCATCGAAATCCCATTACTGGATGCCCTCGGCCGTGTACTGGCAGAACAGATCATTGCCCCTTTGGATTCACCATCTTTCTCAAATTCAGGAATGGATGGATTCGCTGTAAACAGCGCAGACGTCTCGTCTGCTTCTTCAACAACTCCGATAACCTTAAAATTAGTAGGGGACATTCCAGCGGGCTCTTCCCCTGTAAAAAACATTGAGGTCGGGCAGGCAGCTCGAATTATGACTGGAGCCCCTCTCCCTCCAGGGGCTGATGCGGTTGTTCCGGTTGAATATACTGATGCTTATCTCCCAGAAATGAACCGGTCGGTTCAGAAATTATCAGATGTAGTCCGCATCTATCGCCCTGTAAAACCCGGAGAATATGTTCGTCACCAGGGTCAAGATTTTCGAAAGGGAGAGAAGATTTTTGAACCCGGCAGGAAATTATCACCTCAAGATATTGGATTGCTAGCGTCGCTTGGCTACACGAAAACAAAAGTTCATAAACAACCGAAAGTAGCCCTGTTTTCCTCCGGCGACGAGCTTCGTCTCCCCGGCCAGGCCCTCGAATACGGTCAGATTTATGATGCTAATCGATTTCTCCTTTATGGGTTGTTGATCCAATCAGGCGCACAGATTCTTTCCGTGGAGACTCTCCCTGACGACCCATTCATCATTGAACAGTCCCTGGACAGAGCCATCCAATCCCATCCCGATTTCATCCTCACTTCCGCGGGGGTCTCAGTCGGTGCGTATGATTTCGTCAAACAGGTCATTCAAACCCATGGCCATCTCGATTTGTGGCGGGTCAATATGCGTCCGGGAAAACCTCTAGCTTTCGGGTCCTACCGGGGCATACCGGTGATTGGGTTACCGGGGAATCCTGTGTCTTCATTTGTAGGTTTTTTAGTGTTCGTACTCCCCATATTAAGAAAATTGCAAAACCTTCAGCCTTTCTTACGTACCATCCTCCTGGCCACCCTGCAAGAAGAAGTGTCATCCGATGGTCGAGAAAGTTACCTGCGGGCTCGTCTTGATCAAACCAATCCCGCAGAACCCAAAGTTTTTCTTGAGGGTCACCAGGGATCGGCGAATCTTTATGCTTTAACCCGTGCAAATGCTTTACTGATTCTTCCGTCTGGAGTAAAATCGCTTCCTGCAGGTGCAAAGGTTGAAGTATGGCCACTGGATAACATGATTCGATGAACCTTAACCAAACCCTTAAAAATGTCTCCATTTTATCGGCATTCATTGGCTGGGTTGATTCAAGTTATCTTGCCTGGGTAAAATGGACAAATTCAACGGTTGCTTGCCTTCCAAACCTTGGTAACTGCAACGCAGTAAATAGCAGCCGCTTTTCGCAAATCTATGGGATACCCATTGCATTCCTGGGGGGAGTGGCCTACTTACTGATCCTGGTCTTTCTACTTTTGGATAAAGAGGGACACCGCTCTAATCAAACTTTCTTACTGGCTATTTTCGGTTTGAGCCTGGTTGGGGTGTTGTTTTCAGCGTACCTTACCTATATCGAAATTGCCGTACTAAAGGCGATTTGCCCTTATTGTGTATTATCGGCAATAACCATTTTGCTGATTTTTATCTGTACCTTGGTACGAATAAAAACTTTTGGATAGTTTGATCTCTATAACTGGAGGATCTCATGCCCCGTATTCGATGTCGCTACCTCGACTGTGTCTTCCTCGACGAAGGTTATTGTAGCGCTGCCCTGGTTGAAATTGACCCCGATACCGGCTGCAACACTTATAGCCCGAATGCTGAAGCTGCCGTTGAGGATGAATGGGACGAAGAAGAGGAATTGGAAGAATGGGAGGATCTTGAGGAGGAAGAAGGCGAGGAGGATGCCGATCTTTGGATCGATGATGACGAAGAAGAATATTAAATCGACATAATGATCCCACACCTCCCTGCTTCCGAAGTGTAAACCAAAAGTATCCTTCGGAAGCTTTTTGTACTTGGCTGAGACAGTCTATGGATGAAGAGATCCGAAAAAATTTTCGGTTTAATTATTTTGTGAATGTGATGGACGGAGCCTTTTTTGGTTTTGGCCTGGGTTTTGCTTCCTTTTCAACTGTGCTTCCTCTGTTCATCTCATCCATGACCGATTCTGCGATTCTCATCGGCCTGGTGATGGCTGTTCATTCTTTAGGCTGGCAATTACCTCAGCTCTTCATGGCTAAATCTATTGCCCGTCAAACACAGTATAAACCCATGGTGGTTTTGCTGACCATTCATGAAAGAGTACCCTTTCTCGGGCTAACTCTCATTGCATTGCTTCTTCCAAAAATTGGCGTAACCGCTGGTTTGACACTTACTTTTCTCATGCTCGCCTGGCAAGGTTTTGGTGGAGGATTCACGGCCAATCCATGGCAGGTGATGATTCATAAAGTCATTCCACCCGATTACCTCGCGACATTCTTCGGTGTCCAGGGGGCAGCGGCCAACCTTCTGGCAAGTGGAGCTGCTATTATCGCCGGAACCATCCTCGATCGACAGCCATACCCCAGTAATTATGCGCTTGTCTTTGCCCTCACGAGCGTCTGTTTGTTGATTTCCTGGTTTTTTATTGCATTAACGCGTGAACCAGAACATGAAGTCAATCATGAGGAGGTCGTCCAAAATTCCGTCATCAGAAATGCACTGGAAATTCTTCGCAAAGATAGAAACTTCACCTGGTTATTGGTCAGCCGCTTTCTAAGCCAGTTTGGTGTGATGGGGTTTAACTTCTATGCCGTTCATGCAGTGAAAAACCTTGGTGCCTCCGAAACTCAGGCTGGGTTGATGACGAGTATCTTGATGATCTCTCAGGTAATAATGAACATTTCTCTCGGTTGGTTGGCAGACCGCTGGAGTCGGCTGAATGTTCTTAAGATTGGATTCATCGCCATGGGGTTAAGTGCCACAGTGGCCTGGGCTGCTCCTTCCTTCAACTGGTTTTTCCTGGTCATGGTTCTTACCGGCGTTTCCAACACAGCATTATGGACCATCATGATGGCTCTCACCCTTCAGTTTGGAGATGATACCAATCGTCCCATCTATGTAGGAATGGCAAACACATTGATTGCTCCCTTCACCATTTCTGCCCCGTTGATCGGCGGATGGCTGGCCAACCAGACCGGTTACCAGACCACATTTTTAGCCTCTATTCTCTTTAGCATTCTGGCAATCATTGTCTTACAGCTTCGTGTACATGACCCCCGAGAGAAATTCTCTAACACTCCGCAATCGCAAGAAGTCTGAGCGGTGATTTTATCCAATGCTTGATTTCTTGTTGAAACTTTTCTTCCATCATCTCTATCATTCATTCGCCTGGGTTTATGATTGGGTAGCCTGGGTGGTTTCTGGAGGAGCCTGGCAAAAATGGGTAGCATCGATTGAACCGTTGGTCACCGGAGAAAATATCCTGGAACTCGGTTTCGGTACCGGTCATCTCCAAACCATCCTCACCAGCGGTCATAAAGCTGTTTTTGGAATAGATGAAAGTAATAATATGGCCAGGATCGCCCGCCGCCGATTCAGACACTTCTATTCAAAAAACCCGAACCTCGTTCGTGCCAGAGCTCAATGGCTTCCCTTTCCAGGCGCGAGATTTGATACCATTGTGTCCACCTTCCCCACTCCTTACATTACCCACAACCAAACCATAGAAGAAATTTACCGTGTCCTGAAACCTGGCGGAGTTCTCATCATTTTGTTCGCAGCCATGCATCATGAAAATCACTGGGTCGGACGCTTTTCCAATGGGTTGTTTAAAAT
Source organism: Anaerolinea thermolimosa (assembly GCF_001050195.2). Lineage (GTDB taxonomy): Bacteria > Chloroflexota > Anaerolineae > Anaerolineales > Anaerolineaceae > Anaerolinea > Anaerolinea thermolimosa. Next base: position 1,727,732 of record NZ_DF967965.1, read on the forward strand.
TTTCAGACAACGCCCTTCAGATACGGATGCCTTCCAGTTGAAAATAGAAAATCTATTTCTCACAGCTGGATTCACCCCCCAGGCCCAATGGCATTCCATTCAATCCGGAAAGCTTTTCATTCTCAAGGCCAGAAAACCACCGGCCTTATCTTGAATTTATGACAAAGCTCGCCGGGCAAGAAGAACATAACACCTGCCCTATCAGCCCCCCACTACATTTACAGCTTCTCCATGAAACCCGTATGAAACTGGAATTCTCTCGTTTTCATACTATAATTGGAGTGGTTGTTGATGGTTCGCAAGTCAGAAAGAACAGAAAGATATAACGGTAATGATCGAGACATTTACAACAAACATTCTGCGGATTATTGAATTTATCCTGGCCCTGGGTGTGTTGATTTTTCTTCACGAGTTGGGGCACTATCTCTTCGCCAGGTTGTTTAAGATCGAGGTTGAAGAATTTGGATTTGGCTTTCCACCCCGGATCGTCAAACTTTTTACACTTGGTGGTACAGATTTCACCCTCAACTGGATCCCTTTCGGAGCATTTGTCCGCCCCAAAGGTGAAAACGATCCCAGTACCCCGGGAGGGATGGCGGCTGCCCCTCCCTGGCATCGCCTTTTCATTTTACTCGGTGGCCCACTGATGAACCTCATTGCCGGTATCTTGCTGTTCAGTGTGGTCTTCAAAACCATGGGGGCACCGGTTGCAAATGTAGTGCAAATTATCAGTGTGAATCCTGGCTCACCCGCCGAACAGGCCGGGCTTCTCCCCCAGGATATATTCGTCTCAGTGAATGACCATCCGATTCATGCCACTCAAGATCTTTCGGAGCTGGTCAGCGCCAATCTGGGAAAAAACATCACCATAACTGTAAAGCGCGGCGATCAGCTTGTCATTGTCCAGGCTATTCCGCGCCTTAATCCTCCTCCAGGAGAAGGACCATTGGGAATTATCATGGGTTCTCCTGTTCGGCCTGTATCGTGGTCAGAATCCATTCCCCTGGCGCTTCAAAGCACCTACAATCAGGCCCGCACATTGATATCCTTGCCTGTACAACTTCTCCGGGGGCAGGTTTCACCTGATCAGGCACGTGTGGTTGGTCCAAAGGGAATGTATGACATTTACAATCTTGCCCGAACAGAAGATCAGAAGGTCGACCAGTCTAACCCCTCCGGTCTCCCCATACGCACCATCAGCCTCATGGCGATAATTTCTGTAGCATTGGGGATGACCAATCTTTTGCCTATTCCAGCCCTTGATGGCGGACGAATTCTCTTTGTCCTTCCTGAAATCCTGTTCCGGCGTCGAGTTCCTGCGAAATATGAAAATATGGTGCACCTTATTGGGTTTGCCACTTTGATCATTTTAATGATCCTGATCACTGCGCAGGACATTTTCAACCCAATTCAATTAAGATAATCGGGGAGTAATCATGGCTTCCAGACAGGAAAAAATCTCCATCCAGCAGCTGGTCAATGCCCTGTTGGATATTTCTACTCCCTTTCCTCCAAGATACCTTCACCGCCTTTCTGATCTGGAAGGTTCAGAGCTTGAGTCTGTGCGGCAGGCCTGGCCTCGTATTCACCCAACCCGCAAACTCGCTCTTCTGGAAGATCTCGAGGAACTGGCCGAATCGGATACACTGGTATTCTTTGATGAGCTGGCACGGATTGCCCTGGATGATAACGAACCCGGGGTTCGCTCACGAGCCATCAGTCTCCTCTGGGAAAGCGAACGCCTGGATCTTGTTCCTCGTTTTTTACAAATGCTCACCACTGATGCTTCAAGTGAGGTTCGAGCTGCTGCGGCTTCTGCCCTGGGGAAATTCATTTATCTTGGTGAAATTGATGAAATTCCACCGGAGACACTCCATACAATTGAGGATCGGTTAATCGATGTAGAGAAAAGTAACGATGAACCCATGGTGCGTCGACGTGCATTAGAAGCACTCGGATTTTCCAGCCGCGAGGAAGTTTCTTCCCTTATTCAGGCCGCTTATGAGACCAACGACCCAGATTGGGTGGCCAGTGCCCTGTTCGCCATGGGACGTTCTTATGATAAGGGCTGGGAAACTGCCATCCTAAATAATCTCCATCATCCGAAAGCGAATATTCAACTGGAAGCAATCCGGGCAGCCGGCGAGTTAGAACTCGAATCCTCCCGCCGTATATTACTCGATATCCTTGAAGAAGAAGCCCAGGATTCTGAAATCCGCTTCGCTGCCATCTGGTCTCTTTCTCAAATCGGGGGCGATGAGGTCCGCGAAACGCTTGAAAATATTCTGGACGAGACCGAAGATGAGGAAGAAGCTGAATGGATCGAAAATGCCCTCGATAACCTTACGCTTACAGAAACCGGCCATGAGATGGACTTGCTCAACATCGACCTCACGGATAAAGACTTGCTCGGTCATGTCATTGACCTGAGTGAAGAACCCAAAGATACCGACGAAGAACTTGATGACGATAATGATCTAATCCTTTAGGGGGATTCATGGGGGGGAAAATTCGTTCGGCCATTTTTTGGACACTTCTTCTAAGTCTTAGCTTTTCTCTAGCAGGGAATCGGGTAATTTTTGCTCAGGCGGAAACTCCCTTTACTGAAGTCGCCACGACTATTGATTTTGGCAATTCAATTACCTTTCAGGCTTCCTTACAACTTGACACCACTCCCCAGGAAGCTTACCTCATTTTCCAACCCGAAGGACAGGAAACTGAAACAATAACCTTACCACCCGGTGATGGACAGACTCTCACATACACTCTTGACCTGAATCAGCACCCACTGAGAGCCTTCTCCCAGGTATCCTATTCTTATCGTTTACGGCTCTCCGACGGCAGGATCATCAACAGCCCGTCGTATCAATTCGAATATTCGGACACCCGCTTTCAGTGGATGCAACTGGAGAATCCCCTCTTCCAGGTTTTCTGGTATGACCGGGATCTCGCCTTTGGCCAACTGGTAATCAACACCGCACAGACCGGGTTTCAATCCGCCAATCAACTTCTCCCTTTGCAAATAAAGCAAAAGATTAGAATCTACATCTACAATTCTCCGGCAGATATGAAAGCCACCCGCACGGGCAGTCAGCCGTGGGTAACAGGTCAGGCGGCACCAGACCTGGGCGTGATTGTGCTCACCATCCCCCAGGGTCCTGAAGAACGCCTTGAACTGGAACGTCAGCTTCCTCACGAATTGATGCATATTTTAATTTACCAGCTTATGGGCGAGAAGACATCCAACCTGCCTGCCTGGCTGGTTGAGGGGTTAGCCTCCAATACCGAACCTTACGCCAATCCTGAATATGAGCGGGTGCTCCTCAAAAGTGCTGAGGAAGGAAAATTGATTCCCATTACGGCCTTGTGCTCTAATTTTCCACAGGATGCGTCGAGCGCCTTCCTGGCTTATGCCGAATCAGCCTCCTTTGTGCGTTTTCTTCATCGAACCTATGGATCATCCGCAATTCGCTGGCTCATTGAACGTTACAACAATGGGGTGGGTTGCTCTGAAGGCATTGAGACAGCTCTGAATAAACCCCTCTCTCAACTTGAATATCGTTGGAAACAGGAAGAACTCCATCTCAATACAGATCATTTAATTTTCCAAAACCTCCTCCCATTTATCCTGCTGGTAGGGATATTGTTCGGCGCAATTTCCGTGACGATACTGGTTGCTTCTAAACGTTTTCATCCAACCTCAGCCCTGGAGGAGAAATGAATCCCGAAATCAAAGCAAGGCTTCATGTATGGATTGATGGGCATGTTCAGGGAGTGGGTTTCCGGGCTTTTGTTCTGGACCGCGCTCAACGCCGGCAACTTACCGGCTGGGTACGGAATACATATCAAGGGCAGGTGGAGGTTTTAGCGGAAGGAAGCCGGGAGCAGCTGGATGGTTTTCTGGATGAACTTCGCCGAGGGCCTCGATCAGCATTCGTCACCGAATGTAAGGTGGAATGGGAAGCTGCTTCAGGGGAGTTTTCCCGATTTGAAGTTCGCCCCACAGTCTGAATTATTCAAATAAAAAGGGCGGCTTTTTCAACCGCCCTTGAATACTTTCATCAGGAGAGAGTTACCAGGTGGGTCTGTTCATCATTCCCTGACCACGGCCACCATTCCGTCCCAGGCCGCCCATGGGGCAACCATTCTTTCCGAGCATGTAATTCCCACGGTCTTTCATCCAGTCTGCCTGTGCCTGAGTAATCACTCCATCAGCGACCATTTTATCCAGTGCCTGGCTTCGGGCCTCGCGCATCATTGAAAGAAACTCATCCTGAGTGAAACCCCGTTCCTCGGCCACCTGCCACATGGTCTTCCCGCTGGCAAGTTCTTTTTCCAGGTCTTCTTCAGTGATCCCTAACTTTCCGGCTACGGCTTCTTCCATGTATTCATGCATTGGGTGAACACCACCACCCATCATCCATCCTCGCGACCCCCAGGCGGGTGTCTGCTGAGTCTCGGGGGTTGGCGCCTGTGCAAAGACCTGGGGGACCACTGCAAAAGCTAAGACAGCCGCAAGTGCAATTCCAACCACTCCAAAAAGAACTTTCTTATTCATATTTACCTCCATTAAGAAAAATGTTTATCAGGTTATCCTTACGTTTCTAAGGATACCCACCATCTGTAAAGAATTAGTGAAGGTAATATGAAGAGATTGTGATGTTTTTCACGGTACGCATTACTCTCCAGCGAGTAATTTCATCCGTTGTAATGGGGTCAGATCGGCTTCATCAGCAAGAATTGCTTTAAGTTCGTACATTTGATCCCGAAGAGCAGCCGCTTTTTCGAACTCCAGTTCTTTTGCGGCCTGTCTCATCTGGCGTTCCAGCTCACTGATCAACCGTTGTAATTCACCACGCGGCAAGCCCGTTTCTTTCCGGGATGTGCCATATTCCCCGCGCCGTTCCGCCATCGCCCGGGCGTCGACACTCAATTGTTCTGTAATGTCATGAATCGCCTTTTGGATGCTTACCGGTACGATACCATGCTCCTCATTGTAAGCCATTTGTTTGGCACGCCGGCGATTCGTCTCATCAATGGCGGCTTTCATGGCATCCGTTATTTCATCAGCATACATGATCACTTTCCCATTTAAATGGCGGGCCGCCCGCCCGATGGTCTGGATCAACGCCGTCGCTGAACGCAGGAATCCCTGTTTATCGGCATCCAGGATTGCCACTAACGATACTTCCGGTAAATCCAAACCTTCTCTTAATAAGTTAATCCCAACAATAACATCAAACACACCCAGTCGTAGATCTCGAAGGATCCCCACCCGTTCCAGAGTCTCTACTTCTGAATGTAAGTAATGTACCTTGATGCCAAGCTCCAGCAGGTAATCTGCCAGGTCTTCCGCCATACGCTTGGTCAAAGTGGTCACCAGCACACGTTCTCCAACTTCCACCCGTTTCCGTATTTCGTGAATCAAATCATCCACCTGGCCCCGGGTAGGTCGAACTTCAATCTCAGGATCTACCAGTCCTGTTGGGCGGATAATCTGCTCAACGATCTGTTCAGCCCGTTCCATCTCATACGGCCCGGGGGTTGCCGACGTATAAATCGTGTACCCCATATGTTGTTCAAACTCATCAAATTTAAGCGGGCGGTTATCCAGAGCCGAAGGTAGGCGAAAACCATACTCGGCTAGCACTTGCTTGCGTGAGCGGTCACCATTATACATCCCCCGAATTTGCGGAATAGTCATGTGGGACTCGTCGATGATCAACAGGTACTCGCTGGGTAAGTAGTCAATTAAAGTCCACGGTGGAGAACCGGGAGGGCGTTGATCCAGATGACGGGAATAGTTCTCAATCCCGGAGCAATAACCCACTTCACGCAGCATCTCTAAATCGTATTTCGTGCGCTGTTCAATACGCTGAGCTTCCAGATACCGCCCCTCACGTTTAAAGTAAGCCACCCTTTCTTGTAGTTCGTTTTCTATATCGCGTATCGCCACCTTTAGGCGGTCTTCAGCAGCCACGTAATGTTTGGCAGGGTAGATTAAGACTTCCTCGGGTTCATCATAAACCTCACCGGTGAGAGGATTCAACACCATGATTCGTTCAATCTCATCTCCAAAAAAGCTCACCCGATAAATTTTTCGATCCTCGTATGCCGGGTGAATCTCAAGGGTATCCCCCCGTACTCTGAAGACTCCTGGCCGAAGCTCAAGATCATTCCTTTGATATTGCCCCTCAACCAGCATCCGCAACAGGGCATTGCGTCGATAAATGGTTCCTCTCGAGAGACGGATCGTTTTATTCCCATACTCCTCAGGGTTGCCAAGCCCGTAGATGCATGAAACAGAGGCAACAATTATCACATCACGCCGTGACATGAGAGCCGTCGTGGCAGAAAGGCGCAGTCGCTCAATTTCATCGTTGATTTCCGTCTCTTTTTCGATATAGAGGTCATGTTGAGGAACATACGCCTCGGGCTGATAATAATCATAATAGGAGACGAAATACTCCACCGCATTTTCTGGAAAGAACTCCTTAAATTCGGCATACAGTTGCGCGGCCAGGGTTTTATTATGCGCCATGATCAAAGCTGGCATATTTAAACGGGAGATCACGTTTGCCATGGTGAAAGTCTTCCCCGTACCTGTTGCCCCCAGCAACACCTGGTGCCGGTACCCTTTCCGAACACCTTCAACCAGTTTCTCAATCGCATCCGGTTGATCTCCGGTTGGGTGGAAAGGAGAATGCAATCGAAAATCCATGTCAGAAGCTCCTTATTCGTCCCGGGCAAAACTTGAAATTATGTTCTATTTTAAATCGTTTCTTAATCAAAGTCAACAAAGTCCATTAATATTTCATACTCATTCTATCTACACCAACTGTATTTGGAGAGGAAACTCTCTTGTTTTCTTTATTTGCTAACAGATCATAGTCACAATAAATACAGAAAGATCGTCTGATCAGGATGATCTGTACAAACATAAACTGACCATACTTCGTAAAACCAAAAATTACAACCAGCCAGGGCGGATCTTTTATTCTTTCAGTTCTATCTCACCTGACAGGATTCACGTGGTTTGGTTGTGATAGTTCAATCATACCAGAAAGAACGTCCAGTAATCGACTTTTCCAGGAACCATTACCATTACCTCCCCCCGCGATCCAATAGGCATTTTTCCCTGCACGCACATCTTTACCCAAAGCAGGGAGATTCCGGTCAGTCACCCCTTCAGGCAAAGCTGGAAAACGCAGTACCAGTTGATCTCCCTCAAATGAGATAGAAGCCAGCCCGGCTTTTTGAGCGAGTAATTTCACCCGCATTTGGAACAATAAATTCTTAACTTCTTCTGGAAGAGGGCCAAATCGATCGATGAATTCTTCCTCCAGGGTATCCAGTTCGCTTTCACGTTCCAGGTCGGCCAGCCTCCGATATAACTTCAATCGTAAATGAGGGTCAGGCACATACTCTACCGGAATCCCAATAGCAAGGGGTAAATCTACACTAACCGGCAACCTGACAGCGGTCTGACCTTGCTCCTCTTCTGATCCTTTCAATCCCATAGCTTCACGGAGTTGTCGCACAGCCTGGGCTAACATTCGGGTATAAAGATGAAATCCAACTGCTGCAATCATTCCATGCTGGCGTGTCCCAAGCAGTTCCCCGGCGCCGCGCATTTCCAAATCCCGCATGGCGATGGAGTATCCCGACCCAAGCTGTGTATTTTCGGCGATGATTTCCAGGCGTTCCTGCCCTTCCGGGGTGGGGTTCTTTCTTCGATGACGGAAAAAATACGCATACGCACGTTGCGCCCCACGTCCAACCCGCCCACGAAGTTGGTATAACTGCGCCAGCCCGAAGGTATCCCCTCGATCTACAATCAGGGTGTTTGCATTCGGAATGTCAAGTCCCGATTCGATTATGGAGGTACATAAAAGTACATCAATTTCACCCGCGGTGAACTGCATCATGACCTTCGATAATTCATCTTCTGGCATCTGACCGTGAGCCACTCCAATACGTGCCTCTGGCACCAATTTCTGTAAATGTTGTTTCATGCCATGGATGGTTTGCACCCGATTATGGACAAAAAAGACCTGTCCCCCACGCTCGATTTCCCGTAATATCGCCTGGCGCACCAACCGAGGTGAATAAGGGCCAATGTGAGTAACGATAGGCAAGCGTTCCGCAGGAGGCGTATTGATTTGAGATATATCCCTCACACCCGTGAGTGCCATGTACAATGTGCGTGGAATGGGGGTGGCGGTCAGGGTTAAGACATCTACCGAGGTGCGCAGTTTCTTGAAATGCTCTTTGTGAGTAACGCCAAATCTCTGCTCTTCATCGATAATCACCAGCCCCAGATCACGAAATTGAACATCAGGCTGTAACAAACGATGCGTCCCAATAATAATATCCACCGAGCCCTCAGCCAGCTGTCGGACGATTCGATTCTGTTCTCTGGAATTACGGAATCGCGAGAGCATCTCCACCGTGACTGGAAAAGGCGAAAGCCTCTGTTTAAAGGTTTCATAATGCTGTTGCGCCAGCACGGTGGTAGGTACCAGAACTGCCACCTGTTTTCCATCCATCACTGCCTTGAATGCCGCCCGTAACGCCACCTCGGTTTTTCCATACCCCACATCACCACAAAGAAGACGATCCATAGGCCGTGGTCGTTCCATATCTCGCTTTACGGCCTCGATAGCTCGGAGCTGATCTTCGGTTTCTATATACGGGAAACCCGCCTCTAAGTCCTGTTGCCAGGGAGTATCCTTACTGAACGCAAACCCCTTGGCTACCTGCCGTTGTGCATATAAATCAAGCAGTTCTTTGGCAACCTCAAGCACCGATTCGCGGACTCGCTGCTTGACCCCCTGCCATTCATTACCGCCTAAACGGGTGAGGACTGGAGGCTCTCCACTTGGTCCCACATAGCGGCTTAACCGATCCGCCTGATACACCGGCACAAAAAGCGTATCTCCTCCATCGTATTCGAGGGTGAGGTATTCTCTTTCCACCCCCTCCATAACACGGCGCATTAACCCGGCATATCGGCCAACGCCGTAATCAACATGAACTACATAATCTCCAACCTTGAAATCCGTATATTCAGCCTCAGGAGGTGATACAACCTGCCGCGAACGAAGGCGAGGTTGAGGGCGCTCCCAGCCAAAAATTTCGCTATCGGTCAGGAGATGAAGGTTTTTACCATCCGGCTGCCGTAAAACCCACCCCTCACTAAGGGTGCCTTCAATAAAACTCGGGTGAACCTGGATCGCGGGTTGTGCTTGTTCCTGCCATAATTCCTGGATCCGGGCTACCTGTCTGGAAACCACCACCACCTGATCTCCCGCCTGGCAACGTTCATAGACATATTCCAGAAATGGTTTTAGCCTGTCACCATACCTTGGGCCGGGAGTAAAACATTCAGCCAGCTTCGGGTTTTCATCAGCGGTAGTCCGACCCAGCTCCGCCCAAACCTTACCACTTAAATGATCCAGCAATTCTGACCAGCTCACATAAGGAACCGGGAAATCCTCAGGCAGGGTGCCTTCCGCAATCGATTCGGTGCGAAGTTTAACTGCCTGTTCCTCAATTTCCAGGGCAGCCATTTGCACCCGATCCAGATCATCGATTAAAACCAGAGAGACATGTGGCAGATAATCTACAATCGTAGCAGGGGTTGTGTGTACCAGTGGAATGAAAAATTCATCCAATTCCGTTTCTACAGAACGTTTTCCCTGTAGAATCTCTCTTGCTGGAGTAATCGATAACCGATCAATAGAATGAAGCTTTCTTTGAGTTGCAGGGTCAAAGGAACGAAGAGTATCTACTTCATCCCCAAAAAATTCCAATCTGGCCGGATTCAATTCGGCAGGCGGCCAGACGTCCAAAATCCCCCCCCTGCGAGAAAATTGCCCGGGTTCAACGACCATATCCGCGGGTTCATATCCCATCTCCACCAGTGAACGCTGGAGGATATCGAGTGAAATTACCTGTTTCACTCGAATGGATTTGCTGGCCTTGATAAATTCACGCCGCGGTAACGTACGTGTCATCACAGCCCGCACAGGAGCAACGATTATAGGAGGCTCAACCGGACGTGAAGTTCCGGGGAGAGAAAGGCTTGCAAGAGCAGCCAGTACCTGTAAACGATCTCTCCGGGTCACGTTTCCCCAGGCGGCCTGTTCATAAAATAAAGGATTGGGTTCTGGGAAATAAAAGCGAGGCGAATTGGGTGACCAGAAGCCCAGTTCATCAGCAAGCATGAGAGCCCGGTCAGCACGATCGGTGATTAACAACACCGGACGAACCAGTTCACGCCTCAACGCTTCGCTCACCGGAAGGCGGGCAGAACGAGGCAATGCCAAACCCGGAACCGACATCCCGCTCTTCAGATCAACGACTAAATCCTGGAACGGAGGAAGAGTGCGAATCCTGTCAAGCAAGGGAATTTCCATTCTTTTTATTCCCATTAAACTGGTTCATGGCTGTCTCAAGCCCATTTTCAATAAACACCAGAGCCGCTTTGGCCGCTCGATCCAAAACCTCAGGTAAAATTTCTCTTTCTTCTTGATTAAAATCCTGCAGGACGTATGCCGCAGCATCCATACGGCCAGGTGGCCGCCCAATTCCAATCCGCAACCGTGGGAAGTCCTGCGTACCAAGCTGTTGAATGATAGAGGAAACCCCCTTTTGTCCTCCCGAACCTCCACCCGGGCGTAATCGGATTGTTCCCAGCGGCAAGTCAAGGTCATCGTGAGCCACCAGTAAATGATCGTTTGGAATTTTATAAAAACGCACCAGAGAGCTAACCGATTGCCCGGAAAGATTCATATAGGTCTGGGGTTTTGCAAGAATGATCTTTTTTCCGGCAAATTGCGCCTTCGCGATGATCGCCTTGGATTGAACCATTCCTGGAGTGGTTAACAATTCTCTACACAACCGATCAATAAGCAGGAAACCAATATTGTGTCGATTAAATTGGTACTCGCGGCCCGGGTTTCCCAGCCCGACAATGAGATAACGAGCAACATCGTCCTCAGGCTCAGATCGTCGATTCCCAAAATGGAACACTTTTACCCCCTGCGAAACAGGCTTCGTAATCCAAGATACACCGCCAAAATAATAAAGATGACCAGTGCAATAAAGCCGCCCCGCACCAGACTGTTTCCGAGCATGGACGTGGTAACCTGTAAATCCTGCTCAGCTTCAATTGTGCTGGTTAATTTCACGGGAAGGTAATCTGCAGGCCTGGTTGTAATTTCCCCCGGGATACTCGTTCGATCTGGTTCCGGAGTATTCGTTTCGATTGGAGAATAGTTTCTCACCCTTAACCCTGTAATTACCGACTCCAGAGTTCGACCGTCGTTCAGAAAAGCCCGGATCCTTAATCGGTAGATTCCATCACTAATCGTTGTAGTATCCCAGACCGCCAGGGTTTGACCGCGAAAAACACCCTCCCCCTGTCCGATTAAGAACCAGGTGTTGGTGTCGTCTCGCTGGTACGCAAAGCTGATTTCGAAAGAACGAATTCCCTCAATGTCAGTGGTACCGATGATAGGCACCTGCCCCTGAAGAGCCTCCCCTGGTCGTGGTGAATCAATCAACACCTGCTGACCCAGCAGGTTTAAGTTACCTCCTAACCAGAAAACAATCACCCAGTGCAGAAGATATTTGAACATGGCAATCGATAAGTCTATCATATTCTTAATAAACAGGCAAATATTTGCACTCCAACCAGTCAACTCAGACATTCCCACATCTTTCGGATTTCAGGGTAAGATTAAAAGTAACCCGGCGTTATAAATCGAACACTATATGACAACGAAGATCAAACCTGACGAAACTTTCCGTCCATATCGTTATTTTGACCTGGTCATGGTCGTTTTCGTTACCGTTCTCTTGATCAGTAACATTGCTTCAGCCGCAAAAATTGTAGATTGGGGAGTCACTATTTTGGGGTTTCATCTTGCCTTTGATGCCGGCACTCTCCTCTTTCCTGTCAGTTATATTTTTGGGGATGTACTTACTGAAGTCTACGGATACAGGCGTTCAAGGCGAGTAATTTGGGCAGGTTTCGTTGCCCTGGCTTTTTCAGCCCTGGTTTTTCGTATCATCCAGGGCCTTCCCGGTGAAGCCACCTGGCAGAACTATGCCGGACAACAGGCTTACGATGCCATTCTGGGCGGATTTAGTTCCGGAGGAATCGTATTCGCCAGCCTGATCGCTTATTTTGCCGGAGAATTTAGCAATTCCTATGTTTTGGCAAAGATGAAACTCTTAACGCGGGGACGTTGGCTCTGGACAAGGACCATCGGCAGCACCCTGATCGGTGAGGTCATCGATACCTCCTTATTTATTGCAATTGCCACCCTTGCAGGCGTCTTCCCATGGGATATCTTCACTACCCTTGTGATTACAAATTACATCTTCAAGGTCGGAATCGAGGTCTTGATGACTCCTGTAACCTACTGGGTAGTAACGGCACTAAAGAAAGCCGAATCGGAAGATTATTATGATTGGCACACCAACTTTAATCCATTCCAATTGACAGGATGAAAGGAATTCCCATGAATATCGAACAACCAATCATGCTCCAAAGTGATCGGCTTACGGTAGAAATCTCTCAGCCTGGTGTGGCTTATCATGGCACACGTTTCGACTGGAGCGGGTTCATTACACAGGTCACGCTGGATGGCCAGCATACCTTTTGTGTTCCTGAGGACTATACTCCAGGAAAAGGAACCGGCGGCATTGGCATTTGTAATGAATTTGGAATTGACCAGCCCATAGGTTATGATGAGGCAAAGCCCGGGGAATGTTTCCCCAAACTGGGCATTGGTTTGCTCACCCGACTGGACTCCCCGACCTACAGCTTCTGGAATCCTCACCAGATTTCTCAGCCGTTTCCTATTGAAATAACTGCTTCAAAGCAACAGGTCATTTTCACGGTTCATCCAATCGAGTGCCGGGGGTATGCAGCGCGACTGACAAAGCAGATTTCTGTAGAAAATAATCGAATGATGATTCAATACGAATTGGAAAATACAGGGGAGAAGTCCATCCTCACCAATGAATATGTACATAACTTCATCGGAATTAATCAACGACCGATTGGGCCAGACTATACCCTTCGTTTTCCGCAGAAAATCGCCTTTGAAGACATTACCCCAATGGTCCGAAACCAGCTCCCCCAGTGGATTCGACGTTTCCTTCCCTTTTTTGCAGATACTGCCGCCAGAAAATATATTCAAAAACAGGTTTCCATTTTGAATGTAAATGATAGAGAACTATCCTGGCATCGTACACCGGCCACACCTTTTTACTGCCGCCTGACAAACCTTCAGCAACTCCGCGAACCATCTGAGGGAGAATTCTGTACCATGTGGGAGCTTCATCACTCGGATGATGGGCTGTTCATGAGCGAAAAAGTTAATTTCCCTCCAGAGCGCATAGCTTTATGGGGAACCACACATGTGGTAAGTGTAGAAGTTTTCAAAAAAATTGAGCTCCTTCCCGGCGACAAAGATACCTGGGCAAGGCAATACGAGTTTGGTATTTGCACTGGTTGATTATAAAAAACTACGGGGATCTCCCCGTAGTTTTTTACTCATGGAAGTTCATCTCTCCTGCTTCAATACGAATCTTCAATCGATTTTCCACAGGGGGAATTGGGCAACTCCACAGGTCATTATAGGCACAATAAGGGTTGTAAGCCTGATTGAAGTCCAATCGCAACCAGCCCTCTCGGATAATGTCCGGTTCCAGGTAACGCCCAGCTCCATACGTTTCATGCGGAGCTGTAGCATCTACAAAGGGGATAAAGTAATCATCTCCCGGGATAGATTGATAAACCTGCAGGATTACCTCTTCACCATTTACAGAGAAACACACCTGCCCAACATTAAGATATTCCTGCACATCTCCGGTATTGGTGGTTAGAAGCACCTTTTTTGGAGAAGCGTACCGCTCCAGGGGGACATCAAACACCCATTGTTCACTGGCCGGAAAATACTGCAAACCCTGAAAGGTAGCTTTTTGCTCGGCACTTAACGGGCTATGCCGGCTGGTTCGAAAGTAATCATCCTTCTCCCGGCGCAACGCATCCCTCTCAGAAACAAACAACGGAGGCACCTCGATTTTAGATTTATAGACCTGGTAAGCGTTTTACAGCAGGAATTTCCATCACCGAGTCCACCAGTCCATACTCAACTGCCTGATCAGCGGTCATATACCGGTCTCGATCCGTATCCCGCTGAATCTCCTGCACAGTTCGCCCCGTATGGGCTGAGAGAATCTGATTCAAACGTGCCTTCAGACGGAGGATTTCTTTAGCCTGAATCTCAATTTCTGTAGCCTGTCCCTGTGCTCCCCCCAGAGGTTGGTGCATATGGATCGTGGCGTTCGGTAAGGCGTATCGCATCCCTTTCGTTCCAGCCGTTAAAAGAACTGTACCAAAAGATGCTGTCACTCCCACTGCCAGGGTACTGATCGGGTTAGGCACCACCTGCATAGCATCGTAAATGGCCAGCCCGGCGTATACCTGGCCACCCGGCGAATTAATATACATTTTGATCGGAGCTTCGGGATCCTCGTTACTTAAATACAGGATTTGTGCCACGATATTATTCGCAACCCTGTCATCAATCGCTGTACCAAGGTAAATGATGCGGTTGCGTAATAGCAGCGAATATATGTCATAAGCTCGTTCACCACGCTCGGTGACTTCGGTAACCATCGGAACCAATCCAGAAGGGAATATCTCTGATTTCATAGCATCTCCTTATGGAAATCAATTCTACTTGCTCAAACCGAGATGTCAAGCCATCTTATAAAACTCTTACAATCCCCCAAGGAATGCTACAATTAATTCGCTCTAAAATTTTTCGGGCGGTAGAATCCATGGGCACACCAGAATCACTCCTCACCCAACCTGGCAACTTTATAATCGGCTGTAATTATTGGGCCTCACATGCAGGGACCCGTATGTGGTCAGACTGGAAAGAAGATATTGTCCGGCACGACCTTCAGGTACTTGCCCGGCATGGATTACAAATTTTACGAGTATTCCCTCTCTGGCCCGATTTTCAACCTATCACTTTGTTACGGGCTGGCGCCGGAACTCCAAAAGAAGTGCGTTTTGGTGAAGCTCCTCTTCCAGAAGATGATGCTGGTTTTTCTGGCGTAAATCCCATCATGATGTCTCGCTTCAGGCGCTTTGCCGACTTGGCCGAAACCATGAATTTAAAATTGATCGTCGGAATTTTAACCGGCTGGATGAGTGGTAGGCTTTTTGTTCCACCCGCACTCGAGGGACGGAATGTGCTTTCAGATCCATTTGCCCGTTTATGGCAGGTGCGTTTTGTTCGCTTCTTTGTCCGAGAGATGAAAGATCATCCTGCAATTTTAGCCTGGGATTTGGGCAATGAATGTAATTGCATGGCACCACTGTCCTCACCCGAAGAAGCCTGGGAGTGGACCTCTGCCATTACCACCACCATTCGCGCGGAAGACCCATTCCGCCCTGTGATCTCTGGTATGCATTCCCTTTCCCCAGACCCTGATGCTATCTGGCGCATTCAAGATCAAGCAGAATGGAACGATATTCTCACAACCCATCCATATCCGTATTTCACCCCCTATTGCGATCTGGATCCCATCCATACCATACGGACAATCTTACATTCAACCGCCGAAACCCGTTTTTATGCCGATATTGGCGGAAAACCGACATTTCCCGAAGAATTGGGCACACTGGGTCCCTTCCTTGCAAGTGACCGCATTGCCGCCGACTTTGCTCGGACCTGCCTCTTTTCACTCTGGGCTCATGGTTGTCATGGCCTGCTCTGGTGGTGTGCTTTTGACCAGTCACACCTTGAACATGCTCCTTATGATTGGAATGCATGTGAAAGGGAGTTGGGTTTATTGACCCTCGAACATGCTCCGAAACCAGTCTTAATAGAATTCGGAAACTTTCGACGCTGGCTTGAGAAATTGCCCATCCACCAACTGCCAGAAACATTGAAAGACGCAGTCTGCATTCTCTCGCACGATCAGGATCAATGGGGAGTTGCGTTTGCCACCTTTATCCTGTCTAAACAGGCCGGATTCGATCTCTCTTTCCGATTCGCAGACCAATCCCTCCCATCCGCACCATGTTATTTGCTACCCTGCGTTCGGGGGCAATCTGTCATTTCCCGTCAACGCTGGTTACAATTGCTTAACCGTGTTAGAGAAGGGGCCATTCTTTACGTTTCTTACCATGATGGCCTCTTATCACCTTTCAATGAACCTTTTGGGGTTGAAATTCAAACCCGTTCTCACCGTTCACAGGCTGTTCATTTCACCAGCAGTGCCTTTGGCGAATTAACCCTGGACGCCCCGATTCGCCTGGAATTAGCCCTGCAAGGCGCAAAAGCACTCGCCGTAGAGCCAGATGGCAACCCCGTGTTCACCCTTCATCCTTATGGAAAGGGGAAGATTATTTTTCTCTCCCTGCCTCTGGAAATCACTCTGGTTAAAAGCCCGGGGGTTTTTTATGACCCAAAAGCACAACCCTTCTGGAAAATTTATCAAATGATTTTTGAAGAAATGTCCGGCCAGAAAATTTCTCGAAAATCTAATCCTCAGGTTGGAACTACCGAACATCCTTTGGACGAGACCACCCGGCTATTAATCCTCATCAACTACAGTCCATCCTTCCAGAATGAGCTCATCACCTTGCCAGTTGGATGGAAGCCCGATCAAAGCTGGAGGGGAGAACCTCCAGAACAAAAAGCCAACCATGAATGGGTTTGCTCAATACCGGCTAATGACGCCATCGTTTTCACTGTGAAACGGAGCATTTTATGAATCCTCGCCAGAGATTATTAACAGTCCTGAAAGGTGAAATCCCCGACTGCGTCCCTGTAGCGCCTGATTTCTCAAACATGATACCGGCTAAATTAACCGGAAAGCCTTTCTGGCAACTTTACCTTTATAATGACCCACCCATCTGGGAAGCCTACATAGAATGCGCAAAATATTTCAACATCGACTCTCTCATGGATGGTTATTTCCCATTGACTTTCCCCGAGGAAGTCAGGGATGAAGGCTGGGAAGATTTTATTGTTTTCCGAAGTACCGAGCGCATCATAACTCAGGCAGGGCGCAAAGAAAATGGGAAGATGGTATGGAAACCTACCGTCAATGTTTATTATGTTGCTGACCCTCCTACCATGAATATTCCCCCTGAGAAAGTATCTCTCCCTCCGGTCCCTAGGCGTTGGGAACCTGTAGAAGGTCGGAAAGTGGTAGATTTAGGCCCCAACGGATTGAAGCGCGTCAAAGAACAAATGGGAGATCAGGGACTGGTGGGAGTGTTTGTTACTTCCACCGCAGCACTCAACAACCAGGAAGAAATTTTTTATTATTTTGATCATCCCGAACTTCATGAGCGTTGGGCTGAAGAACGAATTGAGAAAGCCGTTCAACGCTATCAACGCATCATGTCTCTTGAAGTCAAACCCGATTTCATCTGTGTTGGCGGGTCAGGCACCCTGGTGTTCCAGTCCGTAAAAATCTTCCATCAACTTGCCTTTCCAGCCGTCCAAAAAGTTCTGGAAATGGCTTCCCGGGATGGGATATTCAGTCATGTGCATTCGTGCGGCCCAGAAAAAGAGCTGGTGCGAATTTTTGCGGAAGAAACGGGGCTAACCGTAATTGACCCTCTTGAGGAACCTCCTATGGGAGATTGCGATCTGGCAGAGATTAAACATCTTTATGGAAATAAATTGACTCTGAAAGGGAATTTGCACACCACCCGGGTTATGCTTCATGGAACTCCGGAGGACGTCATTTCTGCCAGCAAACGGGCAATCGACGCTGCGGCTGATGGAGGTAGGTTTATTCTGTCTACAGGCGATCAATGCGGTCGCGATACTCCTTTTGAAAACCTTCATGCAATGATTGAAACAGCGAGGACCTATGGTCGATACCACTGATTACAACGAGACTCTTCGCCCCCAGTTTCATTTCACCGCCAGAAAAAATTGGCTGAATGACCCCAATGGTTTGTTTTATTATCAGGGAATCTATCACCTGTTTTTTCAGCATAATCCCTTTGGCCTGGAATGGGGGAATATGACCTGGGGACATGCCATCAGTCCCGACCTTGTCCACTGGCAACAACTTCCCAATGTTCTCGAACCCGACGAACTGGGCACCATGTTCTCCGGGAGTGCTGTGGTAGATTGGGAAAATACTACTGAATTTCAACAGGGGGGGCACCCTCCTATCGTTCTAATTTATACTGCCGCTGGAAACACTTCGCCAGCTTCAGAGGGGAAATCCTTTACACAGTGTCTGGCATATTCCACCGATGGGGGATATACCTGGCAAAAATATCCAGGGAACCCGGTGCTGGCATGTGTGCGCCCCGAGAACCGTGATCCAAAAGTCATCTGGCATGCTCCATCTCGTCGTTGGATTATGACTCTTTATCTCGATGGAAACGAGTTTGCCTTCTTTTCCTCCCCCGATCTGAAAACCTGGTCACCTCTACATACTCTTTTTGCCCCTGATAGTATCGAATGCCCTGATTTCTTTGAAATCTCCCTGGAAGGCAGCTCAAACTTTTCTAAATGGGTGTGGATTGCAGGGAATGGGCGCTACTATATTGGAAGCTTTGATGGAAAGCACTTCCAACCCGAAACCAATTTAATCGTCGGAGATTACGGACCCAATTGTTATGCATGTCAAACGTACAGTGATGCCCCGGAAGGACGCCGGATTCAGATTGCCTGGATGCGCGGAGGGAAGTACCCGGGGATGCCTTTCAACCAGCAAATGAGCTTCCCATGCGAACTCCGCCTCGTACAGACGCCTCTTGGCTTGCGCTTATCTCGTTTACCCGTTCGTGAGATTGAAACCCTTTATATTCAGCGGCATTATTACTCAGAAATTCCACTCCAGAATAACAGTTTTACTCTTCCCAACTTAAATAATGGGTTGATCGATTTTTCCTGCCAGATCGAACCGGAAAGCCATGGTAGGCTGAAGTTTAAAATCCATGGCCAAGAAGTGGTTTTTGATCTTCATTCAGGAACCATTTCCTACCAGGGCCAGACCGCCCCACTTTTACCTCTTTCGGGACCTCTCAAAGTACGTATCCTGGTTGATCGAACTTCTCTGGAGTTATTCGCCCAGGATGGATTGGTCTCTTTCACTTCATGCTACCTGCCCGATTCAGAATTCCCTGAATTTATGGTAAGCGCTCAATCCGGTCACATTCAAATTCGAGACTTCACGCTCTGGGAATTGGGTTCCGCCTGGACCCATTAAAACCTCGACGAATAAGGAGTGCATCTCTCATGAAACTATCCCGCCATCCTGCCAGTCCCATCTTTTTACCCGATCTGCAATCTCCCTGGCAGTGCTACAACGTTTTCAATCCAGCGGTGATTTACCACAATGGCCTTTTCCACATGCTTTACCGGGCGCAAGGGCTCGATTGGATTAGTCGTATCGGGTATGCTGTCAGTCAGGATGGACTTCACTGGAATCGCCTTCAACAACCCATCCTTGAACCCCGGGATGCTGCTGATTCCCGCGGGGTAGAAGACCCTCGCGTGGTAGAAATTGAAGGGACATTCTACATGACCTTTACCGCCTACGGACGGGAATTTTCAGGTGAAGGGAAACCCACTCATCTCGGGGGAGGTATCCTTCCCATGGTAGCCCGTAGCCATAATCTCATCACCTGGGAAACCCTGGGCCCTATCGTACGTGGAGAAGACAACAAAGACCATGTGCTCTTTCCACGCCGAATCAACGGACGCTATGCCGCCCTGCATCGTCGTTGGCCCCAGGTTTGGTTGGCCTATTCAGAGGACTTGCTTACCTGGCCTGAAAAGTGGATGAAACCCATTTATGGACCGCGTGCTGGGCAGGGATGGGATAGCCTGAGTGTGGGGAGCAATGGCGTCCCCATTGAAACAGAGCACGGTTGGCTATTAATCAACCATGGTTATAACCAGGAACGAGTTTACCGTATGGGTGTAGTCTTACTCGACCTGGAAGATCCAACCCGGGTAATTCGTCGCCCACGGGAACCCATTTTTTGGCCTGAAGAATTGTGGGAGTTGCGGGGTGATGTGCCAAACGTGGTCTTCTCCTGCGCCAACCCTGTAGTCAATGGAGTGGTCTACGTCTTTTATGGCGGAGCTGACCATGTCATCGGGCTGGCCACCTGTCCGCTTACCGACTTAATTGAGTACGCACTCCACGGATAAATGGTATTCTTTCCAACAAGAAGGAGGTTTGTGCAATGTTACAATCGGTCATGACCCAACCCGGAAAAATAGAGTTTCGCGAAATCGATAAACCTCAGCCCCAGGCCGGGGAAGTACTCATCCAGGTGCGTCGAATTGGGGTATGTGGCTCGGACATCCATGTTTATCACGGGAAACACCCTTATACTGGCTATCCTGTAGTGCAGGGGCATGAAGTTTCAGGAATAGTTGCCGAGGTAGGCCCCGGGGTCGCTGAGTTTCAACCTGGTGATAAAGTGGTTTTCATGCCCCAGGTTACCTGTGGAAAATGTTATCCATGTCAAACTGGGCAGTACCATATTTGTGACCACCTGAAAGTCATGGGATTCCAGACAGATGGCGCCGGGCAGGAATATTTCCCGGTCGCCGCCGAAAAAGTCTTAAAACTCCCCGAGAACGTTTCACTGGATGAGGGTGCAATGGTCGAACCGGTTTCAGTAGCCGTCCATGCTCTGCGCCGCTTCGGTTCTGTCTCTGGAGCACACGTCCTTGTTCTGGGAGCTGGCACTATTGGCAGTCTGGTAGGACAATGTGCCCGAGCCCTTGGTGCCGCAAAAGTAATGATCACTGACATCAGTGACTACAAAGTGGAAATGGCGAAAACATGCGGCTTCGAAAAAGTGGTGAATCCCCGCAAGGAGGACCTTGCCAAAGCCGTAGTTGAATACATGGGCGAGCGGAAAGCCGATGTAATTTTCGAATGCGTTGGGGTACAAGATACGATCACCAGCGCTATCGAAATTGCCCGGAAGGGCAGCACTATTGTTGTCGTGGGAGTCTTCGGGCAAAAACCTGTGGTTGATCTCGGATTGGTTCAGGATCACGAATTGACCCTTATCGGGACTTTAATGTACCAGAAAGAAGATTACCTGCGCGCGATCGAACTCGTGTCCGGGGGAAGACTCTGTCTCGGCCCCATGATCACTCATCGCTTCCCGTTTCGGCAGTATTTAGAGGCCTACCATACCATCGAGTCATCGGGTGGGAACTACATCAAAGTCATGATTGACCTGTAAAATAAAAACAGAATAGGGAAAGAGGAAGGTAAGCATGGACCTGGGGTTGAAGGGAAAAGTAGCCGCCATTACAGGCGGCAGTGTGGGAATCGGCCTGGCCATTGCCCGTGCATTTGCAGAAGAAGGTGTTCATCTGGCGCTTTGCGCCCGGAACGAAGACCGATTGCAAGACGAATGCCATCGGATTGAAAAAGAATTTGGTGTGCACGTGCTGGGTGTTCGGGCAGATGTGAGTAAAGTTGAGGATATTGAGGCTTTTACAACCGCCATTCATGCCACATTTGGTGGGGTCGACATCCTCATTAACAATGCAGGTACGGGAAGTGAAGAAAAGATTCTTACCGCACCCGACGAGCGCTGGCAATATTACTGGGACTTACACGTCATGGCAGCAGTCCGGCTTTCGCGCGCCCTTGCCCCGGGCATGGCAAACCGCGGTGGTGGTGTCATCCTCAATAACGCATCCATTTGCGCAACCCAACCCCTCTATTATGAGCCCATCTACAACACTACAAAAGCCGCGCTGGTGATGTTCTCTAAATGTTTAGCCAATGAACTGATCCCCATGAAAATCCGCGTCAATGTGGTCAATCCCGGGCTGGTGATGACCCCTGACTGGGTGAAAACTGCAAAACTGCTGACCGAAGGAAAAGAGACCACCTGGGAACAATACCTGGAGAACATTGCCAGAGAGAATGCTCCCATTGGGCGATTCGCCACTCCGGAAGAAATAGCCAACCTGTTTGTTTTTCTCGCCTCCGATAAGGCCAGTTACTGCGTTGGCTCAACCTATTACATTGATGGCGGCTGGCTCAAGGTAACCACCTGATGTGAAGGAATGGGGCGGTCTGCTGGGACCGCCCCCGACCTTATAGGCTTGCCACCAGGCGCATTAACCTTCGCCCATATTCTATGTAATTAGCATAGCGAATTTCTTCAGACGACTTCGTTGAATCATCGTGATAGACAACCGCCAGGTGAGGTTCAATGGACAAAGCCCCCTGAAAACCTCTGGCTTTTAAATCTGCAATGATTTTCCTCACGTCACCATGTCCCTCTCCAGGGAAGGTGTGCTCAAGTTCAGCAAAAATTCCCCCGGTATCGCGCTTCCAGATTGCATCTTTGATATGCACCCGTAACACAAACTCTCGCACCTGTTCATAAAATTCCCACGAGCTTTGCTTTGGGTACGGTGGCGTTCCAATACGTCGATCCGTTCCAACAGGGTTTCCCGTGTCAAAAACCAATCGGAAATTAGGGGAATCTATAGCCTCCAGTAACTTTAAAGTATGCTGGTAGGAAAGTCCTCCATAATTGGCACAATTCTCATGCAAATAAATCACACCCCCATCTTCACACATACGCACAAGATGCTTTACCTTTGCGAAAATGAGTTTCTCCAGGTCGGGGTTATCAGGAGGTTCGTCCCGAGCAACCATGAAACTCATCCCGCGAATCAGTTTCGTGCCCAGACGGTGCATGCGTGGAATGGCCCGCATTAACTCAGCCTTACTGCGGTCAAAGTCTTCATCACTCCGTGGATGCTTGCTCCAGTTGGCCACTGCACTCCCGAAACAATCCACCTCAACGCCTGCTTCCGAAAGCATCTCGTAAACACGTTCAAATTGTTCATCTGAAAGATCCGTCAGATTGACTCCATCGATATTCCGAGCCTCAATAGCTTTCCACCCCAATTCTTTGGTCGCTCGAATTTGTACATCCAGCGAGTCTCCCGCTTCATCGGCAAATCCACTGTAATACATGCTATTCCTCCCGATTCAGCGTCTTCTGAGCCCAGCGAACAAATGCCGGGAAGGCCTCTTCCGGCCCAGGCAATTCAGGGTGCCATCGCTTTTCATGTTCAAAAACCATCCAGCCATTGTATCCACTCTCTACCAGAAGGAGCACCGCCTCACGGATGGGCAGCATTCCTTCTCCTGGCAAACAATATCTCCACCCATCATTCATTGCCAGAGGATGGCGAGGGTTATATTCCGCGTCTTTAATATGAGTATAAGCAATTCGCTTCCCAAGAGCTTTCAGAGTTTCTGCAGGCATTTCCATGCCTACACGGGGAGTGTGCCCCATATCCCATAACACTCCAAACGCCGGAGAAGGTACCGCATCAAGTAATAACCGGCAGTCTTGCGATTGTATCCATAAATCATGGGTTTCGAAGCACCAGACCAATTCCGAAGCCCCGTCTAAACTGAGGATGCTCTGCATCATATCTGCCCCAATCGTTGCCAGCTCTTCCCGGCTGTGATGACGCAGGTCTCCCCCGCCAAAGACACGAATATATTTGGCTCCGAGTAATTTGGCCACGGCAATTGTCCGTCTTGCCTCTTCAAGGTTTTGCGATCGTCGCTCAGACACACATACGGTAATACTTGAACTGATGCCACTCACTTCCAGACCAGCATCATTCAGCCGGCGCCTTGTTTGCTCCCCCTCGCGTGTAAAGAGAGGCAGGGTGGTAATGTCAATCGTATCCAAATAACCCCGAAAATCCACCCCGTCAAATCCGTACTCTCTGCCGCGAGAGCAGATCCTATCCAGGTCCCATTCCGGGCACCCCAAAGTGGTAAAAGATAATTTCACCATCATCCTTCCCCTGTTTTAATGAAAACCAAAGGATTTATTGAGATCTTCATCCAGGGCAACCGGAGCTGGTTTTTGAAAGCGTGAGGTTCGAACCAGTTCCATCAACCGTGCCTCATATTCGTCCTCATCCAGAGGAAGCTCCACTGGCTTTTTCAACCAGGAAGAAAGCATCATGGCATTGCTCAAGGTAAGTGAATTTAACCCTTCCTCACCCCTGGCAATTAATGGCTCGCCAAAAAGGATAGCCCTTGCAAAATTTTCCAGGACGAAACGGTGCCCACCTTCACCATGATGATGGTAGGGGATATTGATCTCCCAGGCTTCCACTTTATCAAAGGCACTTTTTGAGGTCTTTGAAAAAGTAAACATCGACTGTCGATTTCTCACAAAGGTGAGTTTTCCATCTTCAAAGACCAGTTTGCCATTCTCTCCAACAATCTCGAGGCGATTCGTCCCCGGAGACTCGGCTGTAGTGGTAATGAAATGGCCGACCATCCCATTTTCGTATTCGAAATAACCGGTAACCTCATCCTCAACCTCAATATTGTGATACTTCCCAATTGAAGCAAATCCAGCCACCCTCCTGGGCATTCCGGTAAACCATTGAAACAGGTCCAGATTATGCGGACATTGGTTGAGCAATACCCCTCCCCCTTCTCCTCTCCAGGTTGCTCGCCAACCGCCGCTGTCGTAATAGGCCTGTGTTCGGAACCAATCCGTGATGATCCAGGTAGTGCGTACCAGTTTTCCCAGCTCGCCATCATCGATCAACGATTTAATTTTGCGCCAGAATCCATACGTGCGCTGTTGGAACATAATGGCGAAAACCAGATCAGGTTTGACCTTTCGCGCCTCCTGATAAGCCGCGATCATTTTCCGCGCATCTTTCACATGAACAGCGATCGGTTTTTCAACCAGGACATGCAGCCCTCGTTTAAACGCATCTATAGAGATCGGGGTATGATCGTAATGCGGAGTGGCAATCACTACCCCATCGAGGGTAGCCCGATCAAGCATTTCCCGGTAATCATAAAAAGCCGGTACGCCGAATTCTGAGGCATATCGATCGGCTTTCTCCCGGTCGATATCACAAATGGCCACAAGCTCTGCCGTAGCCTGTTTGGCCAGATCACGCACATGGAAACTTCCCATGTTTCCCACGCCAACAACAGCTAGCTTAACTCGATCCTTATTCATTGCTTCAATCTCCTGAGTTGGTTCGCTCCAATGTCATTCAAACAGGCTGGCCGAATCTGTCAGGTGAAATGCCTCAATATACCGGTCAATCGCCTGTTGAATCTGCCCGACAACACATGCATGGGGATCTGAAATCACTTCACGTAGGTTCTCATAGAGTCGCCCTCTGGCCTGGCGTACCGCGGGTTGACTCCAAACATAACGTGCCCCGGTTTGAGTTAGCCATTCCCGGCGCTCCTTCGATAATTCCTCAAAGGGAACTCCTTTTTCTTCCGGGAAGAGCCATTTCTTCCAGCGCCCCGATTCGACTACGGCATTTTCAAGGTGCCCCATAAAATTAGAAGCCTTGTCAGGGCTTCCACCGAGAAGTTCATTCTCTCGAACGCATAATTCCTTAAGTGCAAGATATTCTACCGTGGTAAATTCAGGTCCCACATTGGCTCCCCCCATCCCCGTTTCCGGATACATCTCAGGGTTCTCCACCCAGTCAGTGTAATGGCCTTTGATCAGGCTTCCATACGGACTGACCAGATCAAATAGGCGTTTCGCCACTTCTACATCAAAACGAGTAGTATGGAGATCCGTCCCAACTTGCGTCACCAGAAATACTGGCCAGACCTCACTCAATCCAGCATGATCGAGCTTCTTCTTTAGAAGGATGAGAAACTCTCGGAATCGGTCAAATTCCACCAGTCCGCCATGGACTTCATCGGAGCCAACTTCATAAGCAACCTCGGGCAATCGATGAAGTTTCCGTTCCTTCTCAACGGCTTCAATCAATGAGACAGCCCGATCCACAACCACCTCAATGGCGGGTGCCATATCAGGTGGCAGGCTTCGGTCAACGGTAGTATCAATATGTAGTAGAGCATATCCGGCATGAAGGCAGGCAAACAGGCTTTCTTTGACTTCCGCTTCGGTCTTCGAATAAGGAAATTGCGCCTGGTTGTCTTTCAGCCATGGACCTCCGTGGTCAAGGCAAGGATACAAAGGCCCATTCCAGTTTATCCTGTTGGCCAGCCTTTGCATGTCTTCCACAAAACTTTTCGGAGTCCAGCCGGTATAGCCACCATCACGATCCACCTGGTTCAATGTCGCAGCGAACAACATCACACTTCGATGCGAAGCTGCTGCTTGAATTGCGGCCTCCAATACTGCGCCGGAATTTGGGCATACTGCCAGCAGAGTCATTTTTTGTCCCTGCTTTCGCAGGTCAATAAGCCGCCGGACAACTTCTTTCAGTGGCTTCATAAGTTTCTCACTCCGGATATTCAGCGTGCCATTGTACACCGATCGGTTCAGGTTGATAAAATTCATTCCATGGGCGAGCCAAGGCGTTGACGAGAGAAGTCACACGCTCCATACGATCTCGAGCAGTAGTGTTCAAGAAATCTAAACGCGCTTGCCCTGTAAACTCCGTCGCTTCCTTCCACACAGCCCTTCCCACAGCTACTCCAGAAGCTCCCGCAAGACAAGCCGCCGTGACCTGGCGCATATAGGTTTCTATTCCCACAGAGGCCGATAACAATACCCATGGTACAACACTTGCCTCACTAAGAGCCGTGCATGCCTTGCGCCACTCCATTTCATCGGATACTGCCTCAATATCCAGTGGAAATTCGGCTTTTAAAACATCCACTCCCAGGGGCGTCAGGCGACGCGCAGTTTCAACAACTACCCACTTGCGCTCATCAGGAGCGAGTTTTTTACGAGAAGGATCGATCGAATAGGAAAGCGGCTCAAGAAACAGTGGAAGGTCTTCGCGAGCGCAAAGATCGGCAACCTCTCTAACCAGGGTTTCAATCATCGAGGCCGTCGGCGCATTGGGATGATAATATACCAGCAGTTTTACAGCACTGGCTCCCATACGGCGAGTTTTCGCTACGCTCCAACCGGGTAAAATTTTGCTCTCACGGGCATCCGGGTTACCCGAATACCCTGAAGCCTCTACTGCCACCAGCATACCCGTCGTCCCGGGTAACGCCCCTGTAGCGATAATTTGAGCCGCACTCAACTCAGGATCAACCAGAACCGCGCTACTAACGGGAGCAAGAGCCCGAACCAGATCCACTTTAAAAAAGATCATTTCATCGCGGGTAGTGGCAGCGGGGTCATCAGGATGCAATAACTGGCGCAAATTATTGCGGTGATCCAGTGCACAAATCGCAAAGACTCCTCGCCCCGTCGAGGTCTGCTGTAAACCACGAATTTTACCGATCGAAAGAGTTTTTGACATTTTTCCTCTGATTATCCCTTCTCAGGAGAGTTGGTTGAATTTATCACCGGTTAAATTTTAGCACCGTTGGTAAAACTGACTTTCCGATACCGATCTACATTAACAAACCGTTCTATAATGAATGAATACAGCAAAATAATGGATTACCCACTTTGGGAGGCCTTACTTCATGTCCACCATAATTTTACGCTCCAGCGAATTCCCCGAGCTCCAACCTGCATTCGGGTTATGGCAACTCTATCATCCCGAAGACGCACCCTATCGATTTACAGCTCAAACTATGGATGAGGCGCGTTCCTGGCAAGCGAAGGTGCGCCCCGCTTTAGACCAGGCCATCGGGTTTACCAATTTACCTGCTGCACCCTTTGAACCAAAATTACTGGAAACCGTGGATAAAGGAAATTACCGCCGTGAAAAGTGGCTTATACGGACATGGCAACATGCTCTTCTCCCATTTTACCTTCTCATCCCCAAACACGTCACTCCCCCCTATCGGCTGGTCCTGGCCTTGCATGGACATGGTTATGGGGTTAAAGATATCGTTGGCCTTTGGGAAGATGGCGAGGAACGCAACACCCCGGATGGATACCACCGTGACTTTGGAGTGGCTCTTTGCCAGCGGGGTTTCATGGTAGCCGCTCCCGAAATTTCCTGTTTCGGAGAAAGGCAAACTGATTTCTCTTATTTGAATCAAACCATTGGGCAACCCGTGCCTACAACCTGCCATCACACTGCAGCCCTGGCAATCCACCTTGGAGGATCGGTAATTGGTCTGCGCGCTTTTGACGCCCGCCGTCTGCTTGATTACCTGCTCACCCGCCATGATGTCGACCCGCAACGAATCGGCGCCATGGGAATTTCTGGCGGGGGAATGCATACCTTTTTTTCTGCCTGCCTCGATGAGAGAATTCGCGCCGTGGTAATCAGCGGATATTATTCTTCGTTCCGGGCCAGTATTCTGGCTATGGATCACTGTTTCTGCAATTATGTCCCTGGTTTAGCTCGCTTCGGAGAGATGCATGACCTCATCGGCCTTATTGCTCCCCGCCCGGTACTTGTGGAAAGCGGTAATTATGACCCAATCTTTCCCATCACTGCAGTACAACAGGCTGTCAGCCATGCCAGAGAAAAGATCTATTCCATTTATAGTGCTACGGGCGAGTTGGAAACCGATCTGTTTGAAGGCCGCCATCGCATCCATGGCCGTCGTGCCTACGATTTCCTTTGGGAAAAGCTGGATTAAAAAAACACACGCCAGGAACAAATCCTGGCGTGTGTTTGCCTTCATAACAGGATTTCACCTTCCACTCAGCCCTGCAGTGGCAATGCCACTGACGATCTGCCGTTGGAAAAAGGCATAAAGAATCACCGGAGCGATGGTGGCAAGAACAGCTCCCGCCATTGCCAATCCACGCTTTTTACCCTTCGGGCTTCTTCCGCAATCTGGGTCATCACCTTTAATCGTTGAGAGAGCCTTGCCAGTTCTCGATTGGCTTGCAGCAGGTCTTCCTGAGTCTCAAGCAGTTCTTCCCTTTGCCGACGCGCTTCCGCGATATTGACTCTGGCCTGGTGAAAATTGGTCATCGCCCACTCAGTCAGCGTTAACATGGCGCTTGTTGCCGCCCAGCCCAACACACCACCTCCGAGGCTCCCTGCAAGTACCAGTACAAGATCCAGAGAGGTCAGAGGTGGATTGGCATGATGCCCAAGAAAAAGCACCAGGAGGAGGACAGCGCCTTCGACCGCCAGTGCAAAACCCCATCCCATTGTCACCATTCCTATGAGCGGCAGGAAAATCAGAAGCAAACTGATTTGAGGAATCTCAAACAGCAAATATCCGAGCACAATTAAACCCATCAGCCCAGTCTGCCAGACAATTTGAGACAGAAAAAATTGATGCCGTCGAATCATTCCTGAAACCAATCCCCCCAGCCCCAGAAGAAGGACCATGATTGGCGTCGTTCGAAGCAACAATTCCCCCGGGTGGCTGGCGGTTACCCAGACCAATCCAACCAGCGATAACACCAGAACGCAATAAACCACCGATTGTTGAGTGGTCTCGACGAGGTCAGCGATGGACTCGGAATATTCTCGTTCCTGAACCAGAATCGACCGAAGTAATGCCCACATTCCAACCCTCGCTCCCTTAAAAATAGAACCTTCTGATGCCTTAATATCAGGTATCAGAAGGATAGTAAACCCAGATGAGCAAAATTTATGCCATCGCTAAGAACGCATTCAATCAGAATACAATCCGGCTTCTTCGATCACCGCCGCCAGATCGGTCGATTTCACTTTGATCAATTCCCATTGTTCCACGTGAGTCATGCTCGCGCCCGGTTCGATGACCGTCATTGGGCTCTGTGTCTCTATCTCGAGGAATTGATCCATCACATAAATTTCGGCATTACATCCATAATCAGCAAACTGCCCCGATTTCACTTCAAACCGCTTGATAAAAAGATATTCCCCGTACAGGTAAGCGATCCACCCACAGGGATTAAATACTCCTACTTTGAAAGCGTAAGGTTTAGGCTCTCCTCGAACTGCAAACCAATCATTCTGCATGATAAAGCGCATATCCGCTACATCCGAATAAGGCCACAGGGCAATCTGCCGATCAGCCAGCAATCCCTTATGGACACCCGGTTTCCGTAACGGAACAATACCGGTTCCCCCCATACACATCTGCGTAATAGCCCAGGCGGCCACTTCAACCGGCCAGACATGATGATTTTCCAGTTTATGTTCCACATACACCACCGGCTTTTGAGGGTCCATGGTAAAACGGATGGACTTCCGCACGCGGTTATGCGGTTCAATTGGCCCTTCTACCAGCATTTCGAACCCATCCTTCTTGACTTGCACTCCTGAGTCATCCGGTTCGTACGAGCGGGGAGAAGCTTCGGGGGCATGCCAGAGACGATGGCCACCTAAAAAGTGGTAAGGCCCCCACTCGGTAACCGCTACAGCCGAGGGTGCTTCTGCCATCAGGTTTACATTGCTCCCGGCAGGAATCAGGCGGACAACACGCGGCCCTCCATCGGCCAGAACCTCAATGGAAAAATGAGGATTACTCAATGCTACGGTTTGACGTCCATAATACAACATAGTTTTATTCTCCCTGTTCAAGATTCAAACGAACCGATCCTGCGGATCGAATCATCACCGGATAACAGGCTCCTTCTCCAAAAACTTCTTCCATCTTTTTCACATATTCCTCAACCATCTCCACCGGGACAAACGCCTGGATCGTCCCTGCAAATCCCCCTCCATGCACCCGGCAAGCCCCTCGATTTCCGAGGAAATATCGTGTAAGGGTCTGAGCCAGAGCAATCCCCTGGTGTTGGGGATTACGAATGGAATAATTGTTTTGCAACTGCATCCAAGAACTTCTCCCCGATTCATTGACCAGCTCGAGAAAACGCTGGAAGTTCCCCTGTTCCAGAGCTTTCACCTGTTCTACAACACGGTCATTATCGTCGAAAAAGTGGAACGCCCGTAGCAAAGCCCGATCACTCACTTTACCCCGCAGCGCAGGAAGCGAAGCCAAAACCTGTTCTCGACTCACATCTCGAAGAACCTTTCCACCCAGAGCCTGAGCCACCGAGCGCATATCACTGGTAATCCCCGCGTAATCATCGGTAAGGTCGGCATGGTCTCCCCCGGTTTCCACAATCACCAGCGCATGTCTGCTATGCGAAAAGTCATAATCTAACTTTTGCACCACCGGATTGCGGTTATCCCGGAAATCAATCGTCACAAACCCGCCCACTGCACAGGTAGTCTGATCCATCAAACCGCATGGTTTCCCAAAATAATTGTTTTCTGCATACTGCGAAATAATCGCATTGGTCACCGGATCGATTCTTCCCTCATTATAGAGGTGGTTGAGAATGGAAACGATCCCCACCTCAAATGCTGCCGATGAACTCAAACCAGAACCCTTCGGCACATTACTGGTAATACAGGCATTGAATCCCCCGATTTTCCATCCAGTTTCCTGCATCCTCGCACAAATTCCTCGAATCAAAGCCCCGGTGGTATACCGCTCTTCTTCCTGTGCCTCCAGCACTCGGGTGTCTACTACAACCTTCGGGTAACCTTCCGAGTAGACGGTGATAACCCCGTCATCGGTCGGGCTTGCCACTGCAATCAAATCGAGATCCACTGCCGCCGCAAGCACTCTGCCAGCATTGTGATCAGTATGATTTCCCCCCACCTCCGTGCGACCCGGCGTAGAAAAAAGAGATAAATCTCCATCCGCTCCAAACAGATCCACAAACCTTTCAACCAGCCCACACCAACGATCGGCCATTCTAATAAGCATCCCACTCTTATCACCATAAAGCATACAAAGCGACGGGGCATCAGGCCTCAGTGAGTTTAATATTCTCTGCAATGACAGCATCTTTTCCTCAGTCTGAAAAAAATCGGGTTCAACTCAATTTTACCTGCAATGGCTGATCTGACAAGTTAGCCAGGCCAGAAAAACCTGACCAGTGTAACATCATTGGGTTTGCGAATGCTGGTACAATCATCCTGAGTATTTTTTTCCTATCACGTTTTCCAACTTTCTGGACGCCAACCACCCTTCCTGAGGAAGCGATGAAGCCCACGAAAATCATTCAGCCAATCCGCCAAAAATGGCCCGGAACCATGACCGATCGAGAACGGTTTAACCGCCAAATGCATTACCAGCCCTTTGACCGATGCTTTAACATGGAATTTGGGTACTGGGATGAAAATTTTACAGAATGGCCTCTTTTCTATGAAAACGGGATTACCTGTAACGAAGAGGCTGACCAATTTTTTAATTTCGACCGTATTTTTACCATCGGTGGTAACGTCTGGATGAACCCACCCTTCGAGCGTGAGATTGTTGAAATTCGAGAACGAACCAGGGTTTTGATCAACGAAGACGGCCTCCTTGCCGAAGTCCCTCTGGACGGGCATGATACCATTCCCCACTTCATTCGATCCAGCATTGTAACCCCCAACGACTGGAAAAGAGTAAAGGCAGAACGATTTCGCTTGGATGATCCAGCCAGAAAAGTGGATGTTAACGCTCTTAAACAACAGCATCCCGACGACCGCGATTATCCCCTGGGAATCTGGACTGGCTCAATGATCGGGAAAATCCGCGATATGCTCACCTTTGAAGGGCTGGCGTACGCCATCTATGATTATCCAGAAATGGTTGAAGACATGGTAGAAACCGCCTGCCAGCTGGTTGAACAGGCGTTGGATCAGCTTTTGCCACACTTTCAGTTTGACTTTGCCGCCGGCTGGGAAGATATTGCGTATAAATCAGGACCAATCGTATCTCCAAAATGGTTTCGCAGGGTGATAACTCCAAGGTATCGCCGAATTGCTGATAAATTACATGCTCACGGAGTGGATCTCTGGTATATTGATTGTGACGGTGATGTGCGTCCTATCCTGCCATACATGATGGAAGGTGGGGTTAACTGTTTGTTCCCTTATGAGGTTAATTCATGCACCCATCCGGCTGAATTGCTCAAAGAATATGGGAAAGACCTGCGCATTATGGGCGGCTTCGATAAAATCGAGCTTGGAAAAGGGCGCGAAGCGATTAAAAGATATATGGATACCCTGGTGCCACTGGTGGAACGCGGAGGATATATACCATTTTGTGATCATCGCTGTCCGCCCAATGTTACCCCTGAAGACTATCTGTATTATTTAGACCTGAAGGAAGAATATTTTAGCCTTCATTAGAGGAAAAAGACAGGCCTTGAGCCGTGAGGTTAAGACAAACCCATCGAAATGGCCGTGTGAAGCCTGCAGGAGGTTAATAAGATGAAGATCGAAGAGGCATTCTGGCAAACAGAGGACGGTGCCCGTCTTTATACCCGTTCCTGGCTTTGCGAAGATGAACCCCGCGCCAGTATTGTGCTGATTCACGGATTGGGGGAACATTGTGCCCGATATGATCATGTTGCTAGGGTTCTTACTGCACATCACTTGAACATAATATCTTTCGATCAACGTGGTCATGGCCGAAGTGATGGCAA
The DNA here is from genome assembly GCF_001050195.2 of Anaerolinea thermolimosa. Lineage (GTDB taxonomy): Bacteria > Chloroflexota > Anaerolineae > Anaerolineales > Anaerolineaceae > Anaerolinea > Anaerolinea thermolimosa. The sequence goes on from NZ_DF967965.1 coordinate 1,761,096, forward strand.
GCGCGGCGACATCCCGGGCCTTAACACTGCACTCCATGACATAGACCACTTCGTCGCATTGGCACAATCGAGTCATCTTCCAGTATTTCTCTACGGACACAGCCTGGGTGGGTTGGAAGTATTATTTTATGCATTGAAGCGTCAACCAGAAATTGCCGGTGTGATATGCACCAGTCCGGCGCTGGCAGTCGGTGCCCCTGTGCCCCCCTTGAAAGTATTTCTGGCAAGGGTGCTGAGCCGTATCGCACCGAGTCTTCAGATGAATAACGGCCTTGACGTGAACAATCTCTCTCACAACCAGGAAGTGATTCAGGCTTACACTTCCGATCCGTTAGTTACCCCTTTAATTTCTGCCCGCCTGGGGCTTGACCTCATTCAAACCGGGCCATGGGTGATGAGCCAGGCCGAGCGCTTCCCTGTACCCTTGTTGTTGATGCAGGGCACAGAAGACCACCTTGTATCTCCTCAGGCCACTCGTCAATTTGCCGAGAAAGTGCCCTCTCACTTACTCACGTTTCGCGAATGGCCTGGCCTTTATCATGAACTCCACAACGAGCCCCAGCAGGAAGAAGTAATTGCCTTTATCATCCAGTGGATTAAAAAAACAATCGATCACTCTTAGCAAGCATCTCCTCAGACCAGCAAAATTTTCCAGGGAGAGTGCCGGGGCACGTTGAGATTCCCGCCAAACCGGGACATTTTACACTTGAATGATTGGAGAAACTCTTTCTACAATGATAGTATGATGAAGGTTTGTACCACCCCAATAACCCATCTCTCAAGGCCGTTATGTATCAAAACGGCCTTTCTTGTTGTTTTACCCATCGTTTAGTGTTAAGATTCAACGATGCAAACCCTGATGGAGGCACATTCATGAATGATTTTCTCTTTCGCGGTGGTCTGGCCGATATAGATCCAGATGTTTATGAATTGACCCAGATTGAAACTGAACGCCAGGTTCGCAAATTGATCATGATTCCAAGCGAGAGCGCTGCCCCTCTGGCTGTGCGTGAAGCCCTGGCTTCCAGCTTCCAAAATCTATATGCGGAAGGATATCCTGACGAAGAAACACGTACCATGACCGAGCAGGACATCCTTGACTACCCTGCACGTTTAGCTCATTACCGCCGCTATGCTGACCCACGATACTATAAAGGCGTTGAATACGCCGATATTGTCGAAGCGCTCGCGCGTCGGCGGTGTGCCGAATTATTTGCCACCCCTGCCTTCACACCAGACCACCTGCTCGTTAATGTTCAACCCCTTTCTGGTGCACCCGCCAACAACGCGGTTTACACCGCCGTTCTCAACCCCGGCGACACGATCCTGGGCATGAACCTCCTTCATGGGGGGCATCTCAGCCATGGATCGTCAGTGAATCGTTCCGGAAAGTTCTATACAGCGGTTCATTATGGAGTCAATCCTGAGACCGAACAGATTGACTATGATAATGTCAGGCAACTGGCTGAACAACATCGTCCAAAAATAATTATTGCCGGGTATTCTTCCTACCCCTGGGTTCCCGATTGGACTCGCTTCCGAGAAATTGCCGACTCTGTAGGTGCATTGCTCCTAGCCGATATTTCCCATATTGCGGGACTGGTTGCTGCCGGTATCGTCCCCTCGCCAGTCGGCATCGCCCACGTGATCACGTTTACCACCCACAAAACCCTTTGTGGCCCACGCGGAGCCTGTATTATAACCACAGACCCTGCTCTGGGTAGAAAGATCGACCGGGCGGTCTTCCCGGGTGAGCAAGGGGGCCCGCATGTTCACACCATTGCCGCGATGGCAACCGCCTTTAAACTTGCCCGGACCGAGTCTTTCCGGAATTTACAGGCTCAAATCGTCCAGAATTGCAAAGCCCTCACCAATCGCCTGGCCGAACGCGGATTACGCATTCCATTCAAAGGCACAGACACTCATCTAACCAATGTCGATTGTAAAAGCATTCTTGGCCCTAATGGAACCCCTCTTTCTGGAGATATGGCGGCCCGCATCCTGGATATCGTCGGGATTGTTTGCAATCGCAACACCATCCCGGGCGACAAAACTGCCCTCAACGCTTCGGGTATTCGGCTCGGAACTCCATGGGTGACCCAGCGCGGCCTCAAAGAAGAAGACATGACCGCCATAGCCGACATTATTGCCGATGTATTGCAGGCCACCACACCCTACGTCATTGAAACCCGTACCGGTCCCGCTCAGCGCGCAAAGGTTGAGTTTGCAGTCTTCGAAGATGCCCGAAACCGGGTTAATCAACTGACCGAAAAAGCAGGCCGCGATACTTCAGTGCAATACCATGGCTACCCTCACTTTTTTGCTACTTCTGATCTACCCCAAACCTCAGACTCATGGACGTCTCTGACCTTATCCGGTGAGCATGTTCGTTCTTTTGCCGATTATGCCTTCACCTCTCGTATTGAAGAGTTATCGATTCAAGAAAGCCAGCCCACCCGGCTGAACACCCCTGTTGGTGCCGTAGATGGTATTCTCACCCTGATAAACCACCAAACCCTGCAATTTAGTTTTCCATCCTCTCATTTTGGTCTGGCCGCCACATGGTTAAGAGATTTATCCGACGGCTATGTTAAATTTGACGAGGATGTGACCCGTCGGCTGCCAGGCCCCATTCTCGTGCAGGAAAGTACTCTATCACCTGTAACCCGGGCAAGTGGCGACCCGCAAGACATTACCAAACCCTACTACATTGGAAAAAAACCTGCCAGCCTGCCTGCCCGCCCTGAATTTCACTGGGAAGAACCTGTCACTTCATCTTTTTTAAAGCGCACTACCCTCTACGATATCCATAAACAAATGGGAGCGCGTCTGGTCCCCTTTGCCGGATGGGAAATGCCCGTTCAATACACTTCTGTCATGGAAGAACACCTGGCAACCCGGCAGGCAGCAGGATTATTTGATGTTTCCCACATGGGAGTGTATCAGGTTGAAGGGCCCGATGCATCCTCCTTCCTGGATAGTGTCTGTGCCAATGATATTGCGGCTCTGCAAGTAGGCGAGTCCTGCTATACCCATTTCCTCGACCCCGATGCCAACGTTATTGATGATCTGCTTGTTTACTATCGCGCTCCAGAAAAATACCTCGTGGTGGTCAATGCATCAAACGATGATAAAGATTGGGCCTGGCTGAACGCTGTCCTTCATGGAGATGTGCTGATCGACCGGGAAGACCCTTCTGTCAGAGCTTTTGGATACCGCGCGCTCTTGCGGAACCTGCGTGATCCAGCAGCAGGTGATGAGATGCGGGTCGATATTGCCCTGCAGGGACCTAAATCGAGGGATATCCTTCTTGCGCTGGGATGTGATTCGGGTACACGGAAACGTATTATCGCCTTAAAGCGCACGGAGCTCTGCGAGGCCACTCTGGGAGGTTTCAACCTGGTTGTTTCCAGAACAGGTTACACCGGCGAAAAAATGGCGTTTGAATTATTTGTCCATCCCCAGAAAGCTCCCGAATTATGGAATGCCCTGCTTCAAGCTGGAGAACCTTTTGGGTTAAAACCATGTGGTCTGGGAGCACGGGACTCACTTCGTACAGAGGCTGGCCTGCCTCTTTATGGGCATGAAATGGGTGGCCATCTTAACCTGGGAGTTGGTGAGGCTGGGTTTGGGTCTTACATAAAAATTTATAAACCCTGGTTCATCGGAAGAAGCGCCTTTATTCAACGGGAAAGTAAGCGTTCAGGCGTGGTTGTCCGCTTCCGGTTTAACGAAAAAGGAGTGAGAGTCGCTCATCTTGGCGATCCAGTGGTAGATATAAAAGGGCGCGTCATTGGCACTGTCACAAGTTGTTCGATCGACAGCGAAGGCACCCTTACCGGCCAGGCCTACGTTGAGCTCCCCTATGCAGTAGAAGGTACTCCTATTGCCATCTTTCAATCGGCTTCGGCCAGGCCAGGAAAAGCCCCCGCTGAGCTCAAACCCGGTGACCGCATCATCCTGCCAACCCCTGCGACTGTCGTCAGCCGCTTTCCCAAACTTGGCTGATCACTGGCACTCGGGTAGCCGGATTTTATAAGGCAAACCTGTGATTTTTGACCAGAAGGAGAATGGTGATATGCCGACACTTTGGGACCATCGCTTCGCACAACGAACACATCGTATGAAGAGTTCTGCTATTCGGGAACTATTAAAATTGACCGAAGACCCTGAGATCATTTCCTTCGCCGGGGGGCTGCCAGCTCCCGAAGTCTTCCCGGTAGAAGAATTCGTCGAAGCTTGCACCAAAGTGCTCAGAGAAAAGGGAGATTGGGCTTTGCAATATGGTTCAACCGAGGGGTATACCCCCTTACGAGAAATGATCGCACAACACACTTCCCGGTATGGTATTGAGGTCACCGCTGAGAACATCCTGATCACCTCCGGATCACAGCAGGCACTTGACCTTCTTGGTAAAGTATTCATCAACCCCGGAGATCACATCCTCACCGAGTCCCCCACTTACCTTGGCGCCTTGCAAGCCTGGAATCTCTACGGAGCCGAATACGTCACTGTGCCCTCAGATGATGATGGAATCATCACCGATCACCTCGAAAGTGCCCTTCGCACCGGCCCCAAGTTCATCTACGTGTTACCCAATTTCCAAAACCCCACCGGGGTTACTATTTCTCTCGAAAGACGCTTGAAAATCGTCGAACTGGCCGATCATTACGGCGTTCCCATCGTTGAAGATGACCCCTATGGACAGTTACGGTTTGAAGGGGAACCTCTCACGCCCATCGAAGTCCTCGACAGCCAGAAACATCACAACGGTCATTGCTACACCGGCAACGTAATCTATCTCAGCACCTTTTCCAAAATACTGGCCCCAGGCATTCGGCTTGCCTGGGTAGTGGCCCCTCCAGAAGTGATCCGTAAGCTGGTTATGGCCAAACAGGGAACCGATCTTCATACTTCAACCTTCAATCAAATGGTTGCGTATGAGGTGAGTAAAGGCGGTTTTCTCGATCGCCATGTTCAAAAAATTATCCAGGTTTATCGGGAACGCCGCAATGTGATGCTCGAATCACTTTCCGAGCACATGCCTGAAGGAGTACGCTGGACGCACCCAAGGGGTGGCTTATTCCTGTGGGTTACTCTGCCCGAAGGCATGAGCAGCCTGGAACTTTTCAAAGAGGCTGTTAAACAAAAGGTGGCATTTGTGCCCGGCGAGTCGTTTTTCCCATGCGGTGGTGGAGAAAATACCATGCGCTTGAATTTTTCTATGATGCCACCCGAGAAAATTAACGAAGGCATCTCCCGCCTCGCCAGAGCAATTAAAAATGCCCTTGCTTCCGAAAGAAGAGGCTAATAAGCCATCCCCGTTCTTTTGACCTGAATAAAAAAAGCGGCCTGACGGGCCGCTTTTTTTATCAGTTTTATGAGCTCATTTTCCTGCGTTGGTTTTCACCACATCCAGAAATTGAGCTACCATATCACGCAATACCTTTTCAGGCATGGCACCAACCTGCCGATGAACTACTTTACCATTAGCTACAAACAGCATCGTGGGGATTCCCTGCACCCCGTATTTCATCGCCCATTCAGGGTTCTCATCAGTGTTGACTTTTGCCACGATCAGCGAGCCAGCGTATTCCCTGGCAATTTTATCCAGCATCGGTCCCACCACCTTACAGGGTCCACACCAGGGCGCCCAGAAGTCCACAATTACCGGTAAAGAAGACTGCAGCACCGTCTTTTCAAAAGCTGCATCCGTTACATGAATTGGTTCATTGATCATAACCTTACTCCATTTCGCACACGTGTGCGGTTTGATTTCTGAGTATTTATATCAGTTTCTGTCCGACTCGTCCAGCCCCCTGGATGAAGATCCTTCCTGTCGTTTACGGAAGTCCACAAAACGATATCCAACACCTCGCTCTGTCAGAATATATTTTGGATTCGAAGGATCTTTTTCAAGCTTTTGCCGCAGATAATTGATATACAGTCGTACATAATGAGCTTCATCACGATACTCATATCCCCAGACCTTCGTCAACAGCTGATCATAAGTCATCACCCAACCGGCATTCTGAACCAGATGGTACAGCAATCGGTATTCTGTCGGCCTGAGTTTAACCAGTTGACCCTCCAACCAGACCTCACGCCTGCCAAAATCAATTTTTAACCGATCATCTACCTCGATAATTTCACTCCGTGAAGCAGGATTGGCAGCTTCAGTGCGGCGTAATACTGCCCTAACCCGACTAACCAGCTCCCGGGGGCTAAAGGGTTTGGTAATGTAATCATCTGCGCCTAGTTCCAAACCTTTCACCCGGTCATCTTCCTCTCCCTTGGCGGTTAACATAATCACCGGGACGTTACTGCTCTCCCGGATGAGTTTTAGAACCTCAAACCCATCTAAATCCGGAAGCATTACATCCAGAAGAACCAAATCTGGTAAATGCTCTCGAATGGCATCCAGCGCCTGAAAGCCACGATATGCCGGGATCACATGAAACCCATCATGCTCCAAATTCAGGCGAATGAATCGAACCATTCGCTCTTCATCATCCACTACCAGAATGGTTCGGTTCTTAAAATCATCAGACATAGTATTATTCCCGGATGAATGTAATAATTTCTTCTTCCTCGCCAGTTGGCATAATCTCAATAAAGTTAACCCGTATGAGGGGCCAGGCCACTGTCGAGACATTGGCTTCCAGATATGGCAGGTCTTTCCCGTCTCTGCGGCGAGGATTTTTTACCACAATTAAAGTGTCCTGCGGCCCAGGCATTGCTTCCATTTCGCCCAGTACAGGATCATCATTCATGATATGCACTAACACCGTCGGCATAGATCTCCTCACTTACGAATAAGGATCTGAATTGTAAATTTTCCCAGGGCGATCATATCCCCGTGATTGAGCGGATAATCTACGTGAGGAACGATTTTTTGCCCGTTCACCCGGGTACCGTTGGCTGATCCCAGGTCTGTGATGACGATGCGTTGATTGTGAATCTTCAACGCAGCATGGAGCCGGGAGACCCCCTTCGAATAAGCCTCGTAGGGTGACAGGTCAACATCGGGAAGAATAGGCTGCCCCTCTGCAGTTCGCCCGATAGTAAACTCGGTTTGCCCTGCAAGGTTGATGATCTGTCCCGAATCGACGATATGAAGCGATACAACCGCGTCTGCCGTAGGTGCCATGGCAGTGCCGTTCAATGGAGTTTGCACTGGCGGCTGCACTGCAAGCACATCGGATGGATTGCGTTGGATGTGCTGGGTGGTTGGCACCTCGGTTACGACCAGTTGAGCACCACATTCGCTACAAAAGAGCGATCCCGGCATTTCTTCATGATGGCAGTTAGGACATAGTATCATAGTTTTTGCTCCAGTCCGGACGGGAGCAGCAGTGCCCTCGTTCCATATTTTATCCGTTTATCCCCTTCTTTGCTGAATCGACGGCTTTGCTGAATATGTTCGGCTTCCATTAAAACCGTATGGGCCAGTTCACGATCACCCTGAGACAGCAGGTGTGTTGCCAGATAGTGGAGATGTTTGGTCGCTTTATCAATCTGCCCATCCGTAACTTCTTTACGAATGCGCTCTTGTAGCCGATATAGGGTAAGTTTGGCCATGGCTTCCACGAGCGTTGGTGGAGGGGTCTCACGATCCACCTGATCACTGACGGGTCTGGTTACATCAATCACAAGCCGGGTACGGGCTGACTTTTTCGAGGGAATTTCCATGCGAATGGAACCCTTCATGATGGTCAATTTGTCCACTTCGGCAGCCTGCGGATGGATTAAAAACTCAAACAGGAAAGTCATGCTCTTCCGAAACATGATCGTTCCCAGAGGAATTGCATTGGAAACAGCGAGCGGGGTTGTTTCGGGGTGCAGCCGAAAAGCGTACCTGAGCTCAACACCAGGGGAGGATTCAAATTCCAAAGTCAGCCCACGCGCATAAGTGTTGCTGAGCACAGACAGCTTTTGCTCGAAGAAGCGGGTAAGATCCTTGGGGCCAGAAACGAACATTGAGCTACTTCCACTCGCGGTCGAAATTCGGTCGAGCAGTACATCGTTCCATTCATGGCCAATTCCCAGCCCGCTGATGGCTATCCCCTCTGCCGCGGCCTCATCAGCCAGAAGAATACAGGCTTCATCATCACCGTAGGTATGCCCATCCGTGAGTAAGACCAGTTGCCGCATATATCGGGGGTCAATACTGCGTAACTGTTCAATCCCCAGTTGCAACCCCTGGAAAATTTCAGTACCTCCCCCCGTTTGCAACATACTGATTCGCCCGTCATCTTTTGGCATCTCAGAAACCCGGGTTGGCGGAATGATGACTTCTGCCCGATCACTAAAAGCCACCACGGAAATTAAATCCTGAGGTCGAAATTGCCTCAGCAACTGCAAAGCACTGCTCTTCACCATATCCATCCGTGCCCCATGCATTGAAGTAGAACGATCCAACACAAGGCAGAGATGGAACGGGGGTAAATCCTTGAAATCAAAATCAGCCGTGCAGATCAGATCACAAAGCACATAATATAATTGCTGTTCCGCAATACGCGGAATAACCATCCGGCTAAATTTAAAATTAACAGAAATTTCCGGCCCGCGTTTGATTTCCTCGGGCAGCTTGGCGTCGTACGCAGCCCGCCTTTGGGGATTGGAGAGTACCTCGTATGCTTCTTGAATCTCTATGAACTTCCGCTGAGCGTTCGCCTCTTTGTTTACATCCGGGTGATATTTGCGAGCAAGGTCAAAATAAGCCCCGCGGATTTCCTCAGGCGTCGCGTCGTAGGGTACTCCCAGAATAAAATAGAAATCGTCCACGGCCTTATTCCCGTTTTTAACTCAAGTACTCCACCAGTACAACACTGATGTTATCCGGGCCTCCGGCGGCATTGGCAGCTTCAACCAGTTGATGACAGGCGTGGGGAAGGTTTTTACTGGAATTAATGATCCTGAAAATTTCTATTTCTGGCACGACTCCCCACAGTCCATCACTGCAGATCATCAGGTACCCGGGATGCGGTAAATCAAAAGTGTTGACATCTGCCCTGAATGGTTCCGCCTGCCCCAGCGCTCGATACAATACATTCCGTTGCGGATGATTCATGGCCTCTTTTTCGGTAATCTGACCAAGTTCCAGGAGCCTTTGGACATACGAATGATCTTGTGTGACTACTTTCATTCTACCATCAGGAAAGATAAAGTAGGCCCGGCTGTCACCCACATGAGCTGTAGTTACCTGCTCGCCAATCACCAATGCTGCGGTCAGGGTTGTACCTCCCCCTGGAGCATTCCGCTGTACCAGGCGATGAGCTTCACGTACCCCACCCTCCATGACTTCCTGAATGCTGTCACTCATACCTTCTTCGCGCACACCCAGCAAAGGCCCATACAGTTTATTGAGTACATAATCCGCCATGGAACGCGCAGCAACACTGCTGGCAATCTCCCCGTTCTGGTGACCTCCCATTCCATCGGCCACAATATAGATACCAACCGGAATATCTCTGACCCCATCAGCTAAAAGGGCAGTAAAGGTAAAAATCGTATCCTCGTTATGATCTCGCTGGCGCCCAACCGATTGAGCAACTCCCACGGATAACTGGGGAGGCTGCAATCGGATTCTCGCACTTGACACCAGTTGTAGCTGCTCATCCGATAACGGAGCGGTTTCTACCCCCTGACCTGAAGGTCTGGTTTCTTTCTTTTTCTTCAAACCAAAGATTGATTGAATAAAATCGAGCACGCATTCCTCCCCATCTCCAAACCCGACACCAGTAAAGTGTCAGGTCAAAAGTGCATAAAGGATGTGATCGGCAGAACCAATAAAGAGAATATCATTGTAAATAGTGGGAGCGCTGGTAATTGGCCCGCCCGTTTGGAACTTCCAGCGCAATCGTCCGGTTCGATATTCCAGACAGTATAAATTTCCGTCCGCCGATCCACAGTACAGGGAATCGCGATGGACAATCGGAGATCCACTTACCTGATGATCGGTTTTAAATCTCCAGATTTCTTTTGAGCTGCCCCCATCAACACAATAAATATACCCATCCGCCGACCCCACAAAAATATAGCTATCCGCATTACAGGGAGTAGAGACAGAGCCCTTGCCCATGCGAAACCGCCAGATAGCCCATCCAGTCCGTGCATCTACTGCGTATAAAGTTGAATCCAGGCTGGTAAAGAAGAGGGTATTTCTCACTACCAGCGGAGAAGCAATAATTTCCCGTTTGGCCCGAAAACGCCATTTGACTGTTCCTCTGAAATCCATGCAGAACAAATCACCGCTCTCTGACCCAAAAAAAAGCTGGTCTCCCTGAATAAAAGGCGAGGAACGTACTGGCCCACCGGTGTCGTATTTCCACACCCGCCGGCTGGATAATATATTCACTGCGTGCATCGAGCCGTCATCTGACCCAATGAAGACGTGCCCTTCCGCAACCTGAGGGGAACAGCGAATCGGCCCATCCGTTGGATAGGTCCAGTTAAGCTTTCCCGTTCTGGAGCTCAGGGCGTACAATCGGTTATCCTCCGACCCGAACAACACCATCCCTTCTGCAAAAGCAGGCCGGCTGACAACCCCACCCTCTGTCGGATATTTCCAGAGAAATTTCCCGTCGTTTACATCCAGAGCGTAAAGATTATTATCATACGAACCCACAAAAAGAATCCCGTTGTCTACCCCGGGAGAACCCCGAATCTCATCCTCGCACTGGAAGGTCCACATCGGTTTGATGCCATCATCCTTCGTCAGAGAGATCGATTTAGTGGAAATTCGAGATAAAATACCCGTTTTACGGGCGGCCGCAATGAGTGCCTCCTTCATTTCCTCTGCTGACTGAAACCGATCTGCCGGATTATACTGAACAGCGGTGCTGATGATGGCCTCCATCTCAGGTGAAACAGCAGGGTTGAACCGCCGCACCGGTCTTTCGTTGAAAGTAAAGGGAGTCTCTACCCTGGGGTCACGTTTTGTGAGCAGATGATGTAAAGTGGCACCTAATGCGTAAATATCGGCCAGGGGGGTGGCTTCGCCGCGATACTGTTCTGGGGGTGAATATCCCTCTGTACCAATCATCGTCCCTTTTTGACCCACCCGAAAGGCCTTCGCAATCCCAAAATCAACCAGCACGATATGCCCATCCTGATTGACCATGACATTGGATGGTTTCATATCCCGGAAGATGATTGGTTCGGGTTTATGATTATGTAAGTATTGAAGCACATCACAAAGCTCAATAGCCCAGGAAACAACCTGCTCTTCGGGTAACGGCCCCGGCGAAGCATTGAGGATATCCTCAAGGTCACGGCCATTGATAAACTCCTCTACCAGGTAAGAACGTTGATCGTGGCTGAAATAATCAAAAATCCTGGGAATGGAGGGATGGCTCAAAGTCGCCAGGATGTTTGCTTCACGCTCGAAATTTTGAATAATAGTCTGACGTACCTGTTCATCCCGCGCCTGGTTGATCATTTCTTTCACGGCAACCAGCTTGACCACATTGGGAAAATGTAAATCCCGTGCCCGGTAAACGGACCCCATTCCTCCCACCCCTATGACCTCTTGAATCAGGTACCGGTTGATGAGCACACTTCCGGAGCGCAGCTGGTCTTCAGGCTGTGAATTTTGATTGAAGTTCTGGGTTATCCGTTGTGTTTCCACACAGTTCTCCTGCCAATAAAGTTACGGATCGACTCATCATTCCTTCAGGGACATTTCCCCCTGCACAATTTGGCTTTAACTTGGTTAAATTATATGCTACATCCACGAGATTGCAATTGAATACTCCTTGCAGTTTCTTAAGAGTTATCGCGATATTCCCCCTGGCTTTTATATTGCACCTATGACTCACAATCAATCGCGGTTAAAATAAACCCATGGTTTCTTTCTCAGAATATCTTTCCCCTTTTTCCTGGCGATATGCCAGCCCGGAAATGCGGCAGCTTTGGAGCGAAAACCAGAAACGTTTGACCTGGCGAAAGATCTGGGTGGCTCTGGCACAGGCTCAATCTGAATTTGGTTTGGTTTCTACAGAGCAGGTCGCTGAGTTAATCGCAGCAGCCGAAACTATCAACCTCCAACGGGCGCTAGAAATTGAGGCCGAAATTCACCATGACCTCATGGCCGAAGTGCGCACCTTCGCTGAACAATGTCCCACCGCTGGCGGTATCATTCACCTGGGTGCCACATCCATGGACATTGAAGATAACGCTGAAGCCCTTCGAATGCGTCAGGCTCTCGAAATTATTTTACAGAAACTCACCCAACTTTTATCTATTTTTGCCGACCAGATACGCACTTACGCCGCAACTCCCATCATGGCCTTTACCCATCTTCAACCAGCTGAGCCATCTACCCTGGGTTACCGTTTGAGTTTCTACGCTCAGGATCTACTGGCCGATTTTCAAGATCTGAAAAGGCTTAAGAATCAAATCAAAGGGAAAGGGTTTAAAGGAGCCGTTGGGACAGCTGCCTCGTATATTGAGTTACTGGGAGTAGAAAACTTCCAGCGATTCGAAAACCGCCTCAGCGAATTACTTGGACTCCCATTTTTTGATATTACCTCGCAAACTTATCCTCGCCGACAGGATTATGCCGTTCTATCTTCGCTGGCCGCGATGGGATCGACTCTGTATAAACTGGCCTTTGACCTGCGCATCCTTCAATCTCCCGTCATCGGAGAGTGGTCCGAGCCTTTCGGCTCCAGGCAGGTCGGTTCCTCAGCCATGCCCTTTAAGCGAAATCCAATTCAGGCAGAAAAGATCGATTCACTGGCTCGGTTACTGGCTTCGCTCCCACAGGTTGCCTGGAACAATGCCGCCCATTCTCTGCTTGAGCGTACCCTTGATGACAGTGCCAATCGCCGGTCCATTCTTCCCGAAGCCTTCCTCATCGCCGATGAACTGCTCACCGTTTCCAATCGCATTGTGCGCAATTTAAAAATCAACCTCAACGCGATCACCCAAAATGTCAATAAATTTGCCCCCTTTGCCGGTACAGAGCGCCTGCTCATGGCTTTGGTGACAGCCGGTGCTAACCGCCAGGAAATGCATGAGCGTTTACGCGACCTTGCCATGCAGGCCTGGCAGGCAGTTCAGTCTGGCAGGGCTAACCCTCTGTCGGAGATGATCGCCGTCGATCCCATCTTTCAACAATTCCTCGATAACGAGACTCTTCAGTCTATTCTGAAAACCGATGAGTACACCGGTATTGCCGAAGAAAGGGCAATTGCCCTGGCTAATACAATTGTTAAGTCAATCGAAGTCTCTGATGAAGTACAATATACCCACAGGAGGGTAGAATGATGGCTCAATTCCCGGGTAAAGGTAAGGTGGCTGTAATTAAAACATCGCCTCGCACCGTGCTGGACGACATCGAACTCGTCATGCGTCAGGCTGGCGTTGAACAGGCGCTCCCTAAAAACGTTACCACTGGTTTAAAGATCAACATTTCATGGCAAACATGGTATCCTGCTTGCTCCAGCACACCATGGCAACTGGAGGGGGCAATTCGAACCCTTCAAAAACTCGGTTATCGTGATCTGGTCGGCATTCATAATGATACCGTCGTAGTCGATACTTCGGTTGGGGAAATCAACAACAAGCATCGCTTTGTCACTGATACCTATGGAGTACCCTGTATTTACCTGTATAACGAAGAGTTTGAATGGACCCGTTACGAACCTAAAAGCCATTCATTCCTGGTTCTGGACAAAGTATTCCCCGATGGGGTATATATCCCTAAAGCACTGGTCGGGAAGAACATTGTTCATTTACCCACGGTAAAAACGCATGTATTCACAACCATTACAGGGGCGATGAAGAATGCCTTCGGCGGGTTGCTCCACCGCAACCGCCACTGGACCCACAGTGTGATTCACGAGACTCTGGTGGACTTGTTGATGATCCAGCAAGAAATTCATCCGGGAATTTTCGCCCTTATGGACGGAACCTTCGCAGGAGATGGCCCCGGCCCCAGAGCGATGCGCTGGCATGAGAAAAATATCCTCCTCGCGTCGGCAGATCAGGTGGCCATTGATGCGGTCTCCGCGAAATTGCAAGGGTTTGATCCGATGTCCATCCCCTTCATTCGCATTGCTCATGAACTCGGTCTGGGGGTTGGTGATCCCCGTGAAATTGAAATTGTCGGATATGATATCAATCAGGAAGAACCCTGGAATTTTGTTCAGGAAGATACTTTTGCCTCACGTGGCCAAAAGATGATCTACCACGGCCCACTAAAACCTTTTGAGAAAGTCTTGCTACAAAGCCCCATTGTGCCGTGGTCTTATTTTGCCAGCAACTTTTATCACAACGTATACTGGTATCCGTTTGTGGGAAGAAAGCGTGTGCAAGAAGCCCTCAAGACCCCCTGGGGACAATTGTTTTCCTCGTATGGAGACGGACGGGTAGTCATGCCAGGGATGGAACCCAAGACAGTTGTTCAGGCAGCCGTTGGGCTCAGCGCCCTCACCGCCCTGGCTGGCGTCCTCCTGTGGACATTTGGCCGAAAGAAACCACGCCGTTGATCAGCCATCAACCGCCGTCCACAAGGTCAAGGGCGGCGGTTTTTTTTTATGAAGAATTTCGACATTCATTACATGGGCATAATGCCCTTAAATAATGCCAGGTGTAGATTCCAAAATGATGACCATCTTCCCATTCGAAAGTGATCGCGTATTGCCCGACCATTTCCAGCCTCGTTAATCGATTTTCCGCCGAATCCTCCCGGAAATGTTGGAACACTTTCGGATCGGGTTCCGGACTCATGTTTTCGTGCCCTCCCCGGCATGTAGCGCATGGGCAGGCCGCTCTAAGCAACCAGAAAGGATAGACCGAGTGATGCCCATCTTTCCATTCCACCGTTAATTCTTTCTTCGTTTTTGATGCTTTAATAGAAACGGGTGATTCGTCCATGAGTTTCCTTCAGGGAGTAGGGGTTGGAGTGTTCCCAACCACACTGAGATATTTGGATACCGCCCAACCACTTCGGGTTGGATCATAGGGCGCTTCCAGGTACCACCAGACAAAGTCTCCGCTAAAACGAGGGCCGTCCTTCACCAGGAAAACTTCAGACTCATACCCCAGGAAACGTGGAGACTGGTCAGTACCTGGCCCTGCACGCAGTCGTAACCCATCACCGCCCGTACCTGTTATTTGCACGAAAAGACCAACTCTGATTCCATCGACCACTGGCCCCTCCGTCGTCGCGGTTGCCTCAGGGGTTAAAACCATCATGGTCGGGGTTACAGTGGGGGCCGGTATCACAGTCAGAAGGGAAGGATTCCGTCCTCCAGCATCCGAAGGCAATGGATAAAAATAGAGAAAACCCACCAGAAACATCGTCAGCGTTCCAGAAATAGCAACCGCCCCAAGAATTACCCAGAGATTAATCCGACTTCGAAGCCATTGCCACATAGTTCAGGGTAACAGAAAGAAACCAATCCCAAGAATTAAATACACTGCAAGTAAAGCGGCCCCTTCCAGCCAGTTAGATTCACCGTCTGCCGCAACCAGCGCGGCAATCACCACTGCAGCCCCAAGCGCCAATAGTTCGAACTGGTTGAATATAAGTGTAAGCGGATGCCCCAGGAGTAAACTGACAAAAACGAGTAATGGGGCCACAAAGAGTGCGATCTGCAGGCTGGATGAAACAGCGATTTCCAGGCTGAGTTCCATCTGGTTACGCCCTGCCACCTGCACTGCAACCAGGTGTTCAGCAACATTGCCAATAATTGGGATCAAAATGATCCCCAGAAAGAATTCGGAGAGCCCGAGGTTTTCTGTAACATTTTCAACTGCTCCAACCAGCAGTTCACTCATTACCACAACCCCAATCGTGGCTACCGCAAGCAATATCACTGCTGGAACCAGACCCATTTCTGGAGCAGGTCGCTTTCCGCCATCATGATAGGCCATTGGACCTTTGGCTGTCTTCAGGCTATAAAAGACCCCCAGCCCATACAAAATCATCATAATCGCTGCTACACCCAGGCTGAGAGCTTCAACCTGAATTGAGAACTCCGACCCAATAGAATGGCTGAACAAAGAAGGAACGACCAGTGCAATAATAACCAGAGTTAATAAAATCGCATGGTTACCGGCCTGTCTTCGGTCAAAAGTCTGCAAACCGTGTTTCACGCCGCCCACCACCATCGAAAAACCCATTACCAGCAGGAGGTTCCCCAGAATGGAACCCGTTATTGACGCTTTGACCAGCTCCAGGTACCCTTCCCGGATGGCAACCAGCGTAATGATCAATTCAGCAGCATTTCCAAGTGTGGCATTGAGTAAGCCACCAATCCTTGGCCCGGTAATTGCAGCCAGGGCTTCTGTGGCTTCTCCAATCAATCCGGCTAAGGGAATCAAACCAACAGCAGAAATCAAGAACACCCATGCCGGGTTCCAGTGCACAAGTTCGGCTATAAATGCCAGTGGAACGGCCAGGAGAAGAATATTAAGAGGTTTTCTCTTGATGAAATAGATGATGGATCTGTTATGCATCTTGCCACTTATTATAATGTTATAATCGTTCAAAGACGCTATGGAACGAAACATTCCAGATACACCCATGCTCTCCAACCGTTATAAACTGCTGGAAACCATCGGGGCCGGCGGTATGGCAGTTGTTTATCGGGCGCAAGACATGATGCTGGAGCGCCCCGTTTCTATTAAACTCC
Source organism: Anaerolinea thermolimosa (assembly GCF_001050195.2). Classification (GTDB taxonomy): domain Bacteria; phylum Chloroflexota; class Anaerolineae; order Anaerolineales; family Anaerolineaceae; genus Anaerolinea; species Anaerolinea thermolimosa. Next base: position 1,777,745 of record NZ_DF967965.1, read on the forward strand.
TCCGGCAGGATTTTTCTGGCAACCCGGCCTTTCGGGAACAATTTCGGCGCGAAGCCAAAGCCGCGGCAAACCTTTCGCATCCGAATATCGTCACCGTCCACGATTTTGGTTTTGATGCAGGGCGATTGTTCATTGTCATGGAATACGTCCCGGGTAAAAATCTCAAGGCGCTGATCCGCGAGCGAGGCCCATTGCCGGTAGCAGAAGCCGTCAATCTCATTGCCCAGGCCTGTGCCGGTATCGGCTACGCGCACAGAGCAGGTATTGTTCACTGCGACGTCAAGCCTCATAATATGATCGTCACCCCGGACCATCGCCTCAAAGTCACCGATTTTGGGATCGCTCGTGCCCTGGCTTCCATCAATCCTGATGAACACACCGACGAAGTCTGGGGTTCGCCCCAGTATTTCTCTCCCGAGCAGGCCGCCGGCTTAGCCCCGTCGCCGGCCAGCGATGTTTACTCGCTGGGTGTTGTCCTTTATGAACTGCTCACCGGCCAACTCCCCTTCACTGCCACCGATGCTCAGGAACTGGCTCGTCAACACCGCGAAGCCCGCCCTGTTCCTCCCAGGCGGTTAAATCGTGACATTCCCCCCGCTTTAGAACAGATTATCCTGAAAGTTCTTTCCAAGGAACCCTCTCAACGTTATCGTTCAGCAGATCAACTTGGTAGATTACTTGCCCCATTTGCCGCCCAACCCGAAACTCTGCAACCTTTTCCAGTCGAACAACCTCGTTCAACCCCTGCCCCGTTTATTCCACAGACGCAGGAACCTGTGAGCCGCCCCAGGCCAGTATACTCTCAGCCATCCCAACCGCTTAACCAGCCGCCAGCTCAACCTTCTGGAGAAGAACAACCCACTTCCGAGCCTTTCCTCTCCCCCCTCTTTACTCCCGATATCCTAATTTTAGCGATCATTGCAATCGTATTATGGGTTGGAATGCTTCCCTTTGGAGCTTATGTCCTCCTGAAACTCGGCATTCTTGGTGTACCTTAAACCGATGACAACCATCACAATTTGCCCTTCTATTCTTTCCGCCGATTTCGCATTTCTGGCAGACCAAATCTCTCAGGCAGAAGCCGCCGGGGCAGACTGGTTCCATGTTGATGTGATGGATGGCCATTTTGTCCCCAATCTCACCATGGGCCCATTTATTGTGGAAACGCTCCGTCGGCTTACCAGTTTACCCATCGATGTCCACCTGATGGTGGAGAATCCCGATGTGATGATTCCGTGGTACGCAGCCGCTGGCGCAAATCGTATCTCAGTTCAAATTGAGACCTGCCCGCATATCTTTAGAACCGTAGAATCTATTCGTGCTCTTGGGTGCAATCCGGGAGTCGTTTTGAACCCTGGTACACCCGCTGCAACCCTCGAAGAAGTGCTTCCTCTGGTCGATCTTGTGCTGGTCATGACTGTGAATCCGGGTTATTCAGGTCAGCAGTTTATCCCTAGGATCCTTCCCAAAATAAAGAAGGTGAGTGACCTCATTTCTACTACGGCCAGCCAGGCAATGATTCAGGTGGATGGAGGAATTGACCCAACCACCCTTCCCTTATGCTACCAGGCAGGCGCAAAGGTTTTTGTAGCTGCTACCAGTGTATTTAAACATCCGAACGGTATCGCCGCAGGAATTGCAGCTTTACGTTCAGCAATTTAAACAAAAATCGCGGCTGCCTGCCGTGATTTTTGTCTCAGATTGAAATCAGAACTTTAAATTTACGAAATCTTAACCATCGTCCGGATACACTTCGCGCACAACACCTTGCGGACCTTTCGACCATTTTCCAGCACCGTGACGCGCTGCAGATTCGGGCGGAACGTCCGTTTAGTGGCGCGGTTTGAGAAGCTTCGGTTGTGCCCGAATACTGTTGTTTTACCGCACTTTTCGCACTTTGCCATTTTTTAATCCTTTCTTGCTATAATTGCAGGTCGATGTCAGGACAAGGAAACCCATCCCGCCACGAGCGGAAATTTTACCACAGCTCGTAACGATCGACAAGAACTGTGGGTTTACATAAAAGGCTGGGCGTATGAATGATAGTAATAATCCAATCGGAAATATTTTTGTATCTTATCGGGCCATCGCGACCGTGGCCTGTCAGTCAGCCCTATCCTCTTACGGCGTGGTAGGGTTGGCCGCCAAAAACCTTGCTGAAGGACTGGTTCAGGTACTTGTGAAAGACCCTACGCTTGGGGTTGATGTTCGCTTTGATGAGAAACATATCAAGATTGATCTGTATATTATTGTTGAATACGGAACCCGGATTAAAGAAGTTGCCAATACCGTATCGGAAAATGTACGTTACCAGGTAGAAAAAACGTTTGGCCTGCCGGTGAGCGAGGTGAATGTTCACGTCCGTGGTCTGCGTATCAGCAACATTGATTAATGTGATCTTTACTAGTCTGGAGATGGAATGAGTATCGAGGAAGCCAATCCCACTTCACCTGCAGGAAACCCAACGGGAGAACGAAAGACCCTGGATGGTCAGGGACTGCGAAAGCTTGTCGAAGCTGGTCTGGTCTGGCTCAGAACCAATCAGCAAACTGTAAACGCGCTCAATGTATTTCCCGTTCCAGATGGAGATACCGGTACCAACATGGTACTCACCATGCAGGCGGCTTATAATGAGGTAGCAAATTCAGGGGAGAAAAATATCGGCAAGATTGCCCATGATATTGCTCAGGGAGCTCTCATGGGAGCACGCGGCAATTCGGGCGTCATTTTATCCCAAATCTGGCGCGGTTTTGCTCGCGCTCTTGACAACCTCGAAACCATGAATGCTGATCTTTTTGTTCAGGCAATCCATGAAAGCCGCAATACTGCTTATAAAGGGGTTGTCCGTCCGGTCGAAGGCACGATCCTGACCGTGATTAAAGATATCTCTGCCGCTGTTGACGAAGCCCGAAAAGAGAACGATGACCTGGTTATTTTATTAGAAAAAGCTGTAGAAGCAGCCGACGCTTCCGTCAAACGCACCCCGGAACTCCTACCCATCCTGAAACAGGCAGGTGTAGTGGATTCTGGCGGGAAAGGTCTCTTTTTCATTCTGGAGGGCATGTTGCGAAAAGTTAAAGGCCTCACCCTGGAAACCAATGTTGCCGCCGTCCAGCCTCTCTCGGCAATGCAAATCGAACAGTCGGTGGAAGAAATCGAACCCGGTCAGGATTATGAAGTGGTGGTAGATTTTCGCCCACGCCATGAGTTAAATTTAGAAAAGTTCTATGCCGATCTGGCAAACATGGGTACTTCCATCCAGGTTGGTGAAGGGGATGGAATGTATCGCATGCACATTCATGTCCCAACCGAGAAACGCTACACCCCCATCGACTACATTATGGGGCTGGGCACCATTACCAAAGTGGCCATGGAAAACCTGCTCGCCCAGATGGAAGAAATGGAGCAAAAACCTGAAGCCCCCAAGCTTTCCCTGACGCCAGTGAAGCCCGGGCAGATCGCCGTGGTAGCCGTTGCTCCTGGCCCCGGCATCGCTCGTATTTTCGCCAGCCTGGGTGCCGCGGCCATCGTGGAAGGCGGCCAAACCATGAATCCAAGCACCGAGGAGATCCTTTCGGCCTTTGAAAATTTACCCACGGATAAAATCATCATCTTACCCAATAACAAAAATATCATTCTGGCAGCTCAGAACAGTGCTGAGGTTACCGTAAAAAAGGTCAGGGTGATCCCATGCCGCTCCGTTCCCCAGGGAATCAGTGCTCTTTTCTGCTACGACCCGGATGGTGACCTGGAGGAAGTAGCCGAAGAAATGACCCGGGCGATCACCGAAGTTGAAACCGGAGAAATTACCACCGCCACTCGATCCGTTGAACTTAATGGTGTTAAAGTGCAACAGGGCGAAGTCATTGCTTTGCTGAATGGCGAACTGGTCCTTTCATCCCATTCTTTGGAAGAAGCCTTGCTTGGTTTACTCCAACAAGCCAGTACAGAAGATCGCGAGCGGATCACCTTTTTCTATGGTGATAACATTTCCCGTTCCGAGGTAAACCGATTGGTAGACCTTGTACGAGAAAAATACCCCAACCATGAAATCGAACTCCATGAAGGTGGACAGCCAAATTACCAATTCATCATCGCCATCGAATAACTATGAGTTCTCTCTGCATCCTGACCGATAGCGCCGTTCAATTCACCCAACCAGGATTTGCAGGCCGGGCTGATGTACGCATTCTCTCTTATGATGTTGACTTCCATGGGAACGTTTACCCGGAAGGCGAAGGCCTTAAACCGTCTGCTTTACCGCCCTCAATCTACGGTAACACCGCTCCGAACCTGGTCGTCCCTTCACCCGAGAAGATCCTGCAAGTTTTTCAAAGTCTTGCGTCGTATTATCGAGAAATTATCGCCATCTTCACGTCCAGCGAGTTAACCCCGTTGTATCATCAGGCTGAACTGGCTGCTACGGCAGCCAAAAGCCAGATTCCTATCACCCTGATCGACTCTCAAACCACTTCGGTAGGCCTTGGTCTTCTCGTCCAGCTCGCTGCAGAGTGCAATGCTAACGGTCTCCCATCCATGGAAATTGAACGACAGGTAAGAAAAGCTATTTCCAGAGTCTATTCTCTGCTTTGCACAGCTGGCCTTTCTTATCTGAGCAAATCGGGCTTTATTGACCCTGCCCAGGCTACTGTTGGAGAAATGCTTAACCTCATTCCAATCTTCTCGCTTGAGGAAGGGAAGCTTAGCCCCCTTGAAAAACCCCGTAACCTGCGTGCAGTGATGGATTTCTTTCAGGAATTTTTAAGCGAGTTTGATCATCTGCAACATATTGCCCTGGTTCAGGGAGTTGCCCCCTTTCACCATGAATCGCACCTCTTAAGAGAATTCGTGCAGGATCACTTCCCATCGACCCAGTTCACTGAACACACCATCAACCTTCCATTAGCCATCCTGACCGGCCCTCGAACGCTTGCCTTGATGATTATGGAAGCTGAGTAAAAAAGCAATACGGTAAAATAGGCTTATGGCTTCATCGATCTTAAAATTAAAAAAATTCCTCTCTCTCGAACGAGAACGCCATTTTGACAACCGCGCTGTGGTTGGCGGGCTGGATAAAGTCATTCCAATCTGGCAGAAAGAGGCACTTTCAGATGGATTGGACGAAGAGGTTATCGCATCCATCGTGCTCCAACTCCAGCGTTACTCCTCTCTGGATGTATCATCTCGGGAAGAAACCATCAAAGCAATTTTCAATGCGTTGGATGATCCTGAAGGCCCAAAACCCGTAGAGGGCATAGAGCCTGATCCCAGTGAGGAGTCGAAACCCGCTCCTCAACCCAGAGTCCCTCATCGCTTGAATATTGACCTGAATGCACCGGTGACGGTGATCCCTGGGGTTAGTAAACAAAAAGCGGCTATCCTGGCCAGGCTGGGTTTACATACCCTGGAAGATGTTCTTTATTACTTCCCACGCCGATATGACGATTACAGCCGGATGAAACCCATCAACCGGCTGACGTATGGCGAAGAAGTGACTGTGCTTGGCACCATCGTAGCCGTTCAGACACGTCCCATCCGCGGCGGAAAATCTCAACTGACCGAGGCCGTTCTCTCGGATGGCACAGGAACTTTGCGGCTGAGCTGGTTCAATCAACCCTGGCGGGAGAAAGCCCTTCATCAGGGAGACCAGGTAACTGTTTCTGGAAAACTGGATATGTACCTGGGACGCCTGGTGATGAACATGCCAGAGGTGGAGGAACTGGAAAAAGAACACCTGCATACCAGTGGTATCATTCCAGTGTACTCGCTCACATCGTCGATCAGCCAGAAGCAATTGCGCAGTATCATTCACGAAGCGGTACGCTTCTGTGCTCCTCGAATGGAAGATTACCTGCCCGAATCCATCCGCCTGAATCTCAAGCTGATGGATTTGGGGGTGGCTTTATACCAGGTGCATTTTCCTGATAGCCAGGATACCCTTGACCAGGCACGCTGGCGATTGGCCTTTGATGAAATTTTCCTCTTACAACTCGGTGTTCTCCGCCAAAAATACACCTGGAAGAGGGTCGAGGCAAGACGATTTGACACCCCATCCCAGTGGCTGGAAGAACAAATTAGTCGTCTTCCATTCCCGTTAACCGGGGCCCAGCGGCGCGCGCTCGATGAAATTGCCCGCGATTTGCAATCCGGGCGGCCAATGGATCGGTTACTGCAGGGAGATGTTGGCTCCGGGAAGACCGTGGTGGCAGCTCTTGGCATGGCCATGGTAATGCGTCATGGAGCTCAGGCGGCACTCATGGCACCCACTTCCATCCTTGCCGAGCAACATTATCGTAATCTCTCTCGCCTGTTGACAGCAGGAGATGAACACTCTCCTGCCCTGCTATCTCCCGAAGAGATCCGTCTTCTTGTCGGAGATACTCGCGAATCCGAAAAGGAAGAAATCCGCACTTTGCTGGCCGAGGGGAAAGTAAAACTGGTCATCGGCACCCATTCCCTGATCGAAGACCCAATTACTTTCCAGGACTTACAAATGGTGGTCATCGATGAACAGCATCGGTTCGGGGTTGCCCAGCGGGCTCTTCTTCGTGCTAAAGGGAACAACCCTCATCTGCTGGTCATGACTGCCACTCCCATCCCTCGTTCCCTTGCCCTCACCATCTATGGCGACCTGGATCTTTCCATCATGGACGAAATGCCCCCCGGACGGCAACCCGTGGAAACTCACGTTCTTCATCCTCTTGAACGAGAACGTGCTTACCAGCTCATTCGAAGCCAGATCCAAGCCGGTTACCAGGCTTTTATCATCTACCCCATGATCGAACAAAATGGCGATAATGGAAAAGCTGAAGCCCTGGCGGCGGTGGAAGAACACCAAAAACTTCAGAGAGAAGTCTTCCCCAATCTTCGAATCGGCCTTCTCCACGGGAAAATGCGCCCTGATGAGAAAGACGAGGTCATGGCTCGCTTCCGCGACGGAGAATTTCACATACTGGTTTCCACATCAGTCGTCGAAGTAGGTGTGGATATTCCAAACGCTACCGTCATGCTGGTCGAGGGAGCGAACCGATTCGGGCTGGCTCAACTGCATCAATTCCGCGGCAGGGTTGGCCGGGGAAACGCCAAGGCCTACTGCCTCTTGATTCCGGATCACGAAGATGCCCTTGAGAACGAGCGTCTGGCTGCCATGGCCGAGACAAGCGATGGCTTTGTCCTTGCTGAATATGATCTTGAACAACGCGGCCCGGGAGAGTTCCTGGGTACCCGCCAGGCTGGCTACAGTGAATTGAAGATGGCCAAGTTAACCGATGTCAAGCTGATCGAAAAAGCACGCCAGCAGGCACAGGCTATTTTTGAAAAAGACCCTGACCTCGCAGCGCCCGAACACGCCGCGCTGACCGAAAGACTCAATCGGTTCTGGGGCGCAGGTAGAGGAGACATAAGCTAATGGTCCGAGCTTTCTTCCCGGGAACATTTGATCCCATCCATTATGGGCATATTAACATTGCCCGACGAGCATCAAGAATCTTCGATGAATTAATCGTAGCCGTATACGATCGCCCGTTAAAATCCCTCCTTTTTTCTCCCGAAGAACGCATTGCCCTAGTGCGAGCCGCATTCAAGGAAGAAGAAAATATCCGGGTGATCGGGTATCGAGGGCTTACCGTTGACGCATGTCGCATGAACGGAGCGCAGGTCATCGTCAGAGGCTTGCGTGTGTTCAGCGACTTCGAATACGAATTCCGCATGGCCCTGGCCAATCAACGCCTTGGCCCGGATATTGAGGTGGTTGCATTCATCACCGACGAACAAAACACCTTCCTCTCATCCTCTACAGTGCGCGAAATCGCCTCCCTCGGCGGAGATGTCAGCAGCATGGTACCTCCGCATGTAGCCCTGGCCCTGCATCGCCGTTTTTTTGAGCTGGGAGAAGGTCAGCAAATTGTCCCGCAAACCTCACTACGTGATTGAGATGTACGCTATAATCAATACAGGCCTTCTGGCCTGAACATTGCAACGAAGGGGTTAACCGAGCCGTTTGCGGAGGAGCTCATGGATATCTTGCATTTGGTGGATCGATTAGAAGAGTTGTTTAACGAAAGCCGCCCTTTGCCTTTTTCTCACAGCGTTATTGTCAATGAAGACCGTATGCTGGATCTGATTGACCAAATGCGTGTCTCGATTCCTGAAGAGATCAAGAAAGCTCAGCAATTACTGGCTCAGCGTGACCGAATTCTTGCACAGGCTCAGGAAGAAGCCAACCGAACCCTGGCGCTGGCTCGCGAAAAAAGCGAAGCCCTTGTAAGCCGCGATTCCATCGTTGCTGAAGCCCAGGCCCGGGCTGAACAAATCATCGCACAGGCGTACCAGGAAGTGAATGTTATTAAACGCGAAGCCGATGAGTACGTGCTGGAAACATTAACCCGCATCGAAGCCGAGATGGAGCGCTTGCTTACTCAGGTACGCAACGGAGTCAGGACGATTCAGAGCGAACGTCAGGCGGCCTCTTCTAATCCCCCCAAAGAAACCTGATAAAATTCACCCCCCTCCCCGGGGGGTGAATTTTATTCCCCTTCTTCTTGCTCAGCCTCTTGTTTTTCTCGCTCACGCCACCGCGGAAGCGGAGCATTTTCATCGGGTGGATGAAGGGCGATTTTCAAAACCTCTTCCATCGAGTTAACCGTGATCACCTTCAAATCAGCAAGAACTTTCTTTGGCACATCCACCAGATCTTTTTTATTCCGTTCCGGTAAAATAATGGTTTTTAATCCGGCCCGATGAGCAGCCAGTACTTTTTCACGCACTCCCCCGATGGGCAAAACCCGGCCACGTAAAGTGATTTCGCCTGTCATCCCCACATCGCGGTAAACCTTCCGTTCTGTAAACGCCGAGATCAAAGCCGTTGCGATGGTAATCCCGGCACTTGGGCCATCTTTGGGAACCGCCCCTTCCGGAACATGAATGTGAACATCGAGGCCTTCGAAGAGGTTAGGATCCAGCCCAAATTCTCGACAGTGGGCTTTGAGGTACGAAAGAGCTGCCTGGGCAGACTCTTGCATGATCTCCCCCACAGAACCAGTGATCTGGAGGTTGCCTTTCCCTTCCATGATCAACACTTCTACAGGCATGATCTCGCCGCCATTTTCTGTCCACGCCATCGCGGTGGCCACACCTACTTCATCCTGCCGCTCTGCTTCGGTCTGGAAGAATTGTGGCGGCCCAAGAAAACGCTCTACAGTCGCCGCACCGAGCCGTTTTGGATAGGCTTTCTTCTCCGATTTTAATCGCGCCACTTTTCGGCACATACGCCCTATTTCTCGTTCCAGGTTACGCACCCCGGCTTCGTATGTGTATTCCCGGATAATCCTGCGAATAGCCTGATCCTGGAAGGTTACCTCACCCTCCTCCAGTCCACTTTCTTCCAGCTGGCGAGGAATCAAGTAGCGCCGGGCAATTTCGAGTTTTTCTTCTTCAATATACCCCGGGAACTCGATCACCTCCATCCGATCCAACAGGGCAGGTGGAATGCTTGCCAGCGAATTTGCAGTAGTGATGAACATCACCTTGGAAAGATCAAACGGAATCTCGAGGTAGTGATCGGAGAATGCATAATTTTGTTCAGGGTCAAGAACCTCCAGTAAGGCCGCCGAAGGGTCTCCACGGAAATCGGCTCCAAGCTTGTCAATCTCATCCAGCATAAACAGGGGGTTGAGCGAACCTGCCCGACGCATGGTTTGCAGGATGCGGCCTGGTAATGCCCCAATATAAGTACGCCGATGCCCACGAATCTCAGCTTCGTCCCGCACACCACCTAGCGATAACCTCACAAAGTTTCGCCCCAGGGCTTCGGCAATTGAGCGTCCTAAAGAAGTTTTTCCGGTTCCCGGAGGCCCGGAAAAACATAAAATGGGCTGACGAAGTTTCTTCGGCTGTAAACTGCGAACCGCGATATATTCCAGAATCCGGTCTTTGGCATCTTTAAGGCCATAATGATTGCGTTCCAGCACCTCCGCAGCGTGCTTAACATCCAGATTGTCCTCCGTGAGCGTGTTCCACGGAAGTTCCAGGATCCAATCCAGGTAGGTGCGGATAATTCCCACTTCCGGTGCCATTGCCGGCATCTGGCTTAAGCGCTCCACCTCTTTAAGGGCCACTTTGCGGGCTTCATCAGGCAGAAAAGTCTTCTCGATCTTCTCTCGAAGTTCGGTGATGTCGCGCGTCCAGATATCTCCTTCACCCAGCTCTGTCTGGATGGCCTTCATCTGTTCACGAAGGTAAAATTCCCGCTGGCTACGGTCGACCTCGTTTTGAACCTTGCTTTGAATTTCATCTTCCAGCTGTAAAACATCCAATTCCTGGGCAAGCAACCAATTCAAACGTTTCAAACGTTCTCTTGGATCAGGAAGGAGCAGGAGGGTCTGACGTTCTTTGAACGGCAAAGAGATCGCCGTAGCAATCATATCTGCCAGCCATCCCGGTTCTGGAATATTGATGGAAAACAAATGGGCTTCGTCTGGCAGGCTTCGATCAAGTTGCACACATTTTTCAAAAAGGTCTCGCGCGGTACGCATAAGAGCATCGAGTTCGCGGTCGATCTCGATGGGCTCATGAATTGGCCTGGCTTTTACCCGATAATACGGCCCTTCATCCACAATTTCGACAATTTCCACCCTGCGGCGGCCCTGTACCAGGGCAGAGTGATTGCCATCGGCCAGAGAAATTAATCGCCCAACGGCAATTTCCACACCAATTGGCAGAAAATCCTCTGGCCCAGGCAGGTCTACCTCAGAGTTCTGCTGTACCAGGCCGATCATCGTCTCTTCGGCCAGCTGAGCATCCTGTACTGCAATCAGATTTTCTCCCGGGCTGATAAAAACCGGCGAAATCATGCGCGGGAAAACAAGCATATCCCGCATGACAAAAGCGATGCATTCGATTAACCCCTCCGCATCAGGGATAGCATCTGGAATTTCGTATAATTCTTCAGTGCGTTGTTGTAAATTATTCGTGTACTCGTCAGAATCCTGCTCGGACCAATCGTCTTTCATTCGTCCATTATCCTCATTTTGCGGCTTCAGGTTGCATCTGTCGAGATTTTAACCAAATCTCTCGCACAGCTGCAGCGATAAACAAACTACCCGCTGCTACGACAGCAGCTTCTTCCTTCACAGCAAGCTCCAGCGCACGTTCCAGAGCTTTCTCCACCGGTGTAAGCGCCTGAGCAGGCACCCCAAACCTGTGAGCTAATTCTACCAATTTTTCGGCTTCTGCCGCCCGGGGATGTACCGACTGCGTGGCAATCAACCGGCGAACCCGGGGAAGCAGTTCTTCAAACATCCCATGAATATCTTTGTCTTCAGAGGCACCAAACAATAAAATAATCGGTTTATCGGGTAAATAATCATCCAGCGTCAGGCGTAACTTCAGAGCCGAATCCCGATTATGGGCTGAATCCACCACCAGAAGGGGATTGCGTCCCAAAATCTCAAACCTGGCTGGCCAGAAAACGGATGAGAATCCATCTGAAATGGCTCGCTCGTGAATTTCAATCCCTTGCGCCCGAGCCACTTGCAAAGCCGCAAAAGCTGTAGCCGCATTCTGCACCTGATGATATCCGAGCAATGGAATATGCAACCTCATCGGTTGCCAGGGATGGTTACCGCCACTCTCAATGAATTGATCCACGAGCATTTGTTCATCCCTTCGCCAGATCCAAAAAGTTTGCCCCTCCAATGAACGTGACCTCAAAGCAAAGAGATAATCCTGCCCCACTTCTACTACCGGAGACTTCCGTTCCTCAGCGATGCCTCTCACAACCAGTCGGGCTTCTTCCCGTTGTGGGGCTAATACTAACGGCTTACCTGGCTTGACAATCCCTGCTTTCTCCGCAGCGATCTTACCCAGTGTATCTCCTAAAACGTTCATGTGATCCATCGAGAGCGAGGTAATCACACTTACCAGCGGGTCGACCACATTCGTGGCATCCAATCGTCCTCCGAGCCCCACTTCTATGACACCAATATCACACTTGTTCCTGGCAAAGTAAAGAAAAGCCAGGGCAGTGGTGATTTCAAATGTGGTTAACCGCTCGACCTGCATCACCTTAGGTTTAATCTCTTCTACCAGTAAAGTAAACTCATCATGGTCGATGGGTTGTCGATTGATTTGAATACGTTCAGCATAATCCTGTAAATGAGGAGACGTATATAGCCCCACCCGATAGCCTGCCGATTGGAGCACAGAGGCGATCATCGCCGCCGTTGAGCCCTTTCCCTTTGTGCCAGCCACATGAATAACCGGATATTGCAGGTGAGCATCTCCCAGCAAGTGCATTAACTGGTGCATCCGGCCAAGGTCGAATTTTTCCGGAGTATAGCGGAAGTTACGCGTCAGGCTATAATCAACAAAACGGTACAGGTAATCCAGGGCTTCCTGGTAAGCAATTTCATCAACCATGCTTCGTTGCTCTCTATTCATGAACGTCTAACGAGTGGCATTGTAACCGTGCAAATAAGATTATGCAAGAGGAAATTATTGTCCCTGACCTCAGATCATCTCTATTTTTCTTTGGTACAATAATCAGACTGAACTTGGATGAATTGGCATGAAAATTGGCGTACTTACCCTTCATCTTCACCTGCCCGGGTGTACCTCTCTCAAAGAAAAACGCGGCAGGATAAAGCCCGTGTTATCGAGATTGCATCGAGAATACAACCTGGCCACTGCCGAAATTGACCTGCAAGATCAATGGCAGAATGCAGTGATCGCTGCAGTTACCGTCAGCAATGACGCCACTCATGTTCGACAAATGCTGCAAACCGTGGTAGATTTTATGCTTGTTCATTCGGCAGATCTGGAAGTGGTCGATAACCAGATCGAATTGATCTAGGGAGAACACTGTGGATTTAGGACTAAAGAATAAAGTTGCTCTGGTCACTGGTGCAAGCCGCGGGTTGGGATTTGCAACCGCCCACCTTCTGGCACAGGAAGGAGCCGAAGTGGTGATCAACGGTCGCGACCCATACCGTTTGGAACAGGCACGCCAATCTATTGCATCCCATACCGGAGTCAGGGTGCTTGCCCTTCCGGGTGATGTAACCCTGCCTGAAACGCCTGCCACCCTTCTCGATCAAATCACCCGCCAAGTAGGGAGGCTCGATATCCTCATTACCAACACGGGTGGCCCTCGACCCGGGAGTTTTGAATCTCTCGAAGAAACCGACTGGCAACAAGGGATTGACCTTTGTCTGATGGCTCACGTGCGCCTGATCAAGGCGGCATTACCCCTTTTAAAACAATCCCAAACAGGGTCGATTCTCACAATCACTTCCATTTCGGTTAAACAGCCCATTCAGAACCTCATTCTTTCAAACAGCATTCGTGCTGCCACCGTCGGGTTAACCAAGTCACTGGCCCTCGAACTTGGGGCCCAGGGCATACGGGTGAATTCCATCCTACCCGCCTGGACCGAAACGGAACGAATCCGCGAGTTGCTGGAAAACCGGGCCAGGATAAATGGCACCACGTTCAAAGAAGAGTTAGACAAACAATCCAGAGAAAGCCCTCTGGGACGAATTTCAACCCCGGACGAATTTGCCCGTGCCGCCGTTTTTCTGGTCAGCCCGGCAGCATCTTATCTTACCGGAGTTATGTTACCAGTGGATGGTGGCATGTATAAAGGAACTTTTTAATGTTAACGCCCGAACAAATTGAACAGCATCTTCACCGTATTTTATTAAAAGTTCAAAAACCAGGTCGATACGTCGGGGGAGAACTCAACCAGACGCTCAAAGACTGGCAGAGCGTATCTACTCACATCGCTTTAATCTTCCCGGATATTTACGATCTGGGGTTACCGAATCTGGGGCTGGCAATCCTTTATGATCAGATCAACCAGCGCCCCGATGCCCTGGCCGAACGGGCATACGCTCCCTGGACCGATATGGAAGCCGAGATGCGTAAAGCAGGTCTGCCCATTTACAGCCTGGAAAGCAAACATCCGCTCTCGGCTTTCGACATTCTGGGATTTAGCCTGCCCTATGAAAGCCTGTACACCAACGTCCTTACCATTCTGGATCTTGCTGGAATTCCTCTCCTTGCTAACGAACGAGATGAGTCTTCTCCCTTGATCATTGCTGGAGGACACGCGGCCTTCAACCCTGAACCAATGTCCCGCTTCATCGATGCCTTTGTGATCGGCGAAGGTGAAGAAGTCATTCATGAAATAATCAACGTTCATCAGGCATGGAAGGAAAGTGGCACCTCACGAAATGATCTCTTCGTTAGACTTTCGGCTATTCCTGGGGTTTACATCCCAGCCCTTTATACGGTAGATTATCATCCCGATGGAACTGTTCAAGCGATCCGCCCTCTGATTGAGACCGCTCCCATCCCCATCGTCAAACGCATTGTCCCCACGCTCCCCCCTCCCCTTACCCGGTTCCTGGTACCATCCATTGATATTGTGCACAACCGAATTGCCATCGAAATCATGCGGGGATGTACCCGTGGGTGCCGATTCTGTCAGGCCGGCATGATCACCCGTCCGGTTCGCGAAAGGAGTGTGGATGAAATCATTCAGGCCATCGAGGAAGCCCTTGATCTGACCGGTTATGAAGAAGTTGGCCTGCTTTCTCTCTCTTCGTCTGACTACACGCATATTCGGGAGCTGGTCGATCGGGTGAGTCAACGCTTTGGTGACCGGAAATTAACCGTGACCCTGCCATCTCTGCGGATTGAGTCCTTCTCAGTACAACTCATGGATCAGCTCCACGACCTGAGGCCCGGGGGTGGTTTCACCCTTGCACCCGAGGCGGCCACAGAACGCATGCGCCAGATTATTAACAAAGGCATTTCTTCACATCAATTCCTTGAAACCATCCGCGCCGTTTTCGACCGTGGCTGGAACACAGTGAAACTATACTTTATGATCGGTCATCCTGAGGAAACCCTGGAAGACGTCCAGGCCATTGTAGACCTCTGCCACACAGTACTGGCTGAAGGGCACAAACGGGTTGGCGGCAGGGCTCGCGTTCATGTGGGAGTAAGCACCTTCATTCCTAAAGCACACACACCCTTTCAATGGGTGGCCGTAGATTCGATAGAGCAGATCCGTCTGAAACAGGATATCCTGCGGCGAGGGTTGCGCGCTCAGGGTTTCAAACTTACCTGGGTAGAACCAGAGGTTACCCTTCTGGAAGCTTGGCTTTCGCGAGGGGATCGCCGTCTTGGAGAAGTGATCCTTCGCGCCTGGCAATTGGGTGCCAAATTTGATGCTTGGCAGGATCATTTTAATATTCAGCTTTGGCTCCAGGCATTCAACGATTGTGGCCTGGACCCAACCTTTTATAGCCACCGTCAGCGTTCTCTGGATGAAATTCTTCCCTGGTCACACATCAGCACAGCCGTGCGTGCACAGTATCTAAAACAGGACTTCCTGTGGAGCAAAGAAGGCCGCCTGCGAAATGATTGTCGGGATCATTGTTATGCATGCGGAATTTTACCGGAATTTTCTGACCTGCGTTTAAAGACCCCCCCTGAAGCCTGGAAGTGCCCACCCGTGAAAGTGAAGAAACCACTCCAGCGTGAGGCAACCCTATGAACGGGTCTGCTCCTGAGACACTCCATCGATACCGTATAGTTTATGCTCGAGGCGAAGAACTGCGGTATGTTGGCCACCTCGATATGCAGACGGTCTGGGAGCGTACTCTGCGCAGGGCTCGTGTACCGATAGCCTTCAGCCAGGGATTCAATCCACGCCCCCGCTTCCATATTGCTGCCGCACTGCCATTAGGGTTTACATCGCTTTGCGAGATTGCGGATCTCTGGCTTATCGAGGAAATGCCCATACCGAATCTTCTGGAACGACTACAAAAAGCTTCTCCACCGGGGCTGTCCATTCAGTCCATCATGGAAGTTCCACTCGACTGGCCAGCTCTCCAAACCCAGGTATTACAAGCCGAGTACCGCGTTGATTTCTTCAATGACCTTCCTCTGGATGACCTGCAACAAAAGGTCCAGGGGATTCTTTCCCAGGCATCTCTCTCCAGAGTCTGGCGGAACAAATCCTATGATTTACGGCCTTTAATCCATGCAATTGAAATTATTCCCCCCTCTTCTTTAAAGCCATTCCCATCACTCAGGATGCTGCTCTCCGCGCGAGAAGGTGCTACCGGTCGGCCAGAGGAGGTTCTCTCAACCCTGGGCATAGATGCAACAGAAGTGCGGGTGGAGCGCACCCGCCTTCTTTTAAACTAGTTTTTGCCTCAAACCAGCATACCGGTATGGCCGGCTGTTATCTAATAGGCAGCCGATTGGCCTTTTCTCCAATAAATGGGAGCATTTTTACTCTCCCTAAAAGAGCATACACCATTCCCGTCAGCCATACCACTACTGCAACAAGCAGAGCACCGATCACCAGAGAAAAAAGCACCACCCCAAAAAGGAAACCGAAAGGAATCCATGTGAGGAGCCAGGTGATGACCACCCAGCCAACCCCTATACCCAGGATGAAAAGAAATAACCCAATCGATTGGCGCACGTGGAACATCACCAGAGAGCTCTTTCGCTGGAAAAACCAGGCATAAAGCCAGCTCACTACAGGGAGAAGATAAGCCAAGAAAGCCGTGATTCTTTGTGACAGCTCCATCGTTACTCTCCAATTCCCCTCAGTTTCAGCTCACTCGCAAAGTGACAGGCTACAAAATGACCCGGTTTGTTCTCCTCCAGGAGTGGCTCCTGCTGGGAACATACCGGCTTTGCATAATTACAACGTGGATGAAAAATACAACCCGAGGGTGGGTTTGCCGGACTGGGTACCTCACCCTGCAGACGTATCCGATTGGGACGAATGTCAGGATCTGCTGGTGGAACCGCCGAAAGAAGCGCTTCGGTATACGGATGTAAGGGGTTGCGCATGAGCTCGTCAGTATCAGCCAGTTCGACAATCTTTCCCACATACATCACGGCAATCCGATCTGAAATATGCTCAACCACCGAGAGGTCATGGGCCACAAAGATCATGGTCAGCCCCAGGTCTGTTTGTAATCCCTTCATCAGGTTGAGCACCTGCGCCTGAACTGAGACATCCAGTGCTGAAACAGGCTCATCAGCAATGATCAACCTCGGATTGAGTGAAAGCGCACGTGCCAGGCCAATCCGTTGTCGCTGACCTCCTGAAAACTCGTGCGGATACCGACGCATATAGGCCGGATTTAAACCCACCTCTCTCATTAACTGAGCTACCCTTTCCTCGGCTTCTTTTCCGTGAGCCACCCCATGAATCTCTAACGGCTCAGAAATGATATCTTTTACCGTCAAACGCGGGTTAAGGCTGCTAAACGGATCCTGAAAAACCATGCGCATTTCACGCCGCAAGGGCTTCATCTCTCGGAGGCTGATCTTCGCGACATCTACCCACTCACCTGTCTGCTTTCGAAAGCGAACCTCCCCAGAAGTGGGATCATAGAGGCGTAAAATGGTCCGGCCAACGGTGGTTTTACCACACCCACTTTCCCCGACCAGGCCGAGCACCTCCTGTTCCCGCAAAGAGAAGCTCACCCCGTCCACAGCTTTAACATGGCCTGCCACGCGTTGAAGCAAACCGCGGTAGATCGGGAAATACATTTTCAAATTTCTTACTTCCAGAATATTATTATCATCCATGGTTTTGCTTTCGCTCACTTCTCAATGGAGATGGTCGATTCTTCCATCAAAATGTCGGGGTCTGTAAACCCTTTTTCTTCAGCAAGCTTCTGGAATGTCCTGCGGAAAATCACCCTTACTCTCACCTGAGCCGCCTTTCCTGCAGGTAATTGGAAAGTAAACGTTTGAATATCCGTTGCCATCGCAGCTAGACGTGTATCTTCAACCAGAGTAACCGGCCTCCAGTAAGCGGCGGTTGGCATCTCGCCAGTCCACTCATCGCGTAAGACTTTCATGAAAGTTTTCCCAGGCTGTCCGGCATAATTACCCGCCCAGGCCGGATTCACGCTTCCACTGACCAGCTTTAACGGCTGATTGTTCTCGTCCAGCGCCTCGACCACCAGGATCATTTGCCGCATGGGAGCATCCGTAGGTACATGGTGACCCGTTAGATCATTCGTGATCCTCACCTCCACCTGAAGTTTCTCTCCGGTTCTCCTGGCCTGACTCTTGAGAGTAACTGAGTTTTGTAAAAGTTGCTCATCTGCAGCACCGGGCATGGTGTGATCATGAAATGGAACGTAATCCCGTTGAATGCCTCCCTGCTCCGGGAAAACCGTGTAATTCACATCCTTAACCGGCATGTGACATTCCTGACAGGTCTTCCCGGTTTTCGGATCACTGTAAGGGCTATCGAGCCACTCACCGTATGAATTATAGATGACCGTACCACCCGATACCTGCCCAACACCTACAACCCCGCCAAATACACCATAATGACAGGGGGCACAAAATTCACTCTTCGATTCAAGCGGCAGATAACTCACCCGACGATTTACATCCAACAGAGTTCCAAAGAACACCTGCTGCCCTTCTTCGGGACGATACAGGCGATACGAAAGGATCCCGGGCATATCGGGCTTGGGCAGGCCGGTCGTTGAATCCAGGTAAACATCGCCAATTTTATGGCAAAAATCACACGTGATTCCTTCCAGCCCATCTCCACTCAAACCAATGGGTAAGGTAGCCGGGCTAATTACTCCACGAGAGCGTTCAATAGTCAGGTCGGTATGGCATCCTGACCAGCCACAATTCTGGGTGTTCGGCACTTTGGAAGCCACCGGTGTGTGGCAGGTAGCACAATTCCCGGCGCGATTAGGATAATCCAGCCGGAAACCCGGACCGTAATACGGTTGCGATGGATCAGGGGCCTGAGCTTTTCCGTCTATTCCAAGGCGGGTAGGTTGCCCCTGCCGCCCCTGAACATCACTTCCCGTATAAATGGACAAAAAGCGCTGGTTCTTTGCGGCTTGAGAATGAGCATCGGCCTGCCATTCAACATACTCGCGATGACACAACCCGCAACTGGCCGACCCTTTTACCCCTTGAAACGAAAACCAGGGGTAATCAGCATTATCTTTTTCAGGGAGCGGCTTAAGGGTGATAACCAGATGATTTCCCCCTTTCCAGTCAGGGGCACTTGGATTGACTAAAACCCAGCCCACATAATGTCCTTCCGCCCAAGCAGTTATATTCACCGGTGAGGTTCCACTGAGCCCTCTCAAACGGAAAGTACCATCCGCCCCCGTTTTAACCTGGGTGGATGTTCCCTGAATTTGCACAAGAGCTCCTGCCACTGGTCCCTGGCTATTCTCGACCACGCCGGAGACCTCATTGGGCAACGGAGTCAGATTGACCAGGGTTGGTGTACTTGCAGGGGTAGATGTCGCGGTAACTGACATCGTTGCACTAACCCCGGTCGGTGTCGGCGGTGCAGCCGCCTGTCCAGCCTCAATACATGCGACCAACCCGAAAACAACCGCCAGGCTAATAAAGATCCACACCGAAATCCAGTGCTTCATCATCACTCCTACATTGCCGCATAAGGATCGGCAGCATCACGCAACCCATCCCCCAGGAAGTTGAACCCCAGCACTGCAACCACCATAAAACCAATCGGGGATAGAATCCATGCATTCTGACCCAGGGTTTGAATATCCTGGGTATTCCGCATCATTAATCCCCAGCTAATCAACGGCTCAGTAATGCCAATCCCAAGAAAGCTTAAGAAAGATTCTGCCAGGATCACACCGGGGATAGTCAGAGTGAGAATGACAATGATATGACTCAGGGTATTCGGATATAGATGCCGGAAAATGATGCGGGCATCCGACGCCCCCATTTCTTTCGCAGCCAGGATAAAATCGGTCTCTCGCAGCGACATAACCTTGGCTCGCACCTCCCTGGCAAGGGTTGTCCAGGAAAGGAGGGCAAAAATACACGCCATAATGATGAAAACAGTGAACGAGTCCGCAGTTTTGGGCACCAATGCCGCTAAAGCCATCCAGAGAGGAAGATTGGGAAAGGCGCTGATGAATTCGGTAAATCGCTGAAGGACACTGTCGATCCAACCCCCATAGTATCCTGAAGCCACCCCCAGAATTGACCCAACCGCAATACTTATAATAGTCCCGAACAGGCTCATACTCAAAGAAATACGTCCGGCTTCACAGGCCTTTCCCCATAAATCACGACCCATTTTGTCGGTGCCAAGAATATAAACCGTTCCCCCTTCTTCAACCCCATAAAGATGTAAATTGCTGGGAATCAATCCCAGAATCTTATATTCAGGGCCTTTTACAAAGAAGCGCAGGAAATAAGCCTTGGTGGTATCCTCCATCCATAAAACCTTGAAAGTCTTCGGATCTAAGGTGTAGACATAATTGTAAACAAAAGGTCTCAGGTGGAATTTTCCCTCATGGTCGATGAAACGGACCCGTTGCGGAGGAATAAACGACGCCTGCAAATTGATTTCGTAAATGCTGGTCGGAGAGAAAAAGTCAGCGAAGATGGCCAGAATCAGCAGTGTCAAAACCATGAGACTCCCAACAATGGAGACCTTGCTTCGCCTGAAACGCCGCCAGACGAGCTGGAAATAACCCTCATTATGTTCCTGCCCGATGACACCCTGATCGTCGAATAGTTTTTTTCCCAATTCGTCATTCATAATCGTGTCACCCTTTGTTTTAACTATAGCGAATTCGCGGATCAAGAACGGCCAGGAAAAGGTCGGCCAGAAGATTGCCAATCAAAATGAGTGCTCCGTACATCAAAAGGAGCGATCCAGAAATGTAAATATCCTGGTTAACCAGGGATTCGTAAAACAGAGGCCCCATCGTTGGCAGCCCAAGGACAATGGCCGCTTCCAATTCACCCTGCATCATGTACGGAAGAACCGTGCCCTGATAGGCAACAATGGTATGCAGTGCATTGGGCACTGCATGTTTCATAATGACTTCACTCTCCTTAAGCCCTTTTGCCCGGGCAGTAGTTACATACTGGCTATTCAGTACATCGAGTAAATTTCCTCGCATGACACGTAAGTTTCTGGCAACACCCCCCAGCCCGGCGATGAGAATGGCGGGCCAGATATGCTTCAACATATCTACTACTCTGGCCAGGCTCCATGGAGCCATAACAAATTCAGGAGAAAAGAAAGAAGAGATGCTTGGTTGTTTGAGCGTAATTACCAGGACATATAACAAAATAACTGCAATCGAAAAACGAGGCATGGATGTAAAAATAAAAGCCAGTACCGACCAGAAATTATCCCAGAAACCATATTTTCGAGGAGCAACAAAGATTCCCAAACCCACTCCGACGACGGTTGAGATCAGGTGGCAGATAACCGCCAATAACAACGTCTTCGGTAAGCGATCTGCGATTAACTGACCTACATCCTTTCGATAGGCAAAAGAATACCCGAACTTTCCTTCGGTGACGATCCCTTTGATCCAGATATAAAACTGTGTGGTCAGTGGTTTATCAAGGTCATACTGCTCACGGATGATCCTGGCAGCGTTGTCAGCTTCTTCCACCGGCGTTCCACGATCAATTAAATACTGGCGGTAGCGACTGGCAAAATCACCCGGGGGCAGTTTTATTACCACGAAAGAGACAATCCCAATGCCAATCAACATGAAAAAGGCAATAACCAGTCGGCGAATAATATAATTTAGCATGCCACCTCCAGCAAACTTCTTTTCGGCCCAAGAGGGTTGGGCTGAGAAATGGATCATTTCCCAACCCAACCCGTTTTACCAGCGAATTACTTGTAAACCGGAATGGTCTCCGGGCGATTCTGCTTCAACTGCTGATCCACTGGCGTCCAGAGGGTATCCAGCAGAATGGCATCTTCCACCCAAGTGTACATGAACACTGGCGTGCCATCCGGAACATTCTTGACGCGCTTGGCAAGGCCCAAACCATAGCGTCCAACGAAAACGCCAAGGTTGTACACATTTTTCGTGAAAATGTTGTTGTACTGGAACATGATCTTCTTGCGGCCTTCCGAGTCGAAGGTCTTTCGATACTCATTGACCAGGTCAACCAGGCTTTGTTCGAAATCCATCATCTGACGCGGCTGGTCACCTTCACGATGCCAGTTGAACGTCTTGGTGATCGGAGCCAAGGCCGTCACATTGGTAAAGGGCAGAGCAAAGGCTTGCCCACCGCGATCGGCAGACATATCCCAGGTACCAGCATTGTCCACGTCGGAGTGGGTCGCGCTATCGATCACTTTCATATTGATCTTAATCCCTACCGCTCCCCACTGGTTGACCAAAGCCTCGGCAACGCTCTGGGTTTCTTTGGCATCCTGCGAGGCAAGCAACTGTAACACCACGCTCTGACCTGCCATGGGGCCGCTCGTCCATTCCAGAACTCCATCATTATTGGTATCCTTCAGACCAATTTCAGCCAGCAGGATCTTGGCTGATTCAGGGTCGTAAGGATAATAAACCACCGACTCGCGGTCAAAATCTGGAGCACCCGGGTAGAGTCCACCAGCCCAGCCACGCAGGAATGGACCTTTCATAATCGACTGCGCGATACCGTCCCGATCCACCGCATAGCTCAGAGCCTGACGGAAGCGAAGATCACGGAACAGCTCACGTACAGCCTTATCGCGATCATTCTGGACGCCAACGCCGAGAGAGTAGTTGAAGGAAATATAATATCCCAGCGTCTCAGGCCCCCAGGTTACGGTGTATTTCGCATCCGGAGACTGCGCCTGGGTCATGGCCTCAACAAATGTGCTCGGATTTTCCAGGTTCATGTGGTCGCAGTCACCTGCAATGGTGCACAGATCACGGCCAATTCCACTGGGCCCCTTGCGATACTGGATTTCGTCAAAGTAGGGTAGCTGATTTCCTTCCTCATCCACCTTCCAGTAATAGGGATTCCGGCGCATGATCATCAACTCGTCGGTCTTGTATTCCGTGATGACCCACGGCCCCAGGGTGACGAGAGGAAGTTTATCGGGGGGCAGCGCATCCGCAAAATCCTTATAGGTCGGCTTGGGATCTTTCGTGCTCCACTTGGGATGCAATGGTTTCAGTTGGTGTGCCGGCATCACATGGAAGTTGTCTTCGTTCATCAGGTAGAACACATCCAGTGGCTTCTGCACCGGGAAGGTGATTTTCACCGTGTAGTCATCCACCTTCTCCATAGTGGCCGGTTTGCCCTCCCAGGACCAGGCATCCTGGTGACGCGGCGCATTCACGTTGTCATCCAGAATATACCCTTCCCAGGTGAACATCACATCATCCGCAGTGAAAGGCACACCATCCGACCATTTTGCGCCCTCAATCAGGTGCAGGGTTAACACATAGCCATCATCAGACCATTCCCAGCTCTTGGCTACCTCAGGCATCGGTTCGATATCCTGGTCGGCGCGGAATAACGGGCCTGTCTTCACCAGCGCGCCATACCGTGAGGTATAAGACTCGATCCCGAACCAGCCCATCGTCGTACCGGCCATATCGTTATACCCCGCAGTGGGACAGGCAGAGAACCCTCGCCAGAGATCGCCGTATACTCCGATCCCATCTTTCATGCCGGTTTTCATATAAACCGCTGGTTCTTTCGGTAGACGGTCCTTGACCGGTGGGAGTGTCCCATCGTTGACATATTTATCCAGCCAGGGGACTTGATGGTATTCCGGGAGAGCCTTGTAGGTAACGATCTGGCTGATGGGCAGACGCTTAACCTCGGCTCCTCCCACTTCGATCTTATTCGGTTCTGGATAGGGAATAGGAGGTTTCACCTCTGCCTTTGGTGCTGTGGTATCAGTCGGCTTCTCCGGGGCCTTGGTGGCAGTGGCTTCAACAGGTTTTGCCGTCTCTTTGGGAGCTTCGGTTGTGGCAGTTGGGGCTCCACAGGCGGTCAGGACGACTCCTGTGCCGGCTAAAGCGCTCAGCTTTAACCATTGGCGGCGAGACATCTTTTTCATTGGATACTTCTCCTTACTTGACTGGTTGAATGACTCGATTGATCTAATCCTTCATCAATCGTCACAATACAATCGATCCTACAAATAAGGCCGCTAACAATAAAAAGCTGTGATACCTTCCCTTTTCATCACCTCCTTTTCGGAATTCAATCTTCAGGGAACAGCCAGCAGGCCACTTTATGCCCTGGCTGGACCTCGTGAAACACAGGGGTTACTTCTCCGCAGATTTCCATTGCGTTCGGGCAGCGCGGTGCAAACGCACAACCGCGAATATCTTCTGAGGGGGTTGGCACCATACCTTTGATGGGAATGAGCTCCTTTTTACCCTTGCGCCCCAACACAGGAACCGAATTTAACAATCCAATCGTGTAGGGATGCAATGGATGGTGAAACAGCTCACGGGTTTCTGCAAATTCGACAATCTTTCCCAGATACATCACCGCCACCTGGGAAGCCATTTGCGAGACAACCCCCAGGTTGTGGGTGATCAAGATAATGGATGATCCAAAATCAGACTGTAACTGGTTCATCAGATCCAGAATTTGGGCCTGAACGGTCACATCCAGCGCGGTCGTTGGTTCATCTGCGATCAGAATTGCGGGATTGCACGAAAGGGCCATGGCGATCATCACCCGCTGGCGCATCCCACCGCTCAACTGGTGTGGATACTCATGTAAGCGTTGCTTCGGATCGCTTATTTGCACCTTGGTGAGCATTTCTAGCGCTCGATCAAGTGCAGCTTTCCGCCCAACTTTTTGATGAAGCATGACAGCTTCAGCAATTTGATCCCCGACGGTATACAACGGGTTCAATGAAGTCATCGGTTCCTGAAAGACAATCGCAATCTCACCACCACGAATATTGCGCATTTCTAATCCATGAGGATCCAATTTGGTAATATCCACCACGTTTTGAGTATGCTTTTGGCGGAGTAAAATCTGGCCATCTACAATTTTCCCCGGCGGCGATTGGATCAGGCGCATGATGGACATGGCAAGGATAGACTTGCCACATCCACTTTCACCAACCAGACCCAGAGTACTTTGCCTGGGCAGAGATAGATCCACTCCATTAAGAGCCCGAATCGTGGCTTTCTCCAGAAAGAAATACGTCTTTACATTTTTGACTTCAAGGATTGGCTCATTTTTAGTGGTAATTTGTTCATCGGGGATCATGGGTTGGGTTCTGCCCTCCGGTTAGATAGATTCGATCGAACCGCCAACACCTGCTGTACTGTAGTATGAAGCATTACAGGCAATACTGGTTTCACCAGAAAGACCTGAGCTCCCTGACTTAAACCCACCTTCCGCTCATCTTCAACGCTGCAGAGAATAACCGCCGGGGGAGCCACCAGGGCGAATATCTCCCTTAATAGGGTCCATCCTTCGTCTTCATTGCTGGCCGGCTCCAGAATTACTACATCAAATGACACCTCTTGCAGGAAGCGGCGGGTTTCTTCTACACTGGGAGTCGCAGTTACGGCGTAATCCGTTTCCAACTCACGCCTGTACAGCTCAAGCGCAAGTGGATCCTCATCGACCACCAGCACCCTCGGCCTCTCATCAGACATACTCGATGCTCCAAGGCATGATTACTCCTTATGTCAGCCAGGCCTTTTTAAAAATGCTCAATCGCCTGGAAGCCATTACACTGCTGAAAATTCACTTTTCAGCTGTTGACGCCATCCACATCAATATGGAATACTTTTCTAACTATACAGGGGAATTCAGCTTTCGTCTTGGACAAAAAAACGAGTCTTTTGGATTTTAGGGAGAAACCATCTTTCGGGTACTCTGTCTGAATACTCGCGGAGACATTCCCACTATCTTTGTAAATACCCGTGTGAAGTAAGCCGAGTCATTAAAACCAACCCGAATGGCAATTTCCGTAATGCTCTCACTCGAATGGGTGAGCATCTCCTTTGCTTTGACAATTCTCAATCTGCTCAAATAATCCCAGGGAGTCGTATGCATCTCGTTTCGGAATATCTGGCTGAGGTAATTCTCACTCACACAAACGGCTTCAGCAATCTCTTTCCGGCTGATGGTGTGATGAAAATTCTGATGGATGAAAGCCAGCGCTCTCCGTACCACTTCGCTGGTGTGAGATGGGAAGCCCGACTCACATACGGCTTCTGGCTCAAAAATTTTTAACAACTCCTCATCCTCCAGAATTCCCTTGGTTACCAGTCCTGCCTTCAGCCCATTGATACGCCCGATATCTTCAAAGGTTAATAACTTACCACTGCAAATCAGCACTGGAATGTTCTGTGTCCGCGGATTTTTCCGGACCTCATCAAGCACGGTGAAACCATCTACTTCCGGCATCATCAAGTCGAGCAAAATAAAAGCCGGAGCTTCACTCTCAAGCATTTCCAGGGCAATCCGTCCATTCGAAGCGAAGAGGATACGCCTGCCAGGGTATCGACGCTCAAGGAGTTTTTGGTAGTACTTTCGGGCATTCTCATCATCATCCACAACAAGAATAGGTTGTTGTGCTTCTTCAGCGGGAGCCATCTGGCTCACCCACTCGAGAACAGTATTACCCGACACAGGCTTATAAAGGATATTGGTAATCTGCTCGCCCTCAACAGATGATCGGTCTTCCCCGCCATCAAAAAGGATTACAGGCAGAGCTGTCCAATCCTGCTGTTTACTTAATTGTTGAATGATTTGCCAGTCTCGCCAGCACGAACCGTGAAGATCCCAGGCAATAGCCTGAGGCGCACCTTCAGCAAGCATGGCTGATAAATCGCTCATTCCCCGAATCTGCCTGGCGACCAACCCTCGTCGCTGGCATAAACGGATGATTCCAGCTGGAATCTGCTCCCGGGTAGATACCACTAATAGAATCGACGGCGCAGATGAGTTATCCTGACGCACTACTGGGCGAGAAATCCCTGGCAGCGGCAAGTACACATGAAAAGTACTCCCAACCCCGGGCTGGCTTTCAAGGGTTAACAACCCGTCATGCAGGGCTACCAGATGCCGCGTAATGCTTAACCCCAGGCCGATCCCCTCTGGCCGCCTTTTACGATTGACACTACCAAAAGGCTCAAATATCTTCTCCTGTAATTCCAAGGGAATGCCCGTTCCAGTGTCTTCCACCCAGATATGAAGGTACGGCGGTTCCACATCGGCCCCCAATCGGATGACCCCACGTGAAGTGAATTTACGGGCATTGACCAGCAAATTAGTCAACACCTGCCTGAGTCGAACAAGGTCAGCTCGGATGGTCGGTAAATCATCTGGTACTTCTATTTCCCATTGAACGTGAGGATTGGCCGGTTCCGATTGTTGTACTCCGGTAAAAACCTCCCTGAGAAAAGGCGCAGGTTGAATTACTTCAAAATAAAGGTTCAAAGCACCGATCTCCGCCCGCGAGAGGTCTAGAAGATCGTTAATCATATACATGAGGTGTTCACCGCTTTTATATACATTGCGGATATCACTCTGTAATTCTTGCGCATCCTGTTCAGAGGGTGGCGACTTTAAGCGTTGTTCAATGGACTGACTAAACCCAAGAATAGCGTTTAGTGGAGAACGCATTTCATGACCAACGTTCGCAATCAGCCGTGTTTTTAACTGGTTAGCTCGCTCGGCTGCCTCTCGGGCCTGCAGCGCTTCAAGGTACAGGTCGGCGTTTTGGATTGCGATGCCTAGCTGGCTGGAAAGCAACTTTAATCCCATGATTTCCAAAGAGGGTTGTCGTATGGGCTCAGAAGACTGCAAGTCGAGGACACCAATCACAGCCCCTCCGAGGAAAATGGGTAATACGGCCCGTGAACGCACCTTCTGCCACTCTTTACCGAAGCGCCACGAATGTGAGGTTCGCGTATCTGGAATAAAAATCGGCTGATGATGTTCGAAAACCTGTGTAATAAGCGGGTCTTCTGAAGCCGGGACAAGCCTTGCAGAAGGAGAAAGATCACCACCGTAAAAAATCAACCGTTTCTCTTGATCCGACCAGCGAAGGATTCTTACCCATTCGTAACCAAAATGATGCCTGACCGCAGAAGCGAAAACCTCCACCAATTTTTCTCTTTCCAGCAACGAGCCAATTTTCTGAGAAATATCGGTAATCGCTTCCAGTTGCACCAGTCGATCATGTTCCTGTTGCCGGCTATATCCGACAAGATAACTCGGGAGGTCTGCAATCAATGTTAATTTTCGCGTTGCCACATTAGCGACATTGTCCCGGGTAATCAACTGGAAAGTTTGCGGAAGGTGAGGTGGAAGATCTTCACCGTGAGCGGCCTTCCAGGCAAGGTCAACTGCTGCAACCCCCATATCTTCCGCAGCAATATCCACTGTTGCCGACAGAGAACCCTCAGCTACCCCTGAGAGGGCCAGAGGATCGCCATTGAGGCCGACAAGTATGGTTCGATCGTCAACCACACTGGTTTTTCGTCCGGCATCTCTAGCAGCCAGGATCAGAGCATCCGACACCCCAAAAATTGCATCATACCGCTGGCGAGCGTGAGAAAACTTGTCCAGGAGGACAGAATATGTTTGCTGGTAAGTCCAGAACGCGGATATCGCCTCGACCTCAACATTGGAATATTCCTTCAAGCCATCCTGAAATCCCTCTAACCGGCTTATACCCTTAATGGGAATGGCCTCCTGTCCGGCATAGACACAGAGGACTCGTTTTTTATTGCCTAACCTGCTCCCCACATATTCACCTGCCAGTTTTCCACCCGGATATAGATCGGTCATGGCAGTCATTAAAGAATGGATGGGTTGGATCTCAGCCAGACATATTACAGGAATACCTTCGCTAAACATACCGAGGAGAAATTCTTCGGTAGCCAGGGTACAAATCAAGGCATCGATCCCGTAAGCCAGCACCTGATCGACGAGAAAGTCTGAGGGAATCTCGAGTAATTCCTCAATAGTGGAAGCCGGATGAAGCACCACCAGATCTGCCCCTCGCCGTTGATTGGCGTGAATAACGGCCTCATACACCTGAACCCAGAAAGGATCAGTGGGAATGATAATCACCCCAACTCGCGGGATAAATTTCTGACTTTGAGAAAGGTGGTGGGAAAGTGAAACAGTCACAAAGGAATTATAACCACTTCTATGGCTGGTATGCTCTATTTAAAAATTATCGAGGGGGTGATTCCAAAAACCTTCTGCCAGAGACACTGAAAAGTATAAGATCAAATTTCATTAAATAAGAAAACTTTCATTTGAAAGGATAAGAAAGTAGAGTCTTAATTTACCCTATCGGGATTGATCTCAAATGATAGCTTACGTTAAAACCATGATAGCGTGCTGGCAATGCCAGAAAAAATTCGCTTCAAAGGACATCGTCCCCTTTCGGGGGTTCGAACCTCTGCAGGTTTAAAAAAAAGGCTGGGGGGCAAAGGACACCGTCCCCTTCCGGGGGTTCGAACCTCTGCAGGTTTAAAAAAAGAGGCTGGGGGCAAAGGACACCGTCCCCTTCCGGGGGTTCGAACCTCTGCAGGTTTAAAAAAAGAGGCTGGGGGCAAAGGACATCGTCCCCTTCCGGGGGTTCGAACCTCTGCAGGTTTAAAAAAAAGAGGCTGGGGGCAAAGGATTCGAACCTCTACAAACAGATCCAGAGTCTGCTGTCCTGCCATTAGACGAGCCCCCAGAACTCTGATCGGCACCTAGTTTACCACCGATCAGTTAATTCTTCAAGGTTTCCTCTCCCCTTAAAATTGCAATCGCCTTTTCTATCCTCTTCAAAACCTTATCATGCCCAATAATTTCCATACTTTCAAAAAGGGGTGGACTCACTTTTTGACCGGTCACAGCCACCCGAAGAATACCGAACACCTGTCCAGCAGTTAATCCCAGAGACTCCACCAGGGCCCGCATAGGAGGTTCCGCCTCTTCCACCGTCAAACGTGGTAACCCCTTTAACACCTGATAGCATCGTTCCGCCACATCCGCTGATTGTTCAGCGGTCAACCCCTTGGCGATGAGATCCTCTCGGAGAGGGTGAATCTCTTCCTCAAAGAAAAACCCGGCAAACTGCACCACTTCATCCAGAGTACTCAAACGTTCCTGGATTAATGGGATAATCCTCAACAGGAGACTGTCATCTACAAAATAACCTGCTCGCACCAGGAAAGGCTTTACCCTCCTCGCCAGGTCTTCCCGCTCCAGCCGACGGATATGGAGACCGTTAAAATGATCCAGCTTGGTAAAGTTAATCGCGGCTGGAGAAGGGTTAAACCGATCAACAGAGAATTTCTGGATTAAATCATCCATGGTAAAAAACTCTGTCTGATCATCATAACTCCATCCCATCAAAGCAATCCAATTCACCACCGCCTCAGGAAGATATCCCAGCTCCGCAAGGTCTTTAATATAAATTGAAAATCCGTCTTTCATCGCATCAGCGGCATCCCGCTTGCTCATCTTTCCTTTACCGCTCGGTTTAAGAAATACCGATAAGTGATAGAACCTGGGCATTTCCCATCCGAAAGCGCGAATAATTAAACCGTGTAAGGGAAACGTCGGCAACCATTCTGAGCCACGCAAAACATGCGTGATTTTCATGAGATGATCGTCAACCATGGCCGCCAGATGATAAAGGGCAAGCCCATCTGATTTCACGATAATATAATCATCAAGCAACCGGTTTTCAACCGTGATCTCCCCCCTGATTTCATCCATCACTGTGGTCGTTCCTTCTTTGGGGGTTTTAAAGCGAATGACGTGTTTTTCACCACGTGCAACTCTTTCTGCCGCCTCCTGAACATCCAGTGTTCGGCAGAGTCCGTCATAGTGGGGATTCTCTTTACGTTGTTGTTGCTCCTGGCGCAGCTTCTCAAGGCGCTGGGGAGAACAAAAACAATAATAGGCATGTCCACTCTCGATTAACTGCCTGGCATATTCCTGATAAATGGCTTTCCGCTCAGATTGGCGGTAGGGCCCGTAAGGCCCACCAACATCGGGGCCTTCATCCCATTGCAGTCCCAGCCAGTGCATTCCATCAATGAGCTCCTGCTCCGCTGTAGGTACGTAGCGTTTCTGGTCGGTATCTTCAATGCGCAGGATGAACTGGCCGCCAGTCTTTCGCGCCAGCAAATAGTTATACAGGGCCATTCGCCCGCTCGCCAGATGCATACGCCCCGTCGGAGAAGGCGCAAAACGCACCCTCACCGGTTGTTCAATACCTGTCATAACGCTCCGTTATTATTCAAAAGATTTTCTACGAAGGATTACGCTCTCCACGAGCCCAATACCAATGGCTAATGATACCATTGAACTGCCGCCGTAGCTGATAAAAGGCAAGGTTAAACCGGTCACCGGGATCACATTCAGGTTCACCCCAATATTGACCGCCATCTGAAAAAAGAGGAGAACCCCAAAACCATACGCAAGTAAAGCTCCAAAAGGATCCGCCGCCAGTGCCGCTGCCCGAAAACAGCGCAGAATAACAAAAACTAACAATAGAATGACTATCACTGTCCCCACAAACCCAAATTCTGAAGCCATTGCCGAAAAAATGAAATCGGTATGCCGTACTTTTAAAAATCGCAGCTGAACCTGAGTACTATTCCCGTACCCCTGGCCAAATAATCCCCCCGATCCAATCGAGACAAGAGCCTGCTCTACATTATAAGTATTTCCATGGCGTGCATTCGGGTCCGGAAATAGAAAAGTAGCGATTCGCTCCAGTTGATAGGGCTGAATGAAGGGAATTTTCGCCCCGGAAAAAAGCAGAGCCAGCAAGAGGATGACGAACACCGTCCCAACGCCGGCCAGAATCCAGAGATACTTCACTGGCAGGCCGCTCACCCATAACATCGACAACCAGATAACGATAATGACGATTGAGGTGCTCAGGTTGGGCTGAAGAAGAATCCAGAGCACCACCCCAAAAGTGAGCAGGAAGCTGCTGATTACCCATCGAAAGTTACGTGGCCGTTCGCGCGTCTGGGCAAAAAAATTAGCAAGCACGATAATCATAATAATTTTTGCCAGTTCCGACGGCTGAATCAGAATTAAACCGGTGTCTAGCCAGCGCGCCGATCCAAAAAGTGCCGTTCCAAAGATATAAATCATCAAAAGGGAAAAAATAGCCACCCCATACAACAATCTGGCCAATGATGACCAGTAACGGTAATCAATCAAGGAAAGGACAATAATTAATCCAAAGCTAATGAAAACATAAATCACCTGACGGGTCACCAGTTCAGCCAGCACCTCATTACCGGCAATTGCCGAACGAATCATCGCAACGCCGAAGATAGACAGGATGATGACCGCCCCAAATAATAAGAAATCAAACTGTTTCCAGGTTTCACGCCGAAGCATATACTACCGCTATTTTCCAGACCTCTGGATCAGAAACCACTTTATCGTTTGCGCACAGCAGGTTTCAAAGGAATGTCTGCCAGAAGTCGATGCTCGCGGCCATCCTGTGACATACTGATATTTACCCCCGCAGGATCAATAGGAACATATCGCGAGATTACCTCTAAAAGTTCGTTTTTCATCTCTTCCAACTGCATCGGGCTGAGATCAGTGCGATCATTGATCAATACCAGCTTTAACCGGTCTTTTGCCTGCCCGGCGCTGCGATTCTTTTGTCCGGTCAGCCATTCCAGCCAGCCTGCCATATCAATTTCCTCCTGAGCGCATCATCCGGGCTAACTTCTGGAAGAGACCCTCCTTATCATCCAGAGGCAGGAAGGGAACGGCCTCGCCGTTTAACCGACGTGCGATATTTTGAAATGCCTCTCCTGCCTTCGATTTTCCGTCCAGAGCCACTGGCTGTCCTTTATTGGTACTGATCACCACATTTTCATCTTCAGGGATAATCCCAATCAGCTCGATGGCCAGCAACTCAACGACATCCTCCGCCGACAGCATGTCTCCCCGTTTTACAAGCACGGGGTTGAGTCGGTTAATAATTAACCGCGCAGGACCCTTTTCCTCGGCTTCAATCAAACCAATGATACGATCGGCATCACGTACCGCCGACACCTCAGGGTTCGTCACTACGATGGCCAGATCTGCCGGTGCAAGAGCATTGCGAAATCCACGTTCAATCCCTGCTGGAGAATCGATCAGAATCCAGTCAAATTCTCCACGCAAGTCATCCGTCAGCCGAACCATATCACTGGGCGAAACGGCGTTTTTGTCACGCGTCTGAGCTGCAGGAATAAGGTACAGCTCAGGTAAGCGTTTATCTCGGATCATTGCCTGGCGCAACC
This sequence comes from Anaerolinea thermolimosa, assembly GCF_001050195.2. Lineage (GTDB taxonomy): Bacteria > Chloroflexota > Anaerolineae > Anaerolineales > Anaerolineaceae > Anaerolinea > Anaerolinea thermolimosa. Next base: position 1,810,843 of record NZ_DF967965.1, read on the forward strand.
TGCAACGGCCTTCCACAACATCAACCAGATCATAAACAATTCGGTTCTCCAACCCAAGCACCACATCCAGGTTTCGCAACCCGATGTCTCCATCCAGGCAGATCACCTTTTTTCCGATCCGTGCCAGTGCTACCGCCAGATTGGCCGTCGTGGTCGTCTTCCCGACGCCACCTTTTCCTGAGGTTACCGTGACCACTGTCGCTGACATTCTTTTTATTTACCCCTTCTTATCTTACTTTCGCCTTCCAGGTTTCAGTAACCACCCGGCCATCCTGAATTGAGACCATTTCAGGCTCTGGTTTTCCTCGCCGGGGTGGCAGGGTGAGTGTGTACCCGGCGATCCGTAATTGCATGGGATCCATTTCCATAGCACATACGACTGCCTTTTCATTCCCATCCATTCCGGCGTGGACCATACCTTTAAGACGCCCCCATACCACAACGCTACCCCCGGCATAAATTTCACCTCCAGGGTTGACATCCCCAATGACCACCACATGGCCATTGTGTGAGATTTTAAATCCCGAGCGTATCGTCCGGTGAACAAGAATAGCCGTTTCACCACCCAGGTTGGTATCAAGTGATCGTACGGTTCGTTCTGGCCGGGGGGTATGGATACGTGTCGCCAGCCCAAGGGCTTGAGCATTCTTTTCGGTTACCGGTGAGTTACTGAGAACAGCCCATAGAGCAATTCCCTTTTCGGAGAAACGATCACGAAGCACACCAACTTCAGCTGCCCGCAGGATATGGTTTCCGACGTCCAGTGCTACGCGCGCCCCATTTAAAAAACCGGCTCGTTCTTCAAGCATCTGATACAACGCAGATTCCAGCTCGGGCCACTCTCCTTCTCCCAGGGTAATCAACAGACCATCCCGAATACCTTTGATATTGACAGCCTGTTTATTCTGCATCACCATATCAAGATTGCTCCATCGGTCGATGAATTAAGGAGTACCTGTCTCCTGCCCTGAATCAAATGCTTTGAGCCGGAAATAACTCTCGATCACGTTTCGTACAATCGGAGCCGCTACACTCGCGCCTTCGCCACCATTATACACGAAAGCCACCACCGCAATTTCTGGATCATCATACGGAGCGTAACCAAAATACCACGAGTGAGTTGGCCAGCTTCCACGGTTGCAAAGGTTTTTCTCTCGGGCAATATTGTCACAGTATTCTGCTGTGCCGGTTTTCCCGGCAGAATTCTGCACAGGCGAATTTTCCCAGACCTTTTTCGCCGTACCCTCGGTCACCACCAGGCGCATCCCTTCCTTGGCTAACTGAACTACCCAGGGTTGCACAGTCTTTGTCTCACCGGTTAAAAGGTTATTTTCGTCATACACCTTGATTACCGGATCTTTAGTAATATCCCATTTGAGTTTTGGCTCAAAGGGTTTAACCACATTTCCTTCAGAATCGAGAATGTCATGAATTAAAGTGGGCTGCATGTACTTTCCGTCATTGGCAAGAATCGCCGCTGAAACAAGCACCTGGAGGGGCGTAGCCAGAATATATCCCTGTCCCATGGAAGCAATATAAGTATCGCCCGGCAGCCAGCTCTCCCCCAGGTTGCGGCGTTTCCAGTCCGGGTTAGGAATCAACCCGCTCGCTTCACCGGGCAGCTCAATGCCGGTCCGTTGACCGTACCCGAGCGCCATGGCATATTCAGCCAATCTCCAGGGTCCCAGACCACTCACCCCATCCGGGGCGTAACCGCCACCAATCTTATAAAAATACACATCACAGGAGTTTGCCACCCCTTCTAACCAGTTCATTTCCCCGTGACCTTCCGGTTTCCAGCACACATATGTAAATGGACGTACCGGTTCATTTAACAAATTCCGTTCAATCACCGTAATCTGGCCAGGATCGTTTAATTTTTGCTCCGGAGTGACTACACCTTCATTAAGTGCCCCAATAGCCGTGGGCATCTTAAATACCGAACCTGGCGGGTGCTCTGCCGAGATAGCATGATTGAATAGTGGCTTCCAGGGATCATTTACTAGCTGATTGTAATAATCCCCGGGTATAAACCTGGCCATCCGGTTATTTTCGTACGTGGGATAATTCACCAGAGCAAGGATCTCTCCAGTTTTCGGATTCATGGCAATCACGACACCATTGGATGACCGGGTTTCATGAAACCAGTTATTCCAAAAGTTAATCTCACCAACCAGTGCTTCCTGCGCGGCGTTTTGCAACCGGGTATCGATAGTCAAGCGAATATTATTCCCTGGCACAGGGTCAACCGGGGTGGTCAGATTACGCAGCTCCTTCCCTGAAACATCCACCTCCACCAGGCGTTCTCCGTTTTTTCCCCCCAGGATATCCTGCATGGTTGCTTCGATCCCTGCATAACCCACCTTATCTCTCCCGGGGACAAACCCTTTGTTTCGATAATAAGCCTCATCCACAGCTGGAATCGGGCCTAAAAAACCAATGATGGTGGAAGTAAGGGAACCTGTGGGATAATCGCGTACACTTTCCACTTCAATACCCACCCCGGGTAATTCTGACGAGCGGGCGCGAATCTTCATCGCCAGTTCAGGTTCGATATTGCACTTAATTCGCATGGGTGCATAAGGTGCGTTGGTATCGGCAATATAGACAATCTGCATGATCCCCAGTTCAGTTCGGCATGGAGAAAACAGACGAACGGTTTCTTCATTAATCTCTCCCGCGCTGACCGGTACCCCAATGAGCGCCGACAAACGCCGATACACTGCCTGAACATTTTCATCCAGATCGGTATTTAATTTTCTTGGATCTCCACCTGCTGAAGGATCACCAGGGAGTTCTGCTGGCGTAATCACAACGTTATAAGAAGCAATATTCCGCGCCAGCACATAATCATTACGATCATAGATGATGCCGCGTTGAGTTGGAACACTGATGCGAGTCGTTCGGTTTTCTTCAGCTTGCTCCAGGAATTTTGCCCCTTCAACCACCTGATAATCGAACAATTTATAAATGTAAAAACCAGCAATTAAAACTACCAGCACCATCACACTGATCAAACGCCAGTGTTCAAACCAGAATGAATCAGAACGGCGATATTCCATTAAGTCACCTCCTCAAGCGAAACCGACCGGGTCAGATCGGCCACCAGAGCATACACAGGTAAAGCCAGTAACAGGTTTAATAACAAACCTGGTAAGAGAACCAGGTTAATGCTCTCCACCATGGGCAGAGGTACTCCTTGAACACGTAAGGTTATCCATTGAAAACCTTCTGACAGAACAGTGCCAATCAAGGTTGTAAGAAACATGGCCAGAACAGGCGTCTGCCATACCTGAGAGCTTAAGAACCGCGCTAAAACGGCTACACCAAGATACGTTAACGGAAACACAAACCATGGCACCCCGGAAATGAAACCTACCATTAATCCGGCCATTAATGCCCATGCAATGGAAGTTGTATCATGACGCCGGATTGCCACAGCAATGATCACAAGCAATACCAGATCGGCTGTCCCATGGAGTAAAACCAGAGAACGGAAAACAGAAGTCTGGAAAATGACCACCAGAATCATCACCGGAATTCCAAGGATAACAGCCATATTAAAAATTCAATGTCCTGTTATGGTATGAGAGGGGTAATATCAACGGGATTGAAATCGGTTACCACCAGTACCGCCCGCAACGTGGCAAAGTTCACCGCTGGCTGCACAGATGCCGTCTGAAACAACTCAGTTTCCATCCGTCGTACCGACACCACCTGCCCAACAAGAATATTTTCAGGATAAATTCCCCCAAGAGCGGAAGTAAGAATCACATCACCCGGTTTCAGGGTTACATCCTGAGGAACCATCTCCAGAGAGATATCTCCCGTAAGCGAACCAGTCAACATCGCTTCAATAGCCCCCGAAGCCAATTTTACATTGACTGCTGAACCTGCATCATTGATCAACTGGACTCTTGCTGCATTGGCGATGACAGCATCGATGCGCCCCACCAATCCCTGTGCAGTGACAACGGGCATTCCTCGCCGAAGCCCGTCATCTGATCCCTTGTCAATAATAACGTAATGAAGAAATGGGCTGGGGTCTCTCCCAATCACCGCCGCCGCCACATAGGTATCTTCCGGGCGTGAGCGGGCAAATCGTAACAACTCATAAAGAAGCTCCGTATCTTTGAGCTGTTGCTGTAACTCAACCACCTGGCTTTGCAGGCGAGCATTCTCATTTTGAAGAATGTCCACCTGCTGCCGTAAAGCAGCCAGCTCCTGTGGAGAATTCAGCATCTGGTAGATCGCCGTGAACCGTATTGAAAGCCAGCGTTGTGTGGCGATCACCGGTGCAGAGGCCAGCGAAAAAACCGGCGTGAGGTAACCACCCAGTGCCAGAGCGAGAAGCCCCGCTCCCAGCAACACCAGCACTCCGGCCTTCCAGAACTTCTTAAGAACAAAAATCATAGGTCAACGGGGGAAAAGCGGCCAACATGGATCGACCATTAACCGCGTGAACCGTTACGATCGATACTCACCAGGAATTTTTCGTATCGTTCCAGATCTTCCAGAATCATTCCTGCACCGCGTGCCACACAAGTCATCGGGTCTTCCGCAACCCATACCCTCAAATGGAGTTCCTCGGTCAACCGATCGGCTAAACCCTGCAACTGGGCTCCACCCCCTGCCAGGCAAATACCTGTCTCTATCAAGTCAGCCACAATTTCAGGCGGGGCTTCATCCAGGGCATCTTTGATCGTATCCACAATCACCTGAACCGAACCCGCCATTGACTCACGAATCTCTACCGAGGAAATTTCCAGCGACTCAGGTAAGCCAGAAATCAGGTTACGGCCCCGAACCATCATTGTCTTCTCTTCAGGAAGCCGATATGCAGAGCCAATCTGGATCTTGACCTGTTCCGCCATGCGCTCTCCGATGAAGAGGTTGTACTTGTTGCGAATATAGTTAATAATATCCTGATCAAGCTCATCACCGGCTACGCGCAAAGACCGCGAGACCACAATTTCGCCAATAGACATCACCGCCACTTCGGTGGTACCTCCGCCAATATCCACAACCATGGTACCCCGTACATCTGAGACGGGCAACCCTGCTCCCAGGGCGGCCGCACGTGGCTCCTCGATGAGAAAAACCTCCCGCGCCCCGGCTGCACTGGCCGCATCCAGAACTGCGCGTTTTTCAACTTCCGTAGCCCCAGAAGGGATTCCAATCACCACTCGCGGACGAGGCATCGGGACAATGCTCTGTTGATGAGCCTTGCTGATGAAGTATTCCAGCATCGCGTGGGTAATTTCGAACTCCGAAATGACCCCGTCCCGCAGTGGACGGATTGCGATTACATTCGTTGGCGTTCGCCCCACCATCTCTTTCGCCTGTACACCGATAGCAATGGGTCGGCGGGTACGTTTATCGATCGTCACCCACGAAGGTTCGTTTATCACAATCCCCTTCCCGCGGACGTTTACCAATGTATTCGCTGTCCCAAGGTCAATGCCAATGTCCAGCGAGAATAAACCCAACAACCATCGAAAGGGATCAAACGCCAAGGGAATGTTCTCCAGTGATACTATTTAAGTTGGTTTTCAGGTACATACCTTCGCCCGAATTATACCATTTTTCGGGACTCCTATTTTTTAGTCCTCCTTTCTACCCCATCCATGATAAATGTCACTTGTTAAAGAGATAGGGGGGTCTTAGAATGGTATAGATTTTAACCGGATAAGATTACCTCTTTTATCAAAACCGTGCGGTTTAGCCATTTTTCCACGTGAGGAGTGTAAAAGACGCATGCTCAACGTAACCATCGATGGGAAATCTATTCAGGTTCCCGAAGGGACCACTGTACTGCGGGCTGCGGAACAGGCAGGGATCAAGGTGCCAGTTTTATGCGATCACCCTCATCTCGTTCCTTTCGGCGGTTGCCGCCTTTGTGTGGTAGAGGTCGAAGGAATGCGCACCCTCCAACCGGCATGTTCCTTACCTGTAAGCAATAACATGGTCGTGAAAACCAATTCGGATAAAGTTCAGGCGGCAAGAAAATTTGTCTTAACCCTGATCTTTAGTGACCGCAACCATTTTTGCCCTTATTGCCAGGTCTCCGGTGGAGATTGTGAACTGCAAAATGCCGCCCTTGAGATGGGTATGACTCACTGGGATTACCAGCCCAACTGGAAACCTTATCCGGTGGACGCTTCGCATCCTTACCTGGTCATCGATCATAACCGATGTATTCTTTGCCGTCGCTGCGTCCGTGCCTGCGGTGAACTGGTCGGGAATTTTACCCTTGGGATTGAGGAACGGGGAGCCAGCTCCATGCTCGTCTGTGATCTGGGCGTTCCCTTCGGAGAAAGCAGCTGTGTTTCCTGTGGTACATGCTCTCAGGTATGCCCAACCGGTGCTATTATCGACCGCCAGAGTGCCTATCAGGGGCTTGAGAAAAAAGTCGAACGCACGCCATCTATTTGCGTCGGTTGCTCAGTCGGTTGTGGCGTTGAAATCCTTACCCGAGATAATCGCCTGGTGCGCATTCTGGGGCTTTGGGATTCACCGGTCAATGGGGGCGTGCTCTGTAAAGTGGGTCGTTTCCTGCCGCTGGATGATGATCGCGAGCGAATCACTCGCCCCATGGTAAGGAAAGATGGAAAACTTCAGCCAGTGTCCTGGGATGAGGCGCTTAATGTCATCACCGCTCAGCTAAAACCATTGATCAACCAGAAAACACATGGCGTTGCCGCCATTGCCTCCCCACGGCTGCCTGTTGAAGCGCTGGCATCCTTTAAAAAGCTCTTCAAAGATGGCTTCAAGAGCGATCTGGTGACCAGCCTGGAAGAAGGTGCAACCACAACCTCTGCCTCTCTGGTTGCGCAAGAAATGGGCGCCTTTGAAACCAATCTCGAAGCCCTTCAATCCGCTGATTGTGTGGTAGTCGTTGGAGCCGATCTGTATCATGAGGAACAGGTTGTTGGCTTCATGATCAAGCGGAAACTGCCTGCCAATACTGCTCTCGTTGTCATTGACAGTGCAGATAACGAATTTACCCACCTTGCCCGCGCAACCCTTAACCCCGTTGCCGGTTCAGAATCCTACGTGTTACGAGGGCTTGGGGCAGCTCTGGTAAAACTTGATCTCGCTAAAGGAACTCCGGCAGGAATGAACGCCGAGGCCGAGCTCAAAACAGCCGCAGATAAAGCCGGAATTCGTTTAGAAGACCTCTCGCGGGTTGCCAGCCTCATCGGGATGGCCTCTCGCCCGGTTTTTGTATATGGGCGGAAGGTCAACGCAGACACCCTTAAGGCCCTGGTTGAGCTTTCTCGCCTGGCAGGTGCTGGTCAGAGCCTGATCGGAGTGCGTGGAGCAGCAAACAGCCTGGCAGCTGCCCAGTTAGGATTGGAACAGCCCTTCAAGCGCAACGGCCATCAGGCAGTTTATGTAGCCCTTGGTGACGATCAACCTTCTCAACGTCTCGTTCAAGAAATTGAAGGGGTGCCTTTCCTGGTAGTCCAGGCCAGCCATACCTCACGGCTTACAGCCATGGCTGATGTGGTTCTTCCGGTCGAAATGTGGGCCGAAACTTCCGGGCACTATCTCAACCTCGAGGGACGATTGCAGGCCTCAACACCTGCCCTTAAGCCCATGGAAGGGGTGTATTCGAATACCGCAGCCATTGAAGCAGTAGCAATGAGGCTGGGAATCGATGTGACCGTAGACTGGAAAGCCGAATTACAACAATCTCCCGCACCTGTAACGCTTGCCATCGCCTAAGCGCCCTTCTATTAACGGAGTATTTAGAGGAGATCTTCCATGTCGAAACCAAAAATTTCAACCGATTGGATGTGCGGATGCGCGGGTTGCCACATGTCTCTACTGGATATTGATGAGCGCATCTTGAAAATTGCTGAACTGGCTGACATCCGTGCAACCCCCATCACCGATCTGAAAGAGCCTGACGAGTCCGGAGTGGATGTAGGTATTCTGGAAGGCGGCATCAATAATACAGCCAATGAAGAAGTGGCTCATCGCATGCGTAAGCGTTGCAAAATCCTGGTAGCTCTTGGAGATTGCGCAGTATTTGGTGGTGTACCGGCCATGCGTAATTTCTTTACCCTGGAAGAGACCCTAAAGCGTGCCTACATAGAGACAGAAAGCACCGACTCTGAGGGAAAAATTCCCGATAACCCCGAATTGGCCCGGATGACCAGGGTTCGCGCCGTGCATGAGGTGGTTCCCGTAGATATCTTTGTGCCCGGGTGCCCGCCTGATCCTGATGTGATTTACTACGTCCTCAGTGAACTGGCACAGGGTCGCAAACCCGAGCTTAAAGGTGAACTACTGCACTGGCATTAGGAGGTATCAAGAATGGTCGCTGAAAAAATAACCATCGAACCCGTAACCCGAATTGAGGGGCATGCCAAAGTCACCATTCACATGGGAGACGATGGCCGGGTAAGCCGGGCATTTTTCCATGTCAACGAGTTCCGAGGATTTGAAAAATTCTGCGAAGGCCGAATGGTCTTCGAGATGCCCTTCATCACCCCGAGGATTTGCGGTATCTGCCCTGTCAGTCATCACCTGGCCGCCGCTAAAGCAGGTGATGTAGTTCTGGGTGCTCCCCCACCGCGTCCGGCATCTTTGTTACGCGAATTGATGCACATGGGGCAAATTGTTCAGAGCCATGGAATGCATTTCTTCGAGCTTGCCGGGCCAGACCTCTTGTTAGGTTTTGATGCCGACCCCGCCATCCGGAATGTGTTGGGGATCGTTCAGGCAAACCCCGATTTAGCGGTCAAAGCCGTTGGATTGCGCAAATGGGGGCAAACCATTATCGCCACGCTTGGTGGGAAACGTGTTCATCCCAATTTTGCCGTTCCGGGTGGTGTAAACAAAGCCCTGCACCCCTCTGAACGCGACGCCATTCTCCAGGGGCTGAGCAGTTCCATCGAAACCATCCAGGCGGGAATCGCAGTCATTCGCGATTGGGCCGAGAAGAATATGGAAGACATACAAAAATTCGCAGTCTTCCCCACAGGTTATATGGGTCTCATCACCCCTGATAATGGTCTGGAGCTCTATGATGGCCAGATTCGCCTGATCGATCGCAACGGAACCCAGCTTGAGAGATTCAGCGCTCAGAATTATCTGGATGTCATCGCAGAACACGTAGAAGATTGGTCTTACCTGAAATTCCCCTATTACAAAAAATTGGGGTGGCCTCAGGGAGTCTACCGCGTTGGGCCACTGGGGCGGTTGAATATCTCCGACAAAGTGGATACCCCTCTGGCCAGCGAAGAATTCAAACGCTTTAAAGCCCTGAACCAGGGAAAGCCGGTAGAAAATACCCTCTACTACCACTATGCCAGGATGATCGAATGCCTGTTCGCCGCTGAACGGGTTCAGGTTCTACTGGATGACCCCGATATTCTCAGTACAGACATTCTCAACACTCGCACCGAGATCAAGGGTGAAGGGGTAGGCGTCATCGAAGCTCCACGCGGTACTCTCCTGCACCACTACTGGACCGATGAACATGGCCAAATTAAGAAAGTCAACCTCATCGTTTCTACCGGACATAACAACTGGGCAATGAGCCAGGCGGTCGATTCGGTGGCAAAAACCTATATTCAAGGGCCCAAGGTAACTGAAGGCATGCTCAATCGCGTTGAAGCGGCCATTCGTGCCTATGACCCCTGCCTCTCATGCTCTACCCACGCTGTTGGCCAGATGCCCATGGTGGTAGACGTGTTCGATCCGCAGGGTAATCTCGTCCAGACCATCCATCGTGGCTTGTAAACGTGAAAAAAAGTTAGCCTCTTTGCGGGTGGCTTTCGAGCCACCCGCATTTCATGTGTAAAAGGGTAAAATCAAGCTATGCGAGCACTGGTGCTTGCCTACGGTAATACAGATCGCCAGGATGACGGAGTAGCCTGGCACATTTTACGTGAACTGGCCCAACAATTGGGTACATTTCTTCCCCTTTCCCCCGCGGAAGAATGTGAAAAAGAAATTGGCAATATTCACCTGCGATACATGCTCCAATTAATCCCTGAAGTTGCCGATGATTTTAAACAATATGACCGCGTCGTGTTCATTGACGCCCATACAGGGCACATCAAAGATGATCTTTATCTTGAAAATCTCACCCCGGTCTATCAACCCTCACCCTTAACTCATCACCTTACCCCTGCATCCTGCCTTGCCATCGCCGAAGCCCTCCACCACTCCGCCCCACAGGCTTTGCTTGTCTCGGTGCGAGGGTATGAATTCGGATTCTCATCCACCCTCTCAGAAAATTGTGCCCGATTGGTGCCGGTAGCAGTCAGGGCTATTTTGGAATGGCTTGGCTGAAACTGGTATAATTATGGGTTGCTTGATCACAATGAAAGAACTTCTTGAAAGAAAAGACACATGCTTGAAACAATAGCAGCCATTGAATCACGATACGACGAACTGGGTGAACTCATCGAGAAACACGTCGATGATTATCAAAAAGTAGCAGAACTGGCCAAAGAACGCTCCGATCTGGAAGAAATTGTCAACCGCGGACGCGAATATCGAACCATACTTCAGCAGATCGAAGAGGCCGAAAGCCTGTTGGAATCACCTGATGAAGAACTCCGCCAGCTGGCCGAGGCCGACCTTGAAACACTCAAACCTCGCGCTGAAGCTCTGGAAAAAGCCATAAAACTGCTTCTCGTCCCCAAAGACCCCCGGGATGACCGCAACGTCATCGTGGAAATCCGCGCTGGTACCGGTGGTGAAGAAGCAGCTCTTTTCGCCGGAGACCTTTTTCGCATGTATAGCCGGTACGCTGAAAAACGCCGCTGGCAGGTAGAGATTCTTTCTCAAAATGAAACGGGCATCGGGGGCTTTAAAGAGATTATCTTTCTTGTCAAAGGAAAGGGTGCTTACTCACGCTTGAAATACGAATCCGGTGTCCATCGAGTACAACGAATCCCGGTCACCGAATCCAGTGGCCGCATCCATACCTCAACCGCAACTGTTGCGGTCCTGGCTGAGGTGGACGACGTGGACATCGAGATCCCCGAATCGGATATTCGCATGGAAGTATTTCGTTCAGCCGGGGCCGGGGGCCAAAATGTTCAGAAAAACTCCACCGCCGTCCGCATCATTCATCTTCCAACCGGAATCGTGGTTTCCTGTCAGGACGAACGCTCGCAGTTGCAGAACCGTTTACGGGCTATGAGTATCCTTCGGGCAAAGTTGTATGAGATTGAGGCCAGCAAGCGTCAGCAGGAACTGGAAGAAACCCGCCGCTCTCAGGTAGGCAGTGCAGAGAGAGCAGAAAAGATTCGCACGTACAACTTCCCACAGTCCCGGGTAACAGATCATCGCATCGGGTTATCCTCCTATAATATCTCCGCCGTCCTCGATGGTGAAATTGATCAATTCATCGATGAACTGGCTTTACGCGACGAAGCCGAAAAGCTATCAGGTAATTCCTTTGATGATGACGAATGACCTGGGAAGCTGGCTCAAGAAAGCGAAATCTCTCCTTCAGGGTCAAAGCGACACACCCCTGTTAGAAGCTCAGGTGCTCGCCGCTCATATTCTTCAGAAACCGCGCTCCTGGGTCGTCAGTCATACCGAATGCCTTCTCGATCCGCCACAGCTCCAGGCTCTCGATGAAGCGCTCATGCATCTGTCGGCCGGTGTGCCGCTTCCCTACCTCACAGGAAACCAAGAATTTTATGGTATTCCACTGGAAGTATCTCCTGCAGTTTTAATCCCTCGACCCGAAACAGAGCTACTGGTTGAAACCGCTCTTGAATATCTCCGTTTGAACCCTTCAGCCCGCCGTGTGGTGGATTTCGGCACCGGTTCAGGGGCCATTGCGATTTGCATCGCCATGGAAATTACCGACACCAGCGTTATCGCTGTGGATATCTCCCCTGAGGCTTTACGAGTAGCTCGCAACAATGCCCGGCGCCACCAGGTCGACCAAAGGATTTCTTTTCTTCTGGCCGATCTTGCTGATCCGCTGGTTGGTACATTCGATCTTGTCACAGCAAATCTTCCTTATATCCCCTCCAGGGATGTGAGAAATCTGGCCGTCGCCAAATACGAGCCCGTTATTGCACTGGATGGTGGAGCTGATGGATTAAGCCTGATCACCCGTTTGCTCCATGACCTTCCACGGTTACTGGCTACCCCGGGCATGGCACTGTTTGAAATTGAGTATCGTCAGGGAGAGTCAGCCATTCAACTTGCAAAAGCCCTTTTCCCCATGGCCAGGATTGAAGTTCACCGGGATTACGCCGGAAACGATCGGTTGCTCCAGATCATCACCTGACCCCCCTTTATCTCGAATCGCTGGGTAATCCATTTCTCCTTAAGCTAAACCACAAAAACTGGATGTTTCTTATCTAATATTTAATTTGCTATCATCCATTTTTAAACCTGCATGGATATAGTGAGAGCGTATTCTCCTCTTACAAGTTCTCCCACGCAGATGTGAGTGGCAGCACACCGGCGCGGGAGAACTCTTTTTAGCCAGACTATCTCATCCAGCGTCTATAAAACCAAAAACCAGCCACGAGGATGAGCGGCAACATAATCGTGCTACAAAGGGCGAAAGTATTCTTGCCGGTCTGCTCCGGTGAAGATTTTGTCGGAGTGTAACCTGGAGAAACTCCCTCTTGACCTGCAGAAGGCGTGACAGATGGCGAAACTGTGGTCACAGCTCCGGGTTTATCCGCCATTTGCTCCACTCTGTAAGCCTTCCCGCCAATAACAACCAACACCCGCTCGCCCAGTGCCAGGGCTGGGCCGGCTTCTGGGTATGAATGAGCCAGCTCAAAATATCGGTCGGATAGAAACGGAATGGCCTCTAAAGTCATACTCTCGGGGTCATAGGCTGTATCCACCCAGATTCCATCTCTGAAAAGGAATGTGCGCGCACCCACAATACGGATCATCGCCTGATCCTCATTCCCTACTTCAGGAGCAACCTCCGCCGATTTTAACGCCCCTTCACTGGCCGCTCGTTGAACAGCACCCTCCCCTGACGGGGGCACGACAGTAGATTGTGCTGCCTGAAGAGCCTCAGCAGCAATTTGATTTTGGCTTTCAGCCCCCAGCGGCATAGGTTCTGTAACAAGATAGGAAGTATAAGGCGTCACAATGCCAAAACGGATGGACAGCCTTACAATTTGATCGATGCTTTCCTGATCGGCACCTTTCAGGCGAATCTGGTTGAGTAAATAACCAATTTTCCGGGTGGCCCATAAACGGGGAATTTCTCCAGATGAATCTTTAACCCCCGTAGAATCTTGTACCAGGTTCTGATCTGAATAAGTCAGCTGAGCAATCTCCCCGTTTATCATTCCACGCACCGTGACTGTTGCCTTTCCTCCCTGCCGGTACCGCCCGACAACAAGGATCTGCGTCCCCGCGAATAGATCGGGAAGAGGCTGTGGATAAACATCATAGACCCCGACTCCCTCAAAATGGAGGGATAAATCCGTCATCACAGGGGTTCCAATCCGCTCGTAGAATGCTGATACTGCTTCACCCAGAGATTCCCCCGGTTTCACATAGGTGCTTAACCCATGATGTTCACCACTCAGGGAATCCAGGAGCACCGTATCGACATCATACCCCACACCAAAAGTAAACAGCCTGACGTTCCCAGGTGCTACCCTGGCTACATTCTCTAAAATTTGTTGAGTATCGAGTTCACCAACCGTCGGAAGTCCATCCGTCAAAAAGATCAAATAGACCGGACGTTCCCGATCCGCTTGTGAGAGGGCTTCCAGTAAAGCCCGGTTGATGTCTGTGCTTCCAGCGGCGCTCAGTCCATCGATCCAGGCAATGGCATCCGCGGCTTCCTCCACCGTACGCATCCCTTCACGGAAAATTTCTACGCCGGTAGAAAAAGCAAGAAGGTGAAAACGATCCTCAGGATTCAATTTCCGAATCACATAGCGAAGAGCTTCCTGTGCCTGGCGGAATTTTTCCCCCTCCATGCTTCCCGAACGGTCGATGACGAAGATGACATCTTTTGGAACAATGCGATGGGTTGAACCAGGCCTGGCTGCCATTAATAACAGGAAATAACCATCTGCATCCTGTGGGTCTTCCGGATCTCGATAAGAAAAGAGATGAAAAGCTTCATCCTCCCCGGTCGAGAAATACAGGACAAAGTCATCCTCTGGAAGGACGTTCGTTGCCTCCCATCCGACCAGAGCCTGCCTATCTCCTGTACGGGTGACGTCTACAGGATGAGATGGAGAATAGAGAACGCGTATGGGTTGTTCGCTCCGAATAGTCACCCGCAAAGAGACTTCTTCCAGAGGCCGGGTTGAAAATTTCTCGGTACTGAGAGGGTACGCATATCTGACCAGCCCGTTTTCTGCAGTTAAAACCTGGCTATACTCAAGTTGAATCCGCCGTTCCCCATGGGCCGGGATCGGGAAGATACTCGCTTTCACCGCTCCCTGTCCGGCATACTCGAGGAGAGCCGGGTCACGTAATGAGAGAACAATATCATCATAGGTCTTTCGGGCTTCTTCTGCAGAAAGGACTTTGCCTTCCACGGGCTGGCCATCCACCCACAGTTTAAACTGGCTTACTACCGCATCCCTGGGTAACGGGAAGAGATATGTCCCTTCAATCGGATAGGAGTTCGGATTGAAAAAAACCTGGTCAACCCGGGTCACTGCAATTTGCCTGTCAATGGTTACCTCAACACGGTGATATCGGACTACCAGCTGAGATATGGGCCGTGGTAAATCTGGCGGGCAACGCTCGGGGATGCACGGGGGCGGGATGATAATGCCATCTGCATGAACCGGAAACCAGGTGGCACTAAGGCCAACCAGCAGGCTAATCAGAGCAATCCAAAGCTTCTTCATGGCAACCTCCTCCTGAGGTGTAGACGCAGGAGAAAGTCGCCTGGTTCCTGATTCTTAAAATACCCGTTTTTGGAGCAATAAAGCCTGCTGGTACCATCCCCCGGCCCTTACCAGTTCGGCAGGAGAACCTCTTTCAAGGATTCGTCCTTCACGCAAAACAAGAATTTCATCCATTTCCTCAAGTCCAATAAGATCGTGAGTGATCCATAAAATGGGTTTCCCTGCATAAGCCCCAAATAGGGTCCGTATGACAGACCGGGCAGATTTATTATCCAGATTGGAGGTGGGCTCGTCCATCAGTAATATATCCCCTGCCTTTAACAAAGCCCTCGCCACTGCTACCCGTCTTCGTTCTCCCTCACTCAACTGATCACCTTGAGCTCCTACCCAGCCCTGAAGCCCCCCCGGAAGTCTTCTTAAAAGGTCTTCCAGTCCGGCATCCAGAGCGGCCTTTTCGATTTCCCGATCACTGGCATTTGCCCTTCCAAGACGCAAATTTTCTGCCAGCGAACCGCTGAACAATGTAATTCGCTGGGGGATCACTGCGAATCGTTGACGGATATTTTCTGGAGAGTAATCGAGGAGATCTCTTCCGTTGAGCCAGATTGTGCCTGCTGGAGGATCCCACAGACGAAGAAGCAATTGAACCAGAGTAGATTTCCCGGAACCATTAGGGCCCAACAGAGCCAGGCGTTTCCCCGGGATTAACTCCAGACTCACCTCACTTAAAACCGGGGTAAATTCCCCAGGATAAGTAAATGTCAGTCCCGAAACATGCAATGCCCAATCAGAACCCGCGGATAAAATCGCAGAAGCACCGGGGAGTCGAACCCGAGGTTTTTTCTCCATAAGAGATAAAAGTCGTCTGGCCGATGCCAAAGCTTCTCCCAAAAAGGCAGCCCCCTGTTGTAAAGGTTGGATTGCCTCAAAAGCTGTCAATGCAACCAGGTATAAAACCGCCATAAAGACCCCGTCTATCTGACTCGAACGCACGAGATCAACAGACGACCTCAATACCAGCCACGCAGTCCCATATTGAAAGAGAAGACTTAACGCCGAACCAGTTGCCAGAATTGAGGCGCGTTTTTCCTGTTGCCGATCGTAGGCATGAAATTGTGAGAACAATTCCAGTTTACGCTCCTCATGTTTCCCATAGGCCATCCATTCCCCCAATCCCTGGATAGTTTCCACCAGGCGGCGCGAGGTTGTTTCTCGCATGGAGGCAATGGATATCCCAACAGGTCTTCCCGACAGGTAAAGGAGGGCAGGTAACCCCACCCCGGATAACAGCAAGCCACAGGTGATGATCATACCAAGCCACGGTGAAAAGGCTCCCGTAAACCACACCACGCCCGTTGTAACCAACCCGGCAACCACGGTCGGGGCAATCAATCGAACGTAAAAATTCTCCAACACCTCAACATCCGCAATCACCCGGTTGAGTAATTCACCCCCTGAATACCCGGTCAATCTGGCAGGAGCCATTTCCTCCAGGATGGAATAATATTGAATCCGAAGTTCCGTAAGCAATCGAAAATTCACTGAATGTGTGACCAATCGTTCCAGGTAACGCCACACACCCCGACTCAATCCAAGGAAACGCACCCCCACAATCGCCACCTGTAAGGTTTCAATTCCCGGGTGTAGAGCAGCCGCTGATATTAAATATGCCGAGGTACCCATGAGACCAATTCCACTGGCAATGGCCGCAGTACCTAATAAAACCGAAAGCACTGCCTCTTTCCAAAAAGGACGCAACCAGCTCAACAGGTGGAATAGAACCTTCATTTTTCCTGATTCGCTCCCCATAAGCCGGTAAACCTTCCGTTCCACCCGATCAAGTCGCCCCTGCTCCGCGTTTCTATCACTTTTCCATCTGATAGAACAATGATATGCTCCGCACGTTGAATGGTTTGCATACGGTGTGCAATGACCAGAGTGGTTCTTTGCTTTGAGAGATCTCGTACCACCTCATCAAGGATTGCCTCTTCTGGAGGATCAAGATAGACAGTAGGTTCATCCATTAACAACAGGGGGGAATTACGTAAAAAAGCACGCGCAAGTGCAAGTCTTTGCGCCTGCCCGCCCGATAACCTCACCCCACGTTCACCAACCGGAGTGTGTATTCCCTCTGGCAATGCTTCCACCCACTCTATGAGCTTAACCTTTTCGAGAGCATCGAAATAGGTCTCTGTACGCCCATCGTTTATTGCTATACGCAAATTGTCAAGGATACTTCCCCTGATAAGATAAGGACGTTGGGGTACCCATGTCACCCACTTCCGCCACGCTTCAGGTTCGAGCGTATTTAATGCCCTGTTCCCGACAAGAATTTCCCCTTCGTTTGGATCAACAAACCGGAGCAATAAAGCCAGTATGGTGCTTTTTCCGGCTCCACTCTCCCCAATCAGAGTCGTCATTACACCCGGGAGGATAGTGAAAGAGACCCTTTGCAGGGCGTCTTCTGCCCGATCTGGATATCGAAAAGTCACCTCGCGGAACTCAATTCTCATCGCCCGTGGGTCAAATCGGGGCAAAGATTCCAATCTCTGAGAAGAATTGGACGAGAGCACACTCCATTCAGGCTCTGCAAGCAGGTCATCCATTCGTTTTAAAGCACTTATTCCCCCGATGGCGGCATGAAACCGCATCCCCAGCATTCGCAAGGGCTGATAAAATTCCGGAGCGATCAGCAACAAAAAAAGTGCCACCTCGAAATCCATTTTTGCATACAGAAGACGTAAACCCACCTGTACAGCTATGATCGCCGTACTCAAAGTCGCCAGTAATTCCAGTGCCAGGGCTGAAAGAAAAGTTAACCGCAACACACTCATTGTAGTCTGCCGATAATGCTCGCTTTTCTCACGGACGCTCTCTACAAAGCCCCTGCTCTGACCCAACTCCTTCAAAGCTTGCAGCCCCTGCAGGGTATCCAGGAAAAAGGCGCTCAATTGCCGAAGTGCGTTAAATTGCCGGCGGGTCAGTCTTTCAGCAGAACTTCCAATCAGATACATAAAGAATGGGATCAACGGCCCGGTTACCGTAAGAATGATCCCTGATAGCCAATCCACAGGAAAGACAAAAAGCAACACGGCCAGAGGAACCGTAGCCGCGAGAATCGCTTGCGGGATAAATTGACTGAAATAAGCATCCAGCGTATCCACCCCCTGAAGCAAGACTGCCGAAAGCTCACCCGCTTCATGACGGCGCGTGTAAAGCGGCCCTAGCCGAATCAGCTTTGCCAGAATTTGCTCTCGCAGAATCGTTTTCACCTGCCTCGCTGCTGACGCGCTGAACCGTTCATTTGCAAAGATCCACCCCGATCTGATAACTATTACTCCCAGAATAATCCAAAGCGTTGGTAACACTTCATTTCTTCCACCCCCATGAACAAATACCTGCATTACAACCTGACTGACCAACTTTGCCTGGATTATCAAAAATATTCCTGCTGCAATACCCGCTAGAATACTCATTCCTATAGGCAGGAGTACCTTTCGCAGCAACCGAAGAAGATTTCTATCCAGGTACATGGGCTTAATTATATAATGAGGTCATGGCCACTCCGCCCCGGATTCCCTGGATCGTCAGACGCCCCCTCCTTCAACGCTCTCAACAAATCATTACCACCCTCACCCGTCATGGCCTTGGATGGCTCCTCACCCAGGCGGCCTCTGGAGAAGATGGACGCCTTCGTGGGCTTCGCCGGCTTCTTAAACAATCGGCTCGCACCCAGGCTGAAGAACTGGTTCAGGCGCTCATCGAATTGGGTCCAACGTTTATTAAATTTGGCCAGGCGCTCAGCGCCCGTGCCGATCTTCTCCCGCCAGCTTATATTACAGAGTTAAATAAATTACAGGATCTTGTTCCTCCCCTTCCATTTGACCAGATGGTTGCAGTCCTTCGCGATGAACTGGGTCGCTCCCCTGATGAAATCTTCGCCTATTTAGACCCAGAACCGATTGCTTCTGCTTCGATTGGTCAGGTATATTCCGCCCGATTGTGGGGTGGAGATGAGGTAGTGGTGAAAATTGTTCGCCCCGGTGCGGAACAAACCTTTGAACAGGACCTGGAAATTCTCAATGACCTGGTTGACTGGCTCACCCGTTATACTGCGCTGGGGCAGCTCTACGACCTGCATGCTCTGGTCGAGGAGTTTGCCCACACCGTCCGTAATGAGTTTAATTACATTCGTGAAGGCCGCAACGCGGATACTTTTCGTAAGAATTTTTCGGACGACTCACGCATTTACATACCGGTCGTCTACTGGGACTACACCACGCGAAGGGTCATTACCCTTGAAAAAGTCACAGGGTTGAAAATTAATGACCTTGCTGGTATGGACAGGGTTAAAATTGATCGCCGTGCTGTGGCTGAGAATTTAATGCACTTTGCCTTACGTCAAATTTTTGAGTTCCGCCTCTACCACGCCGATCCTCACCCGGGAAATTTCTTTGTCCAGCCCGATGCTTCATTAGCTGTGGTTGATTTTGGAATGGTAGGCCATATCAATGAACATACCCGGCGTACCTTCCTTGGCATTGCCCGGGCCATAGAACGCCGCGACTCCTTTATGCTGGTTGATGAGCTTCTCGAAGCAGGGATCTTCACCCGTGGAATCAACCGACGATCCTTCGCTCGTGACCTCGAACGATTATTAAATCAACTGAGCGGTATAGCCATCAAAGACCTTTCTGCGGCTGAAGTATTACGCGATTGGATGGATGTCATCCTTCGAAACGGGTTACAACTCCCGGGTGAGTTAGTCGCCATGACCCGCGCCATTGCGATCAGTGAGGGTACAGGCACGCTCTTATATCCCGACTTCAACCTCTTCGAATTTGCAGCGCCCTACCTGAAGTCCTTCTGGCAAGAAGAACAATCCCCATCCACCCTGCTACCTCGCCTTACCACGGCCGCATCTGACAGTTTAGAGCTTGGGCTCGATCTCCCTCGCCGGGCCATTCGCATCCTTTCGCAAATTGAACAGGGGAAACTAGAGGTGAATCTCAACCGGCAGGAGCTGGATGATCTGGTAGGAAAATTTCAAAAGATGACCAACCGCCTGACATTGGGCATGATTCTCTCTGCCGTGATCATTGCCCTGTCATTGATCATGGTCGTCTACCGGGCAGAGACATGGGAAACGCTGGGAAATTATATTTTTGGTTTCGCTCTGATCTCTTCGATCCTTTTTGGGGTCTGGTTGATCTGGTCTATCATTCGTACCGGCCGCACCTGATCCTTACACCACCGCAAAAATCCTTAAAAATCCAGCAAATAGAGCACATCTGCCAGGCAGGCAGCGAAAAGTTCATCCATCACTTCCATCGGCGCACTGTATGCTCCTCCAAATACCCCATCCCCGTAAGCCTCCCGGGTCTCACGGGCATTTAAGATGCCCTTCACATGCACCGAAAGTTTCTCTCCCGGCGGTAAATCAGCCACCCGGGTGAACGGGAAAGCCTCCATCCATGAAGCATGTTCCCGCGACAGCCCATATTTTCGGGCCACAGCTTCCACACTGTCGGATGTCCACCATGCATACCAGCTCAACCGTAGCCCTGACAATTCATTCGCCAGCTCTACGAGTCTGCCACGGGCAGGGTCATTCCCGCCGTGGCCGTTCAATACCAGAATCTTTCGAAACCCCTGCTGGTAAGCCGAACGAACGATATCCTCAACCACCTCCAGAAAAGTGGACAACCGCAGGCTAAAAGTGCCCGGGTAAGCTAAAAAATAGGGTGAAACGCCGTAGGGCACTGCAGGAGCCACTAAAACCCCCGTTTTCTTGCTGGCCGCATCTGCCAGAGCCATAGGGATTTGTACATCGGTAGCCAGGCTCAGATAACCATGCTGTTCGATAGCGCCAAGCACAAGAATGAGCCGATCATCTTGCTTCAGGTACGCTTCTACATCCATCCAGTTTAGATCTTCAATCCGCATGAGGTCTCCTTGTCCATATCCCTATCTTTTGTGTCGCTTTCCTGCCTAAAGGGTGGTCAGATTCCCTTTCAGGTTAATAAAAAGCCGAAAGCGCTGGTCAAGAGCACCAGCGCTTTCTTTTTCTTTATCCAACTATATTGACCAACCTGCCTGGCACATAGATTACCTGACGGGCTGTTCTCCCCTCCAGGAATTTCTGCACCGCAGGGTTTTCCAGCGCCAGACGTTTGGCGTCCTCTTCCTGAATATCAGCAGGTACAACAAGACGATCACGAACCTTCCCGTTAACCTGTAATACCAGGGTAATTTCTTCTTCTCGAGCGGCTTCGGCATCAAAGGAAGGCCATGCCTGAGTATGTACCGAATATGGCTTACCGAGTAATCCCCAGAGTTCTTCACTGATGTGTGGTGCAACTGGAGCCAGCATCTTTAAGTACATCTCAGTCACCTCATTCCAGATGGGCGACCCATACGCACCCGCTTGTTTAGCCTTTACCATTTCATTCATGAGCTCCATCAGGGCCGATACAATCGTATTGAACTCGAATTGTTCAAAGTCACGTGTAACCGATCGAAGAGTCTGATGAGCTTTCCGTCTGAGAGCTTTGAGCAGGGATTCTGAAGCTTTTCCCTCCCCTGGCTCTAACAACGTCAACCAGACACGGCGCAACCAGCGGTTCACACCCTGGATGCTCCCCGGGTCCCATGGCCCCCCTTCAGCCCAGCGGTAACCGAACATCATGAAAGCCCGCACTGTATCTGCCCCGTAGAGGCGTACCTGCTCATCCGGGTCAACGACATTCCCACGTGATTTACTCATCCGCTGGCCATCAGGCCCTAAGATTTGTCCCTGATTGCGCAACTGGAGCATGGGTTCGTTTCCCCGGGTGATTCCCAGATCTCGCAGAGCTTTATGGAAAAACCGGGTGTAGATCAGATGCATGGTAGCATGTTCTGCCCCACCTGTGTATGTATCCACCGGCATCCAGTAATCATATTCCTTCGGATCAAAGGGCCCCTGATCATAATGCGGGCTCAGATAACGGAGATGATACCAGGATGAACACATAAAAGTGTCCATCGTATCTGTTTCGCGTTCAGCTTTTGCACCGCATTGCGGGCAGGTAGTGAACCGCCACGTCGGATGCAATTTTAAGGGGCTTTCTCCAGTGGGTTTCCACTCCACATCGTCAGGCAATAACACCGGTAATTGATCTTCTGGCACGGGCACTGCACCGCAATGAGGGCAATAAATAATGGGGATGGGTGCCCCCCAGTAACGCTGGCGAGAAATTAACCAGTCACGCAGACGGTAATTGACTGTCGCCTTGCCTTTTCCCTGTTTCTCTAACCAGGTAGTGACCGCCCGCTTGGCTTCTGTGCCTGGGGTTCCGCTGAATTCACCTGAATGGATCATGGTGCCATATTCGGCATGGAAGAGCACGTCCTGATAAAACGGCAGGTGACTCAACATCTCCATGACCGTGCGATTCCCTTGAACGGGCGGGTAAAGTTTCTTACAACGCTCGAGAATCTCCCGGTCGGCTTCCACCGAGTCCAGTTCGATCACTCCATCATTGAATATAAATAGCCACTGCGTTCCTACAATCTCGTTCCAATTCTCAGGCTTCAGATATCGCCGCATCAGAGCCACATAAGGCTGCACCTGATCGCGTTGCAGAGTCACAAACAATCCCTCACCCGCTGAACCGACCGGGGCTTTGGTATACGAAATACCGGCTTGCTTTAACCCTGACTCGAAGGAATCATCCACCGATCCCGGGAAGACCAGACTTTTCGAAATCCCGTCCGGGCGCTCAATCACCGGAATTATGGGCAACCCGTATTTAATCGCAAAGGCAAAATCCCGTTCATCATGCGCTGGCACCGCCATAATTGCCCCGGTGCCGTAAGACATCAAAACATAATCCGCAATCCAGACGGGTATACGCCGCCCATTGACCGGATTAATCGCATATCCCCCGGTAAAGACCCCGGTCTTTTCTTTTTCGGTAGACTCTCGCTGGATATCTGTCTGCCGTACAGCCTGAGCAATGTAGGCCTCTACCTCTGCCCTGTGGTCAGGGGTGGTTAAGCCTTCCACCAGAGGATGCTCAGGAGCCAGCACCATGAAGGTGGCTCCCCATAAGGTATCCGGGCGAGTGGTAAAGACCTCGATCGGCTGTCCATCTTCGGTGGTAAAGATGACACTGGCTCCTTCTGATCGGCCGATCCAGTTGATTTGCATATCCCGAACTTTTTCTGGCCAGTCAATGCCATCATAGTTCAGCAATTCTTCAGCATAACGCGTCGTTCTAAAGAACCACTGTTCCAGGTCTTTTTTGATCACCGGGGTACCGCACCGCTCACAATGTCGATCTTCGCCCCATACCTGCTCCCGGGCCAGCGTAGTATTACAATTCGGGCACCAATCGACCGGGGACATTTTTCGATACGCCAGGTCATTCTTGAAAAATTGAACAAAAAACCACTGCGTCCAGCGATAGTATTCTGGATCAGAAGAGATGGCCTCGCGCCTCCAATCAAACATCGCTCCCATGCTTTTTAATTGCCGCCGCATGTTTGCGATATTTTTATACGTCCACTCCTTCGGATGAATATTCCTCTTGATAGCCGCATTTTCTGCTGGCAGCCCGAAGGCGTCGAATCCCATAGGGAAAAGCACGTTATAACCACACATTCGTTTAAAACGTGCCCGCGCATCGGAGGGGGTCATGGCATACCAGTGACCAATATGAAGATCACCAGAGGGATACGGCAGCATGGTCAAGGCATAGTGTTTGGGCCGTGTTGGATCAATATCCGCGTGATACAATCCATCCCGCTCCCATTTTTCCTGCCATCGGGGTTCGATTTCGGCCGGGTTATAAACCGGGATAATCTTCTCAGGCATCACTCCACCTCTTTTTCTCCAGGTAAAAAATAATAAAACCCTCGCCCACCAGGGACGAAGGTTTTCACTCCGCGGTACCACCCTGCTTGTTCATTGAACCAATGAACCGCCTTGGATCGCGATAACGGGCGAAACCCGTCCCTGACTACTTACATTTCACCAGGGCCGCGCCAACCTTTTGGTGCATCAGGCGAGTTCAGTCTCAGCGCTCCGTAGGCGCACTGCCGGGCTTCCACCTCACCCTCCCGGCTCGCTGACGGATGACTTACTACTCCTGATATGCGTTTGGTTGTTAAGTTGATCAGGGCAGGTTTCCTCTCAACCCGAAACCTCGGGTAAAGCTTTCCTGCCCCGGCGCATAAACCAGTGGACCCAGGGGGATTCGAACCCCCGACCTTCTCAATGCCATTGAGACGCGCTCCCAACTGCGCTATGGGCCCGGATTGTTTTGTTAAGCATTCGGTGCGCTCGGTCAGGGCAGATCACCTCTTGCCCAGTGGACCTGAGGGGATTCGAACCCCTGACCTCCTCAGTGCGATTGAGGCGCGCTCCCAACTGCGCTACAGGCCCTCGTTCGTACGAAGGGTAGCGTGATTTTAATCGAACCCCAGGGGATTGTCAAGCCAATGCAAGCCGCAGGAAACTCATCTGTTTCTCATTTCTTAATTCAGCCTCAACCTTGAGAGACTTTCCGACTGTCATTCCCCACTCGCGAAAAAACACGGGATATAATCTTATTATTCCATTCGTCGAGGTGAAATATGCAATATCGCTCTTTTGGTAAATTGGACTGGAAAGTTTCGGCCCTGGGTTTTGGCTGTATGCGCTTCCCAACCACTGATGGAACCCGTGGTGGCGCTTCCATCGATAAAGCTGAAGCCTCTCGTATGCTTTACTATGCCATTGAAAACGGGGTGAATTACCTGGACACCGCCTACCCGTACCATCGCCAACAAAGTGAGGTCTTCCTCGGCGAAGCCCTCAAAGGAGGTTGGCGTGAGAAAGTTCGCCTGGCGACCAAAATGCCTCACTGGTTAATGAGTGGACCCGATCAGTTCGACACGTTCTTCAACGAACAACTACAGAAACTTCAAACCGAATATGTCGATTTTTATCTTTTGCATGGCCTGGATAAAAACAGCTGGCAAAAACTGCAACAATGGAATGTATTCACCTGGGTAGAAAAACGTATCGCCGAAGGACGCATCCGCTATCTCGGTTTTTCTTTCCATGATGACCTGGATACCTTTAAGAAAATTGTGGATGGGTATGATTGGACCTTCTGCCAGATTCAACACAACTATATGGATATCGAAGAGCAGGCCGGTACAGCCGGATTGCGTTATGCAGCATCAAAAGGGCTGGCAGTTGTGATCATGGAGCCTTTACTTGGCGGAAAACTTGCCGCAACCCAGCCTGAGGTACAGGCCATCTGGGATACAGCACCTGTCAGGCGTTCACCCGCCGAGTGGGCACTTCAATGGCTCTGGAACCAACCCGAAGTCTCGGTGGTACTCAGCGGCATGTCCACCATGCAACAGGTTCAGGAAAATATCGCCGCCGCCGACCGTTCTAGAGTTGGTCTACTCACCGCAGATGAAATAGCCCTTGTAGACAGAGTGCGAGAGACTTACCGGAAGCTATGCCTGGTAGCCTGTACTGGTTGCCAGTACTGCCAACCCTGCCCGAACGAAATCAACATTCCACTCCTGTTTGAGCTTTATAACTCGGGACACATGTACGGGGTGTTGGAAGAGGTCCGCCGCGCTTATCGAGACTGGATTCCCCCTGAAAAACGGGCAGATCAATGTGCTCACTGTCACGAGTGTGAAGATAAATGCCCCCAGCATCTGCCTGTGTGTGATCTCCTGGAAAAGGTAGACCTGGTACTTTCTGGTAGTAAAACCTACGCCGAAGTTTTAGCCTGAGTTCATAACCGGACTGCTCGATTTATCTCCGAGCAGTCCGGTCTATTAAAGGGAATTCTATGTTCGTGTTCCTCTCTAAATTCATTCCCCCTCTAATCTATCCTCTCGGATTAGCCATCCTTCTCTTATTGATCAGCCTTTTCTTACAAAAACGCCCTCGCTTCCAGAAGGCCCTTGTAACCTGTGCCATGATCATTTTACTCCTCGGATCGAACCGATGGGTCGCTGTCACGCTCGCGCGATCGCTGGAGTGGCAATATCTTCCTCAGGGAGAGATTCCTTCCGCAGATTGTATCGTCGTGCTTGGCGGTAGTACCGACCCTGCCGAACCTCCGCGTCCAACCGTCGAGTTGAATGGAGCCGCTGACCGGGTTTTTTATACCGCATTGCTTTATCATCAAGGAAAAGCTCCGGTCATCCTCTCCAGTGGAGGCAACATTTCATGGCTGGACTCACGCTCTTCCACCCCGGCAGAGGAAATGGCCATCATTCTTACCCAATTAGGAGTGCCTGAAGAGGCCATTCTAAAGCAAAACCGCTCTCAAAACACCTACGAAGATGCCCTGTATTCAGCCGCCATCCTCAAGGAAAAAGGATTTTCCCGCGTGATTCTGGTCACATCCGCCATGCACATGCCCCGTTCGGTCGCTCTATTCCGAAAGCAAGGCATCGAAGTAATCCCCGCGCCGGCGGATTTCTCGGTGACAGAGACCTCCTGGGGTCAATTAATCCACGCCGACTTTCCCGGTCTGGTCGTATCTCTTCTTCCCAACGTTGGCAACTTGAGCCTGACAACCAACGCCCTCAAAGAATATATCGGCATTCTGGCTTACCATCTGCGAGGTTGGTTATAGCATTCACAATTACTGCGCCACGATTAGATACCAAGCTACCTTTTCATCTCCGAGCTTTCGCTGGTAATCCAGAGTTATAAACTCACCTGCCACTGGAACTTCCTTTTGTTGCAGCATTCGGCCATCCGGAGAGAAGGCCTGAATCAAAAGGTTTTGTTCATTCACCCACGCGGGTAAAGGCTTTATCCTGAGTGGGGTGTCCTTCCCTTTAGGCTGATAGATGGAAATCGCATCTCTTCCTCTTTCTTCAATAATGTAATGCTCCCCTGGGCTGAGCATCTCATCGTTATATCGGTTGAAAACACCTGCCACCAGGCTTCCATCCTTTTTCAGGAGTAAAAACCCATTCCCTGGCACACTGTATTCTCCCAAACTGTACGTTTTACTGGCATCCCAGTTGTAAAAAACCGTGGCGGTTTCGAAATCCGTTTGGGTAACATTGTCATTGAGACTGGTATATCCCCGAACCCTCTCACCTGCATACGAAGCAAAAGCACGAAATTGGAAAGCAGCGACTACCTCCAGCATTTCATCATCTATACCACCCCCGTACTGCGAACGAAACAGGTCATAACTTAACTGATACCCCATGGCAGCATTCCAACCGAGAGTGGCTTTATTATGGGTGAAGGTCTCAGGTGCCAGGTTGTGTTGATAGAAAAATACCCGATCACGAGCCACCTGGGTGACAAAAGGGTAATATCGCCAGTTACCCTCTCCCCACCAGGATGAGGTTTCTCCCCTTCGCTCTGAAAGCATAACACTTCCATGAAAACCCACTTCCGTTTCTACCAGCTGATCGAAACCCCCTTCCGTAGCCAGGTGCATCTCTTCGAAGGTACGGGTATGCTCTATCCACCCCTGCAAATAAGAGTCAGGAGAGGGAGCCGCCTTATTATAGTCATACACCGCCGCTCTTGCACCTATCTGGTCTTCGAAAAGAATATCGGCGATCTTCAAAGTTGAAAAATCATCCATTAATTGCTTTAACCGTTCCTGCACAAACGTTGCATAAGGAGAGACCACATACCCATAATGAGGATCTGCCGGGCATCCATAACATTCTTCCAGATGCATTCCCTGGTCGTTTACCACCACCACATCCAGCAAACGAACTTCTTTGGGTAAGGTGCGCATGGTAGGAGATTTTCCATCCCACCAGGTAGGGTTGGTGTATGGCATTAAAAGCAATCCGCGAGCCCGAATCTCTGCTGCAACTCGCGCCAAATCTTCTGTGGTTCCAAAGTGGGAATCGGGGGGCAGGAAGTCAGGATAGTTCCGATCAAAGCCTCCCTCTTCGAAAAGAATATCGGCGATCTTCAAAGTTGAAAAATCATCCATTAATTGCTTTAACCGTTCCTGCACAAACGTTGCATAAGGAGAGACCACATACCCATAATGAGGATCTGCCGGGCATCCATAACATTCTTCCAGATGCATTCCCTGGTCGTTTACCACCACCACATCCAGCAAACGAACTTCTTTGGGTAAGGTGCGCATGGTAGGAGATTTTCCATCCCACCAGGTAGGGTTGGTGTATGGCATTAAAAGCAATCCGCGAGCCCGAATCTCTGCTGCAACTCGCGCCAAATCTTCTGTGGTTCCAAAGTGGGAATCGGGGGGCAGGAAGTCAGGATAGTTCCGATCAAAGCCTCCCTCCCCATATCCTACCAGATGAATTAACCCCGCTCCAGGTAAACGGTCAAGGAGAGCCGGGTAATCGGCAAACGATAAACCCAATTGACTGGCATCTGCCTTAAGCAACGGAGCACGGCTGACCTTTTCAAACAACGGCCCAAGTTTTTCGCCCAGAGATTTGACCCGTTCGAGACCCGAATCTTTTCGATAGGCATCCGCCGCCTCCTCCCAGCTTCCCCCAATTCGAATATGGAGCACGGGGGAGACCCACGTTTTCTCCGGGGAAATTCTTGGCTTGAACACATGCATCCAGCAGATGGATGTCTGATCAGGACAACCATTCAATTTAACCCCATAAGTAATGGGGGTAAGGGGTGGATTTGCCGGTGTAGTATAAAGAACAACTTGCCCACCAGCAGAGCGAATACCTGTGAAGTCTGCGAATACACCAGGCCATCCCGGATAAACTACCACGGCATCCCTTCCTCCCTGGGCAAAGAATCCCTGGTTAAGGATCACTCCCGGCATAATGGGCAGGAGAACTTCACGGATGGATTCTCTTGAACCCATCCAGCCATCCGGGAATCGAACCTCTGTCACTTCATACCCCTGGTGATTCTGGAGAGTAAGTTGTAGATCAAACTGGCTTTCTCCCACCGGTTTAACCCTTACTTCTACAGAAATGCCTTTTTCTGTTGCTGGATCCGGAACATATTGAAGCAACAACTCGTTTTTCTCAGATAGCCATTGATACCGAAAGGATCTTGTTCCAGTCATTGAATAATCTGTAGATGCCACAGTCTGTGCGCTGTAATTGAAAGCCAGCCTCCAAAGCGCCCCCTGTTCCGAAGAAAAGATCAGCTTTTCTCCACTGCTCCGCTCAATTACAGCCAGCAGATTGCCGTTGGTTTGATCAAAAATAAGCTCTCCGTCTCGAGTTTGAAGCCTGAGCGTATTTTCTGTCGCATTATCCAACACAAGAGGAGACGGGGTTCTAGCTGGACCTGGCGTTTTAGTTTCTTCCATGCGTCTTGCCCGTAAAACCCCAAACACAACCACCACCAGCAGCGCAACGAGAATCCCGCCGACAAGTGCTCCAGCAATCCACCGTAACCTGTGCATACATCCTCCCTCAGTAATCATTGCTATACCTCAAATTCTACTATACCTGAATACAGCGTGTCCCAGAGGTCTATTTCTCCACGAAGGCTCTGACCTCTTGCATAATCAGATAAATATGGTATAATTTTTATTACCCCCCCCCGGTAGGGGGGGATTAAGGAGTATTCAAGATATGAGCGGAAGAGAAGAGGCTATCCAACGTCTAAAAATCGCTGAAGGGCACCTGCGAGGTGTCCAGCGGATGCTTGAAGAAGGCGCCTACTGCATCGATATCATTCGGCAGATCCAGGCCGTACAGGCATCCCTCAATAAAGTGAGTATTCAACTCCTCGATCATCACCTCAACTCCTGTGTCATCACAGCCATTCGGGGTGAAGACCCCAATGAACGTGAACGGGTGCTGAAAGAGATCAGCAGTGTATTCGAGGCCTCTTCTCGCCTGTAAACTTTTCTGGAATACTCTATCACTTTCTTTTTGGAGGTTTTTATGAAAACCGTTACCTATCGGATCCCCAACATTAGCTGTAACCACTGCGTTCACACCATCCAGTCTGAAATTTCAGAACTGGCGGGCGTTCAATCAGTAGTTGCCAATAAAGACACCCGGCAGGCCACCATTACTTTTGATACCCCCGCTACTGAGGAGCTGATCATCTCAACCCTCAAAGAGATTAATTACCCACCCGAACTATCCTGAACGGTAGGCTCCTCCTTTTTGTACCTTTTCGAAGATGCCTGTTTTAGGAAAGCCTGAACTGTACACCAGATCAGGCTTTCCTAAAAAGGAAGGAAAGCTATGCCTGAGACAAAGCAAGTAACCTTACCCATTACCGGTATGACCTGTGCCAATTGTGTGGCAACCGTTGAACGAAACCTCAAAAAGGTCAATGGAGTGCAAACCGCCATTGTAAACTTATCTTCTGAGAGAGCCACGGTGGAATTCAATCCCGCCCTGGTTCAACTCACTGATCTGATCGGACGGGTTGAACGCGCCGGTTATGGCGTGGCAACCGGAGAAGCGGACTTGCTCATCCGCCGCCTCAGTGACGATAACGATGCGCGTCGCCTGGAGAAAGTTCTTTCATCTATTGAGGGCGTAATCTCAGCCCAGGTCAATTTAGCCAGCGAACATGCGCGCGTTCGATACATTCCTACGGTGGTAAGTCAGGCCGACTTACGTAAGGCCATCTCCTCAGCCGGGTTCGAAACCGTTGAGACGGGTAACGAGGTCGATGATGCTGAAGCCCGCGCTCGGCAGGAAGAGATGAATCATCAGTGGCGATTGTTGACTATCGGTTTAATCTTCACCATCCCACTGTTCCTTTTCTCTATGGCTCGTGATTTCGGGTTACTGGGGATGTGGGCTCACGAGCGATGGACTCTCTGGGCCATGCTGGGGCTGGCGGCTCCGGTTCAGTTCATTGTGGGATGGCAATATTACGTTGGGGCTTATAAATCACTGCGGAATGGTTCGGCAAACATGGATGTCCTGGTCGCCATGGGATCTTCTGCAGCCTTCCTTTACTCTTTGGGTGTAACCTTTGGCTGGCTGCAAGGTCACGTTTATTACGAGACCGCTGCAGTCATTATTACCCTGATCCGGCTCGGTAAATTCCTTGAGGCACGCGCAAAGGGTCAAACCAGTGAAGCCATCAAAAAGCTGATGGGCCTCCGTGCCCGTACGGCCCGCATCATCCGCAACGGTGCAGAAATTGAAGTGCCCGCGGATGAGGTTCTGGTAGGCGATGTGGTTATCGTCCGCCCGGGAGAGAAAATTCCTGTGGATGGCGTGGTGATTGAGGGGCATTCCACCGTGGATGAGTCCATGCTCACCGGGGAATCCCTCCCTGTTCCCAAAGGCCCTGGCGATCCCGTAATCGGTGCCACGCTGAATAAAACCGGCCTGTTCCGCTTTGAGGCCACTCGTGTGGGTAAAGAAACCGCCCTGGCTCAAATCATTCGCCTGGTAGAAGAAGCTCAGGCCAGCAAAGCGCCCATCCAGAAACTGGCTGACCGCATCAGCGCGGTATTTGTGCCAGCGGTGATCTTCATTGCAATTGCCACCTTTCTTCTCTGGTATTTTGTAATTCCGGGCCCCACTTCTCCTGACCCCGACTCATTCACCCGTGCCCTCATTCACGCGGTAGCTGTGCTGGTGATTGCCTGTCCCTGTGCCATGGGGTTAGCCACCCCAACCGCCGTTATGGTCGGCACTGGCAAAGGCGCCGAAATGGGGATTTTGTTTAAAAACAGTGAGGCTCTCGAACGCGCGGGCCGAATTACAACCGTGGTTTTTGACAAAACTGGCACCCTCACACGAGGTCAACCCACAGTAACCGATATCGTGACTCTGCCAGACCGGTTTGACTCAAACGAGCTTCTGAGACTGGCGGCCTCGGTCGAGAAAGGGAGTGAACACCCCCTGGGTGAAGCCATACTGGCAGAAGCCAACGAACTTGGACTACCGCTTTCCGACCCGCTGAGATTTCAGGCCGAAGTAGGCCTTGGTGTCACTGCTCAAATCGATGGCAGGCAGGTAACGGTTGGAAATGTTCGCTTAATGCAAGAAAAAGGGTTTTCCCTCAATGGATTATCCAATGAAGCTCAGCGTTTACAAAAAGAAGCCAAAACCGTGATGGCAGTAGCGATTGATCAGCAAGTGCAAGGGTTGATCGCCGTTGCCGACGCGTTGAAAGAAGGCTCTTCTGAAACCGTCCAACAACTTCGACAGCTGGGTTTGCATGTGGTGATGATCACCGGAGATAACTGGCAAACTGCCCGCGCCATAGCACAAAAGGTTGGAGTCGACGACATCATGGCTGAAGTCCTCCCCGGCGAGAAAGCCGCCGCGGTCAAAAAGTTCCAGGGAGATCGAGAGGTGGTCGCCATGGTCGGAGATGGAATCAATGATGCCCCCGCTCTCGCTCAAGCTGATGTTGGGATTGCTATTGGCACCGGCACGGATGTCGCCATGGCTTCGGCGCCGGTTGTGCTGATCAGTGGTGACCTGCGCGCTGTAATCCGGGCAATCAAACTATCTCGACTTACCCTGCGCACCATTAAGCAAAATTTGTTCTGGGCGTTTTTCTACAACGTCATTCTGATCCCTGCCGCAGCTGCAGGCTTACTTAACCCGATGCTGGCCGCAGCTGCGATGGCTTTCAGCAGTGTTTTCGTAGTCACCAACAGCCTCCGCTTAAGGAAGAAGCTCATCTCATAAGGTTATTTTATTAAGTAATCCGGCAGGATGGGCAACGAACCTGCCGGATTCTTTTCTTTTTATAGAGTTATAATAAAAAAAGTGAACAATCATTGACATGGAAAGTGAGGAATACCATGTTCAAACGTATCCTTGTCGCTTATGATGGTTCAGAATGGTCAAAACGTGCCGCCGAATTGGCCGGGAAGCTTGCCCGTGAACAAAAGGATACCCAGGTATGGGTCGTTTGTGCCATTGGAGCTGTGCCCACCACCCTGGGACAAACGATCGCTGATCAGTGGATCGCTGAACAAACACTAACAGGAGGGAAACTTCTGGATGAAGCCGTTAATCTTCTGGGAGATGTTCCAGAAATTCACCGCGAATTACTTTTCGGGCCACCAGCCGAAAGCATCATTGACGTAGCCGAGACACGCTCCTGTGATCTGATCGTGATGGGATCCCGCGGGGTGGGCGCTCTCACCGGACTTCTCCTGGGAAGCCAGTCTCATAAAGTGATCAGTCTGGCCAAGTGTCCAGTCCTGGTGGTTAAATAAAGCTGTGCGAAAGCCAGGGTTTACGGTATAATCAGGGCAATTGCCCCCGTAGCTCAAGTGGACAGAGCGCCTGACTTCGAATCAGTAGGTTGTGGGTTCGAGTCCCGCCGGGGGCGCTGTTACCGCCGCAGGTACGGGTAAATAACCTGCCCTCAGCCTCCATAGTCATAAGACGGAGGCTGAATTTTATTACCTTCGGGCTTCATGACAGAATAGGATTTTAACAAATCTTTTAAAATTCCTCTTATAAAATTCTTACAAAATAGATGTAATAGAGATAACGAGGCAAACGGAAGATCACCGGTTCCATTTTAGCTTACTCACAATACCTGCCAGGATGGAAAGGAGGTGAGAGGCTATGTTGAACATGGACGTGGGAATCTTCGTTCTTCGGTTGCTGATCGGGTTGCTCTTTGTGGGCCATGGTGCTCGCAAACTCTTTGGTTGGTTTGGCGGCAAAGGGTTACAAGACACTACCCGGTGGATGGAATCCATGAACTTTAGACCACCCCGTTTTTGGGCTGTTATAGCGGGGCTGGGTGAATTTCTGGGAGGGCTCGGTCTAACCCTCGGCTTATACACACCCATCTCTTCGGCTCTAATCATCGGGGCTTTGCTGATGGCCATCCTCAAGGTTCACTGGTCTCATGGCCTCTGGGCTTCCAATAATGGATTTGAATATCCACTGGTGAACCTGGTGGTCACAGCCTTCTTAGGTCTGTGGGGGCCAGGGTTGTATGCCCTGGATAGGATCTTCAATCTGAGCTACCCAACGCCAACCACATTTGCTGTTGCGTTGCTGGTAGTGATCGCAGGGGTGATCATTGCACTCGCTACCACGGCCCACCAGGCAACCTCAGTTCGGCATCAAACATCATAAACGGATGATCTCCCCATTCCTCAGCCGGCTTTATAAAACGCCGGCTTTTTTTATTTCGCACCACTGGTCCCTCAGCGAGGCACTTCTTCTCACTTCCCATCATACGGTTGAACGGGAAGGATAAAACGAATGATTGTACCCTGCCCCTCTCGAGATTCGGCCCAGACCCGTCCTCCATGGGCTTCTATGATCGCTCGAACGATGGCCAGCCCTAATCCAGATTCACCAGCCTCGGTATGGCGCGAAGGGTCAGCTCGATAAAAACGCTCAAAGATCCTGGGCAATTCTTCCGCCGGAATCCCTTCTCCGGTATCTGCCACCGCATATTCCACCCCTTCCGGGGTTGGCCGGGCTGAAAGGGTAATGGTTCCTCCTTCAGGAGTATATCGGAGAGCATTACTGAGCAAGTTGTCCATCACCTGCATTAACCGGCCCTCATCCATTCTGACTGACGGAAGGGATGGAGGCAGTTCAACTTTCAGGGTGACTCCCCGTTGCCGGGCATGGTGTTCAAACAATACCGCCGACCTCTCAAGGAGATGACTCGCCGGGAAGAGCTGCATTTGAAGTGCCAGTTCACCGGCATCCGCTTGAGAGAGGGTACGCAGATCTTCTACCATTTTTTGAAGGCGTTCAATCTCGCCATAAATTAATGCAAAGCGTTCAGGCGTAGGAGATAACACCCCATCTCGCATGGATTCGATATATCCACCGATCACTGTCAGAGGGGTACGAAGGTCGTGGGCGATATCAGCGGTCATTTGCCGTCTGCTTTGATTGGCCAGAGAAACAGCCCGGCTCATATGATTGAACGCCTCAGCCAGTTGACCGATTTCATCCCTGGAATCGACCCGAACCTCCTGTTCCAGCGCACCGCCAGCGATTCGCCGAGAGGCCTCCATGAGGGCATTGATCGGTTGCACCAGCTTTCTGCCAAGCCATAACCCGATTATAACTGCCACTATTAGCCCCCCAAACATTGCGAGCAAGATGGCCTGATAGGTGCGGCGGAGGAAAAGAGTCTCTGCCGGGTTGAAATTGAAAATCCTCCCTGCCAGGAATACATATCCCACCGTACTGCCGTCAATGAGGATAGGCTCTGAATTTTTCAGCACATCATTCGGAAGCTTCGTGCCGGGAGGAAACCCCGGCTCAACCGAGACAACCACCACCCCATTCTGATCAGCCAGCCCGAACAAACCCCGTCTCTCGCGCTCGAACCCGGGGCGGCCATCCGGTTCCGGGATTCCTCCATTAGCGGCAGCCGGGGTAGGAGAAGTCAGCCACTGATAACTCCCCCATACCTCTGGAACCTGATCCCAGGAATGGTTTTCGCGATAATAATTGGCCAGCATCTGAGTAAGCGCATTTCTCTGTTGATCAATGATCAACCGGCTGAGCCGATCAGGACTGCTGGCTCGAATGATTAAAGCAACCAATCCCGAGGCAGTGAATGCCACAAGAACAAATGCCAGGATGATCTTCCAATAAAGAGAGATCTTCATTTTTACTCAGGCTTTCGAAAACGATACCCAACCCCAAAGACGGTTTCAATCCAGACGGGGTCTGATGGATTGAGCTCGATCTTTTTTCGCAGGTTACGAACATGAATGTTCAACGTGCTGTTGATTCCAGCGAATCCACTATCAGAAAGCCTCTCAGCCAGTTCTTCGCGGGTAAATACCCGCCCCGGAGAACGCATCAGGGTGGCCAGCAAATCAAATTCAAGTGGGGTTAAAGCGACCTCTTGACCTCGAACTTTCACAGTATGTTCACCGGTATCCAGCCACACCTCACCCACATGAAGAATTTCCGTTGGTTCTTTACCCTCCATGCTCCTGCGCAAAGTCGCCCGAATCCTGGCCGTCAGCTCACGCAAACGAAATGGTTTTACCACATAATCATCCGCCCCCAGGTCCAGACCCAACACGGCATCGGTTTCTTCTTCCCGGGCAGTAATAATAATGATGGGCGTCTGACGTTCCTGCCGGTAAACTCGTAAAAACTGGTAACCATCCATTTTAGGCATCATGATATCTAACAAAATTAAATCGGGTTCTTCGTGCCGGGCAGTGTAGAGGGCAGTTTGTCCATCAGATGCCGTAATGACCTTAAATCCCTGTTCGGTCAAATATTCCTGAAGAAGTTGTCTGACGCTGGATTGGTCATCCACTACCAAAATTGTGGCCGTCATAATTCTCCTGCTTTTTGAATTTTTCGCACTTAGCGTATCACAGGCTCATTTAATTTTAGTGTAGAAAGGGTACATTTTTATCGGTTTGTTTTAGAAAACCCCCGCAAAAATTCACTTCCTCTACACAGGAAATAAATACCTCTCCTATATGATGAGAACAAATTCTAATCTCTTCATGGGAGGAGTCTGGATACGATGGAAACAAATCATTCGGTTCGTAAAACCCCAAACAGAAAGTTCATCTGGATTTTCTTGGGTCTGGGGGTCGTCCTCGGATTAGGGGCCATTTTTGTCTTTTGGTACCAGCCTTCCAGACAGGCTGTAGCGGCTACCCCGACAGCTTACAAAACCACAGTGGTGAGGCGTGGCAACATTATCCTTTCAGCCACCGGCAGTGGTTCCCTGAGCGCCGGGCAGGAGATCAATTTGTCCTTTCCAGTTTCAGGGAAGGTAGCCAGCATCACCGTGCAGGTAGGTGACAGAGTCTCTGAAGGTCAGGTGCTGGCTGAGCTGGCAGATCAGGCTTCCCTGGAAGCAGCCGTGTCTTCAGCAAAGGTTGACCTGATGGTTGCCGAGCAGGAGCTTCAGGATCTGCAAGATAACGCACAGGCTGCACTGGCAGCTGCCAGGCAAGAATTGGTCAGTGCTCAGGAAGCCTATGACACCGCTAAAAATGAGGCCAAACAAAAGGGATGGAGACGCTGTGATGAAGATACCACCAAAGCATATTTAGGATCCTACGAAAAACTGACCGAAAGGTTGGATTGGTATACCAGACAATATGATGGAAACTTCGACCCTGACTATTACCTGAATGTAATTGAACCTCTTAAAAACCAGATCAACACGGCTTATGCCAATTACCTCTACTGTAGCACTTATACCGATGCCGAGATTGAGTCGTCCCAGGCAACTCTGGCAGTGGCTGAAGCCACTCTCAATCAGGCCAAAGCAAAATTACAGAAACTGGAAGCAAATCAGGGAATCGACCCGGTAGAACTGGCTCAGGCACAAAACAAGGTCGCTACCGCCAAACTTGCCCTTGAAACTGCCCAGAAGAACCTGGAAGGGGCCGTACTTCGAGCGCCATTTGCGGGAGTGATCATGGCAGTTAATGGTCAGGCGGGAGACACAGTTTCTGCCAACAGCACTTTGATTACTTTGGCTGATCTGGCCCACCCGATCGTCAACTTTTCCATCGATGAAACAGACATGGACAAAGTGGTAGTAGGGGGAACAGCCGAGGTAACCTTTGATGCCATTCCCGATGTAATTTTCAATGGCACAGTATCGCGCCTGAACCCAAGTCTTGAAACCGTAAGCGGCTACCAGGTACTGACCGGGGTTATTAAACTCGATCCCGGCGATCATGGAAATCAGCTTCTGGAAGGTCTGAATGCCACCGTAGAAATCATTGCCGGAAAAGCCGAGAATGTCCTGATCGTCCCCATCGAAGCCCTGCGTGACCTGGGAGATGGTCAATATGCTGTCTTTGTCGTTGGCCAGGATGGTAAACCCCGCTTGAAAACCGTGGAAATCGGGTTAAAAGATAGCAGTTTTGTGGAAATTAAAAACGGTCTTCAGCAGGGAGAAGTAGTAACCACAGGAAATGTGGAGACGCAATAATGGATACCCCGCTTATCATTCAAACCATCTCATTGAAGAAATTTTACGGTGCAGGAGAGACCCAGGTGATAGCACTGGCCGGAATCGACCTGGAAATTCATCAGGGCGAACTGGTAGCCGTCATGGGGCCCAGCGGCTCTGGGAAGAGTACACTTCTGAATATCCTGGCCTGCCTCGACCAGCCCAGTGAGGGTCACTACTATCTCAATGGCACCGATGTAAGCTCTTTAAATCGTACCGAGCTGGCTTTCATTCGAAGCAGTAAATTAGGCATGGTATTCCAGTCCTACAATCTTCTCCCACGCCTGACCGCCCTCGAAAATGTCATGCTTCCCTTGTTCTACCGCCGCGAGAACCGTTTGTCCCCGGCCCAAAATCGGGAACGTGCCATCGCTGCCCTGGATATTGTTGGGCTTTCTGGCCGCACTCATCATTATCCCAACCAGTTATCAGGCGGACAGCAACAAAGAGTGGCCATCGCCCGTGCGCTAATCAACAATCCGGTGCTGATTCTGGCCGATGAACCGACCGGTAATCTGGATTCGCACGCCTCTGCCGAAATTATGGAGCTCTTCCAACAATTACACGAACAGGGCCGCACTATTCTCATTGTCACCCATGAGCACGAAGTAGCCGATCAAACCGAGCGGATTTTAACCCTGCGCGACGGTGCTCTGGTATCCGATCATTCTAATGGGAAATCAAGGAAGTCGGAGCGTCCTTCATCTCAACCTGCTGTGGAGGTGCCACATGAACTTTCTTGAAATCTTCAAAGAGTCATGGCGGAGTTTAAAAGCTAATAAGCTCCGTTCATTACTCACCACCCTCGGAGTAATCATCGGGGTGG
The DNA here is from genome assembly GCF_001050195.2 of Anaerolinea thermolimosa. Classification (GTDB taxonomy): domain Bacteria; phylum Chloroflexota; class Anaerolineae; order Anaerolineales; family Anaerolineaceae; genus Anaerolinea; species Anaerolinea thermolimosa. The sequence continues at coordinate 1,849,388 of NZ_DF967965.1, forward strand.
CTGCGGTCATCGTGATGATCGCCATCAGTGCCGGTACCGAAGCTACCATTGCCGAGTCCATTTACAGCCTGGGCTCGAATCTGGTGTTCATCTCCTCTTCCTTCAGCCGGGTGGGCCCCAACCAGGGGCCACAGCCTCAGCAGGGCGGTCTGGTATATGACGACGTGGCGGCAATCAGAGAGAAAGTGAAAGGGGTCACCGGTGCCACGGTTGACCAGCAGGCCAGTGTCACTGTGCGCTATAACTCCACCACCCTCGATGGTGTGACTCTCATCGGTACAACCCCCGATTACCCCACAGTCCGCGGTCTTGAAGTTGCTTCAGGACGCTACTTTAATGAGACCGAACTGGAACGTGCTCAAAAGGTGGCGGTTCTAGGAAAAACCATCGCCCAAAATTTGTTCGGTGAATCAGACCCTATCGGCCAAAGCATCATGGTTAACAAAACTCGACTCACGGTCATCGGTGTAATGGCCGAAAAAGGCCTTGTGGGAGGAACCGACTTTGACCAGTTGATTTACACCCCCATCAAGGTAGTCTTTCAAAAATTCACCCCATCTCAATTTGCCCGTTTCATGGGTGACCGCGTCAGGCAAATTACAGTTTCGGTAGACCCAAAAGCCAACCTCGATGATGTGGTACAACAGATCAACCTTTTACTTGCCACCCGCCACGGGGTTACCCTGGACAGCCCGGATTTCTCTATCCGCACCCAGGCAGATATTGTCAAAGCACGCGAAGAAACCACTCAAACCTTTCGAAACTTGCTCATCTGGGTGGCCAGTGTTTCGCTGATCGTTGGTGGGATCGGCATCATGAACATCATGCTGGTGAGTGTTTCTGAAAGGACCCGCGAGATTGGCCTGCGCCAGGCGCTTGGTGCGACCCCCTGGGATATTCATTTACAATTTCTAACCGAGGCGTTAATGCTCAGCCTGGTGGGTGGAGTAATAGGTATGCTTGCTGGCATTGGCGGCTCCTTCCTCTTTGGAAAACTCAGTGAAATGCGTACGGTCATCGTCCCTTCAGCCATCGGGCTGGCGTTTGGCTCGGCGGCTCTGGTGGGAATATTTTTCGGTTTCCTTCCCGCCCGGCGTGCTGCTATGCTAGACCCCATTGTTGCCTTACGACACGAATAACCCCAATGAATAAGGATCCCTATGAAAAAACTTTCCTTAACTCCTCTCTTAATCATCGTCTGGATATTAACCGCCTGTTCAGCAGGCAATACCACTGCCATGGCCAATAACAATACCTCTGGTGTAGCTGGAACACCTCAACCCTTCGATCCCACCAGCCTGCCTCTGGAATCCAAACTGGCTATGGGTACTCTTAAACTGGAAGGGACCGATCTGGCTGTCACCAGAGAACAGGCCACCAATCTCCTTCCTCTCTGGAAAGCTGTAAAGTCCCTGGCAACCAGTGATACAACCACTCAGGACGAAATTAACGCCCTGTATCAACAAATTGAGGAGACCCTCACCCCTGAACAGATTAATGCGATCAAAGCCATGACCTGGACCAGCCAGGAAATCCAGTCTCTCATGCAAAATTTCGGGATCGATACCTCTAATTTTGCTGGTACCCAGGGAGCAAACGGTCTTACCCAGGAACAACGGGCAACTCGAATTGCACAGTTTCAATCACAAGGCGGTGGAAACTTTCGGGGTGGCGAACCCGGCTTCCAGCCGCCAGCGGGGGGTGGTGAAGCGGGTTTTGCTCCACCTCCAGAATCCAGCGCTCAGCAAACCCCCGACCCCACCCGCATGGCCAGTCGGCGACGGACAAGTATGAATCAGCTCTTCATCGACCCACTGATCAAACTTCTCGAACAAAAAATCTCCGGTTAAAAAACAACCCGAACCATTCCCATCAGAACAGGCATGGTTGCCTGTTCTGATTTTTTAAGGGGAACACATGTATTTTTTCGATCCATCTTCTGGTCATTTTTCACACCCAAATAAAGAGAATGATTATCCGATATATCTCACGAATGAACCTTCTCTATATCAAAACTAAAGGTTCATTTCTGATAATCAGGCCATTGAATTCCTTCCAACAAGGAGATCCCCATGCATAAAATTAATCTTTTTCTGGATGGACTTCTGCTCACGGCATTCCTGGTCATCATGGAACCCCGTCTCACAGGTGTTCCATGGCACGAATGGCTTTCCATTGCCCTGGCCGTGGCTTCGGTGATCCACCTGCTTCTTCACTGGCAATGGATCGTCGAGGTTGGGAAATCCCTTTTCCGAAAATTCTTCCATCGCTCTCGCCTGAAATGGATCGTAGACAGCCTGTTATTCACATCCTTCACCATTACAATGTTTACCGGGCTTCTCATTTCCGAGAGCTTCCTGCCTGCCCTTGGCCTCAGAGGTTCACGTGATTTCCTCTGGAGAGGCCTTCACGGTACTACAGCCAACCTGACCCTTCTTCTGGTTGGATTGCATTTTGCCTTGAGTTGGGACTGGGTAGCTACCATGTTCAAACGGTACCTTCTCAACCCTATCCGGAAACGCTTCTCTCCTCGCAGACCGACTCCCATGCCGGCTCCATCCCAATCCATTCCTCCCCTCTCTAAATCTTCTTAACCGGGTGAGCAAAGATGGCTATAAAAGTTTCTCTAAAAGTTTTATTGAAGTCAGTCATCATTCTCCTGGTAGCAGGGATCATTGCAGGTGGTTTTTACCTTCTGGTAACCCGATCCCGGGCTTCCTCAGCCATACAAGGAAACAGCTCCATCCGCTTTGAACAACGCTCACAATACCCGGGTGAAGCCCCTTCCAGGTCGTCTCTATTGGGTAGGTCCGAAAGTGAGTTTGGTGACAGGGGCTTCGAAGGGCGGCATGGTCGAAATGGAAGCCTGGTTGCCTGGCTTGAGATAGCCCGTAACCTCGGGCTGATTGCTCTGATTACCTTCTTTGTGGTGGGCCTTCAGTGGGTCCTGAAGCGTTTGAGGCGACGGCCCATCCCATGATGAAACCAGGCTCCCGATCATAAATCGGGAGCTTTTCATGATTCCTCCTGCAAACAGGGAATCTGAAGCTCATCTCCCCGTAACCTGAGAGGACGTTTGACGACAAAGGAAGTGAAATGACTACTTTTCGTCGTATTTTACTCATTTTCACAGGTCTGATCGTATTATTGAGCAGTCCGGCACTGCCAGCCCGATCAGCACAGGCCATTTTGTCTGTTCCGTTTTCTCAGGTTTACCAGAGCGACACCACCAGAGTATTTCTCCCCCTCATTTCAAAGCCCGCCCCCATCGCCGCTGGCGAATGGACACAACATGCCCACGATGCCCTTCATACCAGCTACACCAGTCAGTCCGTTCCCACTCCCTGGCGCTGGAAGTGGTCATGGAATGGCCCCGACTCCCTGGGGCGGGTGAGCAGTGGAAAGTTCTCCCTTCCGCGGAACACCCAGCCGGTGACCGGTGGTGGGCGGGTGTACATCGCGGCTGGTAGCCGCGGTGTGTATGCACTCGATCAACAGAATGGAGGGCAATTGTGGAATAGAAATCCCGGGGGGGCGATTAACTCCACTCCAGCATACGACCCTTCCAGCGACTCGTTATTTGTGGTATCCAGCAATGGCCGTTTATACCGCCTGAATGCATCTACCGGACAAACTACCGGGGAATTTAACAGCGGCGCTGCCAGTGACCTGCCACTCCCCCCTGCTCTGTATGCTGGGCGGGTATATTTCAGCATGGGAACGCGCGTTTACGCGATTGATAGCAATTCCATGCAACCTTTTTGGAGCTATAACGCAGCCTCCAATGTCCATACGCCTCCTGCCTTTTCTCCCTCAACCGGCCTGGTGGTAGCCATCAGCGAAGACCTCTACGTTCATGCCATACGCGATGCCGATGGTTCCCGTGCCTGGCGATCAAAACCCACACCTTTGAACCCGGGAGAACCAGGGAGCAGTTCGAACAACGCCGAAGTAAAATATGGCTGGCCAGTGATCGCCGAAGGGCACGGGCTGGTTTTAATCAAACTCCGCCTCGACTGGCAAACCATGTGGACCTGGAGCCCCTGGCCCACTTCCAATGCCACCATGCGTTCCAACCTGTCCAGTCGTCCCGACGAACAGGCCCTCTTCGCCTTACGTCTTTCTGACGGCAATATTGCCTTCAGAACCAATGTAGGGCACGGTGGTTTCGGCGATGGAGGTTACATGCCCATGGGGCCTCAGCCAGTGGTGAAAAGATTCGATGACGGCACTGAGGTAGCTTACGTGGTCATGCGCGGCTCTCCCTGCCTGGTGAGCGGATGTGACGGGCGGGGGGACTCGCGCCTGGGTGAAATGCTGCTCGACGGGCAAACCATTACGGGCTTCCAGGCTGGCGATGTTCGTTTCATGCAGAATACCTACTTTCCCACCGATGAGCAGGCCAATTTATCCATGGCCGGAAACGACATTTTCGGCGGCCACTGGATGTTCGGCCTTGCCCATCGTATTCTCGACCGCTCCCCATCCCGTGGAAGTTCTGCAAATAACGCCATCACCGTGTCTAATTTGCCCCATATCATCACCTCCGCCAGCAACTGTGGATTCAGTTCCACCCATTACTGTTCGACCTCTCTGGTTCAGGATGGCGATCCTCGCAACATTCCCGCGGGTTTTTATATTTACTACAACCAGGGTAAGGTCTACGATCAATACTGGGGGGCCTATGCCGTCTGGGTAGTCAGTAACAACCTGGTCCTTTTCCGCTCCAATGACGGTGCCGTAGTTGCTCTGGAAACGGGAAATCCCACCTCGCTGGAGACCCTGGCTGAAACCAATTCTCTCCCATCTCTGGATAGCACCCCTCCAACGGATATTCCCCCTTCTTCGCAACCCGAGCTCATCAACGTTTCGCAGGCTCAGGAGTATGCTGGAAAGGTCGCCACCGTCGAAGGTGAAGTGAAGTACATCTTCAACAATGGCAAAAATTACCTTCTGGGTTTTGCCTATCCCCACCAGGGTGTATTTAAAGCACTGATCCCTATACCAGACTGGCAAAACTTTGACGCCCCTCCCGACACCCTTTTCACGGTTGGGCAGCAGATTCAGGTAAGCGGCCTGATCGAATGGTACCAGGGTGACCCGGTCATTTACGTTCACCGGCCAGATCAAATCCAAATCCTCCCCTAAAGTCCAGAACCATTTTCCTGTTCAACCAAAGACACCCACCAGGATCAATCTTCAGGGTTGGTGTCTTTTCAGCCTTGCATTCCTCAGTACCCATCGGTACAATTGCCACGCATACCCATCATGAATCCAGTCACCCGCATACTCACCATCTCCGAAAGAAACCCCGACCCCTCTATCATCGCTGTGGCCAGCCAGGCCATTTTAGAGGGGAAACTGGTGGCCTTCCCTACCGAAACCGTGTATGGCTTAGGGGCAAACGCCCTCAACCCCGAGGCAGTAGCCCGCATTTTCTCGGCTAAAGGGCGCCCGGCTGAAGATCCGCTGATCATCCATCTGGCATCTCCAAGCGATCTTCCCCGTGTAACGTTGGAAGTTCCCCCCATGGCATTACTTCTGGCACAGGAGTTCTGGCCAGGGCCGTTAACCCTGGTGTTACGGCGTCACCCGGCCGTTCCTCCCTCTGTCTCCGCAGGCCTCGACACAGTTGCTGTTCGAGTGCCCGCTCATCCAGTAGCCCTGGCCCTGATTCAAACAAGCGGTGTTCCCATTGCCGCCCCGTCAGCCAACCTGTTCGGTCATTCCAGCCCTACCACTGCCCGCCATGTATGGGAGGATCTTTCCGGACGGATCGACCTGATTTTAGATGGCGGCCCCACACCGGTGGGGGTTGAATCCACCGTTCTGGATCTCACCTCTTCCATACCCACCATCCTACGGCCTGGTGGAGTAACCCTGGAAGCCTTACAGGAAATCATCGGGGACGTACACACGCTCAAGAACTCCCCTCTTGACAGAGGGAAACCTCAGGCATCTCCCGGGTTACTCGGAAAACATTATGCTCCTCATGCCCGGCTTATCCTACTAAAAATGGTCAACCCCACCTCTCTGCATCAAACCTTAAGGCGCCTTGTGAGCGATGAAACCAGCAAGGGAAACCGGGTTGGGCTCCTCATTGCCTCAGAGGATCTCCCTTTTGTCCAGGATCTTCCTGCTAAACTGGCGGTGATTGGCTCTCTGGATGACCTGGCAACAGTTGCTCGGAATTTGTATGGCGGAATCCGCCAGCTGGATCAGGAAAACGTCGATCTCATCCTGGCACGTGATTTTGGGAATTTTGGTCTGGGAATGGCTATTCGAGACCGCCTTTCTCGCGCCTCATCTCAGCAAATAACGGACGATGAGCAACCCTGATCTACATCATGAGACACAAACGGGAGGGCACCTTTGGACATCGAAATCCTGCATCCTGAACGGCTGGCCTGCTGGTGTAATCGTCTTCAATTTCCTGGGCCGGTCATCGAAGATCTCCAGAAGCTGGCAGAGCAAATCCAATCCAGCCCGTTCCTTTTCGATAAATTCGCCTCTATCTATACGAAAACAGTCCTCAGGGGTGAATGGCACCGCGAGTGGACTCCTTTGCCCATGGATCCGGATGTGGAGACAGTCCTTGGCGAGGCCACTGTACGTTTCTATTTTCTGGCTTACCTGGCGGCTTTACCCCTGGCTCATCAAGAGTATCTCCGACGTGGCATTTCTGAAGCGATCTTTGATGCCACCATGGCTGATATACGCTTCTGGCTCTGCCAGGAAATTTCAGAAAATGGCACCTGGCGGTTTGACCAGTTTAACTGGATCTGGAGACACCTCTCCTGTGAACTCTTTCGTCTCGGGCGTCTGCAATACATGCTGATCCTGTTCGACTCAGGAATCACCGCTTTTCGCCATCGCCAGAGCCAGCGTATCCTGATACTCGCTGATCCAGACATGCTCCTTCGGGCAGATGGTTATGCGTTTGAAGCCGGTAAGTATCCTCCAGAGTTTAAACATCTTGAGCCAGAAAGGAAGCCGGAGGAACCCTGGCGACCTGACTTCAGAGAAGAACCCGATGGCTGGTTCGGATACCCTGTATCACCTTATGGGTTTGTCCTGCGCCATCCCAGGTTTTTAAACCGCACTGAATGGGAGCTAATGTTACAACGGGGAGATCCTGTATTGGATATTCACATTCCTCGGGGTGATCCTTTCCACCCCGAGGCTATTCGCGACTCGCTCTACCAGGCACAGGCTTTCTTTTCCGAGCAATACCCCCACAAACCCTATAAAGCCCTGTTCTGCCACACCTGGTTTTTCACCCCTCAGCTCCAAAAAATTCTACCTCCAACAAGTAATATTGTTCGTTTCCAGCGAGAGTTTTACCTTTACCCTCACGATGGAGGTCCGGGCTTTCTCTGGTCTTTTGTGTTTGGCGAGAAAAATACCGACCCCGCATCCGCACCACGAGACACCTCCCTGCGCAGAGCCGTGCTGGACTGGCTGGCGGAAGGAAAAGAGCTGTTCGACCTGCCCGGAGTGGCCTTTCATGGGCCACAAAAGTGGGGAGAGCAACCTTACATGCGGCAGTGGGATGAACACGATCCTGAAGTTTAAAGAACATTTTCTCCAAATGAATCCATTGGGGCTGCCTGGTTTTCAGGCAGCCCCAATTCTTCACTTACCAGAAGGCTTATGGTTGAACCGTAACCGCAATAGCCTCTTTCCCTTCAGGGTTGCCATTTTTAATACCCCCACGGGAGCCATCGAACATCAACAGCACACCAGACTGTGTCACCGGAGAGGTGACACCGGTATGCACAACAGTCAGGGAGCTGGAACCACCCGCAGGAATATCGTTAATCAACCCAATGTAACGCTCTCCACCCGGGACAACCACAATACCATCAATGTAGCTCATCACATTACCGGTAAAGTAGTTATCTTCAGATTGAACCAGAACATCCAAAGGCTGGCCAATTGAAGGTACCGGGATAGGCCCACCCAGGGCCGCCGGACGGGTTGGGTCAGAAAGCTGGCTGCCACAAATAGTCAACACCATATTGGCCGTATTGGAGCCATGATCGGTGAAGAAAAAGGCACTGGCACTTCCGGTGCGCAAGTTCACCACCCATGCCAGATTCCGACCATCGTTCAAAGTATTCAAGGTGAAATCGGCATTGACCACGGCGAAGTCAAAAACTCCGTCCCGATCAACGTCGATGTAAACCCATGCCTGGTAGGGTGTCTCTGGTGTGGTACTTCTCTGATAGGCATGAATGGCAAACTGCATCAGGAAGGTATTCCCCGGGCAAATTCCGGTGCCGTCATAGGTTATATAACCGACGTTTTTAAGCACCGTCACCGGTTGACCTTCGCCTGCGAACCCGCTTGCCAGGTTGAATGGATTCACGCCAACCAGCGCATAGGTATCAACCTGAGCCGTTGCCACCCCTTTATTGGTGAAAGTAACAGGTGTGTTGAGCTTCACGCTTGATACCCCTGTTACACTGGCTGCCTTTCGAGGTAACACATGCCAGGGCAGATTAATATTGTTGAAAGAACCCGAGTTGGGGGTCAGAACAAGGTAGCCATCATACTCAAAGGTCGTTAGCGTGGTTGCGTCACCTCCCTGAGACCCCAGGTTTATACCCCAATCGCGTAAGAGGGCGCCATTGATCGTAAGGGTCACAGTGAAGCTCTTGCTACTCCTTTTGGGAACATTGATCGACGGAGGCGCATCCACCGAGACCGCACCGGTTGCCTGATCATCCGCAAAGCGGAAGGTAGGAGTGATCGTGTATGTAACTGCTTTATCTGAGTAGTTCTTTACCATTACCGTGCGTTTGATCTTGGTAACCCCCGTTACATCTACAAAACCAAAGGAGAGTGCCCCAATTTGGCTAACGCTCTCCCAGGCTGCAGCTTTGGCCGCGGCTGCACGATCAACCCGCACCTCACCGCTACCGATCCGCGAGATCGGCGCCAGACCATCTCCAAAGAGAGCCGGCTTGTTCATGATATTGGTTTCTGCATTGTTCATCAACCAGGTTTTTATTTCCTGAGGAGAAAGGAAGGGGTTGACATCCTTGATGAGAGCAGCGGCACCTGCCACCATCGGTGAAGCCCCAGAGGTACCTCCGAAAGCTTCGGTTCCCGTGCCCGAACCCGCCACAGCGGAAACGGAGGCGCCCGGTGCGCCAATTTCCGGTTTAATCATCTGGCCGTACATTACAGCGTTCCCATAAAACATTTTCCCCATCGTCGGCCCACGGGAAGAGGAACCCACTACTGTACCCACCAGAGAAGGGCGGTTAGCCGGATCAAGTCTTGCGGTCACGCCCACAGCCAGCTGGCTTTTGATTCGGTTGGCATCTACCTGACGGATCATGTACCCCGGGACATTCGGTGTACCTCCACCAAAGCCCCCTTCAAAGGGGTCTCCAGGGGCAACCAGCCCGATGATCCCGGCAAGACCGCCTCCTGCCGCAATATTGCTGATTTTCACGCTAAAACCACAGGTACCCCGGTCAACCAGCACAATTTTACCGGCCAGCGAGCCAGGCGCAAAAGCCGAGCAACCAAGCAAATTACCGCCGGCCCCATCCCCGTACTGTACGGGCGCTTCAATAACCGCGGTCAATGGAGCTGACCATGGCTGGAATACCGCTCCATAGGTACCTGCAATCACAGGCGGGGTCAGAACCTCAAGCCCTTGAAGAGCCGCAGAAGGCACTTCCGTTTGAGCGACCGAAAGAGCAGTTCGTGCTCCACTGGGTGTGCCCACAATATACGGTTTATCTGCACTATTTCCTGCCGAAGATACGGTCAGAATTCCAATGGCTGTGGCATTATCTACGGCAATCGCAGTTGCATTATCGTAGTTCTGCCCGTATAACGCCCCCAGAGACATGTTGATGATATCCACATGATCTGTGGTATCCCCGTTCTGATCCGGATCAACTGACCAATCAATGCCCTGGAGGATGGCGACCCCACTGCAAGAACTGGATACAGCCGAACAGACCTTCACGGCATACAGACTCACCTCCGGGGCAACCCCCTTTTTCCCTCCAATAATATCCGCCACGTGGGTTCCATGCCCACCGGCGCACAACCCGCCAATTACCGCCGGCCCACAATCAATAGGGTCTTCATCCGGCGCCAGAGGGCCATTCGGCCAGACCTCGCCCACAAAATCATATCCACCTACCACACGAGCTGTTGGGAAGAGACCATCCCGGGTGGTGTTTTTCGGGTCATTGGTCGAGGTACCGTAAGCATCCAGATAAGCCTGGAGAGTACCCGGCCCGCCGAATGCCTCATGGGTGTAATCAATCCCACTATCCAGCACCGCCACCCTGACATCACGTCCACCATATCCAGCCGCCTGAACCGGAGCAGTCGCCCCAATATAAGGCACTGTTTCCGAAAGATCCACTTCATAAAGACCAACCGGATTAATGGCTATCACGCGCGCATCACGAACGATCTCTGCCAGTTTGGTGGCATCCACCTCCATCATCACCGCGTTCAACACCATTCGCGTCCGACCCAGAACCGTTGCCCCGGGATCAATTGCCTTAACCAGGTTGATTACCTCATTCTGCTGAGCGTCAATAGCCGCTGCCTGCCTTCTTTGTGAAGCAGGATCAGGAGCGAGGCCTGCTGGAGCAGCCGAGAGACGAATGACCACCTGACGATACCCTGCCTGTGTGGCAAGCCCTGGGTCCAGTCCCAGATACTCAGTTTCGGCTGGGGTCTGAAGCAGAAGATCGTCAGCACGGGTGAAAGATGGCAGTGGAACATCGGCTCGAGCTGGTGACACTGTCGAAAACCCAAGGCCGATGATAAACAGGGCCGCTATTACCCAACGGCCAACCAATTGAAGACCTTTCATAAGACTCCCTCCTAAGAAATCAAGAACAAAGAATAAGAAATCCTTTTTCAAGAAAATATCCCTATAACCACCCTCCTTTCCAGAAAACCTTCACGAAACCCTTTGGCGGCTGATGGATTAATTCCAAAAAACCTCGTTCAGGTAGAACCTGCCAGGGCACTATGGAAAAGTCGTAACACCCCTTTTTTCATCTAATCCAAAGAAAAAAGCCGCCAGATCGATAGTACAATTTTAGATATTAAATGTCAAGGAACAAGACAATTCATTCTGGAACAATGAAAACCTTTTTCCGAGTGGAACATTTCATAACCTAAACGCGTCTTTTCTATAAAGGTTAGAAAGAACAGCTTCTACTCGAATACCCATTGACCTTCTACCGGTATTTCCATGAAAGGATTGACCCATGAAAATCACTGCGATACTCTTCACAACTCTTCTGCTATTCATCCTGTTTGCCTGTTCTCCCCTCACCAACACCCCGCAACAGGCTTCTCCCACTTCAGTGAATACCTCAACTCTCCCCCCAGCTCCAACCCACACCCCTTCCCCGGAGGAACCAATCATGTCTCCCGTCACGAATGCGCCTGTTACTGGTGAAGCCCCTCAGGATGTACTGGATAAGGTTCTGACCGACCTTGAACAACGGCTTGGGCACAAACCATCCCGGATTGAAATTCTCCGCAGTGAATTTGTCACCTGGAATGATGGCTCGCTGGGTTGCCCAAAACCAGGGGTGTACTACACCCAGGCAACCGTCGATGGTTACTGGATCATTATCAAAGCTGATGAAAAGACCTATGATTACCGTGTGGCCAGCTCGCAATCCACGCCAGTCTTATGTTCTGAATCGTAAATAACCAATCAGGCGTATGGGGTTATGCTCCCATACGCCTGATTTTTCGGTCTGAGGTGTTATTTTCTTAAAATGGTTTCCAGAACATCCAGAGCCCGGGTTACCAGCTCCATATTTGCCTGGCTGCCCATGTGCCCCAATCGGAATACCTTGCCTGCCAGTGGGCCATAACTTCCCCCCACAACCAGTCCATGTTGACGGGCTCGCCGGTCTAGCGCTTCCCACGGGATAAACGGTGGCACTTTCACCGCCGTCACCGTTGGAGAAGGAATCGCCTGCGCAGCCGGAAATAATTCATAACCAATTTCCTGCAACCTTTGCCGGCAAAACCGCGCAACCTGGTCATGTCGGGTAAATACTGCATCCAATCCTTCTCTTAATATCAACTCAGTCGCTGTATGCAGCGCGGCCACTCCATGCCAGTAAGGCGTGTAGGGGAAGTAAAAATCACGTTGGGCGGTTGAGAACGGTTGCAGGGCATCATACCCGATATAACCCACTTCATGGATAACCTCCCAGGCTCGTTCGCTGACCACAACAAACGAGGTAGAGGGGGGAGCTGAAAGGGCTTTTTGTGAACCTCCCAGCAACAGATCAATCCCCCAGGCATCTACCTCTACGGGTGCACCAGCCACACTGGAAACCGCATCTACGTAAAGTAAGGGTACTCCATGTTTTTTCTTCAGCCTTCCCAGCTCTGCCAGCGGGTTGAGCGTCCCTGAAGGCGTCTCACAGTGAACTACGGTGATCATTTTGGGTTGAAACGTCTGGATGACCTGATCGATATCCTCCCAGTCTCGAATGGTTTCATCGTAAGGCAACCCAACCGTCTTCACTTGAGCCCCCAGGTTGCGGGCCATATCTGCGATCCCATACCCAAACACGCCGGTAGCAATGGAAAGTACCCGGTCTCCGGGCCTCAGAGTGCTTTTGAGCGCCCCCCAAAGAGCCAGCATTCCTTCACCGGTCATGATCACCACCCGATTCTGGGTCTGGAGAATCTTCTGAAGGTTGGCCTCCGTCTGGTTATACAAATCCAAAAATTCTGGTTCAAGATCCCCGGATCCATAATCCTTCAGGTAAACCTGCCTGATCTCTTCAGGCACACGAACGGGCCCGGGAACCATTGGAATAGGATATGTTTCCATTATCTATAATCTATCTCCTTTCTGGCGGAAAAACCTCAGCTTCTGCAGGATACCCGTGGTAATCCCCCAGAACCTGTACCGCAGATGCCCCCACCCTCGCCCCCGCTTTCAGGCAATCGATAACCGGTAGGCCGCGTAACCAGCCTGCTAAGAAGCCAGCATCAAAACCATCCCCTGCACCTACCGGGTCAACCACTTTCTCCACCGGATAAGCCGGAACATTCACAATTTCTCCGGCATCCAACACAAACGCACCTTCCTCCGCTTGTTTAAACACCACAATCGAAGGCCCCAGAACAGACGCAGCTCTCAGGCTCTCTTCTGCCCCTTCCACCTCCAACAACGCCCGTGCATCCTCGTGGCCCATCAGCAGAAAATCAGCCTGTTTCATCAAAGGGAGGAGGTTTTTTCGGGCGGTTTGTTCATCCCACAGGCGTGCCCGATAGTTAGGATCAAATGAAACCTTCATTCCTCGTTCCCTGGCCATCTCAATGGCTTTCTGACAGGCATCCGCACAGGAAGCACTTAATGCCGGGGTGATTCCGGTCAGGTGTAAAATTTTAGCCCCGGTAAACCACTCCTCCCGGAGATCCTCCACGTTTAACCGTGATGCCGCCGAGCCATTTCGATAATAATAGACTCGCCGCTGACCATCGAGAAAGTGTTCTCGAAAGAAAACACCCGTAGGAGCGTTTGGGTCTGTGCTTATCGCCCGGGTATCAACTCCTTCTTTCTGAAGCGTTTTGTAAATACGCGCCCCCAAAGGGTCAGCTCCAACCCGGCTAATAAACAAAGCACTGTGCCCCAACCTGGCCAGCCCGATACACAGGTTCGACTCAGCCCCGGCGATATCCATGCGCAAATCCGAACAGACCTCAAGGCTCACTGCTTCTGCCGGGTAGATTAACGCCATACATTCACCGAGCGTCACCACCTCAGCCATGATTCTCCCTCAAGTACCCTGCTGAGGGGTCCCTTCGGCTGAATTTTGGTGACCAACCGAGCAGGCGTTTTGCCTTGGTACAATCAACCAGGCTTCGATAGGGCTGACCGTTGAAATATTCCTCGCGGCTGATCCTCGACCAGGGCAGGGAAGCATAAAAGGTCTCTACCAATTCCTCCGATGGTCGGTCTGAGGTGGTGTCATCAGCTGTCAGCAAGAACGCCTCATGACCCGAAACAGGCGCAACCAGGCTGAGCAACACTGCCTCACACACATCACGTACATCTACATAAGAAAAGAAATCATTTTTTCCAATCTGTTCTTTCTGCTCAGGAGGTAGCCAGCTCCACCAGTGGTCCCTGGAAGAGCCCGGATGCCAGACCGCAGTAGGTCGCAGGCTTATCACAGTCATATTACTCCGTAAAGCGAAAGCCTGGCATAACTCTTCGCCGATATGCTTTGAAAGGAAGTACGAACGAGTCACAAAGTGGGGAATTTCATCGTCCAGGGGGAGATAAAGCCCGGTGTGATGTGGCTCGGCCTGTCCCAGGGCATTAATACTCGAAAAATTCACCACTCGCTGTACTCCAGCTTCGGCACATGCCAGAAGCACATTCCACGTACCACGAATATTAGTCTCTAATACCAGATCATCCCGGCCAGGAACATCATAAGCAATGGCCGCCAGATGCACCACCGCATCTACTCCCTGAACCAGACGCCGAACCAGAGTTAAGTCGGTAATATCACCAGGGTAGTGCTCACGGCCTTCTTCTGGTTTTTGAGCCTGTAAGTCGGTGGTGATTAAAGAATGCCCGGCTTCTAATAATCGTTTTGTCAACCAGCGTCCAATACCACCATTACTACCTGTGACAAGGATTTTCATACCCACAACCACCTCACCATTTGTCCACCAATCCCACCACGGAGCGCTTATTTCAAGACCAGCTCCACCACCGTATCCCACTCATCGGGTAACTCAGCGGTTGGGAAGGAAAGAAAGGCATCTTCTGGATATTCAGCCGCATTCCATGGACGCTCAAGGCGAATCTCAGAGTCATCGGCCAGAAGTCTGGCATAGGCAATCTTTCCTTCCAGACCACGCAGATTAATCGGGCCAATCCCCCGCTCCAAAATATGAGCGTAGAGCCTGTTTCCTTTACGCGTCCAGCGCCCCCACTCCGGGCGTTCTAATGTCGCATGCCCACAACCATAAATACTTTCCCCATTGCGGTGCATCCATTTTCCTACCTGATGGAGAATATCCACGCATTCTTCAGGGATTTCTCCCTTGGCAGTGGGCCCCACATTGAGCAATAAGTTGCCACCTTTTGATACACATTCCACCAGCGCCCTTACCACCGTACGGGGTGACTTCCAGTTTTTATCCCAGGCGGCGTACCCCCAGTGGTCGTTGAGAGTAATACACGCCTCCCACGGAATGGGCTCTCCGGCTTCGTTGGTTACTCCCTCAGGTGGGATAATTTGTTCTGGAGATGCAAAATCACCGGCATAAATCTCTGGCTCACGGGCTTTGATATTTCCACCCAGGCGGTTATCAATCACAATACCGGGTTGCAGCCGCCGCACCATCTGCACCAGCTCGGTAGCCCTCCAGGCTTCTCCTTGCATATCATCATAGGAAAAGTCGAACCAGATAATATCGATCTTCCCATAATTGGTCATTAATTCTTCCACCTGATGGTGCATATATTCCACATATCGCGGCAGATTCCCTCGATGATCCTGATATTCGGGGTTATTCCGATATGGGTGGATGCGATCTCCCGCAACCGGGTAATCAGGATGATGCCAGTCGAGCAGAGAATAATAGAAACCAACTTTCAGCCCTTCAGCTCTGAAAGCTTCCACATACTCCCGTATCAGGTCTCGTTTTGCAGGGGTGTTGGTCGCTTTATAATCAGTATACTGACTGTCAAACAGGCAAAATCCATCATGGTGTTTAGCCGTCATGACAGCATACTTCATTCCAGCCGTCCGAGCCAGGTGCGCCCATGCTGCCGGGTCATAATGGATGGGGTTAAAGGTGCCAAAATAAGATTGGTATTGCCACTCCGGAATACTTTCCTGTTGTTTCACCCATTCGCCCCGGGCAGGAATGGCATAAATCCCCCAGTGAATGAACATACCAAAGCGCGCCTCAAGAAACCATTTCAGATATTCTTTTTCCATGATCTCCTCCAGGTATTCAGGGATGATCGAAAACCCGACTATTGCTTATCCGAAAGTATTTATAGCATTAATCGATCCATCCAACCAATGAACCCCGTACCAGAATCCTGTGCACTCGTGTCCTGTAACGTACCTTGAAAAGCTTCCCGAGGGCTTTCAATGATTCAGATTATAATTGATACAAATATCACCCTGGCGATGAAGCTCGCCATAATTGTCCTCTGACTGATAGCTTCTACTTTATGACTCGAAAAAGTAGAGGCACATTTTTTATTCAGGATAAAGAAATGGCATTTGCCCTCTCCATCGTCACCCTTGAAGAAGCCCTGGAAAAACCCGGTTGCGCCATTTGCCGACTGGAGCATGAAGCCGCCATTCGATGGATCGACACCCTTCTTTGGGAAAATACCAACGACCCGGCAACCCGAAAACCAATCAATAATGCGTACGGCTTCTGCCCGGAACACACCCGAATGCTTGTTGCCATCGAAATATCCAATAGCGGTCCAGTTTTGGGCGTGAACATTATATATTCCCTCCTGGCAAAAATCGTCAGCCAGGACTTAAAGAAAGTCAGGAGCCAACCCCAAGCCCAAACACGGTTTTCTAAAGTCCTGCGAAAATGGGGAGAAAAATTTTTTCAGCGAAAAATCTCCATCATCCTTCAGCCCCAACAACGATGCCCCGTATGCGAAATGGTAGAACAATCCGGGAGAAATATCCTTTCCATTTTGTTTGAGGTCATTGAAGCTAAAGATCAAAAGTTAATCGAGGCTTATCAGCGTTCGAATGGCATCTGCCTCCAGCATTTACGCATCGGGCTGGAAAATTACATGGTTCGATATCCAAAATCAGCAGATTTCTTGATCCAGGACACGATTAACCGCCTTGACACCCAACAGCGCCAGATGTTGGAGTACATTCGAAAACATAACTGGGCTTATCGGGACGAGAAGCTAACTCCTCAAGAGCGTATAGCATGGCTCCGCACGCTCACTTTTTTTACAGGTTATCCGGCAGAAAAGTTTAATCACCGGATAGATGAGTTTTAAGGGAAATAGCTTAATCGAATACAGCAAAAACCCTGGGATTCCACATCTATCCGGTATGGCGATCCCATCGCTGTACATTAACGTGCCCTTCATTCAGGTCAACCAGCAACTCTTTTGCCAGATCAGAAACCAGTCGAGAAGGATGCTGGCTGGCCCGTTGCAAGATCTTGATCCGATCAGGATGAGGTATTTTTACCACCGCCAGTAAAACTGCACGAAGGAAAAAATAATCCTCCTCATTTCCCTCAATAATCTTTATAAATTCCGGTAAAGCGCGTTCGCTCTTTAAATTTCCGAGAATTTGGGCAGCCATGATCCTTCTCTCAGGCAATGTGTGATGCAATGCAGCCAACAGCTTATCCTCAAAAGCCTGCTGTCGAAATTCGTCAAGAGGGTATCCACAATGAGGGCAGACGCGTTCATTCGCGGCAACCTCCGACCAGCATTGAGGGCAGTAATAAGTCAACATCAGAACACTCTTCTAAAAGATAACCAGCATTCTATCATTTGCTCCCTATCATAACCCTAAACGAAATAAAAGAACAAGTTTGTTGATCAAATAGCGATTCATTACACGCCGGTTAAGAAGCATGACCGGTTAAACTCCTGCTCCATGAAGGCTTGACATCGAAATTAAGCCGTATACAATCAACATAGCGATGAGGCTCGCTGGAATTAAACGAACCGCCGACCACGGCTGATAGCCTCTGTCTTGAGAATTCACAGACAGAGGCTTTTTTAATATCCTGTCATACCCGTCACTTTATCTAAAAGGAGTAACCATGAATAGTATCATCGCTCGTGTCCACGCTCGAGAAATTCTTGACTCGCGCGGCAACCCAACAGTAGAGGTGGAAGTAACCCTGGAAAGTGGTACTTTCGCTCGTGCGGCAGTTCCATCAGGGGCCTCTACCGGCATTCATGAAGCGCTGGAAATGCGGGATGGAGATGCATCACGATTTGGCGGCAAGGGCGTACTTCAGGCCGTAGCTCACGTTAATCAAGATATCGCCGATGCTCTCTTGGGGCTGGATGCCCTGGATCAGGCCCTGATTGATAAAACCATGATTGATCTGGATGGAACTGCAAACAAAAGCCGTTTGGGTGCCAACGCCATTTTAGGCGTTAGCCTGGCTGTAGCCCGAGCCGCGGCAAATGAATTGCACCTTCCTCTTTACCGCTACCTGGGAGGTGTAAGTGCCAAAATTCTCCCGGTACCTATGTTTAACATCTTGAACGGGGGCGTGCATGCCAACTGGCAGGGAACCGATTTGCAAGAGTTCATGATCGCCCCTGTGGGCGCTCCAAACTTCCGTGAAGCTCTTCGCTGGGGAAGCGAAGTTTATCAAAACCTGAAGAGCGTAATCAAGAAAAAAGGTTATTCCACCGGCGTAGGCGACGAAGGAGGTTTTGCCCCTGCTTTGAAGTCCAATGCTGAAGCGATCGAGATCATTCTTATGGCCATCGAAAAAGCTGGTTATCGCCCCGGGGAGCAAATAGCCCTTGCCCTCGACCCGGCCTCCAGCAGTTTCTACGAAGATGGTGTTTATCATTTACGTACCGAAGGGAAAAAGGCTACCTCCGCTGAGATGGTAGCCATGTATGCCGAATGGATTGACAAATACCCTATCGTTGTCCTGGAGGATGGGCTGGCAGAAGATGATTGGAGTGGTTGGAAGCTCCTCAACCAGACGGTTGGCGAGAAAGTCGAGCTGGTTGGGGACGACCTTTTTGTGACCAATGTTGAACGCGTTTCCCGGGGCATCAACGAAAACGTTGCCAACGCTGTCCTCATCAAACTCAACCAGATTGGCACCCTCAGTGAGACCATTGCCACAATTGAGCTGGCCAGAAAAGCCGGTTGGGGAGCCATGGTTTCTCATCGATCCGGAGAAACGGTTGACAGCTTTATTGCCGATTTTACCGTTGCCATGGGCACTGGCCACCTCAAGACCGGCGCCCCCTGCCGCGGGGAACGGATCGAAAAATACAACCAGCTCTTGCGCATCGAGGAAGAACTTGGCGAAACTGCCGTTTATGCTGGCAGAAAAGCTTTTGTCAGGTAATAAACTTTGTCTCTTACCTGAGTGTTTCAGGGGCATCCAGCCATTGGGCTGGATGCCCTTTTAGTCCTCATTTCATATTGCCTCAGGTAGCAATTTCCTGAGTAGCTGACTCGGGTACCGGTGAAGTGTTTCCAAAGACGGAAGAATAGATATCCTCCCCAAAACTTGTTGGAAGCGGCTCTCCCTCGATCAGCTTAAATGTGCGCTTTCCACCCGACTTCCTTTCAGCTCGCAAAAACAAAAAGCGCTTATCTCGCTGAGTGTAGAAATTATGGGCAAACTCGTAGAAATGCGTCACAAAAAATACCTTGATCTGCCTCTCCAGAAACGCAGTAGTGATCTGCCTCCCAATTTCTGATCCTTCACGCTCATTGGTGGACGCAAAGGATTCATTGAATAACACGACGCTATGTGGAATGAGATGATCCACAATGTCACTCATTCTACTCAGCTCTTCATCCAGCTTTCCACTTTTCATCGAGGCATCTTCTTTACGCTTATAGTGTGTAAAAAGATGAGCGCATACATTCGCAGAAAATTCATCAGCCGGGACAAACATACCGCATTCCATCATCAGTTGAGCCAGACCAATGCTCCGTAAAAAAGTAGATTTTCCCCCCTGGTTGGCCCCCGTGATGATGAAAAGCTCCTTACCATCTCCCTTTCCATCATTTCCCACCACTTTCTGCTTCATAGTCAGGGCCAGACAAACATCATATAAGCCACGAAAGGAATGCTTCCGTTCGGTCATTGGCGCAGGAGAAGGGAATGTAACCGGGCATCCCATCTCATTTAGTTTTTCATATAAATTTAAGCACCCGATGTAGAAAGCCAGTTCGGTTTGCAGCATACGAAAGAAACTATCTACATGGTCAGCAGATTGAGCAAGGGCATTAGCCACCAGGTTAATCCCTCTGTCTTTTAATTCAGACAGGGCCCTGTTTCCTGCATCATCCCGTTCACTGATATAAAAACTGTAAACTGGCTTTCTCCGAAGAAGAATATCACTCACACTCCGCCTTTTCACAGGCATTTTCAACAAAACATAATCCATTCCCTCGTTACCCATTCCCAGTCTGGCACCCAGCAAAACACCTTGCCGAAACCTCAAAGCCTTTAGATGCTGAACAGCCTCCATGAAAAAACTATCGTCAAGCTCTTTTTGAATCATCTCAAAAAAGGCCTTAAAGCCTCTGGAAGCAAATACCGCCCCATGTTCTTCGGCGATATGACGTAATTTTCTTAACTCATCTAAAAACATCTCCATCATTTCAATAGAGCTACTCAAAATACCACTTGGGTAATAGGTAAATATACCCATCCAGTTCTTCCTTTTGTTTTCCATCGCCTCAATGGGAATTTGATATATTTCTCTGATCACCTCGGGATGGTTCAAACAATCTTGCAAAATTTCCTGGCGGTAACGAATTTCTTCTGGATCTTTTAAACCCGTCAGAACCACTTGCCTGGCTACTTTGTACAGAAATTTATCCCCTCTAGCCATAGCATTCCATAAAGTGTTCAATTCCAAATCCTGAACCAGGTCCTCCTCATTAAAAGGAAGAGGTTGTTCAAGGTCTAGATCTCTATCTGGGTACATTAAGTAAGCTTTCATCCTGGAATCCGCTCCTTAATCTGTTCATAGGTCAACCGATATTTCTTTGCAATATGAATGGCGAACGAAAGGCCATCGGCCGGTTTTCTTATCACCTTAAAGGTCCGAATCATAGGGTTATCTGGTAATACAGTGCTGACCATACTGACGGTTTTCTTGTGATAAGAAGTCAGTTCATCGATAAACGTTACCCAGACGCAAAATGCATCCAGCTGTACAATGGCCTCCATCACTCGCTTGCTTAAAAAGGTGGCATCCTTCAAGGAAGTCGAAGTAAAAATCTCGTTCATAATCAGGATGCTATCTGAGGTAGCATGTTTCAGGATTTCGTGAATCCTGACCAGGTCATCCTGCAACTTACCCCGAAGGTTGCGGATATCTTCCTCTTTTTCGAAATGGGTATAAATCTGGTCCCACAGGAATACATGGGCTTCCTCCCCGGGGACGGGAAGACCCAGGCTGGCCATATAGTGGATTTGCCCAAACATACGCGCAAAGGTGGTCTTTCCACCCTGGTTGGGCCCAGTGACCACAATGATCCTTTCATTTTCTCGGAGCTCAAAATCATTGGTGACAACGGGCAGTGCCCCGGTCACACATTGATTGGCCAGTGCAATATCGAAAGCTTCGTAAGCCCAAACCGTTTTCTCCGTGTTTGAAACCTGCGGGTAACAGAATTTCAGGCCAGCCTGTTTCAGCCTGGAAATGAATTCAAAATAAGCCAGATAAAACTGAACTTCACGGTCGAACACCCGAATCGTCTCATCCATAAAATCGAGATGATCCTGGCAAAACCGGTCTAAGGCACCAAAAATCTCCGGGTAGAGTTTCGCCACACAATCTAAAATCTGGGCCTCAACATAACTCATGCCAGCTCCACCGAGCTTAAGACGATAATCCTTCACCGCTCCTTGTTTAAATTTCAAGAAGGTCTGTTCTACCTCCTGACTGTAATCAGGTTCCGACTCATAAGCCCGAACTTGCACCCAATTCCCTTTGATGTGAACGCAATATTGAATAGTGGCCAGTTCATCTTTTATTTTTCTTGCTTCCGCCATCATGGCGGTGAACCGTTCCGATTCCACATAATGATGCAGATAATCACGCAGGGCCTTTAGTCCTCGTGATTGGAGATCTACCGATGAAATACCTGCAGCAAGTCCTTCCACAGCCTTACCATAGGCTAAAATCGACTCCAGGAACCACCCCTCTTTATGATTTTTGAAATAAAGCTGATCAATCAAACCCAGATATCGGCGTGCCAAAACCATTTGTTCAGCAAACGCCTGAACCTCTTTTATCAAGAGCGGGTTTTCCAGGTCTTTTCCCACCTCTTGTCGATAGAGAATCTGATCGATATCATGGAGAGGGGTATAGAAAAAAGGCTTAAGCCTGTAATCCTGCCGCCCAGATACAATTTCTTTAACTGCCTGATCCAGGTTTAAGTCCGGAAAGTAAACGGGTTGTCCAGCAGATTCTGCCTGTTCGGCAATTCCCCTGTCTAGAAAAAGAACACTTAGAAAAACTGTCATTTACTCTCACCTCAATAAAAAAGCCTCTACCGGCGTAAGCTCCAGTAGAGGCTATCAGTCTGCCACAGACATTGATCGCGAGCCTCATCGCTCTATTGGACTTCTTTCAAAAAAAATTATACCACCAATCTATGATAGAAAGGTTAGAAAATAGGTCGGGCAATGGTGTCACCAGCCATCATCCAGCATCTGGTTTTTACACAGAACTGATGGCGGGAAAACAATTTCATTGTCAGCGTCTCTATCCTTATCCTTGACAGTCCCTTTTTTAAGTGATAACCTTGCGGACGTGTAAGACGCTTGGAATTCGCCTCAAAATCGCTACAGCCTTGCCCGGGTGGGCATCTGCAAGAGGGTTTGTTGGCGGGACTGCGTCGCCGAATTCATTTCTAGATGGAGTGTGTAAGAATGTCTGATCGTTATGTTGGCACCGTCAAATGGTTCAATGCCACCAAAGGTTATGGCTTCATCGGCCGTGACGACAACAATGGAGATGACGTTTTCGTGCATTTCTCAGCCATTGAGATGGAAGGTTACCGTTCCCTCAAGCAGGGCCAGAAGGTAGAATTTGAGATCGAACAAGGTCCTAAAGGACTCCAGGCGGCTCACGTTACCCCCATCAGCTAATTCACAGCATTAACCACGTTCAGGGGCGTCTAAAAACGCCCCTGATTTATTTTAAAAAGCTCATCGTAGAGCATTCTTTGATTATTTATCCAGACCCAGCAAGGTGGCAAAAATTCTTAAATACTCTTGAAACATGGCCTTCCAACCTGCCCGGTGCAAAAACCAACCCCTGACGGTATACCAGTGCCCACGCACCGAATGCACCTGAACAGATAATCCGGAATCACGAAAGACATTCGAAAAAATAATCTGAGCCCGGCGGCTGTGGTAGGGATCTGTCACCACAATACACGAACGCCACCCGCGTTCTTCCATCAACTGACGAATAGCGGCAGCCTCTTCTCGGGTATTGGAAGCTGTGTGACGGGTAATATCTATTTGTGGAACAGCCAGCCCCCGGTTAGCAGCCTCGCTGAACAGATAATCTGTCATCCGACGTCCACTATCTGCCATTGCATCCGTATCGGTGAGGATTAAATAACGGGCATACCCTTTCTGGATTAACTGAACGGCCTCGTCAATCCGATCAATTTCTCCCCCGCTCAACACCGCTACCACATCCACCTGGCTCAAAGGAGGTTCAGAAATGATTAAAAATCGACCCGCGCCCCACAACCCGGCCAGGATAAGAAAAGCCACCAACGGCAATACTAAAATGCTAATCGCGAAAGCCCCTGCGCAATTCCGCAGAGTCCTTTTGTTCATTTTCTCTCCAGAGCCGCGCGCATCCTCTCCAGAGCCTCCAGGAGAACTGCCCGCCGGCACCCAAAATTTAACCTCACAAATCCATCTCCACCTTTTCCAAAAACCTCCCCATCGACAAGTGCCACCCGCGCCTCTTTTAAGAAAAATTCCCCTGGCTTTTCATGGATCCCTGCTGAACGACAATCAATCCATGCCAGATAAGTGCCCTCAGGCAAGGCCATCTTCAGATCAGGCATGGTCTCCCGGATGACATCATACAGAAGGTTACGGTTCACCTGTAAATAACGCAACACCTGGGCAAGCCACTCGTCCCCCTCCCGATAAGCTGCCTCTCCAGCCACCATACCCAGGATATTCCCATGCCCCACCAGACCACGCCTGGCTGCCTGAAAGCGCCTGCGTAGTTCGGGATTCTGAATGATCGCATAGGAGCAATATAAACCGGGAATATTGAAGGCTTTACTCGGCGACCCGAGAGTAATGGTCATTTGGCCAATTTCCGGGCTCAGGGAAGCAATGGGAACGTGTCGGTGTCCCTCAAAAACAAGTTCCCCATGAATTTCATCTGCACAGATTAAGACATTTCGCTTCAGGCAAATTTCTGCCATTGCCTGCAATTCTTCGCGCGTGAACACTCTACCCACCGGGTTGTGCGGATTGCACAACAGAAAGAGACAGGTAGTAGAATCCATCGCGGATTCAAACCGCTCAAAGTCGATTGTATACCGCCCATCAGGTTGGCGGCATAACTCCATTTCCTGGCGCAACGCCCCTGCATTGAGAGGAGCGCTCAAGAATGGCGGGTATACCGGCGTCTGAACGAGCACACCCTCTCCCGCTTTCGTAAATGCCTGGCAAGCCAGGTTGAAGCCCGAAATAACCCCCGGGAAGAGCACCACTTCGTCAGGATTTACCTTCCAGCCGTACAATCTTTCCATCCGTTCGCTTACTGCTTCACGCAGGCCCGGCCCATCTTTTCCATAACCAAACACCCCATGAGACAACCGATCGGATAAAGCGTGCACAATGGGTTTGGCCACGCGAAAATCCATATCTGCTACCCACAGGGGAAGCACATCCGATTCATATTGATTCCATTTTTCGCTATCGCTTGAGCGACGATCGATAACTTCGTCAAAGTCATATACCATATCGCCTCCACATGCGGAGGATTATACTCCAGCCTTTTCTTCTAAAAAACAATCCACCTCCGAAGGTGCCATGATATACTTCATCGATAGATGATCGCAAAACCCATCTCCCCCCCTCAAATTCTGCTGCTCCCTTCCCCCGATTGGGAAGATTACGAGTTACTTGATAGTGGAAACGGCGAGCGCCTGGAAAGATTTGGCCCGGTCACCTGCATTCGCCCAGATGTCGAAGCCATCTGGAAACCGGCCCTCCCCGAGACAGCCTGGCAAAAAGCTCAAGCCCGCTTTGTCTCTACCCCCGAAGAAAACGGTGGGCACTGGGAATGGCGGGTTCCCCCTCGCGAGCGCTGGGCGATGCAATACCGTAACCTGCGGTTTTGGGCCCAGGTGGGTGGCTCCAAACACCTGGGGGTTTTCCCGGAGCAGGCCAGTCAGTGGGATTGGATCACAGAGCAGGTTCAGAGTGCCAAAAGGCCGCTCCAGGTTTTAAATCTTTTCGGGTATACCGGCCTGGCGACCCTTGCCGCCGCTCAAGCCGGGGCACGGGTTACCCATATTGATGCCTCCCGAAAGGCCATTGCGTGGGCGCAAGAGAATCAACGCCAATCCGGTTTGACAGACGCCCCCATTCGCTGGCTGGTAGACGACGCCATGAAATTCGTCCGTCGCGAACAACGGAGAGGTTCCAAATATGATGGAGTTATTCTCGACCCCCCAAAATTCGGCCGGGGGCCTAAAGGTGAAGTTTGGGAATTCTTCAAACTCCTCCCTGAACTGCTTCAGGAGGTTGGGAGGATTCTTGGGCCTCATCCCCGGTTCATTTTACTCACGGCTTATGCAGTTAAGGCGTCAGCAGTTACGCTGTATTACGCCGTTCAAGAATTAATGCAAACCTGGCCCGGAGAAACTGAAGCCGGAGAAGTTGTGTTAATTGAAAAAAGCGCAGGACGATACCTTTCAACCGCAATTTTCGCCCGCTGGCACGCTAAAGGAGGAAAAACCTAACTATGAATCAGACCCCAATCATTGCATTGATCGGACCCGGCGCCATGGGTGAAGCCATCATTGGTGGCCTGCTTCGGAAAAACATCATTACACCGGAACGTATCCGCGCCTCTGGCCCGCTGGCCACCCGGGTAGAGGCCTTGCATGAGCGCTATGGCATTCAACCATACACCGATAATGCCCAGGCTGTGCAAGGCGCTGATATGGTGCTCCTGGCTGTAAAACCTCAGAAGCTTTCCCGCGTCATCTCTGGCCTGCGCGGAAAAATCTCTCCCAGTGCAGTGGTTCTCTCCATTATCGCAGGGGCAACCATCCAGATCATTTCAGAAGGGCTACAGCACCAGGCGGTCGTCCGCGCCATGCCCAATACCCCGGCCCAAATTGGCGAGGGTATTACCGTCTGGACAGTCTCTCGTTACGTAACCCCTGAACAGATGGAATTCTCTCGACAGGTATTGCTGGCTCTGGGCCAGGAAGTCTTCGTTGAAGAGGAAAATTACCTCGATATGGCAACTGCCCTATCGGGCACCGGGCCGGCTTATGTTTTCCTTTTCATGGAAGCCCTCATCGACGCCGGCGTTCATATGGGTTTCCCTCGACGTATCGCCGAGCAGCTGGTCAACCAAACGATCCTCGGATCTGTTTCATATTATCAAAAAATCGGAGGGCACCCTGCACAGTTACGCAATCAGGTTACTTCACCGGGTGGTACCTCTGCCGAAGCTTTGTATTACCTCGAGAAAGCCGGTTTTCGCACCGCTATCTCACGCGCCATCTGGGCAGCCTATGAACGGTCACTGGAGCTTGGGAAAGGCCTGAACAGTAAGCCACCGGAAGAATAACGATCTTATCCTTCCCCCTCTGTCTCTCTTCTCGCCGGGATGTACATCCTAAGACACCATCCCCTCGTTTATAAACAGGAGATGGTGTCTTTTTCATATCAAACCGAAAGCCTGTACAAGTCTAAACCAGTCGGTGTCAAAGATGATCGAGACCAAGAGAAGGATGAAAAGGATAAACAGGATTACCCCGCATCCACAACCCAGGCAAGAGCCGCTCTTCCAGCCGAAAGTCCGTTGTAATCCATCGTAGACCCAGCGAAGAAGCCCAATTTTCAACAACCCGATTAAACAACCGGGACGTTCGTTCATAAAGGACACTCCTTTCAAAAGTCTTTACGAAAACAGGAAAGAAAAGTTTCTCTGATTCCTCACCAGGATGAATAACCGCCGGGATGATTTCTTGCTTCTTCTTCCAGTTGGTTGTAAACCACCCATACAGTATAATGAGATAGATTTTCCTGACATTAAGGGGTTCTCTACGGGAGGACAGGCATGACCAGCAGCCTGAAATATACCCAGCCAGTCAATGCTCCCATATCCCAGCTCTTCCGCGCCTTTACCAATGCCACAGCTCTGCGCGAATGGCTGTGTGATATCGCTACGGTCGAACCTAAAGCCGGTGGGCGTTTTTACATCGCCTGGCACAATGGTTATTACGTATGCGGTGAATTTACTTCCATCGAACCCCAGCATCAGATATTCTGGACATGGCATGGCCGGAATGAGCCTGCACCGACCCGGGTTGAAATAACTCTCCAGAATTCAGGCGAGCGTTCCACCCTCCTCACCTTGGAGCATCTTGGTCTGGGCAACACAACGAAATGGGAAAAAGCCCGTGAAGAAATAGCTCGCGGATGGACCAATGCTATTAAAAACCTGGTTTCGGTTCTAGAACAGGGGCCAGATCTTCGGATTATCAATCGTCCCATGCTTGGTGTTTCCTTTGGTGAATTTGACGCTCGGCGGGCTGCCATGCTGGGTATACCTGTTGAGACCGGTATGCGAATCGAGGGAGTTTTTGAAGGGTTTTCGGCTCAGAAAGCCGGGCTGATGAAAAACGATGTTTTAATCACCCTGGGAGGACACCCCTGCAACGATTTTCCAGGTGTCCTCCGCATTCTTGAAAAATACCAGGCCGGTGATGCACTCGAAGTGGTTTTCTATCGAGGAGCCGAAAAAAAACAACTGCTCCTCGAGCTGTCTCGCCGTCCGCTCCCAAAAATCCCCTCCACCCCGCAAGCCTTAAGCCAGGCAGTTCAATCCCTTTATACCCGTGCCAATGACATGCTTGAAGAAGCCCTCCAGAATGTTTCAGAGTCAGAGGCTGAATTTAAACCCGCACCTGAGGAATGGTCGATTAAAGAAGTCATTGCCCACCTCATTCATGTCGAGCGCGACACTCAGGCTTATATCAACGATGTCGTCTTCAGCCAGGAGCGGGTCAGTGATGGTTACTCTGACAACCTGAATGCCAGGGTAGCTGCAACTGCCAGCGTTTTTCGAACCATCGCTTATCTTCTGGATGAGCTTAAAAGAGCAGAAGACGAAACGATCTTCCTCCTGCGCGAGCTTCCCGAGAATTTTGTGGCCAACAAAGGTAGCTTCTGGCGACTGGCCTTTCAACTCCTTCAACTGGAGTTTCCCGCTCACACCCAGGAGCATGTTGACCAAATTCGCGCGAACCTGAAAGCCGCCCGGACGGGTTAGTACACTTCCTCATCCCGCGAGCTCCCGCATCACCTTTAAGGCCTGCTGACTCTCTGGTTCAAAGTTTACATATCCTGCCTCCAGACTTACCCGGCCGGTATATCCACTCTGGATTAACGCCTCGAAAAAGGCTCGCCCCGTCTCATCAATAACAGCAGGGAAAGTTCTTCGGTTTGGTTCAGCAAAATGTGCATGAGCTACCCATTCGCGTGCTGTCCGAGCCACCCCAAAATCCTCATTCTCTTTTACCATGTGGTAAATATCAAGCAACAGGCGCACAGAAGGGTGATCAACCAGTCTGGCCAGGGCAAATCCCTCGGCCGCGGTATGAATAAGGTTCGTTTCATCTCGGTTAAGCGGTTCAATCGCAATCACAATTCCAAAACGCCGCGCAATTTCTCCCGCTGAGCGTAACATCTCCACCAGTTGAACCCAGGCCTGTTCTTTTGGAAACCCCTCAGGCACCCGGCGAGCGCCACCACTTCCAAACACTACCACCTGTACCCCCAACTGGCCAGCCCTGCCAAGTGCATGTTCCAGATAATCTTTTACCGCCTGACGATTCACTTCCGCACCTGTGAGCCTTAAAGTTCCGGGGAAGAAAAGGTTACAGGCCTCACACACCATTCCACTGCCCTTTAATTTCCTGACGGCCTCTGAAAAATCCTCTTCACTCAAGCCCGCCAGTGTGGAAAGCGGCCATTCTACATAATCAAATCCAACGTGTCTGGCCAGGGATAAAAAATCAAATTCGTGACCATTCGCATTTTTTCCACTCAAAAAACCACAAATTCCCAGTTTCATTTCCTCTCACCTCCTCCCGACTTGCTTCACTGACGCTTAATTCCCTGATAGTCTTTTTAGAGCATCCATTACTTCAGGCTGGTCGGGCTGAATTCGTAGAGAAACCAGATAAGCATTTCGCGCCAGATTCTTTTCGCCCCTTTCACTGCGCCACCCGGCCCAGGTGTTCAACTCCTCCTCAATCCGGGCAGTTTGTTTCAACACCTGTGCTGCTTCCACAGATTGACCATTCCAGGTATAAGCCAACCCCAGCGCCTTGATTATTGCCGGGTTTGCCGGGTCGGCTCTCACAGCGGCTTCAAATTCACTGACCGCTTCAGGAAAACGTTCTTCGTCTTCTAAAATCATTCCAAGATAAAAATGTGCGCTCCGTTGGTTCTCTCTCCGAAAGACTGAGTCTCTCAATAAGCGCTCGGCCTGGCTTTTCCAATTTACCCTTTCTACCTCCGATACCCCGGGTTGTAATTCAGCCCTCATATAACGCAACACCCCCATATTACCATCCCAGGTGGCACGATCCAGCGGTATAACCAAAGCCATGATGCCCCAGAAGAGAACAGGGAAGACGAAAGGAATCCACGTTCTCGATCTGGATACAGGTTCCAGGTTCTTCAAACGTCCGACGATTAATCCAGCCAGCAGGAAAAAGGGAAACCAGCACCACGCATCCACAAATGGTCTGGCATCGGTTACCCCGTGGATGAGAAAGGCAAGCCACCCCGCAAAAGCTCCTTCCAGCCATGGGTCATTCCGTGCTTTCAGAGCAGGAAATGCCACCCAAATCACCGCAAAAATCATCCAGACGAAAGCACCCAATCCCAGTATCCCTGTCTCTAACCATGTTTCAAGAAACAGATTATGCGAATAAGTGAGAAAAGGTACCTGAATGAGTAGCACGAAACGAGAATAAATCATCGCGAACTGGCCGCCCAGCCCAATACCGGTGAAAGGCACGTCCTGCAAAAGCGAGATACTCCCCTGGTAAACTTCTATCCGGTCAGGTCGCATCAATAAGGGCACCAGGGTTTCGTTAACCACCGGAACCTGCGCAAGAAATTGCCAGTCGTGCCGTACCAGGACAAGACCCAGGGAAAAGACCAGCAACACAATCCCACCCAGCAACCCCCATCGTGCCGCACGGTAATGCCAGGCCAGCCATAACACACTTACAAGCACAATGGCTACCCAGGAACCTCTTGACTGACTGACCAACAGTCCCAGACCGATCCATCCCGTAGCGACTCCTGCGGTAATTTTCCACCCCCTGGCTCTTTCAAACAGTACCCATCCCATTCCCAGAAAGAAGAGCCCTTCAAAAAACATCGCCGCGCTATTGGGAAAAGGCTGCCAGAATGGGAAAGGAGGCAGGAATCGCCCCAGCCTCTCGATGATTGTGGATAGAACCACCGCTTTATCCTCAGGTGGATGATGAGAAAGCCCCCATATAAAAAACAGGCTCATCACACCACCTGCCAGGGTTACCAACCTGAGAATCCACTCCCACCGCAGAGATGCTCCCGTCTTCCAGGATACCAGACCATAAATCCCACCGCTGATCCAAATCATACCCAAGAGATACCACGATTGACTGCGATCATAAGCCACCCATACACCCAATATTGTTGCTACCAGATACAGAATCAAAGGTGCATCTACGAGGGTTCGGCTCTTAAAAAACCGGGGAGGGATCATATTGAGAGTCCAATCGGGCTTCATAGAATTGTTGACATTTTACCAGAGCCCATCTAAACTTACCTCATGCTCGCTCGCATCTATTCTTGCGCGGTAGTTGGACTGGATGGCGTTTTGGTAGAAGTAGAAGTAGACACCAGCCCCGGGCTTCCAGGCATGGTCATTGTGGGTTTGCCTGATGCCGCCGTCCAGGAAAGCCGTGAACGAGTACAATCAGCTATTAAAAATACCGGGTTAGCTTATCCCCGTAAACGCGTGACCGTCAACCTTGCTCCGGCGTCGGTACGAAAGGAAGGCCCCGCCTATGATCTCCCCATCGCTCTCGGTGTGCTGGCGGCCAGTGAGCAAATTCCATCTCAGGCGCTTGAAAATAGCCTGGTAATCGGTGAATTATCTCTGGATGGAAGTGTTCGTCACGTACGTGGTGTGCTCCCCATGGCAGCAGTGGCTCGCGAACAGGGTATGAACCGGGTTTTCGTCCCTCAATCCGATGCTGCCGAAGCAGCACTAATCCCTCACCTTGAAGTCATCCCTGTAGCTTCTCTTTCCGATCTAATCGCTCATCTTAATCAAACCCGTCCTATCTCTCCATACCCACCTACCAACCCTGGCGATATCTCCGTAGAAGTCGTTACCGATTTCAGCGAAATCAAGGGACAGGAACACGTCAAACGGGCCCTGGAAGTGGCCGCCGCCGGAGGGCATAATGTTCTTATGGTCGGGCCACCCGGCTCTGGCAAGACCCTGCTTGCTCGCGCTCTCCCGGCCATTCTTCCACGAATGACGATCGATGAAGCGCTCGATGTCACCCGCATCTATTCGGTAGCAGACCAGCTTCCTCAGGATGTGCCGCTCATTCGCTCCCGACCATTCCGCGCCCCCCATCATACTATCAGTCATGCCGGGCTGGTTGGCGGAGGTAATCAGCCGCACCCGGGAGAAATCTCGCTGGCTCACCGTGGAGTACTTTTCCTTGACGAATTGCCCGAATTTGGCCAACGCGTCCTGGAGGTATTACGCCAGCCCATGGAAGACAAAATAGTAACCATTTCTCGGGCAAATGGGTCCCTTACTTTTCCGGCCAATTTTATGCTCGTGGGCGCAATGAATCCTTGCCCGTGCGGTTACTGGAATGATCCGGTGAGGGCCTGCACCTGTTCTCCAGGCACTGTGATCAAGTATCAAAAACGGATTTCCGGTCCCCTCCTGGATCGCATTGATATTCACATCCAGGTTCCCCGGGTGGAGTTCGAAAAACTCAACGATCGGCGTGCTGGAGAACCTTCTGAGAACATCCGTGAGCGCGTCGAAGCAGCCCGTGCTATCCAGAGAGAACGCTTTAATCGGTCCGATTCCATCCGCTGTAACGCTGATATGCGCCCGGCTGAAGTGCGGAAATTTTGCCAACTGGACGAAACCTGCGTCCGTCTCATGCGCGCCGCCATGAACCAGATGGAACTTTCAGCTCGTGCCTTTCATCGGACGTTGAAATTGGCCCGTACCATCGCCGATCTTGCCGGCAATGCTCAGATTACCCCTCAGCACCTGGCCGAGGCCCTTCAATACCGGTCTACTTTCACGTTGTAAAGACGAATAAATAAATCAAGGTGAACCTCAAACAGCCTGTTCGATAAGCCTTACGGCCACCTTAACGCCATCTGGTTCGCCAATGATGATTCCTTAGAAGTACTCTCCTCCGAACACACAAGGGCTTCTTCAGAAGCGATCAAACACCTTCGGGACCTTCCTGTTCATCCTCTAACCGATCAAGAATCTTGCGTAAACTCTCTTCCCATACATCATCCAGGGGAATAAAGGGCACTTCTTCGAACTCTGCAGAGAGACGGGCGAAGTAATCCCGAATACCTGCCTGAGGTGCCAGCCGATCCAGTTCCTCCACTTTTTTCTCCAGCGTATTGAGCAAGCGTTTACTCTTCTGCATTAAATCGGTGAGATTAACATCTATTTTGAACAGGTAATTTACCCGTCGCATGATCCCCAGCCATGCCATAAAATCATTCTCGATTTGAATGGAACGGCCAATCTGCGGGATAGAGGAAAAATCAAATAACGGCACCATGGCGTACATACCAATATATTCCATCCCCCTTTCGCCAGCCCGCTTACACAGGTATGATCCAATACTTACGCCCCCATGGTAATCGGTGGGGCTTAGCGCCAGTTCATTCATCCGACCCTGGATTTCAGGGAGACTGTAACTCCCGGATACGAGCCTTTCTTTTTCATAAGGAAATTCACCATACACCCCCCCAATTCCCACAATCAGCTTAACACGTAACTGCCGGGCAGCATCCAGGATTGCCATAATATACCTTTCAGCATCCAGATGCGGCTCATCACCGAGCAAGATCACCACTCCTCGTTGATTGCTTTCAAAATAATACAAGGGATTTTCTGGAGTCTGCAAAGATTCGGGGAAACCCTCCCGAAATTTAATCACCGGACGAATCAAATCATGCGTCCCGGGAATTTGAAACATATAAAAACCATCAGGACGAATCTGACCAATGCGGCGTGCCTTTTCTCTTTGAATGACATACTGCGGTAAACCTGAGGAAACCGAACCGGCATCAGCCCATTGCCGCCATCCCACCAGCATATAAACATCCCGGGTTCGCGGATGTTCCAGAATCTCAACGGCATCTGAGGCCATAATTCTTACCTCCTAACCTGGCTTGCCCACTTCTATCGCCTGGAAACAATACAACCCACAAACTCAGTATACTATAAGTTTGTTTCAACCCTGGATGAGCCACCCCGATCATGAAAACAGACCACTAACAGAGTCATATCATCAGTCTGCTCGGCTCCTCCTTGAAAATCCTCTAATATCTTCAGAGTAGCCTGACAAATCTGCCCCGCATAATTAACCGGTAGTCCGCGCCAGAAATGTGTTAACCGCTCAAGGCTAAATCGCTTCCCTTCTGGTGACTGCACATCGATCAGTCCGTCAGTATAGAGGATCAAACGGTCATCTGCCTGTAAGGGGACTTCCACCTCCGTGAGGTGAAAATCATCACCATCGGTCACCCCAAGGGCCATTCCCCCTCCAGATAGAAAAGTCATTTCGCCCTGATGCAACAACACTGGATAATCGTGACCAGCACGAGCATAGGTTATTTTCCATGAGTCACGATCTACCACGCCATAAAAGACGGTCACAAACATTCCCCCTTCGCCTAACTCTAATAAAAGGCGGTTCACGCTTCTTAAAACCCGGCAGGGTGATAACTCTCGATGGGCTTCTGCCAGAATCAAACTTCGTGCCAGCGCCATGTAAAAAGCCGCTGGTAATCCCTTATCTGAAACATCCGCGACCACTACCCCAAAATGATTTTCATCCAGGGAAATCACATCGTAAAAATCTCCGCCTACCTGACGGGCAGGTTGATTAAGGACGGCAAATTCCACCCCCGGAATAGATGGAAATTGGCGGGGAAGTATGCTCTGTTGCACCTGCCTGGCCAGTTCCAGTTCATGCTCCATCCGCTCTTTTTGAAGCAGGCTGACCTGCGCGGCTTCAAGTTCGGTAATTTTTGCCTGTAATTCCTCGATTAACCTTGCGCGCTGCATGGCAACTGCAACCTGATTGGCAAACATCCGCAGGGTTGAAATTTCCCCCGGGGTGAACATTACTTTTTGGGTAGACTGAACAATCATTCGTCCCACCAGCCGAGCATCTGCCAGAAGAGGAACGTCGTACCCAACATGAATCGGTGGAGGTTCACTCTCTTCAAGGATAATTCCCGGCGGAACTGCTCGCCAGGGCCGCATCTCTTCAGCCTGCTGCCAGCCCGCAAATAAGTTTGCTGGAACCTCTCTGGATAACTCAACCCCCTCCCATCCGCCACAAGCCAGCACAACCAGCTTCTCTTCATCCAGCTTTACATACACAATGCTGCGGTCTGCGCCACAAATATCTCTACTGTAACGACATACCCGTTGCGCCAGTTCGGCCAGGCTGGTCGATTGAATCAATGTGCGCGCAATCTCCTGAAACGAGATGATCGCCTCTGTACGCTGTACCAGAAGTCGATTCGAAACTTCCAGCTCCAGCACCTTTCGCTGAAGAGCCGCATTCGCCTCTTTTAATGCCTTTTCCTCGAGCTCAAGGATAGCGTAAGTATCATGCAGAAGTGCTGTATCAAAATCCAGCACATCCTCTGGGGCGAGTAATCCCTGTTTCATCAAATCCAGCAGGTATTCCTGAGCAGAGAGGAGACTGCGTTGAGATAACCAATCAGGCCGATTGGGATTCACACGAAAGAGGTCAAAAACAGTAAGTTCCCCTTGCCTGCCCGTAAAATGACATTGCTCACACCCTGCCGCGCGGAAGAGTTTCCATGTTGCCAGATCTGAACTCATCGAGTACAGAGCCGTTAATCGATCATCTGGCTCAACGGGTTGTTTACACACCGGGCACAGCATGGGTTGTCGGAAAACCGAGACTACCCAGGTTAATATTTTTAACTGGTCAGAGGTGAACCCAAGCGATTGTAAATGACGGATCACCGCAGAGCCACGAACCATGGTATTCGCCGGGCATAAAACCCGTACACCTTGCCGGACAGCTTCCACCACGAGCGGGATGTTTTCCGAAGTTAACTGGTCCAAAACCATAAGACCAGGCCGGCGTTGCACAGCATTTTGCAAGCGCCGCAACCGCACCTCGGGCAGAGTTGCCTGAATCCATTCACACCGTGAACGAAGTTCACGCGGCGCCCGAATAGGGTTCTCACCTTCCGTATAAAGTATGCAATGCATTTGGGGATAAAAAGTGAGGATTTCGCGCATCAGCAGGCGGAGAATGGTAGTTTTACCGCTCACCATGCGCCGGATATTCAACCCATCATTGGATATGGCGTTTGGTTCAAGCCCGGCGACCACAATCAACCCGGGAACATCCTGCACCAGAGAGTTAATGAGCTGATTTAATCTTGGAACATGAAAAAAATCTTTCAGGCTTAACAAAAATCACCCCTCTTCCAGAGGTGGAACCAATGGAAAATCAAGTATATCTAGATTGTATTCCGAAGAGGGAAAAAAAGAAACAGGTTGCGTTTTTTAGATTAGACCATTAATCATTCATGACGTGTTCCGTCGGGCATGATGGCCCCACTGAGTGATTTGGCCCGGAGTAATTTATAATCTGGTGCATTGGTACCCGTTAAATCAGCATCCGTGAGGTTAGCATTGGTCAGGTCCGCGGCACCCAGGTTGGCATCAATCAGGTTCGCATTGGTGAGGTTCGCTTCCGAAAGGTCAGCCTCTGCAAGATTGGCTTCTCGCAAGTCTGCTCCTCGTAAATCACAACCGCGCATGTGAGCCCGCCGCAAGTCTGCACCGATCAGGACCGCCCCCCGCAAATTAGCTCCCCCCAGGTTAACGTCCACCATCGTTGCTCCGCGCAAGTCCACACCGCTGAGATTGGCGCCTATCAGCGTGGCTCCGTTCAATAACACGCCACGCAAATCCATTCCGCTCAAATCGATATGGCTGAGCCAGAGAGGTTTAGGCTGGTTCAACAGGATGTATATTTCATATCGAGAAAACTCGGCCATAGGGTTTACTCCTGAACGCACATAATCTAATTATATTCACATCCGAATAGAAAATGCAGTCTGCACCTTACAACCGCTCTACTATTTCGCATCATCCTGTTCCAATCCGAGGTTCACCCCTGCGTTCCCATAGACCCGGCTCAACCTCTTTCCAGCCGGGTTCATCGGGCAGTAAAGGTAAATGGTCCCAACCGTTCTCTATCCGTCTGAGAGTCTCTTCCCACGAACGCACCCCACTCAGAGCATCCGCGGCCTCCACATTACATGCCCCCACGGCCACGCCAATTTTAACCGCTTCAGCAGGTGAAAAACCGCGTAAAAGAGCACTTAGAAACCCAGCAATGGTTGCGTCGCCCGCCCCCGTCGTTCCAACCACTCTGGTTTTATAGCACGCCGTCCATAATTCACGTTCGGCCCAGTCCAGAGGGTTGGTCGGCGCTGCCCTCCCCATTCTTTGGAGAGAAGAGAGATCGGCTGTGCGCAGATAAAGGCCCCGGTCGCCCAGTTTGATCACGGCTATTTTCACCCCCATTTGTAAGAGACACGCACTGAATTCAGCCAGCCGTTGGGATGTTATTTCTCCTTGCATGTTGCCATCCGGCGCCTTCTCGCGCAAACGGAGAAATTCTTCTCTCCTTAGCATAAAAAACAACTCGTCGAAACTGGGCAAGAACACATCCACATACGGCAACAATTGCTCGAAAATCTTCAACCAGTTAACCTGCCCCCCTTCAGTATCAGCATCCGGGTAAGTCATATCCAGAGAGGTCGTTACCCCGGTCTCTTTTGCGCGCTGGAATAGCTCAACCAGTTCTCTGCCTTCATTTTGATACATCCGCTTCATCACTGGCGGATATCCAAAATGCATCAATCTGGCGTTTTTCAGCAAGGCGTAATCTACATCTTTTACGCCAAAAGTATCATTCGCACCCGGGCAATGAAGAAAAACACGATCCACCCCCGGCGCAGATAAAATGATGGAATATGAAGTGGGAGATTTCTCATCCACCACCAAACCCGCTGATAACCTTGGATCAAAGCGGTCGATAATTTCCCGAACGATTCTCCCCAGGGGATCTTGGCCTATTTTCGCAATCAATCGCGTAGGGATACCCAGCCTGTGAAGCGCCAGACCTGTATTGGAAACTGGCCCTCCTGTGCTGAATGTTGCCGGCCCGGTGATCAATAAATGCCCCGGTTGAAGTAACTTACTCAATTTGCCTTCTGGAAGGTGATCCATGGTAGGGATAATATCCAGGCAAATATGCCCGACCACTACTGTGAGACACGTTTCCATTCAAAACCCCTCGGGATAGGATAGAATCATTATAAAACAGCTCTTTTTTAAGGCGTGCTATAATTCTGGGGATGAATCTCGATATCCACAGTGGTGTCATCGTCGCTACTTTTCTGGCTCTGGTCACCGGTCTACTCGCACTGATCTCCGGAATTCGTTCCATTCGTTCCGGCTCACGATTGAATTACTTTCGCAAACGGAGAGAACGCCTGGTGCGTGGCTGGCGGCTCATTCTGTTCTTCGTTTTCATGCTGGCTACAGCAGGAATGATCAATCGTTTTGCCGAGCCGGTAGCCTATCAATTTTTTCCCCCTTCCCCCACAGTAACCCCTACCCCTACCATCACCCTCACACCCACAATCACCCTGACTCCTACCATTACCCTCACACCTACCATTACCGAAACCCCGTCTATCACCAATACCCCATCACTGCCGGGGGATATCGAATCAAAATTCGAGTCGACCATCACACCTAATCCTTCAGCGGTCTTCAGCCCGCTGGTTTTTGCCACCCGGTTGGATAAAAACTTTCAACCCATCGATCCAGCAGTTGAATTTAAAAACCCTCTCTCCACTGTCTATGGCGTTTTCTCGTATGATCAGATGACCGTTGGCGCTCAGTGGAGTGCTCTCTGGTACCGGGGAAACGAGCTGGTGTGTTATGAAACTCTCCCCTGGAACGGAGGCACAGGTGGGTTCGGTTACACGGAATGCAGCACACCTGTAGGCGGCTGGTTACCAGGCGAATATGAAGTTCAAATTTTTACCGGCTCAAGCTGGAAGATATCCGGGCGTTTCACCATCACCGGTGAACCACCCACCCCCACAGCCACCGCAACGGCTACCCGCACTCCCATCCCCAGCCCAACTACAGGGCCATCGCCTACGCAGCCATCTCCTACCCCTTCACCTACTTTGAGCCCAACCTCTACACCGACCATTACACGCACACCCCTTCCCACCCAGACTCGCCGCCCGACGGATACCCGCCAGCCCACAGCTACTGAACTACCAACCGGTTGAAGCCAGGCAGTAATCTCTACCCGCCCAGGTTACCTCCAATCAAATAGCCAATACCAAATGTGACTGCCGCGGCTACCACACCAAAGATAACCATTCGCATTCCCGAATAAAGTACCGTCCGGCCGGTAAACAGTGTAATAGCCGCCCCCAACCCGAACAGTCCCACCACGCTGAATGCAACACTGACTATCACGGCTGTCAACCCACTTAAGAAGGTGAATGGAATCACCGGGATAACCGCTCCAAGCATGAACAATAAAAAGGATGTGATAGCAGCCTCCCAGGCCGACCCGCCCAGTTCTTCTGGGTCCACCCCCAGTTCTTCACGTGCCAGGGTTTGAATGGCGCTGTCTTTGTTTTCCAGGATTTGCCGCGCCAACTGGCGCGCCTGATGCGGTTGCAGGCCTCTTGCCTCATAGATCAGAGCCAGTTCCTCTGCTTCCTCTTCTGGAGCATTCTCAATTTCTTCTTTCTCCACCTCGATCTGATGTCCGAAAGATTCGCGCGCGCTCTGCACCGAGAGCCATTCGCCCAGCGCCATCGAGATCGCCCCGGCAAGCATCCCCGCCAGACCGGTAATCAGAATACTGCGATTGGCCACGCCAGCCCCGGCCACCCCCATCACCAGGCTAAGGTTCGAAACCAGCCCATCATTGGCCCCCAGAACCGCCGCCCGCAGCGCATTTCCACCTCCGCTTCGATGTCGTCCCTCCAGCTGGGCCAACACGCCTCCTTCCACCCCTCCACGAATACTGAGTTTTAACTGGCTCATTAAAAATGCATGCGAATTTTCTTCTTGTTGCATTGAACTCGCATCTTGAAATCCGGCATAACCAGCGCTCCCCTGTCTTTCCATATTTTGAATACTGGGCAAAATAAGCCCCGTACCGAATCTATGCGCCAGCCAGATTAACATCCGGGTTCGCAAAGACGGCTTAAATTCCGGCACAGGTAACCCTGCGTCGCGCATACGCTTTTCCCAGACCTGCGCATGCCGGGTTTCAGTCTCAGCAATCCTTTGAAACACCTTGACCAGGCGTTCATCTTTCTCAACTTCCGCCATACATTGATAAAGGAGAGCGCTGTTCATCTCATCGAGGTAGAATTTTATAAATTTATCTTCAGTGGCCATTTTAAAAACCTCTCCATTCTTTTCCCGGTCGTTATGAATCTATATGTTCCAGGCTTAATATACACCACCTGGGAAAAAACACCTTACAACGCGGGGTGAAAGAAGAGATTTCTATCACCCATTTGCTCTTCTGGAAAACCGAAGACTCTGTATAATAGAGAGAACTTTGCATCTCATCAGGAGAATTCCATTCATGTCCCCAGCTGATTATCTCAATCCCGATTTACCCATTCCGCAACGTGTTCAGGATTTACTTTCACGTATGACGCTGGAAGAAAAAATCAGCCAGACTCGTAACAATTGCTCAGCAATACCTCGACTTGGCATACCAGCCTACGATTACTGGTCAGAAGCACTCCACGGAGTGGCGCGTAATGGCCGGGCTACCGTGTTTCCCCAGGCAATTGGGATGGCAGCTACCTGGGATCGAGCGTTAATTCAACAGGTTGCTTCCGCCATTGCCGACGAAGGCCGCGCTAAATACCATGAAACCCTTCGAAAGAATGGTGGGAATCAAATTTACCAGGGGCTGACTTTTTGGTCACCCAATGTGAATATCTTTCGCGATCCTCGCTGGGGGCGCGGGCAGGAGACCTGGGGTGAAGATCCATTCCTGACCGGCGAAATGGGGTCAGCATTTGTTAGAGGGTTACAGGGAGATCATCCCCGCTATCTTAAAGCCGCAGCCTGTGCCAAGCATTATGCAGTTCATAGTGGCCCCGAGAAACTACGCCATACCTTCAACGCCATAGTCAATCAGCGTGACCTTCGAACCACCTATCTGCCTGCCTTTAAAAAGCTGGTCACCGAAGCAAAAGTTGAGGCCGTTATGGGAGCCTATAACCGCACCCTCGGCGAGCCCTGTAACGCCAGTAAGCTCCTCCTCGAAGATATCCTGCGCGGTGAATGGAAGTTTGAAGGGCATGTCGTCTCTGACTGCGGTGCTCTTCAGGATATTCACGCCCATCACCACTTTACCAACAGCGCTGTAGAAACCGCCGCTCTGGCTCTAAAACGGGGATGTGACATTGGCTGCGACTGCGTTTATTATGATCACCTGATGGAAGCAGTTCAGCTTGGATTGGTATCCGAAGCCGATATCGACCGTGCCCTGGCACGCACCTTAACCACCCGGTTTAAACTGGGTATGTTCGATCCTCCCGAAATGGTGCCTTTCGCTTCCACTCCGATGAGTGTGGTTGGCTGTGAACAGCATCGGCAACTTGCTTACGAAACTGCGGTTAAATCGGTAGTTCTCCTGAAAAACAAGAACCACATCCTTCCCATCCAGGATTCCGTAAGAAGCATCCTGGTGGTTGGCCCCAATGCCGGCACTACAGACGTCTTGCTCGGTAATTATTACGGTCTGAACAACACCATGACCACTTTCCTGGAAGGTATCGTAGGCAGGCTACCCGAAGGCGTACGGTTAGAATTCAGGCCTGGCAGTTTACTCGCCCATCCAAAGCGCGTCGAAAATGATTGGTCCATTCCTACTGCTGGATCCGTGGATCTGACTATTGCTTTTATGGGGCTTTCACCCCTGCTCGAAGGCGAAGAAGGAGAAGCCATCCTTTCGGACAACGGCGACCGAACTGACATTCGCCTGCCACAAAACCAGTTGGATTATTTGCGGCGCCTGGCTTCATCAGGCGGCAAGATCATCCTCGTCCTGACAGGAGGAAGCCCCATTGCTCTGGAAGGGATTGAAGAGCTGGTGGACGCTATTTTATTCGTCTGGTATCCTGGCCAGGAAGGTGGTCGGGCTGTGGCTGAGGTGCTCTTTGGTGACCATGCCCCGTCTGGAAAACTCCCACTCACCTTCCCCCGTTCACTGGATGACCTTCCTCCCTTTGAAGATTACGACATGGCAGGCCGCACTTACCGTTACGCCACTGCTGAACCCCTCTTTCCTTTCGGGTTTGGCCTCAGCTACACCACCTTTGCCTATACCCATCCCGAAATTTCAGAAAACGAAGTTTCATCAGGCAAACCCGTCCAGGTGGCTGTGACCGTTACCAATACTGGAACTCGCGCCGGAGAGGAGATTGTTCAGTGTTATCTGCGCGATGAGGAAGCCAGTGTACCTG
The DNA here is from genome assembly GCF_001050195.2 of Anaerolinea thermolimosa. Classification (GTDB taxonomy): domain Bacteria; phylum Chloroflexota; class Anaerolineae; order Anaerolineales; family Anaerolineaceae; genus Anaerolinea; species Anaerolinea thermolimosa. The sequence continues at coordinate 1,891,307 of NZ_DF967965.1, forward strand.
TTCCTCAACAAAGCCTGGTGGGATTCGAACGGATTGCCCTGAAACCCGGCGAATCACGGCGCGTTGAATTTACGATTTCTCCTGAACAAATGCTCGTTTATGATGATGACGGACTTCCTCGTCTGGAAAGCGGGCGCTTTACGGTAACCCTGGGTGGTTGTTCTCCATCCCATCGCGGGGAGGTTCTTGGTGCACCCCGGCCAGCGACCCTGTCCTTTGACCTCAAATAACTCGCGCTTGCTTTCTTCCGGGTGATCCATGATCATCGACGCCGATACTCATATTTCACCAACCGGCGAAGATGCCCATACTATTACCTACGACGAATTGATCCGTCGCATGGATGATGCCGGAGTCGACCGCGCTCTTACCTGGCTCAGGCCTCCCTATATGCGCGACATAACCCCATCCAACCGTTATGTTTTTGAAGCTGTTCGTGCTCATCCCGATCGGTTGCTGGGGTTTGGCTGGGTAGATCCCCACTTCGGTCTGGAGCGCGCCCGCGATGAGATCAAGCGCTGCCTTGAAGAATTCCAATTTTTTGGCGTGAAATTGAATGGAGCACAAAATTCTTTTTGTATAGATGATCCCCACCTGTCGATCCCGCTCATTGAAACCATCGCCCGTTATGGCAAATGCGTCGCCTTCCATGTTGGCGCTGATGCCTTTGAATACACTCACCCTTTTAGGGTGGGGAAAATTGCCTCAATGTTCCCGGAATTGACCATTCTGATGGTTCACATGGGCGGGGTCGGCTTCGCCGATCTGACTTCGGCCGCTATTGAGATCGCCGCACAGCACCCCAATCTTGTCTTAATTGGATCAGGGGTGCGATTTGAGGCCGTATTGAAAGCCATTCGACAATTAGGGGCCGAGCGGGTTTGCTTTGGCAGTGATACCCCCTTCAGCCTGATGCACGTATGCGTTGCCGCGTATCAGGCCCTTCTGCGAGACCTCACGCCTGCTGAACAAGCCCTGGTGATGGGCGGAAACCTGGCAAGAGTTCTCGGAGTAAACTTTTAATCACCGGCGAATCGCTCAACTCGTTCAAGGATCTCAAAGCACATCCGGCTGTTATGATAGGGGCACTTCCAGAAACCAGCGAGCTCTCGCTGGAGGGGGTTCCCCTTTTGATCGGTTCCCCACCACCATTCACCGGTTGGGTGCCTTAGTTTTGTTTGGATCCAATTCCATGAGCGCATGGACTGCTCCAGATATTTTTCTTCTCCGCTAAGCTGATAAGCATTAAAGAAGCCCACCACAGCCTCAGCCTGAGGCCACCAGTCCTTATTCGTTTGAACCCATCCGTGAGAGTCTGCTTCATACACCAGCGCCCCATCAGAATCGAGGCCGCCTTTCATCACTGCCTCCACCATTAGAAGGGAACGTTTATGCGCTTCTCGGAGAATTTCAACGTTCCCTAATAACTCGGCAGCCTCAACAAGCAACCAGCTGGCCTCGATATCATGGCCAAAAGATATGATCTCACTCAACGGTGTCCAGTCCCGATCCAGGAACAAAATCAACTGATGTCGGCTGGAGTGAATGATATGCTCCAAAAAGAGCCTTAACATTTCAGCCTGCCGAGTCTCCAGGAGGGGGTCTCTCCATACTCGCAACAGGTTGGTCATAGCCTCCATCCAGTGGAGATGTGTATTCATCGATTTGGGAGCATTGTGTTCCCCTTCAGCCAGCCGGGAATCAGCCAGCGGAGACCAGTCTCGTTCGAATGATTCCAACCACCCGAGGTGCTCAGAGTCATGGGCAAATTGTTCCACCAGCCGGAAAATTTCCTTCGCCTTTTCCAGGGCTTCCTGATTACCTGTTGCCCGATGATACTCTACCAGAGCATACATAGAAAAGGCATTGGAATAGAGGTGTTTTTTCGTGTCCAGAGGAATCCCCCGCCAATCGACTAACCAGTACGTTCCTCCATACTCTGGATCCCAAAAATAATCCATTAAAAAACGAAAGGCTTCATCAGCTGCTTTCTTATAAATATCATCATGGAACAACATCCATGCATGAGAAAACGTCCATAAAATACGCGCTGTCAGAATCCCCCCCTTGGGAGCCTGATGCAGTGAATTGCCCTTTGAGTCAACTTCTCCTGCAAAAGTATGGTTTTCAATATCCATCACGCGGTTCAACCAGAACGGAGCGATATACTGGCGAAATTCCACCTCAAACGTACGGCTCCATGCCAACAGATTCATTTTCCCTCCCATCCTCTCACCTCGTTTCTTAAAAATGCCGCACAAGGGTCACCTTGTGCGGCAAACAATCATCACAAATCAAGAAAGCGAATGCAAACCGGGCTCGGCACGGTGGCTAATTCACCTGTTGGGGTTAAATCGCCAGTGCGTTGACTGACCTCAAACCCAACCAGGGAATCACTATACTGGTTGGCAACAATTAAGAAACGGCCCTCAGGATCGAGGCTGAAGTTTCGCGGCCACTTTCCCAGGGTCTCCTGATGCCTCAGGAAGGTCAATTGCCCGCTGATCGAGTCAATCTCGTAAATAGCCAGAGAATGGTGACCCCGGTTTGAGACGTAAACCAGCCTTCCATTGGGATGAATATGGATATCCGCCACGATATTTTCCCCCTTAAAGCTCTCCGGCAGGGTGGAAAGCGTCTGAAAGGCGGTCAGGACTCCCGCATTTCCATCCCATCGGCAGGCCGTAATCGTACTATCCAATTCATTGGCAATGTAAACGAGCCGCCCATTCGGGTGAAAATCGAAATGACGAGGCCCCGAACCGGGATGGGTGGAAAGCTTGCTGTGAAGCTGAAGCTTTCCCGTCCGCGTATCCTGAGAATACACACGCACTTCATCCAGGCCAAGGTCTGCCGCCAGAATAAAATGCCCTTCGGGGGCAAACCGGATGGAATGGGCATGAGCTCTTTCCTGACGCATCGGGTTTGGACCCTTCCCTTCGTGCTGGATGAAATCCGCCATAGGTCCAATCTGACCGTCGTGGATTGGATATACCGCCAGGCTACCGCTGGAGTAATTGGCCACCAGCAGCCATTGCCCACCCGCATCCGTACTCACATAGCATGGAGCAGCCCCCTTCGTAGGCTGCCGGCTCAGGAAAGTTAGCTCGCCGGTTTTGGGTTGAATGGAAAAAGAACTCACCTCACCTTCCTGAAGTTCATTGACCGCAAAGAGGTATTTCCCGGTCGGATGGATTGCCAGGAAAGAAGGGTTCTTCCCCCCATCAAAAGCCTGCTGAAAAGTCAACTGGCCTGAAACCGCATCCACGGAATAGAGAAATATCCCCTCCTGCCGATGCGCTTCGTGGCCGCTCTGAGTATACGTGCCAGTATATAGGTAACGTGTCATGGTCTTGCAGGGCTCCCATCAGGTAGTCTTGTCTGCGTCCACCAGTCCACCTCGTCTTTAGGTGGATATTTGGACGCAAGATTCTCGTCAAAATCAATCCCCAAACCGGGGCGGTCATTCGGATACATGTATCCATTTCGCACTACCGGCAAACCAGGGAACATATCATACACCAGGTTATCAAACCGGCACCACTCCTGAATGCCAAAGTTAGGTGCCCACAGGTCTAAATGCAGGTTGGCAGCATGCCCAACAGGTGAGGTATCTCCCGGGCCGTGCCAGGCTGTGCGAATACCGTAAATCTGGGCATGGATAGCCGCGTTACGGGCGGCAGTAATTCCGCCCATCTGGCTGACATGCATACGTATAAAATCGATCAACCGTTCCTCGATCAAGAGACGCCACTCCCTCGGGTTGTTGAACAACTCTCCCATGGCAAGGGGTGTGGCGCACACTTTTCGAATATGCCTGAACCATTCGATATCTTCGGGGGCAAGGGAGTCTTCCAGGAAAAAGAGATTATATGGCTCTAAATCTTTAGCGAATTTAACCGTGTCAATCGGTGAGAGGCGCTCGTGTACATCGTGTAACAACTCCACCTCATCCCCAACATGACTGCGGACATACTCAATCATCCGAAGCATATTGCGAGTATACGCTCGCGGATCAAAGTACGCCCCCGGAAGCGCCCCCTCTGGGCGGTGCATGGTGTCCTGTTTACCACCGTACCCGCCCATTTGCACTCGAATATAGCTCGCCGGTTTTGGGTTGAATGGAAAAAGAACTCACCTCACCTTCCTGAAGTTCATTGACCGCAAAGAGGTATTTCCCGGTCGGATGGATTGCCAGGAAAGAAGGGTTCTTCCCCCCATCAAAAGCCTGCTGAAAAGTCAACTGGCCTGAAACCGCATCCACGGAATAGAGAAATATCCCCTCCTGCCGATGCGCTTCGTGGCCGCTCTGAGTATACGTGCCAGTATATAGGTAACGTGTCATGGTCTTGCAGGGCTCCCATCAGGTAGTCTTGTCTGCGTCCACCAGTCCACCTCGTCTTTAGGTGGATATTTGGACGCAAGATTCTCGTCAAAATCAATCCCCAAACCGGGGCGGTCATTCGGATACATGTATCCATTTCGCACTACCGGCAAACCAGGGAACATATCATACACCAGGTTATCAAACCGGCACCACTCCTGAATGCCAAAGTTAGGTGCCCACAGGTCTAAATGCAGGTTGGCAGCATGCCCAACAGGTGAGGTATCTCCCGGGCCGTGCCAGGCTGTGCGAATACCGTAAATCTGGGCATGGATAGCCGCGTTACGGGCGGCAGTAATTCCGCCCATCTGGCTGACATGCATACGTATAAAATCGATCAACCGTTCCTCGATCAAGAGACGCCACTCCCTCGGGTTGTTGAACAACTCTCCCATGGCAAGGGGTGTGGCGCACACTTTTCGAATATGCCTGAACCATTCGATATCTTCGGGGGCAAGGGAGTCTTCCAGGAAAAAGAGATTATATGGCTCTAAATCTTTAGCGAATTTAACCGTGTCAATCGGTGAGAGGCGCTCGTGTACATCGTGTAACAACTCCACCTCATCCCCAACATGACTGCGGACATACTCAATCATCCGAAGCATATTGCGAGTATACGCTCGCGGATCAAAGTACGCCCCCGGAAGCGCCCCCTCTGGGCGGTGCATGGTGTCCTGTTTACCACCGTACCCGCCCATTTGCACTCGAATATAGTGGTATCCCTGTTCCTGGAATTTCCGCACATTATCCAGAACTTCTTGAGGATCTCTTCCGTCGGCATGAGCATACACCGCGGCAGCCTCGCGTGTCTTTCCTCCAAGGAGATCATAAACGGGCATATTGGCCATTTTCCCCTTGATATCCCACAGCGCCTCATCGATTCCAGAAATCGCGTTGTTGAGAACCGGCCCATTTCGCCAGTAACCATTCACCAGGTTCATCTGGAACAATTCTTCGATCCTGGAAACGTCTTTTCCGATCACGAAGGGTTTGACATGGTGCTCAATGGCCGCATAAACAGCGCGGAAACGTTGTGTGAATGTGGCGCATCCCAGCCCATACAGGCCCGGTTCAGACGTGATCACCTTGACGATGATGAACCGCGTTCCCGGACCGGCCGTCTGAACGAGGAAAGTTTTCACATCCTCAATTACCACCGGTTTTGCCATACAAACCTCCATAAAAAATTGAAATTGGCAGTTATCCAAAGATCGACTGCACCAGCGCCCCAACTCCGAAGACACATAACCCGACGACAAAGCCCTGAATTCGCCCGTCGAATCGGGATTCCACCTGCTGACGCACAGTTATATTAAATTCGATGAGATCATTCACGTGAGCTGACCGAACAAAAGCCCCCGGTAATTCATAATCTCTACCACCAACCGTTGACCCAAAAACAAGAAAGCCCGAAATCAAAGTAATAATCAATCCACTCCAGACAAGGCGCTCACTCAAAACAGGAATAGTGAACCCACCGGTTACAGGAAAAGAAGCGCACACCAACCCGCAGATAATCACAACAAAGAGCAAAATACGCCTGAAGAGAATGCGTAAAAAAGCGATCAGGTAAGCACGCACCTTCTGCCAGGTGGTCATCTCTTCCTCCTAGGGAATGAGAGCAGTTAAAATCGGTTCATTCCAGGATTGTTTCTCTCGATTATAAACTCCAAACCCGGCGCAGAATTCCCAGTACGCCCAGCTAAATCCCCTCTCTTCTGCCGCACGCGCCACCGCGTTCGTCCATAAATGCCTGGAGGTATCATCCGCTTTGGAGTAAGCCCCAAACTCTCCCAGGAAAATAGGGCGTTGATTTTTTTCACTCCATTGTTTCACGATGTCAAAGTCACGCCGGATCTTCCCAATCGAAGCCTCATCGTCACTCCATTTCGTGCCCAACCATGGGGTTGAATTCTCCACCCACTCTGCTCCCTGATGGGTGAATTGGAAGGGCTCGTAGTAATGAAAGGTAACAATTAAATTTCGATCCTCTTCAGGCAACTGCAATTCGTTCAATTTCCACAAAGAGTTCCAGTCCCCAGGCCCAACGATGATTGTCCTCCGTGCATTCGTTCGCCGAATGGTGCGAATGGCTTCTTGAGCGTAGTCGTTCCAGTATAACGCTGAAAGAGTATTGTTAGGCTCGTTGAGCAGTTCAAAGTACACCGAATCGGGTGCCTGCCGGTAATGGTCTGCAATTTGCTCCCACAGCGCCAGAAATCGTTCTTTATGAGGGCGCGGCTCTTCCATCAATTCATTGTAATGATGAATATTGAGAATAACATTGAGGTTTCGCGCCAGGGCCTGATCCACCACCCAATCCACCCGGGCAAAAAAATCAGCATCAATGGTATAAGGCGGTTTTTCCAGTGCGTGGGCGTTCCAGCGGATCGGTACTCTGACGGTATCAAAACCCGCCTGTTTGATCAGATCAAAATATCCTTCCTCCAGCACCACCCCCCATTCACCCTCATTCGGGGCTTCCAGCGCATTCCCAAGATTAACCCCTCGGCCAAGTCGGGCCGCCTGCTCAAAAGCGAACTGGTTTTCTAAGGAAATCGGCCCTGGAGTGAGAGTCGGGGTCGGGGTTGGTTTCACAGGTAACGTGGAAGTAGGAAGTTCGGAGATAGGAATTTCGATAGTGGCCGTTGGCAACTCGACTGTGGGAGTTGGAATGGAAATACTTCCCCCACACCCGGCCAGAAACAGGCAAAGCCCTAATACAAGCCAGCAGCGGCGGATTCCTGAGCCGATCATCTCGATCTCCTTCTCGGAAGTCTTTATTCCCACGGGGAAAATCTCGAATCATTATACTTTACAAAAGTAAGTACCGCTGTAATAAATCACGGCTGTGGTCATCGAGCAGCCTCCAGTCATAAATTTCATAACGAGTCTGATTAATATCGATGACCAGCCAGCGCCCTTCAGCGACCCGTCGGACCGAGCCAATGATACTATCGCGCATGATAAATTCTTTCTCCCCGCGGTCTGTGATCACCTTCCAGTACAGGAATCCGAATTCTTCGTGAATGTGCTGAATTCTCAAGATCCTTGGAACGAAGTAGTGCTGGCGCAGTTCCCGTTCCACTGCCTCTCGCGACTCCTGATCCAGGGCATTAAGGTCTCGGAGGACGCCAATCTCCCGCCCACGCTCCACTTCTGAGTCGGGAGTGCGAACCAGAATGTAATGGTTTTCAAGAGAGAGCGGGAACGCCCTGCGCAATGTAACCCTCGGGTAAAACTCGCCCTGCTCATTGGTAAAAGTTAAATTTTCACCTCGATACTTGAAATGAACCTTTCCCGCTTCCAGGTAAACGGTTTCAAACACTTCAGGCATAGATGGAATTCCATCACCGTACATCGTTTCCTCCTCAAACCGCCACCACACCGTCAAGACGAGCAAATTGAGACTGAATTTGAACCAGGTTGTAGAAAAGCCCCCGGTGCTCCATCAACTCCTGAGGCGATCCCATCTCAGCAATGCGTCCATGATCCAGTGCAATGATTCGGTCCGCGTTGTACAGCGTAGAAAGCCGATGGGCAATGGCAATAGTAGTTCGTCCTTGAACCAGTGTATCCAGGGCTTTTTGAATTTGCCGTTCGGTTTCAGTATCAACTGAAGATGTCGCTTCATCAAGAATGAGAATTTTTGGATCCAGAAGAATCGCCCGCGCGATCGAGATTCGCTGGCGTTCACCGCCCGAAAGACCGGTTCCTCCCTCGCCAACAATCGTGTCGTATCCTTCAGGGAGGTTAGATATAAATTCATGAGCATTGGCCGCCTTGGCTGCCCGGATCACATCTTCCATGCTGGCCTGTGGTCTGGCATAGGCAATATTTTCTGTAATGGTTCCCGAGAAGAGGAACGGTTGTTGTAATACAATACCTACATTCTTTCGGAGATCTTCAATCGCCAGGTCACGCACATCGACGCCATCAATCAGGATGTTGCCTGCTGTCGGATCGTAGAAGCGGCAGATCAGATTCACCAGAGTCGTTTTACCGGCTCCGCTTGGCCCAACAACCCCGATCAGTTCCCCCGGTTCAATTGAAAAAGATACGTCCTTGAGCACCGGGAAGTAGGGATTATAACCAAAAGTCACATTTTGAAATTCGATACGCCCCATAGCCGGGCGGATCCGTTTTTTCTCGGCCTTTTCCTGAACACGCGGTTGTTCATCTAAAAATTCAAACGTGCGCTGGGATATGGTAGTGAAGCGATTGAGCGCCTGGCTAATTTGCGCCATATTGGAGAGCGGCCCGTAGAACATACCCAGGTAACTCAGAAAAGCCATTAAAGTACCCAGTGAAATCCGGTGTTCCAGCACAGCTCTCCCCCCGGCATACCAGATGAGCAACCCACCGGCGGAAAAAGCAAACGAGATCATCGGAAAAAATCTACCCCATGCCTGATCCACCCTCAAACGCGCATTCAAAGAATGGGTGTTCAATGCGCGGTAGCGATCCTCTTCCTGATCATCCTGTCCAAAAGCCTTGACAACCTGAATACCCGAAAGAAAGGTATTAAGCATGGAATTTAATCGCCAGCGGGTGATCCAATATCGCCGGAAGTGAGGGTTCATGCGACGGTGATACATCAAGGTAGCCACCATAACAAATGGCGCAGGGATTAATACAAATAACCCGAGTGTAGGCGCCATCGAGAAGAGCACAACACCAATCCCAATGACCAGCACAGCATACAGCAGGAAGCTTGCCATCTGGTTAATCAACCCTTGTAATTCTTCTGTATCCTGATTGATCCGGGTCAGCAACCTTCCTGTCTCGTTACGATCGAAAAACTCCTGCGAAAGCTCCTTTAAATGGGCAAACATTTTCTCACGTACACCTGCCGCAAAACGGCTGCTGATACGATTGGTCAGGAGTGCATCCGTAATCGTAATGACGACCCGAATGACCTGCAACCCTAACAAACCGCCCACCAGCCATCCCAGCCAGTTGGTGTGAATCTGAGAAGTAAGCACATCATCGATCAAGACACGCGTCAGATAAGGGGGCATTAAATCAACCACCACACCGGCCAGCATCAACAAACCGTGAACCAGGCCAGCTCCCCAGTATGGGCGTGCCAGTTGCAACAATCGTCTCATCACCTGCCCACGTTTTATACAACTGGGACACACCTTCAAAGAGGGATCAAGCAACCGTTTACCACAAGAAAGGCAACGTTGCCCTTCTGATTCAAAATCCGGAGCCGGAACATCCTCCCCCTTTTCAATACGCAACCGTAGATAATGCGCCACAAGCGCAAATCGTTCCGTCAGTTCGTTGCTGAAATGAATCAGAACCAGTGGTTGCTCCTGGACCGTGACCCTCAACAGGGCATTTCCAACGCAGGGCTCAACCTGAGCGTCCGAAATGTCCTCGAGAGCAAGTCTGGTCAGGCAATGGGGTCTTCCCTTCTCCAGAGCCACCACCGCCAGAAGGGTACGATCAATCAAGAGCCACTGTTCACCGAAAGACCCATCCTCTGCCATATCACTCGCAAGAGCTACCTTGAGCTCATCGCTGTGACCACTCTGTTTTTCAAATTCCTCCAGCACCGGCAGGGGAACCGAATCAAAAAGAGCGGTTGGATCTGGATGAGAATCCGCCTGTTTCATAACACCCGTCCTCTACCTGTACTCGCAAACCTGTTGAAGCAATATCTTTAACCACCCGGACTGCTCCGAGTGTACCCATTGTCTTCAACGCCTGCGAGGTTAGTTGACGGGCTCGAACCGAAGACTGGCTCTACAGGATTTCTGGCCTGGATTCGCCCCAGAAGGAAAATCCCCCGCTCCGCAGATTCGGCGCTTTTTTATGCAATTAAAAATGATTATACAACAAATCGACAATCATGAGCATCCACACCGCCATTCATTCTTTCCGCAGTAGAGCTCCTCCTCACGGATTCGGCATACGTACTTCTTTGATCTGTCCATCTCCCAGCTCAAACACGATGTGCGCATATTCCTCAACCATCGGGTCATGCGTTGCCATCAGGATTGTAATCCCTTCTTTGACAGCAATATACCGAAAGAGGGCCATAATTTGCCGTCCGGTTGAGCTGTCTAATTCTCCAGTTGGCTCATCGGCAATAATCAATTCAGGATGCGTCGAAAGTGCACGGGCAATGGCTACCCGTTGCTGCTGGCCACCTGAAAGCTCCCACGGACGATGGTGCGCCCACGGCCCCAGCCCCACAATTTCAAGTGCGCGCATCGCCAGTTGGCGACGGTTTTCAGTGTACCCGGCGATGCGCAACATCAATTCAACATTCTCAACCGCCGAGAACATCGGCATGATCGCAAAGGATTGAAATACAAACCCTATTTTTTTTCTTCTCAGTTCGATTAATTCTTCGTTGGCCATCTCCGAAATTTTATGACCGAAAAGGAAAACCTCACCCTCTGTCGGCTTATCCAACCCCCCGATGATGTTCAGCAGAGTCGTTTTCCCTGAACCTGAACGGCCTTTCAATGCCGCCAGTACACCGTTTGGTACCGAAAGGGTGACCCCACGCAAAGCCATCACGCGACTGGCGCCCACCTCATAGATTCTCTTCACATTTTTTACTTCTACTGTTGGCGGGGTGGTCACCGCTGACTCTGCCACGGCGGTCAACTTTGTTTCACTAGATTCCTGGTCTGACATTCCAACCTCTACTTCTACTTCCAACCGGGAAGTTTGAGCTTTTTTACACTTCCTGGTTTCTTCTGGGGAACATGTTCACTGGCAAACAACAGGTTGATTTGTTCCTCAAGGGTCAGATGTTTTGCCATCTGCTCCTCTTCTTCTGTAGGCCGAATGATGATGCACCCATCGCCGGCTTCAAGGTACGCCCGCTTCCCAATACCCAATTTTTCTCTAAGCTCTTTAGGGATCTGCAGTCGCCCTGCCGAATCAAGCACTACATATTCCTTAAAGGAGATCTGATGGCCTACGGTTTTATTGGTAATTTCAGGCTTTTCTCCGTCTTTTGGCTCACCGGCCATCACATGTTCAAGCTGGTTCACCTGACGAATGGTTTCAGTGCTGATCTTGCCATCCCGAATGGCCACTACCCGGTCTACCTGCTCTGCAATCCGCGGGTCATGGGTCACAATAATGATGGTCAGGTCCAACCGCTCACGTAACGAACGGAAGGTGTCCATAATCGTCTGGGCGGTTACCGAGTCCACTTCACCGGTAGGTTCATCACCCAGGAGCAACACAGGTTTATTCGCCAGAGCCACTGCAATGGCTACCCGTTGCTGTTCCCCGCCCGAGAGCTCGGTTAACTTATGGTGTCGGCGTTCATATAATCCCACCGCCGAGAGCAACTCCTCAGCCCATTTACGCCTATTCCGCCTGTCGGTAATGAATGCCATCGTCATCGGCAATTCAACATTTTCAAGGGCCGTCAGATAAGGGATCAGGTTTCGAGAAGTTTGTTGCCAGACAAACCCCACCTTTGATCGTTGATATTGGTTGAGTGCAGCGTCAGATAGACTGAGAAGGTCGATCCCATCCACAAACACTTTCCCTGCTGATGGGCGATCCATCCCCCCCAGAATATTCATCAGGGTAGTTTTTCCGGAACCGGATGTACCGACAATTCCCAGCATCTCTCCACGGTTTACAATAAGATCTAACCCCTGGAGAGCCACCACTTCGAGCTCGGCCACCTTATATATTTTGACCAGGTTCTCACACGAGATGATCGGTTCGTTTATAGCAGCCATGGTTGTCCTTATAACGTTTCGCCCATCTTAACCGCCTGGAATACTTTCATACGGGCCAGGTACCAGATTGTGCCCAACATGGTCAGGAAAAGCACCACAGCAAAACCCAGGCTTAACCAGGCGGATTCAGACCAGCCAATCAACACTTCAAAGGGTGGAATGGGTTTGCCGGGTGAAGCCCCGATCTGCAGGAAAGGCACGAAAAGGTTGCTGGTAACCAGGCCAATCAACGCGCCTGACCCGATAGCCAACCCCATCAAAAGCGATTGTTCCAGCGCCAGATAACCGATGAGTTGGCGAACAGACATCCCCACTGCCTGAAGGATCCCCAGTTGAATGAACCTCCGGCGTAAAGAAGCATATGAATAAAGCACAAACCCAATTCCGGGCATTAAACCTGTGGCTATAAATCCCACATTCAACACCCCAAAGAGGCCTACACGCTCTGGCTGATCCATCGATTTGCGCACCTCTTCCAGAGCATTTCCCTGCACTTTGACCACGGCTCTTTCCTGCCCGATCAACTTCCTTAACTGGAGAAGGAGAATATTCACATCGGCATCGGGCCGCAATTTCAGCCAGATGTCATATCCTAACACTGCATCAGGGATATCAAACAGCGATTCAAGGTTAACAATCAGAGTGGGATCCTGGCCCGGGAAGACGGTAGGGAAATAATCATACGTTCCCACAATAACCAGATCTCGCTCAACAGCTTGATCGAGAATAGATACACTCGAAAGCAAGTGATCGCCAGTTCGAAGCCCTACTTTTTCCGCTAAATCTCTCGGGACAATCACCCCCATCGGTTCCAGGGCGAGAGCATTCATCAACTCTCCCATAGATTGTCTGGCGAAATCATCCCGTAGAAACGCTACTTTCGGAAAATCAAGACGATCGATCCCCATGAAGATTGCACGCTGTTCCCCGACCCCGTAGGAAAAGGTGCCGGGGTACTTCCCCACCCTGGTTACTGCTTCAACACTGGGCAGGCGTAAATGTTCTTCCATACTGATGTAATTGTCTACATTCAAATCCAGCTCGGAGAGCGTTGTCGATGAGGATTGTCCGCTAAACACATTTTGCTCCCCACCTTGGACCACATACTCGTGAACCGCAAGATCAGAACCGGCTTTGTAATATTGAGAGTCGTGCAGCCACTGGTCGAGCGTTTTGGCAGAAGATGCCGAGAAAATCGCCAGGCTGAGCGAAATCATGATCAATAAAAGGGCACTGGCATGATCCTGCGGACGACGGGCGATTTGCTGAATAGAAAGATAAGCCCATACTCCAGGAATGCGGTCGAAAGCTATGGCCAGCAACCGGGTTATTAAGGGAAGCACCCGCAGAGAGATCATGCACAGAGCCATCGCAAACAGTGCTGGCGCCACAAACAGGAGCATGTCCCGATATTGTTCTCCACCTGCGGTTTCCAGATTGGAGAGGAATTTCACCGGTTTTGCAATGCCGCTCTGAGTCAGATAGGCATAAATCCCTGGAAGGAGGAGGGCAAAATCAAGATAGAAACGTTCCCAGAGGGGTTTTCGCGCCCCGCGGGCCTGTTCCTGCTTCAAGCGAACGATAGTGGTGCGTGAGATACCCAGCATCGGCATAAAACGCGCCACAAGGATCAGCAATCCTGCCAGGAATAACCAGAGGAAATTAACCCCCTGAAAGGTTAATCGCAATTCATGCCGGGTGGTGAACCTCAGGAAAGACAGCGTGCTCCCCATAATCCCCGCCGCCAGCCAGCCCACCAGGAGCGAAGGAAGAATAGCCGCCACAATCAGAATGACACTTTCGATGATGTTCAAACCGGCTACCTGCCCCCAGCTGGTACCCCGCCCACGCATGGTAGCAATTTCCTGCTCATATTGCTGCATCGAAATACTTGCAGTAAGGGAGATGAAAAGCAGTGCCAGCACTACCATTGGCCCCCCGACGGCGTAGAAGAGGGTGGTAAGAGCATCTGCTCTCTGCTGGTATGTAACCAGTGCCTCCTGGGGAGAATAATCCGTAGTGATTCCGGGAAGTACGCGCACCAGTTCATTATTCAGCTGTACAATTCCACGAGCATACTTTGGCGCATGAGTAAACTGGACTTTCTTCTCGTCAATGACCACATACCAGGAGGCATAAAAGATAGGCCGCTCAAACAGGGCACTAAGCCTCGTTTGATACGTTTCTTCCGGAATCCACATGCCATTGGCAAACCCCGTCGTAGGCAATTCAAACCATTCAGGGTTGTTCGGGTCAATCGGCCGCCAGATTCCTGCAATCTCAACTTCCACCGGCCCATACCGGAAACGATCACCAATGTTCAGGAAATACTCGTCCGCTGTGCTCTCCATCACCGCCACACGGATAGGGCCGCTCGTCGATGTGTCAGGGGCGGGCCATTCCCCCTCCACGATCTCCGCCAGTTTCGGCACGTTCTCCTGAGTGATGAAGGACATCACCATCCACGGATCATCGGGTGAGGCATTTCCTCTTGGCTTGACCGAACGAAGCCCAAGTGTGCCCGATTGCACTTTGATGATCATCTTCTCAACTGGCAAGCCCATCAGGCTGCGAGTCTTATCCTCGATGAATCGTGCGATGGAATGCACTTTTTCGATATCTGAACGGGGAGCAGACCGCGACTCGATGTAATACATGTGCATGCTGAACAAATAACGGCGTGTGGTGAGCGCTTTCTGCTCCAGTTGCTGGCGTAACACCTGGCCTGATACCGAGTGTGAAAAGATAGGCACACAGACCACCATCCCAAGTACTGCCACAATTCCAAGGATGGCGCTGATGCTTAAACCGAGGTTGTGCCTGAGGCGTTTGACCACCACCAGCATCATCGAGACGGAAATCAAGGCATAATCCACCAGCCGGTTAGCCAACCCCGCAAGCAGTACGGGAGAGGCAATGATAAAAACTCCTGCTGTATGCAGAAACCTTCTAAAGGCCCGCACCGTGTGGTGGGGCAAAGAGCGAAGAGCCTGTATCAACCGTCCAGGTAATTCCCTGATTTTCCCGCCTGACCGGAGACCATTCTGAACCGCATGGAAACTTTGTCTGAGCCAGCCCGTTATCTCGGGGAGGTTTACCTTCGATTGGAGCACCCCGCGAATGGCCTGGAGGGCTTGTTTCAGCTTTTCTGCCAGCCTTTTCATCATGGCGGTCTCCCCTATGGCCCCACAACTTTATCACCAGGTTTGAGATCGGCTACGATCTCCCATTTATCGGTGCCTTTCAAACCAATCTCATTAACTTCAACGCGACGCCTTTTTTCTCCATCCTGCACAATGACAAACCGCAGTCCTTTGTACTCTCGAATGGCAGAAGGCGGCAGAAGTAACGCTTTTTCTTTACGGCCAAGAATCACTTTAAGGAAAACTGTCCTCCCCACCTTTAAATCCTGTTGTTGGATTTCTTTCGGCAGGCTGAAGTAAAAATAATCGCCAGAACTGCGGGTAGTAGTGGCTTCTTTGTTGGTCGTCACCGGGAGGAAATTGGGTAAATAACTCACGGTATACCCTTTCTCATCCTTAGAGTCGAAATATAGATTCACCTCGATCTTATCGGTCATCTTGCTGGCCAGGTCAAAATCGTAGGGGCTGCGTACAATCAACTCCGATGGGTCTCCGACCACAAAGACCACAAAAAATGCATCCACCTGTTGCCCCGGACGAATGATCGCGCGCAATACCACGCAATCGAAAGGTGCCACGATCTGACGTTCGGCCAGTAACCCCTCCAGGCGTTCCACCGCCAGTTGACTGCGTTTAACCGCCTGTTCCATATACGGATTGGTGTTCTCCTGCACCAGTTTGAGGGCTGCTTCAGCCAGCGCCAGGTTTTCTTTAGCAATATTCAAATTGAGCAACGCTTTTTCTTTCTGGATACCCACCGCACGATCGTAATCAAGCTGGGCATCGGCTACGCGCATTTTCCAGATTGTTACTTCTGCAGTTGCTTTCTGAATGTCATATTCTCGCTGAGCCTTATCCTTGGCCAGGTTCGCCTGCGCTACCTCCAGGTCAATGCGCGCCTGTTGCAGCTGGTTGAGTAAATCATCCACCTGCATTTCCGCCAGCACCGTGCCTTTCTTTACCACGTCCCCCTGTTTCACCGACACTCGCGTCACAAAACCAGAAGCGCGGAAAAACAATTCTTCCTGTCTGGAGGGAACAATCTCACCCATGAGCTGCTTTTCTTCCACAATTGGCCCCTCTTCGACAGTAAAAATGGATTTTTCATAACTGGAAACGGGGGGTAATGGTGTTGGGGTTGGTGAACCTCCTGAACCCGGAGCACACGCTACCATAACGAACATGGCACAGAGAACGCTCACAATAACCCAGATTTTCGACTTCTCCATTCGATCTCCTCATTTCATTGGATTGAATCTGCCATAGGTTGAGGAATCAGCCCATTCCTGAAACAAACAGCACCTCTACCAGGGCGCCAATTCCAATCAAACTCATCCCGGTCAACCAGATTAACAGAGCTGCGTCATATCTTTTTTCGAGCTTCTCTCGAATTTCGAGATTGTTCTCCATCAGACGCCGCGCTTCGGCCGGGCTTCGCACCATACTGCTTACCCCGAACTCTTTTCCCGTAGACATTTGCGCCATCAGAATGATCAAAGCTACCATGTTCAGCGCAATTCCGGCCCACACCAACCGTTCACTGAAGGCCACCCAGGTAAATCCGCGAGTGAATAAAAAACTTACCCCTACCCCCCCAATGGCAATTCCAAGACTGATCGACAACCGTCGATACAGGTATCGCACCCCATCCTGAAATAACTCCAAAAGTACTTTAAGCAAATGCAAACGTGACATCTTTATAATTTTACCAGCTTGGTGGAATGGGCCACCAGCTGATTTCTTTTCCTGTCCTTTCGCGATCCCACCGATTGGCCATCGCTTCCACCGAGCGATCTCCCGGCTCATCGAGTACAAACCCACGGTAAAGGTCAGTTCGGGCTGCCGGATCGCTGAATTGGGTGTTGAAACAATAAAGATAATAATCTTTAAAGGATTTCATAGAAGATTGTATCCCAAATTTTTCGGCGTTCACATTCATTGGCGCCAGAGGGTCAATAGTATGCACCGTATTTAATATTTTCAAAAGTGAATTCGGGTAAAACTCATACACTGCCTGAGCCAGCTCAACCGTCTCTTCAAACGTTTCCCGGGTTTCTCCCGGAAGGTTTAGCGAGAAATACACAAACAAATAAATCCGATTGCGGCTTAAAACCTCCAGTAAATCGAATAGCTCCTGGTTGGAATAATGTTTCCCATTTAACCGCCGAACTTTCTCATTACCCGAAAGCGGACTCACGGCCAGGCAGGAATGTTCTCTGGGTACCGTTTTGGCAAATTCGTCAACAAAGGCTACATCGGGCATCTGGAAGAATTCATTGTAAATTCCAATCCTTACCCCGCTGTGGCGGATTCGATCAAACAATTCACGCCAGTAATCATCGCTGATTTCAGCAATATCGTACGTCATCGAAGCCTGAATCACCCCCATTTTTTCCAAACGGCTCAGGTCTTCCACCACCTTTTCAGGCGACCGCACCACCAGACCCACGCGGTTAGCCAGTCGTTTATGAGCTGACCGGCCACCTCCGCAATAGGAGCAATTGAACTTACAACCGCGCGCTGTTGTAATCCAACGGCCAAGGTAAGGAGATGTATCGATCTTCTCTCTTGCCTTTGCCAGGTCAGTTACGATGTATTCATGCACAAAATAGGCCCGATGATGTTCAAGAAAACTCAGGTCAACAAAATCCAGAGAATCCAGGTCTTCGCTTGTAGCAGTATAGGTGAGTGGGTTTTCAATGATCTCATTTTGGTCCCGATACGTCAGGTTTGGAATCTCCCTCAAATATGCCCGTAAAGCTTCCCGGTCCTGTACATCAAGCAATAATCGCACCAGAGAGGTTAATGGTTTTTCTGCATCTCCCCGTACAACGAAATCCACAACCTCAAATTGCTCCATAATTTCTCTGGCAAACCCTGAGGCAGACAACCCGCCAAGGATTGTCCAGGCTTCAGGGAGTGCTGCCTTCACGGCCCTGGCTGTATCCACAGCACCAAAGCAATGCTCGTACCAGTGCATATCAATCAGCACCACTTTAGCGCGTCGGTGCGAGGCCAGCCACTTTTTCAAATTAAAAGAGGGATTCAATTGAACTTCCAGTGGATGGCTCACACCGCGAACGGGAATTCCCTGTTGCCGTAAGAGGTTAACCAGAGCAGGCAATCCTACCGGTATGAGACCGTATGGGCGCCCCATGCCGCTATTCGCAGTAAAATTCAAACCCTGCTTGGATGGATGAACGTATAAAACTTCTACCTCGGCCTCAGGCTGACTCCCTTTTCCGGCGACCTTTTTGGTTCGCTGTTCTATCATCATACCGATATTCTCCCATAAACCATCCCCTCCGCAGCCACGGAGGGGATGGCAACCACAAACTGGCCTTCATTCAGTAAACCTCAATCACACCAGTTGAGCCACCCGCCAGCCCGGCAGCATCATTTCTTGATAAACAGCGTTCCCAGATCTTTCCGCTCCAGTTTATCATTACTTTGATACAGGAAACACGCTGCTACCTGTGATCCATTGGTGCGATAGAGCTCTGGCTTTTCTTTCCAGCACAGATCAAATGCATGAGGACAACGGTCCGCAAACCGGCAACCTGCCAGGACGGCCGTTCCGGCTCGTTTGGCTTCAGCAGCCTCACCCCATAGATGATTGGGATCTGGCCAGGGAATCGAATTCACCAGAAGTTGCGTATAAGGATGTTTCGGATCGCGGATCACCCGCTCCACATCCCCTGCTTCCATTACTCCACCCCGGTAAAGCACCACAATGTAATCACTGACATGATAGGCTGTCGTCAGGTCATGGGTAATGTAGAGGATGGGAATGCGCAGCTCCTGATTCATATCGCGGATATGCTGAAGCAGGGTCGCCCGCAACGAAGCATCCACCATCGAAACTGGTTCATCGGCGATCAACAGCTTGGGTTGCAAAATTAACGCCCGGGCTACCGCAATCCTCTGGCGTTGCCCACCGCTTAACTGGTGTGGATACCGCCCCAGGGTCTCTTCCGGCCGCAGCCCCACCCGGCGTAACGCACTTTCCATGAGTGCCTGGGTTTCATCCTTGGTCCTCGCCAGCCGGAAGTTCTTAATCGGGATGCTCAGCAGATTGTCCACCTTGTAAAAGGGGTTATATACCGCAAAAGGATCCTGGAAGACGGCCTGCACATTTCGCCGGTAATCCATCGTTTCCTGGCGTGACATCTTTTTCCAGATATCTTTGCCGTTATAGAGAATCTGTCCGGCTGATGGCTCATAGAAAGCCAGGATCAGCATCATCATCGTGGTCTTACCACTCCCCGATTCCCCGGCGATTGTGATGATGTGGGGGAAGTCCGAGTCCACCGCAAAACTGAAATCATCCAGGGCCACAGTTGCCTTGGGACTACCGATTGGACCTCCAAACACCTTGGTTACATTGCGCATTTCGATAATCGGGGCCATGTTAGTTCACTCCCTCGTAAAGGTGGCAGGCTACCCACCGACCGGGTTTAATTTCTCGGAACGGCGGCATCTTTTGAATGCACAATCCCTCAATCACTTTTGGACAGCGATCGTTGAAGGGGCAACCAGGTCCAGGGTTGATCACCGATGGAGGCACACCCGGAATGCCATTGAATACACCACGTTTCCCAAGCACCGGTAAGCTATTGATGAGCGCCTGTGTGTACGGGTGAAGAGGCTCGGCAAAGATATCACGAACATCTCCCACTTCCATGAGCTTCCCGGGATACATCACTGCAATTCGGTCCACGCTTTGTGCCATCAACCCCATATCATGACCAATTAAGATCATCGAGAGGTTCAGATTCTTCACCAGACGGGTGATCGTTTCCATCACCTGACGTTGAATCACCACATCCAGCGCACTGGTCGGCTCATCTGCGATGAGAACCTTCGGCCTCATTGAAATGGCAATGGCCACGCACACCCGTTGTTTCATACCACCCGAGAGCTCGTGTGGATACATGCGAGCCACCTTCTTGGGGAGCTCAACAATATCCAGCAGTTCTTCAACCTTCTGGTTGGCCTCCGACCGGCTCATTCGCACCCCATGATCGATCATTCCATCCAAAATCTGATCGCGGATACGCATCACCGGATTGAGTGAATTCATTGCACCCTGGGGGATCATTGCCAGCTCGCTCAATCGCACCCGGCGCATTTCTTCTTCACTCAACTTCAAAATGTCTACTCCATCGAGAAACAACTCACCCTCGATCGTGGCCGGAGGTCGTACCATACGCATCAACGCCAGGGCCATGGTGGTCTTTCCGGAGCCCGATTCTCCCACCAGACCGAGCTTAACCCCGGGTTCTATCGCCAGGGTAACTCCATCTACCGCTTTAACCGTCCCGGCCTTGACGTAGAAATACACTTTAAGATTGCGAATATCGATGACAGGTTTGACGTTCGTGTTCACGCTTTCCTCCGCGCTCTGGGATTGGCGATCTCATCCAGGCCAAAGGATGTCAACACCAGGGAAGTCAGCACAAGGACAATCACAATCACCGGCTCGATAATCCACCACCACATCCCCACCATGAAGGCCGAATAGTACTGCACATAATAGAGCGTCATTCCCATGGTCGGTTCACGGCGGCTACCGATCCCAAGCGCCTCCAGCCCCAGAGAAGACATGATTCCACCATAGACCGATTGCGATAGGCTCATGACCAGGAACGGCAACAGGTTCGGCACCAGTTCTTTCATCACGATTTCAAAGTTGCCCATCCCGTTTAATTTGGCCATCATCACGAAGGGGCGTTCACGCATTGACAGTACCTGAGCACGGATCGATCGCGCTGGCCCTGCCCAGGAGACGATGGCCACAATTAACCCCATTTCAGTCACCCCCAGTTTCACATTTCTGAATGTGGAAGCAACCAGTACCAGAATCAGAAACCCTGGAATGCTCATGTAAATGTCAATGAAGGAGGTGATGATCGTATCAATCATGGTGCCGCCATAGTAGCCAGCCACAAAGCCCAGCACAATCCCAACCGAAAGGCCAATGGCTCCAGCGATGGCACCAATTTGCAGGGTCATTCCGGTGCCCACTACCATCACTGCTAAAAGATCACGCCCCTGGCGGTCAGTACCGAAGGGATATTGCGGGTTGGGCGGCAGGTTGGCCGGCACTGATAGAGGGTAGGCATGTTGCGGGTTGACGAACAATCTCCCTACTGAGGTAAAAAGGAGCAGGAAGATTAGAATACCGATGCCAGCCCCAAAGGCCGGATTCCGTTTGACGTAAGCGAAGAATCCCCTCATCTCACTCACCCTCTCTGTCCACGGTAAGCGATACGCGGATCAAGCAGTGGATAAATCATATCCATGATAAAGGTCGCCAGTGCGATGCTCACGACCATGATCAGACAAATGCCGTATAGCAAGAAGTAGTCGAAGGTACTGATCGCGGTGCTGAGCGTACTCCCAATACCTGAGTAGTTGAAGAACGTCTCAGTTACTGCGGCACCGGTGATGATGAACCCGAGCCGTAACGCCAGCCCTGTTAGAGAAGGCAGCAAGGCATTACGCATGAGGTAGCGGAAGAAAATACGGCTATTCTTCAACCCTTTGGCTTCGGCAAAAGTGGCATAATCTTCCCCTTCGACGGTCACCATCATTGCTCGCATTCCCAGCGCCCAACCCGAAGCTTCCACGATGACCACAGATAGAATGGGCAGTACTGCATGATAGGCATATTTGGCCAGGAAAGCCGGGTTGCTCCAGTCCTCAATCATCGTCTTCGGGTATGGATCGCCCAGAGGGAAAAGTTTGGCCCGAAATGCCACAAAATAAATCAATACCAATGCCACCAGGAATTGTGGAACAGATGAAAAAACCATTAACGGGGGGACAACAATGGCACTGATCCACTTGGGAGTTTTATTCCACCCCAGTAATGCTCCAAGGAGAATCCCCGTTACGAATGCAATGAAGATAGCCACCGACAAAAATGGCAGGGTCAATCTTCCTCGGGCGATAATAATTTCCATTACCGTTCGGGGATATGAGTTAATCGAGTAACCAAAATCTAGCCGAGCGACCGAAGACATATAAGATAAATATTGTTGCCAGAGAGGCTTATCCAGACCGAATAGATCGTTGTACTTTCTCCACATCTGTTCGGCGTCTTCCGGTTTTCGGCCTGCACTCGCTATTTGTTGCATGAGTTGCTCTTTGATAGGATCACGTCCGGTCAGGCGGGGCAAGACAAAGTTAATCGTCGCCGCCGTCCAGATGACCATAAACACAAAGAACACCCGACGAATTACATAACTTAACCTCATGGAAAACCTCCCACACCCACGATAGCTATATCCCTAATTGTTAATATTTCTGGCCAAGAATACTCATCGTATGGAAAAACCCTGCCAGGGGGCCTTGGGTATCGGCCCCCTGGCGACGTCTCATTCCATTACAGGACGAATACTCATCAATCCCAGCCGGATGAGGAGGTTATGCGTTGGTGGCCTTCAGGCCGAGTACCACCTGCAGCATGGTGAGATGCCACAGAGCGGAGTTCATGTAGGGGTTCTCTTCAGTCGGCCAGTTCGTCCAGTAGGTGGTGTTGACCGGGATACGATGGAACCACTGAACCAGCGGGCAGTCCGGCAGTTCGCGGTACCAGATCTCCATCGCCTTGCGGAAGAGCTCCTTCATCTTCGGATCGTCCATGGCTGTGTTGTTCATCTCATCTGTGATGGCGGTGAACTCATCATTGTACCAGCGGGTGATGTTCCCCCAGCTCTGCTGCCCCATAGGGAGGGCATTTTCTTTGCGGTAGAGCATGAAAGTGTCCCACGGGTCAATCGTCGCGCCACCATGGCCGAAGAGGAAGAGTGAGGCACGCCCATCTACCTTTGCCGCCCATACATCCTGCGGGGCTTTGTGCTCGCATTGGAAGCCCGCCGCGCGTAATTGCTCAGCAATTACAGGAGCCAGATCGGCAAACAGCGGTACACCAGCATAAAGATCAGCGTCGGGGCGCACACCCTGAGCATCGACCCAGAAGCCTTCCGCATCCTTGGTGAAGCCGGCTTCGGTCATCAACTGAGCACTCTTCTCCAGGTTGTACTCAAGGACATTGTACTTTTCAGTAATATCCTTGATGCTATCCATGTACTCGTTCAGCTTGGCGAATTCAGGGAAGGGTGAGTAAGCCACCTTTCCGATACCACCCCAACCTACATCCACCACCTGCTGCTGGTTAATCGCATAGGCGATCGCCCAGCGCACCTTCGGGTTATCGAATGGGGGTTTCGCGGTGCAGAACTGAACCGAAATCGGCCACCAGTCCGTATAGCCGAAGGGGGGTTTCTTTGTCCAGGAAATGATGTGATCTGACTGCGCCAGCAGGCTGGTAATCATCAAGGGGCGCATATCCAGCGGTTGGTCAATTTCGTTATTGATCAACTGCTGAGCGGCCAGCGTGTCATTCTGGAACGGAATCCACAGCAGGCGTTCCACGTCCGGATATTTCTCGACAAAACCGGTTTCAACGGCCCACCAGGTGGGGCGCAGGTCAAAGTAGGTTGTCTGATCCGTCGAATTGCTCACCCCGTAGGGGCCGGTGGTTACAGGCCAGGCCTTCTCTTTATCGAAGAATTTGAAGGAGACAAGCTGGTCTTCCGGAACATCCTTGAAGATATGCTGTGGCAGAATGGCGGTATCATCACCCAGATCAAAGCGGAAGGTCAGGCTCTTGAAGAAGAAGCGCCAGTCAGTCTGATTCAGCTTGATCTTGATGGTATTGTCATCCACGACCTCGGTGCTGTTCAATTCCGTCTTGTAGGTGGAAGACCGCGGCAGGCCATCGACTCGCTTGAGCAAATCCATCGAGAATGCCACATCTTTGGCGGTGAAGGGAGTGCCGTCACTCCATTTGATGCCCTTGCGGAAGGTGATCGTGCACTCTGTGGCATCATCGTTGTATTTGTAGCTTTCGGCCAGCCACATGTAGGTTTTATCGGCATGGGCTGCATAGAAAGCGCACGGTTCCCACAGAATGGCGTAACCAAGTTGATGGTTGTAACCACTCACCAGCGGGCTGCACAGCTCGGGTGCAGCGGCACCGTAAGAATAGATCAGGGTCTTATTTCGGGGCACTTCTCCAAGAGGCCAGGTTCGAACGACTTCTGGAGCCTTGGTGGGCTCTTCGGCCTTACCAGTCTCCGGGGCTTTGGTGGGCTCTGCAGGTTTGGTGGGCTGTTCCTGAGCAGGAGCGGTTGTAGGCGTAGCCGTGGTTGGCTGGCAGGCTGTCAGGACGGCACCGGCAGCCACCGCACCAGACACAAACAGGAATTCCCGACGAGAAATCTTTGACATTTTCTTCTCCTTTTACACATGCGCTATAGAAGGATGGATTGCATAAATGAAATTTATCCAGATTGAGCAGATTGTACTTCTGACAGAGCGCCTCCTTTCTCTTGCGTTCCGCTGAATGAGAAGGGTAACACGGGCAATAGTGTTCTCACCTCTTTCTCGACGGGTTGTGTCGAGCCAATCTGGATTCGGTTGTGATGACATCATTGCTGGGAGAACACCTGTTTTTTTATAGCATAGCTATTTAAGCACGGCAATATACGTTTGATACTCTTTCATGTAATTTTGTAGCCTTTCTTTCGTTCAATTTTCGTAGTTATTACGTTTTAGCGCTGCAAAATTAACAACCAGCACCTTTATTCGAAATTTAACCGCAGGATCATTCCTTCATATTGAATATCGATCATGCCCGCTCCTTGTTGAGCAGTACAGTAGCGGTTTTCAATTAAGTAATCTCCATAAAGAGGCTGAGCAACCCCATTCACCAGGAGATCACCCTCCCAGCCAAACGATATCTCATCACCAGTCGGTGCATAAAAGCTTACCCCCAGACCATTTCGCCATTCCAAACGGCCTTTGAGGGTCTTTTTCTGGAAACCTCGAAAGTCCTGGAAGTCCGCTTTACGTCCCAGCACACATATCCACATATTTTCGACGCCATGCGAACGTAACTCTCGATACGCTCCTCTTCCATGGCGGATCAATTCAATACCCTGCCTGGCTGTGATCGCCAGGTATCCATCACCTTTGCGAGCAAAAGCCCATCCTCCCTCAAAGCGTGTTTCATCAAACTCACTCACCGGGAAATAAGCATGAGTCCAGGGCATCCAGTCATCTTCGGGCAGGCGATAAGCCGCAAAAAGGATGTTCTGGTATTGAGCCACTCTGGGTAATACCCCATTACCCAGCCAGAACCCTGGACGATGAGCATCATCGTCATACGCACTGGCCGGATGGTTGGTGTACACAATCGCTTCACTTCCCAGAACCGCCTGCCAGACCCGCTCGGCATTTCCAGGGTCTCCAGGACGGTAATCCTGCACAGAAGAAAGAGTGTAATCAGGAGTTCGATACATCAGAAGGTGAGCAGTCTTCCCATTCTCGTCGTGGCCTTCTCGTGAAAGAATCGTCTCCTCTGTCCTGACAGCTAAATCGGCAAAGAAAGATGGGAACTCATATTCCGAGCAGGCCAGGCTGACCACTCCCATAATGTGTTGCTGTAACACACCCATACCCCAGAGAAGATACTGGACACCTGAGATGGCCTGAAGCTGGCCACTCTTCAGAGCCCATACACTGGTGTTCTGCGCCGGTAAAGCCAATACACCATGATGCTGGTGAAGCGCCAGCGAAAAGAGAATTCGATCCAGGAGCACCGCAGACAACTCCGCCAGATTCTCATTCTCTGCCAGGCCAACCAGGTGAGACAGAAGGACAATCCATCGCTCAAGAGCAACATCACTCCCCCATTCCGCAAACCCATGTTTTCCTTTTTCTCTTAGAAGAGTTAGCAAGGAGGATTCGCCTCTCTCCCGTACCGACTTTCCACTCTCGCCTGAAGCAAAGGCACCCTCTGGCCACAATTGCCCTGCCAGCACCGCACAAGCCTGACGCGCTGCCCAATAACTTTCGCCAGAGATCTCCTTGTCAGAATAAGGGAAGCTGAATGCAACCGTAGAAAGTCTATCTGTAAAGGCTTGCGGAAAATCAATCTTTTCCCGGTATCTTTTAACCATCCCGAGCAGCCCAAGGAAGGTCAGTTCACTCCCTTCGACCCCCAATGCAACCTCTTCACAGGCCTGCTGAACGGCTTTCCAGTCTACCTCATCCACCCTTCCCAGTTCAAGGCGGGCAATTTCAGCAAAGAGATGGGGACTGCGCCGGGCAGCATCTTCCAGGGCTTCCTTACGCCGCGTGGAATAATCTCCCTTCGGAGCATCACTATATGCATTATCCAGGATATACAGGGGAATTTCGGCCTGATATCGGAGCCCCATATCGTAATACTCGCGGTTGGGCGCACGCAATACCACGCGGTACGGGCGTTCAAAAATACGAATCGGGTGACCAATATCCACCTTCTCCTCGGGATGAATCTCTGCACTACCCTCCACATAAATCCGCTCTTCGGTATCTTGAATCTGGTAGGCAAAGCGCAAATCCGCCGGGGCGTCTTCTGCCCAGCCAAGATGAATGCGTGTACCGCGATAGCTAATGGGTGATTCCAGGTAGGCTTTTTCAAAAGCCTCTTCCAGCGTCTGTTGACGTTTGGGGTATTTCGCCTGGGTTTTCAACCGAATGATTCCCTCAGGAGCGCTTCCCTCAGAGGATTCGAGATCCAGCCTCACAGCCATGGCATGGGCATACAGGCCGGAAGAAATCCATTCCATACGAACCAGTAAATCATTGGATTGTTCCAACTGCACTGGAATACGCTGACCCCTGTATGCTGAGTTATCGGTCCTTCCAAGCCATTGCCCATTCCACCACACTGTGACAGGTACGTCCGAATAAATGGTCAGTCCACCTTCTCCTCCTTGAGAGAATTCCAGGTGGGTATACGCCCACAGGAACCCTTCCTCAGCCCTCGCAGAGCGATGAGTCACGTCTACCCGATGGTCTTCCAGGCACCGAAAATAACGCCAGCGTCCTTCAAATTCACCCACCCGCATTGTTGCTCGGTCTGCAATATCTTCTGGATGCGGTAAACCAGATACCTGATTTTCCTCAGATGGCCATGTCACCTCGGTGACCGGCTTTGTAAAAGGCCCGGCTACCAACCAGTGATGAATAAAACCACCCTTCAAAGCGTATTCTAAATTTTGGAAAGCCATTGCGACAAATCACTCCTCTTCTCTGCGACTTGGTACCTCATTAATAAAAGAGCCCTCTTCTATTAATCGAAGGGTACTTTACCCCCACCCTTCTGCCGGCAAGACTCTATCCACCTTCCCTGAGCCTTGAAGTGAGAGCGAATAGAGCCTTTCAGCTAATCGGCCAGGGCAAAAACCGGGCAAACTGGGGTTTAGAAAGCTGACCCCAAACACAACCTGCCGTTAAAAAGATTGTAGCAGCGTTAACAATTTTCGGTCCAACGCGTGACCATGCCAGTCCTCATAGGCTACATCGCTGCGTTCCGAATCCAGCACGCCAAAAGGCCCGCGGAAGTTCCATAATGCATATCCGATGTTACTCGCGGTGAGAATTTCCAGTACATCGCGGAACCAGGCCAGGAAAGCATGGTGAGGAGTATAGCAATACGCCCCGCCTTCTCCACAATGAACCCCCACCCCACGCTCCGCCAGATCAATCCAGGGTTGATAAAATGCTTCCAGAGAAGTCCGATCCCACGGTTTTCCATCCTGAAGGGCGCCCGGCCATGTGGGTTCGGGCCAGTCCTCTCCTCCGACCCAGCTCGCTTTATAATGGCTGATCCCCATGGGTGCATAAGCCCTGCAACTCTGGGCTACTCCCAGATCTACTAAATCTGTCAACGGTTCAGTCCCCCAGCTCAAACCATCCAGAATAATCAAACGCTCTGCATCCACTTCACGGATGGCTGCAACTGCGCGTCGCATGACCCGGGCGTGATCTTCACGAGTCATCACGGCTGGGTCCGGGCGGGTAGGTTCATTCACCAGGTTAAAACTCAACCGCTCGGATGGAATCCCTTGATAACGTCTGGCAAAGGTCGTCCAATGAAACAGAAAAGCCTCAACAGCTTCCTCATCTTTCCATAAGTTAAAAGGCTCTTTTCGTTCAGGGTTAACCGAAAAACCCGGCGCACGGTGAAAATTTAAGCACACATGGATACCGTATTTTTCACCCAGTCTCACCACCCGGTCTACCTTTTCCAGCATGGCTTCTTTCAACCGGTAAACATCCTCTCCTTCAATCCAGAGGGTATAACAGGCAGGAATACGTACAAAATTAAAGCCCCACTCAGAAATCCAGCGGAAATCATCTTCCTGAAAATCACCACTGCTTTGCGTGGTAAACATCTCCAGGAGATTAAAACCCCGCCATCGTGGTAATACACTCTGTGCCATTGCCTTTCCTCCTCATAAAATACTCACGCACGAGAGATCATCCCCCGTGAGTGAGCGTCATTTATTGCCAGGGCTTTTCATTTCCCGGCTTTCCGGGATTCACCGGATGCCTGCCCTTTTCCTGAATGATCTACGCTTTGCATCCGGGTTGATCGATTTGCCGCTTGTAATTGATCCCGGCCTTCCGAGCCACGAACCTGATAATGCACCCCCGCTTTAGCAAGCGCATCTACAAATGCTTCATAGGTGATCGGCTCTTGTAAATAACCGGTAATATCTCCAATGATATCGTCCAACCGCTCCTGCGCTCTCCAGGAAAAGGCGAACACAGGTATTTGAGCCGTGGCAGAATTCCGCTTAAGTAATTTGAGGACTTCTTGCCCCATTACCTGACCCGGAAGATCGATCTGCAAAAAAACAATCGCTGGTTTCTCCTGGAGAGCTAACGGTAATACATCTTGCCCTTCAAACGCCTGAACCACGCGGACACCACTTTCTTCGGAAAAAATCCGCAATAGTTGGATAAACCAGGGATCGTGGGCAGCGATCAGGCAGGTATGGGGCATACAACTCGGCTAGCCGATGGCAAGAACCATCTTTTCCAGATAGAGAATGTCACGCACCGCTTTATTTTTACCTGCTTTTTCCTCAAGTGTCATACACTGAGGAAACCAAACTGTGCACTTTTGTAACCTGTTATTTCAGGAAAGATCTTTGAACGGATGGCGCATATAGGCGGTAGGGGTCTGACCGGTCTCCTGTTGAAAAATCCGGCTGAAGTAAGACTGGCTGGAAAAGCCCACCTCGAGAGCCACCTGGGTGACCGAAAACCGCCCTTCGGAAAGTAATTTTTTCGCCTGATGAATCCGATATCGTCCAAGATAGGTCATCGGCCCAATGCCAACCTCTTTATGGAAACACCGCGAGAGATATTGCTCATTAACATTCAAATAACCTGCGATGTCTGCCCGGGAAATCGGCTCTTTATAATGCTCGTGAATATAAACCATGGCTTGCCGCACCAACCGCTGGCCTTCACTCACCGATTTCATGCTTTGCGTTAGAGCATGCTCGATACGCTGTATGATCTCCTGGCGTCGAAATACCCCTTTCGATAATACTGTGGCTACCCCTTTGTTCAATCGTTTCATGTCCTCTCTGGTTAAAACCTGCGCGGTAAGAACAATCACCGGAATGGAACAAAGAGATGGGTCTTCCTGCATTCTTTGAATCACATTGAAACCATCCACTTCAGGCATCATTAGATCCAGTAAGACCAGATCAGGGTGTTCTCTGCGCATGATCTCCAGCCCTTTTTTCCCTTCCGAGGCTGTCAGAACCTGAGCATCCGGAAGTTCGGTCTCAATCAATTCCGCATGGAGCTTGAGAATACCGGGCTCATCATCGACCACCAGGATCACTTTTTGCCGATCGTGATGCCCTCCCTTCAGCCCGTAGCGCTCCAGGGCTCTGACCAGCTGATCGGCATCCAGCGGTTTCAACATAAAATCTAACGTCAAAACTGACCCGGCATCGCTTTCGGCAAAGAGTTTATAAAAGAGCACCGGCACATCCTGGGTGGCAGAATTTTCTTTTAAGCCCTTAATCAATTTCCATCCAAGTTCTGCATCGGGTGCAAGATCGAGTACCACAGCCCCAGGCGGAGACATAGAGAGGGATTCCACCAGCAATGGCACTGGAGAAAGGGGGCGCACATCGATGTCAAAACCATTCCGCTTGAGATATTTAATCAAATCGTGGGATTCATCAGGCCGATCAGTGAGAATAATAACCTGACCTTCGCGGGAAGAGGGCAGCGTCAGCGATGGCGCCGCAGTCTCTGACATCGCTGGCAGAGTTATATGGAAGGTAGATCCACTCCCTTCCTGTCCATTCGATTCGACCCAGATTTTTCCCCCGTGCATTTCCACCAGCTTTCGGGTAATCGCCAACCCCAAACCGATCCCTCCGTACCCGCGCACCATTGTCCGATTGGTCTGGTGGAATTCGTCGAAAATGGCGCGCTGCTCTTCTGGTGCAATGCCCAGCCCGGTATCGCTGACTGCTATGTGAATCTGGCTCTCTTCTTGCGCAGCCGAAAGACGAATATACCCATGGGCAGTAAATTTCACCGCATTACTCAACAGGTTGAGAAGCACCTGCCGCAGACGCGTTTTATCTCCCCAAACCTGAGGGAGTGGCCTTTCCAGATCAGTTATAAACTCAAGATTCTTCTGTTCTGCCAGCTGACGCCCCATCACGGCAACATCTTCCAGCACCTGAATCATGTCTACCGGTTGGTGAATAATATTCATCTGCCCTACCTGACTGCTGGCCAAGTCAAGAACATCGCGAATCAAACGATCAAGATGTTGCCCACTGACATAAATTTGTTCGAGGTAACGTGAAAGAATCGCCAGTGACTTTCGCCTTCCCCTCGACTGCTGGCGCATGGCCATTTCACTCAACCCGACAATTAAGTTGATGGGAGTGCGTAACTCATGGCTCACCATCGACAGGAAACGGCTCTTCAACTGGTTAGCCTCTTCAGCCGCACGTACTGCTTCATGCAACTGCAATCGTAACTGAAAGTTATGGATAGCGCTGGAAATCTCACCCTTTAAAGCATTGAAAAGATCGCTTGATACCGGATCAACAGGGGGTTGAGAGGCAATTACAAGATACCCAAGCTGTTCAGCACCCAGATGAAGAGCCTCCATGATCAAGCACGTTTCTTCCTCAATCTCTTTCATGCAGGATGGTGGCAGGATCGTCTCCAGAGAGAAAACCATCTCTTCTGGCGGCACTTTAACTCGTCCCCCTTTTCGGTATCCAAAGAAAAGTCGCCCTTTTTCCTTTTCTTCCGGTTGATTTTCATAAAGCACAAGGAACAGGCTCTCAAAGTTTAGTTTCACCAACCCTGCTTCCAGGGCGGAAAGAAAGTCTTCCTCGTTCATGGCCACCAATAAATGAGCAACCATCTCGCGCACCAGGTTGACGCTCCGCGTCGAATGCCAGTTTCGGTGGACCTCCGCGCGAATAGCCAGCGTTCCAACCAGTATGCGAGCCTGTTGGGTTCGATCCTCAAAGCAAAAACGCTGTTCAGGGTTAAGATGCGGTAATACATACCGACGCAGGATCGAAATGGCTTCGTTCCAACGGTTAATATTGACTCCTTCGTCAATGGCCTGCTGTAAAAGAGACTGCAGGCTGTTCAGGAACAACCGCGAGCGTTCTTGAACATAGGCACCACCCTGTTCACAGGGTCGCAATTCATCCGTGAGAATATGAAAAAGTCGTTCCGCCCATTCCATAGCATGGTTTTCGAGGGGAGTTCCCATACTTCTGGCCATTTGAGCCAGTAAATCCTCGTAACCATCTAAAAATAGTTCTTCCAGCGATTGCCGGGATACTGTAAACGAATCGACCATCGCCGACTCCGCCAGGGGTTCAAGACAGCCGCAGGAACTGCGCAGAACCAGTTGCATGGGTAGAGTAACAATGTTCCCCCCCGGGCGCCCTAAAAGCTGGTCGTAGAGCAACTCCACCGCAGTACGCCCCATTCTGCGGAAGGGTAAGCGCATCGTTGTAAGCGCCGGCATGGCACTGCGTGCCTCATGCCCATCGTTGAAACCAACCACGGCTACATCTTCCGCAATCCGGATTCCCCGCCTTCGTAATGCCTCGACAATCTCGATGGCATTAAAATCAGAATGGGCCACTACAGCAGTGTAGTCTATCCCGGGGATCATCCCCCGACGGTCAAGTTGTTCGAGCGTACCCACCAGAGACGGATCGAAATAACCGTATTCCTGCATCACCTGCTCAAACGCCGCACGTCTGACTGACATGACCGGATTTTCTGGTAGAGAAACAAAGGCTATCCGGCTATGTCCGTGACGCACAACCAGGTGTTGGACCAGGTCTCGCATCCCCTGTAAGTTATCCACCAGAACCGCTGAGACACCCGGCAATCGTTGTTCAATTAAAACCACCGGCAATGGGGAGAATTTTTCAAGATATTGATAAACTTCATCTTCCGTAGCATTAAAGTTTAAGAAGGAATGCCAGGCAATGATCCCGGCCACGTTATTTTTCCCGATCCGTTCATACAACGCTGCCTGAGGAGATGCTGAAAAATCATCTCCAGCCACATAAAGCAGGCGCAGGCCCAGGGTTTTTACCCCTTCCATAACCCCCCGCCAGAGGTTCCATTTCTCCTGGCTATAAGGCCCACCCAGAGAACTGCCAAAAAAAGCGATCGTTGGGCGTTTTACAGTTTGCATGGGGCGAACATCAATTCAGTAAGAAAATGGGAATACATACAAAAATCGCTAACTTTCAATGAACGCAATTATACAGACAAACCCGTCAGATAGGGTATATTTGTCACTTCATCCCCCCTCTAATTCGTGCTACAATTTTCCAAAAGTTTTCTTTGCCACTGGAGGTATGGATGAATTACAGGAGAAAATACCACACTCTTACCCGGCGTGAGTTCTTGCAGAGCCTTGGGTTAGCCGCCGCAGGGCTTGCACTGGCAGGATGCCAGCCAGGCTCGCAACCGCAGGGAAACCAATCTCCTATCGTGGCAATTGGAAAAGCCAAAACTTACGAACCAAAACTGGTACGGAATCAACTGGAAAAAATGCTGGATAGCATCGGTGGTATTGCCGATGTCCTGGCTCACGGGAATCGCGTGGCCATTAAGACAAACCTGACGGGTGGGTTAAGCTCCAAACCACTTCCAGGAACCACCGAAATAGAAACCTATCTGACGCACCCCGAGGTGGTCAAGGCCATGGTCGAACTTCTTCGTGATGCGGGAGCCAAAGATATTTTTATTGTCGAAGCGGTTTATGAAAAAGAGTCCTGGCCGGCTTATGGTTACACCGAGATGGCCAAGCAGGTTGGTGCCACCCTCGTAGACTTGAATTATCCTGAACCGTATCCGGATTTCACCGAAACATCTCCCGGAAGTAATCCTTTCATCTACGAAAAGTTTCTCTTCAACCCCATTCTGAACGAAGTGGATGCCTTTGTCTCCATTTCTAAGATGAAATGCCATAACTCTCTGGGGGTAACCCACACCATGAAAAACCTGGTTGGCCTGGTGCCCTTCCGCTCTTACCGGCTGAACACCACAGATAATTACCGTTCTGCTTTTCACGGTAAGCCTGCCGAAATGCGCAAACGCCTGCCGCGAGTGGTCATGGACCTTAACCGCGCCCGCCCGGTCAACCTGGGGATCATCGACGGCATCATGACCGTTGAAGGAGGAGAAGGCCCCTGGATCACCGCCATGACCCCCATTCAACCGGGTCTCCTGTTTGCCGGTAAGGATCCGGTGGCTACCGACGCAGTGGCAACAGCCGCAATGGGGTTTGACCCCACCGCAGAATACCCCAATGAACCCTTTGTGAACGGTGAAAACCACCTCAACCTTGCTGCCAGCCTCGGGCTTGGCACCAACCATCTGGATCAGATCAAAGTCGTCGGCGCGAAAATCGAAGAAGTGATGATGAAATTTGCCGTGAGCTATTAGATTCTACTCCTCCGCTCCGCATGCAAAGCTCTGAGGAAGATCGCCCCCTCAGGGCTTTTTTGAAAGATCATCTTCATCTTACCGGGAGAGACGCGTATGAAAGCCATGGTTTTGACTGAAATCGGCGACCTGAGCACAAACCCCTCCCCCCTTTCCTTACAGGACCTGCCTCTTCCTCCGCTGAAACCGGATGAGGTGTTGATCAAAGTATCCGTATGCGGGGTTTGTCATACAGAACTGGATGAGATCGAAGGCCGCACCCCGCCAGCCTTTTTACCCATCGTACCCGGGCATCAAGTGGTAGGCACGGTAATCGATCGTGGGTCTGAGGCTCATACCCCCATCGGAACCCGGGTGGGAGTGGCCTGGATTTTTGACTCCTGTGGAGAGTGTATCTATTGCCTGTCAGGAAGGGAAAACCTTTGTCCACAATTCCGGGCAACGGGGCGCGATGCTCATGGAGGGTATGCTGAAACCATGATTGCCCGTGAAGCCTTTATTCATACCATTCCTGAGAACCTGAGCGATTCCGCCGCCGCTCCCATGCTGTGTGCAGGTGCCATTGGCTACCGTTCTCTCCGACTGGCTGAGGTTTCCTCTGGAAAGGTACTTGGACTGGCAGGTTTTGGCGCTTCAGCCCATCTGGTACTCAAGCTGGTTCGTTATCGGTGGCCCGATGTACGTGTCATCGTATTCGCCCGCAATCCTGCTGAACAGGAATTTGCCCGCTCCCTGGGGGCGGTCTGGGCTGGCGGTTTTTCAGATCTTCCACCCGAACCAGTGGACAGCATCATCGATACCACCCCCGTTTGGAAACCCGTTGTATCCGTTCTTCCTCATCTCAAGCCAGGAGGGCGGCTGGTCATCAACGCGATTCGTAAAGAAAATACTGATCGCTCAGCTTTACTTGACCTGGATTATGCTTGCCACCTCTGGATGGAAAAAGAAATAAAAAGCGTGGCCAATGTAACCCGCACCGATGTGCGCGAGTTTCTCAAACTGGCGGCAGAAGCCTCCATTGTGCCAGAAATTCGAGAATTCTCCCTGGCTGATGCCAACCACGCCCTGCAAGAAATGAAACAGGGAGGCGTTCCCGGTGCAAAAGTATTACGTATTGGCTAAAAGAATTTCCAGGTTCGGTTAAAATCAACTCATCTCAAAAACGGGAGGGTATTCATGACCACTACAGTCGTAACCTTTGGTGAAATTATGTTGCGGCTTCAGCCGCCCTCTTTCCAACGCTTTATTCAGGCGCGCTCTCTGGATGTGATTTACGGAGGCGGCGAAGCCAACGTTGCAGTTACCCTGGCGAATTTTGGCGCCCGCGCCCGGTTTGTCACCCGCTTGCCCGCTCATGATATTGGTGAAGCCTGTCTGGCTTATCTGCGCCAATTCAATGTCGATTGTTCGCATATCATTCGCGGTGGTGACCGGCTTGGGATTTACTTCATTGAGGCCGGAGCGGCACAACGTGGTTCAAAAGTGATTTACGATCGCGCCAATTCAAGCTTTGCCACTATCAAGCCTGGAATGATCAACTGGGGCTCGGTGTTTACTGATGTTGACTGGTTCCACTTTACCGGTATCACCCCGGCTGTATCTCAGGGGGCCGCAGAAACCTGCCTTGAGGCGGTAAAGGCCGCCAAGGCCCAGGGGATCACGATTTCTTGCGACTTAAATTATCGAAAGAACCTCTGGAAGTGGGGTAAAACCGCCAGCGAAGTCATGCCAGAACTGGTGGAGAATTGCGACATCGCCATCGGGAACGAAGAAGACGCCGAGAAAGTTTTCGGCATCAAAGCCCCGGAAGTAGATGTTCAGGCAGGGAAAGTGTCTGCTGAATCTTACCAGTATGTGGCAGAGAAGCTCGCCGAACGCTTCCCCAACCTGAAAACCATCGCCATCACCCTGCGTGGATCGCGTTCAGCCAGCCACAACACCTGGTCAGGCGTCCTCTGGCAGCGCAATGGGGGATTCTTTACCGCCCCCACGTTTGACATACTTCCCATCATTGATCGCGTGGGTGGAGGAGATGCCTTTGCAGGTGGGTTAATCTACGCATTACGCGAGAAATCCTCCGATCCTGCTTATGCTCTTCGTTTTGCTGTGGCGGCTTCTTGCCTCAAACACAGCATCATCGGCGATTTCAACCTGGTGAGCAAGTCGGAGGTTGAAGCTATCCTGGCTGGTGATACATCAGGGCGGGTCTCTCGATAACCCCCCTTTCCTGACAGAACCCCTTACCCCTGAAGCGATTTGCTTCAGGGGTTTTTTAACCCTTCCTTCACGAGGCTCGTTCTAAAAATTCATGCTAACATCATTCTGAGAACGTTCAACTTTTTTAGTAGCCACTTGACCTGTAAATTTGGAATCGATCTCATTTTATCCTCTCCGATAATCTGGAGGTGCAAAATGCGCATTGTTATTATTGGAGGAACAGGGCATATCGGTACATACCTGGTACCGCGCCTGGTCAGAAGCGGCCATGAGGTCATCGTGATTACACGCGGGCAGAGTCAGCCATACCAGCTTCACGAAGCCTGGCACGATGTCCGGAAGGTGACACTCGATCGCACTGCCACCGAAGCGGATGGAAGCTTTGGCCCAACTATCCGCTCACTGAAACCTGATGTGGTCATGGATCTGCTTTGCTTTACACCTGAAAGTGCGCGTCACCTGGTTGACTCTCTTCGGGGTCACATCCAGTTACTGGTTCACTGCGGAACGGTCTGGGTGCGCGGATATGGGAGTGAAGTTCCTGCCACTGAAGACCACCCTCGCAACCCCCTTACCGAATACGGTTCCAGGAAAAACCAGATCGAAGCATTACTGTTGGAGCAGGCCCGAATTCACGGCTTCCCCGCCAGCATCCTCCATCCTGGCCACATCGTTGGGCCTGGCTGGGTGCCTGTTGGGCCAACCGCCTGCCACGACCCTGCGGCTATTGGCCGTCTGTTGCGCGGTGAAGAGGTGGTACTGCCTCATCTCGGCATGGAGACACTTCATCATGTCCATGCGGATGATGTGGCTCAGGCATTTGAAAAAACCATATCTCACTGGCGAAATGCTGTGGGCGAAAGCTTCTTTGTGGTCTCTCCTGCCGCTCTGACCCTGCGTGGGTTTGCTGAGTCGCTGGCAGCGCGTTTCCAGATTCAACCCAATCTCCGCTTCGCCTCGCTGGAAGAGTGGCTGAAAACCATTCCAGAAGAATTCCACGAGAGTGCACTGGCCCACATTCGTCACAGTTCCAATTGCTCAATCGAAAAAGCCCGCAAATTACTGGATTATCAGCCCCGTTATTCATCTCTGGATGCTGTCGAAGAATCGGTACGCTGGCTGATCGAACACGGTCAAATCTGCATGTAATCCACAGGGAGGTTCTCATGGCCCCGACGAGAGTCAAAATCGGTTTCGTTCCTACCCTCCGCGGGGGCTGGGGGCCAGTTTCAGACTGGTGTGCCCGAATGCGTGAGGATGGTATTCGGTTCCTCCAACAGATCGACGGCCTCGAACTGGTTTACCCCCGCCCACACCCCGAAGATCCATCAGCCATTGTTCCCGAGGGCGGTTATGTTCCTGATGGCGTTGTATGTAATCTTGATCATGCCGAAGCGGTTGCAGCATACTTTGCCCGTGAGAAAGTAGATGGCATCGTTATCGGAGCACTCAATTTTGGTGATGAACGCAGCGCATCGAAGATTGCCGAGTTATTGAAGGTGCCTGTGATGTTATATGCCACCAAAGAGCCTCCCGTTCCTGAAGGCCCCAGCCTTGCACGTGTCTCCGACTCTTACTGCGGAACGCTTTCGATTGCCGCAGGTTTATACCGTCGTAAGCTTCCCTTCCATTTCGCCGGGATCCTTCTGGCTGATGAACCTGCCTTTCGGCATGAAGCCGAGGTCTTCCTGCGTGCTGTGGCAGTGGTAAAGTCTCTGAGGAATGCACGCATCGGGCAAATCGGTTTGCGGCCCTCCGGGTTCGAAACGGTGGCCTATGATGAAAAAGCCATGATTCAGAAGTTCGGCCAGAACGTCATTTATCTTGACCTGGCCGACCTGGTGCATCGCGCCCAAGAATACCTTGATGAAGACCCAAGGCTTGCGGAGATCACCCGGCGCACCCGGCAGAGTGTCGCACAGATTACTGTTGCTGAAGAATGGCTTCAAAAAGCCGCCCGCCTGGAACTGTCCATTCGCGAATTCTGGCAGAATGCTCGACTTTCCGCCATGGCCATGTCATGCTGGCCATCGATTCAGCGCATGTATGGAATCTCTGTGTGCGCCATTTTCGGAAAACTTACCGGTGATGGTCTCTTAACCGCGTGTGAAGCCGATGTCATCGGCGCCCTTTCCATGTTGACTCAGCACGCCGCCTCGCTTCACCAGGCAATTCCTCATTTCATCGATTGGACCATTCAACACCGAGACCATCCCAACCGTTTTCTAGCCTGGCATTGCGGAAACGCCCCAACCTGCCTTGCCGCCGATCCTTCTCGAACAGCCCTCCGAAGCCGTCAGGATATGCTCGGAGTCCTGCCACCTGATCCCTGCGATGATCAGGCCGGCCTTTATCAATTCCAGCTGCGCCCGGGCCCGGTGACTCTTTGCCGCCTGGCCGAATATGATGGTCAATGGAAAATGCTCATTGCTTCTGGAGAAATCATCCCTTCGGATGAAACCCTCACCGGCACGTGGGCATGGGTACAGGTTCGAGACCATCATCTTCTTTACCGCACGCTCGTGGAAGAAGGGTTCATCCACCATGCCAGCCTCATCCATGGCAACCAGAGGGATTCTCTTTTACTCGCCTGTAAGTTTCTGGATATCAGACCTGTATTGATAGAATGAACGCTTCCTCTCCTCGTCCATTACAAATTGTTGGCCTCGGAATGGCCACCATCGATGTATTGGTCAGGCTTACCGAAATGCCCACCTGGGAGAAGAATACCCGGATCGAGGAGTTAATTCTGGATGGCGGCGGTCCGGTCGGCACAGCCCTGGTGGCTGCCGCCCGCCTCGGCGCCCGAACAGGATTTTACGGTACCGCAGGGAATGACCCCACTGCCGATTTTAAATTGCACCTTTTTGAGAAAGAAGGTATAGACATCTCGCATGTGCTTCGTCGGCCCCTGCCTGAACCTCAAATTATCCTGGTTTGTGTCCATTCCCAAACCGGAGAGCGCACCTTTTTTGGAACCCCCTCTACCGGGGCTTTCCCGCTGCAACCTGAAGAACTGGACCGCTCTTATATCACCCAGGCGGAGATCCTCCATCTGGATGGCTTCCACCCCCGGGCCGCCATTCAAGCGGCCCGCTGGATGCGAGAAGAAGGTAAGCTCGTCGTCCTGGATGCCGGAAAAACCGAAGCCGAAGTCTCGCCCTCCATTCGCGAATTGATACCCTTTGTCCATGTTCTCATCAGTGGAGACGGCTTTTCTCGTGCCCTTACCGGGATCAACGACCTCCATCAGGCTGGCCAGTGTATTCTTTTGATGGGACCGCGAATATATGTGGAGACTCTTGGTGAGCGCGGAAGTTTTACCATTTCCTGCGATGAAGCCTTTTTCACTCCGGCTTATCCAGTTAAAGTAGTCGATACAACTGGCGCTGGAGATGTCTTTCACGGAGCCTTTCTGGTTGGCCTTCTCAAACGATGGCCTCTGCGCGAGATCGCCCGATTTGCCTCTGCCGTCGCCGCCATCAAATGTACCAGCCTGGGAGGAAGACGTGGAATTCCGTCTCTTCCTGAGGTTGAGGAATTTCTAAACCGAGATTACCTGCCCAAGGAGAATGAAGATGCCTCTTGTATCCATTGTTCCTGAACTGATTCGGGCCCGCAATATGGGCTATGCCATTCCTTCCTTCAATGTGTTTGAACCCCATGCAGTGGATGGTTTGATTTCGGCTTTACAAAAGAGTGCGGCCCCCTGTATTTTTGGGGTCTACTCCGGCTGCCTGAAAGAAGCCAACATCCGCGCGTTCGCCGCTTATTTACGCGAACGGGTCAATCAATTAGAGGTTCCTGCCTCGATCATGCTCGACCATGGCGAAAACCTGGAACAGGTGCAACTCGCCCTCGACCTTGGCTTCACCGATGTGATGATCGATGCTTCCCGGCTACCTTTCGAAGAGAAT
This sequence comes from Anaerolinea thermolimosa, assembly GCF_001050195.2. Classification (GTDB taxonomy): domain Bacteria; phylum Chloroflexota; class Anaerolineae; order Anaerolineales; family Anaerolineaceae; genus Anaerolinea; species Anaerolinea thermolimosa. The sequence continues at coordinate 1,931,586 of NZ_DF967965.1, forward strand.
ATTGCAAAAACCCGTGAAGTGGTGCAACTCGCCAGGCATTACGGCGCCGGGATCGAAGCCGAACTGGGCCACGTTGGGCTGGGAGATCAATACAATCAGTTTGGTGGCGCTCGTAAAGGCTTCACCGACCCGCGCCTGGTGGCGGAATTCTTAGAAAAAACCGGCGTCGATTTTCTCGCCATTGCCTTTGGAAATGCCCACGGAGAGTATCAGAGCGAGCCCCGGCTCGACCTGGATTTGGTGCGCGAGGTTCGCGATAAAGTATCCATTCCACTGGTCATGCACGGTGGAACCGGTTTAACCGATGACCAGTACCGCGAAGTCATTCGGGCGGGAATTTCAAAGATTAATTATTTCACCGGGTTAAATAAAGCCGCTACCGCGCGGATGATCCGCGCGGCTGCGGAACCTGGGGCTACCATGTTTGGCATCCTCTCAGCATTGCGTGAGGCTTATGAGGAAACCTGCATCCATTACCTGGAGGTATTCGGGGCAGCCGGCCAGGCTTCCTCTACGTCTCAAGCCAGGTGAGCGCCTGAAGCATTAATCGTTGGTAGGCCGGGTTTAGCCATACTTCAGCCGAGTGCCCCATCGCAATATAGGCCACCCGGCCTTTTCCTTCGGTTTTACTCCAAACCATCGGGAACGCCACTCCGCGGTCAATGGCCACCATGTGTAAGTCAACCGGCGAAACCATTTCCTGGATATAAAACTCATCCAGCACACTGAAAGCTCCTACATCCTGAATAATGGGATGGGGTTTGGCCAGAGGATACACAGTAAAATGGAATGCCGGGGGGTGAGAAACAAAAACACCCCCTATCAGCTGACCAAGCTCCGGGCTTGAATCCGCCAGAACGGTAGCCGCGTGAACCGCCAGGAGACCACCGCCATTCTTCAACCAGGATGACAGGGCTTTCACCTGTTCATCTTCCATCTTTTCGGGGCCTGTATCGTTGTAGCCCTCCCGGTGAGGGCCCAGGCAGGTGTAACTGACCACGGTTGTGATTTCATCTTCCTTCAGGCGGAGCAAACGGTTCAGATCATAAGTGGCTTCAACCTGCCAGCCTTCTTTCTCAAAAAAAGGTTGGAATACCGCTCGAAACCCTTCGAAATCGTGCCAGATTCCCCCCAGAATAAAGAGTAACTTACCTTTCATACCTCATCCTTTAACCTGTTCTCTGGCACCTTGCACAGCCCGGACAAACTCCGCCGCCTTTTGGGTAATTTCAGTAAACCGCCCCTCTTTGGCCAGGTTCGGGGGACAAAGCTCGCTCCCCGCCCCCACCCCAAAAACGCCCGCGGCGAACCATTCACCTACGTTGGCGGCGCTTACCCCGCCTGTGGGCATGATAGGGATATACGGAAACGGTCCTTTGAGGGCCTTAACGTACGCCGGGCCAGTGAGCGAACCCGGGAATAGCTTAACCACATCCGAGCCCATTTGATACGCCGCAAAAATTTCAGTGGGCGTAAGAGCACCGATCATGGTTGGAACGCCAGACTCAACCATGGCTTTACACAATGCTGGTTCACCCATCGGGCTAACCAGGAACTTCGCTCCCGCGCCCAGAGCTTCTTCTACCTGCTCTGGCCTGGTTAATGTTCCCATTCCAAGGACGATCTTATCGCCAAACGTCACGTTCAATTGCCGCACAACTTCAGCTGCATTTGGGGTGGAGTAGGTAATCTCAATTCCCAGAACCCCTCCGGCTACCAGCGCATCTACCATTTTCAAAGTAAGTTCTGGTGAAGGCCCCCGGATAACCGCGACCAGCCCCAGTGCTTTCAACTTTTCAAGGGTTTGCTTCTTGTCCATGGCTACTACTCCATCTTGAGTCAAAATAAGATGGGAAGGAAAAGCTCCAGCATCCTTCCTCTCAACATTATATAGCAAGTTCCGAGAAACACAGGCGGGGCCTGTTCGTTTTTTAAATCAACCAGCCTTTCCTTCCAATAAGCCTCCAGGTTGGAGTACAATACCCCCGGTACAGGAGGTGAAGGTATGAAGGTCATCATTGTTCATTCCAGTCCCAACACCGATGGTCTGACCGCTGCCTGCGCAACTGCTTCACAGGATGGGATTTCTCACGCCGGCCACGAAGCCCAAATTCTCGTGCTTAACCAAATGAACATCGGCCTTTGCCAGGCGTGTAACGATGGCTGGGGTACCTGCCGTACGCTTCACACCTGCCAGGTAGAAGACGGCTTCCAGGCACTCCATCAGCAAACCCTTCAGGCCGATGCTTTGGTTCTGGTTACCCCTGTCTACTGGGGAGAGATGAGCGAATCGGCTAAGGCATTTACTGACCGGCTTCGACGGTGCGAAGCTACACTCGGTAAAGAAAGCCGTATGGCGGGGAAACCCATCCTGTTAATTGCGGCTGCCGGGGGAAGCGGCAACGGAACCGTAACCTGTCTGCTGAGTCTGGAACGCTGGGCACAACACATTCAGGCCCGCGTTTTTGACCTGATTACTGTCAATCGGTGGAGCCGCGATTATAAACTGCAAACGATCCAGGCGGCCTCTCATGCGTTGGTCGCCAGAGGATTCCCCGATTAACTTACATCTTACTAAAACAATCCTGTTAGAATTGACCGGGTATCACTGTCCCTTTGAGGAATTCCTCTGAATGTCTTCCAACCCGAAAACCATCCATCACGCTCACATCGAAATGCCAGCTCTAATCTCCAGGTTGCCTGGCCTGTTAAACCTGATTCTGCAACGCCGACTTTACCACAGTGGGCTGACCATTTTAGCCCTGTTTGGCGTGATCCTGGCAGTTGGTCTGGTTACCAGTGCTTCTTTCTTTTCTGAAGCCGTTGATCGTGCCATTCTTTTCCAGGAACTGGATGCCCTGACCAGTGTAACCGGGCGCCCCCCATTTTCCACCTCAGTATATGTATTCCCTTCCAGCCGGCTTCCGGTTCCCATGGATCAGGCAGAACGGCTGGCGGCCCAGGTTGAAAACATCCTGACTGCCCAGGTGGGGTTACCTGCCAGGCAGGTGGGGCTACTTCTCTCCAGTGGCGGGATGATGCTACGACCGCGTCCCGGTTCTCAACTGTACAGCGGTTCTGAAATGATCGGGAATGCCCGTATCGTCTACATCAAAGACATCTCCCCTCACCTTACAATCCTCGCTGGCGACCCCATGAATGATTCCTCGGGTAGCCCCGACGTTTTAAACGTCTGGGTCCATGATAAACTCGCCCAGGAAATGAACTTGCAGCCCGGCGATGAACTTTCCATCAGTGTGACATTGTCCGAACAACCAGTGCCACTGCGAATTGCGGGCATCTGGAAAGCCGCTGACCCCGCCTCTGATTTCTGGTTCTCCGACCCAGATGTTACCCTTAAAGATGCTTTCCTTGTTCGCCGCGAAGATTATATCCGTTATGTACAACCCATGATCCCGTCCGGCTCCAGGGAAGCGAGCTGGTATATCATTCTGGACGAGTCCAGAGTCATCCCCAGGAATGCTTCTCAATACATTGCCGGTTTCAGCAACGCCCTGAAAGAAATTAACCGCTACCTTCCAGGCGCTCGCCTCAATTCTCCTCCGCTCGATGCCCTTAAGACCTTTGTCACCCGAAGCGCAACCCTCACCGTCATTTTGCTGGCCTATAATTTGCCTGCTTTTGGTATTCTGCTTTACTTCCTGATGATCACGGCTACCATCATGGCTCAATGGCAGCGCCGTGAAACAGCGATACTGGCCAGCCGTGGGATGAACCCACTGGGTTTATTGAACCTCACCCTGCTGGAACAGCTGCTTCTTTTTATAATCGGTTTTCCACTTGGGGTGGGTTTCGGAATGCTCATGGCCCGCTTAATGAGCTATACCACCAGCTTTCTTTCCTTCACCATTCGCCCCCCGCTTACGGTAACCCTGCACGGAATTAATTTTGCCCTCGTCTTTCTGGCCTTCGGCTTTATCCTGCTTTCTCGACTCATCCCCACCCTGCAAGCTGCGCGGAGCACTGTGATAACCGAAGAGCGCGAATGGTCACGCCCCATGCGCACTCCCTTCTGGTACCGCTATTACCTGGATTTTCTGCTCATCCTCCCCACCTGGTACGCTTATATCCAGATGAGTAAGCGCGGTTCACTGGCCGGGTTGATTACCAAAGCTCCCACCGACCTGCTCAACGATCCTCTCCTTATCCTGGTGCCTGCGCTTTTCGTCCTGGTCGCCGCCCTGATCACCATGCGCCTTTTCGGTTTGATTATGCGCCTGATCGATCTCCTTGCCAGCCAGACTCCATGGGTTACACTCCATCTCGCACTACGTCAACTCGGGCGCCAGAGTCAGGATTACATTCGCCCTCTGCTCCTGGTAATTATCTCTCTTGCCATTGGGGTTTATACCATTTCTATGGCAGCCAGCCTCGATCGCTGGCTGGTGGACCGAATGTCATACCAGGCGGGAGCTGATCTGAGCTTCACTCCCCAGCCCCTCGATTTAAGCCTTTCACCCAGTGATGGGAACTGGATTCCAGTCCCCGGGGATTTTGAACAACTCCCCGGTATCCGAAAAGCCACCCGCGTCGGCGAATATCTTGGTAGAGTAACCCCTCCAGGCGGATACGAACAACGTACCCGCCTGATGGCCATCGACCGCCTTGAGTTTCCTCAGGTATCATGGTGGCGAAAGGATTTTGCCCCTGAGCCCCTGGGGGCATTGATGAACCGGCTGGCACTGGCACCCAATGCTGCCCTGGTTTCCCGTACCTTCCTGGAAAATAATCACCTCAATGTTGGTGATAAAATCTCGGTCCTTGTTTCTATCGACTACACCGTTTCCATCCGAACCGAACTCACCATCGCGGGCATCTATGATTATTTTCCAACCGCCTACGAAGACACCGACGGCGTTACGGTAGTCACCAACATGGACTATCTGGTCGATTTGTTAGGATATATCCCAATGCACCGCATCTGGCTCAGTCTAACCCCCGGAACTCAGGGAAAAGATGTTATGAAAGAGATGCTGGATATATTGAAAATCCACACCCTGCGAGAGTATGATCGAGCAGCCATGATCGCCGCTGAAAAAGAGAAGCTCGAGCGGATCGGGGTTTTTGGCACACTCACCACCGGTTTTCTCGCCACTGCAGTCATGGCGGTCATGGGACTGCTTGTTTACAGTTACGCCTCATTGCGCGAAAGGGTGTACCGGTTTGCGGTGCTTAACGCATTGGGCTTGCTCCGCCAGCAGATTATCCAGCAAGTAATTACCGAATATACCTTTTTATCCATTTTCGGGGCGGCAGCCGGCGCATGGATCGGCATCAATATTTCCCGCCTTTTTGTGCCATTCTTCCGATATACCGGCGAGAAAGGCGTCCCCATGCCCCCCATCCTGCCAGTGATTGCAGAAAATCAGGTGCTTGTGCTTGCCGCCGCCTTCACACTCGTTATCCTTGCAGCAGAGATGATCACCATCCTGACTATTTTCCGCCAGCAACTGGCTCGGCTTATCAAAACCATCCATCAATGAATCGGGGGCAGTCTGAAAACTGAAAGAATTTTCGCATTCCCCACCCAGATGGTGACAACCTCATCCGAATACGGGTAGTCAGCAGGGTGCCAGCGGTAATTACCAATAAAATAATCTGCTTCGCCAGGGTCATCCACAAAATCCAGCCGGTGTTCCTCTGAGGTAGCCAGTATGGCAGCATTTCGAACCCCGGCGGGGGTATCTGCAAACACTTTGATTCGCCCGCGCGCATCCAGTCTCAAAAGTGATTCCAACCCCTCACGGTAGGCCAGCCCCCAGTAATCCAGGTCGAAGCGCATTTTCACGGTTTGCATATCACGCCCGGCCAGACGGTTGAAATACACATTCTGATAGGGATGAAAGGCTATCATCCATACTGTAACCGGTATGAAGACCACCCCCAGAAGGCCCCCGAGTAAACCTTTCTGGAAGATGGGGGAGAAGTTAATCCTGACGATCATTTTATGGAGATGTTCCCATCCCTGCACTGAGAAAAGGACGACCGCCGGATAGAGAAAATACATCTGGCGCCACCCATCATAAAGTGCAGAATGAAGTAAAAGTACTGCCATCCAGGGGGTAAACAACCATAAAGCGGCCAACACCCAGGGCGTACTGGCTTCGTGGTATACACTTCTCGGGTGATTCACCCACTTCCACAGGGTAACACTTCCCCCGATCATCGCCAGGGCGAGATAAGGAATGGGTACAGTAATTGCCATCCATACAGGCAGATAATGCCAGGGTAAGTTTTGGGGAGAGAGAAATTGACCCAGATACAACACCGGCAAGTATTGCGGGAATCTGGCCATTGTTTCAAACGCCCGGCCCAGTTCGCCCAGGGGATCATGCCAGAGAACCGGATAAAAAGCGAAAATCAAGCCCGCTGATAGAATGAGGTAAACCAGCCCATCCCGTACCCCGCCCAGGAAGGATAACCGATGGGCCATCATTTCTCTCCCGATCAGTACCAGAACCACCCCGGTTAAAAAAATCCCCGGCAATCGAATCCCGACCATAATGGCTGAAGCCAGCGATAAAAACCCCACCCGCAAGAGACCCGGCTTCTGCAGGTACAGAATCAAAGCCAGCATCCCCCAGATAGTTGCAGATAAAAACGGAATATCCTTGCTGTTATAAAAAGCATCCGCGAAAATCCGCGGCGTTAAAACCAGAAACAAACACCCCAAAAACACAAACCAGCGGCGCGGGTAAATTCTTTCGAGCAATATGGCAAACCCGGCCACCCCCGCAAAAAAGGCTATAAAATTCCACCAGTGCCGGCTCAGGTACATCTCCCTTGAAGGCACCTGCACCATAACTCGAACCAGAAATATTTCAAAGAGCGGACCGTAGTACCGATCCCTCATCTCGAGCAGCGACGGGTCTCCCTTAACCAGATAACGATAATTGGCTTTTCCGATCTCCAGTTGGGTAGGCTCATCCCAGGAAATGCCATAATCATCGTACACCTGCTGACCGACCAGAAAAAAGGCGGCGAAAAAAAGGAAAACAGCCAGGCGCTGAGGTTGGAAAAACTCACCCAGGATCTTTCGAAGAGCCATCTTCACCGACCCAACAACAAGTGGAATCCATCGCGAAGCTGACTAAAAAGAGCTGGATTGTTAAGCTCAAACCTTTCTTCGCCAGCCCCAAAACCTCCCATCAACCCTGCTCCTATACTATACAGAGCCAGGCCGGTCACCAATCCGCGGAAGAAAAGACGATACCAGCGATGCCCTTCCAATTTACTATCCAGGTTGCGGATAAGGAGCACCGCCGCAAGGGAAAAAATGGGCACATACTCCAGTTGAAAACGCATGGCTGAGAAAAAATAGAAGAGGATGAGACTCATCTGAAGAAAACCCACCCCCAGCAAAGACACAACCAACCATTTGTCTGGTTGCAACCCCCAGGATCTGCATGCCTGCCAGAAACCTGAACGCCGCCAGCTCTCCACCCACCTCACCATGGTATAAACAAGGCCAACGGGAATGACCAGCAGGAGCGGGAAAACCAGCAGTATACCTCCCTGGGGCTCGTGATACAGATAATGATCGGGCAACCGAATGAACCAGGGCCAGCTGCTTTCTTTAATGAATGGGAAGCGAACAAACGGAAAAACTGCTTGAAACGACGGCTCACGGAAAAAATACTGGAAAGAGTTCGGAACAATGTACTTCGCTGAAAACAACCACGATCTCTCCGGAGGATATTCCGGAATACTCAATTGATAACTCAAGCCTGTTTCAAAAAGGTTCCCAAACCGGGCGGCGTTGTACCATAGAAGCAGGCCTCCCCCAAGGAGAATCGGGAACAGGAATGCTCCTGCTTTCCTGAATGCAATGCCAGGTTCCCGCTGAACCATAGACCAGCTTCGCCATACTACCATCAGAGTCAACCAGCCAACCGACAACACCAGAGGCATCCTTGAACCCATTGCCAGAGCAAGACACACCCCGGCCACTCCATACCAGCCATACGATGGGGTATGGGTAGTCATCGCCTTGAGAAGACAGGCCATAGAAAGTAAAAGAAAGAATTGTCCCCCCAGGATTGCCGCCTCATAAACGCCGGGGCGGCCCGTTGGCCAGAGCAGGTAAAGGTTCAGCCCCAGCGCCGGGAAAAGGAATACGGGCAGCCATGAAGAACCATGATGACCATACCATCTCCAGAGAGAGTACCCCAGCCCCACCAGCAATCCCGCCACTCCCAGCAGAAAACCCACGACCAGAACCTGGTCTTCAATCACCCGGTGCACCACGAGTTTTAAACCTGCGAGCAGGAGGGCAGGAGTTGGCCCCCAGTACAGGTAAAATTTTCCATTGTAGAAAGAAACATCCCAGAGATACTTTGCACCCGCCCGATTTTCATACGGATATGGATTCGAAAGCGCCAGCAGGCTTGGGTCGGGTTTTTCCAGAAGATGGATTTGCCCATTCAGAAACGCCTCAGCCAGGCGGTCATAATAGGTATGGTAATACGGATACCACTTCAGAAAGGTTCCTGCGGTAGTGTACCACCAGAACACAGCTAAAACCCCCACCAGAGTCACACCGAGCGCCCATCGGGTACGTTTTTCTCTGGTGGCAAGCCACGGGATTCGTTCGACTTTCCGTTGCAACCCAATAATTACTCGATATAACCAGCTCTTTCTCAGACGCTCATACCACTGTATCGCCCATTGATCCCCCTTAACGAACCATGGTCGAAAAATAGGCCAGAACCACACCATCACCCCAATGGTCAGGCAAAACAACCCCATGCCAAGCAAGGCATATCGCCCTTTTCCCCATCCAGGGTCATTGTCAATGCCCAGCTCAACCGCCCAATTGGCCACAACAAGGAAAGTGAACCCTAACCCGGCATTGAAAATTGCAGCGAGACGACGCACGAATCCAATCCCTGCCTTAAATCTTGTTTCCACAACCCCGCCGCCAAGTATATCATGCTCTATACCTCTCCAAATCTGACTTTACCACCCCGGGAGACCCGATGGATGGCCCCGGAACCCCCTGTAAATCGCTTGATTTTTTCAGAAAGTGTGTATATAACGGCATGGAGCCATTTAACTAATTTTTAAACTACTATTGGGAGGAAGCCATTATGACCAGAACAGTGCGTGTCGGTGTGATTGGCGTTGGCCAGATCGGTAAATCTCATCTGAACAATTACACTCAAAAATGCAAGGGGGGGGTAGAAATTGTCGCAATTGCCGATATCAATGAGGCTGAAGCCAGGCGAGTAGCTGAACAGTTCGGCATTCCCAATATCTACACCGATTTTCATGACCTTCTCAAGCGGGATGATATCGAAGCCGTCGACGTTTGCCTGCACAATAACCTTCACATGCCCGTTACTGTGGCCGCTTTGCAGGCCGGGAAGCATGTTTACTGTGAAAAGCCCATGGCCGGTGCATACATAGACGCTCTGACAATGTATAAAACAGCCCGGGAAACCGGTAAAATGCTTTCGATCCAGTTAAATACGCTCTTCGCCAACGAAACCAAAGCAGCAAAGGCCCTCATTGATCAGGGTCTGCTTGGCCATATCTACCATGCCCGTTCCACTGGATTTAGGCGTCGGGGCCGCCCCTATGTGGATGGATACGGAACAGCCCAGTTCGTTCAAAAGGAAATTTGCTCCGGTGGTGCCCTGTATGATATGGGAGTTTATCATATAGCCATGATGCTCTGGCTGCTTGGGAACCCTCAAGTAGAGCGCATTTCTGGCAAAATTTACCAGGAAATGGATATGGACGAGGAACGCCGCGCTAAAAGTCATTACAACGTTGAAGAACTGGGGCTGGGTTTCGTAAAGTTTTCGGAAGGCCTCACCATGGACATCATCGAAGCCTGGGCAATCAACCTCGATAAACTGGATGGCTCGGTTGTGCTGGGCTCCAAGGCCGGTATCCGCCTTGATCCGTTTGGATTCTTCCAGAGCATCGGCGATCTCGACCTGAACGCCACCGCTGACATGGAGGGTTTCAGCTGGCGACTGCATTCGTTGCGTGAGAATGCTGACGCCTACGATAGCGCCATTCAACACTGGGCCGCAGTACTTCAAGGGCGCGTTCCCCTCTTACCTACCGCGGAATTGGCACTGAAAACCATGCTCATCTCCGAAGGTATTTATCTTTCGGATAAGCTTGGGCGTGAGGTCAGCGCTGACGAAGTGGAGGCCATGTCCGTCTCAACAGCAGTTAAGCTTTAGCCAGTTGCAGTTCCCTTTTTGCAAGTTTATTTTTTAGGAGGAACAATGAACCTGTCTGTGGCTTCCTATTCCTTTCATGGACTGCTCGATCGAGGAATGATTGATCTTTTCGGATACCTCGAATCGTGTCGATACCGTTACCATCTCGATACCGCTGACATCTGGAATGGCATGATTTCCACCCTGGATGAAGATTTTCTCAAAAAAGTCAAAGAGGGCCTTCAGGAAAGAGAGTTGACCCTGGTAAACCTTTGTGTCGACGGGCCGCACATCTGGGAAGATGATCCCGCGCTTCGAGAAAAACATTATCAGGAGGCCCTGGCCTACTTACGGGCTGCCGAGTTCCTGGGAGCAAAAACCCTTCGCATCGATGCTGGTGGGCAGGGAGAAAGCTTTAGCAATGAACAATTTGACCTCATTGTTACCCGTTACCGTGAGTATGCACAATGGGCTTATGATCATGGCTTTAAAGTGGGCCCGGAAAACCACTGGGGGCCTGAAGCTGTGCCCGAAAACATGAAAAAAATCTGTGAGGCCGTCAACCACCCTGGTTTTGGGGTTCTCCTTCATTTTCGCGGGAACCCGGGCGATGCACTCATGGCTCCCTGGGCGATGCACACTCACATCTCCTGGGATATTGTCCACCGCTGCCTGGATGAAACCATGTCCATGCTTCGCGCTGCAGGGTATCAGGGATGTTGGAGCGTTGAACATCATTCCGGTTCTCAAGAATATGTAGAAGTTGCCATTCAGCTGGCCTCGGTTCGCCGCCTGTTGGAAAAATGGGCTGAGTGAGCCATCATGGCATTGAAGCGGAAGATTATTTCGACCCTTTTAACCCTCATTCTGGGCGGCGCGCTCGTTGGAGCGTGCGCGCCGCCTGCTCCAACCTTCGAACCCGTTTCGATTCAATTTGGGGTTCCGCTCGCCGATCAGACGTATTATGAGTCGCTCATTCCCCTGTTTAATGAAAAGTTCCCTTATATTAGCGTTGAACTGAAACCTTATACCGATAACCCATCCGATGAAGTCGATGCCTTTGTCTTACCCTGGTACATCACCCTCAACCCTACATTGAACGGGTTAAAGCTCCTCCCGCTCAACGATTATCTTGCCCGGGAAACTGACTTTGGCGCCGAAAACTTTTACCCCAATGCACTGGAAGCATTTCGCCAGAAAGACCCTCAGAGTGGAGCCGAGACGCAAATGGCCATTCCGCTGGGGATCGACCCCTGGGTGATGTATTACAACAAAGACCTTTTAGAGGCCCGTGAACTCCCGAATCCCCGGTCAGACTGGACTCTTTCAGATTTTACCGACCTCGCTCGCGCCCTGCGTGACCCCAATGAGCGAGTATATGGATACGCACCCGTTACCTTTGGGTATATAGACAGCCTGCTCTTTTTATATGCTTATGGTGGTGGGCTTTTTGATGCAAAGGGTGTGCCTGCCCTCAATACCCCAATCAATGCCCAGGCCGTAAAATGGTATATCGATTTATACAAAGAGGAAGGCGTCGCCCCAACCCGTGCCCAGATCGAAGCGGATTATGGTATAGGGCAAAACCCGGTGATGATTGCTTTTAACGAGGGTAGAATCGGACTGTTTGTAGCCCCTTTTTCGGCCAGAGGAGGCTCCAGTTTCTTTCGTGACTCGTGGAGTTTCGCATGGGGGATGGCACCTATGCCGGAAGGAGAAACCCGGTTCACCCTGGCATTTTACGAAGGAGCGGCGGTTTCTGCGCGCTCTCTCCATCCATCCGAGGCCTGGAATTGGATTGCCTTTGTGAGCCGTCAAATCCCTCCACGCCTCGTTCCGGCCCGTCTTTCTCTGGCCAAATCTGAGACTTTTGACCAGCAAACCGGTAAAGAGGTTGCCGAGGTTGCCCGCCAGGCAATGGAGGGAGCGCTTTTGCTCACCCGGGAATCTCTGGAAGATTTTAATATCGGCATCGACATTTTTATCAGCATGATTGATTCGCTGGTCAATGGAGACTTCGATCTCAACCGTGAACTCGAAAAAGCTCAGCGAAATGCCGAGTTGCGCCTGCCGTAATACTTCGAAAGAGCCCCAGAACCCATGAAGCGTCCCATCTTTCTTTTTCTACCCATGATTTTCCTCATCCTCGCCGGGTGCACTGCTCTTTTACCAACCGTGCAACCGGTGACAATCACCTTTTCCTGTCCGGCACCTGATCAGGCTTATTACGAATCACTCCTTCCCGAATTTAAAAATAATCACCCCAACATCACTATTAACATCCTTCCATTTACCGAAAATCCTTCGCAAGAAGCCGATGTCATGATTCTCCCCTGGATGTACACCATCGGACTGGATGAAAGCAGATTGAGTGCCTTACCCCTGGATGCATATCTCTCTAAAGAAAAGGATTTTACTTCTGACGCTTTCTATCCTGGAGCCCTGGAAGCATTCAGGTTGTCTGGTAAGCAAATCGCCATCCCAACCGGCATCGATCCCTGGGTCATGTACTTTAATAAAAATCTTTTTGACACTTATGGCGTCCCCTATCCTCAGCCAGGTTGGACATGGTCGGACTTTCTCGCCTACGCCGAGGCCTTGCGTGACCCCCAGGAAAAAACCTGGGGCTATACCCACGAAAGCGCCCAGTACATTGACGCCATGATCTTTGTATATCAGCACGGGGGAACACTCGTCGATACCAGCGGGAAGCCCACCTTCACGGATCCTCTTACCATGGAAGCTATTCAGTGGTACGTCGATCTCTTCAGAGAATTTGAGGTAGCCCCCACGCGCAGCCAGGCATTGAGTGATTTTGGCGCCACAGGCGCTCCTGCTCTGCGTGGTATTTCCATGGGGAAAATCGGCATGTTCATGATGGCACTTTCAGCCCGTGGTGGAAAGGGCTACTTTCCAACCGAATGGTCGTTCCCCTGGGGAGTCATTGAACCTCCACGTGACTCCTCCTCATTTACACTCGCCTTTTTTGAAGGGGCCGCCATCTCAAAAGATTCCGCCAACCCTGATGCAGCCTGGGAATGGATTGCCTTTATCAGCCGTAAACCCCATAACCGATTGGTGCCCGCCCGGGTTGCCCTGGCTGAATCCCTGGCTTATGCTCACCTGGTAGGTGAAGACATAGCTCGCGTTGGCCGCACAGCCGTCAACTCTGCCATGTTCGTGTCCGGTAAAACAGTCACCGACATGAGCCAGAGCATTGACCTGTTTTTTGAAACCGTCGATGCTCTGGTCAACCGTGATCTAAATGTCAGCGAGGAATTACAAAAAGCGCAACAGCGAGCTGAAAGCCGTTAGCTAACAGGCCTCACTTGCGTTCAGCCAGAATTTTCTTTTCGTAGGAGCGTATTACATCCAGATAAGCCTCCCCGACCGGAACCCCTGCTTGAAGGCAGTAATAGTCCCACACAGCTCCGAAGGGAAGCCCTTTTAATTCCTCCATGAGGGCCAGCCTGCCGGTAAAATCGCCGTTTAGTTCCATGGCGCGCAGGGTATCTGCGGGTTCAAGCAGGGCCATCAGAAGCGCTTTCAAGGTGTTTCTGGCGCCAATTACCCAGGCGGCCACCCGGTTGATGCTGGCGTCGAAATAGTCTAATCCAATATGCACCCGTTCAAGGAAGTTCCCTCGCACCACTTCCTGACAAATGGCCTGGAGATCGTCCGTAAAGGTAACCACGTGATCACTATCCCAGCGCACCCCCCGGCTTACATGTAACAGCACCTCAGGAACGTAGAGCAAAACTGCCGAAAGCTTATCCGCAATGGTTTCTGTAGGGTGAAAATGCCCGGAGTCCAGTGTCAACAACACCTGCCGTGAAACAGCATAGCCAAGGTAAAACTCATGTGAACCGGTAGTGTAACTTTCCGCACCAATGCCAAAAAGTTTTCCCTCCACCGCGTCCAGATTGAAATGAGAAGGGATTTTCTCGGACAAAATCCGATCCAGAGAGTCAAGCAGGCGCTCACGCGGAGATTTTCGATCAAACGGGTTATCTTTAAAGCCATCCGGAATCCAGATATTCGTCACACACGGGCTTCCAAGAGATTCCCCAAAATAAGCCCCAATTTTCCGACAGGCAATACAATGATCAATCCAGTATTGCCTGATTCCCTCGTCTGGATGAGAGAGCGTCAATCCGTCAGCCGCCTTGGGATGAGAAAACAGCGAAGGGTTAAAATCAAGCCCATGGTGGTTCGCCCTGGCCCAATCAACCCACCCTTTAAAATGCTCTGGAAGCAATTTTGCCCGGTCTACGGGCTTTCCACCGGTTTCGGCATACATAGCATGTAAATTCAGGCGGTGTTTTCCGGGCAACAACCGATACACCATATCCAGATCGTCCCGCAATTCCTGCGGGGTTCGCGCCTTTCCAGGGTAATTTCCCGTGGCGGCCAATCCGCCTCCCAGAGCCTCCCCTGTGCTTTCAAATCCGCCCACATCATCTCCCTGCCAGCAATGCAGGCTGATTGAAACCCGGGAAAGCTTTTGAATGGCACGTTCGGTATCAACCCCCAACAAGGCATATCGTTCGCTGGCCAGCCGGTAAGCATCTTCGATTTGCTTTTCACCCATCATGTTCTCCCGCTCCTTTTTTGAAATTCACAAGGTTCCACCAGTTTATAGTAGAATGCAGCTATGACCATCGGTGCCCTTTCCACATCCAATCAGGCCCGGCACCTCGCCACGATTCGCCTGCTTTTCTTTCTGATATACGCCGGTATCGGTGTTAATTTTACATTCATCAATGTTTTTTATGCCAGTAAAGGCCTCACGGGAACCCAGATTGGTCTCATTACCATGGTAGCCGCACTGGTTGGTATGGTTGGGGCTGCGCTCTGGGGATATCTGGCAGATCGAACCGGGCAGGCACGCTTGATCATGGCCGGAGGTGCAATTGGGACAGGCATTCTCGCCCTCCTTTACCCTCTGGTCACCAACTTTTACCAGTATTTGCCACTGGCGGGGCTTTTCGCTCTGGGAAACTCTGCCATGTTCACCCTGATTGACTCCACTACATTGACCATTCTCGGCGACCAGCGTGAAGAATATGGGCGTTACCGGTTGGGCGGATCTTTCGGTTACATTCTGACCACCTTCAGTGCAGGCTTTATTTATGAAAAATTTGGCCTGGTATGGATGTTCCCCGCATATACGGTGATCATGCTCGCCTTTACTCTTTCCGTGCTCCGTTTGCCAGTCCTTTCGGTACCCCAGACCACTCATGAAAAAGGCGGCCTTAAAGCCATGGTTCGCCAACCCGTCTGGATCATTTTCACGCTGTGTGTCTTCCTGGTCTGGACAGCCGCCAGTGGATCCATCAATTTTCTCGGTGTTGCCATAAAAACTATGGGTGGGAGCGACAGTCTGATCGGTGTTGCAGCCACCATGGCCGCAGTAGCCGAGATTCCCTTTATGTTTTTTAGTGGAATGATCATGCGGCGCCTGGGACAGGAGAAAATGTTCTGGATCTCTTTGCTTGGGTTTACTGCTCGCATCGGGCTTTACGGGCTGATGCCTGCCCCTCAGTGGGCAATCGGGATTAATCTCCTCAATGGCCCCTCCTACGTGTTTTTCTGGAACAGTGCGGTTAATTATGCCAATACTATTGCCCCTGACGCCCACAAAGCCACTGCTCAGGGGTTCTTTCAGGCCACCACCAACCTGGCCAGTGTGGCTAGTGCCATACTGGCCGGTTGGATGTTCGATTCTCTCGGCCCCTCAGGATTATTTCAGGTGCTGGCCCTGGCATGCCTGGCAGCTTTCATCATCTTTGGCATTAGTCGGTATACCAGAAAGCCTTCTCCAGCTACCGGGACTTTGGATTAAGCTCCTTTCTGCCCAACCCTGAGGACGTAATCCACCATGCGTGCGGGTATATTCACCCCGGTGGTGGTAATGCTGTTGCGAAACTCCATCGTATGATTCACTTCATTGACGGTCAGCCCCTCCTGAGTCTCAAAAAGGTCAATGGCAAGCAGCCCGCCCCCCAGGGTTTGGGCGGTCTTCCGGCAAAGATCTGAAATTTCCTCAGTGAGAGGACAATTACTGGCCTTTCCACCCCGCGCCGTGTTGGTAATCCAGTTCTCCGAGCTGCGATAAATAGCGGCAATGGGTTCTTCACCGATGACAAAAGCGCGGATATCTCTGCCGGGTTTTTGTACATATTCCTGAATGTAGAAAATTTGATGATTGACCCCTCCCAGTGTGGCTTTGTGTTCAATAAACGCCTCAGCCGTTACCCGGTCATCCGCCTTGGCAAGCAACCGCCCCCACGAGCCCACGACTGGCTTAAGCACGCAGGGATAGCCCAGAGAATCACATGCCGCCAGGGCCGATTCCTCTGTAAAAGCCATCATTACCCGCGGGGTTGGAATGCCCGCATTCACCAGCAGTTGACTGGTGAGGTATTTATCCCCACACCGTTCGGCCACTTCAGGAGGATTGACCACTGGCACACCGTGTGCTGAAAAAATACGTGAAATATAGAGCCCGCGGGAATAAGACACCGACCGTTCGAAAAGCACATCGATCTCAACCGGCAAGCGGCGGATATCGAAATACATATCCCCATCACTGATCGGCACCACCTCCACCCCGGTGCGCTTTTCCAGTTCTTCAAGCAGAAGCTTCTCTTCCACACGCATCCGTGTATACAGGAAACCAACCCGCACCATACACCTCCTGTTATTTTCTCACCTGACCAATGACCGCCAAAGCCGCGGCCCTTGTACCCAGCTTTCCGCCGAGATCTTCTGTTACCTGGCCCAGCTCAATCACACGCCAGACAGCCTGTTCCACCTGTTCTGCCAGGGTCTTCTCGCCCAGATAATCTAAAAGCATCGCTGCGCTGAGAATTGCGGCCAGCGGGTTAGCGCGATCTTTGCCTGCCAGGCCAGGAGCACTGCCATGAACAGGCTCAAATACACCCATCCGATCGCCGATATTCCCAGACGCCGCAAGCCCCAACCCTCCAACGAGCATGGAGGCTTCGTCCGATAAAATATCCCCGAAAAGATTAGTGGTCACAATCACCTGAAATTGCTCCGGCGCCCGGATCAACTCCATGGCACAGGTATCCACCAGCATCTCATTACATTGAACTCGCGGGTATTCATCTGCTACACGCAGTACGCTGCGCCGGAACAACCCGCTCGTTTCGCGTAATACATTTGCCTTGTGAACCACGGTCACCTTTGTAAACCCCCGCCGGATCGCCAGTTCAAAAGCTACCCGCCCAATGCGTTCAGATGCCTCACGCGTGATCACCATCTCCCCCACAGCCCGCGTACCTTCCCCTTCCACCCGTTCTCGCCCCACATACAGATCTTCAGTATTTTCCCGTACGATGACCAGATTAATCCCCGGTCGAGAGATTGGATGAGGAATGGATCGGCAAGGCCGTAGATTGGCGTAAAGGTTCAATTCCTGGCGTAATCTCAACACAGGGGATCGGTAATTGGCGACATCAGGGGGAGTGGTTACGGCTCCGAATAGTGTGGCATCACAGGAGCGAATCTTCTCCAGTGTTTCATCGGGTAAAGGGGTTCCCAGCCGTTGATAAGCCCCCCAGCCAATATCCCCTTCCACCCAATGCCAGTTCACAGGAAGGACCTGCAGAACCATCTGTGCCGCAGCAATCACCTCCGGGCCAATGCCATCTCCCGGTAGGAGACAGATACGATATTCACTCATTCGGTCAGCTCCTCAATGTCGTGTTCTCGCAGGAACTTCACCAACCCACCCGCCTGTACAATCTTCAATACAAACGCGGGCAATGGTCTTGCCTGAAAGCGGGTTCCCTTCGACCGGTTGAAGATCAGCCCTTCTTCCAGGTTTACTTCCACTTCGTCCCCATCCTCAATCCCTTCTACCGCTTCCGGGCATTCCAGAATGGGCAATCCTATATTGATCGCATTTCGGAAAAATATCCGCGCAAAGGAAGGGGCGATCACACAGGCCGCTCCTGAGCCTCGGATGGCCACCGGCGCATGTTCTCTGGAAGAACCGCACCCAAAATTCCATCCACCTATAATGACATCACCTGCCCGAACATTGGGGGCATAGTCGGGCCTCACCTCGCAAAACACTTTACTGGCCAGCTCTTTCTCATCAATGGTGATATTGTACCGGGCCGGCATAATTTCATCGGTATTGAGGTTATCACCGAATTTCCAGGCTCTACCCATCTTCCACCTCACTTTCAACCCATGTATTTACGAGGATCGGCAATCTTTCCCTCAATCGCCGTTGCCGCTGCTGCCGCAGGGCTTCCAAGATAGATTTCCGCTTCGGGGCTCCCCATACGGCCGATAAAATTACGGTTCATCGTGGTAAACGCTCGTTCCCCTGGTGCAAGGATTCCTCCATGCCGCCCAATGCACGCCCCACATCCCGGCGCATTGACTGTGCAACCCGCCTGAAGAAATACCTCGATGAGCCCATTCGCCAGTGCCTTCTCGTATACCGTCTGACTCGCCGGGGTGACCAGCACACGGGTAAATGGATGCACCTGTCTGCCTTTAAGGATGCTGGCCGCCATAGCCAGATCTTCATACCGCGCATTGGTGCACGTCCCAATATACACCTGGTCAATCGGCAGCCCCTCTACTTCACGTAATGGCCTCACCTGATCTACATCCGGGTGACACGCCACCAGAGGTTCCAGACTCGAGACATCCAGCTCTATTACTCTTTCATAACGAGGATGGATTGGCTCAAGGCTTTCAAGAGGTGGGCTGGCTTTGGTTTCCTGCATCAGGTAGGCCTCAGTCACTTCATCGGGGGCAATCAGACCACATTTTGCCCCCAGCTCCACTGACATGTTCGAAAACACAATACGTTCATGCATGGGAAGATGAGCAATATACGAACCTCCAAACTCCAGAGACTTATAAGTGGCTCCGTCCTGGTGCAAGGATTCCTCCATGCCGCCCAATGCACGCCCCACATCCCGGCGCATTGACTGTGCAACCCGCCTGAAGAAATACCTCGATGAGCCCATTCGCCAGTGCCTTCTCGTATACCGTCTGACTCGCCGGGGTGACCAGCACACGGGTAAATGGATGCACCTGTCTGCCTTTAAGGATGCTGGCCGCCATAGCCAGATCTTCATACCGCGCATTGGTGCACGTCCCAATATACACCTGGTCAATCGGCAGCCCCTCTACTTCACGTAATGGCCTCACCTGATCTACATCCGGGTGACACGCCACCAGAGGTTCCAGACTCGAGACATCCAGCTCTATTACTCTTTCATAACGAGGATGGATTGGCTCAAGGCTTTCAAGAGGTGGGCTGGCTTTGGTTTCCTGCATCAGGTAGGCCTCAGTCACTTCATCGGGGGCAATCAGACCACATTTTGCCCCCAGCTCCACTGACATGTTCGAAAACACAATACGTTCATGCATGGGAAGATGAGCAATATACGAACCTCCAAACTCCAGAGACTTATAAGTGGCTCCGTCCATCCCCAGCATACCTGCCAGGTGTAACATGACATCTTTCGAGAACACCCCCGGCCTGGCCTCTCCCTCAAGCCGAACAAAAATAGTCTCCGGGACTTTGAACCAGGTCTTCCCGGTCACCCAGGCAGCGCCAATTTCACTCGAACCCAGCCCGGTTGAAAAACATCCCAGCGCACCGTAAGTCACCGTGTGTGAATCGGCCCCAATCACCACCCCGCCTGGCCGGACAAACCCTTCTTCGATCATTACCTGATGACATACCCCTCGTTTGTAAAAATGGGTAATCCCTTCAGCCTGAATAAAACGAACAATTTTCTGCTGATTCTCAGCCGCCAGCAAATTGGGCGCCGGATAGGCATGATCAAAGTGAATTACAATCTTTCCTGGATCTTTAATCGGCTTGCCAATCTCTCGAAACGCCTTAATCGCCAGAGGCGTGGTGTTATCGTGAGACATCATATAGTCTACATCCAGCAATACAATTTCACCCGCTTGCACCGTTCTCCCTGCACGACGGGAAAGAATTTCCTCAACCAGTGTACCCATGATCCGCCTCCATAGATGAGCCCAAGAAATCCGGTTTACCAGCCATTTTCGGCATGCTTCTTCAATACGATTCGCGTATCGGTCAACTTAACACCCGGCATCGAGCGGAGTTCTTCGATAAAGTTATTCAAATCTGAGACATTCGAGACTTTGACATAAGCACTGATGTCATATTCCCCGGTGATCTCATACACATTGGCCACCTGTTTAAGGTTCTTCAGTCGGCGAACCACCGCACCCGTATACACATGGGATTCCACAGCGATCATCACAATGGCATTCAAGTCTCGAGGAAACACATCAATCATGCGGCCTGTTACCCGTTCCGCCAGCTCAACAATATCTGCGTCGTGTAAAATTTTATGCTCATCACCGAAGCGTTTAATTTCCTCAACGATTGCCTCCAGCTCCTCCGGAGATACTTCCACCCCGTACTCAGAAAGGCGCATAGCAACGGCTCGTTTGCCGGTATATTTATCAATGACGATCCGCCGCTCCCGGCCCAGAATGGCAGGGTCAAAGTTTTCGTAAGTGCGAGGATCTTTGAGAACTCCATTGGTATGCACTCCCGATTTGTGAGAAAAAGCGTTCATGCCGGTAACCGGTTTGTTGGGAGCAATAAAAAAGCCTGAAATCCGTTCGACGTAACTGGAGAGCTCAGTTAAGTGGCGTAATTCATATTTGTTCACCCCCATGAATTGGTGCAACGCCAGAACCGTTTCAGAGAGGTCAGGGATACCAGTTCGCTCACCCATTCCGTTCACCGTGGTGTGAATACAATCGGCCCCGGCGCGCAAACCTGCAAGCGCGTTTGCCAGTGCCAGACCATAATCGTTATGACAGTGAAGGTCAATCTTACAGGGTAATAACCGCTCACGTAATGCCTTTACCCGCTCATACATTTCATGCGGTTGGAGGATTCCCAGGGTATCTGCAAAGCTAATCCGGTCAGCCCCGGCCTCAATAGCACGGTTGCAGACCCGCACAAGGAATTCAAAATCAGTCCGTGATGCATCTTCAGGGGTATACCGCACTTTTAAGCCCAGCTCTCGAGCGTAGCGAATATGCTCACAAACATATTCGATCGCTTCATCCTCCCCCTTATTCATTTTGGCTTCCAGATGGATTTTCGAGGTCGGGTAGAACACCACCACACGCCCAACGCCGCACTCCTTCGCTTTAGCAATCCCACTCCGGGTGGCCAGTGAGTGTGCTACAATCTCCGCTTTCAATCCCAGGCTGGCAATTTCTTTGACTGCCTGAAATACTTTTGGAGAAACACTGGGGTCGCCCGCTTCGATCATATCCACTCCAATATGATCGAGCTTCCGGGCAATTTCGAGCTTTTCGTCAACTAAAAAATTGACGTACGGTGTCTGTTCCCCCTCCCGTAAAGTACTATCAAGAATTTCAACCATGGTCAATACCTCCCGGCGTAATGAAATCAAAAAAGCTCCCCGGGTTTGGGGAGCTTCCTGGCTAAGCAAACTGGCAATCAGACCTGCTTAAACCACTGAGAACCCACGCACCCGGAAGGTGGGGGGGGAATGGCGCTTAACGCGCTTATCCGCCAGGTGGATCAGGTCAAGCCAGAGATTCATTGATGCGAAAGTTTACCCGTTTGTGATCCTGTGTCAAGGGTTGAAAAGGATGATTTTATCGATCAATTTCTATGCAAGAAGAGCCGCCCTTTCGCGAGTAATCTCATAAGCCAGGGGGCGTCCTTCCAGGTATCTTTCCAATTCTTCCACCATCAATTGTCCCATTCGCTGGCACTCTGCCCCCATTGAACCGGCAATATGGGGGGTGAGGAAAACATTGGGCAGGGTAAACAGAGGCGAGTCGGGAGCCGCTGGCTCTGGCCAGGTCACATCCAGAACCGCAAACAGGTCTGGGCGCTGCCTGAGAACGGCGATCATTTCATCCTCACGAACCACTGCTCCGCGAGACGTGTTGATGAAAGCCGCCCCTTCTTTCATCCAGGATAAATGCTCTCCCCGAATCATCCCCCGCGTGGTTTCCAGCAGGGGTGTATGGAGAGATACCACATCGCCCCGCCGGAAAACCTCTTCCAGGGACACCATTTCCACATTGAGGTGATTTGCCTCTTCCTGGCTAACATACGGATCATAAGCGATGACGTGAACCTCAAAGGATTTCAGTTTCTCAGCAAGTAGCCGACCGATCATCCCCAGGGAGATCAATCCGACGGTTGAATGATAGGCCCCTGCAACTGGAAGGCGTACCCACTGCCGCTTGGCCCGGTACTCAGCCGCATGTTGATAGGCTTTTTTCAGGCACAAGAGGATATTCGCCAGGATAAATTCAACCACTGGAACAGCATTTGCAGCCCAGGCGCTGGTAATGCGCACCCCCCTCTCCCAGGCCGCTTCGGTCATGACTCCGCGGATCGAGCCCGCTCCGTAAAAAATCATTTTTAGATCGGGTGCCGCATTAAGGACATCCGTTGTAAACTCCAGGCTACCCCAACCGGTGAAAATTAACTCAACCCCATCCAGAAGTGATAAATTCTTACGCACCTCATCACTACTCTGGCAGGGTAAACGTAGATCAACCAGCTCCTGAATCCGCGATACATGCTCCGGGCTGTAAATCAAACGAAAATTTTCTTCCGGTAAAACAAACATGCCTCTTGGCTTCATGGGTCAACCTTCTCCTCCCTTGCATGGATAGAATCCTCCTCATTTTATATGATCTTACGTTCGGACGGGCCCAATCCACACTGGAAAGTCATTTTTTACAGAACGATCATCTCCTATTGATCAAGCGTTAAACTGAGCGGGGTACACTCAGGCAAGTACCCATCCTTCAAAATATCAGGGATAACATGCACATTCTCGTCACCAATGATGATGGAATTACCTCCCCGGGACTTCTGGCCCTCGCCCGGGCAGTTCAAAATCTTGGAAAGGTCAGTATTCTGGCGCCCG
Source organism: Anaerolinea thermolimosa (assembly GCF_001050195.2). GTDB lineage: Bacteria > Chloroflexota > Anaerolineae > Anaerolineales > Anaerolineaceae > Anaerolinea > Anaerolinea thermolimosa. The sequence continues at coordinate 1,954,765 of NZ_DF967965.1, forward strand.
ACCGTAACTGGTCTGCTTCGGGGCACGTTCGAACACTTGACCGCCCCTTACGCGTTAAAAAAGTCCATCTCTCCGATGCATTCACTGCCTACGCATCTGATGGAGCACCATCCGATTGCGTTGCCCTGGCAACCGCAGGATTCTTTGAGGAAAAAATTGATCTGGTGGTCTCTGGGATTAATAATTCGGCAAACCTGGGTCACGATGTCACTTATTCTGGCACCGTCACTGCTGCCATGGAAGCGGCCATCTGGGGAATACCTGCGCTGGCTTTTTCCCTTGATACACCAGAAAATGGCACCCTACTGGATTACAGCGCCGCCAGTTTTTATGCCCGGATCATCACTACTACCGCCCTGGCGAACCATTTATCTCCTCCGATTTTTCTAAACGTAAACCTGCCAGGCTTACCTGTAGATCAGATCAAAGGCATTCAGATTACCCGCATGGGATTACGGGTCTACCACGATCAGCTCGACCGCCGCGAAGATCCGCGTGGAAAACCCTATTACTGGACCATCGGAAGCCTGCCCACGGGTATCCACGAACGAGGAACCGATGTTGGTGCTATCGCCGACGGGTATGTCAGCGTTACCCCTCTTCAGCTGGATCTGACCGCTCATCACGTTCTGCCTGAATTGAAAACCTGGCGTTGGGATTTCCCGCTTGAGGCAACATCAGCTATCACCGTAGACCGAGAGCCGTCCCCTGAGGTATCTCAACCAGAGCCAGGATGAAAACTCGATAAATCCCCGCTTTGCCCACACATCCGCTTCACACGTCAGCATGGATGTGTGATGACGGCCCGGGCAGACCACCTGTTAATGTTCTCGCACCACGCTCTCCACGTCCATACCCATCGGGCCTATCGACTCTTTATCACGAAATCTATTGACACATCGGCACCCTGTGCTATAATCTGCCCCATGATGATGCTGGACCTCAAGCTCCGACGAAAGCTAACCCTTTCCTACACCTACCAGGGAACGGTTGGCTTGTCGTTGCATATCCAGTAATCACATTTGAACCAAACAGGATGTCCAAGCCCTCCATAACCTGGAGGGCTTTTCTATATTAGATCATCTTTCGGTATTTGCCAAAGGAGGATTACATGCCAAAGAATGGAAACAAACCCCAGATCAAGAAAGTCGTTCTCGCCTATTCTGGCGGACTCGACACATCCGTCATCGTGCCATGGCTCAAAGAAAACTACGGTTGTGAAGTCATCTGCTACACGGCGGATATTGGGCAGGGTGAGGAACTCTCAGGCCTTCCTGCCAAAGCCGAAGCCACCGGCGCCAGCAAAATTTACATCGAAGATCTCACCGAAGAGTTTGCCAGCCAGTATCTGTTTAAGTTATTGAAGTCCGGTGCCATTTATGAACGCAATTATCTTCTTGGCACTTCCATTGCCCGCCCATTGATCGCCAAACACATGGTCGATGTAGCCCACATGGAAGGTGCTGACGCTGTGGCTCACGGTTGCACCGGAAAAGGGAACGACCAGGTACGCTTTGAGTTAACGGTTATGGCTCTCGACCCACGCCTCAAGGTCATTGCTCCCTGGCGTGAATGGGATATCCAATCGCGTGAAGATGCTCTCGCTTATGCCGCCGCCCACCATGTTCCAGTCTCTTCGACCCTCAAATCCATCTACAGCCGCGACCGCAACTTATGGCACCTTTCTCACGAGGGTGGGTTGCTGGAAGACCCATGGCAGGAACCGGACGAATCCATGTATCAGCTAACCGTCTCACCCGAACAAGCCCCCGACCAGCCAGAATACGTTGAAATTTCTTTCGAACACGGCATTCCCGTCAGGGTAAACGGGAAAGCCTACTCTCCAGCCACTCTCATCCAAACGCTAAACGAAATTGGCGGGAAACACGCTATCGGGCGGGTAGACATGGTGGAAAACCGTCTGGTGGGAATGAAATCTCGCGGGGTTTACGAAACTCCCGGGGGCACCATTCTGGTCAAAGCACACAGCGAACTGGAACAGATTACCCTCGACCGCGAGGTTCTGCACTATAAAGATGTGGTAGCTCAGCGGTACGCCGAGCTAATATACAACGGACAATGGTTCACTCCCCTGCGCGAGGCGTTGGATGCCTTCTTTGATGTCACCCAGCAACACGTCAACGGTACCGTACGCCTGAAACTTTACAAAGGGCAGGTCATCCCGGCTGGAAAAAAGAGCATCGATTCGCTTTACCGTGAAGATTTCGCCACTTTCGGCAAAGACAGTGTATACGATCAGAGCGATGCTGCCGGGTTTATCACCCTCTTCGGCCTCCCTCTCAAGGTTGCGGCCATGCGTGACATCGCCAACGGGCAAAAGGTCGAATACGACGCCCCGGATTATTCCACATTCAAACGCGATTAATTGGAACAGATCGGTTAAAATGTTCACTTAATCGATCACATCGCTCTGGTATGCATTCAGGAGGAGATCATGTCGAAACTTTGGGGAGGGCGCTTCGCCGGCGGGTTAGATCCTATCGCCTGGGAATTCAACGCTTCATTATCCTTCGACTGGCGGCTGGCTGAGGTTGATATCCGTGGCTCCATTGCCTGGTCCAAGGCTCTGATGAAAGCCGGGGTGATCACCCTCGACGAACAACACCAGATCAGCAAAGGGCTAACCGATATCCTTGCCGAGGTACGCGCCGGGAAGTTCACTCATGCCCCGACCGACGAAGATGTACACACAGCCATTGAACGGCGGTTAATCGAGCTGGTGGGGCCGGTGGGGGGCAAATTGCACACCGGGCGCAGCCGCAATGACCAGGTGGCCACCGATTTTGCCCTCTGGATTGTCGATGCCATTGATCGGGTAGATGCGTTCGTAAAACTTGTCCAGACGGCCCTGGTAGAACGTGCCGAAAGAGACATGGGGATCATTTTGCCAGGCTACACGCACTTCCAGCAATCTCAGCCCATTCTTCTCAGTCACTGGTGGCTCTCTCATTTCTGGCCCCTTGCTCGCGATCGGCAGCGCCTTGCTCAATTGCGCGAACGGGCAGCAGTACTCCCCCTCGGTTCAGGTGCACTGGCCGGCACGCCCTTCCCCATTGATCGAAAATTCCTGGCCAATCAACTGGGCTTCAAAACCTTCTCTCCCAACAGCATCGATGCCGTCTCCAACCGAGATTCAGCCGCTGAATTCCTTTTTACCGCGGTGATGATCGCCATTCATCTCTCTCGCCTGGCTGAAATGCTCATCCTTTATACATCCGCCGAGTTTGGCTTTATTGAGCTTTCCGATGCCTACTCCACAGGTTCCAGCCTGATGCCTCAAAAGAAGAACCCCGACACCCTCGAACTCACCCGCGGGAAAGCCGGGACGATGATCGGGCGGCTCACCGGCCTGCTGGCAGTGCTCAAAGGGTTGCCATCCGCTTACGACAAAGACCTTCAGGAAGACAAGGTGCCGGTATTTGAGGCAACCGATACCCTCTGCCTGATGCTGCCTGTGGTGGCAGGTGTACTACAAACCCTGATCATTCGTCCTGAGAAAATGGAAGCTGCCCTTAATCCAGCCATGCTTGCCACCGACCTGGCTGACTACCTGGTGAACAAAGGGATCCCCTTCCGCGAAGCCCACCGCCTGGTAGGTTTAGCTGTCAGACGGGCGGCAGCACTGGAAATTCCCCTCAGCCAGCTCCCCCTGGCAGAATTTCAGAGCATCAGCCCGGCTTTTGAAAAGGATATTGCCGAAGTATTCAACTTCCAGGCCTCCATCGCCCGGCGGAACTCCCCCGGTGGCACCAGCCCGGCAGCCGTCCAGGTTCAACTCCAGCAGGCACGGGCGTTTCTCGATGATCATAAAACGCGCAGTTCCATCCCCGCTTCGCAAACTCCTCGCGGCGGCGATGGTAGTTAATCAGTCACACCATTTTTTAGGAGGTAATCCAATGTCTACTGCTCATTGCCCTGAATGTGATGCCGAAATTACCCTGGATGGGGTTGTTATCGGCGAAATTGTTGTCTGCTCTGATTGCGGTGTAGATCTCGAGGTCACCAGCCTTGAGCCCCCCACCCTCGAGCTCGCCCCTATGGAAGAAGAAGACTGGGGCGAGTAACCAAAACGGTTCTTTACTGGCTCCTGAGGAGGCGGAATGAAGGTTGGCCTTTTACTATCTCGGGTTCGGATCGAAGAAAAATGGCTGATCGAAGCCCTCGAAAAAGCCGAAGTCGATTTTGACCGCATTGACGACCGCGATATTACCTTTGATGTGGATCAGCCGGGTAACTGGAAAAACTACGATGTGGTGCTGGAACGCAGTATTTCCTTTGCCCGCGGCCTTTATGCTACCCAGATACTAAACTCATGGGGTATCCCAACCGTGAATATGGCTTACGTGGCTTCGGCCTGCGGTGATAAGCTGATCACGTCTTCCATCCTTGCCCGGGCTGGAATCCCTCAGCCGCGTACAAAGGTTGCCTTTACCCCCGAAGCCGCCCTGGCCGCCATTGAAGAACTGGGGTATCCGGTGGTGTTGAAGCCCGTGGTGGGATCGTGGGGAAGGTTACTTTCTAAAATCAACGACCGTGATGCCGCAGAGGCGGTTCTTGAGCACAAGGAAACCCTGGGGTCTTATCAACACTCCATTTATTACATCCAGGAGTTCATCCGCAAACCCGGGCGTGACATCCGGGCTTTTGTCGTTGGGGATCAAACCGTTTGTGCCATTTACCGCTCCTCCTCCCACTGGATCACCAACACCGCCCGTGATGGGCAGGGCAGCAATTGCCCTGTCACCCCGGAATTACACCAGCTGTGTGTGCGGGCAGCACGGGCGGTGGGTGGCGGGGTACTCGCCGTGGATGTTCTGGAAGACCCCCAGCGCGGATATCTGGTCAACGAGGTCAATCACACCATGGAATTCCACACCCTGGCCCCGGCCACCGGGATCGATGTCGCCCGCGTCATCGTAGATTACACCCTGCGGGTTGCCCAGGGGAAAGTTAAATTACAACCCCCGAACATGCTTGATACCCGCCCGGCTATTACCAGACTCACGGTCTACACTTTCAACCCTATTGATCTCACCTCACAAGAAACTACATCTATCGCACCCGGAAACGGACACACAGGAGATCCATTATGACGGAAATTTCCGTTTCAATTATTGGAGCATCAGGCTATACTGGCGGAGAATTACTCCGTTTGCTTCTGAATCACCCGGGGGTAAGCGTACATCAGGCCACATCAGGAAGCCACCTGGGCGAGTATGTCTATCAGCAGCACCCCAATCTGCGCAAACGCACGCAGTTAAAATTTTCGGCTCCCGATCAGGTTGAGCCGGTTGACGTCCTTTTCCTGGCTATGCCCCATGGTGAAAGCCAGTCAAAAATCGAGCACTTTGCGACTCTTGCTCCCAGGATCATCGATCTGGCAGCCGATTTTCGGCTTCGCGACCCGGCATTATACGCAAAATACTACGGAGAACCCCACAAAGCCCCCGCCTGGCTGGAAAAATTTGTCTATGGCTTACCCGAACTTCACCGGGAAGAAATGAAAACGGCCTCCTATATCAGCGGGGTTGGTTGTAATGCTACTGCCGCGAATCTGGCCCTTTACCCCCTGGTGAAAGCAGGTGTCCTGGACAGATCTCGCCCGGTCATTGTGGAAATAAAGGTGGGCTCTTCCGAGGGAGGAGCTTCTCCGAACCCGGGTTCTCATCACCCTGAGCGAACCGGGGTGATTCGCACCTTTTCGGCGTATGGCCACCGCCACACAGCTGAGGTCATTCAAGAACTTGGTATCTCTGATGTGCACCTCACCATGACTTCCGTCGATCTGGTGCGGGGGGCACTGGCTGCTGCCCATGCCTTTGTTCAACCGGGAGTGTCCGAAAAAGACCTCTGGCGCATTTTCCGCGACTGGGCCAATGGAGAGCCTTTCATTCGTCTGGTTAAAGATCGGCGGGGAATCTACCGGGTTCCCGAGCCAAAAATTCTCGCCGGGAGCAATTATGCTGATGTAGGCTTTGACTTTGACCCCGAAACCGGTCATGTAGTGGCCATGGCCGCCATCGATAATCTGATGAAAGGCGCATCAGGCTCTGCAGTACAGGCCATGAACCTGATGTGCGGTTTTCCAGAAACTACCGGCCTGGAATTTCCCGGGCTTCACCCCATTTAAAACCAGGGAGCGACCATGATTGTTGTTAAAATCGGTGGCGCACAGGGCGTCAACCTCACTACCATTTGCGCCGATGCCGCGGAATTAATCCGTCAGGGGCAAGACATTATTCTGGTGCATGGCGGCTCAGCCGAAACCAATGAAATTTCCACCAGGCTTGGCCATCCACCGCGTTTTGTGACCAATGAAACAGGTTTCACAAGCCGGTACACCGACCGAACCACCCTGGAAATTTTTGCCATGGTCACTGCCGGGAAGATCAACACCATTCTTGTTGAGAAAATGCAACAGGCCGGGGTGAATGCCATCGGTCTCACCGGACTGGACGGAAAACTCATGCAGGCGCATCGAAAAGAAGCCATCAGGATTGTAGAAAATGGCCGTAAGCTTATCCTGAGAGACGATTACACGGGGAAAATCGAGCAGGTGAACACCAGCCTGTTATCCATGCTCATCGAAGCCGGTTATACGCCGGTCATTGCTCCTCTTGCACTTTCCGCCAAAGGGGAAGCTCTTAACGTAGATGCTGACCGTGCTGCCGCTATGGTTGCTGGAGCTGTGAAAGCCGAAAAATTGATTATCCTTACCAATGTGCCAGGACTGATGCGCCACTTTCCAGACGAAAGCTCGGTGATTGCTCACCTGCCAAGGGTTGGGCTTGAACAGGCACTATCCTTTGCCGAAGGCAGGATGAAGAAAAAAGTTCTCGGAGCCAGCGAAGCCATTGATCTCGGGGTTCCTCAGGTTATTTTTGCCGATGGCCGCACCGGGCATCCCCTGCTGGATGCACTGGCTGGAAAAGGCACCGTCATTTCTTAAGCCTCCACACGCGGCTTTTTCAACCATTCGTTCGGGAGAACCATGAACAGTATCGAGATAGAATCTCAGTTTACTTCGGGTCTCTACACCAAGCGCCCGATTGCCATTGTACGTGGCAAAGGGGCACGCCTGTGGGACTCAGAGGGGCGGGAATACATTGACTGTGTTGGAGGTCAGGGAGCGGCCAACATTGGGCATGCCAACCCTCAAGTGGTACAGGCCATTTTTGAACAGGCGGCAACGCTTATTTCCTGTCCTGAAATGTTTTACAATGATCGCCGCGCCGCACTCGAAGAACGCCTCTGCCGCTTAACCGGATTACCGCGTGTGTTTTTATGCAACTCGGGTACCGAAGCCGTCGAGGCAGCGATTAAATTTTCACGGCTCGCCACGGGCAGGCAGGAAATCGTGGCCTGCATGCGCGCTTTTCATGGGCGCACCTTTGGCGCACTCTCAGCCACCTGGGAAAAGAAATACCGTGAGCCTTTCGAACCGCTCGTTCCAGGTTTCAGACACGTCCCATATAACAACTTGGAAGCACTGGATGCCGCGGTCGGACCTTCTACTGCTGCAGTGATCCTTGAGGTGGTTCAAGGCGAGGGCGGAGTCAACCCCGCGTCCACGGAATTCTTACGCGGAGCGCAGCAGCTCTGTCGTCAGCGTGGTTCTCTGCTAATCATTGATGAAGTACAGACCGGTTTCGGGCGTACAGGGCGCATGTTTGCCTTCCAGCACCACAACCTCCAGCCCGATCTGCTTTGCCTGGCAAAATCCATTGCAGGAGGGATACCGATGGGCGCTGTTTTGATGGGTGATCGGGTGGGCGAGCTCCCCCCCCAAACCCATGGCTCTACCTTCGGAGGTAACCCGCTGGCCTGCGCGGCTTCTTTAGCTACCATTGATTTCATCGAAACCAACCACCTTCCTGAGCGTGCAGCCGAACTGGGCGAGTGGTTCCTTGGCGCCCTGATGCGCCTTGAATCACCGCTTATTCGGGATGTTCGCGGCCTTGGCCTGATGGTCGGTATAGAATTACGGCAGAAAGTCACTCCATACCTCCAATCCCTGATGAACGAAGGGATACTTGCACTGCCAGCTGGTCTGACAGTCATTCGTTTTCTTCCTCCTCTCGTAATCGATAAGGAAGATTTAGAGGTAGTTGTGGAGAAAACCCGCAAAGTTCTGGATGCTTAACGCATGGATGATTTATCGATCCTGATCGGTTTATTAAACCATTACAGCCCGACCGGAAGTGAAAGTTCCGCCGTGAATTATCTGGTCGATCTCATGAATCAGCTCGGGTTTCAGGCCCATGTTGATCGCACCGGCAATGCTGTGGGCATTCTGGGAGAAGGTCCGCGCGAGTTGGTTCTACTCGGTCATATTGACACCGTTCCCGGGGAGATTCCCGTGCAAACCATTGGCGACCGTCTGTACGGGAGAGGAGCGGTAGATGCCAAAGGTCCATTAGCCTGTTTTACCGCCGCCGCCGCCAGAGTCGGCGCCCGGGCCGGTTGGCGTATAGTGGTCATTGGTGCGCTTGCCGAAGAAGGCGATTCGCGCGGTGCCCGGGGAATCCTTGCCGATTACCATCCCGATGGTGTCCTCATCGGAGAACCAAGCGGATGGGACCACGTAACCCTGGGATATAAAGGGAGCGCCTGGGTTCGCCTGCGAATAGACAAACCTGTGGCCCACACTGCGGCTCAATTAGAAAGCGCCTGTGAAGCTGCCGTAGAAGCCTGGAATCTGGTGAAAGGGTACACTTCCAGGAAAAATGCAGGCAAAAACCGCATCTTCGACCAGCTCACCCCCTCGCTCCGAGATATGAAATCCTCAACCAACGGATTCGTCCATTCGGCCCAGTTGGAAATGAATTTCCGCCTGCCTCCTGATCTTTCTTCTGATGACTTGATCTCCGAGCTTCAGGCTCTCGCCCCTGATGCAAAGCTCGACCTTGTAGATTGGATCCCTTCTTATCGGGCCGAAAAAAACACACCCCTGGTACGCGCCATGCTCGCAGGTATCCGTTCACTGGGTGGGGCTCCCACGTTCAGTCTCAAAACAGGAACTGCCGATCTGAATATCGTGGCTCCGGCATGGAAATGCCAGGCAGTTGCGTACGGCCCGGGCGATTCATCCCTCGATCATACTCCCGAGGAGCACATTCTGATCAGTGAGTACCACCAAAGCATCGCTGTGCTTTCGCAGGCGCTGTTACAGCTTACCAGCTGACAGGAAGAGAGGATTAAACATCAAGAAGCCAGTCAGAATTTGGTTGACTGGTTTTTCGCGTTTCATTTTTCACCCTGAAAACCAGGCCAGAGGTGAATCTCCCGGCAAAACCTTTCAGGGTTGGCTGTTCCGTACTATACTATTCCCTACAAGGATGATTAATCTGTGAGTACTGAGCCATCTTCATCGAATTCCCCCCACCAGATGCCCGTTAACCCGGGCCGCACCGGAATCATTTTTCAGGTACTTCGCACATTCTGGTTGACCGAGGTGACCCTGATTTTGGTAGCTATTTACGGCCTGTATTCGGGTTGGTCCACCCCACGCCAGTGGAGCGATGGGTTATTTCTTGCTGCCGCTGCTCAATTGATGATTGGTGGAATATCCTTTTTAGGCTCCTCGCGGGATTACTCATACGCATTCCTTGCACGCTATGTCACAAAGGGTGACGTCACTGAAACCCAGAAACAGCTGGGGGTTGAAATGTTGCGCCAGCAGTCCTTCGGAAAAAGGGCGTTCCTTGGGGGATTACTGACCTTGCTGATCGCGTGGCTTGCACTGCGGTTCTAAGGGAATTTTCTACACATTACCCGCAACGGGGTTACCGGTAATAAAAAAACGATCCCTGAAGTGGATCGTTCAGGTGGCGAGGGTGGGATTCGAACCCACAACCAATGGCTTATGAGTCCACTGCTCCACCGTTGAGCTACCTCGCCGAGCGGGCATATCTTACTATGATCTTCCCAAAATGTCAATCGAGACGACCCCGGAATTTCTTGGGTCAACCTGTTAGTCGGCGAGAATTAACCAGTTGAAGGGCAATCTTAGCACCCAGCCTTGCGTTGTTCTTCAGTAATGCCAGGTTGGCCTGCAGGCTTTCTCCACCGCTCAATTCGCTTACCCTGGCCAACAAGAATGGCGTCACTGCAGATCCACGTATCCCCTTCTTTTGCGCTTCTTGAAGAGCCTCCTGAATGATTCCCTCCATCTGATCGTAGGGAATAGCCACCTCCTCAGGTGGAGCCTGCACGACCAGAACAGCACCCGTTAATCCAAGCTGCCAATGTCGGAGGGCAATATCAACCACCTCCTCTACAGAATCCACCATAATGTCCACCGGGAGGCCGCTATCCCCGGAATAAAAAGCCGGGAAGGAGTGCGTTCGGAATCCAATCACGGGGACTCCCAGAGTTTCAAGCATCTCAACCGTAGCTTCTAAATCCAGAATGGCTTTCGCCCCGGAACATACTACCACCAGAGGGCTTCGAGCGAGCTCTTCAAGATCTGCTGAGACATCCCAACGCGAACCCCGATGAACTCCGCCAATACCACCCGTAGAGAACACCTGAATACCTGCCATTCTCGCGATAAGCAGAGTACCTGCTACCGTTGTACCTCCCGAAAGCCTGCGAGATAAAGCGATGGCCAGGTCGCGCCGGCTCATTTTTCGATCAGGAGTCATGGTGGCAAGTCGTTCCAATGCGTTTTCATCCAGGCCAACACGGACGGCCCCATCCATAATCGCAATGGTGGCTGGTGTCACCCCCACCCCGCGAACCTCATCTTCAAGCAAACGCGCCAGTTCCAGATTGATGGGGTGTGGTAGACCATGGGTAATGACAGCCGACTCCAGGGCTAAAACAGCCTGCCCGGCCTGCCTGGCACGGGCTACTTCAGATGAAAAATGAAGCGGAATGTTCACACTCAAATCCCTTACAGGGCAAGTTCATCATACAGGCGTTCAAGAGAAAGTCCCGGGAAGACGGTTCCCTTGTGTTTAAGCACCAGCGAGGCCGCTGTAACCCCCAGGCGAATACATTCGTCCAGAGGGATCTGATTGGTCAAACCGAACAACACCGACGCAGTCAGGGCGTCTCCCGCCCCGGTCGGATCGATAATTTTTGTCCGCACTGCTGGAACATGACCGCTCACTTCGGGAGTGGCGTAACACACCCCAAACTGAGCCAGGGTAATAATGGCAATTTCTGTATCTCGATCCACCAGGCAGCGGGCCGCCTCCAGTGCAGAAGATCGCTCAGTGACTTCAGGATCATGACCGCATAATACTGAGGCTTCCGCGCTATTGGCAGTGAGGAGAAACAAACTCGACAGGTATGGTAATAATCGCTCAGCCAGAGCCGGTGAGGTGGTATCAGCGCAGACGGGAATCCGGGCCTTTTTCGCCAGAGAAAAAACCGTTTTCAACGCCGCCGGAGACAAATTAGCATCAACAAACACTAAACTGGCTTCTTCAAAGCGATGCGCATTGGCCTTGAGAATGGCCGGGGTAATCGCCCGTAACACCTCCATATCCTCAACCGCCATTTCCAGCTTCCCTGATGAGTCGTAGATCGCCAGATAAGAGGCGGTCGAATATCCTTGCACCTGCAAAGAGCCAGAAATATCCACCCCACAGGCCCGCGTGTATTCGAGCATTTCCTTACCCAGGTGATCTCCCCCGGCAGCCGTAATGAGACTGACGGGTTGCCCCAGCCTGGCAAGGTTCTCAGCCACATTTCGGGCAACACCCCCGTAGGAAAAACGGTTGCGCGCCAGGTTCGATTTACCTTTCTCCGCAGGCTGAGTGAGTACACCCACCATGTCTACACCGGCCGCACCGATCACCAGTACAGGCCTTTCCGAAGCATCGGATGGAATCTGAGGAAACATAATTTCATTTTACCCGAAAGATCGAGAATTTACAGTTTTGTAAGCCCGACTTTACCTCCTGTAAGGCCACGGAAAATCCGAATCCTGTATAATGCCAGAAGGAATATCCATTCATGAACGAATCTTCCACTTCGATTCTACGCCGTTTAATCCCCGGCTTTGTCCTTGGCCTGCTGGTATTCATTGGACTGGCCCTGCTCGGTGATCTGCAACGCGTCAGCCTCACCCTGCTCCGTTTTGAATGGAAATACTTCCTCATTGCCCTTGCCTTTACCCTGGGTAACTACACCCTGAGGTTTATTAAGTGGCATTTTTATCTGAACCAGATCGGCATTCGAAAAATCTCCCTGAAAAACAGTATCCGTCTGTTCATGGCTGGTTTTCCTCTCGCTGTCACCCCGGGAAAAGTGGGAGAAGTCCTTAAAGGTGTCTGGCTCATGCGGCAAACAGGTGTGCCGGTTGGGCGCGGGGTTTCTGTGGTGGTGGCCGAGAGGATCAGCGACGGATTGGCTGTGCTGGCACTCTCTCTGCTGGGTGTCATGACCTATCCGCAATACTGGCCAGTGTTTCTTGGGGTGCTGGGATTGCTTGTTTTCATCATCCTTCTTTTCCAGATCCGCCCGGCAGCCAACTGGCTTCTCGATCAGGGTGAGAAGGTCTCCATCCTCCGCCGGTTGGTTCAATCAGCTCGCGAGTTTTATGAGGGGAGTTTCATGCTATTCCGCCCTGCGCCCACCCTCTTTGCTGTGGCGCTGGGAACTCTTTCGTGGTTGGGAGAAGGGATAGGTTTTTACTTTATCCTCCTCGGTTTAGGACTGAAGCCCGACCAGCACCTGATGGCAATGGCCGTTTTTGTCCTTGCCTTCTCTACCGTTATCGGTGCCGCCTCTGCCCTTCCCGGGGGACTGGGAGCGGCGGAGGTCTCCATTGCTGGGTTGTTGACCCTCATCTTGCGCGAAAATCCCGCCATTGCTTCTACAGCCACCGTGCTCATCCGCCTCGCCACACTCTGGTTTGGCGTTTTCCTGGGGCTGGGTGTCTGGTCTTTCTCACCTGATCTGTTCGGGTATGGCACTCCTCAGAAATCATTCACGGAATACTAGGCCGGTTTGATATCAACTTCATTGCGCATACCCGATAACTCATGTAGAATACATTCGGATCGGTTTTTCCATCGGATATCGACATGCCACTTGCTCCGGGCACACTTCTTAATCATCGGTACCGGATTGTCTCCATCCTGGGTCAGGGAGGAATGGGGGCAGTTTATCGTGCCACCGATATCCATCTGGATATTTCTGTAGCGGTTAAAGAAAACCTTTTTCTGACGGATGAATACAGCCGCCAGTTTCAACGTGAAGCCAGCATCCTCGCCAGCCTGCGCCATCCAGGATTACCTCACGTCACCGATTATTTCATTCTTGAGAATCAGGGGCAATACCTGGTCATGGATTACATCGAAGGAGAAGACCTTCGCCAGCGGCTGGAACGTACCGGGCCACTTCCGGAAAAAGAAGCTATTTTGATCGGCATCTCTGTATGCGAGGCATTGGATTACCTTCATACTCGCACCCCCCCGATCATTCATCGAGACCTTAAACCGGGTAATATCAAAGTAACTGCCGATGGTCAGGCAGTGCTGGTGGATTTCGGTTTGGCAAAAATCCTTCAGGGAGGCCAGGCCACCCTTACCGGTGCCCGCGCTATGACCCCCGGTTATTCTCCACCGGAACAATACGGAACCGCCAGTACTGATGCACGTAGCGACATTTATTCTCTCGGAGCCACGCTCTACGCGGCACTGACCGGAGTCATCCCCGAAGACGGATTAAATCGGATGACCGGTAAGGCCGAGATGACGGATCTGCGCGTGCTCAACCCCAAGGTTTCACGCCGGCTGGCAGAGGTTATTCATCGCGCTCTGGAAGTTGACCCCGAAGATCGTTTTCAGTCAGCCAGAGAATTCCGCGAAGCCCTGATCGCCTGCAGTGAAATGGCAGCTCTCTTTCGCGAACGCCCCACTATCTCACCTCCTCCCCCCGACTTTTTCGGTTCACCTGAAGGAGAAATGGCCGGGAACGGAGGCCAGGGAATGCGCTTAAAATCTCGGCCTTCGTCCAGAAGGCGGCGGAAATCTTCTCCATGGCTGATGTTCCCTCTGATGGCATTGATTGTCGCCGGAGCTTATATTGCTCTTCAGCTCCAACCCAACCTCCCTCAGACAGTGCTGGCTTACTTCACCGCCCCAACAGCCTACCTTCCAGTCATTCCATCTGAAACCCCCTTCTCTCCGCCAGAGAGCCCCACCTCACAACCTTCGTCCGAACCCACCCCCTCTTTTGAGCCAACTTCCAACCCGGTTGTGCAGCCTCAAATTACCCCCTCACCAACCGAGACTGCTGTCCCCTCCCTTACTCCAACTGCCACACCGCTGGGTGGAGGTATATCAGAGATCGCCTTTGCTTCCAAACGGACTGGAATGATGCAAATCTGGTCGATCGGGGCTAATGGGAAAGGCCTCAGGCAAATTACAAATATGCAAGATGGCGCCTGTCAACCGGCATGGTCACCTGATGGTCAACGTCTGGCGTTCATCTCTCCCTGCTTGAATAAGCGTGAAATTTACGACGGAAGTTCCATCTACATTATCAATGCAGACGGAACTGGCCTCACTCCTCTGCCCGCCAGCCCTGAAGGCGATTTTGATCCTGCCTGGTCGCCTGACGGAACCAGAATTGCCTTTACCTCGCTTCGCACCGGCCGGGCAAGTATCTTCACCATTGATTTAAAAACCCTGGCAGTCAAAGAAATTTCTCAATCACGCTTCGCTGATGTCCAACCCTCCTGGTCGCCTAACAGCCATCAGATCGCCTTTGTCCGGAAAATCGTCTTTGGGCAGATCTGGATTATGGATGATGAAGGGAACAGCCAGGTGCAATTCAGCCCCAACGGGGAGTTCAACAACTTCTCACCGGTCTGGAGCAGGGATGGGCAGGTCATCTTTTACAATCAAATCGTCGGGGGTTCGAAAGTGCCAAACCTGGTGGGTATGCGTTACGAAGACCGCCTTACTTACCGCGAATTTCGCATCCCGGCCAATCCTGAGGTGAATATCGGCCCGGTAGGTAGCGTCAGCGTTTCTCCCGATGGTTTCTGGCTGGCGTATGAGGGCTGGCCTGATGGAGACAACCACGACATCTATTTGATGACCATCAACGGAGCAAACATCACCCGCCTGACCACCGACCCGGCGTTTGAGTTTGGCCCCTCATGGCGGCCTTCTCCCCAGTCAGTTCCTTGACCTTCCACAGGGTTAATTTCTCATGCCGCTCCAACCCGGCTCTCTTTTAAATCAACGTTATCGCATCGATGAAGTCATTGCTCAGGGAGGCATGGGAGCCATCTATGCCGCTCACGACCTGACTTTAAACCTCAAGGTGGCAATCAAAGAAAATTTCCTCCCTGGAGAAGAGCACGTTCGTCAGTTTTCCCTAGAAGCCAATATTCTGGCCACCCTCCGACACCCTAACCTGCCACGGGTTACGGATCATTTCACCGTCCCTGGTTCAGGCCAGTATCTGGTGATGGATTACATCGAAGGTACTGACCTCCGGCAATGGATGAAAAACAAAGGGGCGCTTGAGGAGGTAGAGGTTCTCAAAATTGGCATTGAGATCTGCAATGCGCTCATCTATCTTCATACCCGTCAACCTCCTATCCTCCACCGCGACATAAAGCCAGGCAACGTCCGGCTTACGCCAACCGGCCGGGTGTTTCTGGTCGATTTTGGCCTGGCCAAACGAAGCCTGCAGGGAGAGAAAACCACAACCGGCGCCCAGGCTCTTACTCCTGGGTATGCCCCACCCGAGCAGTATGGCCAGGGCACAGATCCTCGCTCCGATATTTACGCTCTCGGCGCAACTCTTTACGCCGCACTGACAGGAATGATCCCCGAAGATGGGCTGGGCCGGGCTATGGGGAGTGTTGAGCTCACTCCAATCCTCCACCATAAACCGCACATCTCCCCTGCAACTGCACGGGTGATCGAAAAAGCCATGGCCGTTTTACCCGGGGATCGTTACCCTTCAGCCCAGGCCTTCCAGCTCGAGTTAAAAAGAGCACTCGAAATGACATCGCAGGGAGCAGTTATCTCGCCGCCATCACAATTACCTGAACAAAACATCCCTGCGAAGAACCCACCATTATCAACCTCAGGACCTGCCCGAAAAAAAGCCGGACTCCTTTTGAGCCTGGTCGGGATCATTGCCTTTGGGTTAACCATCGCCGGGCTTTTTACCAGAAAACCACTCCCCACCCCCC